>NZ_JBZAJB010000004.1:0-373800 GCF_058215755.1 Nocardioides sp. Z50_6 | reverse complement strand
CCCCATCGGCATCTTCCGCGCCGTCGAACGCCCCACCTACGACGACCAGGCCCGCGAACAGCTCACCCTCGCCGGCGTCGGTGAGGGCGAGGCGAACCTGCAGGCGCTGATCGACGGACAAGACACCTGGACCGTGGAAGGAGACCCCCGATGACCTACGTGATCGCGCAGCCCTGCGTGGACGTCAAGGACCGTTCCTGCGTCGACGAGTGCCCGGTCGACTGCATCTACGAGGGCAAGCGGATGCTCTACATCCAGCCCGACGAGTGCGTCGACTGCGGAGCCTGCGAGCCGGTCTGCCCGGCCGAGGCGATCTTCTACGAGGACGACACCCCCGAGGAGTGGAAGGACTACTACGACGTCAACGTCGGGTTCTTCTCCGAGATCGGCTCCCCGGGCGGCGCCTCGAAGACCGACGTGAGCGACCGGGACCACCCGACCATCGCCGCGCTGCCTCCGCAGAACCAGGAGTGACGCAGCCACACGGCACACGAACATGACAGCAGGCCTGCTCCGGGAGATCCCCGAGCAGGCCTGCTGTCGTGTCGGCGCCTCAGACGTCGGTGACGCGGACCCCGGCGTGCGCCTTGTAGCGGCGGTTGATGCTGATCAGGTTGGCGGTCAGCGCCTCGACCTGGTGGGCGTTGCGGCGGCGCCCGGCGTAGACGCCGCGCATCCCCGGGACGGCGTCGGCCAGCGCCTGCACCAGGTCGGTGGCCTCGCGCTCGTCGCCGAGGACCAGGACGTCGGTGTCGACGCGCTCGACCTCGGGGTCCTCCAGCAGCACGGCTGAGACGTTGTGGAACGCCCCGACCACGGTCGACTCGGTGAGGATCGCGGCGGCCTGCTCGGTGGCCGAGCCCTCGGGCACCGGGAGGGCGTAGGCCCCCTGCTTGTCGAAGCCGAGCGGGTTGACGCAGTCCACCACGATCTTGCCGTCCAGGTGCGGCTTGAGGTCGGCGAGGAGCTCGGCGTGGCCGTCCCAGGGGACGACGACCAGCACCAGGTCGCCCGCCGCGGCGGCGTCGGCGTTGGCGGCCCCGGTCACGTCGCCCCCCGTGGCGGCGGCGAGCTCGGCGGCTGCCTGCTCGGCCTTCTCCGCCGCCCGGCTGCCCAGCACGACGGTCAGGCCGGCCGTCGCGAAGCGGCGGGCCAGCCCGCGCCCCTGCGGTCCGGTGCCTCCGAGGATGGCGATCGTGCGGCTGGTCAGTTCGGTGTTCAAGGCACTCTCCTAGGCTGGGGGATCTATGAACATAGTATGGGCGGCCGGCGCTCCTGCGCGGCACCGGCCGCGGGCGCGGACCGCCCCCTCAGGTCGACCTCGCCGCGGCGCGCTCCCGCCTCACCTCGGGCAGCACCGCGAGGATCCCCAGCAGCGGCAGCAGGGCCAGCACCAGCAGGCTGCCGGGGATGCCGAGCACCTCCCCCAGGCCGGCGACCATCGCCGAGCCGACGCTGCCGCCGACCAGGAAGACCAGCGTCGCGACGCCGAGCGCGGCGCCCCTGACGTCGGCGTCGACCGCGTCGCCGACGACCGCGATCATCGCCGGCTGGCCGAGCCCGAAGGCGATGGTGGTCAGCACCACGGCGATCCCGACCGCGACCGGCCAGGCCTGCGCGGTGGCCAGCGCGGAGACCAGCATCGAGCCGGCGGCCACCACCGCGGCCAGCACCAGGGTGAGCGGCCCGCCGCGGGTGGCGAGCAGCCAGGAGGTGGCCCGCGGGAGGAAGAGGGCGGCCACCGCGCTCGGCACCAGCAGCAGCCCCACCCGCCACGCCGGCCAGCCGGCGTCGACCAGGGCGGCCGGCACGCCGACCAGCATCGCGAACCAGGAGGCGGGCATCGCCGAGGCCGCCAGGGCCGAGCGCACCACCGTGCCGTTGCGGATCACCGAGGCGGGCAGGAAGCCGTGCGGGTGCCGGCGCACCCGGCGGAGCACCAGCGGGACGCCCAGCACCATCAGGGCGACCCCGACGACCGCCACCACCAGCCCCGTCGAGGGCGACTGCACGACCATCACCAGGCCCGCGGAGGTGCCGGCGACCAGCACGGCCCCGATCACGTCGAGGCGGGCTCCGGAGCCGCCGCCGGCGATGGCGCGCCACAGCAGCGGCAGCACCAGCACGCCGAGGATCGGCAGCGCCATCACGCTCCGCCACCCGACGGCGTGCTCGACGACGCCGCCGGCCAGCGGCCCGAGGCAGCTCAGGGCGGCCGCCATGGCGCTGAGGCGGCCGAGCGCCAGGCCGCGGATCTCCCCGTCGTAGCGGGCGCTGAGCACCGTCACCCCGAGCGTGGGCACGGCGGCCGCGCCGGCGCCCTGGAGGATGCGCATGACGAGCAGCAGCTCGAAGGAGCTCGCGGCCGCCGCCCCCAGCGCGCCCAGCGTCATCAGGCCGACCCCGACCAGCAGCGGGATCCGCACCCCGACCAGGTCGGAGACGCGGCCGTAGATGGGGGTGGCCACGGCGAGCAGCAGCACGTAGCCGCTGATCGTCCAGGCCGCGACCCCGACGGAGGTGTCGAACTCCGCCGCCACCGCCGGCAGCGCGATCGCCGCCGAGGAGGAGCCCATCCCCGCGAGCCCGAAGAGCAGCCCCAGCAGCAGCGAGACGCGGCGCGCGTCCTGGTGTGGGGTCATGACCGGTGGCAACTTCGGCGGGCGCCGGCTGATTCCCCGGCGCGCACGGCGCACGTCCGGGCACGCGACCTCTCAGGCCAGCGCGGGCAGCACCTTCTCGCCGAAGGTCTGCACGAAGGCGGCCTGGTTGGGGCCGACGTTGTGCACGAAGACCCGGTCGTAGCCGAGGTCGAGGTAGGTGCGGATCTCGGCCACGTGGTCGGCCGGGTCGGCGCTCACCGGGAGGCGGCCCTCGAAGTCCTCGGGCCGCACCAGCCGGGCGATCTGCTCCACCACGTGCGGGGAGCGCAGGTCGCCGCGGGCGAACCGCATCGCGGCCATCGGGTAGCGCTCGGCGACGTGCCGCACCGCCTCCTCGCGGGTCGTGGCCCAGCTGAGGTTGAGGTGGAGCCACGCCGGCATCGTGGCCGGGTCCTTGCCGCCCTCCCGGGCCCCCTCGCGGAACCGCTCGAGCAGCAGGCCCGCCTGCTGCGGGCGCACCGCGACCGCCAGCAGCCCGTCGGCGCTGCGGCCGGCCCGGCGGGCGGTCTGCGGCCCGCTGGTGGCCACCAGCACCGCCGGCGCCTGCTCCGGCATGGTCCACAGCCGGGAGTTCTCCATCTGGAAGTGGACCCCGTCGTAGCGGACCTCGCGACCGGCCAGGGAGCCGGCGTAGAGCCGCTTGACCAGCTCGACGGCCTCGAAGAGCCGAGCGACGCGCTGGGGCGCCTCGGGCCAGTAGCCCCCGACGACGTGCTCGTGCAGCGCCTCCCCGACCCCGAGCGAGATCCAGTGGCGACCGGGGTGCAGGGCCGCCAGCGTCGCCGACGCCTGGGCCAGGGCGGCCGGGTGCATCCGCCCCCCGGAGGCGGCCATGCCCACCCCGAAGTCGCCGCTGGTGTGCTCGGCCAGCGCCCCGAGCAGAGTCCAGGCGTGCGGCGCCTGCCCGAGGCTGGGCAGCCAGGGCTGGAACGTGTCGGCGGCCATGGTGCCGGAGAAGCCCGCGTGCTCGGCGAGCACGCTGAGCTCGACCGCCTCCCGGGGGGTCACCGCGTCGACCGGTACGACGTACCCGACGCGTCCCTGCGCCCGTGCCTGCACGCTGCCTCCCCGCCTCGACGCCCCCGCCGGGCCACAGTCTAGGTTCCGGCTAGGCCGGTGCGGAGGCGTGCACCTGCCGGGAGAAGGCGATCAGCGGGCGGCCGGTCCGCGGATGGGCCACCACGTCGGCCACCACGCCGTAGGTCGCGGCGATCAGCTCGGGGGTGAGCACGTCGCCGACCGCGCCGACGGCCCGCACCCGCCCCTGGGCCACCACGACGACGTGGTCGCAGTGCGCCGCGGCCAGGTTGAGGTCGTGGAGGGCGGCCATCACGGTGATGCCGGTCCCGGCGATCTCGCGCAGCAGCGCGAGCGTGTCGAGCTGGGCGCGGACGTCGAGGTGGTTGGTGGGCTCGTCGAGGAGCAGCAGCCGGGGCTCCTGGGCGAGCGCCCGGGCGAGCTGGATCCGCTGCTGCTCGCCTCCCGAGAGCGTCGCCAGCGACCGGTCGGCAAGGTGCTCGGCGCCGACCCGGGCCAGGGCGGCGTCGACGACCGCCGCGTCGCCGGCGGCCACCGCCCAGGGCGACTCGTGCGGGATCCGCCCCAGCGCGACGACCTGCCGGACGGTCAGCGAGAACTCCGCGCGGGCGTCCTGCTCGACCAGCGCCACCACCCGGGCCCGCTCCCGGCGGCGCAGGGCCAGCAGGTCGACCCCGTCGAGGACGACGCGCGCGGGCAGGCCGCCCCTGGCCGTCCCGGGCAGCCTGTCGGAGGCGGCGGTGCCGGCCACCAGCCGCAGCAGGCTCGACTTCCCGGCACCGTTGGGCCCCACCAGGGCGACCAACCCGCCGCCGGGCACCGCGAAGGAGGCGTCCTCGAGCAGCACCTGGCGACCGACGACCCGCGACAGCCCCTGGACGCCCAGGACACCGGGGACACCGGGGCCGCCGGGGCCGCCGGGAGGGGTCGACGCGCTGCCGCTCATGCCCGCCCCCGGTGGGAGAGCAGGACCATCACGAAGACCGGAGCCCCGACCAGCACGGTGATGATGCCGACCGGCACCTCGCGCGGGTCGAAGAGGGTGCGCGCGAGGGTGTCGACCCAGACCATGAAGATGGCGCCGGTCAGCACGCTGAGCGGCAGCAGCCGCCGGTGGCGGGAGCCGACCACCAGCCGGACGGCGTTGGGCAGGACGAGCCCGACGAAGCCGATGGCGCCGCTGACCGAGACCATCGCGCCGGTGAGCAGCGCGGAGCCGGCGAGCAGCAGCCAGCGGGTCCGGCCGGTGTCGATGCCGAGCGCGGCCGCGGCGGTGTCGCCGAAGGCGAAGGCGTCGAGCACCCGGCCCTGCAGCACCACGGGGACCCCGATGAGGAGCAGCACCGACCAGGCGATGGTCACTGCCGTCCAGTCGGCGCCGGCGAGCGACCCGAGCATCCAGTTGAGCACCTCGCGGAAGGAGTCGCCGTCGGCGTTCCAGAAGACCAGCATCGAGGTGACCGCCCCGGCGAACGAGGAGACCGCGAGCCCGGCGAGCACGGTCCGGCTCGGGGTGATCTCGCCCAGCGAGCGGGCCAGGCCGAGGGTGGCGGCCAGCGCGGTCAGCGCCCCCACGAAGGCGGCGAGCGGAAGCATCACCGAGAGCCCCAGCAGCAGCACCAGCACGGCGCCGGTGGAGGCGCCCGAGGAGAGACCCAGCAGGAAGGGGTCGGCCAGCGGGTTGCGGGTCAGGGCCTGCATCACCGCGCCGCTGAGCGCCAGCCCCGCCCCCACGGCGGCGGCGGTCAGCACCCGGGGCAGCCGGAGCTCCCAGACGATGCCGGCCCGCAGAGCGGTGACGTCGGTGTCGCCCAGGCCGAGGGCGCCGAGCCCGAGGCGCTGCGCGATCACCCCCCACACCTCGCGCACGCCGAGGTCGGCGGGGCCGATGGTGACCGTCCAGCTGATCGAGCCCGCCAGCACGACGAGGAGCACCGGCAGCCAGAGCAGCCACGGCTCCGGCCTGCGGCGCCGGCGGGCGGGGGCGACCGGGGCGGGGGCACCCCCGGCCCGGCGCGCCTGCAGGGCGAGCGTCACGGCGCCTGCCCCCCTTCGGCCAGCAGCCCGAGATCGTCGAGCTGCCGGGCCAGCTCGGTGGCGGCGGGCACCGAGCGGACGCCGGCCTCCGCGGCGGGGAACGACACGGTGAGGTAGCGCCGATGCCGGACGGCGGAGAGCCCGCGGGTGGCGGCGTCCGACTCCAGCTCCGCGATCTTGTCCACGGCCCGGTTCCACTCGGCGTCGACCAGGACGAGCACGTCGGGGTCGGCGTCGACGATCGACTCCCAGCCCAGCGAGGTCCACGTCTGGTCGACGTCGGCCACCACGTTCTCCAGGCCGACCGCCTCCATCACCATCTGGGGGGCGCCGATGCCGCCGCCCACGAAGGGGGTGTCGGTGCCCGAGGACCACCACAGCGCGGTGGTGCCCTCCTGCGCCCGGGGCACCTGCGCGAGCTCGGCACGCTGCTCGGCGACCAGCTCGGCCGCGGCGTCGGGCACCCCGAGGATCCGGCCCATCTCCTCGAACTGCTCGAAGAGCAGGTCGTAGGTCATCGGGTCGGGCCGGTGCTCGGGCGCCGTGCAGGCCGCCGGGGCGACGTAGGTGTCGACCCCCAGCCGGGCGAGGCTCTCCCGCTCGCCGGCGGTGTCCCCGGCGAGGTTGCTCTCCCAGCCGGCCAGCACCAGGTCGGGCTCCTGCTCGAGCACCACCTCCTGGCTGGGGGCCTGGTCGGAGAGGGTGGTGATCGAGGCGGCCTCGTCGGCCCACTGCTCGGGCACCGGCCCGTCCTGGAAGGCGTGCGCGACGATCCGCTCCCCCACGCCCAGGGCGAGGAGCAGCTCGGTCGAGGTCGACTTGATGGTCACGACGCGCTGCGGCGCGCTCTCGAAGGTCACCTCGGTGCCGCAGTTGTCGACGACCACCGGGTAGCCGGACGCCGCGTCGGCCCCCGGCTGGTCGTCGGGCTGGTCGTCCTGGCCGCAGCCGGCCAGGGCGAGGACGAGGACGACGGGAGCGAGGCGCGCGGCGAGCTGCCGTGGGCGACGGGACATGTGGGAGGGCCTCCGGATCCGGGCGTGACAGGGGACGGCCGCGGGCAGTCACCGCGGGCGATCCGTCGCCCCAATCCGGGTCCGACTCCCCGGCCTGGACAGACGGCCGAGTGATCGAGGACACCTTAACCCGTGCGGCCGCCCGTGCCCGGAGGAGGGCGGGCGAGGGCGCGGTCAGTCCCGCACGTGGGCCACGACGTCGCCCACCGGCGCCCGGGAGGTGCGGAACCGGTTGGCGGGGTGGTCGGCGTCGACGTACCCGAGGGAGACCGCGCAGACGACCAGCCGGTCCTCGGGCAGGTCGAGGAAGTCGCGCACCTTCTCCGAATACATGGCGATCGCGGCCTGCGCCACCGAGGCCAGCCCCAGCGAGGTGGCGGCGTTGGTCAACGTGGCGACGTAGCCGCCGCAGTCGATGGCGCCGTAGGTGCCCTGCTCGCGGTCGGTGGTGATCACGGCGACGTGCGGGGCGCCGAAGAAGGTGTAGTTGAGCAGCGCCTGGGCCCCCCGGGCGAGCTTGTCGTCGCGGGCCACCCCGACGGCCTCGTAGAGCGCGAAGCCGGACTCGCGGCGGCGCGCGGCGTAGACGCCGGAGTAGCCGCCGGGCATCTCCAGGTCGGGGCTCTGCGGCTGGGAGAGCACGTGGTCGGTCAGCTCGGCGGAGAACCGCTTGATCGCGGGCCCGGAGACCAGGTGCACCTGCCAGGGCTGGGTGTTGCACCACGACGGGGTGTGCTGGGCCAGCGCGAAGAGGCGGCCGAGGACCTCCTCGGGCACCTCCTCGCCACGGAAGGCGCGGCAGCTGTGGCGGGCGGCGAGGACGTCGGCGAACTCCATGCCGCCGATCCTCTCAGGCGGGCCCCCAACGCCCGGTCCGGCGCTCAGTTAGGCGCTCAGTTAGGCGCTCAGTCCGGTGTCATCCCGCGCATGCCGCGCTCCACGAACACGTCGGCGCGCTCGTAGTCGGTGGCGCTGGAGCGCAGCAGCTCGGCGACCGCGGCGACGGCGGCCGCGCCCGAGCGGGAGCTGTCGGCGGCGGCTCCGACCAACCGGACCACCGTCCTGGCGGTGGGGCCCGCCCCCGGCACCTCGCCGAGCAGGTGGGCGGGCACCCGGACGCCGTCGAGCTCGGCCCCGATCGCCTTCAGGTCACCGGCGGGTGGGCCGTGCTCGGCGGCGGCGGTGCGCAGCGTCTCGGGCTCGACCTCGAACTCCTCCCCGGCACCGCCCAGGCCGAGCTCGGAGAGCGGCGTCCGCGTCATGTGGGGGTTGCCCCACAGCTCCTGGTCCTCCTTCCACCAGAGCATGCCGGTGCTCTTGTTGGCGTGGTCGAACTCCTCGGCACCCGACTCGTAGGTCACGATCAGCTCGCCGTCCACCTCGACGACGCCCTGGGACATGCTCGGCAGCGGGTACGGGTCGCCGTAGGAGCCGTCGAAGTCGCCGACGTAGAGCTGGCTGTTCCCCTCGTGCCGGCCGTAGGAGGAGCTGTAGACGATCTCGTCGTCACGGACCACGACGCCCTGGACGTTGGGCGGGGTGTCGATCGAGTCCACCTTCACCCACTCGCCGCCGGACCTCTCATAGACGTAGAGCTTGTCCTGCTCGTGGTGGCCGAGGTAGAGACGGCCGTCCTTCATCGCCGAGTAGGAGCCGCCGGAGACCCCGTCCTGGATCGACGAGGCCGGCACGGTCTCGCCGTCCTTGGCGCTTCGGATCGCCTTCATCGAGTAGGTGAAGAGCTTGCCGTTGTCGGCGACGTAGACCTTGTCGCCGTCGACACTCACCCCACCGGCGTGCTTGGGCTGGTCGCCGTCGCGCGGGATCCCGTTGGGGTCCAGCGGTCCCCCGAGCTTGACCGAGCCCGTCTCCTGCCCGGTCACCTCGTCGATGACGGACAGGTAGGACTCCAGCCCTTTCCCGTCGGGCCCCTTGATGTAGTAGCCCTGCATCAGGGTCCCGGTCTCCGGGTCGTAGCCGAGGCCCTGCGGGATCCAGCCCCGGGAGTCGCCGCCTGCCCCGATGTTCGGGATCCGGGGTCCGAGGCTGCTGTCGTTGCCCTCCAGCCACTCCTGGTTCTTCGCCAGCCCGTCCTTGACCCACTCCCGGGTCTCCTCGTCGAGCTCGTCGAGGCTCACCTCGTCGCCGGTCAGCACCGCCCGGATGGCGGCGAGCTGCTGGTTGTAGGACTTCCCGACGTCGATCAGGCGCGCGTTGACCAGCCGGGCGAAGATCTCCTCGACGACCGGCGGCCAGCCGGCGGGCCGGTTGCGCCAGCAGCCGATGTAGTGATCGGCGTTCGTCTCGGCGGTCTCGTAGGCGCGGATCGCCGCGTCCAGGGCCCAGCGGGCGCGGGCGACCGCGGAGCGGGTCACCGAGAGGCCCCGCTGCAGGCCGTTGGCGCGGAGCAGGTACGAGGACGCCGCCGGCCCGGACCACACCGGGACCTCCTGGGCCTGGGTGAGGTCCTCGTCGACGCCGGCGATGTCGTGGATCACGCCTTCCAGCGTGGCGAGCCTGGTCCGCAGGGCGGCGGCGTCGCCCGAGACGATCCTGCGGTACTCGATCTCCGGGTTGGTCATCCGTCCACTCCTCCCAGGTCGACGGCCGCGAACTCCGTCGCGCCGGCGGGCAGCACGATCCTGCGGCCGGTGGAGTCCGGCCACGTCGTGCACGACCCCGACGGCACGAGGCACGACATCAGCGTCGCCGTGTCGCCGGGCGCCATCCGCTTCCCCGTGCCGGGACCGGTGACGACCATGCCGACCACGGTCTCCTGGTCGGCCCACCAGGAGAGCCACCAGCGCGGCTCGTCGACGGAGAGGGCGACCTCCTCACCCGCGCGGCCGACCACCCGGTCCGGTCCGGCGTCGGGCTTCTCGATCGACCAGTGCCCGTCGGGGCTGACCAGCGCGTCGCCTCCCCCGCGCACGTCGTCCTCGCCCGCCGGGCGTCCCTCCCCGGTGGCGAGGTCGTAGACGAAGTCCCCCTCGCGGGCGGCCACGTGGACCTCGTCGTCGGTGATCCCCCAGACCTGGACCTCCGCCTCGAGCAGCTGGTGGACCGGGTCCTCGGCCTCGGGCTCCATGCCGTCGGCGGAGGTCAGTGCCTCCCCGCCGGCCAGGTCGAAGATCCGCAGCGCGGCCTCACCCGTGTCGTAGTCGGCCTCGAGGACGACGAGGGTGTCACCGTCCGGCGAGGCCGCCAGGGCGTCGTCCGCGACCTCGAGGCCGGTGTCGACCGGCTCCCCGCCGGGGGCGACGAAGAACAGGTCGCCGCCGGAGAACTGCAGGGCGTCGCCCTCACCCTCGCCGGGGACGAAGAAGACCCCGTCCCCGGCGACGACGAAGGCCCGCACCGGGTCGCCGGTCTCGACGGTGGTGCCGTCGCCCAGGGTGACGACCGAGCCGGTCGCCCAGGCGAACCCCCCGGTCTCCACCGGGTCGGTGCTGGTCCGCCATGGGGCGTCAGGGCCGTCGGCGGCTCCGCCGTCCTCCCCGCAGCCGCCCAGCGCCAGGACCAGCGCGAGGACCAGTGCCGGCGCGGCGGCATGCGCCCGCAGACGCGTGCCGCGCGACCTCCCCCGTGTGTTCACCCCCGCACGATCCCACCGCGGGGGCCACCTCAAACCTCAGCGCGCCGGTGGGCCCCCGGTCAGCCCCCGCGACCCGGTAGCCAGAGCACGATCTCGGGGAAGACCGTGAGCACCCCGACCGCCCCGAGCATGATCAGCACGTAGGGGAACGCGCCCCGGAAGATCACCCCGAGCGGCTCCTTCGACACCCCTTGCAGGATGAAGAGGTTGACCCCGACCGGCGGTGTGATCAGCCCGATCTCGATCAGGATCACCATCACGATGGCGAACCAGACCAGGTCCACCTCGTAGAGCTGGAGCAGCGGGAAGAGGATCGGCATGGTCAGCAGCATCATCGAGATGCCTTCCATGAAGAGCCCCAGGAAGAGGAAGAGCACGTAGACCAGGAGCAGGAAGACGGTCTTGTTGGGCGCCAGGTCGGTGATCACCGAGGCCAGCTCCCGCGCACCACCGGTGATCGCCAGGGCGTAGGAGAGCATGTGCGCCCCCACGATGATCAGCATGATCATCGCGGTCACCTCGGCGGTGCGGCGCAGGATCTCCCAGAGCCTGGCGAACGAGAGCTTGCGCATCGCGGCGGCGATGAGGAGCGCTCCCACGGCGCCGAGCGCGGAGGCCTCGGTCACCGTGACGTAGCCCGCGTAGATCCCGCCCAGGACCACCACGATCAGGACGCCGAGCGGCACCAGGTCGCGCAGCGCCGCGAGGCGGTCGCTCCGGGTGACCTCGACGGCCTCGGCGGCCGGATCGACGGGGATCGGGTTGCGCCGGTGCGCCAACGCGACATGGACCATGAAGGCGGCGAGCATCAGCAGGCCGGGCACGATGGCCGCCGCGAAGAGGTCGACGACCGAGACGGAGACCAGCGCGGCGTAGAGGATCAGCGGGATGCTGGGCGGGATGAGGATGCCGAGCGTGCCGCCGCCGGCCAGCGACCCGACGCTGAGTCGCGTGGAGTAGTTGCGCCGGCGCAGCTCGGGGTAGGCCACCTCGGAGATCGTCGCGGCGGTGGCGACGCTGTTGCCCGCGATGGCGCTGAAGACGCCCGAGGCCACGATGTTGGTCTGCAGGAGACCGCCCGGGGCCTTGTCCAGCCACAGCGCCAGGGCGCGGTAGAAGTCGGCGCTGATGCCCGTGCGGAGCACCACCTGCCCCATCAGCAGGAAGAGGGGGACGGCGGTCAGGACCGGGTTGTCGATGCCGTTCCACGCCGCGTAGGCGAAGCCGCCGAACGGCGCACCGCCCTCGTGGCTGAGCACCGCGAGGAAGGCGGCGAGGCCGAGGGCCGCACCCACCCACACCCCGGCGAGCAGCAGGATCAGGGTCGCCGCCAGCAGGACGACGGTCGCGAGGCTCACAGGACCTCCTCCACGTCGGTGGCCGGGTGCTCGTTGCGGACGAACTGGCCGACGGCCACGAGCGTCTGACGGACCGTCTCCAGCGCCAGCACCGCGAAGCCGATGACGGTGAAGGACTGGACGATCCACAGGGGCGTCCGGGCGATGGTGACCGAGACCGTCCCGTTGTCGTAGGAGTTCAGGGCGAGCTCACCGAGGTGGTAGCCCAGGACGCAGGTGAAGACCAGCAGCGCGAGGCAGGAGACGACCTGGAGCGCGGCCTCGGGTCGCGGTCCGAACCGCTTGCCCAGCCACTGGAGCAGGATGGTCAGCCGGACGTGCTGGCCGGAGCGCAGCGCCCCGGCCAGCCCGAGGAACGACAAGATGACCAGCCCGTAGGCGCTGTACTCGTCGGCGACGAGCGTGGAGCGGCCCCAGAACGTGCGGTAGGCGATCTCCACCACCATGATCCCGAGCACGCCGACCAGGGCCAGCGCGGCCAGCGTGTCGGCGGCGCGGCCGACCAGGTCCACCCCGCGACCGGCCCACCCGGCCGGCCGGGTCGGCCCGGCCGGCTCCCCCCGGGGTGGCGGCGCCGCAGCCGCGGCGTCCAGGTCGGTCATCTCAGTTCTCGCCGAGGGCGGCGCGGATGTCGGCGAGCAGCGCTTCGGCGTCCGGGCCGCGGTCCGCGGCCCACTCGTCGTACTTCGGGCTGAGGGCGTCGACGATCTGGGCGAGCTCCGCCTCGTCGGGCTCGACGATGTTGGTCCCGGCGTCCTCGACCGCCTGCCAGAACTCGTCCTCGCCGGAGCCGATCTGCACCTCCATCAGCCGCTCGGTGGCGCTGGCGCCGGCGGTGCGCAGGATCTCCTGGTCCTCGGCGCTGAGGTCCTTCCAGATGTCGGCGCGGATCCCGAAGAAGTCGTAGATGTAGCCGGCGTCGGTCTTGATCACCGACTTGGCGAGCTCGGGCAGGCTCGACCCGACGGCGTGGGAGACCGACGTCCAGGCGCCCTCGATCACGCCGCGCTGGATGGAGGAGTTGACCTCGGCGGCCGGCATCGTCACCGGCTCCATCCCCATCTCGGTGCTGGCCGTGGAGAAGGAGGTGTTGAAGACCCGCACCTTGGCGCCCTCGGCGTCGCCGATGGTGGAGACGGACTCGTCGGCCAGCCACAGCTCCTGCGGCGGCCAGACGTACTCGCCGAGCCGGACCATGTTGTGCTTCTGCTCCAGGACCGGGTCGAAGTGCTCGTTGATCACCGGGCGGACCGCCTCGAGGTCCTCCTCGCTGCTGAGCAGGAAGGGGAAGCTCGGCACGTCGAAGAGCGGCTCGTCGCCGCCGACGGAGCCCGTGGTGGCGAGGGTGGCGTCCATCAGGTTGGAGCGCATCGTGTCCAGCGCCTCGTCCTGGGTGTACGGGACCTCGCCGGCGGGGCGGAGGACGAACGTGAGGCGACCGTCGGTCTTCTCCTCGACCTCGTCGGCGAAGGCCTGGAGCTCGAGGTTGACCGGGTGGTCGAGCCCGACGTGGGTGTACATGTCGAAGCTCTGCTCGCCACTGGCGTCGTCGGAGCCGCCACAGGCGGCGACACCTCCCAGGACCATGGCGGTGAGGAGACCGAGGACGGGGCGCTTGGCGATCATGCGGGAGACTCCGATGTGAGTGAGATAACAAACCCTTAATGCTTCTTATCATGCGCATAGTCTTTTTGACCAGGAGTTCTCGTGCCCGTCTCACGCGATCCGATCCCTGGCGAGCCCCCGCGTGACGACCTCGGTGTCGTGGTCGCCCGGCCGCCGGTCGTACGCCGGGTGGTCAGCCTGGTCCCCTCCCTCACCGAGGCGATGGCCTCGGTCGACGCCGACGCCCTGGTCGGCGTCACCGACTGGTGCCCCGACCCCGAGGGGCTCACCGCCACCCGGGTCCGGGGCACCAAGAACCCCGACACGAAGGCGATCGCCGCCCTCGCGCCCGACCTGGTCGTGGCCAACAAGGAGGAGAACCGCGAGCTCGACGTGCACCGGCTCCGCGACGCCGGGGTGAGCGTGTGGGTGACCGAGATCGAGACCGTGCCGCAGGCCATCAGGTCGCTGGAGCGACTCTTCGACGTCGCGCTGGGCTGGCCGCGTCCGCGGTGGCTCGCCGAGGCCCGCGACCTGTGGTGCGGCGACCCGCTGCCGCCCCGGGCCCGCACGGTGGCCGCGATCTGGCGGGACCCGTGGATGGCGGTCGGTCGCGACACCTTCACCGGCGACCTGCTGGCCCGCGCGGGGCTGCCCAACGTCCTGGCCGGGCACGCGGACCGCTACCCCACGCTGCCCGTCGAGGAGCTCGACGCCGCCGGCGCCGACCTGGTGCTGCTCCCCGACGAGCCCTACGCCTTCTCCGCCGACGACGGCCCGGAGGCGTTCGGCCGCACCCCCACCGAGCTCGTCGAGGGACGCCTGCTCACCTGGTACGGGCCGTCGCTGGTCGAGGCGCACGCGGTGCTGTCCCGGATCGCGGCGACCCGCCCCGGCCGGGAGGCCTGACTCCGCTAACGTGCCCCGCACCGCCACGGCCGTTCCAGGGGGGAGACGCCATGCTGCGAGACCGCCCTCGGCCGTCTCGGCTGTCAGGCCGGTCCTGGCCGCACTGGCTCCCCCGTCCGCGCCTGGCCGCCCTGCGTCACCGCGCCGTCCTGGTGCTCGGGGTGCTGCTCGTCGTGGCGGGCGGGGCGGGCGCCGTGGCCCACGGCCCCGACGACACTCTGATGCTCGGCGAGCAGACACAGTCGGCGGCCACCGCCGGCCTGCCGTCGGTGGTCCGCCCTGTGTCGACCGCGCTGGGCGGCGCGACGCTGGTGGTCCGGGCGCAGGCGCCGGGCGGCGTCTTCCTGGGGGCCGCCGACCGCCTCGACGTCAGCGACCTCGTCGAGGGCGTGCGGCACGTCCAGGTCGACTCCCTCGGGTTGCGCGAGGGGTCCTTCACCGAGGGCGTGCCGGCGCTGCTGCGACCCGAGCGCCTGGTCGGCTGGCGCGAGCGCGCCGAGGGCGACGGGGTCCAGGAGGTCCAGATCGACCTGCACGGCCGGCCGATCGACCTGCTGGCCGTGCCGACGCGACCCGGCGAGGCGGTCACCATGTCGTTCGGCGTGCACGTGGCGGGGATCTTCACCAAGACGCTGCTGAATGTGGCGCTGGGCCTGGGCCTGATCGTCGCGTGGGTGGTGGCCGGGCGCAGCCGCCGTCGCGTCGCCGTCGCCCCGCCGGCCCAGGGAGTCGCCGGGGAGCTCGCCGGTGAACCTGCCGAGGCTCCCCAGGAGCCGCCGGTCGCCCAGCCGATCCCTGCACCGGCTCCTGAGCTCGTCCCCGCACCGGCTCCTGCGCCCGTTCCTGCGCCCGTTCCTGAACCGGTCCCTGAACCGGTCCCTGAACCGGTCCCTGAACCGGCCAGGCCGGTGCCGGTCCGTCCCCCCGCTCGCCCGGGCTTCGGCGCGGGGGTGGCGGTCGGCGCGGCCACGCTCGTCCTGGGCTGGTGGGCGCGGCGGCGACGCCGGCGTACGACGTTCCTGCTGCTGCTGGCACTCCTGCTCAGCGGCTGCGGCCTGGCCGCCGGCGACGACCAGTCCGGCGAGAAGCCCGGCTTGGAGCCGGCCGCGGTCGCCGAGGCGCTCGACGACTACGCCGTGCGGCGGACCCGGGCGGCGCGCCGCTCGCGCGCTCCCCGCTCCGACGACACCTCCTGGCCCCTGGCGCAGGCCGGGCCCCTGCTGGCCGCCTCCGAGTGGCGCGCCGCCGTCCAGCGCCTCACCGGCGAGGAGCCGCGGGTGCGCCCGCCCGTCCTGATCGGGGAGCAGGTGCACGCCCCGCTCTTCCGCGACTACCCGCTGTGGGCCGCGGTGGTGGTCAAGGAGAAGGGCGTGGGCCGGTCGCTGGTGGTCTTCACCCGTGACGCCTTCGTCGAGCCCTGGCGGGCCACCGCCGCCGTCGACGTCGCCCGCGACACGGTCCCGGAGCCGCAGCCGGAGCCCCGCGACCTGTCCGGCTCGGCGCTCGAGGAGGCCGCGGCCACCAGCGACCTGATCGGTGGCTGGTGGCAGGAGGGCACCGCCGGCGGCCTGGTCGTCGACCGCGCGACCAGCCGACTGCGCGAGGAGCTCGTCCCGGGCTTCCTGCCCCCGACGATCGTGGAGTGGCCGGAGCCGAGCGAGCAGAGCCACGTGGTCGAGGTCCGTGGCGGCCACCGGATCCTGGTCACCGTCCACCAGCTCACCTTCGGCAGCGAGACCCACGCGCTGACCACGCTGGCGCTGCTGCGCACCGGCGCCCACCCGCAGGTGCTGGCCACCACCGCCCTGCGGATCAGGGGCTGGGCCGACCTGCTGTGACCCCGCCGGCAGCGGTGTCGTCTCGCCTGTGGACAGCGGCCCCGGCCTCCGTGCGGGACCGCTAGCGTGCTGGTGTCGCGGTCGGGGAGGCCGCGACTCTCGGTACTCATGGGGGGACCACCACGTCATGCGACGACTGATTCATGCTGCCCTTTTGCTGCTCGGCCTGCTGCTCCTGGGCATCGGGCTCGGCGCATCGGCCCTCGTCGGCCCGGACGACACGGTCCGACTGACACCCCTCGAGGCAGGCTCTCCGGCGGTGACCGCACCACGGGTCACCGCGTTCACCGGGGCGAGCCTCGTCGTCCGGGCTCAGTCACCGACGGAGGCGTTCGTCGGGGTCGGTCATCGGGTCGATGTCGACGACCTGCTGGACGACGTGGCGCACCGCGAGCTGACCGGCGTCCGGTTCCTCGAGCTCATCGGCCGGGACATCGAGGGCGACGAGGAGATCACCGACCCGACGACGCTCGACCTGTGGACCGACTCCACCCACGGTGGCGGCGTCCAGGAGCTCGAGGTGCCGCTGACCGGTGACCCCGTCGCCGTCCTGGCCGCTCCCCTGGGGGGCGAGGCGCTGACCGTCACGGTCGGCGCGAGGATCGGGGGCCTCTTCGCCGTCTGCCTCGCGATCGCCGGCACCGGGGTGCTGCTCTTGCTCGCCGGGTGGGTGCTGCGCCGGCGCAGCAAGCGACGCCGTACGGGCACGCCGCACCCGGACGAGTCCACCACCGGGTCGGGCGTGCCCCGGCAGCGCACGGGCGCCGGCGCCCCGGTGCGCAACGTTGCCGGCTTCGTCGCCGTCGGTGTGCTGGCCGGCGGGTGCGCGCTGCCCGCCAGCGTCGCTGTCGAGCCGGCCTCCAAGCCGGCGCTGACGCCGGAGGAGGCGCCCGACGTGGTCGCCGAGGTCGATCAGCGCTTCCTGGCCGCCACCAAGCGGGCGATGCGTCGGCCATACGACTCCTCGCGGCTGGGCGACGTCCTGGCCGGGCCGATGCTGCGCGACGCCCAGTACGACAGCGCCGCGGCCGCCGCGGGCGTGATGACGTGGAAGAAGTCCGGGCGCGACGCCGACGCCGGGCTGCTCTATGCGCCCCGCTTCGGGGGCTACCCGCTCTGGGCGGCCGTGGAGCTGACGGCGGACGGCAGTCCCGACGAGACCGACGAGAAGCCGGACAAGGGGTCCCCGAAGACCCGGGACGACGTGCCCTCGCTCCTCGTGGTGACCCGGGAGTCGGTGCGGGAGCCGTGGCGTGCCACTTCGACCGCGGCGGTCGACGACCTCCCGGAGCCGGCCGAGGAGGCCGGCGCCGTCCCGGAGTCGGTGGAGCGAGCAGCGAAGAAGGCAGCGCGGCAGCTGGAGGCCTGGTGGCAGACCGCCACCCCCCGCGGCCTGCGCATCAGCAAGAGGCTCCAGCGGGCCCGTGCCGAACGGCTCGAGGTCGCCGACGGCGCGAGCTACAGGATCGCGGTGCGCAGCTCCCCCACCCTCGATCCGGCCCAGCAGCTGCGCCTCGTCGAGGTTGCCGACGGCCACCTGGCGATCCTCGGGCACGACATGCAGGTCACCCTCGTGCCGTCGCCCGGCTACTCGATGTCGTGGAAGGACGGCTGGGAGAAGGTCAACGGTGAGGACGGCGGGGAGCTCTACAACGACCACTCCGTCACCTCGGTCATCCACCTACCCGACCAGGGGCGTCCCCGCGTCCTGGGGAGCGCGCTCTCCGACAAGCTGAGCTGATCAGCGCCGCACGAGCCAGCGCCCGAGCAGGGTGCCGTCCTCCTCGAGCAGCACGGTGGGCTCCAGCGGGACGTCGACGGGCGGGCCGGCGGTGATGGCCAGGTGCTCCCCCGCGATCAACCGGGGCACCACGGTCAGGCAGAGCTCGTCGGCGACCCCGACGGCCATCATGTCGCGGAGCAGCTGGGGGCCGCCCTCGCTGAGGACGTCGGTCCAGCCGCGCTCGGCCAGCCGCTCCTTGAGCAGCACCAGGTCGACCTCGCCGGGGGCGTCCGGGTGGTCGAGGCACCACACGTGGTCGGCGCCGAGCAGGTCGCGGGCCTCGTCGAGGTGGGGGGCCTTCGCGGTGGTGGCCAGCAGCACCCGACCCGGGTCGGCGCCGCGCAGCGTCTCGGGCACGCTCCCCGAGCGGGTCACCACGACGATCGGGAGCTGGGCGGGGCCGTAGCCCTCGGCCCGCGCCGTCCCGGCGCCGACGACCAGGCAGTCGGCCATCCGGCGCAACGCCCGGAAGACCCGCTTGTCGACGGCGTTGTTGATGCCGCCGCTGCGGCCGTCCTCGCCCTGGGCGGCGCCGTCGACGGTCGCGACCATGTTGACCCGCAGCCACGGTCGGCTCGGGGCGGCGTAGAGGTCGGCGAGCTGCTCGTCGTCCACCTCGCCGGAGACGGGACCCATCAGGACGCGCACTGCCACCTCACCACCCAGTACTGGACACCGTAGGGATCTGCATCGAGGTCCACCTGGACCTCCCCGACCGAGACCCCGCGCTCGGTCAGCTGGCGGGCCAGCAGGCTGAGCGAGCGCAGCCCGGAGGCGAGCAGCTCCTCGCCCTCGTCGACGTCGAGGGAGGCCAGCCCGGCCAGGTCGCCGAGGCGAAGCAGCTGGCGCAGCCAGTCGTCGTAGCCGGCCGCCCGCGGGTCGAGGTGCCCGGGCGCCCGCTCGGAGCGGCGGGCGGAGCCGTTGGCCATCACCAGCAGGTCCTCGCCGTCGAAGTCGCTGCGCCGGCCGAGCAGCACCTCGCCGATCCGCGCCGCCTCGCCGTCGTCGGCGAGCACCCGCACCGAGGGGCCGAGCCAGTCCACCGCGGCGGCGCAGGCGGCGCGCAGGTCGGCGACCGGGTCGACCAGCGAGGCGTACGCCGGCAGCAGCGCCGGCGTCGGCGGCGCGATGACGATCCTCATGCCAGCCCCCGGATCGCCCGGGCGGGCGGGCGGCGCCCCGCGATGGACCACACCATGTCGACCGTCTGCCGGGTCTCCACGACCTCGTGCACCCGGTAGATCCGCGCTCCGGCCAGCGCGCTGACCGCGGTGGCGGCCAGGGTGCCGACCAGCCGCTCCCCCACCGGGAGGTCGAGGGTCTCGCCGACGAAGTCCTTGTTGGAGAGCGAGACCAGCACCGGCCAACCGGTCTCCACCATCTCGCCCAGGCGGCGGGTGACCTCCAGGGAGTGGAAGGTGTTCTTCCCGAAGTCGTGGGCCGGGTCGATGATGATCGACTCCCGGGCCACCCCGGCGGCCAGCGCGCGGCGGGCGTAGGCGGTGGTGTCGGCGATCGCGGCGGCGACCACGTCGGCGTACTCCAGCCGGTGCGGGCGGGTGCGCACCTGCACCCCGCCGGTGTGGGTGCAGACCAGGGCGGCCCCGTGGGCGGCGGCCACGTCGACGAGCTCGGGATCGGCCCCGCCCCAGGCGTCGTTGAGCAGGTCGGCGCCGGCCTCGCAGACGGCGTCGCCCACCGAGGCCCGCCAGGTGTCGACCGAGATCACCACCTCGGGGAACGCCTCGCGGACCCGGGCGACGAAGTCGACGACCCGCGCCTTCTCCTCGGCCTCGCCGATCTCGGCGCCGGGGGCGGCCTTGATCCCGCCGATGTCGACGATCTCGGCACCCTGGGAGACGACCAGCTCGACGCGGGCGAAGGCGGCGTCCTCACCCCAGGTGGCGCCCTTGTCGTAGAACGAGTCGGGGGTGCGGTTGACGATCGCCATCATCAGGGTGGCGTCGTCGTCGAAGCAGCGCGAGCGCAGCCGCAGCATCAGGCCACCCCCGCGTCCCGCAGCAGCGGCCCGGCGGGCGGGCGCTGGTCGACCGGCACCCGCGAGACCTGGGGGCGTACGCCGTCGCCCGTCGCGGCCGGCAGGAACTGGGTCAGCGCGATGGCGTCGGCGTGGTGGCTGTGGCTGGAGCGCGCCCACCCGGCGGTGAGGATCTGGGTGGCCATCGCGCCGAGGTCGAGCAGCGGCTGCTGGTGGTGGGCGCGGCGACCCAGGTCGACCTGGGCGATGGCGTCGAGACCGGCGCCACGCCAGGTGTCGATCAGCGCGGCCAGCTCGACGGCGTACCCGGTGGGCACCTCGAGGCCGGCGAAGTGGTCGCGGCGCACCGCCCACTCCCCGGCCAGCGGCTGCACCAGCCCGGCCAGCGGCGGGAAGAGCAGGGCGATCAGCGGGCGGGCGACCAGCTCGGTGACCCGGCCGCCCTCGAAGGGGCCGGCGGCCTCCCCGCCACCGGGGCGTTGGTAGAAGCCCTTGACCAGCTGCACCGCGGGGTCGGTGAGCAGCGGGCCGAGCAGGCCGGGCACGAAGTGGGTGTCCCAGTCGGTGAGGTCGGCGTCCATGAAGACCAGGACGTCGCCGGAGGTGACGAAGAGCGACTTCCACATCGCCTCCCCCTTGCCGGGGCGGCTGCCGAGGTCGGGGCGGATCTCGGCGCTGCGGTGCACCACGGCGCCGGCGTCGGTGGCCACCTCGTAGGTCGCGTCGGTGGAGTCGGAGTCGACGACCACGATCTCGTCGACCAGCGCGGCGGTCTCCAGCAGCACCTCGCGGCAGCGGGTCACCACGTCGCCGACGGTGGCGGCCTCGTTGCGGGCCGGGACGACGAGGCTGACCCGGGTGGCGCCCTTGGCGGTGCGCAGGTCCGCCAGCGACCAGTCCTGCCAGCGGTGGGTGCGCCGCGCGAACCAGTCCTCCATCACGGCGTCAGCCTACGCAGGCGTGTCTCGCGACCCGCGACAACGGGGCTCCGGTGGGTGACACTGGAGCAATGGACACCAAGCGGCCCCCCTGGCCCCGGTGGGTCTACGGACCCGGCCAGGACCCGCCCTACCAGTCGACCCTCTCCAACGAGCGGACCTTCCTGACCTGGGTCCGCACCGCGCTCGCGCTGCTCGCCGCGGGGATGGCGCTCGACGTGGTCGACCTGTCGGTCTCCCGCACGGTGCAGACCGCGATGGCCCTGACCCTGGTCGTCCTCGCGCTGCTCTGCGCGGTGGTCAGCTGGCTGCGTTGGGGGACGACGGAGCGGGCGATGCGCCGCAACGAGTCGATCCCCTCGATGGGGTTCGCGGTGGTCTTCGTGCTGGCGATCATCGGCATCGGCATCGTGATGGTCGTGTCCTGGCTGTGAGCGAGCCGCCCCCCGGCGTGCCCGACCCCCGGGACCCCGGGGGGTCCGAGGCGCGCGACGTGATGACCTGGCAGCGGACGACGTTCGCCCTGGTCGCCGTCGGCATCGCCGCCGCCCGTCACATGTGGTCGACCCTGGGGGTCTACGCGCTGATCCCGATGGGCCTGGTGCTGCTCTTCTCGGCCTGGGTGCTGGGCGAGGGGTGGCACCGCTACGACGAGGACCAGGAGGGCGCCGAGCGGCCGGACGGCGGTCCGACGCTCGCGCTCTCGGTCGTCGTCGCCCTGATCGCCGCCCTGGAGGTCGTCTACCTGTTCAGGGCCTGACGCCGGCGGTGCTCACTCGGCCGCCTGCCGGAACCGCTCCCAGCTGGGCAGCAGCTCGGGCAGCGGCGCGGCCTTGGGCTCCGTGCCGGGCCACCGGACCCGCAGCGGGTCGAGGCGGCCGGCCAGCTCGCGCAGCGGCATCGCGTAGAAGGCCAGCACCTGGCGGGAGCGGAAGCGCCAGCGACCCTCGTCGCGGACGTAGCGGTCGTGGTAGCGGAAGCCGGTCACGAACATCTCGTGGTCGATCTCCATCTCGGCGCTGGAGAGCACGGTGCCGCGTGCGGTGTCCTGCTCCAGCTCGTCGAGGACCAGCGTGTGCGGGATGTGCAGGGTGACGCCGTAGGACCTGAGCCGCTCGCCGTAGTAGCGCATCGCGGCGTCGCGGCCCACCGAGTGGCCGGCCACGGAGTCGAACTCGAAGTCGCTGGCGAAGCAGGCGGCCAGCGCCTCCATGTCGCGGTCGTCGCAGGCGTTGCCGTAGCGCGCCAGCAGCTCCTCGATGGCGATCCTGTCCTCGATGCGGCGCACCCGCTCGAGCAGCTCCTCGCTCATGCCAGCACCTCCGCGGCCGCGTGCAGCACGACCGGCACCGAGGGTGGGCAGCGCAGCATGAACCCCTCGTCGCGCGGCAGCTCGCCGGCCGGCTCGATCCGGGCGACCCGGCTGCCGAGCTCGCGCAGCGCGTGCCGCATCTCGGTCTGGGCCAGGCGCGCCCCGACGCAGTAGTGGCTGCCGGCACCGAAGGGGAGGATCTCCCCGGCGGCGGTGAACTGCTTGCTCCCCTGGCCGAGGTAGCGGTCGTGGCGGAAGGACTCGGGATCCGCGAAGACCTCCGGGTCGCGGTTGGCCGAGACCAGCAGCAGGCAGACCCGCTCCCCGTCGGGCACCAGGGTGTCGCCGATGGTGACGTCGGCGACGGTGCGGCGCATCAGGCCGTTGACGGGCGGGAAGTAGCGCAGCGCCTCCGCCGAGAGGGCGGCGACGGCGTCCTCGTCGTCGAGCCGCTCGCGCAGCCACTGCCACACGGCCGGCTCGGTGGCGACGTGGCGCAGCATGCTGGCCAGCACCCGCTCGGTGGTCTCGACGCCGGCGACGAGCAGGAAGACCACCGAGGAGACGATCTCGGAGAGCGGCAGCGGCTTGCCGTCGTACTCGGCGGTGGCCAGCGAGGAGACGAGGTCGTCGCCGGGCTCGCGGCGGCGCTGCTCGACGTACGGCGCGAGGAACTGCTCGAGCTCGTCGCGGGCGGCCAGGGCGCGGGTCCTCGCCTCGGGGTTGTTGACGCTGGCGACGCCGCCGTTGCCGACCGCGCGGTACCAGCGCTCGAACGACTCCTCGTGGCCCAGGTCGGTCATCTCGGTGATGGCCAGCAGCGGGATCCACATCGCGAACTCGCGGCGCAGCTCGATCGGCGAGCCCAGGGTGAGCGCCTCCGCGGTGCGGACGGCGATGTCGTGGACCCGGTCGTCGAGGCCGTCGCGCAGGGCGTTGCGGCTGCGGATCCGGTTGGCCACGACGCCGACCTTCTTGGCGTGCTCGTGGCCCTCCATGTGCAGGTAGGTGCGGCCGTACGGCGGGGCGCCGGGGCCGCTCTGCACCGCCCGGAAGCTCCCGGCGTCGCGCAGCACGCCGCGCACGTCGTGGTAGCGGCTGACCACCCAGGCGCCCAGGGTGGTGCTGAAGAAGACGGGGCTCTCCTCGCGGAGCCGGGCGAAGACGGCCGCCCGGTCGACGTCGGGGTCGTCGGCGACCACCCGGTCGAACTCTTGTTCCAGCACGGTGTCTGTCTCCTCGGGGGGCGTCAGGTGGCTGTCAGGTGGGCGGTCAGGCAGCTGTCAGGTGGTGGCGC
This sequence comes from Nocardioides sp. Z50_6, assembly GCF_058215755.1. NCBI lineage: Bacteria > Bacillati > Actinomycetota > Actinomycetes > Propionibacteriales > Nocardioidaceae > Nocardioides > Nocardioides sp. Z50_6. The sequence continues at coordinate 350,412 of NZ_JBZAJB010000004.1, read as the reverse complement.
CGCGGGCGCCGTCGATCACGAGGTGCGAGCCGTTGATGTACTCCGCCTCGCGGCTGAGCAGGAAGAGCGCCGTCGACCCGACCTCGTCGGGGCGGCCCAGCCGGCCGGAGTAGTTGCGGCCGATCAGGTCGGCGGCCGCCGCGGCGGGGTCGCCGGTGCCCTCGAGGTGCTGGGTGAGCAGGGCGGTCTCGATGCTGCCGGGACAGATCGCGTTGCAGCGGATGCCCTGGCGGCCGAAGTCGACGGCGACCGCCCGGGTCAGGTTGAGCATGCCCGCCTTGCTGACCGCGTAGGCGACGTGGCCGGGTCGGGCGAAGAGCCCTTCCAGGGAGGAGATGTTGACGATCGCCCCGCCACCGGCCTCGAGCATCGCCGGGATGAGCGCCCGGCACATCCGCCAGGCGCCCTTGAGGTTGACGTCCATGACGGCGTCCCACTGGTCCTCGGTGAGGGAGACGACGTCGGCCTCGATCAGCCGGCCGGCGTTGTTGACCAGGCCGGTCACCCGGCCCTGCCACTCCAGCACCGTGCGGAGCGCGGCGTCGACCGAGGCGGCGTCGGTCACGTCGAGCACGGCCCCGTGGGCGGAGAGCCCGTCGGCGGTCAGCTCCTCGACGGCCCGGTCGACCCCGGCCTTGTCGAGGTCGCCGATGAGCACGTGGGCGCCCGCCTCGGCGGCCGACCGGGCGATCGCGGCACCGAGGCCGCGGGCGGCGCCGGTGACCACGACCACCTCGTCGAGGAGGCGGGGGGCGGGGGCGGTCACTGCCATCTGAGCACCCACCGCTCGAAGACGCCCAGCAGCCGGTCCATCACGAAGCTGATCAGCGCCAGCACCACCAGCACGGCGAAGACACCACCGACCTGGAGGGTGTTGCTGTAGCGCACGATGTCGGTGCCCAGACCGTCGCGCGAGCCGATCATCTCGCTGGCGATGACGCCCAGCAGGGCGTAGGTCAGCGAGAGCCGGATGCCGGCCACCACCACCGGCACCGAGCCCGGCAGCACGATCTTGCGGTAGCGCTGAGTCGTCGACATGCCGAGCGAGTCGGCCAGCACCAGCAGGTCGCGGTTGGTCTCCTTCACCCCGGCGCGGGTGTTGAAGAGCATGATGAAGACGACCAGGGTGACGCCGACCGCGGCCTTGGCGTTGACGGTGAGGCCGAACCAGACGATGAAGAGCGGCGCCAGCGCGATGCGGGGCAGCGAGTTGAGCGGCACCAGGAAGGGCTCGAAGACCCGGTCGAGGTAGTTCGAGGAGCCGAGCACCAGTCCGGCCAGCCCGCCGAGCGGGACGCCGATCAGCAGCGAGAGGCCGACCGCGTGCATGGTGGCCAGCGTCTGGCTCCACAGCGAGCCCGACTCGTAGAGGTTGCGCAGCTGCTCCCAGACCTCCAGGGGCCCGGAGATCAGGGACTTGTCGACCAGCTCGTAGCGACCCAGCGCGTCCCAGGCGAACATCAGGACGACGAAGAGCACCACCTGGCTGAGCAGCACCGCGCGACGGCTGTGCCAGAAGGAGCCCGACGGGCCCTTGGCGCGGCGCCGCGGCGCCTTGCCTCTGGTGGGGTCGGCGGTGGGGCCGGTGGCCTCGGCGGTGGCGACGCTCATCGCTCGCCCTCCTTGAGCTCGTCGAAGAGCTGTCGGTGCAGGGTGCGGAAGCTGTCCTCGAAGAGGATCTCCTCCAGCCGCGTGTGGCGGGGCCGGGGCACGTCGACGGTGTGGTCGTAGGCGATGCGGCCCGGGTGGGGGTGCATCACGATCACCCGGTCGGCGAGCAGCAGCGCCTCCTGCAGGTCGTGGGTGACGAAGAGGACGGTGGCGCGGTCCTCGGGCTTGTTGGACTCCCAGAAGAGCAGCAGCTCGCGCTGCAGGCGCAGCTTGGTCTGGGCGTCGAGGGCGGCGAAGGGCTCGTCCATCAGCAGGATGTCGCGGTTGGGCGCCATGGTGCGCGCCAGCGCGACCCGCTGCCGCTGGCCCTGGGAGAGCTGGCTCGGGTGGCTGGCGGCGAGGTGCTCCAGCTCCACCGAGCGCAGCGCCTCGGTGGAGCGCTGCTGCAGCTCGGAGCGGGAGATCCCCTCCCCCTCCATGCCGAGCTCGACGTTGCGCTGCGCGTCGCGCCACGGGAGCAGCGCGTCGCGGGCGAACATGTAGGAGGTGTCCTTGCTGCCCATCTGGGGGGCGTGGCCGTTGACCTCGACGGCGCCGTCGGCGGCGGCGAGGAGCCCGGCGAAGACGTGGAGCAGCGTGGTCTTCCCGCAGCCGCTGGGGCCGACCAGGGCGACGAAGTCACCCTTGGCGACGTCGAGGCTGACGTCGTCGAGGATCGGCACCGTCGCCGCTGCCTCGCCGGCCGACCTGGGCCGCAGGCGGGCCAAGGGCGAGCCGTGCTTCTTGCGCGGCGGGTAGTGGAAGGTCAGGTTGCTGGCCTTCAGCACGGAGGGCTGCGTCGTGGCGCTCACGGCACGGGCTCGCTCGGGGGCGGCGGCCTCAGTCATCGAGTCCCTCCCAGAGCATGTCGGCACAGCGGATCGTGGGGTCGGAGGCGACCGTCTTGGCCGCCTCGGCCTGCTCGGCGCTGAGGTCGATCGCCGCGCAGTCGAGCTCCGGGGAGAAGATCGCGGTCATCCCGTCGGGGCCGACGAACTGCTCGGCGACCGCCTCGTCGAGACCGAAGTCGTCGGCCAGGAAGGAGACGACGTCGGCGGAGTTGGCGTCGTCCTGGAGCCACTCGTCGGCCGCGGTGATGGCCTCGCAGAAGTCCTTCGCCTTCTCGGGGTTCTCCTCGAGCCACTCGGTGGTGGCGAAGTAGCCGGTGTGGAAGGGCAGCTGTTCGCCCGACTTCACCATGTCGACGGCGACCCGGGCGTTGCCGGCGGCCACCTCCGACTGCTGCACGAAGGGGTAGCCGAAGATCGCGTCCACCCGGCCGGAGCCGAGAGTGGCCGCGGCCTCGCCCACGGTGCCGACGGCGACCAGGTTGATGGAGTCGATGTCGGCGCCCGCCTGGTCGACCAGCGAGCGGAAGTAGGCCTCCTGGCCGGCGCCGAGGCTGTCGAGCCCGAAGGTCTTGCCCTCGAGCGCCTTGATCCCCTCCTTCCAGTCGGCCGGGTCGACCGTCTCGATGTCGGAGTCCTCGGTGACCATCACGACGTTCCACGCCTTGTCGACCCCGCCGCAGAAGAAGCGGACGTCCTGGCCCTGCTGCTGGGCGGCCATGACCTGGCTGACGGCGTTCTGGGCGACGTCGATCGAGCCGGAGGTGAGGGCGGCGAGCTGGGTGCCGGCCGAGGTGACCTGGACGAAGTCGGGGGTGATGCCCCGCTCCTCGAAGAACCCCTTCTCGGCGGCGATCTGGTCGGGCACGGTGATTCCGGCGCCGGCGAAGTTCGCGATCGTCACGGCGTCGGAGCCCTCGTCACCGTCGTCGCCACCTCCGCAGGCACTGGTGAGCGCGAGCATCCCGACGCACGCGACGGCGAGGGCGGGGCGACGGAAGCCGCGGCGAAGACCTGAATTCATGAGCACTCCTGCGTTCGGGACGAGTGTGACGTAAATCACACGATATCTGACAATAGTGAATATGAATAGGGAGTCATGGAGGTGCCAGGGACTGGTCCACAGCGGGGTGTCGACCCGCCGGCGGAGCCGACTCCCGGCCGGCTCTCAGACCCGGATGGCGGTCCAGGCGAGCACGGCGACCCGGTGCCACTGCTCGGGGTCCGAGCGGCCCTGCTCCGAGAGCCGGCCGGCCATCCCGAGGATCAGCAGGGTCAGGTCGGCGTAGGAGACGTCGTCGCGGACCAGCCCCGCGCGCACGGCCCGGCGCAGCGCCAGGGTGAAGCGGGCCTCGACCCGGGCGCGGGCGCTGCTCATCCGCTCGTCGAGGTCGCCGGCCCGCAGCAGGTCCAGCGCCATCCTGTTGCGCCGGAAGCGCTCCACGACCTCGACGATCAGCTCGCGCAGGGTGTCGTCGCGGTCGTCACCGGCGACCCGCTCCTCGAGCACCTCGGCCCACTCCACGAGCCAGCGGGTGGCCACCTCGCCGAGCAGCTCCTCCTTGGTGGCGAAGTTGCGGAAGACGGTGGCGTTTCCGACATCCGCCCGCTCGGCGATCTCCGCGACCGTGGCGCTGAGGCCGCGCTCGGCGAAGACGGCGACCGCGGCGTCGGAGACCCGCCGGCGGTTGCGCGCGGCGTCGGCCCGCGGGCGGCGCTGCGGGACCTCCCCGACGCCCTCGTCGACGCCGCCCTGGACGTCCGGCGTGCCGGTGACGATCTCAGCCCCCCGGGGTCACGAGGGCGGGACCCCCGAGCTGGTCGGTCGCCGCCGGGACGACCGAGCGGGCCAGGGTCGCCAGCCGGTCGTCGCCCTTGGTCGCCACCGGGTGCGGCACCACCAGGCTGTGGTAGCCAGGGGCGCCGAGGTTGGCGGCGAAGCGGGCGACGTGGGAGACGAAGACCTCGGTGATCAGCACGGTCGAGGCGACGCCCGCGCGCTCCATCAGCAGCGCGTCCTGGAGCGAGGAGGCACTGCACGACCCGCAGTCGCCGACGCCGGCGATCACCAGGTCGGTGCGGGCGACCAGGTCGGCGATCTGGTGGTCGTCGAGCGGGACGGCGGCCGAGGCCTTGCTGATCATCACCACCTCGGAGAGGCCGAGCGTCTCCTTGAGCTCGACGCCGACCATCTTGAGCAGGTCGCCGGCGCGGGGCTTGCCGTTGTCGACCAGCCCGAGCCGGGCGCCGGCGAGGGCGGGACGCACGGCCAGGCTGATCGCCTCGGCGGGCGGGTCGGCGACGGCCGGCACGTGGACGGTGATGGTGTTCATGGGCCCTCCCGGGCGTCGAAGGGGTCAGGCCTTGGCGAGCTTGGAGAAGTCGATCTCGCAGGCGTCGGGCCCGCAGTCGGGCATCGCCTCGCCGAGGGTGCGCACCCGTCGGGTCACCGCGCGCACGTGCTGGACGCCGGCGAAGCTGGGGATGTAGGCCGACCAGCCCGGGCCGCCGCCGCCGGCGGTGACCAGGAAGACGTCGTCCGCGCTGGCCATCGAGGGCAGCCGGCCGTCGGGGCCGGGGGTCATGTCGTGCTGGCTGTTGACCTCGAGGGGCACGCCGTCGGCGAGCAGCTCCGCAGGGGTCACCCGGCTCTCGCGGGCCAGGAACTCGCGGGTCTGCTCCTGGGTCCAGCCCGCCTGGGTCAGCGCCAGGGCGTGCTCGGGACCGAGGACGACGATGCCCTGCCCGCCCTTGCCGACCGGGAAGTTGGAGGAGGCCTTCATCGCCGAGACGAAGGTGCGCAGCACCTGCTCGGGCACCTCGGAGAGGTGGTTGGCCACCTGGCGCGGGGCCTCGGTCGCCATCACGGTCACCGTGGTGTCCTCGAGCTCGTAGCCCTCCTGCACCCGCAGCGGCGACCAGGGCGCGGCCGGGTCGGCCTCGGCGAAGCAGAGCGTGTACTTGCCGGGGTTGCCCAGCGACGAGGCGTCGAGGTCGCCGGTGGCGGCGCCGAAGACGTTGCGCGCCACCAGCCGCACCGCGCGGCCGATGGTGGCGTTGGCCCGGTTGCCCGCGCCGAGCGCGTTGTGGCCGGAGTTCATGCCGATCTCGTGGGCCAGCGGGCCGCTGACCACCACGCAGGTGGCCGCCCCGCCGGTGCTGGTCCAGGCGGCGTGGGCGTTGAAGGTGGGGTCGAGCGAGGCCGAGAGGGCGGCCACCACGACCGGGAAGTACGACGGGAGGCAGCCGGCCATCACCGCGTTGACCGCCGCCTGCTCGGCCGTCACCGAGCGGCCGCGCCGCGGGATGCCGCCGATGACGTCGTCCCGCTCGAGGTCGACGGCGGCCAGCATCGCGTCGACGGCGGGCACGGTGGGCGGCACGACCGGGAGGCCGTCGGTCCAGCCGCGCCGGAAGAACTCCTCCGCGACGTCGTCCTGGTCGAGCTCGAGCAGCTCCGACATGGCCATCTCCTTCGCCTCTGGTGTGACCTGACCCACAGTAGGAACCAAAACGGACTGAGTCAATCCGTTTCCGGTGACCAGTTTTCGGCGGGTCCCTGGCGCCGGGTCCCGTCGTGGTGCCTAAGGTGACGCCACCGTGCCTGTCGTCGCCCCTCTCCTGTTGCCCGCCCTGGTCCTGCTGACCACCGTCACCTCACTGATCGGGGCGCTGGGCGCCCCCCTGGTGCCGGAGATCGCCGGCGAGTACGACGTCTCCCTCGACACCGCCCAGTGGTCGCTGACCACGAGCCTGCTGGTGGGCGCCGCGGCGACGCCGGTGCTGGGGCGGCTCTCGGCGACCCGGCACCGCAACGCGGTGGTGGTCGCCGGGCTGGCCGCGGTGACCCTGGGCGGCCTGCTCTGCGCCTTCCCGCTGGGCTTCGGGGTCTTCCTCACCGGCCGCGGCCTGCAGGGCCTGGGCTACGGGCTCACCCCGGTGGCGATCGCGATCGCCCGCACCCACCTCCCGGTGGCCAGGCGGGCCGGCGGCATCTCCCTGCTCTCGGTCACCACCGTGGCCGGGGCGGGGCTCGGCTTCCCGTTCGCCTCGATGATCGCCGAGGCGTGGGGGATCCACGTGGCCTTCCTGACCGGCACGCTGCTCAGCGCCGCGACCCTGGGGCTCTGCCTGGCAGTGCTCCCCGTCAACCCGTGGGACGAGCCCGCCCGCGTCGACTGGGTGGGCACCCTGCTGCTCTCCGGCGGCACCACCGCGGCCTTGGTGGGGCTGGCCGAGGCGACCACGGCCGGTAGGCCGTTCCTGCTGACGGCGTTCGGGCTGGCCGTGGTCTGCGCGCTCACCTGGGGGTGGTGGGTGCGGCGCACCCCGCGCCCGATCGTCGACCTGCGGCTGGCGCTGCAGCCGGTGCCGCTGCTGGCGCACTCCACCTCGTTCCTGGTCGGGGTGGGTGCCTACCTGCTGCTGCCGCTGGTGACCGTGGTGGTCCAGGCCGACGGCTGGGGGCTGGGCCACGGCCCCGGCGCCGCGGGGTGGCTGATCGCGCCCTACTCGGTGCTGAGCGTGGCCGCGAGCCGGGTCGGGCTGCGGCTGGCGACGGTGATCGACCGGGTCTACCTGCTGCCGCTGGGCTGTGCGACCTACCTGGCGGCCTTCGGCTGGGTGACGCTCTGCCACGACTCGCTGGCCCAGCTGGTGGTCGGGATGGTGCTCGCCGGCACCGGCAGCGGGCTCGCGCTGGCCGCCATCCCGGGGCTGCTGGTCAGCTCGGTGCCGGCCTCGGAGACCGGCAGCAGCCTGGGGTTCACCATGGTCGTGCGCTACCTCGGGTTCTCCCTCGGCAGCACCCTGGGCGTCTTCGTGCTCACCTTCGACGGCACGCCCGACGCTGCGGCTTTCACCCGGGCGATGCTGGTCTGCTGCGGCACGGGGGTGGTGATGGTGGCGGTCTCCCTGCTGTACGCCGTCCGGGCGGTCCGGCTGCGCCCCTGAGGGGTCTCACCCCTCGCGGAAGCCGGCCGTCCAGTCGTCCAGCGCGGCCTCGGGGGTCCCGTGCTCGACCAGCCAGCCGCGCGCGCCGCCGTGCCGGGGGTCGTCGATCACCTCGACGACTTCGGCCATCGCCTCGGCGGAGGTGAGCAGCCACTGGGGGTTGACCGGCTTGCGGGTGGGGTTGTGGTGCTTGCGGATGCGCGCGACCACGGCGTCCATGTTGTCGCCGGTCAGCGCATAGTCGGCGATGACGTCGGCGCGGGCGACTCCGGAGCTGAGGAGCAGGGCGGCGACCACGATCCCGGTGCGGTCCTTGCCGGCGGTGCAGTGCACCAGGGCGGGGCCCGGCCGGGTGACGACGATCCCGGCCGCTGCGGCGACCCGGTCGGCGGCGGAGTCGAGGATGTGCCGGTAGAGCTCGCCGATGGCGGCGTCGCGGATGTTCTCCGGGGCGGCGGCCTCGTGGAGCGGGTGCAGGATCCGCTCGGCGCCCTCCAGGGAGTACGGCACCCGGTTGGCCTCGCGCTCCATCCGCAGGTCGACGACGGTGGCCGGGGGCCAGTGCGCGACGTGCTCGGGGTCGCGGTCGTCGGGGTGGGGGGCGTCGCTGCGGTAGAGCACCCCGTGCCGGGTCACCCCGCCGCCGGCGACCGGCAGGCCGCCGAGGTCGCGGAGGTTGACCAGCCGGTCCGCCCCGGGTGCCGTCATTCCTCGTCCAGGACCTTCTTGGCGAACTGCGGCTTCTCCTTGGCGAGGAACGCGCGGACGCCCTCGGCGAAGTCCTCGCCGGTGTAGACCTCGCGCAGCAGCTCCTCGTCGAAGGCGGGCGCGTGCTCCTGCTCGGTGGCGCGGGCGTGGAGCTGCTGCTTGGTGGCGCGCTGGGTGGTGGCGGAGGCGCCGATGATCTCGCCGACCAGCTCGTCGAGGGTGCCGTTGAGGTCCTCGGTGATCTCGGTGAGGGCGCCGACGGAGAAGGCCCGCTCGGCGTCGACGAGGCGGCCGGTGAGCAGCATCTTGCGGGTCAGGGACTCGCCGAAGACCGCCGCGCAGCGGTGCACGATCGGGGCGGCGAGGGCGTTGCCGAGGGTCTTGGCGATCGGGTAGCCGAAGCGCGACTCGGGGGTGGCGATCCGGATGTCGCAGTGGGTGGCGACGGCCAGCCCGCCGCCGACGCAGAAGCCGTCGATGGCCGCGACGGTCACCTGGGGCACCGCGAAGAGCAGGCCGAGCAGCTCGCGGATCCACTCCTCGTAGGCGACGGCGTCGGCCTCGAGGAAGTCGGAGATCTCGTTGCCCGCCGCGAACGCCCGGCCGCCGGCGCCCCGCAGCACCAGGACCCGCACCTCCGGGCGGTTCTGCAGGTCCTCGCAGAGCTCGCGCAGCTCGCCGTACATCGCCTTCGTGAAGGCGTTGTGCCGTTGCGGACGGTTGAAGACCACCGTCACGACGCCGTCCGCCTTGGTCACCAACAACTCAGGATCGTTCACGACCCCAGACTAGGGAAGCCGGTCCCGGGCTCGGCACCGGGTCCTGACTGAGGCCCGGGCACCGCTTCGGGCGGACCCCACCCCTACCCCAGATCGGGGAACCTGACCGGCGCCCTCGCCCGCACCCGCCTGAGCGCCTCCCACGGGTGTGGACAGCGGGGAACGGGACGCTCGAACCTCCCTAGTCTCGACGCGCACCGGTCCGTTCGGAGGGGAACACCATGGCCGTATGTCGCACGCTCGCCACGCTGCTGGCAGCTCTCTCGCTCGCGGTCGCCGGATGCGCCGAGGACGAGCCTGTCCCCCGGATCGCCGAGCCCACCGAGTCAGCGTCCTCCTCCCCCTCCGCGTCCGCGGCGAGCGAGGCTGCGCAGGCGGAGACGCCGGAGGAGTTCATCCAGCGCTGGGCCGAGTCCAACCACGAAATGCAGACCACGGGAAACACATCCGAGTACCGGGAGCTCACGCGGGAATGCGAGCCGTGCTCCGCCACTGTCGAGCGCATCGAGGCCATCCATTCAGCAGGTGGTTTCGTCGAGTGGGACGGCATGGAGATCACGAAGATCGAGAAGCTCTACCCGCGCCGATACGACGTGTGGGTCACGTCGTCTCCCACGCGCTACAGGCCGTCAGCCTCCGCTCCTGTGGAGCGGATCGACGGCGGGCCGACCAAGTACGTCCTGACCCTGCGTCGCGCCGGTGAGAGCTTCACCCTGACGCACCTGGCATTGAGGCCCCTATGAGCCTCGTTTCCATGCTGACGGTCCTCCTCACCCTGAACCCGGTGCCACCGCCGGGGGCGGTGGCCGGGGATAGATGCCAGGAGAACGTCGACATGACTACCACGGGGTTGACATGCGAGCGGTCTGCGGGCGAAACACAGACGCGCATCAACAGCACGATCAGCGAGTACGAATATCGCGTCAGGAGGCTCTGCCAAGACCTGGAGACGGGGGTGCGCCCCATCGACGAGGGGCCTTGTGACCGCCCTGCCTACTGCGAGGCGTCTGCGACCGGGCGCTACCTGGTCGATCGCCGACTCCGCGCCGGCGGCCCCTGGACGTTCGACAGCCACGTGTGCCTGGGAGAGGAGAACGAGGTCAACGTCCAGGGTCAGCCCGGTCCCGAAGAGGCAGCCGTCGCCTTCGCGACGCTCGAGTGGCCGGCGGCCACCCTCGTCGTCCAACCGGGTGGCGGGGAGACCCTGGTCAACCTCGACACGGTCTTCTCCACCCCATCCACCACCCCCGAGACCCGGTCGGTCAGTCTGTTGGGCTACCCGGTGACCATCGAGGCCAGTCCTGTCTCCTTCACCTGGACCTGGGACACCAGCCCCGGAGCCCACCCGGACGACGCCAGCACGACCACCACCACCCACGGCGGCGCCCCCTTCCCCGAGGGCGGGGCGGCCCTACCCGACGACGCGATCACCCACCGCTACACCCAGGCCGACACCACGGTCCGCCCTAGGGTCGACGTCACCTACAAGGGCCGCTACCGGATCGGCGACGACCCCACCTGGCAAGACATCCCCGACACCCGCACCATCACCGGCACCCCCCAGGAGCTCACCGTCCTGGAGGCCCGACCCACCCTGGTGCGCTGACCGCGTGCGCGGAACGTCCGCCCAGGAGGCCGGGGCGCACCTCTGGACAGGATCTCCATGTCTGCACGACGCCCGCGCTCCTCCGCGGGACGCGCGCCCGTGCTCCTCGGTACAAAGCGTCGCGGTCCGCGGCACTCAAGAACTACTCCGGCGGCCTGACGAAATATCAGTTCGAACTTGAAGCCACCCCCGATGGTTTCCTGGTTTCCGACATCGTCCTTCGCCCAGTCCGATGACTGCGCTGCCCTCTGGACTCTGCGACCCACGCTCCTTCGTGGGGCCTCCTCACTCTCCCCCGGATTGGGGAACTTCCGGCGGTCTCCCCTTTCCCACGCGGGACGCCTGTGGACAGCCCCGGGCAGGGCCGAGGGCTGCCCCTACTGTCGATCGCGCACGGCTCTTCCGGGGGAGGTACTCCATGTCTGTACGACGACCAGGCCCGTCCGCGCGACGCTCGCTCGTCCTCCTCGCTGGGGCCCTGGCGCTCTCCCTCGGTGGGTGTGCGGAGGATGCGGAGCCCAAGTTCGCCGAGCCGTCGGCGTCGGTGTCACCGTCGGAGGCGGAGGCGGAGGCGGAGGCGGAGGCGGAGGCGAGTGTCGAGGAGACACCGGAGGAGTTCATCCAGCGGTGGGTGGACACGGACCTGGAGATGCACAACACCGGAGACACCAGGGCGCACAACCAGATCGCCAGTGAGTGCGCACCATGCCGCGAAACCGCTGACCGCATCGAGGAGATGTACGCAGCCGGGGGGTTCGTCGAGTGGGACGGCATGGAGATCACCAAGCTCGAGAAGATGTCGCCCCGCAGCTACGACATCTGGGTGACCGTCGCACCCACCCGCTACAAGAGTGCAAGCACCGCGCCCGTGGAACGCTTGGCCGGCGGCAAGACCAAGTACATGCTCACCCTCCGGCGAACGCCTGAGGGTTTCACGCTCGTCGACCTGTCTCGTAGGCCGCTGTGAGCCTCGCAGCAGTCCTCCTCCTCGTCAGTTCGCTGAATCCGGCCCCGGTACCAAACCCAGCCGCCGACGAATGCAGCACAGACGTGTCTTTCCGTGACGTGAGCGTGGCGTGCACTCGCACGCCCGAAGAGACCCGCGAGCGCATCAACAGCACTATCAGCGAGTACGAATATCGCGTCAGGAGGCTCTGCCAAGACCTGGAGACGGGGGTGCGCCCCATCGACGAGGGACCTTGTGACCGTCCTGCCTACTGCGACGAAGCCTCTGCGACCGGGCGCTACCTGGTCGATCGCCGACTCCGCGCCGGCGGCCCCTGGACGTTCGACAGCCACGTGTGCCTGGGAGAGGAGAACGAGGTCAACGTCCAGGGTGAGCCCGGTCCCGAAGAGGTAGCCGTCGCCTTCGCGACGCTTGAGTGGCCGGCGGCCACCCTCGTCGTCCAACCGGGTGGCGGGGAGACCCTGGTCAACCTCGACACGGTCTTCTCCACCCCATCCACCACCCCCGAGACCCGGTCGGTCAGTCTGTTGGGCTACCCGGTGACCATCGAGGCCAGTCCTGTCTCCTTCACCTGGACCTGGGACACCAGCCCCGGAGCCCACCCGGACGACGCCAGCACGACCACCACCACCCACGGCGGCGCCCCCTTCCCCGAGGGCGGGGCGGCCCTACCCGACGACGCGATCACCCACCGCTACACCCAGGCCGACACCACGGTCCGCCCTAGGCTGGACGTCACCTACAAGGGCCGCTACCGCGTCGGCGACGACCCCACCTGGCAAGACATCCCCGACACCCGCACCATCACCGGCACCCCCGAGGAGCTCACTGTCCTCGAGGCTCGACCCACCCTGGTGCGCTGAGGGGTCAGCTCAGGACGTGGTCGCCGCGTTCGTCGAAGGTCAGGACGTTCCTGCCCTCGACGGGGGACTCCATCCGCAGGGCCACCAGCGACTTCTGGCTGCTCCACTTCACGATGTCACCGACGATCTCGATGACCTCCTCCGGGGAGAAGTGCTCGAGCAGCTGGGCGCGCAGTTCCTGGGAGACGCCGACGGGGGTGAAGATCATCGCGTCGGTCAGGCGCAGCGCGACCTTGACCCGTTCGGGCAGGTCACTGGTCTCGTATCGGTCGATGGCGGCGCTGGTCTCGTCGTCGAAGCCGGCGGCGAGGGCGTCGCTCGACCGCAGCGACTGGCACAGGCGACAGTCGTGGACGCGGGCACAGCGCAGCCGGACCGCCTCGGTGACCAGGCTGTCGAGACCGCCCTGGCGGACGGCGACCCGCGCATAGCTGCGGATCGCCCGGTCGAGCGGGGTGCCGCGGCGTCCGGAGTTCCGCTCGAGGATGTCGAGGCGCGGCTTCATGGTCTCCATGTCAGCCTCCCAGGCTCTGGTCGCCGACCGGCTGGTCGTCGAAGATCGAGGCGAGCACCAGGTCGGCCCGCGAGGAGAGGTCCTGGACGTAGAGCGCCATCACGAAGTCGTAGATCTGCTCCTCGGACCACGCCGGCTTCAGGGCGTCGATGTCGGCCTGCGACACCGCGCTCACCGACAGCACGAACTGCTCGGTGAGGTTGAGGCAGGCCCGCTCGTGCTCGCCGAACAGGTCGGACTCCCACCACTGGGACAGCGCCGCCACCTTCGCCGGGTCCACCTCGGCGGGCACCGGGACGACGGACGCCGTGCCGTCGCCGGAGTGCATCTGCCGCATCCGCAGCAGGCACAGCTCGACCTCGGGGCCACGGCTCGTCGCCGAGGCCACGTCCTTCATGGCGAGCAGCTCCTCGACCAGCTCAGGAGCCCTGCGGTGGGCGTAGCCGCCCGGGGCCAGGGCGCTCATCGCGTCTGCCGGGAAGATTCCATGCGCATCAATCTTCCACCGACTCGCCGGTAGGTCAACGGCTCACTCGTAGCCGAGGATCTCCTTGCGCTTCTCGCCCCAGGCCAGCGCGGAGGCGATGGCGTCGTCGAGGGTGAGCTCGGTCTTCCAGTTCAGCAGGCGCGAGGACTTGTCGACATTCGCGAACGCGCCGACCGCGTCACCCGGGCGCGGCGGCGCCTCCCGGACCGGCACCGGCTGCCCGAAGACCCGCTCGAAGGAGGCGACGAGCTCGCGCACCGTCGTCCCTTGGCCCATCCCGACGTTGATCACCGTGCTGGGCGCGTCCTCGGCCGCCAGGACGGCGTCGAACCGCTCGACCGCGCGCACATGGGCCTTCGCGAGGTCCCAGACGTGGATGTAGTCGCGGATGCCGGTGCCGTCGCGGGTCGGGTGCTCCACGCCGGTGATGGTGAAGGCGTCCTTCATGCCGCGCGCCGCCATCACCAGCTGGCCGAGCACGTGGGAGGGCTCGCGCACGTAGATGCCGGACTCCAGGTCGGGGTCGGAGCCGACGGGGTTGAAGTAGCGCAGGATGATCGCGCGCAGCGAGGTGGCCTCGGCCATGTCCTGGAGCACCTGCTCCATCATCCGCTTGGTACGGGCGTACGGCGAGGCCGGCGCGAGCGGGTCGTCCTCGGTGACCTCGAAGTCGGCCTTCTCGGCGTACAGGGAGGCGGAGGAGGAGAAGAGCACCCGCGGCTTGCCGAGCGCGACGAGCTCGTCGAAGAGCTCCAGCGACTTCGCCACGTTGTCGCGGTAGTACTCATAGGGCAGCTCCATCGACTCCGGCACGATGATCCGCGCCGCCATGTGGATGGTGGCGTCGATGTCGGGGTGCTCGGCGAAGACCCGGCGCAGCAGCTCCCGGTCGGCGATGTCGCCCTCGTAGAAGATCCGGTCGCCGACGAAGACCCGAGGGCCGCTGAAGAGCGAGTCGAGGACGACGGGAGTGTGGCCCGCCTGCTCGAGCGCCTTGCAGGTGATGGTGCCGATGTAGCCGGCGCCGCCGGTGACGAGGATCTTCATGGTCGTCAACCCTAGCGGCGGGGCCCGACCACCTCGTAGCGCGCACACAGGAAGGCGCCGTTGCGGTCGTGCTCGACCAGCCGCAGGTCGAAGGGGCGTGGGAGGAGCGGCCGCCCGGCGCCGAGCGTCACCGGGGCGATGGAGACCATCACGTCGTCCAGCAGCCCGCGCTCGGCGAACTGGGCGGCCAGGTCTCCCCCGCCGACCACCCACAGGTCGCGTCCCTCGGCGGCCTCGACCATCGCGGCGTGCACCTCCTCCACGGGTGCGGCGGTGAAGGCGATCCGCTCCCCCACGGCGTTCAGGTCGCGGTGGGTGAAGACCCAGCTGGGGATCGTGTAGGCCCACTTCTCCCCGGTCCCGGCCATGTGGTCGACGATCCACTCATAGGTGGTGGCGCCCATCGCCAACGCCCCGATGCGGGCATAGAAGTCGTCGTAGTTCATCGGCCCCCGCTCGTCGATCTCCTGCTCGAAGAGCCAGGCGAGCGAGTCGTGCTCGTCGGCGAGGAAGCCGTCGAGGGTGGTGGCGGTGTAGTAAGTCGTGCGGGTCACGGGACTCCTCCGGTACGTCGTCGCAGCCAGGTGATGGGGTCGCCCTCCGGCCAGCTGGGGGCTACGGTGCCGAGCATCCAGCGGGCGAGCTGGCGCCGGTGGACGGAGATCGAGGCGAGCCACATCTCCTTGGTGCGCACCAGGTGGTGCAGCACATCGGCGAGTGACTCCTCCGTCCCTTCGAAGGGCAGCACCATGTGGCCCGTCAGTCGAGGGCGCCGGAACTCATCGTCGCCGCACCCCTTGGCCGCCTCGAGGAGGTCGCGGGTGTCGTCGAGGTCGTGCTCGACGAGCATCAGGAGCACCTGCCCGCTGCCCGGTGTGGGCGGCTGCTCGACCCACAACGAGGTGGGCGGGTGGAAGTGGATGCCGTTGGGCGCCGGCAGCCAGTGGGTGCCGGGCTCGGCGGGGACCGCGCTCGGCGGCTGCCCGTAGGCGCGGGCGAAGGCGCGGCTGAACCCTTCGACGGACTCGTAGCCCGCCTCGAACGCCGTACTCGTCACCGAGGCGCCCTGCCGCAGCTGCCACGCGGCCCGCTCGAGCATCACCCGGCGCCGCATCGCCACCGGCGGCTCCCCCGCACCCCGGGAGAGCTGGCGGGTGAAGTGGTACGGCGAGGCGAGGGCGCCCGAGGCCATCTCGTCGAGCGTCGTGTTCTCCTCGTCGAGGACGGCGTCGAGCAGCTCGCGGAGCCGGTCACGCCCGGGGGTGGTCTCGCTCATGAGGCCAGTCTGGTCGCTGCGGATGCCCTCGCGCCTGACCGAAGTTGCTCACCTTGGCGTGGGTACGACAAGGGCGGGCGCGCGAAAGCAAATCGGATGGACTCCAACTGCCAGGAGGTCCTCGCTGAGGCGGTCATAAGAGGACATCCCCGCTAGTACGAAGTTCCGCAGCGGCGTGGGAGCGGGGGCAACCGGTAATCAGCTCGCATGGGCGCAGAGGCAGTCGCGTACTAACCGAGCAGAATGGGCGTCAGTAGGGAAGGGGGGCCGCTAGCCTGTGCGGCGTGACGGGGAGAATCGAGCGGTTGGTGTACCGGCGCGACCACAAGTGGGCTCGGGAATTGCTGTTACTCCTCGGGGTCGAGGTGCATCCGCAGACCAAGATCGGGAGAGATCTCGTGATGCAGCACCGAGGGCAGGGGCTGGTCATTACCCCGAAGACCACGATCGGCAATAACGTCACGATCTACCAGCAGGTCACCATCGGCCGCGCGTCCCTGGATGGCACGGACGCCGAGAATGGCTTCGAGGGTGTCGAGGTGGGAGACGATGCTGTCCTCTGTGCTGGCGCGAAAGTGTTGGGCGGCGCCGGGGTGTTGCGCGTCGGGACCGGCACCGTCGTGGGGGCTAACTCAGTCCTTCTGAAGAGCACTGGCGACTGGGAGGTCTGGGGTGGAGTGCCAGCGCGAAAGATCTCCGACAGGCCCAGACCCCCGCAGTCGTAGCGGATTCGAGCAGAATGTCAGATCGGGGTGGCGGTCAGCCCCCACCGTTTGCGACCGTGAGGGCGTACCGGGTGCCGTCCGGGGAGGACAGCACCACCGCGCCGGCCGGGACGAAGGTGTCGGCGGCGATCTTCTGGTAAGGGCTCGGCGTGGGCAGGTCCCACGGGTAGCCATTGGCCACCGCCTCCGCGACGGCGCGCTTGGCGGGGCGCCCGTAGTGCACCCCGTCCTCCTCCCAGCCCGCCGCACGCCGCAGACGCAACGGGTCGTAGGGGTCGGCCACCACCGCGGCAATGTCGATGACGGCGGGGTATGCCTTCTTGAGCCAGGCGTTGAAGCTGAGCCACTGCCGCTGACGCACCGCCCCCGGCGCCGAGAAGGAGACCGACGAGAAGCATCCATAGCCCCCGACTCTTCACGAGCCAGATCATTGCGTGACACGGAGAGCCTCCGAGGGGGAACGGTCAAGTTCAGCGCAGATTTCATGGTGCGCCCCCGTCCATGACCATCCCGCCACCAGGGCCAAACGTGGCCGATTGTCCTCGGGAGGGTCGAGGTGCCGTCTGCGACCCAGGTCCGGAACAGCGGGCGCCTAAGTGACGTGACGGTTGAACGAAGTGCCTCTCGTGGAGTGGGCACGATGCTCGTAAGCAGGCCCTGAGAGACTTTCTCTCATGACCAAGTCCCGTGCCCTGATCACCGGCATCACCGGCCAGGACGGCCTCTACCTGGCCGAGCTGCTGCTGGCCAAGGGCTACGAGGTGCACGGGGTGATCCGCGGCCAGAACAATCCGCGCCGCGAGCTGGTCGAGCAACTGGTCCCCGACGTGCACCTGCACAACGGCGACCTGACCGACATGTCGAGCCTGATGCGCGCGCTCAACCTGTCGCAACCCGAGGAGGTCTACAACCTCGGGGCGATCACCTTCGTGGCCGGCTCGTGGGAGAACGCGGTGCAGACCGCCAACGTCACCGCGACCGGCGTCCTCACCATGCTGGAGGCTGTCCGCCTCCACTGTCGCAGCGAACCCAGCGCAGTCCGCTTCTACCAGGCCTCGAGCTCGGAGATGTTCGGCAAGGTGCAAGAGACGCCACAGCGAGAGACGACGCTCCTGTGGCCGCGCTCGCCCTACGGCGTGAGCAAGGTCTTCGGCCACTACATGACGATCAACTACCGCGAGTCCTACGGCATGCACGCCTCCTCGGGGATCCTCTTCAACCACGAGTCACCGCGCCGGGGCGAGGAGTTCGTGACCCGCAAGGTCACCAAGGCGGTCGCGAAGATCCACCTGGGGCTCCAGGACGAGCTGGTGCTGGGCAACCTCGACGCGCGGCGCGACTGGGGGTTCGCCGGCGACTACGTCGAGGCGATGTGGCGGATGCTCCAGCAGGACGAACCAGACGACTACGTGATCGCCACCGGCGTCTCCCACTCCATCCGCGACCTGGTCGAGATCGCGTTCGGTCACGTGGGGATCGACGACTGGCAGCGCTTCGTGCGCCAGGACGAGCGCTTCCGCCGCCCGGCGGACGTGGAGAGCGTCGTCGGCGACGCGAGCAAGGCGCGCGAGGTGTTGGGCTGGGAGCCGAAGGTGGCTTTCCCCGAGTTGATCACCATGATGGTCGAGGCCGACATCGAGGCTCTCAAGGCCGGCTGGAAGTGAGCCGGCAGGTCGTCATCGGCGTGTCCGACCCGCACGAACTTCGGGCCCCCGCTCCGGATCATCGTCATCCGGAGCGAGGGCCTCGCAGATCAGGTCTCGGACCCACCCACCGCAGGTGCGGTCAATGGGTGACGAGCTCTGCTTCGAGCCGCTGCGCGGCTGACGGAATCGCGGCTGCCTGCTCCGTGACCAGCACGACCCGGCCGATCGAGCCGGTGTAGCGATACTCGTCGCCGCGGGAGTAGTCATCGGTCACGGGCGTCCCGGGGTTTGCCCCGACGGTGAGCCGCCCCGCGCCGAACATCGCTGTCCTCGGCACTCTCCCCTCCCCGAGAAGTACCCCGTCGAGGAAGAGCCTTCCGACACCCGACCGGCCCAGCCCGCCACCGTCGTACTCGAACTCGTACTCCGCCACGTGCTCCCCCGCCGGGAGCGGTCGGTTGGCCCGCACGTGCGTCGTCTCGAGGCTGCACAGGTTGTGCGCGAAGGTGAGGATCCCCTGGCGCACGTAGAACGACAGGCCGTTGAACGAGCTGCCCAGACTCACCAGCACCCCGTCGGAGGCGTCGGAGTCGGCGATCAAGGGCACGGTGAACCGGAAGCTCCGGTTGGAGACGTTCGGGAACGAGGCGGAGGGCAGCCGGCGGGTGGTGGGCGGGAGGGTGACCCGGTTGCCCACGTCGTTGACCCTGCGGCCTGCGATCCCGGCGTCGATCCGCTCGATCCCCCGGTCGTCCAGCGGGAGCACCTGGTGGATCCGGGCCTGCTCGAGGAAGAGCTCCTGCAGCGCGGCGAGCCGCTCGGGCTCCTCGGTCGCGAGGTCCCGTGCCTGGGAGAAGTCCCGGGTGATGTCGTAGAGCTCCCAGACGTCGTCCTCGAAGGGGATGGGATCGGTGTTGGAGAGATCCCAGGGCGACCGGTGCTTGGTGACCGCAGTCCATCCCTGGTGGTAGATCCCCCGGTTGCCGAAGATCTCGAAGTACTGCGTGAGGTGACGGTCGGCGGCAGCACCGTCTCGCAGCGCGTAGAGCATCGACGTGCCCTCGATCGGGCGCTGCACGATCCCGTCGACCCGCTCCGGGTGCGGGATCCCCGCGGCTTCCAGCACGGTGGGTGCCACGTCGATCACGTGGTGCCACTGGGTCCGGAGCGCGCCGCGGTCGGCGATGCCCGCCGGCCAGTGGACGACCAGGCCGTTGCGGGTGCCACCGAAGTGCGAGGCCACCTGCTTGGTCCACTGGAACGGCGTGTCCATGGCCAGCGCCCAGCCCACGGGGTAGTTGGCGTAGCTGGTCGGACCGCCGATCTCGTCGAGCCGCTCGAAGATCTCCTCGGCGGTCTCGGGGAGCCCGTTGTAGGTGCGCTGCTCGTTGAACGTGCCGGTCTGGCGACCCTCGCAGGACGCCCCGTTGTCGCCGAGTATGTAGAGGACCAGCGTGTTCTCGAGCTCGCCGCTCTCACGCAGGTGATCGATGAGCCGCCCCACCTGTGCGTCGGTGTGCTCGGCGAAGGCGGCGTAGACCTCCATCAGTCTCTCGGCCACGGCCCGCTCGGTCTCGGTGAGCTCGTCCCAGTGCGGAGCGCCGTCGGGCCAGGCGGTGAGCGCCGTCTCGGTGGGCACGACTCCCAGTTCCTTCTGCTTCGCCAGGGTGCGCTCACGCTGCTCGTCCCAGCCGTGCGAGAACTGGCCGCGGTACCGGTCCTTCCACGACTCCGGGACCTGGAAGGGCGAGTGGGTGGCGCCGAACGGCAGGTAGGCGAACCACGGCTTCCCCCGGTCCACGCTGCGGACCGAGTCGATCCAGTCGGCCGCCCGGTCCACCAGGTCCTCGGAGAGGTGGTAGCCCTCCTCAGGCGTGCGCGGTGGCTCGACCTGCGTCGTGCCGTCGAAGAGGGCCGGGTGGAACTGGTCGTCGGCGCCGCCGATGATGCCGTAGAACTTGTCGAACCCCTCCTCGGTGGGCCAGTGCGTGAAGGGACCGACGTGGGTGATCTCCTCCTGCGGGATCTGGTGCCACTTGCCGAAGACGCCCGTGGCGTAGCCGTTCTCCTTGAGCACCCGTGCCAGGGGGGCGGCGTCAAGCGGTCGGATCCCGGTGTAGCCAGGCGCGGTGGAGGCGAAGTCGGTGACGACGCCCATCCCCACGCTGTGGTGGTTGCGCCCGGTGAGCAGCGCCGCCCGGGTGGGCGAGCAGATCGCGGTGGTGTGGAACCGGTTGAACCGCAGGCCGTCCTCGGCCAGCTGCTCGGCGACCGGCATCGCGCAGGGCCCACCGAAGGCGGAAGAGGCGCCGAAGCCCATGTCGTCCAAGAGCACCACCAGCACGTTGGGGGCACCGTCGGGCGCCTCCACCCGGGCGGGCGCCGGGAACGGGGTGGCCTGCTGACGGTAGTCGTGCTGGGCCTCGACGTCGGGGCGGCTCAGCACGATCGGAAGGTCGGTCCGGTTCATCGGGGTCTCCTCGGGGGGACGGCGGGCGGCGGCGGATCGTGTGTCGGGGGTGGCGCTCACTGGCTCACCAGCTCGGCGCGCAACTGGTCGGCAAGGGAGACCTCGAGCGAGTCGGGTCCGGAGACGAGGGTCACCGTGTGCACCGTGCCGGTGTAGGGGTTCCCGGCCCCACGGGCGTAGTCCTGGGCGACGGGTGAGCCGCGGTCGATCCCGACGTTGGTGGTCTCGTTGGTGGAGAAGGTCATCGGGGTGGTCTGCGCCAGCCGCCCCTGCCCGGCAAGGGCCCCGTCGAGCCACAGCTCGACCGTCCCGCCCGCACCGAACGCGTCACCGTCGAAGTGGAAGAGCACGTCCAGGAGGTGCCGTCCCGCCGGCACCGGCTCGTCGGAGACCACGCTCGTCCAGTCGACCCCGAGTCGGTTGTGCACGTAGCGCACCTGTCCCGCGACGAGGTGGACCGCCAGCCCGCCAGGCGACCCACCGTGCGCGACGAGGACGCCGTCGCTGGCGTCGCTCTCAGCGGTGAAGTCGACGGTGATCCGGTAGGAGGTGGACGTGAGCCGCGGGGTGCCACGCATCCCGACGTAACGGTCGGCCGGGGTGAGGGTGACGCTGATCTCGCTGGGGAGCGTCGGCGGCCCCTGCTCGCCGGCCACCGGGAACTTCCCGACCCGGTCGTCCAGCGGCAGCACGTGGTACTTGCGGGCCTCGGTCAGGAAGAGCTCCTGCAGTTCGGCGAGCTTCTCGGGGAGCTGGTCAGCGAGGTCGTGGGCCTGCGCCCAGTCGGTGTTGGTGTCATAGAGCTCCCAGCGGTCGTCGGCGAAGGTCAGCGCTTCGCGGCTCGCGATCTCCCAGGGGGTGCGGTGCTTGCTGACGGCGGTCCAGCCGTTGTCGTAGATCGCCCGGTTGCCGAAGATCTCGAAATACTGCGTGGTGTGCCGGTCCTCTGCCTCGCGGTCCTCGAAGGTGTGCCGGAACGAGACGCCCTCGATCGGGTCCTGGGCGACACCGAGCAGCTCCTCGGGCTGGGGCAGCCCGGCGGCCTCAAGGATCGTGGGCAGCACGTCGATCACGTGGGTGAACTGCTCGCGGAGCTCGCCGCGGGCCTCGAACCCGGCCGGCCAGTGCACGATCATCCCGTTGCGGGTGCCGCCGAAGTGGGAGGCCGCCTGCTTCGTCCACTGGAAGGGGGCGTTCATCGCCACCGCCCAGCCCACCGGGTAGTGCGGGTAGGTCTCCGGGCCGCCGATCAGGTCGGCCTGGTCCACGACTCGCTGCGGGTCCTCGACGAGCCCGTTGATCGTGAGGTGCTCGTTGAGAGTGCCGCCGAGACCCCCCTCGGCCGCGGCGCCGTTGTCGCCGAGCACGTAGACCAGCAGCGTGTTGTCGAGCTCGCCGGTCTCCCGCAGGAAGTCCACCAGCCGACCGATCTGGGCGTCGGTGTGCTCGGCGAAGGCAGCGTAGGCCTCCATCAAGAGCTGGGCGGCCTCCTGCTCGACCGGTGTGAGCTCGTCCCAGAGCGGTACGCCGGGGGTCCACGGGGCCAGCTCGGTCTCGGGGGGCACCACACCGAGCTCCTTCTGCCGCGCCAGAGTCGCCTCCCGCTGCGCGTTCCACCCCTCGGCGAAGTCGCCGCGGTTGCGCCCGCGCCAGTCGCGCGGCAGGTGGAAGGGCGCGTGGGTGGCGCCGAAGGAGAGGTAGGTGAACCACGGCTTGTCGTCGCTCGAGCGACGAACCTGGGTGATCCACTGCTTCGCCTGGTCGACCATGTCTTCGGAGAAGTGGTAGCCCTCCTCCTCGGTGCCAGGCACGTCGATGGCGGCGGTGCCGTCGTAGAGGGTCGGGGTGAACTGGCTCGACTCCCCGGAGTTGATCCCGTAGAACTTCTCGAAGCCCTCACCGGTCGGCCACCGGTCGAAGGGGCCGGCCGGAGTGATCTCCCAGTCCGGGGTCTGGTGCCACTTGCCGAACGCTCCGGTGGCATAGCCGTTGAGCTTGAGGACCTGCGCCAGCGTCCCTTGGCTGGGCTCGCGCATCGCGTCGTAGCCCGGTGCATTGGTGGCGAAGTGGGTCAGGTTGCCCATCCCCACCGTGTGGTGGTTGCGCCCGGTGAGCAGGGCCGCCCGGGTGGGCGAGCAGATCGCCGTGGTGTGGAACCGGTTGTACCGCAGCCCGTTCTCGGCGAGCTGCTCGCTGACCGGCATCGCGCAAGGCCCGCCGAACGCCGAGGAGGCACCGAACCCCATGTCGTCGAGGAGGATCAGCAGCACGTTCGGGGCCCCCTCCGGCGCGGTCGGCACGCCAGGGCGCGGGAAGGGGACTGTCTGCTGCTGGATGGTCTCCGCAGCCTCGACGGGCTCGGTGGTGAAGTGGTGCGGCAGGCGAGTGCGGTCCATTGAGGATCTCCTGGTGTGGGCGGTGGGTGGACTGGCGAGCAGGTCGAACGTGAGCTGGGCCCGGCGTCAGGCGTCGTTGGCGCAGCGGAAGCCGACGTTGGCCGAGGTGGAGTGGGGGTCGTTGCTGGAGCGGGCGGCGACCCGGTAGCGGTTGCAGTAGGAGTCGTGACAGAGGAAGGAACCACCGCGCATCACTCGCTGGGCCCCTGTGTCGGGACCGCGAGGGTCTTCGAGGGGCGACTCGGCGTACCAGGTCGGTGAGAACCAGTCCTGGCACCACTCCCAGACGTTGCCGGCCATGTTCCACAGGCCGTGCCCGTTGGGGCGGTAGCTCTTGGCCGGGGCGGTCGTGAGGTGTCCGTCGTCCTCGGTGTTCTGCGTGGGGAACCGGCCTTGCCAGATGTTGAGCCGCCAGGAGCCGCCGGGGACGAGCTCGTCACCCCACGGCAGCCGCTTGCCCTCCAGGCCGCCGCGGGCGGCGTACTCCCACTCGGCCTCGGTGGGGAGCCGTTTCCCGGCCCACCGGCAGTAGGCGTCGGCGTCGTGCCAGGTGATGTGGACCACCGGGTGGTCGGGCTTGGCCTGGGAGCGCGCGCCGTGCGGGTGGCGCCAGTCGGCGCCTCGTACCGCGAGCCACCAGGGAGCGGAGTCGACCTGGTGCAGCACGTCGCTCGCAGGCGCGTCGAGTGCCAGGTGGAAGACCGCGGAGACCCCGAGCTGCTCGGCCTCCGTGACGTAGCCGGTCTCCTTGACGAACCGGGCGAAGTCGCGGTTGACCACTGCGGTCTCGTCCAGGAAGAAGTCCCGCAGCTGTACCCGGTGCACGGGGGTCTCCCCGTCGGCGGGGTAGCCCTCGTCGTGGTGGTCGCCCATCGAGAACGAGCCGCCGGGGATCCGGACCTGCCGCTTGGTGGGGCGCTGCGACGCCCGCGGCACCCCGTCACGGCCCGGGTTCGGTGTGGGCAGCAGCGCAGCTCCCGGCGCACCGGCGCCGAGTCCGCCTCCGCAGCAGCTGCTCATGCCGTCACCGAGATCTCGTCCACTGCCCTGTCGCGGTGCCGTGCTGCCGCCCGGTGGGCGTCCGACGCACGGGCCGAGGGGTCCGGGACAGGGACGGCAGCGAGCAGGGCCCGGGTGTAGTCGTCACGCGGAGCGGCGAACACCTCGGCGGCCGCGCCCTCCTCCACCACCCGGCCGGACCGGAGCACGGCGACCCGGTCTGCGACCTGGTGCACCACCGCGAGGTCATGGCTGATGAAGACGCAGGCGAAGCCGAGCTCGTGCTGCAGCCGGGTGAAGAGCTTCAACACCTCGGCCTGGATCGAGACGTCCAGGGCGCTGGTCGGCTCGTCGGCGATCACCAGGCGCGGAGAGAGCACCAGAGCTCGGGCCAGGGCGACCCGTTGCCGTTGCCCGCCCGAGAGCTGGTGCGGCAAGCGGCCGGCCAGGGAGGTGGGAAGCCGCACGGCGGCGAGGAGCTCCTCCACCCGGGCCTTCCGCTCGGCCGTCGTACCCACCCGCTGGATCTCCATCGGCTCCCGGATCGAAGCGCCCACGGTCAGTCGGGGGTCCAAGGACCCAGCCGGGTCCTGGTGGACCAGCGCCAGCTCGCGGCGCAGTCGCTGGAGCCCGCCGGCGCGCAGGCCCGCGAGGTCCTGCCCGGCGACCTCGACCCGTCCGCCGCTCGGGGAGACGAGGCCAGCGACCAGCCGACCCAGGGTGGTCTTGCCGGAGCCGGACTCCCCGACCAGGCCGAGGATCTCGCCTTCCCGCACGTCGAGGGTGACCTGATCGACGGCGCGGTAGGGGGCGTTCCCGTGCCGGCCCGCGAACTCCACGGAGACGTCGTGCAGGACCAGAGCGCGTGCCTCGGGGCGAGCGACGAGCGGCCGCTCCGTCTCTGCGGCACCCGCCGGCGTCGCCTCCGGCATCCGGGGTACGGCGTCCAGCAGTTGGCGCGTGTAGTCGTGCTCGGGTGCCTCGAAGAGCTGAACCGTGCGAGCGGCCTCCACCACCTCGCCGGTCTTGAGCACCACCACCCGGTCCGCACGCTCGGCGACCACCCCCATGTTGTGGGTGATCAGCAGGATCCCCATCCCCGTGCGGTCGCGCAGGCCGAGGAGCAGGTCGAGGATCTCGGCCTGCACCGTGACGTCCAGCGCGGTGGTGGGCTCGTCGGCCAGCAGCAGCTTGGGCTCGTTGGCCAGGGCCAGGGCGATCGCCACCCGTTGCTTCTGGCCACCGGAGAGCTGGTGGGGGAAGTAGTCGAGGCGACTCTCCGGCTCGGGCAGGTCGACCTGACGCAGCAGGTCGAGGGCCAGCGCCCGACCCTCGGCGCGTGAGATCTTGCGATGCGCCCGGATCGCCTGGAGCAGCTGCCAGCCCACCCGGCGCACCGGGTTGAGCGCACTCTGCGGCTCCTGGAACACCAGGGCGACCTGAGCCCCGCGGACCTGGTTGAGCGCCCGCTCGCCGGCACCCACCATCTCCTGGCCGAGCACCTTCACCGAGCCTCGGACCGTGGCGCCCTCGGGCAGCAGCCCGAGCACGGAGCGAGCAGTCATCGACTTGCCCGACCCGGACTCCCCCACCAGGGCGACGACCTCCCCGGCGTGCACGTCGACGTCGATCCCGGCGACCGCGGGTCGTGGGTGGGCGAAGTCGATGTGGAGGTCACGGACCTGTAGCAGCGGTGCGGGCATGTCTATCTCTTCCTCGAGTGGGCGGCGAGCGCCTCGGAGACCAGGAGCAGGCCGAGGACCAGGACCGCGACGACCACGAGCGGACCGATCACCGCCGTCGGGGCGTGGTACATCACGCGAGTCCCCTCCTTGATCAGGGAGCCCAGTGACGGCGTCGGCGGGCTGACCCCGAGGCCGAGGAAGCTCATCGCGCCCTCGATGAAGACCGCCACGGACATCCCCAGCGCCAGCTGCACCATCAGCGGTTCGAGGCTGTTGGGGAAGACGTGCCAGCGCAGGACCCACCAGGAGGAGGCACCGGCGACCCGGGCCGACTCCACGTACGGCAGCTCGCGGATCGTGAGCACCGAGGTGCGCATCAGGCGGCCGAACGCCGGAATCTCGGCGATCACCACGACGGCGGTGACGGTGACCAGCCCCGGCCCGACCAGCATGGTGAGGGCGATGGCGAGGATGATCGTGGGGAAGGCGAGGATCAGGTCGAGCAGCCGCTGGAGCAGCACGTCGGCCCACGCCCAGAACGAGGCGGCCAGCCCCAGAAGCGATCCCAGGGCCGCCCCCACCGGCACGGCCCCGAAGACCACCAGCAGATCGACCCGGATCCCGTGGAGCATCCGGGAGAAGAGGTCGCGGTTGACCTCGTCGGTTCCGAGCAGGTGGGCGCCGGACGGCGGGAGCATGTTGGCGCCGGGGACCTGCTCGTTGGGTCCGTAGGGGGACAGCCAGGGCGCCAGCAGTCCAGCGAGGACGACCACCCCGACCAGGACGGCCCCGACCAGCCCGCGGCCACGCGTGAGCGCGCGCCACACCTTCTCGGGCTCGGCGCTGGACTCGTCTGCGAGGACGGCGGCGTCCAGCACCGCGACGGGCTCGAGAGCGGGTTCCTGCACGCTCATGCGGCACCCCCCAGCCGGATCCGCGGATCCAGCCATGCGTGGGCCAGGTCGGTGGCCAGCTGGACCACCACGAACACCGTGACGGAGAGCAGGAGCATCACCTGCACCAGCGGGTAGTCGCGCCCCGAGATGCCGCGCTCGAGCAGGTGGCCCAGGCCCGGCCAGGCGAAGATCGACTCCACGATGACCGCGCCTCCGAGCAGGTGCCCGACCTGCAGACCGGTGACCGTGATGCTGGCCGGCAGGGCGTTGCGCAGCACCTGGGTCAGCACGATGCGGGTTCGCGGGATGCCCAGGGCACGGGCGGTCACGACGTACGGCTTGTGCATCTCGGTGCGCAAGCCGGCGGTGAGGAACCGGGTCAGTGAGGCGGCGATCGGAGCCGCCAGGCAGACCGCCGGCATCACGAGGTACTGCAGGGTGATGTCGGGGCGTGCCGACAGTCCGCCCGGCGGCTCCCCGCCGGCGGGAAGCACCGGCCACAGCACCCCGAGCAGCAGCACCAGCACCACCCCGGTCACGAAGTTGGGGACAGCCACCGCCAGAGTGCTGAAGGCGGTGACGAGGCTGGTCAGCCAGCGCTTCTCGACAATCACCGAGAGGGTGCTGACAGCCAGCGCGACCCCGACCGCCAGGGCGAGCGCCACCGCGGCGAGGACCAACGTGTTGCCCGCGGCAGCGAGCACCAGCTCGTTGATCGGCCCGCCGACCACCATGGAGCGGCCGAGGTCGAGGGTGAGCAGCGCCCCGACCCAGTTGAAGTACTGAGCGACCTGAGAGCCGGTCAGACCGAGCTCCTGGCGCAGCGCCTCCAGCGCCTCTGGCCCGGCGTCGGCCCCGGCGAGCACCGTGGCCGGGTCACCGGGGACGAGCCGGAGCAGGGTGAAGACCAGCACGGACGCGACGGTCAGCACCCCGAGCGCCGACGGGATGCGGGAGAGCGCGTATCGGGCCACCCGTCACTCGCTCACTGTGGCGTCGGCGAGGTCGATCTCGCCGCGCTTGGACCAGGCCACACCCTCGAGCCCGGCCTTGGTGGCGAACTGGTGCTCGTAGTTGACGAGGCCGATGACGAAGGCGCCCTCGAGCAGGTCCCCGTTCAGGGCGCCGTAGGCCTTCTCGGCGTCCGAGGAGAGACCGTCGGACACCTTCCAGGCGGCCTCGGCGTGCTTCTGGTAGTCGGCATCGACGTAGTTGGAGGCGTTCCGCTCGGAGTTGAACGGATAGGCGCTCACCGTCAACGTCGAGGGCACGTACTGCGCGAAGGCGTGGATGTTGAGCCAGAGGCCCTTGTAGCTGCCCTCCAGCAGCGCCTTGCCGGACGTCGCGATGTCCAGGGGCTCGATCTTGGTCTCGATGCCGATCTCGGCAAGGTTGTCCTGGATGATCAGCGCGATCTGCTCGAAGACCCCGCTGCCGGCTCCGAAGCTGATGACGATCGGCGGCACGTCGCCGACCGCCTCGACGAGCTTGCGGGCGGCGTCGAGATCACCGGTGTAGGTCTGGTTTGCCTGGTCGTCGTGCGCCGGGGAGTAGTCGGGCCAGGGCAGGTTGTCGGTGTCGCCGTGACCGCGGTAGACCTCCTCGAGGATGCGGTCGCGGTCGATCGCTTGGGCGATGGCCTGTCGGACCCTGACGTCGTCGAGCCCCGGCGCCTTGACGTTGGCGCCGAGGTAGAGGGTGCGCTCCACACCGTCGAGGTCGAGGACCTGGAAGGCAGCGTCGTCCTCGAACGCCTCCACGTCGCGGCTCGTCGGGGTGAGCAGGACGTCGACCTGGCCGGACCGAAGCTGGGCGGACTGCGTCTGCGGGTCGGGGACGACGACGAGCTCGACGGTGTCGAGGTTGGGGCGGCCGTCCCAGTAGTCGTCGTTCGCCTCGAAGGTGATCTTGGAGTTGGGGGTCCAGCCCGTGAACCTGAAGGGGCCGGTGCCGATGTAGGACTTGCCTGTGCCGAACTCCGCCAGGGACTCCGCGTCGATGATCGGGACGATGTCGAGGAGGTCGAGGATGTTGCCGACAGGGTGCGCGAGGGTGAGCACGACCGCGTGCTCGTCGCTCGTGTCGTAGTCGGTGATCACGGCGGCGGTGCGCCCGAGCTGGCCGGCCCGCGTGGGGTCGGTGTAGGCCTTGAGGCTGGCCTCGACGTCCTTGGAGGTGAAGGGGCGTCCGCTGTGGAAGGTCACGTCGTCGCGCAGCTGGAGGGAGACCGTCCGGCCGTCCTTCGAGATCTCCCACTCGGTGGCAAGGCGGGGCTGGGGCTCCAGGGAGTCTCCGGGGTAGTCGATCAGGGACTCGTAGACCAGGCCGGAGATGGTGTTCTGGCTGTCCATCCCCTGGTAGAAGGTGGTCGGCTGGTGATCGACGCCCGTCACCAGGGTGACCGAGCCGCCCTTCTGGGGGTCGCCACCGGTGCCACCGGAGGCCTCGTCCACCGCGGAGCTGCAGCCTGTCGCGAGCGACAGGAGCACGGCCGCGGTGGCGAGTGCAGGACCGCGGTGCAGACGGGAGTTCGATGGCATGGGGGATTTCCTCTCGGGTGGTGCTCGGTGATCCGGTCGGTGGGGGAATGCGGGGTGCGGTCAGCTGGGTGAGGCGCCCGGCAACGAGCGCGCTGGCAGCCGGCTGGGTCACCCGGACATGCGCCGGGCGAGTTCGGGCTGGGCTGCCGGGTGCCTTCGCGGCACCGCGTCGAGGGGGTCTCGCAGCACCGCCTCCATGGCGGCGGCGCAGGCGGAGGCGGCTTGGACCCCGCCGTCGAACCTTGCGATGGCGAGGGGCATCGGGGGCAAGGTCGTGGCAGCCTCGAAGGCAGCGGTGAGCTCGCGGTGGGCGGTCTCGCCCGAGCTGAAGGCCTCACCCACCAGGACGACGCGCTCAGGGTCGACGATGTCGCGCACGGCGGCGACGGCGCGGCCGAGCACCTGGGCGCGAGTGCGCAGCATCGCCACCGCCCGTGGGTCGCCGGCCGCGCCGAGCTCGTGCAGGCTCTCGATCCGCGGTGCGGCGACCCAGCCGTGGTGATGGGCACGGGCCGCCAGGTCCGCGTCACTGGCGACGACCTGGAGACACCCGGTGCGGCCGCAGGCGCACTCGACGGACTCGCCGGTGGGCAGGTGATCCAGGCTGTTGACCCCCGGGACGACGACCTGGTCGTCGAGGTCGTGGGCCACGGCGTAGGAGACGGTGTCCCGGGCATAGACGTAGGCCGTCGAGACGCCCTGGGCGGCGGGGTCGCGCAGGCCGGCCGCTGCGACGCCC
This sequence comes from Nocardioides sp. Z50_6, assembly GCF_058215755.1. Taxonomy (NCBI): domain Bacteria; kingdom Bacillati; phylum Actinomycetota; class Actinomycetes; order Propionibacteriales; family Nocardioidaceae; genus Nocardioides; species Nocardioides sp. Z50_6. The sequence continues at coordinate 320,618 of NZ_JBZAJB010000004.1, read as the reverse complement.
ACCAGGTGCTCGGTCACGACGACGTCGAGCCCCAGCTCCTCCTCCAGCAGCAGCTTCACCTCGGTGCGAGTGATTCCGAGTCCCGACCATGACGCGACGGCGCCGACCCCCACCGGGGTGCGGAAGCGCAGCGAGCGCAGCTGGCCGGCCACGGCCTCGGCGGCTCTGCACAGGTCCGTCTCCAGCGAGTCGCCCCGGGCCAGGATGGCGCGTCGCAGGCACCGGCCGTCGAGCGTGGTGCAGGCGACCGTCAGGACGTGGCGTCCTACGTGCACCCCGACGAGCGTGTAGGACTCCTGGTCGAGCCCCACCGGGATGCCGGGACGCCCCGTCGCTCCGGGCACAGCCAGGTCGTGGCGTTCGCGAACGAGTCCGGTCTCGAGGAGGGCGGTGAGCGCACGAGACACGCTGGCGGCACTACAGCCGGTGGCGGCGGCCAGCCGCTCGCGCGTGGTGGGACCGCCACTGTGCAGACGCTCCAGGACGCGGGAGACGACGGGCCCACGCCGGCCGTGCGCCAGCACGACGAACGGGCTCCGACCCATCCCGCCTCACCCCCCACTTCCGCCTGATCTACATATTGTCACGTAATTTAGTAAAGATTGCGGACAAAGTATGGCCCTCCAGGGGCGCTACCTCAAGTGGGTGCGCGAGTTCCGTCCAGCGTGGAAGAAAGGCATGCCCGTCACTCGGGGAAAGAGGTCGATGGATCGAAGCTCGATGGCCGCCGACCCGGCACCATGTGATCTGCGCCATTGCCAATCTGTGAGTTTCGCTCACGCGCTGGCCGCAACGCGGTCTTTCGTGGGATCCCCTCCCCACTACCGTTCAGTAGTGATAGGCAGGGAGTGACGTGCATCAGAGGGTCAGCGATAATTCGACGGAAGGCTGAACATTCTCGGGATTCAGCGGGGGGATTCCATGACATATGCACCACCACAGGTCGCCACGAAAGAGGCGACCGGAGACGGTCTTATGCGGCCGCCGCATTCCCAGACCCGGCCGAACCGTTGGAGGGCGCGAAACCAGAGCCAGCTCATTCGAGCCATTCCATATCTGGTCTTCGTGGTGGACGCGCTAATCCTCACGATGACACTCGTCTCCGCGGCCTACCTGCGCGACCGGGTCGAGTGGGGTCTCGATAGTGACATCACCGGCGACGTCCGCTGGCTCGCACCGGTGATAGCTCTCGGGTGGCTGGGCGGCATCTTCTTCCTCGGTGGCTATCGTCCGGAGGTCTTCGACGCCGGCCTCGAGGAATACAAGCGTGTCTCCCGCGGCACGCTGATCGCCGCGGCGGTCGTCGGCATCGGGTGCTACCTCTTCAAGTACGACCTGTCGCGGGGCTTCTTCGTGCTCGCGTTCTCCTCCGGAACCGTGATGCTGCTCCTGGGCCGATATGGGTTGCGGCATGCGGCGTATGCGCTCAGGAAGCGCGGGCACCTGCTGCACAAGGTTGTCATCGCAGGCTCGCGCTCTCACGCCGACGAGCTTGCGACCAACCTCGCCCGCGAGCGGCGACTCGGCTACCAGGTGATCGGTGCGGTCACACCGGCCTATGACATGAATGAGCTCACCCCCAACGGCCTCACGGTCTTCGGCGACATCGAGGACCTGGCTCGGATCGCCATCGAGTCCGGCTCCGACGTGGTCTTCATCGCCGGCGGAGCCTTCGGCGCGTCGAGTCAGCTCAAGGAGCTCGCCTGGGCCCTGGAGAACCACGACATCCAGCTCGTGGTGGCGCCGAGCCTCACTGACGTCTCGGGGGATCGGGTGCGTTTCCGTCCCGTAGCTGGCCTGCCGCTCATCCACGTCGACGGGCCGCGCGGTCACCTCGCCACCCGAGGAGGCAAGCGGGCCTTCGATCTTCTGGGCTCGCTCATCTTGATTGTGACGCTGAGTCCCGTTCTGATGCTCGCCGCGCTCCGGGTCAAGCTGCACGATGGCGGTCCGATCTTCTTCGCGCAGACACGCATCGGTAAAGACGGCACACCCTTCCCGTGCCTGAAGTTCCGCACGATGGTCGTGGACGCCGAATCACGCGTGGAGAACCTGCAGCAGGAGCAGGGCTCACAGGCCCTGCTCTTCAAGATGAAGGACGACCCACGCATCACCAGGCCCGGCAGATGGCTGCGCCGCTTCTCGGTCGACGAGGTGCCCCAGCTCTTCAACGTACTGCGAGGCCACATGAGTCTGATCGGGCCGCGACCCCAAGTGCAGCGGGAGGTCGACCTCTACGAGGGTGCGATGATCCGCCGTCTCCGGGTCCGCCCGGGCATGACCGGACTCTGGCAGGTCTCGGGGCGCAGCGATCTCACTCCACAGGAGGCCATGCGGCTCGATCTCTACTACGTGGACAACTGGTCGATGGTGCAGGACTTGGCCATCCTGGCGCGCACCGTCAAGGCCGTCTTCGGGTCCAGCGGCGCCTACTGAACCACTGCTCGACTGCGCTGATCAGCGGTCGCCGAGGAGCCCGATCAGGTAGGCGCCGTACCCGCTCTTGCGCAGCGGCTCGGCGCGCTCCATCAGCTCCTCGTCGCTGAGCCACCCCATCCGCCAGGCGACCTCCTCGGGGGCGCCGACCTTGAAGCCCTGACGGCTCTCGATGGTGCGCACGAAGTTGGAGGCGTCGTTGAGGGAGTCGAAGGTGCCGGTGTCGAGCCACGCGGTGCCGCGGGGCAGCACCGAGACCTGGAGCCGACCCTCGTCGAGGTAGCGGCGGTTCAAGTCGGTGATCTCCAGCTCGCCGCGCGGCGAGGGCTTCAGCTCCTTGGCGTAGCCGACCACGTCGTTGTCGTAGAAGTAGAGCCCGGGCACCGCATAGGAGCTCTTCGGCTCGGCCGGCTTCTCCTCCAGGGAGATGGCCCGGCCCTGGTCGTCGAACTCGACCACGCCGTAGGCGGTGGGGTCGGCGACGTGATAGCCGAAGACCGCGGCGCCCTTGATGTCGGCGAACTCGGAGAGCTGGTTGCCCACCCCGGTGCCGTAGAAGATGTTGTCGCCGAGCACGAGGCCGGCGGTGTCGGAGCCGATGTGCTTCTCACCGATCAGGAACGCCTGGGCCAGCCCGTCGGGGCTGGCCTGCACCGCGAAGCTGATGTTGATGCCGAACTGAGAGCCGTCGCCGAGCAGCCGCTCGAACGCCGCGGCCTCGTGCGGGGTGGTGATCACCAGCACGTCGCGGATGCCCGCCAGCATCAGCGTGGTGAGCGGGTAGTAGATCATCGGCTTGTCGTAGACCGGCACCAACTGCTTGCTGATGCCCTGGGTGATCGGGTGCAGTCGCGAGCCGGTCCCGCCGGCCAGGATGATTCCACGCATGCGGCCCACCCTAGGGCTTCCGTCCCGTCCCTCTAGACTCCACGTCCATGACGCGTCTACTCGTGACCGGCGGGGCCGGCTTCATCGGCTCCAACTTCGTCCACTACCTGATGGAGCACACTGACGCGACGGTCACGGTGCTGGACAAGCTGACCTACGCCGCCAGCCGCGAGGCGCTGGAGGGGCTCCCGGCAGACCGGGTCGAGCTGGTCGTGGGCGACATCGCCGACGCGAGCGTCGTCGACCCGCTGGTCGCCTCCCACGACGCGGTGGTCCACTACGCGGCCGAGTCGCACAACGACAACTCGCTGCACGACCCGAGCCCGTTCATCCAGACCAACATCATCGGGACGTTCACGATCCTCGAGGCGGTGCGCAAGCACGGCGTCCGGCTGCACCACATCTCCACCGACGAGGTCTACGGCGACCTCGAGCTGGACGACCCGAAGCGGTTCACCGAGGACACCGCCTACAACCCGAGCAGCCCCTACTCGGCGTCCAAGGCCGCCTCCGACCACCTGGTCCGCGCCTGGGTGCGCAGCTTCGGGGTGCAGGCCACGCTGTCCAACTGCTCCAACAACTACGGCCCGTGGCAGCACATCGAGAAGTTCATCCCGCGCCAGATCACCGAGGTGATCGACGGCCGCCGTCCCAAGCTCTACGGGTCGGGCGAGAACGTCCGCGACTGGATCCACGCCGACGACCACTCCTCGGCCGTCTGGACGATCCTCAACAAGGGCCGGATCGGGGAGACCTACCTGATCGGCGCCGACGGGGAGAAGAACAACCTCGAGGTCGTGCAGCTGATCCTCAAGCACTTCGGCCGCGCCGAGGACGACTTCGAGCACGTCAACGACCGCGCCGGCCACGACCTGCGCTACGCGATCGAGTCCGGCAAGCTGCGCACCGAGCTGGGCTGGGAGCCGAGGTTCCAGAACTTCGAGGACGGGCTGGGCCGCACCATCGAGTGGTACCAGGAGCACCAGGACTGGTGGCGCCCCGCCAAGGAGGCCACCGAGGCCGCCTACGCGGCGAAGGGGCAGTGACCGTCGTGGCCGACACTTCGCTCCCCTCCCTCGAGACCACCCCAATCCCGGGCCTGGTCGTCGTCCGGCTCGACCTGCGCGAGGACGCCCGCGGGTTCTTCAAGGAGAACTGGCAGCGGGAGAAGATGCTCGCCATCGGCCTGCCCGACTTCGGCCCGGTGCAGAACAACGTCTCCTTCAACTCCGACCGGGGCGTGACCCGCGGCATCCACACCGAGCCGTGGGACAAGTTCATCTCCCTGGCCACCGGCCGGATCTTCGGCGCCTGGGTCGACATGCGCGAGGGCGAGACCTTCGGCGCCACGTTCACCCTGGAGATGGACCCGTCGGTGGCGATCTTCGTCCCCCGCGGGGTCGGCAACAGCTACCAGACGCTCGAGGACGACACCGCCTACACCTACCTGGTCAACCAGCACTGGCGTCCGGGCATCACCTATCCGGCCCTGGATCTCGCCGACCCGACGGTGGCGATCCCGTGGCCGATCCCGCTGGACGAGGCGATCATCTCCGAGAAGGACCAGAACAACCCCGCGCTCGACCCGAGCACCGCGATCGCGCGGCAGAAGACGCTGATCATCGGCGCGAAGGGCCAGCTGGGCCGGGCGCTCCAGGCCGACTTCCCCGACGCCGAGCTGGTCGACCTCGACGAGCTCGACGTGACCGACGCGGAGCAGGTTGCGGCCTGGCCCTGGCGCGACTACGACCTGGTGCTCAACGCTGCGGCCTACACCGCGGTCGACGCCGCGGAGACCCCCGAGGGCCGAGTGACCGCCTGGGCTGCCAACGCCTCGGCCCCGGCCACCCTGGCCGCGCTGGCCCGCGAGCACGGCTTCACGCTCGTGCACTACTCCTCGGAGTACGTCTTCGACGGCACCGCGCCGCTCGAGCCCGGCCACACCGAGGACGAGCCCCTCTCCCCGCTGGGGGTCTACGCCCAGTCCAAGGCGGCGGGCGACCTCGCCGTGGGCCTGGCCCCGAAGCACTACCTGCTGCGCACGTCGTGGGTGATCGGCGAGGGCAACAACTTCGTCCGGACGATGCGCTCGCTCGCCGAGCGCGGCATCTCCCCGGGCGTGGTCGACGACCAGATCGGCCGGCTCACCTTCACCACCGAGCTCTCCCGGGCCACCAAGCACCTGCTGGAGACCGGCGCCGACTTCGGCACCTACAACCTCTCCAACGCCGGCCCGGCGCGCTCGTGGTGCGAGATCGCCCGCGACGTCTTCGAGCTCAGCGGCCGCAGCCGCGACGACGTCTCGGCGGTCACCACCGAGGAGTACTACGCCGGCAAGGAGGGCATCGCTCCCCGTCCGCTGCACAGCGCCATGGACCTGACGAAGATCAGGGCCACCGGGTTCGAGCCGGAGGACGCCGCTGAGGCGCTCCGCCGCTACCTCGCGGGCTGAGGGAAGAGACCGCCGCGCTCAGGCGTCGGCGGTCTCCGACTCGGACTCCTGGCGGCCGTAGTCGTCCTCGAGGCGGCAGATGTCGTCCTCGCCGGTGTAGGCGCCGTGCTGAACCTCGATGATGATGAGCTCTTCGGCGTGCATGTTGGTGATGCGGTGTGCCGCCCCCTGGGCCACGTCGACGGACTCGCCGGGGCCGGCCACGATCGTCTCGCCGTCGACCACGCAGGTCGCGACGCCGAAGATCACGACCCAGTGCTCGGAGCGGTGCTCGTGGGTCTGGTAGGAGAGCCGCTGGCCTGGCAGCACGTGGATCCGCTTCACCTTGTAGCCCTGGCCGTTGTCGATGACGTGCCAGGAGCCCCAGGGGCGTTCCTCGGATGCCAGCATGTGTCTCTCCCCGTTCGTTCCGTCTGGTGTGTTGCCGGCCAACGGTAGCGTGACGGGGGTCGCACGCCCGCGCCTGGTCAGCGCCTGGTCACGCTCTGGAGCGCGGGCCGCACGTCGGCGAGGTAGACGAAGGCCGCGATGGTGAAGGCGATGTTGATCAGTCCGAGCACCCCCGGCAGCACCAGCGCGGCGACGAAGCCCAGGCCCAGGATCAGGCACCAGGTCACCTTGGTCAGCTTGCCGGCCGCCTCGTAGGCCTCCGCGGAGAACATCAGCGACGTGACGAAGGCGAACCCCTTCACCAGCAGCAGGCCGAGGAAGACGACCAGCATGAGGCCGCCCTGAAACGCGAAGAAGTCCACAGGGTCAGGATACGTGCTGACGCACGGGAGCCCCGGGCGCGTCCGCGCCCGGGGCTCCCGTGTCGTGCCGCGTGGTCAGAAGAGCATCAGCTGCGCCTCGTGACCGTTCCTTCAGTCGCCGACCTTCTTGGCGGCGTCGGTGACGGCGTTGGTCGCCGCGGCTGCGGTCTGAGCCGCGGTGGTGGCGGTGGCCTTGGCCGACGACTTGGTGGTGGAGGCCTTCTTCTTGGCCGGGGTCGACTTGACCGCCTTCTTGGCGGTGCTCTTCGCCGCGGAGCCGGTCTTCTTGGCCTGCGTCGTCGTGGTCTTGGCCTTGGCGCTGGTCGACTTGGCCTGCTTCACGGTCGCCTGGGTGGACTGCTGGCGGCGGATCCGGCCGACGAGCACCTCCCCGCGCTTGACCAGCTCGGCGTAGGTCTCGGTGGCGGTGTCGACGTTCTCGTCGAGGAGGGCCTGCACCTTGGCGGGGTAGGTCTTGGCGTCGGCCTGCAGCTCGGAGACGCGCGCCTCGATGCGGGCGCGCAGGGCGTTGAGGTCGAGGTCGAGGCTGGTGACGTCCTTCTGCACCTTCGCGACGCGAGCCTGCACGTCGGCGACGTAGTCACGCACCTTCTCGACCGCGAGGTCGTTGACGCCGACCCCGGCGTAGAAGACCTTCGCGGCCCCGGTCCTGACGTCGAACTTGGTCGTGGTCTTGGCCATGATCGTTCACTCCCTTTCGGTGGATGGAGCCTCGGCGGTCGGAGTCTCCGGCGGTCGAGCTGAGCCCTCCCCGGCGTTGAGCGCCAGGAAGGAGGTGTAGACGTCGAGCAGCGACTGCTTCTGCCGCTCGGTGAGCCTGGGATCGCCCAGGATGGCGGTCTCGGTGGCGCCTTCGTGACCCTCGCGCGGGTCGAGGATCCCTGCCTGCACGTAGAGCTGTTCGGACGAGATGCGCAGTGCCTTCGCGATCTGCTGGAGCACGTCGGCCGAGGGTTTGCGCAGACCACGCTCGATCTGGCTGAGATAGGGGTTGGAGACGCCCGCCAGGTCAGCGAGCTGACGGAGCGACAGCTTGGATGCGAGCCGCTGCTCCCTGAGGTACTCCCCCAGCTCCCCTATCTTCCCCTTGGCCACACCCTCATCGTGCTAGCAATAGTTAGCAGTTGCAAGCACGGCGGGAGTGAGTCACGACACTCACAAATTTGGTATGCCGGTGGGCAGACAGGCGCGGACCTCGCCGACCACCCGCCCGCCGCCGAGCAACTCGGCTCTCCCGGTCGCCCGGACGGCCTCGCCGTCCACGCCCGACTCGCCCAGCACCCCCGAGCGGGCAAGCGCCGCCGCCATCACCACCGGCCGCGCGCGGGCGCCCCCGTCGTCGATCTTGAGCGCGAACGCGCGCCCGTCGGGCAGGGCCACCGCGTAGCAGGCCTCGGCGCCGGCCTTCCCGATCGCGCCCGGGATAGCGGTGAGCAGTGTCGCCTCGTCGCGGGTGGTGCCGGAGACGTAGGTCGGGTGGGACCTGATCGCCTCCGCGACCCGGTGCTCGGGTCCGGAGTCGGCGACGGCCAGCGCCCGGAACGCTCGGGCCAGGCCGGTCAACGAGGTGGAGAGCAGCGGCGCCCCGCACCCGTCGACCGCGACGACCTCGACCGGCTCGCCCGTCAGCTCCGCGAACGTCTCGGCGATGGCGCGCTGCAGCGGGTGCTCGGGAGCGAGGTAGGTCGCGGTGTCCCACCCGCGCAGCACGCAGGTCGCGAGCATCGCGGCATGCTTGCCCGAGCAGTTCATCAGCACCGGTGCCGGCTCGGCGCCCTGGCGCAGGGCCGCCTCCTTCGTGGCGTCGTCCAACGGGAGGTCGGGCGGGGTCTGCAACGCGGTCTCGTCCAGCCCTGCACCGGCCAGGATGCGCCGCACCCCCTCGATCTGGAAGGGCTCCCCCGAGTGGGAGGCCGAGGCAAGCGCGAGCAGCTCGGGAGGCAGGTCGAGCCCGAGCCGCACCATGGCGAGCGCCTGGATCGGCTTGTTGCACGAGCGCGGCAGGATCTGGCCGGTCACGTCGCCGACCGACCACTCCGCCGAGCCGTCGGCGGCGAGGGCGACCACCGACCCGTGGTGGTGCCCCTCGACGAATCCGGAACGGACGACTTCGGCCACGAGGGCGGGGGTGGACATGTCGGTCAGGTTAACGACCGCGCCTTTGAGAGGATGTCGCGCGTGTCCGCCTCCTCGCCGCCCCAGCACTGCCCTACTCCCGCGGAGCTCGACGACCTCGAGCTCCTGGTCTCGGGGGCGTTCGCGCCCACCACGGGGTTCAACGAGCCGGGGAGTCCGATCACCCTGACGCTGCCCGCGGCGCTGCAGGACGCCGAGACCGTCGAGCTGGTCGACCCCGAGGGGCTGCCCCTCGCGCGGGTCTCCGGGACCACGGTGGAGCCGCTCACCCACGCCCAGTTCGGGCCGTTCCGCGACCACTACCTCTCCCCGGCGCAGGTGCGGGAGCGCTACGCCGGGCGCACCGTCGTCCCGGTCACCGACGCCCTGACCACCGCTCAGCTCGACGAGCTCGCGGGCCTCGGGCCGGTGCTGCTCCTCGCCCTGGCCGGCGCCGGCGCCCCGACCCTCTCCCCCGTCGCCCTGGTCCGCGCCAGCCTGGCCGCCGCCGCGCTGCTCCCGGACGCGGTCGTCGTGGTCGTTCCGTTCGCCTCGCACGGGGACGCCGACCTCGACCACGAGCTCGGCGTGCGGGTGGTGGACAACTACGCCCAGGGCGACCCGATCCACGGCCTGGCCGCTCCGTCGGACGACGACCACCCCGACGAGATCGCGGCGATCGTCGACTTCGACCGTCCCGAGCCCGGACGGCAGGGGCTCGTCCTCTTCTTCACCGGCCTCTCGGGCAGCGGCAAGTCGACGCTGGCCCGCGCGCTGACCGACCGCATCCTGGAGCAGGGCACCCGCACCGTCACCTCACTCGACGGTGACGTGGTGCGCCGCAACCTGTCGGCCGGGCTCACCTTCTCGAAGGAAGACCGCGAGACCAACATCCGCCGCATCGGCTGGGTGGCCGCCGAGATCGCCCGCCACGGTGGCGTCGCCGTCTGCAGCCCGATCGCCCCCTTCGACTCCACCCGGCAGCAGGTGCGCGAGATGGTCGAGGAGGCCGGCGGGGAGTTCTTCCTCATCCACGTCGCCACGCCCCTGGAGGAGTGCGAGCGGCGGGACCGCAAGGGCCTCTACGCCAAGGCGCGCCGCGGCGAGATCCCGGAGTTCACCGGCATCTCCTCCCCCTACGAGGAGCCGGAGGATGCCGCCGTCCGGGTGGACACCACCGGCCGGACCATCGACGACGCGCTCGACGACGTGCTCCGCGGGCTCGCCGCCTCCGGTCACCTCGTGCTGAGCGACGGCCCGTTGCCCGGCGCGGCGGTGGTCACCCCCGCCGAGGAGCCGCTGAAGGTGCTCTTCGTCTGCACCGCCAACATCTGCCGGTCGGCGTACGCCGAGGTCACCTCCCGGCGGCTCGTCGCCGGCCGCACCGGCGTCGAGTTCGCCAGCGCCGGTACGCACGGGCACGACAGGGAGCCGCTCGACGCCGAGATGGCCGCCGTCCTCGCCGAGGGCACCGCCCACGACACCTTCGCCAGCCGTCCGCTCTCCCGCGACCTGGTCGCCGACGCCGACCTCATCCTGACTGCCGAGAGCACCCACCGGGGCTTCGTGCTCGAGGAGCACCCGGAGGCCTTCCGCAAGGTCTTCACCCTGGGCCAGTTCGCCGAGGCCGCCGCCGCCAGCGACCTACGCGGCCGGGCGCTCATCGAGGAGCTGGGTCGACGGCGCAGCGCCCCGGACGCCGCGCTCGACATCCCCGACCCCTACCGTCGCGGCGCCGACGCGGCCCGCGCCTGCGCCGACCTCATCGACCGCCACCTCGGCGTGGTCATCCCAGCGCTGACCGAGGTGAAGGACTCCTGATGGACTGGCTCAGCGGAGACGTCCTCACCGGGGCCTTCTTCTCGATCCTGGCGGCCGGCTTCATCGTCGGGACCGTCGTCGGCCTGACCGGGATGGGCGGCGGGGCGCTGATGACCCCTGCCCTCATCTTCCTGGGCGTCGGGGAGACCGCGACGGTCGTCACCGCCGACCTCACCGCGGCCGCGGTCTACAAGACCGGTGGCGCGATCGTGCACAAGCGCGAGGGCTCCCCCAACATGCGGCTGGCGATGTGGCTGGTGATCGGCTCGGTGCCCACCGCCTTGCTGGGGCCCTACCTGGTCTCGTGGTTCACCGACAGCCCCGAGCAGCTCGACCGGACGCTCAAGCTCTGCATCGGCTTCGCGCTGCTGCTGGCGGCGCTCACCTACGCGCTGCGTCTCTACATCAACCTGCTCCGCGTGCGCGCCGGCAACCACGTGGTCGACGACAACCCGGTGATCCGCCCGCTGCCCACCCTGCTGGTCGGCATGGCCGGGGGCCTGCTCGTGGGGGTCACCAGCGTGGGCTCTGGGTCGGTCATCATGATCTCGCTGCTCATGCTCTATCCCGGACTGTCGGCGGTGAAGCTGGTCGGCACCGACCTGGTGCAGGCGGTGCCGCTGGTGCTGGCGGCCGCCATCTCCAACATCGCCATCCACGGGCTCGACTGGGGCATCCTGATCCCGCTGGTCCTCGGCTCGGTGCCCGGCACCATCCTCGGCAGCAAGCTGGCGCCGCGGGTGCCGCAGTCGCTGATCCGCCGCGCCATCGTGGTGGTGCTGACCATGTCGGGCGTCGCGCTGCTCGACAAGGCGGGCTGGGCGCCCCTGGGGGCCGGCGAGGACGAGACCTCACCGATGCTGGTCGCCGCGGCCGGGCTGGTCATGGTGGTGCTGGTGCCGCTGGTGTGGGGCCTCATCCGCAGGACCACGGGGTTGCCGATGTTCGGCTCGCCGACGGTGGCTCAGCTGGAGGACCCGTCGTACCGTCCCGGCCTGGTTGGCATGAAAAAGGACCCCGGCCGTTAGGCTGTGCGCTCAGGTCGGCTGACACTAAGGGGAAGTGTGGAACTCCGCGACTACTGGCGCATCGTCCAACGCCGCTGGATGTTCATCCTCGGAACCGTGGCCGTCTGTCTGGGGGTCGCCGCTCTCCTGACGCTCAACGCGACCCCGCAGTATTCCTCGAGTGCCCGACTCTTCGTCTCCACCAGCCAGTCGGACACCTCCCAGGCCTACCAGGGCAACCTCTTCGCCACCCAGCGGGTCGCCTCCTACGCCGATCTGGTCGGTGGTCGGGAGCTCGCCGAGGTCGTGGGGCAGCGCCTCGACCTGGACGAGGACGAGATCAGTGGGCTCCCCGACCGGGTGAGCGCGGGCGTGGTGCCCGAGACCGTCATTCTCTCCATCACCGCCACGGACCCTGATCCTCGCGCGGCGCAGAACCTGGCTCAGGCCTATGTGGAAGAGCTCCAGGACCTCATCCGGGAGCTGGAGACACCTTCCGGCGAGGACATGGCAGCTCCCATCAAGGCGACGGTGGTGGACGACGCCTCGTTCGACGACACCCCCGTCTCTCCGCAGCCGCTCCGCAACTACGGCCTCGCCGGCGTCCTCGGCCTCCTCCTCGGGCTCGGGATCGCCGTGCTCCGCGAGGTGCTCGACAACACCGTGAAGACGAGCGAGCAGGCCACCGCCGCGGGCAACGCGCCGGTCCTCGGCTCCATCACCTTCGACAGTGCCGCACCTAAGCGGCCCTTGATCACCTCGCTCGAGCCGCACGCGCCTCGGGTGGAGGCCTTCCGGGTGCTGCGGACCAACATGCAGTTCGTCGACGTCGACCAGGACGGCGGGCGCGTCTATGTGGTCTCCAGCTCCGTGCCGGGCGAGGGGAAGACCACCACCTCGGCGAACCTGGCCCTGGCCATGGGACAGACCGGCTCCAAGGTCGTGGTGGTGGAGGCGGATCTCCGCCGCCCGCGCCTCGCGTGGGCCCTTGGCCTGGACAACACGATCGGGCTGACCACCGCCCTGGTCGGCAAGGTCTCGCTTGACGACGCCCTCCAGGAGCACGAGTCGGGCATCACCGTCCTCCCCAGCGGCGCGATTCCCCCGAACCCGTCGGAGCTCCTCCAGTCGCACGCGATGGCGGAGCTGCTGGCGTCCCTGCGCTCCCGCTTCGATCTGGTGATCCTGGACGCGCCGCCCCTGCTCCCCGTCACGGACGCGGCGCTGATCGCCGCGCAGGCGGACGGCGCGCTCCTGGTGGCTCGGCACGGCAAGACCACCAAGGACCAGCTGGCCCACGCGGTCGAGCGCCTGGACGCTGTCGGTGCCCGGACCGTGGGCCTGGTGCTCAACATGGTCCCGCGGCGCAAGGGCCTGGGGAGCTACGGCTACGGGTATGGCTACGGCTACGCACCCGACGTCGAGGTGCAGCCCAAGCAGGGACGGAAGACCGCCAAGGCTTCCGCCTGACGAAGGCTTCCGCCCCGGCTCAGCAGGCCGAGTCGAAGGCGGTGTCGGCGTCTCCGGAGACGATGCTCGGCGTCACTCCCACGACCCCGCCTCCCGTCTGTCCGTCACCCGTGGACATCCGCCAGGTGACGTCGACGTTGTCGGTCGGGGTGAGGAGGGCGACCAACGACGCCACCGGACGCCCGTTGAGCTCGACCGTCTCCACGTCGACCGGCTCCCCGTCGAACTTGACGTCCGAGATCTCGCCACCGACGGGCCCATAGATCCGCGTCAGCACAAGCTGGGACCCGGGGTCGGTGCCGTAGATCCCCCCGCCCGAGATGTAGGCGGGAAGGTCCTCCACCTCGGCCCGCGAGATCGTGGACCCGAGTCGCAGCGACCCGGCGAGCCGCTGGCGGCCCCCAGCACAGGACTCCGCGCGGACCTTCACACCGTGGCGCAGGTAGTAGGACATCTTGGAGCCGGTGGCGTCGTCCAGGGTCACGTCGACGAACGGGGTCTCCGACTGCTCGGACTCCAGCTCGCCAGCCACGGCAGTCCCGGCCAGCTTCTCCTGATCGACTGCCACGAACGAGTGCATGAGGAAACGCCCCTCGCGGCCCGCCCGACCGAACCCGGCCGCCAGGTCCATCGGCGACTCGGGCTCCCCCGTGACCGCGTCGAAGATCGCAACCGCCATCGTCTGGAACCGTGCGTCCTGGGCGGTTGGGTCCTCCAGGTCTCGGTAGGTCTGGTGGAGCAGCTGGTCGACGGCGTTGTCCGCATCGATGGTCACCCCGGCTGCGGAGACGGGTCCCGTCCCCTTGAGCAGGTAGGAGAGCGCGACGGTGTCGAGGCTGAGGACGCCGTCGAGCTCGATGTCGCGGCCGTCCTCGAAGTGCGCGCGCCACAGGTCGGCAGCGCGCGGGAAGTGCGGGGTGAAGTTGGCGTCGTGCCAGTAGGTGCCGAGCTGCACGTCGTAGATCTCCCGCTCCGCCGGGGTGATCGGCAGCACGGGAGCGGCCCGTTCGGGGAAGTCGGAGGTGGAGCCCTGCTCGACCATGGCGATGCGACCACCATCGGTCCGCAGATGTGCCCAGGCACCCGGCAGGCCTCCGCCGGCGCGGATCTCGGCGTTGTTCTGGAAGACCACCAAGTAGTCCCGCGAGCCTGACCCGCCGAGCATGCCCGGCAGGAGCTCGGTCGCGGTGGTCGCGGCACCGAACCCGCGGTCTGCACTTGTCACCAGTTCGGCGTACTCCTCGAAGGGATCACGCAGCGCCGAGACGAAACCGTCGCTGTCGATGCCGGAGACGTCGTCTGCCGCGTCCGCGAGGGCGGTAGCCGCCTCCTGGACCGGGGCCCCGAGCGCGCTCACTGCCGACAGGCTCACCCCGTTGCCGCCGCTCACCTCCCGCAAGAGCTCCGAGGTCTTGAGGAGGGGAGGCACTGCATCAACCGCGAGGGTCTCGAGCGAACGCGCCAACGCACGCACACCGCGTGCGTCGTCGCCGACGACCGGAAGATATCCAGCGACACTCCAGACGACACCGTCGGCTCGCCTCCGGGCCGCGGAGCTCGACTCCTCGAGGTCGCTCGCAGCTGACTCAGCGTCCTCGCGGTCGTCAGCCTGGATCGCGGCCTGCAGCCCGCGCGCGTCACCTTCGGCCGCCTCGAGGTCCCCCTTGAGCTGCCACCCGACCCAGGCGGCGTACCCCACGGTCAGCAGGAGCACGACAAGGAGCAGTCCCAGGGCACGGCGCAGGGTGAACACTCACAGTTCCTTCATCGGTGGTTGGTGAAGTGGGCTCAGCGTAGACAGAAGGCCCCGCCTCCCGAGGGAGACGAGGCCTTCTGGGTCGCTCGTGAGGAGCGATCGATCAGCGGGCGCCGACCTTGAAGTTCACGGTCTCGCGCGAGTTCTTGAACACCGAGTTCTTGGCGGACTTGAACTTGACGGCGACCTTGTAGTTGCCGCGCGGGAGCTTGCCGATGCCGAAGTTGCCCGAGCCGGAGTACTTGCGGGTGACCGTCTTGACCTTCTTGCCGTTGGGCTTGCGGACCACGAAGGTGATCTTGCCCTTGGCCTTGGCGTTGCCGACAGTCGCGATGTTGATCTTGAACCGCACCGGCTTGCCGGGGGTGATCACGTTGGGGACCTTGGGCTTCACGACGGTCTCGACGCTGGGCGGGTAGGGCGCGGCGGTGGCGGTGGTCGCGGCGCCGACAAGGCCGGCGGCGGTCAGGAGGCCAGCGGTTGCGGCACCGGCGATGAGCTTCTTCATGTGTACGTCCCCCATGTGAAAGGCGTCAGAGTTTATTGATATTGGAAGGTCTGCGCCCGACCCTACGTGACGGGATTGGATCGTGCACATCACTCGCGCTATCTGGACACAATGTCACCCAGAGTTAACAACTGGCCCACGCTCGGGCCGGGATGTCCGGGTCCTCCGGGGGCGGGGCTAGCATGTGGGCTGCTGTTCCGACGAGAGGCGCTAGTCAGTCATGACCCACACCCACGCCGACTACCAGCTGAGTCAGCTCGACCAGCTGGAGGCGGAGTCGATCCACATCTTCCGCGAGGTCGCTGCGGAGTTCGAGAAGCCGGTACTGATGTTCTCCGGCGGCAAGGACTCCATCGTGATGATGCGGCTGGCCGAGAAGGCCTTCTTCCCCGCGAAGATCCCCTTCCCCGTCCTCCAGGTCGACACCGGCCTGGACTTCGACGAGGTGCTCTCCACTCGCGACAACTGGGTCAACCGCCTGGGCGTGCGGCTCATCGTGGCGAGTGTCGACGAGGCCATCGCGAGCGGTGTCGTCGTCGACGACGGCAAGACCTCGCGCAACCGCCTCCAGATCGGCACCCTGCTGCACGCCATCGAGGAGGGCGGCTTCACCGCCGCCTTCGGTGGCGGCCGCCGCGACGAGGAGAAGGCCCGTGCCAAGGAGCGCGTCTACTCCCACCGCGACGAGTTCGGCCAGTGGGACCCCAAGATGCAGCGCCCCGAGCTGTGGAGCCTCTACAACGGGCGCATCCACCCGGGTGAGCACATGCGCATCTTCCCGATCTCCAACTGGACCGAGCTCGACGTCTGGCACTACATCGACCGCGAGGGCATCGAGATCCCGTCGATCTACTTCGCCCACGAGCGCGAGGTCATCAAGCGCGACGGCATGTGGCTGAGCCTCTCCGACGCCGTGCAGCCCAAGGGCAACGAGACGGTGGAGAAGAAGATGGTCCGCTTCCGCACGGTGGGCGACAAGTCCCAGACCGGCTGCGTGGAGTCGACCGCGTCCACCACAGCCGAGATCATCGACGAGATCGCCATCGCCCGGGTCACCGAGCGCGGCGCGACCCGCGGTGACGACCGATTCTCCGAGGCGGCCATGGAAGACCGCAAGAAGGAAGGCTACTTCTGATGAGCCCCGAGATCTCTCCCGTCGCCGAGAAGCACGAGGGACGGGCCCCGATGGACCTGCTCCGCTTCGCCACCGCCGGCTCGGTCGACGACGGCAAGTCGACGCTGATCGGGCGCCTGCTGCTCGACTCGAAGTCGATCTTCGAAGACCAGCTCGAGGCCGTCGAGGCGTCGTCGCAGTCCAAGGGCTACGACTACACCGACCTGGCGCTGCTCACCGACGGTCTCCGCTCAGAGCGCGAGCAGGGCATCACCATCGACGTGGCCTACCGCTACTTCGCCACCCCGAGCCGCAAGTTCATCATCGCGGACACCCCCGGGCACATCCAGTACACCCGCAACATGGTCACCGGAGCCTCCACCGCCGACCTGGGTCTCGTGCTGGTCGACGCCCGCCACGGGCTGACCGAGCAGTCGCGCCGTCACGCGGTGCTGCTGTCGCTGCTGCGGGTGCCGCACCTCGTGCTGGCCGTCAACAAGATGGACCTCGTCGACTGGGACGAGGCCATCTATGAGCGCATCCACCACGAGTTCACGACGTTCGCCACCAAGCTCAACATCCCGGACCTCGAGGTCATCCCGATCTCGGCGCTCAACGGCGACAACGTGGTGACCCGCAGCGAGAACACCCCCTGGTATCACGGGCCGACGCTGATGCACCACCTCGAGCACGTGCACGTGGCCTCCGACCGCGACCTCGTCGACGTCCGCTTCCCCGTGCAGTACGTCGTGCGCCCGAAGTCGGACGCCTTCCACGACTACCGCGGCTACGCCGGCATGGTCGCCGGCGGCGTGCTGAAGAAGGGCGACGAGGTCATCGTGCTGCCCAGCGGCATGACCTCGACCATCGAGGCGATCGACCTCTTCGACAAGGAGATCGACCAGGCTTTCCCGCCCATGTCGGTCACCATCCGTCTGGCCGACGACGTGGACGTGAGCCGCGGCGACATGATCGCCCGCGTCAACAACGCGCCCAAGCCCAGCCAGGACATCGACGCGATGATCTGCTGGATGACCAACGAGCCGCTGCGGCCGCGTCAGAAGCTGGCCATCAAGCACACCACCCGCAACGGACGCGCCATGGTGAAGGACATCCAGTACCGCTTGGACGTCAACAGCCTGCACCGGGACCAGGACACCAAGGAGCTCGGGCTCAACGAGATCGGGCGGGTGCAGCTGCGCACAACGGTGCCTTTGCTGTGCGACCCGTACGCGAAGAACCGGACGACGGGCTCGTTCATCCTGATCGACGAGGCCACCGGGGTGACCGTCGGAGCAGGGATGATCAACACCGGCTCTTGAGCTCTCAGAGCATGGCAGAAGCCCCGGGCCTCGGCCCGGGGCTTCTGTCGTCTTGGAGCCTGTTCAGGTCACCCAGCCTCGCGGAGTGACTCCCTGTTCTCGCGATACCAGTCGACCGTTGCTTGAATTCCTTCGCGCAAGCCGATCTGCGCCTCCCAGCCCGCTTCCTGCAGTTTGGTCACGTCCAGAAGCTTCTGCGGCGTGCCGTCCGGCTTGGAGGTATCCCACTCGGTCTTGCCCTGGTAGCCGACTGCCTCAGCCACGAAGCTAGCAATCTCCTTGATGGTGGCGTCGCGACCCGTGCCAACGTTGACCTGCTGGGGTCCGTCGTAGTGCTCCATCAAGTGGACGCACGCTGCGGCCATGTCATCGACGTGGAGGAATTCCCGCCGAGGCGATCCGCTCCCCCAGTTGGTGACCACTCCGGCGCCCGACTCCCGTGCCTCGTCGTAGCGTCGGATCAACGCGGGCAGGACGTGACTCCCCGTGGGGGAGAAGTTGTCACCCGGGCCGTACAGGTTGGTGGGCATGGCGGAGATCCACGGCCGCCCATACTGACGGCGTACTGCCTGAACACCGAGGATCCCGGCGATCTTGGCGATCGCATAGGCATCGTTGGTCGGCTCCAGGTGCCCCGTCAGGAGTGAATCCTCACGGATCGGTTGCTCGGCCAGTCTGGGGTAGATGCAGGACGAGCCAAGGAACAGCAGGCGCTCGGTGCCGTGCTCCAGAGCGGCGTCCATGACGTTGGTCTGGATGCGGAGGTTCTCGCTTAAGAAGTCGACCGGGTAGGTGTCGTTGGCGAGGATGCCGCCCACCTTCGCCGCGGCCAACACCACGTAACGGGGCCGTGTCTCGGCAAAGAAGTCGAAGACGTCGCCCCGCTCCTTCAGGTCGAGCTCGCTCGAGGATCTCCCCACCAGGTTGGTGTGCCCTCGGCCCTCCAACTGGCGCCAGATCCCAGACCCCACCATTCCGCGATGTCCGGCGATATAGGTCGTCGCACTACGGTCTAGTGCACCCGGCACGAAGTCGATGTCCCCCATCAGAACTTCGGCCACCCCTCGAGCGTCGGCTGGTCGATCCAGTGCCGCCCTTCGTGCTGGAGTGCCTCGACGTCCGCGTCGACCATGATCCGGGCGAGCTCGTCAGTCTGTACCGTCGCCTTCCAGCCCAGGTTGCGCTCAGCCTTGCTCGCATCCCCGACGAGAGCATCCACCTCCGTGGGACGGAGGTATCGCTCGTCGAACTTCACGTGCTTCTCCCAGTCGAGGCCCGCGTGCTCGAAGGCGGTCACGACGAAGTCCCGCACCGTGAAGTTGCCGCCGGTGGCGAGGACGTAGTCATCCGGCTCGTCGGCCTGAAGCATGCGCCACATGCCTTCGACGTACTCCGGGGCGTAACCCCAGTCGCGGATCGAATCGAGGTTGCCGAGGTAGACGTGCTCGTCCAGCCCTGCCTTGATGCGGGCGACAGCGCGCGTGATCTTGCGCGTCACGAAGGTCTCGCCACGGCGCGGGGACTCGTGGTTGAACAAGATGCCGTTCGTTGCGAAGAGGCCGTAGCCCTCGCGGTAGTTCTTGGTCACCCAGTAGGCATATACCTTGGCCGCCCCGTAGGGAGAGCGGGGATAGAAGGGCGTCTCCTCATTCTGCGGAGGAGGGGTAGCGCCGAACATCTCGGAACTGGACGCCTGGTAGTAGCGGCACTTCACGCCCGCAACCCGAACTGCTTCCAGCAGACGCATGGCACCGATGCCGGTGGTGTCGCCTGTGTGCTCGGGTTCGTCGAAGCTCACTCGGACGTGCGACTGCGCGGCGAGGTTGTAGACCTCGTCGGGATCGATCTCTCCGAGCAGCGTCACCAAGCGGGCCCCGTCTGACAGATCGCCGTAGTGGAGAAAGAGTTTGGCTCCGGGGTTGTGCGGGTCAACGTAGAGGTGATCGATCCTCGAGGTGTTGAAGGTTGAGGCGCGGCGGATGAGTCCGTGAACCTCGTATCCCTTGCCCAGCAGAAGCTCCGCGAGATAAGAGCCGTCCTGCCCAGTGATTCCCGTAATCAGGGCCTTCTTCATGTAACGCTCCTCCATCTACGCGACGGGCGACGCTCAACGAGATCCGAAATCCAGTTCTCGAAACTGTCGAGCGCAGCACTCTCTGAAAGGTGTTCTCTAAAAAAAGCGCGGCCGCGGTCGCCAAACTCATCCGTCGCGTCCTTATCGCGCGCCACTGATTCTACTGCAGTCAGGAGCGCCTCTGGCTCCCCAGGCTCGACGCGGACACCCGCCCCCGATAGCGCGATTTCCCCTGCGGTGACACTCCCTGTGGCCGTGGCAGCGATGATTGGCCGGCCGCTCGTGTAGTAAGAAGTCAACTTACTTGGGACTGACATTTCCGCAACCCCCGGCAACTCGTTGACCAACAGAACATCCGCGGCTGCGAGAGCTTTCCCGTAATCACCATCCGAAAGAGGCGGGAGGAATTCGAGGCGTTGCACGCCCGCGCTCGCCGACACAAGGGAGGGCAATTGATTTCCCCCGCCTAGCAGAACGAAGCGCACTTGCGAGACGCGATCATCCGCGCATCGAGCCGCGTTGATCACGTTCTCCAGTCCTTGCTTGACCCCCATATTTCCCGCGTGGAGCGCGATCACGTCCGAATCCTTCCATCCAAAGTGAGCGCGAAAGGCCTGTCGATCAGCAGCATCGACTGGTTGCATGTGGCTCCAGTTGCGGATGACACGCACACTCTTCTCCGGCAAGCCGAACTCTCCGCACATGATATTCTGGAACCGCGAATGTACAACCGCCACACCATCGCTCGTTCGCACCGCGAGGGCTTCGATGCGAGCCACGACGCTCGCTATAGTCGACCCCACCTCACCCGTCTCAGCTATGCCTCGGGAGTAGAGATCTTGAACCCAAATGCCGACGGGGGACCTGCGGCGCGTCAACCTAGCACGCAAAAGACTGACGGCACTGGACAGTAGCGCGGGACTGACCAGAATCACGACATCTGTCGTACCCCAGTTCTGAATAGCAGCGCGCAACCCAAACGCAGACTCCATGATGATTCGTCGAGCAGTTGTAGGGTCGCTCGGAACGGGATGCCACAGGCGGGTAATTTCGACCCCGCGCTCAGTCCGTGTCTCCCTCCAAGCCCCATAATTTGGAAAGATCTCCCAGTTGGGGTAGTGCGGGACTCCGGTTATCACCCGCACCTCGTGCCCCCTAGAAGCTAGCCCTTCGGCGAGCTTCGTCGTGTAGGGAGCATTCCCGCTCGGTTCAGGAGCGTAATGCATGCCAATGATGAGGACCCGTAAACCATGTCTCATCGGGAAGACCCTCTCGCTCTGTCCATGCCGTCAGGCTAGTGGCCCTAGCGCACGAACAGAGAACCCAACCAGTGCTCCCGATGGTCAGACTCGCGTCTCGCGCCGTGGCGCCCTTCCGCGTAGCCTCTCCAGCACCGCCGTAGAATGGCCCCATGGACTCACCCACTCGCAGTCTTTCGGGCTTCAGCGGGGCTGGCTATGACATTGGCCGCGGCAAAATCACACAGGCCCTTTGGTTACTGGTCTCGGGATCCGTGTTCATGCGATGGTGGATGCCTGCGCGCTGTCGCGTCTGGCTCCTGCGCGCGTTCGGTGCCGACGTGGGGGAGGACGTGTTGGTCCGTCACCGCGTAAGGATTCACTGGCCATGGAAGCTGCGAATCGGTGATTCTTCTTGGATCGGCGAGGGTTCTTGGCTGTTGAATCTTGAGCCCATCGACATCGGCGCCAATGTGTGTGTATCGCAAGACGTGCTGCTGTGCACCGGGAGCCATGACAGACATTCGAAAACATTCGAGTTTGACAATGGCCCTATAGTCGTTGGAGATGGGGCGTGGATTGCCGCGCGAGCCACGGTTTTGCGGGGCGTCACAATTGGACGCCGAGCCACAGTAGGCGCCTCTGCCCTGGTCACGACTGACGTTCTTGCCGACTCTCTCATTCTGGCTCCTTCCGCCAAGACGAGACGTGCATCCTGATGCGCATACTCCAAGTAGCGACGCTTGTCAGCCCAGACGGTGCATACGGCGGCCCAGTTCGAGTAGCAATAAATCAATGCCGAACACTTCGGGAGTTGGGGCATGAAGTTACATTCGCAGCCGGTGAACGTGGCTACGCTCAGGTGCCTACTGAACTCGACTCAATCCCCGTCAGGCTGTTCCCTGTTCGGCGAATCGTGCCGGGAACCGGATTTGCGGGGTTGAGTTCGCCACACTTACGCCGATGGCTCAAAAGGGAGGCGAGCCAGTTCGACGTAGTTCATGTACACTTGGCACGCGACCTCGTAACATTGCCGATTGGCGCAACAGCTCTACGACTAGGGCTGCCTGTCGTAGTCCAAACGCATGGAATGATCGACAAGAGCACCAACCCGCTCGCTCGACCTATCGACGCTGTCCTCACCCGTCCCATCTTGCGAAGCGCCTCCGCCGCCCTGTTTTTGACCCAGCGCGAACGTAGGGATGTCGAAGAGGTTGCTGGACCGCTGGCACACATGAAGGAACTCGGAAACGGAGTTCCTCTGCCTTCTGATCAATTATTCGCGCGCCGCCCGAATGTGCTATTCCTCGCGAGGCTACAATCGAGAAAACGACCCGTCGATTTCGTTAAGGCGGCCATGCAATTGGCGAACAAGCACCCAGATACTCATTGGCTTCTTGCCGGCCCCGACGAGGGGGAAGCGGCGGCCGTAACAAGACTGATATCTGAGTCGAGGCTTAAGAACCTGACATGGGTAGGTGCGGTCCCGCCGGAAGACACGCTCGCCCATATGGCCTCTGCCGCAATCTACTGTCTCCCGTCTGTGGATGAGCCGTATCCGATGAGCGTCTTGGAGGCCCTATCGGTCGGTACTCCAGTGATCGTTACCGACTCGTGTGGCCTTGCGGACGCGGTGGCCTCGTCTGGGGCAGGGCTAGTCACCGACGGATCCGTCCAGTCCTTGGTTCACGCCCTGGACCAGATGCTCGGCAATCCGGCAGAGCGTGTTCGGATGGGAGAGCGGGCGGCACATCTTGCTGCCACTCGATTCAATATGGCATCGGTGGGCACTGCCCTTGAATCCATCTACGCCGAGGCCATTTGATTTAGATGCGCCGAGTTCTTATCGTACAGCCCTATGTTCCACTATACCGGGTTTCGTTCTTCAATTCCTTAGAGTGCACACTGCGAAGGCAGGGGGTTTCCTTAGTTGTCGCCGCCCCCTCCGCAACGGGAGATCAGGCGAAACGAGGAGACGCTGCATTGGACCAACCATGGCATCTCCGCACGGAACAGCGCGTCAAGACACTACCATTCGCGAAATTCACATACTACGGCGCCGCCACGCATATTCTGAAAGCGCATGCCGTAATCGTCCCCGCCGCTGCTTCCTGCCTTGACACGCATCTAGCAATGCTCGCACAAATCCGGGGGACTAGAGTAGGACTATGGGGGCACATTGCCAACTACGTCAAGGAGGCGAACCGTCTAGATGTGGCCATCGAGACAAGGCTGATCAAACGGGCAAACCACGTTTTCGCCTACACGGATGCCGGAGCAGCCGAGGCCAAGTCACGCGGCGTACCAACTGAACGAGTCACCTCGGTCGGCAATACAATCGATACAGGTGAACTGGAGACCGCGCGCGCTCAACTAAGGGCGACTGAGATTTCTTCCTTCCGTGATGCCCTAGGCATAGGCGACACGCCGACCGGCTTGTACTTGGGTGGCCTTGACGCGGACAAGCGAGTTGACCTACTGGCGGCGTCCCTAGATCTCCTGTGGGCTCGGGGTATTCCATTCAAGCTTCTCGTCTGCGGGTTGGGTGTTGAGCGGGAACGCCTGACCCCAGCGTCGGAGCGGGGGCAGGTGGTACTCCTTGGGCAGGCAGATGCGCGCCTCAAAGCTATCGCCGGCGCCGCATCGTCAGTCTTGGTGAACCCCGGACGAATCGGATTAACCGCTGTTGATGCGCTGGTGCTCGGTCTGCCACTTGTCACGTCTGACTGGGCGTACCATGCGCCGGAAGCGGAGTACTTGGTCCCTGGAAGGGATCTATTCACCACCACTTCTGATCCGGGCGACTTTGCGGATCTCATCATGGCGGTCTGCTCCGCCCCGCCCGCCACTCTATCGGCACCCCCAACCCTCGAGCGAATGGTTTCGTCGTTTGCTTCCGGTATAACCACAATGCTCAGCCGTTGATTTTGCTATCTCTGCATGCGAGGCAGTGTGGGCGCACCTAATTCCCATCGATTGCAGTGCAAATCACCTCTGCGAACACTTCGGGAGTAAACTGCAGGATTTCTGGATCACTAATCGGTTCGTCGAACTGTTCGCGGGAGTAGATCATTTGCTGCGTCAGGTTCGAAAGATTCGGGGCGACAGGGAAGACTCCACGCATATCGCGCACCGAGTCGAGCACCCCACACTGTGCGGATACTACCGCGTGGAGCCCGGCTGCCAGAGCCTCGTTCACGACCAATCCCCAGACCTCTTCAGAGGAAGCCAGAATCAGAGTGTCGTGATTGGCAAGCACCTCCGGCAAGTCAGCGTTGTTGATATGCCCCACGACTTGGACGCGCTCCGATATCTCCCGGGAAGTCAAGTATTCGACGATCCTTGCCTTTAACGGACCGGTGCCAACTATGGTTAAAGTGTCGTCCGGCCTTGCTACTTGTTCAAAAGCGCGGATGATCTCTAGAACACGCTTCCGCGGGATTAACTGACCGACGTAAATGAACGCATGTCCGACGCGCGAGACATTTGAGCGTGTCTTCTGAGCTTGAAAGAAGGCCGAAGTGTTTACGGAGTTGAAACCCACTCGAATCCGCTCCGGCGGTACACCCATGGCCTCGACGGCCGCCGCAGCGGCGATGCCCGGCACGACGACGCACGACATCGCCCGAAAAAAGATGCGTCGCGCAAATGGAATCGGCCCCTTTCGCCATCGTTGCGACTCTAGTGTACTTTCGTAGAATGCGATGACGCGAGACCCCTTAAACCTGGCCGCGAGCAGAACTTGGAAATAGGCGGGGGATTCCCATCCCCCCAGGATCACAACTCCCCTGCGAGGCACCCACTTTGAACCGATGAGGCTTCGTATGACGTAATGCCGGTGAGGCCCTCGGCTCGCGCGGATCGCTGGGAGCTCTACGTATTTCACTCCGTGAGATTCGCTATGCTCCCAATCATTGGGTCTACCGGCTTCGCCAGCCCGGATGGTTTCGTTTGATTCGAGCAGCCCGACCGTGAGGTCGTGTCGATGCGAAAGGTGCCGCCACAGCGGCACGCGGTACGGCGCAGCCATATTGGTGAGCCACAGGACCTGACGCGTCGACTGTTCCCTTTGACCGTTCATCTACGACTCCTGGTTCGCCGCGTTGAGGCTGCATGCCGGGCTGAAAGCGCCTCGACAGTGTGCACTACTGACGAGTACGACGCTGTCAATGAGCGGTTTGCGAAGACAGAGGTACCTGTGCCTCAGAACGGCTTCGTCTGCTATGGGAAAGTCGTGGCGATTTCTGCGATCGTCACGCCCGCCCCGGGTGGTCTGCCCCATGGATTGCGTGAGGTGCGCGATCCATCGGTCGCACGAGGTCAACGGGTTGTGCGTCCCAGGTCCCGAACGGCTGACCCGTGGATTCTCGTGCCCCACGAGCCCCTCAGTAGGAGGTATGGCACCCCGCGGATGCACCGCGGTTCAGCGGGAAGGTCCTGAGTCGCCGCTCCCATGGGTTTGGGCATCGGTCCAGAGGCGGGCACGCCCACGCGAGGCGTAGCTGATCGCCTGCCCTGAAGTACTGGGGACGTTCAGACGAGCCGAACAAGCGGCCGCTCGAGCAGATCAGTCATCAAATGATCGAGGACGTTGTCGACCGCCCGGAGATTGTCGATGTCGACGGCACGCGAAAACTGACCCCCAGATTGCCGTTGACAGAGATGTGCGTAAGCACCAGACGATGTACAAGGCAATTTGCGGCCACGCCCGTGGCGAGCTAGAACACGACTGGCGAAGCGACTGCGCCGCGGCTGAGCAGTTCTCGCGCCCCAGAACAGCGTCGACAACAGCCGCCGGCCGCGGTTCGTCGACCCGATGGCACCGATGGCACTGACCAGCGAGGCCCCGGCCGAAGTCGAAGACCGCACCGTGCCGGGCCTCGGAAAGTGAGCTCGTCGTCGGCGCCGCCCAGGATTCGGGGATCGCGACGCAGGTCGAATGCTCGAGCAGGTCTGTCATGCTCGCCCCCGTCGGACGCGACTGTAGCGCCGACGCCGTCCGCCAGACCCTCATCGACATCGGGGACAACTGCCCGACGCGCTACGCCGATCGGCTCACCCGGACCAGGCCTCTGAAAGGTCAAGGCGCCGCGCCTCCACGTGGCCACCGACTCGCCGTCTACTTCTGTGAACCCGCCTCGCCCGTCGGCGCGGCAGCAACCGGAACACCATCGGCCGCCTGCAGCAGTACTTCCCCAAGGGTGTCGACCAGTCCAAACTGACGATCGACAAACTCCAGCACGACGCCGACGAGCTCAACGGCCGGCCCCCGAAAGTCGCTCGATCGAGACACCCAACTGAGCGACTCGCTGCTTAATATGACGTCTCTTGACCATGACCGTTGCTGGGACGGCTGGAATCCAAGCCCCGCGAGGGCAAGGTCCACTGCGCCGACGTGCTCGACACCTGCTCCCGACGCGTAATCGGATGGTCGATCGACTCCACACACACCGCTGCGATAGTGACCAGCGCCTTGGGACGGCCATCGACAGGCGTCTCGACCGGGTACAGCTGCCCTGCACGGCGATCCACTCCGATCAGGGTATGGAATCCACCTCCTTGGGCGTTGCCCCGCGGGGGGGGGGCGGGTTGGACGCTTGGAAGGGCCGATCAACGACTGCTACGACAACTCCTTGATGGAGACATTCTGGTCCCGCATGCAGGTCGAGCTCCTGGATCGCGCACGCTGGCCTACGAGAACGCGGTCTTCGACGGACCTGGAAATCTGGCACAACCGACAGCTCCACTCCGCACTGGAATTCCTTCCCCTAGGCCTGTTCGAAGCGCAGGCTCGATCAACCTTGGCTCAGAATCCATCATCCGGGCTCCACCATTCCTGCGGCACCCCAAACTCTCCGGACACGCCGGAGGCGCTCAAACTCGCCCATAGGGCCATTCCAGCCGTAAACGCAAGGGCCACCCTTGGGCCCGAAGTAGACACGCGCCCTCGGCGCAGCCTTGCATAAGCGACCTACTCTCCTGAAAGGACCCGCCTCCTACTAAGAAGGCGAAGACCCAGCGCGGTCAGGACGCTGAGGAGCAGCGCTTGGGCCACGGCGAACGCGGTAGCGGCCCCGAGGGCACCCCAATTGGATGCAACCAGTGCCGTTATCAACAATTGAACGGCGACCACGAAACCCATCGCAGCAGCCACTGCACGCTGGAATCCCCGCGCTTGCAAGAACCCCGCAACAGGCTGGTTGCCGATGGCCGCAGTCGTTCCAATCGCAAGCACTGTCAGCACCATCGCAGAGTCCGCATAATGAGGTCCGAGAAGTATTCCGACTACCCATTTGGAGGAAGCAGCCACAGTTAGTGCTGCCGCGACTGCGAGGCCGATTATCCATAATCCGGGAATCACCGAACGCAGTGCTTGGGATGCACTGTGGGCTCGCGCGACGATCGGCAGCATCGCCTGCGTGAAGGCGTTAACCACTAGGGCGAGAGGCGCCGTCCAGCGATTCACTGCCCCGTATATGCCTGCAGCATTTGGACCCGCCACTATTCCAAGCAGAACGACATCCAGTCCCTGAGCGCTCGTCGCTACCGAGAACGAGCCAAAAGCCGCCGAACCGTGCCAAGGATTCGTCCCTCGCCAGCTCCAACGGAATCTGATGCCCAGAGGGGTGCACAGGACGGCAACAACAGTTGCCATCAGGGCTCCAGCGCACAAACCCCCCACAAGGGAGGCTTCCGGCGGCCAGCCGGCCGACCACAGGGCACCCATGGCGCAAGCAGCCAGCGTCCTTTCAATCACTTGTAGCAAACCAACTAGGGGCGCCTGCTGGGCTGCGCGCAGGGGCACGCACGTGGACTGAATCAGGACCGTTGTGAACGCTACAAGTCCAGCCGCTGCCAAGAGCCAGGAATCGGGCCGCAATGCTAGAATCGTCCCTGCCCAAAGGATGGCAACCAAGCCAGCAAGAGTGGCCTTGCCTATGTATCTCGAGCTCACTTGGCGGACGCTCAGCCGACTGGCCGCGATCTCCCGCACCCAGAGGCTATTTGTACCGAAATCGAGAATTCCGGCGGCCACCGTTCCTAAGGCCAAAGCCGTCACCGCTCCCCCAAAGGAGGAAGGGGTTGCCTGTGCGGCTGCGACTAGGTACATCGCGGCAGTGATCACTTGTCCCAAACCGGTGCCGAAAGCGAGCCCAAGAGCCTGTGCATTGATGGACCCTTTACGTGGCGTCAACTGATCAAGGCTCTCGCGAAGTCGTCTTCGTCCAAGGGACCGGATGGGTTGGGTTCGTCGAAACTCATAACCCGCTCAATCGCGGACATGATTGCGCTCCGCTCCAACTGTGCCCAAGTCGCCTGACCTGGCACGGCGTCACAATCTCGCCGCAAAGAATGTGCGCCTGCCGCGAGGACCCTAGTGCCTGCCGCTCTCGCCTTCCCGAATAGCCCACTAGGCCCTTCGTTCGAGTGCGCTAGGACAACGACGTCTAAGGCCCCAATTGCTGAATCCAACTCAACTTCATCCAAGAGACGGTCAACCACCACCGTCCTGACGCGGCGAGAACTGCACTCCTCATGATCCCGTAGGAAGTCGGAAACCTCGGGGGCAATCTGGCCAGCAACCAGCAGCCCCACCGGCTTGGCAAGGGCGACGCCCTCCAGCGCGCTGACAACCAGCGGAACGTTCTTCCTAGGGGATACTGCACCGAGAATGCCGAACCACACTCTTGACGAGTCGAGGGACCAATCTCGTTTCAGATTTGTGATATTCGAAGGTTTCGCCGAAAAACTCACGGGATCCTGCACTATAGGCAACGGACTCGATGTCGCAGATACGCTGCCCAGCGTCTTAACTCGAATCGTGCGGCAGCAATTCAGCGACAAGAGCAGAGCCCACTTCACGGCCCACTTAATTCGGCCAAGGACAACGCCACCCTCCCTGTCAGCCTGGCTTCGCATAATCAGGAGGGACAAATCCCCTGGTGCACGCCATCCTCTCCTCAGGAACAGCGCCTTCAGATGCCGATCCGCGTCCGGGACAACCGTTAGGTTCGCCATAGTCATCTGTGCAGCCACTTCAACTTGTCGCCAAGTCGCCTCGTCCGAAAATATCAAGCTTATGTTCTTCCTATACGCCGTCAAGTGGAGATCGAAGGCTTGGCGCGCCGCAGGCGTATCGGGAAGTAGCAGGGTTACGTTTTCCCCGCTGTTCATTAAATATCGAATCAGCAGGCGCACATAGTAAAGGCGGTGCCCCGTCGCGTTCAACTCAGCGATTAAGATGTTCTTGGGCGCCTGTGTGCTGCGTTCCGGGTTGCGGGAGCGGCCACCGGGCCGCCGTCTCCATCGTTCGCTCAGCAGATGGGTTGGCAGATCACGCACACGCGTCAGAACTGATTTGGAATTGAGCGACACACTCATACACCGATTCTCTGAGGGGCTGACAGGCGTTCCAAGACCGCGCGGAGACGAGAGGCACATTGGCTGTCAACGTAACGCGACAACTTTCCGAGCGTAAGCGCAGTTCATCACTCCGCTAGCGAGCGATTCTGTACCCTACGGTCCACTTCGATCCCATTGGAAGAGGGTACAGCGCTAATGATCCTCCATTATATGACGTAGGCTTCATCCCGCGTCCGAGTAGGACGGCTCCGTGGCCCCTGACTCCACAGAAGCCGAGGCCATCAAGCTCTTCGCCAACACCTACCTCGCGATGCGGGTCGCCTACTTCAACGAGCTCGACTCCTTCGCCGTCACCCGCGGCCTCGACACCCGCGCCATCATCGACGGCGTCGGCCTCGACCCCCGGATCGGCACCCACTACAACAACCCGTCCTTCGGCTACGGCGGCTACTGCCTGCCCAAGGACACCAAGCAGCTCCTCGCCAACTACTCCGAGGTCCCCCAGACCCTCATCTCGGCCATCGTCGAGGCCAACCGCACCCGCAAGGACTTCATCGCCTTCGACATCCTCGACCGGAAGCCCTCCGTGGTCGGCATCCACCGGCTCATCATGAAGGCCGGCTCGGACAACTTCCGCTCCTCCTCCGTCCAGGGATCATGAGGCGGATCAAGCAGTCCACCGCCTCGCACTTGGAGAGATGCAATCTGACCGTCAAATTGAGTTTAGAGTCGACTAGTGGCGCGGATTTGAGGTGGTCGGACGGTTGGCCTTCGCGAGGACTTGTTCGGCGGTCTTGGTCCAGACGAAGGGATGTGAGCGGTCGTTCCAGCCGTCGCTGAACGCACGGATCTTGGCGTTGAGGTCCTTGACGGACTTGAAGACGCCGCGGCGGGTGGCTTGGCGTTCGACGATGCCGAACCAGACCTCGACCGGGTTCATCCACGAGGCGTGGGTAGGGGTGAGGTGCACGACGAACCGGGGGTTCTCGGCGAGCCACGCGCGGACGTTCTTGTGCTTGTGGGCGGCGTAGTTGTCCATCACCAGGTGCAGCTGGACCGGTTGTCCGTCCTCGTCGAGGACGTGACGGTAGGTCCGCTCAATCTGCTTGAGGAAGGCTACGAACTCCGGGTGGCGATGTCTAGGGCGGCGAACAGGGTACTGGTCGTGGCGGTAGTAGTCGTGCGACCTGCGCTCGATTCGGCCATCCTGCATGGGCAGGATCGGCACGGTCCGGTCAGAGCTTGGATCAGGGACTTCTCATCGATGACAGCACGATCGCGTTCTCCGGCCGGGCCAGGTAGAGCCCGCAGATGTCGGTGACCTTGCCGACCAGCTCGGGGTCGGTGGAGAACCGGAACGACTCGGCCTTCCATGGATTGACCCCGTAAGCCTTCCATGGATTGACCCCGTAAGAGCGCCACGCTCGTGCGGTCGAGGTGTTGGGGACCTTGAGCCGATCGGGGCCAGCAGCCGGGTCGACCAGCTGGCGAGGCCGGCCAGGACGTGGCACGTTCGCCAAACCCGCGATCCCATGCTCCTCATAGCGCCCGCGCCAGTTCAGCACCGTGGTCACGGTCGCGTCGGTCAGCTCCGCGATCCGCGGTGTTGGCGACGCCGTCAGCGGCCAGCCTAACGATCCGTGCGCGTTTTGGCTGCCGTCGCGCCGCCCCGGTTCGAACGATTCCAGCGTTCAAGGTCCGCACGGTCACCGCCGCGAAGGACAAGAGCAGGAGCAGGGCGATTCGCCATGCCGCAGGATTTCAGATCTCAACCATCTATCTATTTCCGACACGCGCCACTAGTTGCACCTCTCGGCCTCTCAGAGACTAGCCAGATACATATGAGCAAGGCGGTCCCATTCGCCATTGCCTGCAACAGGGATCCCCGGAGCACGATCACCATGTAGAACGGCATAATCGCCCCAGCGATCGCCGAAGCTCCTCCGGTGGATATGGTGTGAGTAAACGCGCGGTCGCTTTTTGCGAGCACATAACCTAAGAGGCACAGTACAACAATTACGCCGACGAATCCCGCTGCAATATAGGCCTCAGCCCACAGCGGTGCAGATAGGTTGGTAAAACCATATCCACGCGCTTCCGCCAGCAGCACTCCTGTGTCTAGCGGCTTACTCGGCCACCAGTTCCGCGGCACAAAGAACAGCATCGCACCTAATGCCTGCTGAACACCCTCGAACCCGTGCGTCCGGACATAGTAGACGGTGTTACATAACTGCGCGAAAGAGTCATAGTCGCCACTCTTGGCCAGTAGTGAGAATTCGAAGGCACGCGTTGTACCACCTGAGCTACGGCGGAAAATGTCTGAAAGGGGAAAGATCACCACTAGTCCACCGATAAGCCCCAAGAGCGTGGCGCGTGTTCGGGCCCGTGTTGCGGTCGCACCAGCGAGTACAGCAAGGCTCAGGAGCACGGTTCCAAAGATGATTCGAGGACTGCTCACCGGATTGTTCACGAGGATGAGTAGTAGCCCTACGCTTACGGTCGTTAGGCCTAGCGGAGAACGCTGTCCTCTTGCGCGCGCCTGACGTCTTATCCAGACTAATGCGTGGAACGTTACGAGGGGAAGGGCGAGCGCAAATCCGCTGGCCAAACCCGCCATAGCGGAGTTGGGGAATGCTGCGGAGCGGGCCATGCTCAGTGCATCTCGACTTGTGAACATCGGAGCGAGGCCCGTTCGATGGACGACCAAGCCAACCACAATAAAGCACACTAGGACCATCACGCGGGTCCGAGATTCGGAAATGACCCTGCCCGCGGGTGAACTTTGCACTAGCCCTTGGCGACGTCCCAACCAAGACCCCGCTTCAAGAGCGGCTAGGCCAGTCAGCGCTATTAACAGCGCTGTGCGTTGCGTATTGTCGAGCACGTAGGGCGTCGTGTCAGGATCGATATTCAATCGGATCTGTAACAGGGGGGCGAGGCCCAAGAATGTATAGACGAATGACCACGTTGAAGCGGCATACAAACTTGGCGCGGCCCTGGCAATGAGGATAGCGAGGTGCACAGCGGCCCACACCATGACGAGCATCGCAAGTGGCCAAGGCCCCTCGGTGCGCGGGGTGAAAGCGTCAGTGAGCGCTGGCCCCCCGACGGCCAGTAGGCCGAACGCAGTCACAGCGATCGGGATTGACGCTAGCGTCCGACGAAGATCCCCCTCTGTGTCCTCCGATGTCGAGGTCGTCGCAGTCACCCCAGTCACTCTATACGCCTGCACCGGCTCTGCCTCCAGACGAGCTGTCAGAGCCGTTCTTGGGCCACCTGTGGAACGAGTACTCGCAGATCGCAACGCCGAAAGCCCGACTTCGTTTGGTCAGGCGGCGGCACCGCGACGTTCTCGGAAGGTGGTTGCCACGGTGGCCATCCCGTCGCGCATTTGGTGCGTTCGGTGGCTGTGCACCCGAACCCATTGTGAGGGGCCGCATTCCAGCCCGCCATGGTGACAGCATCGAGTGCAAGACGCCGCCTCCGAGGAGGAGCCAGAAGGGCAGGTCGCTTAGCCTGATGACGCAGTCAGGCAGTCGGCGAGCCCGGTCGGCGTACCGCTCACTTCCACGCTGTGCCGCGCGGCGGAGTGAGCGGCCGCTTCCATCCTAGTCGATTTCTTTCTTCGCAATCGCACTCAGCTTCCCAATGGGTCGCGCAGGCACCCCTGCGGCAACAACATCGGACGGGATACACCGGAGACAACGGAGCCCGCACCGATCACAGAATTGTGTCCTATCCGCGCACCCTTCAAGGCGATCGAACGGGTTCCGATAAAGACATTCCGTCCTATCCTGACCTCGTCCTCGGGTTTAGGGAAAGGAAGAGCTGCATACCTTCTCTTGGGATGATCCAGCGGATGGAAGTCAGTGTCTGAAATTATGACGTCCGCGCCGATCGGAGCGCCCTCTCCAATTGTAACTTTGCATGCGCAACATATCGCCCCACCGGTCATCCCTACATCCGCTCCGATATCGAGGTGCGCGCCGGGCAGCATGGCCCTCAAAATCACCGGGTGTTGGATACCAAGCGTCGCCATTGATACGTCAGAGATGAACCGACTGCGAGTTCCAATCTCTATTTGCGCTCCACGTGCGACGTCGATGATCGGCGTCCCATGAACCGCACGCCCGCTCCAACCGTCACCCCGCGTCTGCGAAGCAGAGTCGATTACAAGTCTGACTCGATACGGCGAGCCGCGCGCCGGCCAAAGGAAGTCACGCATGCCACCTTAGCGCCCCCTGTCTGGAAGCCAGCTATCTCCACGAAATGGCAGAGCGTGTCTCGCCTGATTCGCGTCGGCGCCCAAGGCGCTTCGCTCGCCGCCTGTAGAACGTAAGGTCGCGGAGTCACCAAGCAGTCAAGCATCATTTCGGCTCTACGTTCGGCGAAGCCATCCTCTGAGGTGTTCTCAAGCATCACGCGGACGATGCGCGGCCACGGCTCGAAATACGCGACGCATGACCGCACAGAGACACGGGAGAAATACTGCTCGGCCTGCAGCGCGGCCGGTGAGCGAAATGAAGGCACGGGTTCGAACTTCGCGTGAAGCGCGGACCGACGTCCCTCAGTGAACGCACGGGCTGATTCCTCGCGATCGAGCGGAGTGGGACAACCCTGTATCGGCTCTTAGAGGCGAACGAGCAGATAAGGTGCTGACCCAAGGTTATGGCCGTGCTCGCTGACCAAGCAGGAGCGCCTGAAGTATCCCCAGCAACCCTCCAGCCGTGTTCGCCACCACGTCGACGTACTGCGCGCTCCTGATCGGCAGCAGCAGCCCCTGCGTCAGCTCGATCGCTAACGAGCCGACAAACGCATAGACGACCCAGTTGGCCCACGGGTGCTTCGGCAGCGTGAGCGAGGCCAACAGGGTCAGCGGGGCGAACATCAACGCGTTGAGACCGAACTGCACCCGGCCGGGAGTTGCGAGCTCGTGCGGGAAGCCGATCCAGAGCAGCACGTCGCGGGTCTCTGCGATCACCCGGTTTGCCAGCGAGGCGTCGGGCTGGAAGAGCACGCCCGCGAGGAAGACGACGTACCCGGCCAGGAGCAGGAGGAGCGGGCGTCGGGTCACCGCCCCAGTGTGGCGGGTGCGTGGGGCTGCCTGTTCAGCAATCCCCCCGACTGGGTACAGGCCGACTCGAACCAACCCACAGGAGGAATACAGATGGCCACCGGTTACAACGTGCCCGGCATGACCGCCAAGGACAGCGAGACCGTCGTCAAGGCGCTGCAGGACAGGCTCTACGCCTACAACGACCTGCACCTGACCCTCAAGCACGTGCACTGGAACGTCGTCGGTCCCAACTTCATCGGCGTCCACGAGATGATCGACCCGCAGGTCGAGGCCGTGCGCAACTTCGCCGACGACACCGCGGAGCGGATCGCCACCATGGGTGGCGTGCCGATCGGCACCCCCGGCGCGCTGGTCAAGGCGCGCTCCTGGGACGAGTACTCCATCGGGCGCGACACCGCCCAGGCCCACCTCGGCGCGCTCGACCTGGTCTACGTCGGCATCATCAAGGACAACCGCAAGGCGATCGAGGAGGCCGGTGAGCTCGACCCGATCACCGAGGACCTGCTCATCTCCCAGACCTCCGAGCTCGAGCAGTTCCACTGGTTCGTCCGCGCCCACCTGGAGAACGCCGCCGGTCAGCTGAGCACCGCCGGTGCCTCCACGGAGAAGCAGGCGGCGTCCAAGGCCAAGGGCGGCAGCAAGAAGAAGTAGTCTCCGCTCCTCGCTACGACTCCGCAGCTCCGGCCCCGAGAAGGGGTTCGGAGCTGCGGTCGTCTCCTGCTCTTCTCCGGTGCGACGCCCGCCCCGGGCGGACCCTTCACTCCCCGGTCACCATCCGTTCACCCGCGCCGGGGACCCTCCTCGCCATGAAGACGACAATCGCCGCCCTCGCCACCCTCCCCCTCCTCGCCGCCGGAGGCGTCCTGGTCGCCGCCCCGGCGTACGCCGACGACGTCAGCTGCCGCGGCACCCTGGGCGCCACCACCCTCGACGACAACCTCGTCGTCCCGCGGAACGTCACCTGCCGGCTCAACGGCACCCGGATCGAGGGCAACATCGAGGTCGAGAGCGGCGGGACGCTGGTCGCCAGAGGCATCCGCGTCGACGGCGACATCCAGGGCGAGGGGTTCCAGCGCGTCGTGGTGAAGCCGCGCAACGGCGACCGCTCCCGCGTCGGGGGCAACATCCAGCTCGAGGACGGCGGCAAGGGCCGGATCGTGCGCACCGTCGTCGACGGCGACATCCAGCTCGAGGACAACGGGCGCTTCGTGGTGCGCCGCAACGCGGTGGACGGCAACCTGCAGTGCGAGGACAACAGCCCCCGACCGGCCGGTGCCGGCAACCGGGTCGCCGGTGACAAGGAAGGCCAGTGCCAGAGGCTGTGAGCCTCAGAGCAGGTCGAACTTCTGCCCCAGCCGCTCGGAGTCCTCGCTCCCGGACTCCACGCACGCCCCGCTGATCCCGAGGCTGACCCGACCGGCCTCGAACTTCGACTCCTGCACGTTCAGCCGGACCTTCTCCTCGCCTTCGCCGTCGACCAAGATCGCGTAGGGGCGGGGGGTGTCGGCGGCGTTCTCGACCTCCCAGCCGTCGGCCACCAGGGCGTCGGAGGCCGCGGCCACCCGGGCCGCGGCCTCACCCTCGCCACCGGTCAGGGTGCCGCCGCCCAGCACCTGCATCGAGCTCTTCGGCTCGACCCCGCAGACCCGCCACTCCGCGTCGGCCTCGGAGACCTCGAAGCCCGCCTGCCCGAGCACCTCGACGGCGTCGCGGAACCGGCTCTCCACCAGCTCCTGCGCCTGGGAGAGCGCCGCCCGGGACTCCTCGGGATCGGGCTCGCCGCCGCACGCACCCAGCATGAGCACCAGCATGGCACCGCCGACCAGGGTCCGCACCCCGCCCATCAGTCGTCCTCCCTCGTCTGCGACTTGCCGGGCACGCCCTGGGTGGGCTCCCGGTCGACCTCCGGGTCCACCGGAGAGCCGAAGAACGGGTCGTAGGAGTGCTCCGCCTCGTTGACCTGGTCGCCGTGGCCGTCGACGATGAGGCCGATGTTGTAGAGCGACTCGGTGTTCACCGACAGATAGTTGGAGTGGGCGTCGCCCCAGTTGCGGATGTCCTCACGGTCCACCCGCTCCGCCTCGAACCGGGTGGCGCCGAAGTCGTCCTCCGACGGGTCCCTGCCCAGGCCCAGCCCAGCCTTGCCGGCCCAGCCCTCGTCACCCAGGACCGCGACGATGTCGCGGCTGTCGCGGCCCACGTAGACGTGGTCGCGCCCCACGCTGAAGTCGTCGGCGTGCTCGGCCGGACCCGCCCCGGGGCTGCCGACCAGCACCACGTCGTCGGCGTCGAGGTCGAACTTGCCCGTCGCGTACGACGTCGTGGTCGAGCCGTAGCTGTGCCCCACGGCGGTCAGGTGCGCCCGGTCATCGGGGTCGTCGCCCCGGCTGGCCCGCAGGCCGTCGATGGCGTCGGCGAGGCGTCGGCCGCCGTCCTCGGCGCGGCCCTCGGTCAGCGTGGCCATGTCGACGGGGCTGTCGGGTGCGTCGTACCCCAGCCAGAACATCGTCGCCACGCTCGATCCGTCGCCGTTGTAGCGCGTCGCCTCGTAGAGGTTGTACATCTCGCTGGTGTAGTCGTCGACCTTGCCCATGTCGGTGGTGATGCCGGGGGTGAAGACCGCGACGTCGTCGGCGGTGTCGAGGTCGCCGATCGCGACCGCGACCCGCCCGTCGCCCTCGAAGGCGGTCGGGTCGTAGAGCCACAGCTGCGCCCCCGGCCTGCCGCCGCCCGGCAGCGGGTCGTCATAGCCCTCCGCGCTCTTCAGCGCGCTCTCCGTCGCCCGGGCGTTCGCCAGCGCCTTGCGCTCCAGCGGGGTCAGGGTGCCGTCGTCCTCCTTCGCCGCCAGCCGGGCCAGGTCGCCGTCGAGCAGCACCCGGTTGGCGTCGTCGCGGGCACCGGCCGGCAGCCCGTCGGCGGCGCCGATCACCTCCGGGTAGGCCGAGGTGACCGCCTCCCGCTCCGCGTCGGTGAGCCCTTCCCACCAGTCGTGGACCTGCTCCGGGCTCGAGCTGGGGCCGGGCGCGCCGGGCTTGGCCATCGCGTCCCTGGCGGCGTCGCTGACCCCGCCCAGGTCGGAGAGCGCGTCGCCCAGGTCGGTGGCCGCCTCGAAGGAGCGACGCAGCAGGTCCTCGGCGGCCTGCACCTGGGCGAGGAGCACGTCACGGTCGGTGACCAGGTCGTCGACCGCCCGGGTGAGGTCCCGCGCCCGGCTCTTCAGCTCCGCGATCTGCGCCGGGGTCGCCTCGGTGGTGGCCGCGATGTCGGCCACCAGCACGTCGCGCCGCGAGTTGAGCGTCGTACGACGGTCCTGGAGCTGCTCGTGGGTGCGCAGCAGGTCGCGCAGGGTGTCGGCGTAGGAGGTGACCGCGTGGCCGATCCGCTTGACCGTCGCGGCCATCGAGGCGTGCTCCCCCGACGCCTTGCCGGCGGCCTCCCGGTAGGCGACGTAGGCCTCACCCCACCAGCCGTCCTCCATGCTCTGCAACGAGGCGGCGGAGTCGCCGAACTCCTCGTAGCGCCCGGCCGCGGCGTAGAGCGCCTCGGCCAGCGAGTCGGCACTGCCCGGGTTGCCGCCGGGCCGCCGGATCGCCGCGACCTCCGCCGGGACCAGGATCGTCACCGTGCTCATCGCTGCGGCCCCAGGCGCCCGTCGAGCTGGCTGTAGTCGGAGGCCTGGCCGGAGTCGGTGCCGACCACGTCGGCCACCGAGGCGCGCAGCGCGCCGGTGAACCCCACCGCGATCGCCTGGCTCTCCTTGGCATAGCCCGTCCACGCCGACAGGAACGCCGACGCCGCCCCCTGGACGCTCGGCGCGACCCCGCCCGTCGGCGCAGAGCCGAGCTCCTCGGCGGCTTCGGTCATCAGCGTCTCCAGCTCCTCCCACCGGCCGATGCCGCGCTGGATGGCCGCCATCTCCCACTCCATGTGGGTCATGAGGCCACCGCCAGCTCGCGTGCCGTCGCCTCGCCCACCGGGTGGTCGGCGCTGCGCACCCGCAGCACCAGCCGCCCGGCCTCGGGGACCAGCACCAGCGAGAGCTCGGAGCGGCCCAGCTCGCCGTCGCGCCCGGCCATCACCCGCGGGAAGCCGGTCGGCGGCACCAGCACCTGCCACCCGTCCTCGCGCAGGGTCTGCGCCGCGGTCTCCAGCCGGGCGGCGACCGTCACGGGGTCGGCCCGGTCGACCGTCAGGGTGATCTCGCGGCGCACCCGGTCCGACGCCCCGCCCGGCACCCAGCGCGCCCGCCAGTCCGCGTGGACGTCGCCCAGGTCGCCCACCAGCCGCACCCACGCCCGGCGTACGTCGTGGTCCTCACGCGCCGCGACCTCCGTGGGGTCCGCCGCCGGCGCCCCCGGCGGGGTCTCGACCCGCGCCTCGGTCGGCAGGACCACGATCTCGACGTCGAGGTGCCGTCGTCGCACCACCGACCAGAACGGGTCGGCGGTGACCACCCGGGCGGCCGCCCGGCCGTGGTGACCCGGTGAGGGACGCTGGTCGTCGCTGTCGCTCATCTCATTCCTCCGCGTCGAGACCCGAGAGCTCGCGGACGCGCTCGGCCAGCAGGTCGGTCGCCGTCCGGTACTGCTCCGCGGTGTGCGGCTTGTAGTCGAGCAGGCCCTTCTTCCCCTGGGGCCCGAGCCCGGTGAGCGCCACCTCGTAGGGCCCGACGGTGAAGTAGGCCTTCCGGGTGTCGCCCTTGAGCTTGCTGTCGTCGAAGAGGTAGGCCACGTCGGCGGCCGTCCCGTCGAGCTGATCGACCAGGCCGATCACCCTGGCCTGGTCGATCGTCACCTCGTCCCACAGATGCTGCGGGTACGTCGTCCGCACGAAGTGGGCCGCGAGCACCTCCAGGGCCTCCACGGCGTCCTGGGCGAAGCGGATCTCCACGGTCAGGTCTGCGGTGTAGCCGATGTCCCCCCGGGCGTTCCTCTCGCTGACCTGGCGGGTGCACGAGCTGGACGACACCTGGGTGAACGGCTCAGACCCGATCGCGCGGCGCTCCTCGGGGGAGCGCGGCAGCGACATCACCTCGGGCTGGTCGGTCTCCGCCTTGCCGAAGACCTCCTCGAAGATCTCGGGCGTGAGCACCTCGCACGGCTCCAGCCAGGCGATCCCCTCGGGCGACTCCGTCGAGCCGTCGAGGCTGGTGGGCAGCGGCTGCCCGGCGATCGCCGGGTCGGCGATGCGCTCCGCGATCGTGGCGAAGAGCTGCTTCATCACCGGCACCTGCTGGCGGTACTCCTTCGGCGTCAGCGGCGGGGGCGTGAAAGTGCTGATGTCGGAGGTCCCCAGGGAGACCGAGACCATGGCGTGGCCGTGCCCGACCACGAACTTGCGGCCGCCCTTCACGTGGAGCACCCCGTCGAGCCCCTTGACCGGCACGCCGCCGGACCGCTTGGCGCTGTCGATCTCGAGGTCGATGATCCACTGCTCGGCGTTGGTGCGCCGCAGGTAGGCCAGCTCCTTGCCGGTCCCCGACCGCTCGGTGCGGCGCATCTTCTTCGCCACGGTCTCGGCGTCGGCGAAGTTGCGCACGTCCACCTGGAGCAGCGTGGAGTTCTTGCGCTTCGGGTCGAGGTCGTGGTCGTTGTAGAGGTAGCGGCAGCTGGTGTCGACGCTCTCACCGACCGTCCGGGAGATCCGCTTCACCTCCTGGTTCGACACCGGGACCGACTGGATCCGCTGGGTGACGTAGCCGCGGGGCGACATCGGCTTGGTCGCTGCCTCGACCACCTCCACCGGCAGCAGCGCGCACGCCTGGACGGCCGGGTTGTCGCCGATCATCACCGGCTCGGGGGCCGGGGTCTCCTCGATGGGCTGCGCGGTCGTCGCGCCGCCGCCCTCGCCGCCCCCGGCCTCGTCGTCGGACCCGCTCCCCCGACTGGTGATCGAGACCGCCAGCGCCGCCACGATCACCGCCACCACCACGAAGACGACGGCTCCGAGCGCCACCTTGCTCCCCGTCGTACGACCTTGCTCCATGTCTCTCCCGCATCCGTTCCGCGCACGCTCGTCCCTGCGCGCCCCTCCTGCCCCGTTGCGCACCTCGGGAAACCCTCTGACCACCGCGATGGCAGGATCGCCCGTATGCATCTGGCTCGGCGACTGCGACAGACGATGGCGGTGTCGCTCGGTGCGACGCTGCTCCTCCAGGGGCTCGCCGGCTGCGCCGGCGCCGCCGAGCCGAGCGATCCGGAGCCCACCGCGGGGTCATCGGCCCGCGAGGCCGGCGACCTGTTGCCCTACGCCACCATCGACTCCTCCCGGCTCGAGGCCGGTGACGGCAGCGACGACCGCCCCAACATCGTCATGGTCCTCACCGACGACATGCGCGCCGACGAGCTCGACGAGATGCCCAAGACCCAGGCGCTGATGCGCGAGCGCGGCCTGGCCTTCACCGACGCCATCTCCCCGCACCCGCTCTGCTGCCCGGCCCGCGCCGAGCTGCTGACCGGGCAGTACGCGCAGAACAACGGCGTGCGCCACAACGAGTCGAAGTACGGCGGCTACGGCCGCATCAAGACCAAGAACACCATCGGCACCTGGTTCGCCGAGCAGGGCTACAACACCGCCTTCATCGGCAAGCACGCCAACGGCTACGAGCACGACAGCCCCCGCGACCCCGGCTGGCACGTGTGGGAGCCGATCACCGGCAACCCCACCGACTACTACCGCTTCCGCTTCTTCGGCAACGAGCAGTGGCGCGACGACTACGTCACCGACCGGATCGCGGAGAAGACCGACGACGCGGTGCGCAAGATGGCGGCCGCCGACAAGCCGTTCCTGCTGCTCTCCAACCACATCGGGCCGCACGAGCGCCAGCAGTACGGCCCCGGCGGGCTGGTCGACCCACCCCCCGCCAAGCGGCACGCCGACTACCCCGTCAACAAGGTGGCGCCCCCCATCAAGGCGCCCTCCTTCAACCGCAAGGTCGAGGGCGGCCTGCCCCGCAAGATCGCGGTCAAGCAGCGGATCAACACCCGCAAGGTCCAGAAGCGCTGGGAGGCGCGGGTGCGCTCGCTGCAGTCGGTCGACGACGCCGTGGCCAGCCTCTTCGCCCGGCTCGACGAAGCCGGCGAGGCCGACAACACCTACGTCATCTTCACCTCCGACAACGGCTTCAGCCTCGGCGAGCGGCGCCTGCACAAGAAGAACAACCTGGTCCAGGAGGCGCTGCTGGTCCCGCTGGTGGCCACCGGCCCCGGTGTCCCGGCCGGCGCCACCTCCGACCTCCAGGTCACCCTCGTCGACCTGGTCGCCACCATGGCCGACCTCGGCTCGGTCAAGCCGCGCCTCGACGTCGACGGGGTCTCCTTCAAGCGCACCCTGCTCGGCGGCACCCAGCCGTGGCGCGACACCACGCTGATCCAGACCGGCGACAAGTACAAGCCGCGCAAGCACCGCAACCTGCGCTGGAAGGGCTGGGGCCTGCGCGGCGTCCGCACCGACCGCTACGCCTACGCCCGCGACGTCAACACCGGCGAGCGGCTGCTCTTCGACCACGCCCGGGACCCCTGGGAGATGCGCAACGTCGCCCGGGCGCCGAAGTACCGGCGTACGGTCGCCGCGCTCGACAAGCGGGCCACCCGGCTGATGCGCTGCGCCGGCGCGGCCTGCAACCGGACCTTCGGGAAGGTGCCCGGCCCGCGCTGACCTCAGCCCAGCCGTGGCGGGAAGCGTAAGCACCGTCGGCAGCGCCGACATGGTGCTTTTGCTTCCCCTCACCGCTCCACCACCCGCCAGCGCCGGGCCTGGGACGACGACCTGGCCCGCTCCACGGCGGCCAGCATCCGGCGCACCTGGACCTGGGTGCTGTCCCCCGCCACCACGGTGAAGGTCTCCAGCCCGACGGCGCGGAAGCGCTCCGCCCGGTCGACGTCGGACCGGTGACGGGAGCGGGAGCGGTGCAGGGCGCCGTCGTACTCCCCCGCGACCCCGAGCTCGGGGGCCAGGAGGTCGGCGACGCCCACCAGCCGCCCCGCCGGGTCGATCACCCGCGCGTTGAGCAGCGGCTCCCCCAGCCC
Source organism: Nocardioides sp. Z50_6 (assembly GCF_058215755.1). Taxonomy (NCBI): domain Bacteria; kingdom Bacillati; phylum Actinomycetota; class Actinomycetes; order Propionibacteriales; family Nocardioidaceae; genus Nocardioides; species Nocardioides sp. Z50_6. The sequence continues at coordinate 278,176 of NZ_JBZAJB010000004.1, read as the reverse complement.
GGCGTCCAGCTGCCAGACCAGTCTCATCGCGGTCTCCCGGGGAGAGGCGCTGCCCTCCCGGGCCAGCCCCAGGGCCCATCTGGCCCGGCGGGTGCCACGTCGGCGTACGTCGTCGTCGAGGCGGGCGCGCACCCGGGCCGAGCTGGTCAGGCCCGCCGCCAGGACCATGTCCATCACCACCACGGCCGCCCGGTCGTGCGGGGCGAGCATCATCTCGTCGAGCACCGCCGTCTCCACGTCGCTGCACGGGATCGACTGCCGCCGGCACCCGGGAGCGGGGGCCGTCGTACGGATCGTCCTGGCCCCGGGCACTGCCCGGCGGTATGCGTGCGGGATGCGGATCGGCACCGGCAGCCACGAAGAGCCGTCGGCGGAGAGTCCGTCGAAGAATCCGCCGCCGGCGAGCCTCAGGCTCGCCCAGCCCGTGACCAGCCCACCGGGCGGCAGTGCCGGCGCCACCTCGGCGGCTCGTTGCTCCGGGGTCCGGGGCACCTCGGCCGGCACGTAGAAGCCGCCGCCCACCCTCCGCCACTTCCTGCCTCGCGCCTGCCCGCGGGTCGGGCCGTGGACGCCTGAGGGGTCCAGTGGCACCGGCGGCGCGACCGTGGCCGGCCGGCAGACCGGGCGCCAATCGTCTCGTTCCATGACAGGAGCGTCATGGAGAGCAGAGGGGATCGCGCGGTCTGCCGCCGCCCACCTGTGCACGACCCACGTGGCGGGAAGCCGGAGCACCGGCTGGGGAGACCGGGTGGTGCCTCAGCGTCCCGCCGCGCGAGACTCGGCCTGCTCCCGCGACTCCCGGGCGGCCTCGCGCTCGAGCCTGGCCAGCCGCTCGACCTCGCCCTGGCCGACCGTGCCGTCAGCGGTCTTCGCCGCCAGCCGGGTGGTGACCGACTCGTCGCGGATCCGGTCGGCCCGCTCCCGCACCTCGGGAGGCAGCCCCTCCGCGCCGGCGACCAGGTGGGAGTACGACGCCACCACGGCGCGGCGCTCGTCGGCGGAGAGCCCGCGCCACCACTCCCGGACTTCCGCCGGGGAGCTGTCGTCGCCCGGGGCGCCCTTCTTGGCCATCGCGCGCTGGGCGATCTCGGGACGGCCGCCGTCGACCGCGGTCACGTCGTCGCGGTCGGTGGCGGAGTCGAGGGTGTCGACCAGGAGCTCTTCGTTGCTGGTCGCCAGCTCGGCCAGGGCACGGTCGTCCTCGACCAGGGCCTGGTACATGCGGTCGAGCTCCTCGGCGCGAGCCTGGAACGCCTGGACCTGCTCGGGGGTGACCGTCCCGGCACCGTTGATCTCGGCGGCGAGCGCGGCGACCCGGTCGTCGAGCCGCCCTTTGCGCTCCACGTGCTGGTCGTAGGTGCGCTGGTGGTTGCGCAGCCGGTCGGCGCAGGCGATCAGCACCCGCCCGCTCCGCTTGAGGGTGTTGCGCATCCGGCCGGCCCGGACCGCGACGCGCTTGGACTTGCGCACGTACTCGGCGCTGCTGTCGCCGCCCCACCCGCGCATCCGCCCGAACTGCGCGGACTCATCCGAGAACTCGTCGAACCGGCCGGCCGCCTCCAGCACGACGCCGGCGAGGGCATCGATGCCGGCCGGGTCGCCCTCGGGCTTGAAGAGCGGCTCGGGCCGGGAGACGGGCATCGCGATCTCGACGCTCGCGGTGGTCACGGCAGCGGGCCCAGTCGTGAGGCGAGGCCGGGCGAGGCCGGCATCGCCGGCGGCTCCGGCGGGGTGGGCGGCTCGCCCGGGCAGGCGACGGCGAGCTGGGTGAAGGTCTGCGCGAGGTGGCCGTCGGTGGTGTCGAAGTCGCGCAGCGTCTCCTCGAGCGCCGTGACGATGTCGCCCGCGTCGTCGGCGGCCTCCTTGGCGTAGACCGCCCAGGCCGCGGCGAACTCCTGCCCGACGGCCTGCACGCGGGGCGGTAGCGCTCCGGTGTTCGCGGACCCGAAGTCGCCCGACGTCTCGGTCATCAGGGCGACGACGTGCTGCCAGTCCCGCACCTCCCGGACCACGTCGTTGCGCCCGATCAGGATCTCCCGCATATTGCCTCCCCCGTTCCCTCCCCCAGGCGGCCGGAACGCGCCGCCGAGCGGAAGATGACCCCCGCCGCGTCGTCCCAAACCCGGCTCCTGACACATCTCAACCGCTGGAACGAGGAGGCGAGGGGCGGGGCGGCTCAGGCCAGGAAGGCCGCCACCCGCTCGTGGTAGCCCGGCGGCTGCAGCAGGAAGGAGTCGTGCCCGTGCGGCGAGGCGATCTCCGCGAAGTCGACGTCGACCCCGCAGGCGCGCAGCCGCTCGACCATCCGCTCCGCCTGCGCGGTGTCGAAACGCCAGTCGGAGTCGAACGACGTCACCTGGAACCGCGCGGTCGTCCGGGCCAGCGCCTCGGCCGTCGCCGGGTCGCCGAAGGGGTCGAAGTAGTCGAGCAGCCGGGTCAGGTAGAGGTAGCTCAGCGCGTCGAACCGGTCGAGGAACGTCTCCCCCTGGTGCTGCAGGTAGTGCTCGACGGCGAAGTCGGGAGCCAGCGTCCAGTCGTCGCCGGTGCGGTCGCGCCGGTGGCCGAACTTGCGCTCCAGCGACTGCCCCGAGACGTAGGTGATGTGCGCCATCATCCGCGCCACCTTCTGCCCGCGCCGCGGGGTGACGCCGTGCTCGGCGTACCGCCCGCCGTGGAAGTCGGGGTCGCCCATGATCGCCTCCCGCGCCACCGCGGAGAAGGCGATGTTCTCGGGGGTGAGCCGGGATGAGGCAGCGACCACCACCGCCCGGTCGAGCTCGTCGGGTGCGTCGATCGCCCACTGCAGCACCTGCATGCCGCCGAGCGAGCCGCCCACCCCGGCGTACAGCCTGGTCACCCCCAGGTGGCGCAGCAGCCGACGGTGCACCTGGACCAGGTCGCTCATGTGCAGCAGCGGGAAGTCCAGGAAGTACGGCGACCCGGTCGCCGGGTCGATCGACAGCGGCCCGGTCGTCCCCGAGCAGCCGCCCAGCAGGTTGGGGCTGACCACGAAGAAGCGGTCGGTGTCGACCGGCTTGCCGGGCCCGATCAGGTTGTCCCACCAGCCGCGCTTCTTCGCGCCCACGTGCATCCCGGCGGCGTTGGCGTCACCGGTCAGGGCGTGACAGACGAAGACCACGTTGTCGCGGGCCGGCGACAGCTTGCCGTAGGCCTCGTAGGCGACCTCGACGTGGTCGAGCCGGCCGCCGCCACGCAGGTGCAGCGGGTCGGTCTCGGAGGCCACGACGGCGCGCTGGGTCTCCACGTAGCCAAGGGTGCCGCTCACGCGGCGACCCTACTTGCTCAGCCGATCAGCACCCCGCGGCTGGTCAGGGGTGCGACCCCTCAGCGCACCGCCGCGACGTCCTGCCGGAACACGTTGAGCCTCGCCGGTGACGGTGCCGACGACCACCCCGGCGGTGGGCGGGTCCTCAGGGCAGCGAGAAGCGGGGACGTCATCGCACCCGCACCCCGCGACTGGTCACGACGGACGGCTGCTGGCCCGCTCGTGAGTAGGTGACGCGGAACGAGAGCGTCGTGCCCCGGTCGGCCTTGCGCACGACGTGGAGCGTGCCGGTCGCTCCGGGGACGGGCTTCCCGTCCCGGAGCCACTGGCGGGCGACCGTCCACCCCGGGCGGGGCCACGGCAGGCCCACCAGCACCCCGCCCACCCTGGGGATCCCCAGGACGAACGGGAGCGGACCGTCGACGGGCGACGGCGTCGGGTCGAACGTCGGGCTCGGACCCGCCGTCGGGCTCGGGTCGGTGCTGGGACTCGGGTCGGTGCTGGGACTGGGGCTGGGGCTGGGGCTGGGGTCGATGCTGGGGCTGGGCGACGACCCCACGCGCCGCGGCTCGATCTCCACGAAGGCGGCGCGGTCCTCGTCGACGAGCACGCCGACCCCGTCGTACCCCTCGCCGCAGGGACGGTAGGGCAGGCCGCCGGGCATCGTCGCCTCGAAGGGCCCGTCCGGATAGAGGGGGCGGGAGCTGGCGAAGTACGTACCTGCCCGGAGTCCCACCACCGAGAAGCGGCCCTCCGTGCGGAGCGGCAGCACCCCGGCCTCGACGCACGACGTCGTCCCCGGGCCGGGCCCCCAGGTCTCGAGCAGCACGTCGGCGACGCGGCTCCCCCCGTCCTCGGCGACCTGTCCCTGGAGCACCCCTCCCCGGAGGTCGAGGTCGACCTGCGTCAGGTCCTGCGTGGACACCTCGACGGTGGTGCGCGTCCCGGCGGTCCCCAGCCACACCGGGTCGGCCGCGGGGAGCTGCTGCCCGAAGCGCACCTGGTAGCGCCCGGAGTCCACCCGGACCGACCACGCGCCGTCCTCGTCGGTGACCGTGCTCGAGCTGTAGACCAGCGAGCCGTCGTCCCGCACCTGCGAGACCACCGCGTCCGTGACCCGCACCGGCTCCCCGCGCACCGTGAGACGCCCACCCAGCACGCGGGCGCCGCGCCGCAGCTCGGGGTAGACGTTGTAGGTGCCGGGACCGGTCAGGACGATGTCCTGCGCCTCCTCGACCGTGACCGCGTCGGGATGGAACTCGGAGATCCAGCCCTCCGCCCGCACCTCGAGGCGGTAGGTCCCCGGCTCCAGGGGATCGCTGTGGAAGAGCCCGTCGTTGTAGCTGCGCAGCTCGTGACGCGGCTGCCACGGGCCGGTGCCGCCCTCCCGGGCCCACAGCGTCAGGGAGGGGTTGTCGACGTAGGGGCTCCATCCTCCGTCCCCCGCCTTCACCCAGCCCTTGAGGTAGATCGGCCCCTCGCTGGGCGTGGGGTCGCTGGGCGTCGGGACCGTGGTCGCCCCGGCACCCGAGGTCGCCGTGAGGTGGAGCATCCCGGAGACCAGGGCCACCAGGGCGACCGCGATCAGAGGGCGGACGTACCTGAGGACGCGTGCGCTCATGGCGGGGCCCTTCCCAAGACCAGCGCGCCGTCCCTGCCAAGACGGCACCCCTTCACCCTAGGGGCGCAACCTACGGTCCGGTAGGCCCAGAACTGGGGACGCGTGAGCGATCCGAAACATCCGGGGAACGACGACGGGCCGCCCCCAGGAGGTGGGGACGGCCCGTGGTCTCGACGAGCTCGACCGGCGCAGGGTCACCCGGACCGGCGCAGCGTCAGCCGGACCGGCGCAGGGTCAGCCGGACCGGCGCAGGTCGGCAGTGCTCACTTGGCAGCAGCCAGCGCTTGCTCCAGGTCGGCGATGAGGTCCTCGACGTTCTCGATGCCGATCGAGAGACGCACCATGTCCTCCGGCACGCCGGCGGCCTCGAGCTCCTCGGGCGTCAGCTGGCTGTGGGTGGTGGTGGCGTTGTGGATGGCCAGCGACTTGGCGTCGCCGATGTTGGCCAGGTGGCTGAAGAGCCCCAGCGACTCGATGAACGTCTTGCCGCCCTCGCGCCCCGACTTGAGGCCGAAGCTCAGCAGGCCGCCGTAACCCTTGCCGGTGAAGGTGCGGTCCGCGACCTCCTTGTAGGCGCTGGACTCCAGGCCCGGGTAGCTCACCCAGGAGACCGCGTCGTGGCCCTCGAGGAACTGTGCGACCTTGAGCGCGTTGTCGCTGTGCCGCTCCATCCGCAGGTGCAGCGTCTCGAGACCCTGGAGGAAGAGCCAGGAGTTCATCGGGGTGATCGCGGCGCCGGTGTTGCGCAGCAGCACCGTGCGGGCCCGGATGATGTAGGCCGCCGGTCCGGCGGCCTCGGTCCAGACCGCACCGTGGTAGGCCGGGTCCGGCTTGGTCAGCCCCGGGAACCGGTCGGAGTGCGCTGCCCAGTCGAACTTCCCCGCGTCGACGATGACGCCGCCGATGGAGGTGCCGTGGCCGCCGATGTACTTGGTCGCCGAGTGCACCACCACGTCGGCGCCCTGCTCGAGCGCGCGCACCAGGTAGGGAGTCGGCGCGGTGTTGTCGATGATCAGCGGCAGGCCCGCGGCGTGTGCCGCCTCGGACCAGGCCGGGATGTCGATGACGTTGATCTTGGGGTTGCCGACGGTCTCGCCGAAGACCAGCTTGGTCTTCTCGTCGACGTGCTTGGCCAGCTCCTCGGGCTTCTCCGGGTCGACGAAGCGCACCTCGATGCCGAACTGCGGCAGGGTGTGGGCGAAGAGCGCGTAGGTGCCGCCGTAGAGGGTGGAGAGCGCCACGATGTTGTCGCCGGCATAGGTCAGGTTGAGCACGGCGTACGTCGTGGCCGCCGAGCCGCTGGCCGTCGCGAGCGCCCCGACGCCGCCCTCGAGCTGGTTGATCCGGTCCTCGAAGACCGACTGGGTCGGGTTCATGATCCGGGTGTAGATGTTGCCCGGCTCGGCGAGGGAGAACAGGTTGGCCGCGTGCTCGGTGTCGTTGAAGACGTAGGAGGTCGTCTGGTAGATCGGCACCGCGCGGGCGTTGGTCGTCGGGTCGGCCTCCTCCTGTCCGGCGTGCACGGCGAGGGTCTCGGGGCGGTAGGTCATGTGGTGCTCCTGTCGGGTGCTGCGTGGGTGCTCGTGACTGCTGCTCAAACTAGAGCAGAACAGTAGACATTTGGGGCTGCCGGGGCGCCGGCCGTCCACGGATCGGGTGACGTCGCGAGCCCCCGGCCCACCCGCCGGCGGCGGCGAGGGGCTCGGGGGCTCGCGTGACGCCTCCCCGAGAAGGGGCGTCGTCGAGGGTCAGACGGCGATGGCGATCTCGGCCACCTCGCCGATCTGGGCGCGGACCGTGCGGTCCACCGGGTCGGCCTTGGGGGCCAGCGTGCGCAGCGTCCAGTCGCCGTCCTTGGCGAAGAACCGGAAGTGGCCGCTGGCCGAGGTCGGGACCTCGGCGGTGAACTCGCCGGCGGCGTCGAGCAGGCGCACGTAGGCCGAGCCGACCGGCTCGCCGCCGCGGGTGACCTGCCCCTGGATCACGGCCTCCTTGGCGACGTTGACGCCGTCCAGGGAGAGGCCGCCCTCAGTCGCTCCGCACATCTCAGGCCTCCCCGGGCTGGTCGCCGAGAGCGATCGGCACGCCGACGAGGGAGCCGTACTCGGTCCAGGAGCCGTCGTAGTTCTTGACGTTCTTGAAGCCGAGCAGCTCCTGGAGGACGAACCAGGTCAGCGAGGAGCGCTCACCGATGCGGCACAGCGCGATGGTGTCCAAGGAGTCGTCGATGCCGACCTCGTCGTAGAGCTTGCGCAGGTCCTCGTCGGACTTGAAGGTGCCGTCGTCGTTGCAGTTCTTGCTCCACGGCACGTTGAGGCTGGTCGGGATGTGGCCGGCGCGCTGGGACTGCTCCTGCGGCAGGTGGGCCGGGGCGAGCAGGCGGCCGGCGTACTCGTCGGGGCTGCGCACGTCGATCAGGTTCTGCACGCCGATCGCGGCGACCGCGTCGTCGCGGAAGGCCCGGATCGACCGGTCCTGCTCGGTGGCGGTGTAGGTGGTCTGCGCCCGGGTCGGGACCTCCTGGACCAGCTCGCGGGAGTCGAGCTCCCACTTCTTGCGGCCGCCGTCCATCAGCTTGACGTCGCGGTGGCCGTAGAGCTTGAAGTACCAGTAGGCGTAGGCCGCGAACCAGTTGTTGTTGCCGCCGTAGAGCACCACGGTGTCGTCGTTGCTGACGCCACGCTCGGAGAGCAGCTTCTCGAAGCCCGCCTTGTCGACGAAGTCGCGACGCACCTGGTCCTGCAGGTCGGTGGTCCAGTCGAGCTTGATCGCGTTGCGGATGTGGCCCTTGTCGTAGGCGGAGGTGTCCTCGTCGACCTCGATCAGGACGATGCCGGGGGTGTCGAGGTTGTCCTCGACCCACTGCACGGTGACGAGGGAGTCTTCGCGGCTCATGGGTTGCTTCTCTCTTTCGGTGGGGTGTGCTTCTCGACGTGCTGGTGGAGCGTGTGGACGGGGGTCAGGAGGGGTGGGGGGCGCCGGAGCCGAGGCCCAGCCGGCGGCCGACCAGGTAGAGCTCGCATCCCAGGCAGAACCCGACGACCGCGTTGAGCAGCGCCGCGGCCAGCGCGAAGCCGGTGGCGACCAGGCCCAGGACGGTGAGGCCGGAGAGCAGCCCGACCAGGCCGACCACGGTGAACGCGAGACCGACGGTCTGGGCGAAGCGCGGGGGCGCGGCGTCCTCGAGGTGAGCCGGAGCGGCGAGCCGCGGCCGGACCAGGCTGCCGAAGAGCCAGGCGTACGGCGTGTGCTGGACGCCGCGCAGCGCCCCGACCGCGAAGACCAGGGCCTGGACGGCGAGCAGCGCGGTGGCCACCGGCCCGGGCGCCGTCAGCAGCACCGCGGCCAGGACGACCGTGGTGAGCGCGGCGGCGAAGCGCGGGCCGCGCGGATCGATCTGGGTGCTCATGGGGTGGTCCTGTCCTGCTCGACTGAGCCTGGTCACTGCCTTGTCACTGCATGGCTGCACGCCGGCCGGATCTCTCACGGCAGACGGGCCGGAGCCGCGGAGCGGCGCACGGCGCGGGGGCGACGGACTGCGGGAGCGGCCGGACGGCCGGGCGCAGCGAGTGTGGGGTCGGCCCCTCAGGACATTCGACAGAGGGACGAGCGCATGCGGCAGTGATCCACTGCGCGCCGCTTCGTCAACCAGGTCGAGCTCATGGTGACGAGACTAGGTGCAGGCGGCGCGGAGCAGAAATGCGCATCTCACCATGCGGAATGGGCGTCCACATATTGGTCAGGCCGGCTCGCGGGGACCGCTCGGCCCGAGCCGTGCGAGCACGCCCCGTACCTGCTCCCGGGTCGGCACGCCGGCGGCCCTGGCCACCTCGCGCCCCTGGCCGTCCAGGACCAGCGTGGTGGGCGTGCGCATCACCTTGACGCGGCGCACCAGCTCCAGGTGGGACTCGGCGTCGACCTCGACGTGGGCGACGTCGCTCATCGACTCGGCGACCTCGGCCAGGGTACGGCGGGTCGCCCGGCAGGGGGCGCAGAAGGCGCTGGAGAACTGGAGCAGCGTGGCGCGCTCCCCCAGCGCGTCGGTGAGGTCGGTGCCGGCGAGCAGGGAGACGGCCTGCTCCTCCGAGGACTCCGGCACCGTCCCGGACTCCCGGCGTGCCGCCCGGGGCGCCTCGTCGTCCGCGTCTCGGGGGGCCGGGGCGTGGCGCCAGCGGCCGTCGCTCCAGGCGCGCCACCCGGCGAACGCCGCCGCGGCGGCCACGGCGATGAGCAGCACCCACTGTCCGGTCGTCACGTCGGCGTCAACACCGCCACCCGGGCCGACCATTCCCCGCCCGTCCGGGCCCCGGCCCGGCGGAAATGCCAGAAGGCCCCGCCCCGGCAACGCCGGGACAGGGCCTCCTGAGGATCAGAAGGTCACTTCTTGCCCTTCTTGCCCTTCTTCTTCTTGTTCTTCTTGCCCTTGTTGCCCTTGTTGCCGGCCTTGCCCTTGTTGGCCTTCTCGAGCTTCTGCTTCGAGACGGTGGACTTGGACTCGACGAAGTTCTTGCCGTTGAAGACGAAGGCGACCTTGGCCTTCTTCGCCTTCTTGCCCTTCAGCTTCTTCATGGCCTTCTTGAACTTCTTGGAGCTGAGGACCTTGGCGATCTTGACGTTGGCCTTGCCGTTCTTCACCTTGGCGGAGCCGACGTTGACCATCTTCTTCTTGTTGATGACCAGCTTGATGGCCACCTTGCCGTCGACGGCCGAGGCAGCGATGGACGGCGCCGAGACCTTGACCGCGACCTTGCCCTTCTTGGCCTTGGCCTTGGTGGAGGTCCCGGACTTGACGGCCACGGTGGAGTCGCTGACCGCGATACCGGAGTAGACCTTGTCGTAGGCCTCGACGCGGTTGCCCACGCGGACGGCAATGGTCTTGCCGAAGTGCGCAGCGGTCAGGGCCAGGCTCGGACCCGAGGCCACGGCGACGCCGTCGGCCAGCCACTCGTAGCTGAATTTGGCGCGGCCCATGGCGTTCCACACGCCCGGGTCGGCGGTGAGGGTCGAGCCCACCAGCGCGTCACCGGCGATGGTCGGCCGGTCGATGGCGACCAGCGACTTGGTCAGCGAGGCGTCGATGCCGCCCACGCGCGTGGCCGAGGGCACGACGACCTTGGTCGCCTTGCTGCGGACGGTGCCGTTCCAGAACTCGCCCACGTGGTCCTCGCCCCAGAAGGAGACCGTGTAGGTGCCCGGGCGCAGGCTGGAGATCTTGTAGGTGCCGTCGGACTCGATCGAGACGCCCTCGACGGAGTCGCCGTCCTCGTCGTAGAAGGTGACGCCGGCGCCCATGAGGGGCTCTCCGGTCTCGGAGGTCACGGTGCCGGTGACGCCGCCCGTGCGGACGAGCTGGATGTTGGCCGTGGAGGGGAAACCGGCCGTCGGGATCGCGGTGGCGTTCTCGAACGACTCGGTGCCGCCGTACCAGGCGCCGAGGGCGCCGAAGCCGTCGATGCCCGTGGAGTTCTTCTCGCGGACGTCGAAGCCGTTGGCGGCGACCTTGATGGCGTCGTCCGGGATCCCGTCCAGCTCGGTGAACTGGTAGACACCGCTGCGGTTGGTGTAGGTGCTCTGGGTGACGCTGTCGTCGAAGTCCGCCGGGGTGCTGCTGACGGAGACGCTGACGCCGACGAGCGGGGTGCCGTTCTGGTCGGTGACCAGGCCGGAGAGGTCGACGCCGGTGACCGGCTCGACGACCCGCGGGGTGAGGGCGAAGTTGATGCCCGTCACGGCCTGGTCCTTGGCAGCGGGGACGAGGTTGGGAGCGTTGCCCGACGGCACGTTGTTGTAGGACTCGCCCACGTACTCACCGATCTCGTTGTCCGAGACGGAGATCTCGTAGGAGCCGGCCGAGAGGCCCTCGAGCAGGTAGAGACCCGCGGCGTCGGTGTAGTCGTAGAAGGTGGCGCCGGTCGCGGAGTTGACGCCCGTGACCCGGATGCGGTCGAGGGGGGCGCCGGCGTCGCTGGTCACTGCACCGGAGATGGTGGCGCCCTTGGTCAGCGCGATGTTGCCCACGTTGGCGCCGCCGGCGCCGTTGACGGGGGTGGCGGTGGCCAGGGAGACCTGGTCGTTGAACCACTCGGACGCGAAGCCGGGCGCGCTGATCTGCAGCTTGACGTCGGTCTCGCCGGTGGCCACCTCGAAGACACCACCCTTGCGGGTGTACTCCTCGCGGAGGTAGTTGCCGGTGGAGGCCTCGTAGACCTCCACGCTGGCGCCGACGAGCGGCCGGCCGGCGGCGTCGGTGACCGCGCCCGTGACGTACGGGGCGTAGTCGATCGTCCACGGCGACATCTGGACCACGCCGGTGGTCACGGCGATCGGGGTGGCCGCGGCCTCGGTGGTCTGGTCGAGGTAGTACTCGCTGCGCAGGCGGGCGTCGTAGGAGTCGAAAGAGACCTTGTAGGTGCCGTTGGCCGGCACGGTGGTCGACAGGCGGCCGAAGTCGACGTAGTCGGTGGTGACGTAGTCGCCGTCGGCGGTGTAGACCTCGATGTACCCGTCGACCGGGTTGCCCTTCGGGTCGACCAAGGTTCCGCGGAGGTTGTCCTCAGCGGCGTAAGCAGGGACGCCTCCCATCGAGAGAGCCCCCATGACCAGGGCCCCCGCGGCCCCAGCAGACACCAGTCGGCGCATGGCGCCACTGATTTGCGTTCCCATCTTGTGCCTTTCTACCCGCGGTCAGCCGAATGCCGACCTGGCGAGCACGCTAACCGTTTTTACTTTCGCGGGGGCCGGGATCCTGCACCCACGGCGTAAAGTGATCTCGAGCACTAGAGTTTGCGTGGGTTCGGGCTCGTCAGCCGCCTGCGAAGGGCGGCAGGAACTCCACGGTCGACCCCGGCGCGACCAGCACGCTGTGCGGGGCGGACCGGCCCACCGGCCGGTCGTCGACCACCGCCGAGCACACGCCCAGCACGCCTGCCAGCCGGTCGGACTCGGGGTGCAGGGCGATCGCGCGGGCCACCAGCGCCTCGAGGGTGAGGGGCTCGGAGGCGGGCACGACGTCGCTGGCCACCCCGGCCGCGTGCCGGGCACCGGCCCAGTAGCGCAACGTGATGCCGCCCTCACCGTGACCAGCCGATGGACCGATGTCGCCCGTCTGCACGTCCATGACCGATATCATCCACCAAGTCGCGAGAGTGGGGAGGTGGTCATGGGCACGCTGCTGCTGCTCACCAGCGCCCTCCAGCCTTCGGCCGAGGTGCTGCCGGGGCTGACCCTGCTCCCCCACTCGGTGAAGATCCTGCCCGCGGAGGGGAGCGCGCTCCTCGAGGCTCCCGACGCCGACCTGGTCCTGGTCGACGGACGCCAGGACCTCGCCCAGGCCCGTGACCTGTGCCGGTTGATCCGCACCACCGGCGCCGACGTGCCGGTGCTGCTCGTCGTCACCGAGGGTGGTCTGGCCGTCGTCGCCCACGACTGGGGCATGGACGACGTCGTGCTCCACACCTGTGGGCCGGCCGAGCTGGAGGCCCGGATCCGGATGGCCACCGGCCGCCTCGCGGCCCTCCGCGCCGCCGCCGACCCCGACGCCCACGTCATCCGCTCCGGCGAGGTCGTGGTCGACGACGCCTCCTACACCGCCCGGATCGGCGGTCGGCCCCTCGACCTGACCTTCAAGGAGTTCGAGCTCCTCAAGTACCTGGCCCAGCACCCCGGCCGGGTGTTCAGCCGCCAGCAGCTGCTCCAGGAGGTGTGGGGCTACGACTACTTCGGCGGCACCCGCACCGTCGACGTCCACGTGCGGCGACTGCGCGCCAAGCTGGGCCCCGAGCACGAGACGCTGATCGGGACGGTGCGCAACGTCGGCTACCGCTTCGTGCTGCCCAGCCGTGGCGACGGCCTGGTGGGCTCCACGGAGCCGGAGACCGCCGACTCCTGAGCGCCTTCGCCTAGGCTCGGGCCATGCCCACCCTCGAGGCCCTGATCTCCCGCGCCGAGGCGGCGGACGGCGTCGCCCCCTTCGACGAGGCCACCCTGATGGCGTTGCGCACCGGCCGGGTCAGGTCGCTGCGCCGCGACGACGGCCTCGCCCTGGTCCGCGACCACGAGCTGGCCCTCCTCGTCGACCCCCCGGCCCGCGGGCACGGCGTGGGCGGCGACCTGGTCGTCCAGGCCCTCGCCGAGCATCCCGAGGTCTCCCGCGCCTGGAGCCACGGCAACCACCCCGCCGCCGCCCGGCTCGCGGCCCGTCACGGCTGGGAGCGGGTCCGCGACCTGTGGGTGATGCGCCGCAGCGCCGAGGAGCTGCCCCCCCTGGACCAGCCGGCCGACGTGGTGGTGCGCAGCTGGCGCGACGACGACCGCGACGAGCTGCTGCGCGTCAACGCGGCCGCCTTCGCCCACCACCCCGAGCAGGGGGCGATGGACGCCGACAACCTCGCGCTGCGGATGGCCGAGCCGTGGTTCGACCCCGAGGGGCTGATCGTCGCCACCGATCCCCAGGGGCGGATGCTCGGCTTCCACTGGACCAAGCAGCACTCGCCCCAGCAGGGCGAGGTCTACGTGGTCGCGATCGACCCCGCCGCCCAGGGCCGCGGGCTGGGCCGGCTGCTCACCCACACCGGGCTCGCCCACCTGGCCAGGCGCGGCGTCTCGGAGGTCATCCTCTACGTCGAGGCCGACAACACCGCCGCCGTGGCGACCTACACCGGGCTCGGCTTCCGGCACGCCGACGCGGACACGCACGTCATGTACGCCCGCCCCTGAGCTCCCTGCTCGTCGAGGGGTCGCTGAGCTCACTGCTCGGCGAGGGGTCGCTGAGCTCACTGCTCGTCGAGGGGTCGCTGAGCTCACTGCTCGGCGAGGGCTGTCGAGGGCCCGTCGAGGGGCGGTCAGCGCAGCTTGGGCCGCACGTGCAGCCCGACCTCCGGGTCGACCACGACCTCCTGGGTCGCCGGCATCTCGGCCACGCTCAGCTGGGCGTCGACAGGGACGTTGCGCTTGACCACGGCCAGCGCGATCGGTCCCAGCTCGTGGTGCCGGGCGCTGGAGCCGACGAAGCCCACGACCCTGTCACCCTCGCGCACCTCCGCGCCCGCCTCGGGCAGCCTGTTCTCGGTGCCGTCGAGGTGGAGCAGGGTCAGCCGGCGCGGCGGACGGCCCAGGGTGTGCACCCGGGCGACCGTCTCCTGGCCGCGGTAGCAGCCCTTGTCCAGGTGCACCGCGGAGCCGATCCAGCCCACCTCGTTGGGGATCGTGCGGTGGTCGGTGTCGACGCCGAACCGGGGCTCACCACGCTCGATGCGCAACGCGTCGTAGGCCCACAGGCCGCACGCCGGGCCCGCCGCCTCGGCGTACGCCGTGAGCTGGTCGCGGGGCACCAGGTCGAAGGTGCCACCCCCGGCCGGGCGCCACATCACCGCGAGGTCGTCGGCGAGCGTCACCTCGACCCGCATCATGAAGCGCATCCGGTCCAGCCACTGCACCAGCGCCTCGCCGGCGCCCGGCTCGGTGTGGCCGACGAAGGTCTCGCCGTGGTCGACCCCGTGGAAGTGGTGCTCGACGTGCCCCTGCGGGCTCAGCACCAGCGCCTGCGTCGGGGTGCGCGGGGGCAGCACCTCGAGGTGCTGGGTGGTCAGCGAGTGGAGCCAGGTCAGCCGGTCCGGGCCGGTGACCCGGAAGACGTCGCGGTGGGAGAGGTCCACGAACCCGTCGCCGGAGGCCAGGGTGCGCTGCTCGACGTTGAAGGAGCCGTAGTGCGCCGCCACGGGAGCGTCGACACCGTCGCCGCTCACCGCCCCGGGCAGGTCAAGGAACGGGCTGGTCGTCGCCGTGCTCATCACAGTCCTCACATCGTCCGAAGATCGCCAGGTGTCCGACGTCGGTCACGAACCCGTGCCGGGCCCGCAGCAGGCCGAGGAACTCCTCGGCCTCCCCCGGGTCAACCGAGGTGACCTTGCGGCAATTCCGGCACACCAGGTGGATGTGCTCGGACTCCCGGGCGGAGTGGTAGGTGGGCGCCCGGTCGCTGAGGTGCGTGTGCCGGACCAGGCCGAGCTGCTCGAGCACGTCGAGCGCGCGGTAGACGGTGGAGAGGTTGGCCGCCCCGCCGACCTGGTCGCGGATCTCGTCGGGGGTGGCGTGGCCGAGCTCCTCGACGGCCTCCAGCACCAGCCGGCGCTGCGGGGTCAGCCGCAGGCCGCTGCCGCGCAGCGCCTCGGCGAGGTGGTCGGAGCCCGCCGTCATCGCCCGCTCACGCCCGCTTCAGGCGCGCCCACAGGTGAGGCTGCAGCGCCTGGCCCACCGCGGCCATGTCGTAGGCGTAGAGCAGGTCGCCCTCGACGTTGCCGTAGAGCCGCTTGCCCGCGGTGACCTCCTTGGCCGACTCGGTGCGGACCACCGCGTCGGTGGTCAGGTCGAGCTTGCCGCCGGTGGCCTCGCCGTACCAGACCTCGACGAACCCGGTGTTGTGCGCGAGCAGGAACTCGACCTTGCCGGGCTCGGGGCAGCGCAGGAAGCCGGTCTCGATGGCGCCGTCACGGACCTTCTCGCCGTTCTCGTCGAGGACCCACGCGCGGGACATGTAGTGGAAGAACGGCCGGCCGTCGTGGGTGAAGATCAGCTCCTGGCCGAACTGGAACTTCTCGATCGTCGGGTAGTCGCCGTGGCCGTTGCCGCGCCAGGTGCCGAGCAGCCAGGCGACCGGGCCGCAGTTGGGGTGCAGGTTGTCGGGGAGCTCGAACGGCATACCGCCACTGTAGTGCGGCGCCGGGCCGCCCGGTTTGGCAGACGGCTCGCGGGGGGATGGACCCGGGCATGGGACTGAAGCCGACGCACCGCCCGCCCCGCCCCCGGCGGCGCGCCGGCACCCTCTCGCTCGCCGCGTGCACCCTGCTGCTGGCAGGGCTGCTGGCAGGGTGCCAGGGGCAGGCGACCGAGGAGGCGCCCAGCCCGGCCCCCGATCCGGCCTCCCCCGCCGCGACCGAGACGCCGTCCGAGGATGGTGCCGCGCCCGACGCGGCGCAGTGCCTGCTCTCCGCGGACCAGCTCGCCCGGATCACCGGGGTGACGCAGGCCGCCATCGAGCCGCGCAAGCCCCGGGAGACCCTGGTCTGCGAGCCCGAGTCGGCCGACGAGCGCGGCGTGTGGATCTGGTGGTACCTCGAGGAGAGGGCCGGTGCGTCTTCCCCGACCTTCGCGGAGCTGAAGGACGAGGTGGAGCTGCCCGGCGGGGAGATCGCGCGCGCCACGCTCGACGACGGGAGCGAGGCCTGGCTGGTCCAGGGCGGGTCGCAGGCCCAGCCCGCCCTCCAGGTGATCGCCGCCGTCGACGCCACCGTCGTCCAGGTCTTCGCCTCGACGATGCCCTCGCCGCAGGACCCGTTTCCCCGGCAGCGGCTCACCGACGAAGCGCTCGCCACCGCCGCCGCGCTGCTCTCGGCCCTGGGCTGAGCAGCCGGGCGACGCCGGACGGGCCCCGACCTAGAGTGGCCCCATGAGTCGCGCACTGGTCGTCAAGGTCACCTGCGGAGCCGAGGACGCCGAGCGCCTCAACCAGGCGTTCACCGTCGCGGCGGCGGCGACCGCCGCCGGTGCGGACGTCTCCCTCTGGCTCACCGGCGACGCCGCCTGGATGGGGGTGCCGGGGCGCGCCGAGGAGTTCGACCTGCCGCTGGCCACGCCGCTGTCCCAGCTGCGCGACGCCGTGCTCGGCGCCGGCCGGCTGACCGTCTGCTCCCAGTGCGCCGCCCGACGCGGGCTCGTCGAGGCCGACATGGTGCCCGGCGTACGGGTGGCCGGCGCGGCGCTCTTCGCCGAGGAGGTCCTCGGGGAGGGCGTCCAGGCGCTGGTCTACTGACCCCCCCCGCCGCGGACGTCATCACCATCGGTCGCCGGGGCCACCGCTCGCGATGACCTCCGGCGGGAGCGCGCGGGACGTCATCACCAGCGGTCGCCCCAGGCGCCACCCACGATGACGTCCGGCGGGAGCGCGCGGGACGTCATCACCAGCGGTCGCCCCAGGCGCCACCCACCATGACGTCCGGCGAACCCGCCGTCCGGCGAACCCACCGCGCCGGCAAGCCCGCGGGCGGGCGTCAGGCGGGGCGGACGCCGAGCAGCTCGCGCGCCGCGGCGGGAGTCATCGGCTCGCGCTGGGCCAGCTCGCCGGCCGCGACCGCGCGGCGTACGAGCTGGGCGTTGGACTCCACCGGTACGCCGCGGCTGATCGTCAGCACGTCCTCCATCCCGACCCGCAGGTGACCGCCCTTGCTGAGCGAGGCCAGCATCACCGGCAGCGTGGAGCGACCGATGCCGGTCGCCGACCAGGAGGTGACCTGCGGCGGCAGGTCGCGGACGGCGGCGACCATGGCGTCCGCGGTGCCGTCCATCCCGCCCGGCACCCCCATCACCAGGTCGACGTGGACCCTGCCGCCGGCCGGCAGCCCGTAGCGGTCCAGCAGCCGGGTCAACGCGTGCACCTGTCCGAGGTCGAAGAGCTCGAACTCCGGCACCACCGCCCGCTCCTGGGCCAGCTGGTAGAGCTCGACCACGAAGGGCCACGGGTTGAGGAAGACGTCGTCGCCGAAGTTGGTGGTGCCCATGGTGAGGCTGCAGGAGTCGGGCTCCGCGTCGAGCACCTTGAGCCGCTCGGCGAGCGGGTCGTGGACCGATCCGCCGGTCGAGAGCTGCACCACCAGGTCCGTGCTCTCGCGCAGCGCGGCGACCGTCTCGCGCAGCCGGCCGCCGTCCAGGGTGGGCCGGTGCTCGGCGTCGCGGACGTGCACGTGGATCATCGCCGCCCCGGCGGCCTCGCACTCCCGCGCGGTGGCGACCAGCTCCTCCAGCGTGCTGGGCAGCTGGGGGCAGTCGGCCTTGGAGGTCTCGGCGCCGGTCGGGGCGACGGTGATGAGCAGGGGGCCTGGCATGGACCCATGCTGGCAGACTCGGACTCAACTGCCCCAGCATCGAACAGGAGGATGTTCTTCGTGCGCGCCGTGGTTCAGCGAGTGGTGTCGGCTTCGGTCTCTGTGGACGGAAGAGTTGTGGGGCAGCTGCACGGGCCGGGACTGTTGGTCTATCTCGGGGTCACCCACGACGACGGCCCGGACGAGATCACCTGGATGGCCCGGAAGGTGTGGAGCCTGCGGGTGCTGCCCGAGGAGCGCTCGGCCAGCGAGGTGGACGCGCCGATCCTGGTGGTCAGCCAGTTCACCCTCTACGGCGACGCGGTGAAGGGGCGGCGACCCACCTGGGCGGCCGCCGCGCCGGGGCCGGTCAGCGAGCCGGTGTACGACCAGTTCTGCGGCGAGCTGCAGGCGCTGGGAGCGCGGGTGGAGAAGGGGATCTTCGGCGCCGACATGCAGGTGGAGTCGGTCAACGACGGTCCGTTCACGCTGCTCCTCGAGCGCTGAGCCGGCGCCCACCGCGGGACCGCCGGGACCGCTGTCCGCCCGGCCCGCTCCGTCAGACCCCGCTGGTGTCCTGCTCCAGCCGCTGCAGCTCGCGCCGGATCGAGGCGTTGCCGAGCCGCAGCCGCATCTGGGCCGTCCCCGGGAGCCGGCCGACGCCGTGGGTCAGGGGCACGTTGACCGCCATCCGCCAGGCGTTGAACCAGGGCGGGCGGACCGGGAGGCCCAGGTCGCGCATCGCGCCGAGGCCGAGGAGTCCGGTGGCGGTGCTCAACGTCCGCTCCCGCTCCCAGCAGGCGGCCAGGCGGCCGCGCTCGACGGAGTCGATCGACGCGATCAGGGCGCGGGCGAGGTCGCGGCTGTTCTGGTCGGGCGGCGGGTCGCCGGCGAGGAACCGGTAGAGCAACCGGCGACCGATCCGCTCGGTGCGCGGCAGCCACTCCTCCTCCACCCCCATCAGCCACCCCACGTAGGACCACAGGTGCATGACCGCGTCGCCGTCGCGGCGGGAGACACGGTGGCCGAGCAGCCTCGCGTGCAGCAGGAAGCTGGTGCTGAAGACCCCCAACGTGCTGGCCTGGTCGTACTGGTTGATCGGGGTGCCGCGCAGCTCCCAGTCCCAGTCGTCGGCGCGCTCGAGCTGGTCGTTGATCATCGCGTGCACCAGCCTCACGTGGACGGCCGCGCGCCACCCCGGCGCCCGGGGCGCGAGCCCGCCGGGGGCGGTGATCGCCAGCCACCACGCGGTGGTCTCGGCCAGCCGCCGCCCGGCGTCGGAGCCCAGCAGCCGCCCGGTCCGCACCAGCGGCTCCAGCGCCGCAGCGGTGCGGTAGCCCCCCAGCAGCGACCCCAGGCCCAGCACCCGCAGCCCGTCGACCCCGAACCGGCGGCAGGCCAGCGCCCCCCGCTCCAGCAGCTCGTCGTCGACCCAGTCGGGGCGCGGCTCCAGGGTGGCCGCGAAGGCGCGCAGCGCCGGGGGCGTGTCGTCGTCGACGCCGCGCTCGAGGGCGTGCGTCACCTGCCCCATGGTGACGCTGCGGTCGCGGCGGATCGCGCCGGCCAGCGCCGCCCCGGGCTCGTCGCGGCGCAGCAACGCCTCCTGGAGCCGGGCCACGTCGGCGGACGTGGGCCGGGCACCCGGGCCGGCGACCAGCCGCAGCGGCGCCGCGGCCCGCTCGGACCAGCGCGGGTCGAGCCGGTAGCGGCGCGGGACGGCACGCGCGGGGTGGTCCGAGAGCATCGTGTTGCCTGGCATTCCAGGAACCCTAGGGACCCCCACCCACCGTGTCACCCCCGCGTTCACCGAGCAGTGCCACACTGACAACATGTCCTCCCCGCTCCCCCTCCACCTCGGCGCCAGCAGTGCGGAGGGGCCGGTCGAGGCCGCGCCTTTCGCCCACGCGCCCGACACCTTCGACGTCGAGCCGCCCTACGTCCCCGATGCCGAGACCGTCGCCGCGGTGGAGCAGTACGACGACCGCTTCCTGGACCGCGAGCTCTCCTGGCTGCGCTTCAACGAGCGGGTCCTGGAGCTGGCAGAGGACCCCTCCGTGCCGCTGCTGGAGCGCGCCCGCTTCCTGGCGATCTTCACCAGCAACCTCGACGAGTTCTTCATGGTCCGGGTCGCCGGGCTCAAGCGACGGATCGCGGCCGGGGTCGCCGTCCGGGCCGCCTCCGGGCTGCTGCCCCGGGAGATCCTGGAGCACATCTCGCGCCAGGCCGGCGAGCTGATGCAGCGCCAGGCCAGGCTCTTCCTCGACGAGGTCATCCCGGCGCTGCGCGACGAGGGCATCGAGCTGGTCCGCTGGGACCAGCTGACCCGCGAGGAGCAGAAGTACTGCAAGCGGATCTTCAAGGAGCGGGTCTTCCCCGTGCTCACCCCGCTCGCGGTCGACCCCGCCCACCCCTTCCCCTACATCTCCGGCCTCTCGCTCAACCTGGCCGTGATCGTGCGCGACCCCGAGGCCGGCACCGAGCACTTCGCGCGGGTCAAGGTGCCCCAGATCTTCAGCCGCTTCGTGCCCCTGGGCAACCAGCGGTTCGTGCCGCTCGAGGACGTCATCCGCGAGCACCTCAAGCGGCTCTTCCCGGGGATGGAGGTCGTCCGCTCCCACACCTTCCGGGTCACCCGCAACGAGGACCTCGAGGTCGAGGAGGACGACGCCGAGAACCTCCTCAAGGCCCTGGAGAAGGAGCTGCTGCGCCGCAAGTTCGGCCCTCCGGTGCGCCTGGAGGTCGAGGACTCCATGAGCAACCGGATGCGCGACCTGCTCGTCTCCGAGCTGGGCGTCCAGCCCGACGAGGTCTTCGCCCTGCCGGGGCCGCTGGACCTGCGCGGGCTGCACGGCATCGCCGACCTGCCCCGCGAGGACCTGCAGTACCCGGCGTTCGTGCCCACCACCCACCCCCTGCTGGCCGAGGTCGAGTCCGCCTCACCGGTCGACGTCTTCGAGGCCCTACGCCGTCACGACGTGCTGCTGCACCACCCCTACGACTCCTTCGCGACCTCGGTGCAGCGCTTCCTCGAGCAGGCGGCCGCCGACCCGCACGTGCTGGCCATCAAGCAGACCCTCTACCGGACCTCGGGCGACTCCCCGATCATCGACGCCCTCGTCGACGCCGCCGAGGCCGGCAAGCAGGTGCTGGTGATCGTGGAGATCAAGGCCCGGTTCGACGAGCAGGCCAACATCCGCTGGGCGCGCAAGCTCGAGCAGGCCGGGTGTCACGTGGTCTACGGCCTGGTGGGCCTCAAGACCCACTGCAAGCTGGCGATGGTGGTCCGCGAGGACCCCGACGGGATCCGTCGCTACACCCACATCGGGACGGGCAACTACAACCCCAAGACCGCCCGTACCTACGAGGACCTCGGGCTGCTGACCTGCAACGACGCCATCGGTGAGGACGTCGCCCACCTCTTCAACAACCTCTCGGGGATCTCGCGCGACGCCACCTACGACACCCTCCTGGTGGCCCCCTCGACCGTCCGGAGCGGGCTGATCGACCAGATCCACGCCGAGGTGGCCCACCACCTGGCCGGCCGCCCCGCGCGGATCCGGATCAAGGCCAACTCGGTGGTCGACGAGGCCGTCATCGACTCGCTGTACCTCGCCTCCCAGGCGGGCGTGCCGGTGCAGCTGCTGGTCCGCGGCATCTGTGCCCTGCGCCCCGGCGTGCCCGGACTCTCGGAGACCGTGCAGGTGCGCTCGGTGCTGGGCCGGTTCCTGGAGCACAGCCGGATCTTCTGGTTCGAGAACGGCGGCGAGCCGACCGCCTGGATCGGCTCCGCCGACATGATGCACCGCAACCTCGACCGCCGGGTCGAGGTCCTGGTGCGGCTGCCCGACGACGCCAACCGCGACCGGCTCGGCGCGGTCCTCGACCTCGCCTTCGACCCCGGGACCCGCGCCTGGGAGCTCGGAGCCGACGGCGAGTGGCGCCGCCACCAGGGTGACGTGCACCTCCAGTCGGCGCTCATCGAGCGCCAGCGCCGGCGTCGCTGAGCCCGGACGGAGGCCCTGACTTGCGTTCCGACGTCGTCGTGCCCGTAAAGTGAAGTCGTTCCCGTCCTGCTCACCAGGAGTTGTCCGTGGGTTTCAGGTTCCGCCCCGTCGAGTCTTCCTTCTACGACCTCTTCAGTGAGTTCGGCACCCACCTCGTGAGGGGCGCCGACATCCTCGCCGAGATGCTGTCGGACGAGTCCGACCGTGACGACGTCGCCCGGCGCATGCGCGAGGCCGAGCACGCCGCCGACGAGACGACCCACGCGATCATCCGCCGGGTCAACTCCACCTTCGTCACGCCGTTCGACCGCGAGGACATCTACGACCTCGCCTCGGGCCTCGACGACATCATGGACATGATGGAGGAGGCGGTCGACCTCATCCTGCTCTACGAGGTGCGCAACCTGCCCTCCGAGCTGTCCAACCAGGTCGAGGTCATCCAGCGCTGCGCCGAGCTGACCGCCAAGGCGATGCCGCGGCTGAAGTCGATGGCCGACCTCAACGACTACTGGATCGAGATCAACCGTCTCGAGAACAGCGGCGACAAGAGCTACCGGCGCATCCTGGCCAGCCTCTTCAGCGGCAAGTACGAGGCGCTGGAGGTGCTCAAGCTCAAGGACGTCGTCGAGTCCCTCGAGGGCGCCATCGACGCCTTCGAGAAGGTCGCCAACACGGTGGAGCAGATCGCGGTCAAGGAGTCCTGACCCGATGGAGCTCGCGATCGTCATCGCGGTGGTCGTCGTCGCCCTCGTCTTCGACTACACCAACGGCTTCCACGACGCCGCCAACGCGATCGCCACCTCGGTCTCGACCCGGGCACTGACGCCGCGGGTCGCGCTCGGGATGGCGGCCGTCATGAACTTCGTCGGGGCCTTCCTCGGCCAGAAGGTGGCCCACACGGTCTCCGACGTCATCGATCCCGGGCTGGGCAGCCATGCCCTGACCATCGTGATGGCGGGCCTGCTGGGCGCCATCGCGTGGAACATGATCACCTGGTACTTCGGTCTCCCCTCCTCCTCCTCGCACGCCCTGATCGGCGGCCTGGTGGGCGCCGCGCTGGCCGCGGGCGTCTTCGTCAAGTGGGACACCGTGGTCGCCAAGGTCGCGATCCCGATGATCCTCTCGCCGCTGGTCGCCTTCACGCTCGGCTTCGTGGTCATGCTCGGCATCATGTGGGCGGCCCGCCGGGCCAACCCCTCCAAGGCCAACCGGGGCTTCAAGATCGCCCAGACCATCTCCGCCGCTGCGATGGCGCTCGGTCACGGCCTCCAGGACGCGCAGAAGACGATGGGCGTCATCTTCCTCGCCCTGCTGGCCGGCGGCCACGTCTCCGAGGGCGACGGGCTGCCCCTGTGGGTGATCATCGCCGCGGCCACCGCGATCTCGCTCGGCACCTGGTCCGGCGGCTGGCGGATCATGCGCACCCTGGGCCGCCGGATCATCCACCTCGACCCGCCCCGCGGCTTCGCCGCCGAGTCGGTGGCGGCCTCGGTGCTCTACACCACCGCCTACGTGTGGGAGGCGCCGATCTCCACCACCCACACCATCACCTCCGCGGTGATGGGCGTGGGCGCCACCAAGCGCCTCTCCGCGGTGCGCTGGGGCGTGGCGAAGTCGATCCTCGCCGCCTGGATCCTCACCTTCCCGGCGGCCGGCCTGGTGGCCGCGATCTGCTACTGGATCGCCCACCTCTGGCTGCCGTGATCCTTCCGGGACCTTCGACCCCTATCCTTCTGCCATGATCTCGTCGACCGGCGGGCCCACGCCGGTCCAGCGGATCACCGCCACGGCCGTGCACGCCTACACCGCGGTCGGCTCCGTGCTGGCCCTGCTGATGGTGCACTTCTCCTACGAGGGCCGGGTCGAGCTGGTGCTCTGGCTCTTCCTCGTCGCGATGGTGATCGACGGCACCGACGGGATGCTGGCCCGGCGACTGCGGGTCAAGGAGGTGCTGCCGGGCTTCGACGGCGCACTGCTCGACAACATCGTCGACTACATCACCTACGTCTTCGCCCCGATGGTGCTGCTGTGGGCCAACGGCTACCTGCCGGCGGGGTGGCTGGGCGGCGTCTGCGCGGCCGTCCCGCTGCTGGCCTCCTGCTACCAGTTCTGCCGCACCGACGCCAAGACCGACGACCACTTCTTCCTGGGCTTCCCCAGCTACTGGAACATCGTCGCCTTCTACGCCGTCGTCCTCGGCCTCAGCGAGACCGTCACGGCCGCGCTGATCCTGGTGCTCGCCGTCCTGGTCTTCGTGCCGGTCAAGTACGTCTACCCCTCCCGCACCCCCGCGCTGTGGGCGGTCAACATGACGCTGGCGTCGCTCTGGCTCGTCCTCTTCGGTCTCATCACCGCCGACCTGCCCGACCCCCCCGACCTGCTGGTCGCCCTCTCGCTGGTCTACGTCGCCTACTACGTCGCGGTCAGCCTGTGGCTCACCGCCCGCAGCGCGGGTCGGACCGTGGTGGCGCACCGCGACGCCCGGCGCGAGCGCCAGCTCGTCTGACGCACTCCCGCGCGCCCGCCCGCCGTACGCCGCCCGCCGACCGCCCGCCGTACGTCATCACGACTGGTCGCCCGAGGCACCGCTGACGATGACGTCCCGCGGCAGCCGCGGCCGCCCCGGGCGTACGTCATCACAACTCGTCGCCCGAGGCACCGCTGACGATGACGTCCCGCGGCAGCCGCGGACGCCCCGGGCGGACGTCATCACGACTGGTCGCCCCAGGCACCGCTGACGATGACGTCCCGCGGGAGGGGGCAGCCCCGCGAGGCGAGGGCCCGGGCGACCTGGCGGAAGAAGTCGTCGGGGGCCACGCGCAGGCCGAGCAGCGGCAGTCGCAGCACCAACGCTCCGTGCATGGTCATCTCGTTCTGGCGAAGCGCATCGGGCACCACCACCGAGGCCCACTGGTGGTGCGCGCCGTCGACCTCGACGACGACCCCCCACTCCTCCCACATGACGTCGAGGAAGTGCGTGCCGTGGGCACTTCTGCGACGCACCTGCCGGGTGGGCTCCGGCAAGCCACGGCTCCGGCACTCGCGCGCGAAGTAGCAGCTCCGGAGTGGTCAGCCCCTGCTGGACGGCCATGGTGAGGATGAGCGCAGCCTGCCGCCGAGTCCGCGCCCAGAGCGCGGCACGGATCGCAGCCACGTGGGGCTGCGTCCTCGGCACGCCCTGCGGCACGACGTCCGCCGCGTTCCACCTCCGGGTCTGCCGCATGTCGACACCCGGTACCCGGGTGACCAGGGCACCGCGCGGCAGCGAGACGCGGATGCTGTCGGCATCGAACCCCTTGAGGCCTGCCGCGACGAGTGCGGAGACGCCGTCGAGGCAGGCACGTGGTCCGGCCTCCAGCACCGCCACCCACTCCCTCGCCCGGTCGTCGAGAGGACCCGTGTGGACGGCGAGCGTCTGCCGCCCGGTCCGCCGCCAGCGCTCCGCGCGGACCTGGGCGCGGACCTCCGCCCGGGTGACGCCGGCGGCGTACAGCTGGCGACGGGACACGATGCCGGCCTGGGGCGCGGCCAGCGCGGCCGCCCGGCGGCGACGCGCGTGACGGAGCTCGATGGCGGGGCGCGGTCCCTGCGGTGACATGGTGACGAACCTGCCTGAGCAGGCCACGGCGCTGCTCGCGCGAGCGCGCAGCCCTGTGGAGGAGTACGTCGTCCCCAGGCCGCCGCCGTCCCCGCGCCCTCTTCGGGCGTCATCGGGAGCGGCTCCCCCGACGACCGCTCGTGATGACGTCCCGCGGGAGGGGGGCGGGAGGGCGGCTGCCGACGCCCGGACGTCATCGGGAAGGGCTGCCCCGACGACCGCTCGTGATGACGTCCCGCGGGAGGGGGCGGGGCGGGTCAGCCGAAGCGGCCGGAGATGTAGGCCTCGGTGGAGGGGTCGTCGGGGTTGGCGAACATCTTCTGGGTCGAGTTGAACTCGACCAGGTGGCCCGGCTCGCCGGTGGCCTTGAGGTTGAAGAAGCCGGTCTCGTCGGAGACCCGGGCCGCCTGCTGCATGTTGTGGGTCACGATCACGATCGTGTAGTCGCTCTTGAGCTCGTGGATGAGGTCCTCGATGGCGGCGGTCGAGATCGGGTCGAGCGCCGAGCAGGGCTCGTCCATCAGCAGCACCTGGGGCTCGACCGCGATCGCGCGGGCGATGCAGAGCCGCTGCTGCTGGCCCCCCGAGAGGCCCATCCCGGGCTTGCCGAGCCGGTCCTTGACCTCGTTCCACAGGTTGGCGCCGCGCAGCGACCGCTCCACGATCTCGTCGGCCTCGGCCTTCTTCATCTTGCGCGCGTTGAGCCGGTTGCCGGCCAGCACGTTCTCGTAGATCGACATGGTGGGGAAGGGGTTGGGGCGCTGGAAGACCATCCCGATCTGGCGCCGCACCTCCACCGGGTCGACCCCGGGGTCGTAGAGCGACTGGCCGTCGACCACCACCTTGCCCTCGACCCGCGCGCCCGGGATCACCTCGTGCATCCGGTTGAGCGAGCGCAGGAAGGTCGACTTCCCGCAGCCGGACGGGCCGATGAACGCGGTCACCGACCGCGAGCGGATCGTCATGGTGACACCCTGGACGGCGAGGAAGTCGCCGTAGTAGATGTCGAGGTCGGAGATGTCGATGCTCTTGGCCATCGGTTCGTCGTTCTCTCTCTGGTGCTTCGTCGGGAAAGCGGGTCAGCGGCCGGTCTTGGGGGCGAAGCGCCGGCCGATCGCACGGGCCAGCAGGTTGAGCGTCATCACGATCGCGATGAGCACCAACGCGGCGCCCCAGGCCCGCTCCCGGCCGAACTCGGGCGGGATCCCCGGCTGCATGTAGGAGTAGTAGATGAAGACCGGCAGGGTCGCCATCCGCTCGGCGAACGCGTTGAGGTTCACCGAGTCGGTGTCGCCGGCGATGATGAGCAGCGGCGCGGTCTCGCCGGCGACCCGGGCCACGGCCAGCATCACCCCGGTGACGATGCCGGCCATCGAGGTGGGCAGCACCACCTTGGTCACGGTGCGCCACTTGGCCACGCCCAGGGCGTACGACGCCTCGCGCAGCTCGTCGGGCACCAGCTTGAGCATCTCCTCGGTGGAGCGGACCACGATCGGGATCATCAGCACCGCCAGCGCCACCGACCCACCGAACCCCATCCGGACCCCGGGGCCGAAGAAGAGCACGAAGAGCGCGTAGGCGAAGAGACCGGCCACGATCGAGGGGATGCCGGTCATCACGTCGACCAGGAAGGTGATCACCCGGGCGGTGCGGGTGCCGGCGCCGTACTCGACGAGGTAGATCGCCGCCATCACGCCGATCGGCACCGAGATCGCCGCCGCCCAGGCGGTGATGATCAGGGTGCCCAGGATGGCGTGGTAGATCCCGCCGCCCTCGCCGACGACGTTGCGCATCGAGAAGGTGAAGAACTCGCGCGACAGCGCCGGGACCCCGTTGCCGATCACCTGCCACAGCAGGCTGATCAGCGGCACCATGGCCAGCCCGAAGGCGCCCCACATCAGGGAGGTGGCCAACCGGTCGCGGGCCCTGCGCGAGCCCTCCACGGCGCCGGACCAGACCGGTAGCGCGACCAGGTGGGTGAGGGCCGCGACCAGCACACCGGCGACCGGCCCCCAGCCGAGGACGACCATCGGCAGCGCTCCGACGGCGACGGCCAGGGCGAGGACCAGGGCCGGCGCCTGGGCGGGAAGCTGCGGGCGGACCAGCGGGATCGACCCGGCCGGCGCGGCGGCGGGAGCGGCGTCGCCCTCGGAGCCGGACGGCTGCGTGGCCGAGGCGTCGGGCTGCGTCTTCAGGTGCGTCGGGGTCTCCATCTCAGCGACCTCCCTTCACGGCGCCCCGCGTGGCGATGAGCCGGGCGAGGAAGTTGACGACGAAGGTGACGACGAAGAGCACCAGGCCGGAGAAGATCAGCACGTTGACCCGCACCCCGGAGGCCTCGGGGAACCCGAGCGCGATGTTGGCGGCGATGGTCGACGGGTTGACCGAGGAGATCAGGTTGAAGGTGATCACCCCGGTCGCGGAGAGGACCATGGCGACCGCCATCGTCTCGCCCAGCGCCCGGCCCAGGCCGAGCATGACCGCGGAGATCATCCCCGACCGGGCGTAGGGGAAGACGGTCATCCGGATCATCTCCCACCGGGTCGCGCCCAGGGCCAGGGCCGCCTCCTGGTGGAGGGTGGGGGTCTGGGCGAAGATCTCGCGGCAGATGGCGGTGATGATCGGCAGCGCCATGATCGCCAGCACCAGGCCGGCGGTCAGGATGGAGCGTCCGTTGGCCGGGCCCTCGAAGAAGGGCAGCCAGCCCAGGTGCTCGGCCAGCCACTCGTAGACCGGGTGGACGCGCGGGGCGAAGAACTGGATCCCCCACAGCCCGTAGACCACCGAGGGCACGGCGGCGAGCAGGTCGATCAGGTAGCCGATCGGCTTCGCCAGGCGCCGCGGGGCGTAGTGGGAGATGACCAGCGCCAGCGCGATGCTCAGCGGGGCCGCCACCAGGATCGCCAGCAGGGCAGCCAGCAGGGTGCCGAAGAGGAGCGGCCAGACGTAGACGACGATGTTGTCGGCGCCGATCCGCTCCGACGGGGCCGTGATGGCCGGGACGCCCTCGATGGTGAGGAAGAGGGCGACCCCGGCGAGGGCGACCAGGATGAGGATCCCGGCGGCACGCGCCAGCCCGGCGAAGACGAGGTCGCCGGTACGCCGCACCCTGACGGGGGCGGCAGCACGCTCGGTGGTTGCCGTGGGCACGAGGGTCCTTCCTGGTCCGGTCACGCGGGGAGGGCGGGGGTCACCCGGCGGAGATGGCGTCGACGTGGCGCTGCGCCTCCTCGGCGAGGGAGTCCGCGAGCGGCGCGGAGCCGGCGTTCTCCTGGGCGGTGGCCTGGCCCTCGTCGCTGAGGACGTAGGTCAGGTAGCCCTTGACCAGCTCGGCGGTGGCGGCGTCCTCGTAGGTGCCGCACGCCATCAGGTAGGAGGTCAGCACGATCGGGTAGACGCCGGCCTCGTCGGTCTCGTAGTCGAGGTCGAAGACCATGGAGGTCTCGGCACGGCCCTCGACCCGCGGGGAGACCTCGAGGATCTTGGCGGCGGCCTCCGCGGTCGGCGCCACGAACTCCTCGCCCACCTGGACCCGGGCGACGCCCAGCTCCCCGGCCTGGCTGGCGTCGGCGTAGCCGATGCTGTTGACGCCGTTGCCGACCGCGGAGACGACGCCGGAGGTCTGGTTGGCGCCCTCCCCGGCCTTGATCGGCCACTCCTCCACCTCGCCGTGCGGCCAGGCGTCGGGGGCCACCACCGAGAGGTAGTGGGTGAAGTTCCCGGTGGTGCCCGATTCGTCGGAGCGGTGGACGGCGGTGATGGCGGCGTCCGGCAGGTCGGCGTCGGGGTTGGTCTCGACGATGGCCGGGTCGTCCCAGCGGGTGATCTTGCCGTTGAAGATCCCGGCGATCACCTCGGGGGTCAGGTTCAGCTCGTCGACGCCCTCGACGTTGAAGACGACCGCGATGGGAGAGACGTAGTTGGGGATCTCGATCGGCGCCGCGGTGCACCGCTCCGTGGCCGCGGAGAGCTCGCCCTCGTCGTCGTCGAGGTAGGAGTCGGAGCCGGCGAAGGCGAAGCCGCCGGAGACGAAGCCCTCGCGGCCGCCGCCCGAGCCGGTGGGGTCGTAGTTGACGGTCACGTCGGGGTTGGCCTGCTGGAAGCCGGCGCGCCAGGCGTTCTGGGCGGCCTCCTGCGAGCTGGCACCACCCCCGTTGAGGGTGCCGGAGAGGCCGGACGGCGACTCGCCGTCGGCGGAGGCTTGCTCGTTGGCCGCGCCGCAGGCCGAGAGGGTCAGGGTCAGGGCCGCGATACCGGGGACGATCACCCGGCGGAAGGAAGTGCTCGTCACTTCGTTGTCTCCTGAGTCTTCATGAGTGCTGACAACAGGAGTGAAGACCGTCGAGGTGACCATCGCCCCGGGCGCCGGTGAACGCCGGGTGAACGGGGGTGGGGAGTTGGTCGAATCCCGCGCCCTCAGGCCCGGGGGGCGCCGAGCAGCTCGGTCGCGACCACCCGGCGACCGCGGTGGTGGACCACCACCATGCCGCCCTTCTCGAGCCGCGTCATCGGCAGCCCGAGGGCGGCCAGGACGTCGGGCAGCACCGGACGATGGGTGCACACCACCGCGCACTCCTCGGTGTCGAGCAGCCGGGTGACCAGCGCCGTCACCGACCGGGCGGTGGCGTCCTCCTCGCTGAGCACGTCGGTCGCCTCGATCGCCAGCCCGTCGGCGGCCAACGGCGCGACGGTGTCGACGCACCGGGTGGAGCTGGAGGTCACCACCCGGGTCACGCCGTACGCGTCGAGCACCGGGGCCAGCGCGTGGGCCTGCTCGGCGCCGACGTCGGTGAGCGGCCGCTCGCGGTCGTCGCCGTCCCACCCCTTGCGCGGCAGCGCCACCGCGTGGCGCAGCACCACCAGGGCCTCGGTGCGACGCCGCAGCCGCCGGGCGTGCTCCAGGGTCGTGCGATCGCGGGCGTAGGTCAGCCGGGAGGCCGCCTTCGACCACGGCACCCACGCGACGCGGTCTATCTCGCCGGCGCGGGTGTAGTGGTCGACCGCGTCGTCCCCGCGCACCCGGGCCGCCCAGTAGTGCACGACCTTGTCGCGCCCGCCGGTCTCGTAGCGCTGGCGCGGCAGCGGCACCCCCAGGCGCACCCGCAGCCCGGTCTCCTCCTCGACCTCGCGCACCGCGCAGGCCGGCAGCTGCTCGCCGGGGTCGAGCTTGCCCTTGGGGAAGGACCAGTCGTCGTAGCGGGGGCGGTGCACCAGGAGCACCTCGTGGCCCGGGCGGCTGACGACCGCGCCGGCGGCCACGGTCTCCGCACCCCCGATGGGGCCCTGCGCCGGCATGACGGCAGTCTCACACACCGGCGACGCCGGGCGGAGGAGCGCGGCCGCTCAGCCGGCCAGGTCGCGGCGGCGCAGCCCGGCCAGCCCGACGCCGGCCGCCGCCACGGCCAGGGCGAGCACCACCGTCGCGGGCACCGGGTCCCAGGAGTCGGCCGGGAGCAGCGGCAGGTGCCAGAACGGGGAGAGGCCCGCGACCGCGTCCGGCAGGTCCAGCAGGTCGCCCAGGTAGGACTGGAGGAGGGCGAAGGCGAAGAACGCCCAGGCCAGCACCGTCCCGCGCGGCCACCACCCCAGGAGCAGCACCGCCGAGGCGGCCACCAGCAGCACCGCCGGCACGGTCGCCAGGCAGGCGCCGAGCAGCGGCCAGAAGAGGCCGGGGTCACCGGAGACGAGGGCATGCGTGCCGGCCATGCCGACCCCCACCAGCAGCATCACCAGCAGGGTGCCGCCGACGGTGACGCCCAGCTGCCCCGCCGCCCACCGGGTCCGGGAGACGCCCGTGGCCAGCACCACCTCGGCCCGGCCGTCGGTCTCCTCGTGGCGCAGCCGCATCGCGGAGGAGACGGCGTACGCCGAGGCGAGCACGGCGAGGAGCGAGACGGCGAAGCCGAAGTAGCCGCGGACCACGTCGTCGAGCCCGCTCCCGATGACCTCGGCGATCTCGGGGTTGGAGGCCACCAGGGTCTCCACCTCGCGGCCGACCGCCCCGAAGAGGCAGCCCATCGCCAGCAGGCCCGCTGCCCAGCCCAGCGTCATGCCCCGCTGCACCCGGAGCGCCAGCCCGAACGGGGTGCCCAGGGAGGCCGGGGCCCGTGGTCGCCCACCCCGCGGCTGCAGCAGTCCGGCGCCGAAGTCCCGGTGCGCGGCGAGCCACGCCGCGCCGGCCAGCACCAGCGCGGCGAAGGCGAGGAGCAGCAGGAGCGGCCACCACCGCTGGTCGCCGTAGGCCCGCACGCCCTCCTGCCAGCCGAACGGCGAGAGCCAGACGAGGCGGCCGCCGCGGACCGCACCGACGCCGCGGAGCAGGAAGAGGAGACCCAGCACCGCGATCGTCAGCCCCAGCGCGGCCCGGGCCGAGGAGGCCACCTGCGCCGCGACCGCGGCCACGGCGGTGAAGGCCAGCCCGACGCCGACCAGCGCGGCCCCGTGGAGCAGCGAGCCGCTCGCCGGGAGGCCGGCGGCGAGGAGCACCGCGGCGTCCAGCAGACCGACGAGCAGGCAGGCGCCGGCGGCGACCAGCAGCGTCGCGGCGATGGCCGAGTGCCGACCGAGCACCGTGCTGCGCAGCAGCTCGGCGGCGCCCGACTCCTCCTCGGCCCGGGTGTGCCGGACCACCAGGAAGGTGACCATCAGCGCGACCAGCACCCCCGAGGTGGCGGTGAGCTCGTAGGCGGTGATGCCGCCCAGGGTGTCCACGGCGTACGGCGTCCCGTTGAGGAGCTTGCCGGCGGCGCTGCTCTCGACGGTGGCGCGGTAGCCGGCCACCTTGGCGGGGGTGTCGTAGAGGGACTGCAGGGACGCCGCCGAGACGGCGGTGAGCGCGGTGAGGCCGACGACCCACAACGGCAGCCGGACCCGGTCGCGGCGCAGCGCGAGCCGGACCAGGTGGCGGGTGCCGGTCAGGTCGCTCACGGGTCGATCCGCTCGCCGTACTGCTGGAGGAAGAGCGCCTCCAGGGTCGGGGGGTGGGCCTGCAGGGAGAGGAGGCCGGCCTCGGAGAGGTGGCGCAGCGCCTCGCCGATGCGGGCGGAGTCGACCTCGAAGGAGACCCGCCCGTCCTGGTGCTGCACGTGGTGGACGCCGGCGACCTCGTCGAGCCCGGCGGCGGGCCGCGCGGTCTCCGCGACCACGGTGGTGCGGGTCAGGTGCCTGAGGTCGGCGAGGGACCCGGTGAGCACGTTGACGCCCGCGCGGATGATGCTGACCCGGTCGCAGAGCGCCTCCACCTCGGCGAGGATGTGGCTGGAGAGCAGCACCGTGGCGCCCTCGGCGCGCATCTCGTGCACCACCCGCTGGAACTCCGCCTCCATCAGCGGGTCGAGCCCGGAGGTCGGCTCGTCGAAGAGGTAGAGCTCGACCCGGGAGGACAGCGCAGCGACCAGCGCGACCTTCTGGCGGTTGCCCTTGGAGTAGGTGCGCGCCTTGCGGGTGGGGTCGAGCTCGAAGCACTCGAGCAGCTCGGCGCGCCGCCGTTCGTCGAGCCCGCCGCGCATCCGCCCCAGCAGGTCGATCACCTCGCCCCCGGTCAGGGTGGGCCAGAGGTTGACGTCGCCGGGCACGTAGGCGAGGCGGCGGTGCAGCTCGGCGGCCTCGCGCCACGGGTCGCCGTCCAGCAGCCGGACCCGCCCCTCGTCGGCGCGCAGCAGCCCGAGCAGCACCCGCATCGTGGTCGACTTCCCCGACCCGTTGGGCCCGAGGAAGCCGTGCACCTCGCCGGTCTCCACCCGCAGGTCGAACCCGTCCAGAGCCCGCACAGTGCCGAAGGTCTTGACCACCCGCTCGATCTCGATCGCGCTCATGTGCCCACTCTGGCAGCGGGACGACCGGGTGGGGAGACGCCCGGGTTTGCGCCTCGCTAACGGAAGCGGCGCAGGCGGAGGCTGTTGGTCACCACGAAGACCGAGGAGCAGGCCATCGCGGCGCCGGCGAGCATCGGGTTGAGCAGGCCGGCCGCGGCGAGCGGGAGGGCGGCGACGTTGTAGGCGAAGGCCCAGAACAGGTTGCCCTTGATCGTCGCGAGGGTGCGCCGGGAGAGCCGGACGGCGTCCGCGGCGGCGCCGAGGTCGTCGCGGACCAGCGTCAGGTCGCTCGCCTCGATCGCCACGTCGGTGCCGGCCCCCATCGCCAGGCCGAGGTCGGCCTGCGCCAGGGCGGGGGCGTCGTTGACGCCGTCCCCCACCATCGCCACCACCCGGCCCTCGTCCTGGAGCCGCTTGACCACGTCGACCTTCTGCGCGGGCAGCACCCCGGCGACGACCTCGTCGATCCCCACCTGGGCGGCGACCGCACGGGCGGCGCCCTCGTTGTCGCCGGTGACCAGCAGCGGACGCAGGCCCAGGCGCCGCAGTTCCGCGACGGCGGCGGCCGAGCCCTCCTTGACGGTGTCGGAGACCACCAGCACGCCCCGCACCCGGCCGTCCCAGCCGACCGCGACCGCCGTACGCCCCTGCGACTCGGCGGCCTCGACCGCCGCGGCCAGGTCGCCCGGCAGGTCGCCGTCGCCGACGGTGGAGGCACGGCCGACGGTCACCACCCGGCGCTCGCCGTCGACGTCGACGACCGCGCGCGCCCCCAGCCCGGGCAGCACCTCGAACTCCTCGGCCGCCGGACGGTCCGGGGTCGCCTCGACCACGGCCCGCGCGATCGGGTGCTCGGAGCCGGACTCGACGGCCGCGGCGAGCGCCTGCAGCCGCTGGCGGTCCTCACCGGCGCCGGCCACCACGTCGACCAGCGACATCCGGCCGGTGGTCACGGTGCCGGTCTTGTCCAGCACCACGGTGTCGACCCGGCGGGTCGACTCGAGCACCTCCGGGCCCTTGATCAGCACCCCCATCTGGGCGCCGCGGCCGGTGCCGACCAGCAGCGCGGTGGGAGTGGCGAGGCCGAGAGCGCAGGGGCAGGCGACGATGAGCACCGAGACCGCGGCGGTGAAGGCGGCACTGGTGGTGGCGCCTGCGCCGAGCCAGAAGCCGAGGGATGCCGCGGCCAGCAGCAGCACCAGGGGGACGAAGACGCCCGAGACCCGGTCGGCCAGTCGTTGCACCTCGGCCTTGCCGGACTGCGCGTCCTCGACCAGCCTGGCCATCTGCGCCAGCTGGGTGTCGCCGCCGACCCGGGTGGCGCGCACCAGCAGCCGCCCGCCGGTGTTGACGCAGCCGCCGATCACCTCGGAGCCCGCGCCCACCTCCACCGGCACCGACTCGCCGGTGACCATCGAGGCGTCCACCGCCGAGGTCCCGGTGACCACGACGCCGTCGGTGGCGATCCGCTCGCCGGGGCGGACGACGAACTCGTCGCCGACGACCAGCTCCTCGACCGGGACCCGGGTCTCCACGCCCTCGCGCAGCACCGCCACCTCGCGGACGCCGAGGTCGAGCAGGGCGCGCAGCGCGGCGCCGCTGGCCCGCTTGGCCCGCTTCTCGAACCAGCGGCCGGCGAGCAGGAAGGTGGTGACGCCGGCGGCGACCTCCAGGTAGAGGTTCATCGTCGGGTCGCCGCGGGCGATGGTCAGCTCGAACTCGTGGGTCGTGCCCGGCTCGCCGGCGGAGCCGAGGAAGAGGGCGTAGAGGGACCACCCGGTGGCGGCGAGCACCCCCATCGAGACCAGGGTGTCCATGGTCGTCGCCCCGTGGCGCAGGTTGGTCCAGGCGGCCCGGTGGAAGGGCCACGCGCCCCAGGTCACCACGGGCGCGGCGAGCACCAGGGAGGCCCACTGCCAGTGCTCGAACTGCCAGGCCGGCACCATCGACAGCACGATCACCGGCAGCGAGAGCAGGGCCGACCAGATCAGCCGGGTGCGCAGCGCCTCGACCTCGGCGTCGCGCCGGTCGGGTGCGGTGGCGGCCCGCTCCTCGGACGACGAGGGCGGGGGCGCCGGCAACGCGGCGGAGTAGCCGGCCGCGGCCACGGTCTCCAGGAGCACCTCGGGGGTGACCGACTCCGGGATCCGCACTCTCGCCTTCTCGGTGGCGTAGTTGACCGAGGCGGTGACGCCGTCGAGCTTGTTGAGCTTGCGCTCGATGCGGTTGGCGCAGGAGGCGCAGGTCATCCCGGAGATCTCCAGCTCCAGGTCACGCGTGGGCTCCATCTGGCCCACCGTCTGGTCAGTGGTCATGGCTCCCCTCCTGGTGCTCGTCCCCGGCCCCGTCGCCGACGGGCGCGCCGCCGGCCGTCACGGTGAAGTCGGCGGTGCGGACGCTCCCCTCGTGCTTGAAGTCGAGGAAGAGCCGGTAGGTGCCTGCGGTCGGGAAGGTGGTGGCGAAGGTGATCTCGGGCCCACCCGGGCCGGTGCCCTCACCCTCGGGGTGCACGTGGAGGTAGCCGAGGTCGCCGGCGCGCAACGCGACCAGGTGGCCGTGGGCGCCGAGGTAGGGCTGCAGGTCGGCGACCGGCCGCCCGGCACGGCGTACGGCCAGGGTCAGCTCGGTCGCGGCGCCGGGCGCGGTGTCGCCGGTCAGGGTGACCTCGTAGTCCCCCACCCGGTCGCGGAACCTCTCCCGCTGCTCCCCGGCCGGAGCGAACCGCCCGGCGACCGCGAGGTCGTCGGCGAGCGTGACCTGCTCCCAGCCCGCGGGGACCAGGTCGGCGATCACCCGCCAGGTGCCGGCGGTGAGGTCGGCCTGGGTCGTCCAGACCCCCGTCTCGGGGTCGAGGACCGGGTGCAGGTGCTGGAAGCCGACGAGGTCGCGGCGCACCACGATGAGGTGCAGCTCCTTCTCGTGCTGGGTCTCGTAGTCGAGCAGCGGACGCCCGCTGGAGGTCTCGATGGTGAAGTCGAGCCGGGTCGCGCGGCCGGCCGGGAGAGTGCGGTCGGCCAGCGCGAGGGTGAAGCCGTCGGCACGGGCGGTGAGCCCGGAGACGTCGTGGCCGGCGGCCTCCGGGTCGTGGGACGACTCGGCGTGCTCGGAGTCGGCGTGCCCCGTGTCGTCAGTGTGTTCCGTGTCGTCAGTGTGTTCCGTGTCGTCGGGGTGCGCGGCGGGGTCCGCGTCGAGCGGGCCGACGGCGCGGCCCACCCCGGCGGCCAGGGCGAAGGCCAGGACCAGCGCGCCCACGAACGCGGCGACTCTCGACGGCGTGCTCATCCTCGACCTCCTCGCCCAGGGACTCGTGCGGTGACTCGTGTGCTGCGGGGGTCAGGCCAGCGCGTAGCCCGCCTCCTCGACGGCGCCGCGCACGGCGGACTCGTCGACGGGCTGCTCGCTGGTGACGGTCAGGGCGCCGGTCTCCAGGACGACGTCGACGGCCTCCACGCCGGGCACCTCGCTGACCTCCTCGGTGACGGAGGCGACGCAGTGCTGGCAGGTCATACCGGTGACGGTGAAGGTGGCGGTCTGGGACATGGGCCCTCCTGGGGTGATGGTCAGGACTTCACGAGGCGGGCGATGGCCGCCACTGCCTCGTCGATCTTGGGTTGGGCATCGCCCGCGCGGGCGGCGTCGACCACGCAGTGGCTCAGGTGGTCCTCCAGGAGACCGAGGGAGACGGCCTGGAGCGCCTTCGTCATCGCACTCACCTGGGTGAGGATGTCGATGCAGTACTTCTCCTCCTCGACCATCCGCTGCAGCCCCCGCGCCTGCCCCTCGATGCGGCGCAGGCGGGCGAGGTAGTCGTCCTTGCCCTGGATGTAGCCGTGGTGGTGCTCCATACCGTCCAACGTACCCCTGGGGGGTACCCGTATCAAGGCGGCCGGCGCACGCGACAGGAAGGCCCCGCCACCAGGTGGCGGGGCCCGGACAGGACCGAGGTGCGGCGCCGGCAGCGCGGCGCCGGAGTCTCAGCGCTGGTGCGGCACGGGAGCGACGCCGAGGATGCGGTCGATCTCCTCGGTGGTCAGGCGGTCGTCGGACTCGCTCGCGGCAATGATCAGCGTCGTCGTGAGCTCGACCTCGCCAATGAGGTCACCATCCTCGAGAGTCACATCGAACGGATCGTGCACGTGGTGAGCCTCCTCACGGATGGATGAGTCCGGATTTCGTGGACAGTGAGCCCGAACTCGCGGACTGCTTGTTCTAGCGTGCCCCTTTTGTGGAACCCGAAACAGTCGATCCCCCAAACATCCCCCAACTGAGGGAGACGCTTCTGACCCACTCGGGGCCTTGACAGGGCGCCCGGTCACATGTCCGAGCGCTGAGACAAGTCTACAAGCGCGGACCTCGCGACCGAAGAGGGCGCTCACCCGGGAAGCCGGCCAACATGCCACACCCTGAGACGGACCGAGGCCCCGTCCTTGCGGACGGGGCCTCGGCACGAAGTCGTGGAACAGGTGCTCCACGTTCGAGAATCACACAGCGCGGACGTTCTCCGCCTGCGGGCCCTTCGGCCCCTGGGTGACGTCGAACTCGACCTTCTGGTTCTCGTCGAGGGACTTGTAGCCCTGCGTCTGGATCGCCGAGTAGTGCACGAAGACGTCGTCGCCGCCGTCCTCCTGCGCGATGAAGCCGAAACCCTTCTCGGCGTTGAACCACTTCACGGTGCCTTGAGCCATTGCTCTGTTACTCCTGTTATCGGGCGAGAGGCCGTCACTTCGACGACCCCGCATCAGATGCGGTGACACGTCGCTCCGACCCGGGGTATCGCACTCGAGAAGAAACGCCGTTGGATCACAAACTCCGCGGGCGTCTACCTGCTGGAACTTGCACCTGTTGCACCAACAACACTACCAACAAAGCGCCTCATGGCCAGATCCCGAGCGGATGAAATCCCATCGATTGGGTGAACTTCTCGTTTCAGGGTCATCACAGCGCACCCGCCGAGGCCCTCCTTGCGCTAGCCGCCGACATCGAGCCGCCCCTTCTCCATCTCCCGGGTCAAGGCCCTCAGGAACTCCACCACCGCCGGGCGGGCCTCCGGCGGCACGGCGGCGGCAATCTCCTTCATCCGCTGGTGCATGGCGTCGAGGTGCTCGTGCATCTCGCGCCGGGCGCGGGCGGTGGGGACCAGCAGCACGGAGCGGCGGTCGGCGGGGTGCGGCACCCGCTCGAGGTGGCCCGACCCCACGAGCCGGTCGACCAGGCCGGTGGTGGCGGCGGTGGTGATCTGCAGGTGGTCGGCGAGCTTGCGGGGGGTGACGCCGTGCGGCTGGGGGGCGCCTGCGTCCTCCGCCTCCTGCACCCGCCGGATCACGTGGCGCAGCGCCTGCAGGTCGGTGGTGTTGACCGCCATCGAGCTGCCGACTCGGCGACGCATCTCCCGGTCGGCCCGGACCAGGTGCCGCACGGCGCGCAGCAGCTCGGTCTCCGCACCCGAGTACCCGGTGGTCATCCGGGTACTCGAGGAGTCAGCGTCGTCGGTCACGAAAGTATCTTAGTCAGTTGATATCTAGATTGCCTAGTAATATGCTTTCGGTTCTGACACGGGAGGAATCTGGCGATGGAACGCACGCTCACCCGCGAGCCGGGCCCCCGGCCACCGGAGCCCGCTGACGAGGCCCTGCCCGACCGCCTGCCCGCCGGCGACCCCCAGGACCTGGTCGTGCTCCTCGACGAGGAGCACCGCCGCCCGATCGGCACCGCCCCGCGCGAGGGCGTGCACGGCGCCGACACCCCCCTGCACCTCGCGTTCTCCTGCTGGGTGCTCGACGAGTCCGGGCGGGTGCTGATGACCCGCCGAGCGCTCGGCAAGCGCTCGTGGCCCGGCGTGTGGACCAACTCCTTCTGCGGCCACCCGCGCCCGGGCGAGCTCCTCGCCGACGCCGTACGCCGCCACGGTCGCGCCGAGCTCGGCCTCGACGTCACCGCGGTCACCTCCCTGCTCCCCGACTTCTCCTACCGCGCCGTGGACGCGGCGGGCGTGGTGGAGAACGAGTTCTGCCCGGTCTTCGTCGCCGTCGCCACCGCGCCGCCCCAGCCGCACCCCGACGAGGTGGCCGAGCACACCTGGGTGGAGATCTCCGACCTGCGCACCGCCCTGACCGCCGCCCCCTGGGCCCTGAGCCCCTGGCTGCGCGAGCAGGCCGCGGCCCTCGACGCGGACGACGCCTGGTCGCGGCTCAGCACCGCCGGCGCCGGCCCCGAGCCAGCACCCGAGCCAGGGCAAGACCCGGACCCGCGCAGCCAGGAGACCGAGCGATGAGCGTGCAGAGCGAGATCGACCGCCTCCTGCGACCGGCCCGACAGGTCGAGGGGCTGCCCCGCGACCGGGCCGCGCTGGCCGCCGCGCTCGACGTGGGCAGCCAGGGTGGCAAGCGCTTCCGGCCGTGGCTGCTGACCAGCGTCCAGCAGGCCCTCGTCGGAGGGGGTGAGGCGCCGTCCCCGGCCTCCACGGTCGACCGGGTCGCGGCCGCCGTGGAGCTGCTGCACACCGCCTTCGTGATCCACGACGACGTCATCGACAACGACGACACCCGGCGCGGCCGCCCCAGCGTGCCGGGCTGGTTCCGGGCCGACGCCCGCGCCCTGCCCGAGGCGCGCGCCGAGGAGGCGGGCGCGACGTCCGGCGACGACGTCTACGCCCGCGCCGGCGCGGTGCTGACCGGCGACCTGGCGCTGGTGGCCTCGGTCCGCGCGGTCGCCACCTGCGGCGCCCCGACGGCCGTGGTGACCCGGCTGCTCGACCTCCTCGACACCACCCTCCTGGTCTCGGCGGCCGGCGAGCTGGCCGACGTGCGGCTGGCCCGCGGCGGCGGCTCCGCCCCTGAGGAGTCGCTGGCGGAGGCGCTGGAGATGGCGGAGTACAAGACGGCCGCCTACTCCTTCGTGCTGCCGATGCAGGCCGGGGCGGTGCTGGCCGGGGCCGAGGAGCACGTCGTCCGGGCGCTCGGCGAGATCGGGCGCCGGCTCGGCATCGCCTTCCAGCTCCACGACGACCTCCAGGGCGTCTTCGGGACGGGCGAGACCACCGGCAAGGACCCGCTCGGCGACCTGCGCGAGGGCAAGCGCACCCCGCTGGTGGTGCACGCCGCCCGCAGCCCGCACTGGCC
This sequence comes from Nocardioides sp. Z50_6, assembly GCF_058215755.1. NCBI lineage: Bacteria > Bacillati > Actinomycetota > Actinomycetes > Propionibacteriales > Nocardioidaceae > Nocardioides > Nocardioides sp. Z50_6. The sequence continues at coordinate 237,881 of NZ_JBZAJB010000004.1, read as the reverse complement.
GCGCGTGGCCCGGCACCTCGGCGACCCCGCCCTGACCGAGGCGCAGGCGGTCGAGATCCGCCAGGCCCTGGTCGACGCCGGCTCCCGCGACTTCGTGGAGGCCCTGGCCGCCGAGCACCTGCGCGCCGCCCGCGACCAGGCCAGCACCTTCGACCTGCACGAGTCCCTGGTCGACCCGCTGGTGGAGGCCTGGTCGCCCCGGCCGGCCGTCCCCCCACAGGGGGCCACCCATGCCCACCCGCAGGTCTCCGTCGCGGCCGGTGCGGCATGAGCGCCGAGACCAACCCGCCGGCCCCGGTCCCGGCGGGGGCCGCCGGGAAGAGCGCCGTGTCGCGCGACCTGGCGCCGTACCAGCTCTACGACCAGGTCGCGGAGGCGACGTCGGCGCTGGTGATCAAGCGCTACTCGACCTCCTTCGGCATGGCCTCACGCCTGCTCGCCGAGCCGGTCCGCACCCACGTGTGCAACGTCTACGCCCTGGTCCGGGTCGCCGACGAGATCGTCGACGCCCCCCGCCCCGACTCCCGGCGCGCCCAGCAGGCACTGCTCCTCGACGGGCTCGCCGCCGACGTCCACGCGGCGCTGCGCACCGGCCACAGCGCCAACCTCGTGGTCCACGCCTTCGCCCGCACCGCCCGCACCTGCGGCATCGGGCCGGAGCTGATCGACCCGTTCTTCGCCTCGATGCGCACCGACCTCTTCCGCGAGGAGCACGACGAGGCGAGCTTCGCCGAGTACGTCTACGGCTCCGCCGAGGTGGTCGGCCTGATGTGCCTGCGCGCGTTCCTGGTCGAGCGTCCCGCCGCCGACCGCGAGTACGTCGAGCTCCGGGCCGGCGCCCGGCGACTCGGCGCCGCCTTCCAGAAGGTCAACTTCCTGCGCGACCTCGCCTCGGACAGCGACGACCTGGGCCGCAGCTACTTCCCGGGGCTCGACGTGCGGACCTTCGCCGAGGCCGACCGCGACCGGCTCCTCGACGACATCGACGCCGACCTGGCCGCCGCGGCCGCCGTGGTGCACCGCCTGCCCGCCGGCAGCCGGCGGGCCGTCGCCGCCGCCCACGCCCTCTTCGCCGAGCTCTCCCGACGCCTGCGCCAGACCCCGCCCGAGGTGATCCGCGCCCGGCGGATCCGGGTGCCGGGGGCACGCAAGGCGCGCGTGATCGCCCGCGCCGTGGCCAGGGGCGCGTGATGGGCCGGCGTCACCGGCCCGACGGCACCGGGGCGGGCACGGCCCCCGGCCGGGTCGCCGTGGTCGGGGGCGGCATCGCCGGCCTGGCCACCGCCGCGCTGCTGGCCGAGGACGGCTGGTCGGTCGACCTCTTCGAGCAGCGCGACGAGGTCGGCGGCCGGGCCGGCAGCTGGAGCCGCGACGGCTTCCGCTTCGACACCGGACCGTCGTGGTACCTGATGCCGGAGGTCTTCGACCACTTCTTCCGGCTGCTCGGGACCAGCGCCGGGGAGGAGCTCGACCTGACCCTCCTCGACCCCGGCTACCGGGTCTTCTTCGAGGGCCACGACGAGCCGTTGGAGATCCGCACCGACCGGGAGCGCAACCTGGCGACCTTCGAGGCCGTGGAGCCCGGCGCCGGGGCCCGGCTCGCCGACTACCTCGAGTCGGCCGCGGACGCCTACCGGATGGCGGTCGACCGCTTCCTCTACACCAGCTTCGACTCCCCCCGCTCGCTGCTCCACCCCGAGGTGCTGCGCCGCACCCCGACGCTGCTGGGGCTGCTCGGCCGCTCGCTGGAGGACCACGTCGCCGCCCGCTTCCGCGACCCGCGGCTGCGCCAGGTGCTGGGCTACCCGGCCGTCTTCCTCGGCTCCTCCCCCGCCCGGACGCCGTCGATGTACCACCTGATGAGCTCCCTGGACCTCGACGACGGCGTGCTCTACCCCCAGGGCGGCTTCAGCCGGCTGATCGAGGCGATCGCCGACCTGGCCCGGGAGCGCGGCGTCCGCATCCACACCGGGGCCACGGTGACCTCCCTCGACACCACCGCCCCCCGGGCCGGCCGCGCCCGCCGCCTCCGCCGTCCGCGGGCCCGGGTCTGCGGCGTCACCTGGCGCGACGCCACCGGGGTCGAGCACCGCGTGCCGGCCGACGTGGTCGTGGGTGCCGCCGACCTGCACCACCTCGAGACCGAACTGCTCCCGCCCGACCTGCGCACCTATCCGGAGTCGTGGTGGCGGCGTCGCGACCCCGGCCCCGGCGCCGTGCTGGTCTACCTCGGCGTCGAGGGCGAGCTCCCCGAGCTGGAGCACCACACGATGTTCTTCACCCGCGACTGGGACCGCAACTTCGGCGACGTGCTGGGCACCCCCGGCCGCGTCCCGGACCCGGCCTCCTCCTACGTGTGCCGGCCTTCGGCCACCGACCCCTCGGTGGCCCCTGCGGGCAGCGAGAACCTCTTCATCCTCGTCCCCGTGCCGGCCGACCCCGGGCTGGGGCGCGGCGGCCTCGACGGCGCCGGCGACCCGGCGGTGGAGAAGGTGGCCGACGCCGCGATCGCGCAGGTGGCCGACTGGGCCGGGGTGCCCGACCTCGCCGAGCGCGTCGTCGTACGCCGCACGGTGGGTCCCGGCGACTTCGCCGCCGACCTCAACGCCTGGTCCGGGGGGATGCTCGGCCCCGGCCACACGCTGCGGCAGAGCGCCTTCCTCCGGGCCGGCAACGCCTCGCGGCGGGTCGAGGGGCTGCTCTACGCCGGCTCCGGCACCATCCCCGGGGTGGGGCTCCCGATGTGCCTGATCAGCGCCGAGCTGGTGCTCAAGCGGCTGCGCGGCGACCGCTCGACCGGACCGTCGCCCGAGCCCGAGCCCGAGCCCGGTCGTCCCCGGCCCGGCACCACCCGGCAGGGGGCTGTGTGAGCCTGCTCTACCTCGGCTTCGTGCTCGTCTCCACGCTCTGCATGGCTCTGGTCGACCACCGCTGGCGACTCTTCCTCTTCGACCGCCCGCGGGTCGCGGTGGCCGCGGTGGCCGCGGGCTTCGTGCTCTTTCTCGTCTGGGACCTCGCGGCGATCGAGCTCGCCCACTACAGCAAGGGCGACTCCCCCGCGATGACGGGCATCGAGGTGGCCCCGGAGCTGCCGCTGGAGGAGCTCTTCTTCATCGTCTTCCTCAGCTATCTCACCGGGGTGCTGCACGCGCTCTTCCGGATGCTCCTCGCCCGCCGGGCGGCCCCGGCCGAGGAGGAGGCGTGAGCTACCTGGCCCTGGCCGGGCTCTTCCTGGCCGCGACCCTGCCGGTGCTGCTGCTGGCGGTCCTGCTGCGCCGCGCCGATCGCGGGTGGTGGGCGGCCACCGGGGCGACCGCCCTGGCGCTGGTCGTGCTCACCGCGGTCTTCGACTCCCTGATGATCGCCGCCGACCTCTTCCGCTTCGACGAGAGCGCCCTGTCGGGGGTGCACGTCGGCCTGGCGCCGGTGGAGGACTTCGCCTGGCCGCTCGCCGCGGTCGCGGTGGTGCCCTCGGTGGTGCTGCTGCTCACCGGCGAGCGGCGCCGAGGCAGCCGGCTCGGTCAGCTGCTGGCCTCCTCGCGACCGCTCTCGTGGGTCAACACCGCGTTCCCCTTCGGGGCCGCCTACCTGCTCGCCGGGGGCGGGCCCGACGCGGCCTTCTGGATCGGCTGCCTGTGGTTCCTGGTCCCCTACAACCTGCTGATGTACGGCGTGAACGACGTCTTCGACTACGAGTCGGACCTGCGCAACCCACGCAAGGGCGGGGTCGAGGGGGTGGTCCTGGACCGCGGGCTGCACCGCGCCACGCTGTGGGCCGCCGCGCTGTCCAACCTGCCATTCGTGGTGGTGCTGCTGGCGCTGGGGTCGCCGACCTCCGCGCTGGTGCTGGGGGTGAGCGTCTTCGCGGTGGTGGCCTACTCCGCGCCGGGGCTCCGCTTCAAGGAGCGCCCCTTCCTCGACTCGCTCACCTCCAGCACCCACTTCGTCAGCCCGGCCGCCTTCGGCCTGGCGCTGGCGGCCGCCCGCGGCGCCGACGTCGCGCTCGACACGACGGTGCTCGCCGCACTCGGCGGGTTCTTCGCCTGGGGCGTCGGGTCGCACGCCTTCGGCGCCGTGCAGGACGTCGCGGCCGACCGGGCCGGCGGGATCGGGTCGATCGGCACGGTGATGGGAGCCCGGACGACGACCTGGTTCGCCCTGGCCGCCTACCTGCTGGGGGGCGCGCTGCTGCTCCTGTTGCCCTGGCCGGCCACGCTCGCCGCGGCGCTGGTGCTGCCCTACGTCGCCAACGTGGCGCCCTACCTGGGGATCACCGACGAGGAGTGCGAGCGGGCCAACGCCGGGTGGCGCCGGTTCCTCTGGCTCAACTTCCTCACCGGCTTCCTGGTCACCCAGCTGATGATCTGGATCGCGCTGCGCTGAGGCGGGGCTACGGGCCGACCCGGCGCTGCCGCAGGCTGGCCTGCCACCGCTCCCACGGCGGCTGCACCGCCCAGTTGAGGCGCAGCGTGGTAACGGCGCGGGCCATCCGGCGGCGCAGCTGCGGCAGGCCGCGCACCGACCGCCCGGAGACCCCCACCCGCATCCCGGGCACGAAGCGGAGCCTGGCCTGCGGCCCCAGGGCGAAGGCCAGGTCGAGGTCGTCGTGCACGTCGGCGGTGGTGTGCACCCGGGCGCGCGCGGCCTCCCAGGAGCTGCGGCGCACCGCCATGCTCGACCCCCACAGGGTCAGGTGGCCCAGGGCGAGGTGGGTGAGCGCGAAGTAGGACCCGAGGTAGAGCAGCGTCGCCAGCCGGCGCAGCCCGGGCGGGAGGTCGTGGAAGCGCCCGTCGCCGGTGACCGCGTCGACCTCGGGGTCCGCCATCGCCCGGGCCACCTGGGCCACCCAGTCCGGGCCGGGGCGGGAGTCGGCGTCGAGCCGGCCGATCACCTCGCCGCGGGCCGCGTCGTAGCCGGTCGCGGCGGCCGGCGGGATGCCCGCCCGGGGCTCCACCACCACCCGGGCCCCGCCCGCCCGGGCCACGGCCGCGGAGTCGTCGGTCGAGCCGTTGTCGACCACCACCACCTCCAGGGGCGGCACCGTCTGGCCGGCCAGCAGCCGCAGGCACTCGGCCAGCTCGACGGCGTCGTCGCGCACCGGGATGACCACCGAGACGGTGGGGCAGCGCCCCGGGTCGCCCGCGGGTCTGCCCTCGGGCCCGCGCTCGTGGGCGCTCACCGGACTTCTCCCCGGGCTTCCCTCCGGGCTGCTCCCCGGGCTTCTCCCCGGGCTTCTCCGGGCGGCTCCGGGCGCGCGTCACCAGGCAGGGTCCGCGCCACCAGCAGCCCGGCCACCACGGCGCCCAGGACACCGGCAGCCAGGTCGCCGACAGTGTCGTCGTACCCGACCTGGATCCGCGGGTCGATCAAGGTGTGGCCGAGCCACTCCCCGATCTCCCACAGCGCCGCGAGGGCGGCCGCCAGGGCCGCGGTGACCACCACCGCCCCCAGCCTCGGGCGCGCTCCCGCGTCGCTCCCCCCGGGAGCCGGCAGGGCGCCGACGCGCACCAGCAGCTGCCAGCAGAGCACGCCGATCAGGCCCGTGGCGAGGGCGTGGACGACGAGGTCGAGACCCGGGACGGTGACGTACCAGTCGAGCTGGGCCGCCCAGGCCCCGACCAGCAGCACCACCCCGTAGAGGGCGTCCAGCCACCCCGGCGTACCGAGCGCGCGGGGCAGCATGACCCCGCCCAGCACCAGGAAGAAGAGGGCGAAGCCCAGCCAGCCGTAGAGCACCGTCCCGGCCACCACGCTCACCAGGGACGCCACCCGCACGAGGTCGGGCGCGATCAGCGGCATGGAGCGAGCCTACAAAGGGTGAGGTCGCTCACCCCGGATGGGCTCGGCCACGCTCGTGACGGCGGGGCCGCGACACGCCCGGCGCGTTGACGATTGGACAACGACGGGGGGGCGTGTGTTGTCGTGGACGAGTCGCGGCGGTGCAGCTGAAGCTCCCGAATCCGTCGAGGCGCCTCCCCATCGCGAGGCGCCCGCGCCGTGACCTCGATGCCCGGCAAGGCGGCGTCGCGTCCGAGCGCCACGGCAGCCAAGATGCCACCGGCGCAGAGCCCGAATGAGGAACACACTTGCGCGCATCCACCCCCCACTCCACCCGTCGCGGCCTGGGCCGCGTCGTCCCCGGTGTCGCCGCGACCGGCTCGGTCGCCCTGGCACTCGCCCTGTCGGCGGGTCTGGTCCCCGGCACCGTCCAGACCGCCCAGGCGGCCCCCGCCCTGGCCGACGGCCAGGTCGCGGTCACCGTCGACGTGCCCGACCGCCCGCTCTTCCAGGTGGCGGCCGACTCCCGCACCAGGCCCGACAAGGTCCTGGAGGGCTACGGCATCGACGTCGACCGCGACGACCTCGTCAAGGTCGTGCGCAAGGGCCGCTTCGTCGCCGGCAGCGGCAAGAAGGTCCGCCACGGTGACCGGGTCAAGCTGATCGACGTCCGGAAGCGGATGCAGGTCAAGCGGGTGCGCACCGAGCCGCGCACCGTCGAGGTGCCGACCACCAAGCTCAAGCCCGGGAAGCGCAAGGTCGTCCAGCAGGGCAAGCCCGGCGTGCAGCGCGTCAAGGCGCGCCGGACGACGCACAACGGCAAGCTCGTCAAGTACGACGTCGTGAAGCGGACGACCGTGAAGAAGGCGACCCCGCGACGGGTCCTGGTCGGTCGCAAGGCGGCGACCGTGCCCGGCACCGACGGCCTCAACTGGGGCGCCCTGGCCCGCTGCGAGTCGGGCGGCAACCCCCGTGCCGTGAACGCCGCCGGCTACTACGGCCTCTACCAGTTCAACGTGGGCACCTGGAACAGCGTCGGTGGCTCCGGCATGCCGCACCACGCCTCGCCGGCCGAGCAGACCCACCGCGCCAAGCTGCTGTACAAGTCGCGCGGCGCCCAGCCGTGGCCGCACTGCGGCCGCTACCTCTGAGCCGCTGGCGCTGACCCTTCCCCCGCGGGACGTCATACGAAGTGGGGGCTCCAGCAGCCACCTCGTATGACGTCGCGCCGGAGGGACGGGCGGCGGGCGGCGTCAGGTCCCGGGGACCCCGTGGACGGCGACCGTGAGCAGCACCGCGGCGTCCTCGACGGCCTCCAGGTCGTGGCGGGTCGGGGGGATGAGCAGGTACTCCCCCGGCCCGCCTTCCCATGTCTGGTCGCCGGCGTGCAGCCGGACCCGGCCCTTGAGCACCTGCAGGGTCGCCTCTTCGGGGCTGTCGTGCTCGCCGAGGCGGTGATCGGCCAGCAGGGCGATCAACGTCTGGCGCAGCGCGTGCTCCTGGCCGCCGTGCAGGGTGTGGGCGCTGCGCCCCGGCCCGCTCTCGCGGGCCCGCGCGAGCTGCTCGTCGATCAGCTGGGGCAGTGACGTGACATCCATGGATCCTCCGTCGGGTCGGTTGAGTGTCGCGCCCCCCGTACCCGGTCGCGGCGCGAGGACTCGGGCGAGAGCCTCAGGTCGCCGGGTCGGGGCCGGCCAGGAGGGCCGCGGCCACCGCGACCGCCTGCACCCGGATCTCCGGGATCGCCGTGGTCTCCCACAGCTCGCCGCGGCGCAGCGCGCCCAGGACCCAGATCGGGAGCTCGCCGTCCGCGCCGAGCAGCTGCCCCTCGCGGCTGCGCAGCCCCAGGCCGAGCTCGTCGGTGCCGGCGACGGGGTCGCCGCCGCCCACACCCAGGAGGCTGTCCAGGACCGGGTTGCCGAGGGTGCGCAGGTCCTGACGCGGGCCCGTGCAGTTGACCACCCACCTGGCCCGGAGCGGCTCGCCGTCGGCGACGGTGACGACCAGGCCGTCGCCGGCGGGGTCGGCCTCGACGCCGGTGATCTTCCCGGCGCGGACCTCCAGCCGGCCTGCGGCGCGGTGCTCGGCGATCACCGTGTCGCTGGCCGGCGGGATGCGGTGCCGGTGCACTCCCCACTCACCGGCCACGTCGCGCAGGAACGCCTGGCGGTCGGTCACCGCGAGACGCCGCCACAGCTCCGCCACCCGGTAGCGGATGCCGTCGATCGCGGGGCGCCAGTCGCCGTTGAGCTGGGCCACCGCCGAGACGTGGGCGTGGGCGGCGGCGCGGATCTCGGGCATCGTCGTGCCCCACTCGCGCACGTCGGGCACGACCTCGCCCAGGTAGGAGGGGGCGTGCGCCTGCGGGAGCCGCCCGTTGCGGGAGAGGGCGACGACGCGACGGCCCGGGGCGGCCGCGAGGGCGCTGAGCGCCACGTCGACCATGGTCAGCCCGGTGCCGACGACGAGCACGTCCGCCACGTCGGCCCCGCGATCGCCCGCGGACGCCAGGTCGGACAGCATCGGGTCGAGAGCACCGGGGCGCCAGGGGTCGGCGATGTAGCGGGGCTCGCCGGAGAGGTCGCGCGGGGCCCAGGCGTCACCCACGCTGGGCAGGCCGGTGGCCAGCACCGCCCGGTCGGCGTGGAGCTCCGCACCGTCGTCGGTGGTGACGGTGACGCCCTCGGGCGTCGGGACGACGCGCTGCGCGAGGCGGCGCACGTGCGAGACGACCACCCGGTCGCCCGCGGCGGCCAGCGCCTCCTGCCAGCGCTGGCGCAGGTAGCGCGCCCACTCGCGGCGGGGAGCGAACCAGTAGCTGGCGTCGTCACCCTCGACGAGCTCCTGCTCGACGCACCAGGTGGCGAAGTCGAAGCGGTCCTCGGGGTCGCACGACATGCCGGCGGCAGGCACGTTGAGCAGGTGCTGGGGGTCGGTGGTGGAGAAGGCCGCTCCGGAGACGAGCTCCGAGGAGGGGTCGACGAAGGTGATCTCGAGCCCCGTGCCGGAGGCGCTCTGCCGCACGAGGTTGAGGGCGACCAGCGTGCCGGCGGCCCCGGCACCCACGATCGCGATCCGCAGCGCGCCGTCTGCAGGGGACATCACCGGCTCCTGACCTTCCGGCCGAGGGACTGGTCGGCCGGAACTCACGTTTGTAGACATTGTTAGGCGAGTTTAAGCCGTTCGGCTCGTGGACGAGAATTCCCGCGCCGCGGCACCGTGACGGACTGGGCCGAGCAGCAGCTCGAAGGCCGCGAGCCACGGCGGACGGCAGCACCGGCGAGTGCTCGTGCCGTTGTACCCGGGCCTTGTTGGGTCTCCGGACGAGGCGCATGCTGAGGGATTCGCGTCATTCCGATGGATGGGGACGTAGCTCATGAAGAAGACAATTCTCGGCGCACTCTCCGCGCTGGCCCTCGTGGTCGCGCTGACCGGGGCCACCAGCAGCAACCAGACGGCCTCCGCACAGGCCGAACTCCCGTGGATGAACACGAGCCTCTCGCCGACGGAGCGGACCGAGCTCCTGCTGAACGCGATGACGCTCGACCAGAAGCTCGAGCAGATCTTCAACCGCCCGGTCTACAACGAGGACCTCGACGACGGGACCGACGGCAACGGAAAGGGCTGCGACTTCACCCAGATCGGCCGTCACATCGAGGGCATCCCGGAACTGGCGATCCCCGACTTCCGGATGGCCAACGGTGGCACCGGCATCCGGGGCGGCGACTGCCTCCCGGAGCCGACCGCCACCGCGTTCCCGGCCCAGATCTCCTCCGCGGCGACGTTCGACCGCCCCCTGGCCGACCGTTGGGGCCAGGTGCTCGACTACGAGCTGCGGGCCTGGGCGCACCAGGTGCTGTGGGGACCTGTCCTGAACCTGATCCGCACCCCCTACGGCGGGCGCAACAACGAGTTCTTCAGCGAGGACCCGTACCTGACGGGCGCCCTCGCGTCGAAGATCATCAGCGGCATCCAGGAGCGTCGGGTGAGCCAGGCGACGGCCAAGCACTTCGTCGCCAACGACTCCGAGTTCCAGTTCGAGCGGTGGACCGCGGCGATCCGGGTCCCCTCCCGGGCGATGCACGAGCTCTACCTGCTGCCGTTCGAGATGGCCGTCAAGGACGCCAACGTGGCTTCCATCATGTGCGCCTACGGCTACGTCAACTTCAGCTACAACTGCGAGAGCAAGCCCCTGCTCCAGCAGACCCTGCGCCAGGACTGGGGCTTCGACGGCTACGTCTTCTCCGACCGGCGCGCCCAGCAGAGCACGGTGCCGTCGATCCTCGCCGGGACCGACGTCGAGGTCGACGAGCAGCCGGAGTGGTACCAGCCCGCTGTGGTGAAGGCCGCCATCAACGCCGGCGAGATCACCGAGGCCGACATCGACGACATGCTCCGCGACCGCTACATCAAGATGTTCGAGTTCGGCGACTTCGACGACCCGGCCACGTCGTTCGGCTGGGACCAGCTCAAGGACGAGCTGGCCCAGGGCGGCCCCCACGCCGACGTCGCCAAGGACGCCGCCTCCGAGAGCCTCGTGCTGCTGCGCAACGAGCGCAAGCAACTGCCGCTCAACGCCGGAGCGATCGACTCGGTGGCGCTGATCGGCCCGACGTGGTTCGCCGGCCAGGCGACCCTGCCGCCACGCAGCGGTGACCGGACGCGCTTCATCTCCGTCAACGCGCCGTACGAGGTCACCCCCCAGGAGGGGCTGGAGAACACGCTGCGCCAGCTCGGCGCCGAGGACGCCACCGTCACCTACAACAACGCCAGGAACATCGGCAACGCCATCGACCTGGCCGAGAGGTCCGACGTGACCATCCTGATGGTCGGTGACGTCGCCCGCGAGACCTGGGACAAGAACAGCAACTACCAGGACGAGAACCCCGGCGGCAACGTCTCGGGTGCCGGCAACGAGATCCCCGACCTGGACCTGCCCACCGTGCAGGGCACCAACCAGCAGGAGCTGATCCCGCGGATGCTCGACGCGGTGCCCAACACGATCATGGTGCTCAAGACCCAGGGGCAGGTGAACATGCCCTGGATCAACAAGGTCGACACCATGGTCGAGGCGTGGTACCCGGGTCAGGAGGACGGCAACGTCGTCGCCGACGCGCTCTTCGGGGTCACGAACTTCTCCGGCAAGCTCCCGGTGACCTTCGGGCGGACCGACCGTGAGGCCGCCTACCAGAGCCAGGAGCAGTACCCCGGCTACGAGGAGGACACCGGTGTTCCCGGTGGCATCGGTCGCGACCCGATCCCGGGGGCGCCGCAGCGGGTCGTCCGCTACACCGAAGGCCTGAAGATGGGCTATCGCTGGTACCAGGCGACCAACACCAAGCCGCTGTTCCCGTTCGGCTTCGGCCTGTCCTACACGACGTTCGACTACAGCAAGCTCGACGTGGACAAGGTCCGGCAGAACGGGACGACGACCGGGCTGCGGGTCAGCTACACCGTGACCAACACCGGCAAGGTGGCCGGCCAGGAGGCCTCGCAGGTCTACCTGCGGCTGCCCCGTGAGGCCCGGGAGAACTTCAACCGCCTGGTCGAGTTCGAGAAGGTCCAGCTCCAGCCCGGTGAGAGCAGGCGCGTCTCGGTGGTCCTGGACGGCAGCGCGTCCAACCACCCGTTCTCCTACTTCGTGCCCGAGGATCCCGACGACCTCGCACGGTGGGCGGACGGAGAGTGGACGACGCCGAAGGGGAACTTCACCGTCTACGTCGGCGGATCGTCCGAAGACCTTCCCCTGCAACAGACGGTGGGCATCGGCGACATCACCACGACGCCGCCGACTACGCCGCCTGCTCCCCCGACCACCACCAAGAAGCCTTCGGTGATCAAGAAGCCGACCGTTCGCCCGAAGCCGGTGACCCCGAAGACCCGAGCCCTCATCAAGTTCCGGGTCGTCTCGGGAGGGAAGCCCGCCACGGGCAAGGTCGAGGTGAAGAAGAGCGGAGTCGTGATCGGACGCGACACCCTGAACAGCCGCGGCTTCGCGCGGGTGAGGATCTCCCGGCTCAAGGCGGGCGTGCGCCAGGTCAAGCTCCTCTACCTCGGCTCGGAGGTCTCGAAGCGAGCGACCCGGAACCTGGTGATCCGGGTGAAGCAGAAGAAGGGGAGAAGGTAGGGCGCTGCCCCCCAGGTGGCTGCCCGTGCCGACCGGTCGGCGCTGCGGAACCGTCCTCTGCCTGCTCGCGCTCTCGCTGGGCGCCTGCACGGGGGGCGGTCCCGCAGCGCCACGCGAGACGCCCGGGGAGACCACCGGCTCCTCCGCGGACGGCCCCAGGGCCGGCTTGGTCGCCCCGGACGGCACCCCCGTCGAGGTCGCGGCGCCGGGCCCGCCGACCGGCACGTCCCACGACGTCACCGACCTGGGGGCCGACCCGGAGTCCGGCACCGGGGACGACGCCCCCGCCATCCGGAAGGCGCTGGCCACGGCGGAGCCCGGCGACGAGGTCGTCCTCCCCGCCGGGGTCTTCGACCTGCGCTCGAGCCACCCCGACGACGAGGAGGCGAACCTGCTCCTGCCCGACGACGTGCGGCTGCGTGGGGCCGGACCGGGCGCCACCGTGCTCCGCACGTCGTTCGACGGGGAGGAGGACAGTGCGGTGGTGCGCGCCCCGGGCGTGCACGACGCCGCCGTCACCGGTCTGACCATCAGCTCCGAGCACGTAGGGGAGCTCGGCAGCGACCCTGAGGAGGAGGGCCCGGGAGGCGGGCCGATGTACGGCGTGCAGATCGGGGCGGGCAGTGGTCGGATCCTGGTGGAGGACGTCGCCGTCGAGCTGTTCCAGCGCCACGGCATCACCCTCAAGGGCAGCAGCGAGGTGACCGTGACCGGCTGCCGGGTCGCCGACGCCACCAGCGTCGGCCCCGGTGGGTCCGGGTACGGGATCGCGGTCGAGGGCATGGCGGACCAGCGCGACCCGGACGCCGTCAACGACTCCCGCCACAACGTGGTGGTCGACAACCACCTGGACGGGACGCACCTGCGGCACAGCATCCTGCTGCAGTTCCCCACGCACAACAACCTGGTCGCCGACAACACCATCGAGGGGGGCGTGCTGGACGCGATCGACCTGCACGGCGAGGGCGAGTACCTCAACGAGATCCGCGGCAACACGGTCAACGACGTCGACGCCGCCGCCATCGCCCTGGGCAACTCCGGGGGCGAGCAGAACCGGCACGACGCGAGCGGCGAGGGGAACTGGATCCACGGCAACACGCTGACCGGCAACACCCAGGGCGTGCTCGTCATCCTCGGCACCCCCGACACCGTGATCGATGCCAACGAGATCGAGGGGCGCAGCCGCTCCGAGGTGGGAATCGAGCTGCGCAACGCACCCGGCACCGTGGTCCGCGACAACGCGGTGACCGGCACCGGGGCGCAGTTCTGGGCCGTCGCGGTGATCGCGGACGGCGGTGCGGACGGCCGGGGCGCCGGCGTCGCCACCGACGTGCTCATCGCCGGCAACCGCCTGACCGGAGCGGGGAACGGGATCGTGGTCGAGGCCGGTCGCAACATCACGATCGAGGAGAACACCCTCGACGTCCGGGGCACGCCGTTGCAGGTCGCGGAGGAGGCCCAGGTCCGAGGCGCTTCACGGTGACCGGCTCGGGTGCGAGCGCAGAGTTCCCGCCTCGTGCCAGGGAACGTGTCTGCCAGACTCACGGACGTGGATCCAGGAACCCGTGCTCCCTGGCAGGTGAGCGCAGAGCAGCAGCTCAAGGTGCTGCGCGTCTCGCTCCAGGTGGCCGCGGCACTCGCCGTGGCGGGCCTGGTCCTCGCGGTCGTGGTCTACGACCCCGACGACGAGGGGGCGGGGTTCCTCGGCCTCTTCGCCCTCCTCGTCGCCATCCCGCTGCTGGCCCTGGTCGCCGTCGTGGTGCTGCTGCGCCGGCTGCTCCGCGCCGGCATCGCCCGTGCCCTGGCCGGCGAGACCCGCCTCCTCGCCTCCGCGTCGGGGGGCACGGCCGCCCTGGGCCTGGTCGGCGTCGTCTCGTCGTTCAGCATCCCGCTGGCCTTGCCCCTCGTCGTGGCGCCGGCGGTGGCGGGGTTCTTCGCCGTCCAGACGATCCGGGAGGTGCGGGCCGAGACCCGGTCGAGGGGCTGACCCGATCGACGGCGAGGGGTCGTGGCGAGGGGTCGTGGCGAGGCACGCCTGAGTGGCCGCCCTGGTAGCGGGGACGACCGGCCCGACGGGCCGACGGGGCCCTGCTCGGGAACTGCCTGCTGGGCCGGTCTCCCGGCAGCGCCCGGAGTACCACCGCGGGGAGCGAACGCAGAGGGCGACGAGCGTCATGCGCGTCGCCCTCTGTCGTGCTTCCGGAAGGACACGCGCCTGCACCGGCCGGGGTGACAGCATGGCGGCCATGCCACGCCGCTGGAACGAGATCGACTGGAATCAGGACCGCCCGTCTGTCCAAGACCTGATCGACTCGTGGAACACCATCACCTGGGAGCGGCGTCCACTGTCGGTGCCCGAACTCGATCGCTATCTCGACCATCTTGCTCGCACCCACGTCAATGGCGGTTACCTCGTCGGCCGCTGGCAGGCCGTCGACTACTCCGAAGTCACAGCGTGGTTCGCAGCGCGCAACAGGTTCGAGGAGTACGAACTCCTTCGGGTCTTCTTCGACAGTCCGACGATTCGCGCTCACCTCACCGACCTCCAGCTACCGGCCGACCTGCGCGGCGTCGGAAAGAGCTTCCGCCAGGAGCCATCGGGGCCCCTCACACTTGATGGCCTGCTGGCGGGTGTGCTCGTCTCTGGCGGTGCATACGAACGTTTCCGAGGGCTGGCGAGGGAGGCGAAGGACATCGCGAGCCACGCCGTCGACGCTCTCACCGCCCGGCGCTACGAAGACTTCCGACTTGACACTTCGCACGAGGCCTGGACGCCCTGGTTCTACGACGTCGCTTGGGACCGCACATTCGTGCTCACGGATCTGGCGAACGCGGAGGTCACGGTCATCTGCATCACGGACACTGACTGACGACCTAGCCGCGCTCTAGGCAAGGCATCGGGTGGGCAGTCAGATCATCTCGGAGTCATCCGGGAAGGGCAGCCACCAGACGAGCGACTCGTCCCACGGCTCGAAGTCGCTTTCACGAGGTCAATGCGCTCCACCAGGTGCAGAGTGTGCGCCGCAGGTCCGACACCGGCAGGCCGTTTCGCAGCGCAACCCGGACCGCCAGTAGGCTCCCGGAGGAGGTTCCATTCCGTAGAGGGTTCCGTCGAGGCTTCCGTGGATTAGAGAGTGGAACCCCCGGGCCTCTAGCTCAATTGGCAGAGCAGCGGACTTTTAATCCGTTGGTTCAGGGTTCGAGCCCCTGGAGGCCTACCGCTCCTGTGATCGCCGCCCACCCCCTCCACAGCCGGACACGGCCGTCGTGTCCTGGGGTCGCCGAAGAGTTCCCACGTGGGGCCGACAGAGGGCAGAAACGTGGCCGTCCTGTGGATCGCCGCTCCGTAGCGTTTCTTCCATCAACCCGGCCAGTCAGCACCAAGGCTGACAGCCAAAACCCCCCAGGAGCAGAAGATCATGCGCAACACCAAGAAGGTCCTCGTCCCGCTCGCCACCCTCCTCGCCGCCGGCACCATCGCCGTGGGCTCGGGCGCCTCCTTCAACTCGACCTCGAGCAACACCATCAGCTCGGTCACCTCCGGCACCCTGACCCACACCAACTCCAAGGCCGGCCAGGCCATCTTCGCCCTCGACAACATCAAGCCCGGCGACACCGTCAACGGCACCCTGACCCTGAAGAACACCGGCTCCCTCGACGCCGACTTCGGCCTCACCGAGGTCTCCTCGACCAACACCTTCGTCGGCGACAACCTCACCCTCGTCATCACCGACGCCGCCGGCGGCGAGCCCGTCTACACCGGCACCTTCGGCGGACTCGCCGACGGCACCCGCGAGGACCTCGGCACCATCGCCGCCGACAAGAGCCGCACCTACACCTTCACGGTCGCCCTCGACCCCAACGCCGTCAACGACAACCAGGGCAAGACCGCCAACGCCGTCTACACCTGGGACTCCGTCCAGCTGGCCGCCACCACCACCAACCAGTGATCCGCGCTCCTGGGTCACCGGGTTGATAGGCGGGGCGTCCCCCGGGCGCCCCGCCACCCCCGGCCCAGGTCGCACCTCCCCCTCGGCACCGGTCACCCAGCGCCTCCCAGACTGACGACCCGGAGTCGACATGTCCCACCACCACCGCACCACGTTCTCCCACCTCGCCGCCGCCACGACCCTGGTCATGGCGGCGTTGCTGGTCCCGGCCCTCCTCACCTCGACGCCTCACGTCCCGGTCCTCGTCGTGGAGGGCGCCGCCCTGGTCGGCGGCGTCGCCGCGGCACTCGGCATCTGGGTGACCAACAGCTTCGAGTCCCGGCTCTTCGCGACGCTGGTCTCGCTCCACGTCACCACCGGCACCGTGCTCAACCTGACCGTGGGCCTGCCGGGGGCCTCAGCCCCCGCCGAGCTGACCGCCGGCCGGGCCCTGCTCCTCGCCCTGTGCCTGCTCGCCCCCGCCCTGATCGCGCTGGACGCGCGCGCCCGTCAGTCGCGGCGCCGGTCGGCGAGGCGCCCCTACGCGCTGTGACCCCCACCGCGGGACACGGTTGCCGTGTCCTGGGGTCGCCGAAGAGTTCCCACCTGGGGCCGACAGAGGGCAGAAACGTGGCCGTCCTGTGGCTCGCCGCTCCGTAGCGTTTCTTCCATCAACCCGGCCAGTCAGCACCAAGGCTGACAGCCAAAACCCCCCAGGAGCAGAAGATCATGCGCAACACCAAGAAGGTCCTCGTCCCGCTCGCCACCCTCCTCGCCGCCGGCACCATCGCCGTGGGCTCGGGCGCCTCCTTCAACTCGACCTCGAGCAACACCATCAGCTCGGTCACCTCCGGCACCCTGACCCACACCAACTCCAAGGCCGGCCAGGCCATCTTCGCCCTCGACAACATCAAGCCCGGCGACACCGTCAACGGCACCCTGACCCTGAAGAACACCGGCTCCCTCGACGCCAACTTCGGCCTCACCGAGGTCTCCTCGACCAACACCTTCGTCGCCAGCAACCTCACCCTCGTCATCACCGACGCCGCCGGCGGCGAGCCCGTCTACACCGGCACCTTCGGCGGACTCGCCGACGGCATCCGCAAGGACCTCGGCACCATCGCCGCCGACAAGAGCCGCACCTACACCTTCACCGTCGCCCTCGCCCCCAACGCCGGCAACGACAACCAGGGCAAGACCGCCAGCGCCGTCTACACCTGGGACTCCGTCCAGCTGGCCACCACCACCGGCCAGTGAGCCGCAGCCGCGCCTAGCTCGTCCGCACCAGCCCGCCACGCACCCAGCACCGCAGACCAGGAGTCCCCGTGAACAAGCTCGGCAAGGCCCTCCGCCGGCCCGTACGACTGCTCAACACGGTGCTGCTGGTCGCCGTGATGGCGGGCTGCACCGCCTACCTGGTGCCGTCGTTCTTCGGCTACGAGCGCTACATCATCACGGGCGGCTCCATGGCCGGGACCATCGAGAAGGGCTCGATCGTCTTCGAGAAGGAGGTGCCGGTCGACCAGCTCGCCGTCGGCGACGTCATCACCTACCTCCCGCCGTCCGACAGCGGGGTGACGACGCTGGTCACCCACCGCATCAGCTCCATCGGCACCGACGAGAAGGGCGTCCGGGTCTACCGCACCAAGGGCGACGCCAACCCCGACGTCGACCCCTGGAAGTTCAGCCTGCTGGCCGAGACCCAGCCGGTCGCGAGCTACGACATCCCCTACCTCGGCTACGCCTTCATCTTCCTCGCCGACCCCGACCACCGGAAGCTGGTCATCGGGGTCCCCGCCGGGATCATCGCGCTGATGGCCCTGCGCGACCTGGTCGCCGCCCTGCGCCGCAAGGACGGTCACCCGGACGACGACCGGCAGGCCGACGACCCGGAGCCGGGCGTCGAGCTCGCCGACGTCCGGTCGCTGCGCTCCGCCCCGTCGGAGCGCCTCTCCGCGTAGCAAACGGTGGAACTCCCGGGGTCGTCCTGTGGAAGAGCGGTGGTGGGTCATTCACTAGCGTGGGACCCAGCGCCAGAGACCCACCCCGCTCCGCCCCCACCAGTCCAGCCCCGAGAGGAGGACGCATGAGCAAGGCCTTCCGCCCCGTGAACCTGGTCGGTGCCCTCCTCCTGGCCGGCGTCCTCGCGATCGCCTTCCCCGGCTTCTCCGCCGCGGTGTTCTCGGCGAAGACGCAGAGCACCGCGTCGGTCTCGGCCGCCCACGACTGGACCCCGCCCACCGTCTCGCTCACCGCGCCGACCGCGCCGTTCGTCAGCGGCACCGTCCCGGTCACCGCCACCGCCGCCGACGCCCGCTCCGGGATCGCGAAGGTCACCGTCGAGCTGCTGCCCCCCGGCGGCAGCTGGACCGTGCTCTGCGCGCCCACCGCCGCGCCGTACTCCTGCTCCTGGGACACCACCTCGCGGGGCGCCGGCCAGTACTCCCTGCGCGCGCAGGCGGTCGACAAGGCCGGCTACCAGGCCACCTCGACGGTGGTGCGCACCACGGCGGACAACCTCGGTCCCACCGTCACCATGGTCGACCCGGGCGCCACCATCACCGGGGCCAGGACCTTCGCGGTCACCGGCGTCGCCGACGCCGGCTCGGGGGTCCAGGACGTGGTCATCCAGCACGCCCCCACCGGGACCCAGAGCTACCAGGACCTCTGCTCCGTCACCGCCCCCTCGTGGAGCTGCACCATCGCCTCCCCCCCGCTGGCCGACGGCCACTACGACTTCCGCGCCGTGGCCACCGACAAGGTCGGCAACTCGACCACCTCGACCCCGGTCACCAACCGGACCGTCGACGTCGGCTCACCGCTGGCCGCGGCCGACGTGCAGACGGCGAACGGCGGCGGGACCCCCGGCCAGATCGACGCCGGCGACAGCATCACCTTCACCTTCAACCGGCAGGTCGACCTCACCAGCATCTCGTCGGGGTGGAACGGCAACCCCCTCCCGGTCCAGACGCGGTTCGGCATCGGCTTCTTCACCAGCGACAAGCTCGAGGTCCTCGACGTCAAGCTCGGGGAGGTCAACCTCGCCCAGGACTACGTCTTCCTCCCCTTCACCCTGCGCTCCACCATGACCGCCAGGACCGAGCTCTCCGGTGGCAAGTACCGCACCGTGGTGACGGTGGTCTTCGAGGACTCCTCCGGCCTGGTCAGCGGGGTCGTCACCCGCAGCACGCACATGGTGTGGTCGCCCTCCAACCAGGTCCGCGACCTGCTCGGCCGCCCCTCGTCCAGCGCCTCGGTCACCGAGTCCGGCACGCCCGACCGGGAGTTCTGATGACACGACACCACCCCACCCTGGCCTCGCGGCTCGCGGCCGCGACCACCCTGCTCATCGGGCTCCTGCTGGTGCCGCCGATGCTGGCCGGCCCGAGCACCACCGTCCTCCTGCTGGAGGGCATCGGCCTCGTGGTCTCCGTCGTCGCCGCCACCGCGGTCTGGCTCACCAACTCCTTCGAGTCACGCTTCTTCGCGGCGGTGCTCTCGCTGGCGGTCCTGGGCGGGGTCGTGCTCACCCTGACCTTGGGCATGCCCGGCGCCTCCGGGCCCGAGGAGCTGAACGCCGTCCGCGTGCTGTTGGTCGCCGCGTGCGCGCTGCTCCCCGTGCTGCTCCTCGTGGACTCCCGCGTCCGCCGGGAGCGGAGACAGTCGGCGCGCCGCCCGTATCCTCTCTGACCATGCCCACCCACGTGCTCGTCGTCGAGGACGACGACAAGATCGCCGCTCCGCTGGTCCGCACCCTCGAGCGCGAGGGCTACCAGGTGGAACGGCTCGCCGAGGGGCTGCCCGCCCTGCCTCGCCTCGCCAGCGGCGAGATCGACCTCCTGCTGCTCGACCTCGGTCTCCCCGACGCCGACGGGCTCGACGTCTGCCGTCGTGCCCGCGAGGAGGGCTTCGTCGGCGGGATCATCATCCTCACCGCCCGTGACGGCGAGCTGGACCGGGTGGTCGGGCTCGACGTCGGCGCCGACGACTACCTGGCCAAGCCCTTCGGGCTGGCCGAGCTCCTCGCCCGGGCGCGCGCCCTGCTCCGTCGCAGCGGTCACGGCTCCGGCGCCCGCGCCGAGTCGCCCTCGCAGCCGGCCGCGCCGGCCACGGGCTTCCGCGTCGACGTGGCGGCCCGGCGCATCTGGATCGCCGACCACGAGCTCGCGGCCACCACCAAGGAGTTCGACGTGCTCGCGGTGCTCGACGCGACCCGCGGTGCCGTGGTGGGGCGCGAGCAGCTGATCAACGAGGTCTGGGACGCGAACTGGTTCGGCTCCACCAAGACGCTGGACGCCACCGTCGGCCGCCTGCGCCAGAAGCTCGAAGAGGCCTCGGCCCCGGTGGAGATCACCACGGTGCGCGGAGTCGGGTTCCGGCTCGAGGACCGCCCGCATGCGTGAACGGCTCATCGCCGGGTTCGTCGGCCTCGCGGTCGCGGTGGTGCTCCTCTACGGGATCCCGCGTGCCTACCTGCTGGCCGACATGGTGCGTGACCAGGAGACCCGCCTCACCACGAACTCCGCCGAGCTCTTCAGCCTGGCCATCTCGGAGCGCTCCGCCCGGGACGAGCCCACCACCGAGGAGTTCCTCGAGACCCACCGCAAGCCCGGCGTCACCGTCGAGTACGTCGACCCGGCGGGCCAGGTGCTCCGCGCGGGCCCGGCCCCGAGCGGCGACGACATCGTGGCCTCCCGGCCCGTCGCCGGGGGCGGCACCGTCACCGTCTCGGAGTCCGGGGAGCTGGTCGACGAGCGGGTCTCGGAGGCGCTGCTGCCGCTGGTGCTCATCGGGCTCGGTCTGGTCTCGGTCGCCGGGGCGGTCGGCTACTTCCTGGCCCGGCGCCTCTCCCGGCCCTTCGGGGAGCTCGCCCAGGCTGCCGAGCACCTGGGGCGCGGTCGCTTCGACGTGCACTTCCCGCACTACCGCATCCCCGAGGCGGAGGCGATCGGCGAGGCGCTGCGCCGCGGCTCCAGCCAGCTCGACGAGCTGGTCACCCGGGAGCGTGAGTTCGCCGCCAACGCCTCCCACCAGCTGCGCACCCCGATCACCGCGCTGCGCCTCCAGCTCGAGGACCTCTCCATGTGGCCGGAGACCCCGCCCCAGGTCGCCGACGAGCTGGTCAGCTACCTCTCCGAGCTCGACCGGCTCAGCGGCTCGATCACCGAGATCCTGGAGCTGGCCCGCGGGCGACGCCTGGGCGACGCCGTCGAGCTGGACCTCGACGTGCTGCTGGAGGACGTGGCGAACCGCTGGCAGCGCCAGGTGGAGGAGCACGGCCACACCCTCGTCCACGAGGAGTCCGTCCCCACCCCGGCCAAGGTGGTGCCGGGCCCGGTGATCCAGGTGCTCGACGTGCTCATCGAGAACGCGTGCTCCCACGGGCGCGGCCGGATCACGCTGAGCCTGCGCGACCGGGGCGACTTTCACCAGCTGCTGGTCTCCGACGAGGGCCCGCGGACCATCGACGACACGGTCTTCCACCGCGGCGCGACGTCGTCGCAGGCGGAGGGACGTGGCCTGGGCCTGGCGATCGCGGCGGACCTCGCCTCGTCGCTGGGCGGGCACCTCGCGCTGGTCGACCACCCCACGACCACCTTCGGCCTCGCGTTGCCGAAGAGCGCGGGCTGAGCGCGCCTAGACTCCGCGCATGCACGGCTACCAGCACGAGGACCTCTCCCCCGACGAGCTCGCACGCCGCGAGGCGCTCTACGGCCCGTTCACCCAGAGCGTGCGGGAGCTGGCCGACGCCACCCTGCGCACCACCGTCGCCGAGGACGAGCTCCGCCGCGCCCAGGCGGAGATCGAGGCGATCACCGCGCGGCTGCGCGCCAGCCAGCTGGACGGCGCGTTCGGCGTCCACTACAGCAGCGACGGCAGCACCCGCGCCTGGGGCAACGCGGTGGTGGGCCTGCGGAACCCGGTGGCTCCGCCCCTGGACTTCGTCCGCGACCCCGAGGGCCGCGCCACCTCCGACTTCGAGCTCGGGGCCGTCTACGAGGGCCCGCCCGGCCTGGTCCACGGCGGCGTCAGCGCCCTGATCCTGGACCAGGCGCTCGGGGAGGCCTGCGGAGCCGGAGGGCGGCCCGGGATGACGGGAGGCCTCACGATCCGCTACAAGCGGCCCACCCGGCTCGGCACGCTGCGCTGCGAGGCGTGGATCGCCGAGCGTGACGGCTACAAGACCGTCGCGCGCGGCACCATCGGCGACCAGGACGGTCCCACGATCGAGGCCGAGGGCGTCTTCATCGTCCCCAAGTGGGCCCGTGGCCTCTTCGACGCCGCCACCGCCGAGAAGCCCGACCGCTTCGAGTAGCCCCGCTCAGCCCGCAACCCGGCTGGGTGCCGCGGTGCCGCGCTGCCCGTCGTCGGTGAGCCGCGCCTCCTCGCGGGCCTGCTCCTCCAGCTCGCTGCGCCGTCGCTCCTCGGCGTCGCGCCGGGCGGCGTCGTACTCGCCCGGCTCGGAGACCAGCCCGGCCACCCCACCGTCGAGCCGGGAGAGCGCGGTGCGGGCGAAGATCTGCTGCTCGGTGGTGGTCCGCTCCTGGCGACCGCGGCCCACGAACGAGATGGCCCAGTGCAGCAGCGCGGTGATCCGGTTCTTGAACCCGGTGATGTAGAAGAGGTGGACGAAGAGCCACATCAGCCAGGCCGTCACCCCGGTCAGCCGGAGCCGGCCGACCATCGCGACCGCGTTGAAGCGGCTGATGATCGCCATCGACCCCTTGTCGAAGTACTTGAAGGGCCCCTGCGACGCCTTGCCGCGCAGCCGGCCGTCGATCTCCTTGGCCGCGTGCTTCGCACCCTGGATCGCCACCTGGGCGACGCCGGGCAGGTTGTCGAGGGAGATCATGTCGCCGACGACGAAGACCTCCGGGTGGCCCGGCAGCGTCAGGTCGGGGTTGACCTTGATCCGGCCGGCCCGGTCGAGCCCGGCGCCGGTCTGCTCCGAGAGCTGCTTGCCGAGGGGCGAGGCCTGCACCCCCGCGGCCCAGATCTTGGTGACCGCGTCGATCCGGTGGGTGCGACCGTCCTTGTACTTCAGCACCAGCCCGCGCTCGTCGACGTCGGTCACCATCGCGCCGAGCATCACCTCGACCCCCAGCTCCTCGAGCTCGCGGCGGGCGTTGTCGCCCAGCTTGGCGCCGAACGGCGGGAGCACCTGCGGGGCCGCGTCGACGAGGATCACCCGGGCCTGCCGGGTGTTGATCGAGCGGAAGTCCTTGCGCAGCGTGCGATGGGCCAGCTCGGCGATCTGGCCGGCCATCTCCACACCGGTCGGGCCTGCACCGACCACCACGAAGTTGAGCAGGTGGTCGACCGACTCGCCCCGCTTGGCCCCCAGCTCGGCGAGCTCGAAGGCACCGAAGATGCGGCCCCTGAGCTCGAGGGCGTCGTCGATGCTCTTCATGCCCGGGGCGTGCTCGGCGAAGTGGTCGTTGCCGAAGTAGGACTGGGCGGCGCCGGCGGCCACGATCAGCGAGTCGTAGGGGGTGACCGACGAGCGGCCGAGCACCTGGGAGGTGACCGTGCGGGCGGTCAGGTCGATCTCGGTGACCTCGCCCAGCAGCACCTGGGCGTTGCGCTGGCTGGAGAGGACCTCGCGGGTCGGCGGTGCGATCTCGCCCTCGGAGAGGATGCCGGTCGCCACCTGGTAGAGGAGGGGCTGGAAGAGGTGGTGGGTGGTCTTGGCGACCAGGGTGACCTCGACGTCGCAGCGACGCAGCGCCTTGGTCCCGAAGAGCCCGCCGAACCCGGAGCCGATCACCACGACACGGTGGCGGTGGGGGGACGCGTCCTCGGCGGACGCGTGGTCGGGGGACTCGTGGGGGGGCACGGCGTGACCTTCCTGGGGAAGAGGCGGGGCCTGGCTGGACGCGTCAGGACGGGGTAAGTACCCATTCTCCCGCGCGGGAGCGCCCACACCGAAACGTGGGACGAGTTTTCTCGCTCACAGCGGACGGGCGCCTGAGCCGTTATGTTGAAACTTGCAACACGGGGTTCACACCCCCGATGTTTGCGCGGCACGCGACACGGGTAAGCGCGCCTTGCTGGGCTACACCACCATCACCGTCTGCCACTCGAGGACCGACCACTTGCCCCTGAACAAGGATGCGTTGCCTCTCGACCCGGCACCGAGCGCCGTCGCGGACGCTCGGCGCTGGGTGCTGGGGCTGTGCAGGGAGCTGGGGCGCGACGACCTCCTCGACTGCGCCGAGCTGGGCGTCTCCGAGCTGGTGACCAACGCGATCCTGCACGGGCAGGACCCGATCAGCGTCCGGGTCCGTGGCACCCGCGACCATCCCCGCATCGAGGTCTTCGACGGGTCCAGGCGTCCACCGGTCATGGGTGCACCCTCGATGGACGACGCGGGTGACAGCGACCTCGACGAGTTCCTCACCACCTTCGGTCGCGGCCTGTCGATCGTGGCCATGTCGTCGGTGGCGTGGGGGGCCTCGATCGAGCGGGACGGCAAGGTCGTCTGGTTCGAGCCGGCCTCGAACCTCGAGGAGGCCGGTCAGCGCGAAGGCGTCATCGACATCGTCGCCGACCCCGACACCGAATGGCGCCAGCCTCCGGGGGCGGTCACCGTCCGGCTGCTCGACGTCGACCTCAAGCTGTTCCTGAGCGTGCTCACCCAGTACAACAACCTGCGCCGCGAGCTGCGCCTCCTCGCGCTCGCCCACGAGGCCGACTACCCGCTGGCCCGCGACCTCTCGCACATGTTCTCCACTTTCGAGCGGCAGTTCCCCCCCGAGATGCTCGACCGGGTCGGCCAGGCCCTGCGCACCGGCGACCGCCGGGGCGACCTCACCTTCCAGGCCTCGCCGGAGTCGGCGCAGATCTTCGGCACCATGCTGGAGATGTTCGACCTCGCCGACGCGTTCTGCCGCGCCCAGCGGCTGCTGTCCCTGGCCCGCTCCCCCGAGCAGCGCAACCTCCAGGAGTGGCTGCTCGACCAGTTCATCCAGCAGGTCCGCGGCAAGCCGCCGGTCCCGTGGACCGCCCAGAACGCCCCGGCCGCCAACAGCAACGTCTCCTGACCCGGGCGTCGCACCCTCGGCCGTCCCTGCCGCCCACGCGGGGCCACACGCCGCTCAGGCGTAGCCGAGCTCGTGCAGCCGCGCGTCGTCGATGCCGAAGTGGTGGGCCACCTCATGGACCACGGTGATCCGGATCTCCTCGACGAGCTCCTCGGCGTCGACGCACATGTCCAGCAGCGGACCGCGGAAGAGCAGGATCCGGTCGGGCAGCGCGGCGGAGTGGTTGGCTGGCCGCTCGGTCAGGGAGACCCCGTCGTAGTAGCCGAGCAGGTCGGGGTCGTCGGGGGGCGGCTCGTCCTCGACCAGCACCACCACGTTGTCGATCAGCGCGGTCAGCTCGGCTGGGATCTCGTCGAGGGCCTTCTCCACCAACGAGTCGAACACGTCACGGGAGACCTGCATGGCACCACCCTACGCGGGACGAGAAGATGCCCCGGACCATGTGGTCCGGGGCATCTGGTGGCGACCCTGACGAGACTCGAACTCGCGACCTCCGCCGTGACAGGGCGGCGCGCTAACCAACTGCGCTACAGGGCCAAGCTGTGTAGTTTTCTTTCTCCTTGCGGAGCGGGGGAAACTCTAACCCATCCCCCGGCGGGACTCACAATCGAGGCCGCCCCGGGTCTGGACCGCACCCCCAACGGGATTCGAACCCGTGCTACCGCCGTGAAAGGGCGACGTCCTAGGCCGCTAGACGATGGGGGCCAGCGTGCGCACGCCATCCTAGGGCGCCGCGCGTGGCGCACCCAAATGTCGCCCCCCTGGTGTGCCCCCGCGGCCACCGACTGTTGTAGGCTTCCCTGCGCTTGGGCAGGTAGCTCAGTTGGTACGAGCGTCCGCCTGAAAAGTGGAAGGTCGGCGGTTCGACCCCGCCCCTGCCCACAAGCAAGCGAAGCGCCCGGTTCACGTCCCGAACCGGGCGCTTCGCCGTGGTGGCCCCGGGACCGGCGCCGGGTGGCTGCGATGATGTGCGCGTGCTGCCGCCCCTGGAGATCGCCGCGCGCCAGCGGCCCTTCGCCCTCGTCTCGCCCGCCACCGCGACCACGCTCCCGGTGGACGGCACCTCCTCGTGGTTCGCCGCGCCGCGTCCGGCGCCGTACGCCGCACTCGTGGCCGAGCTCGGCGAGCCGGCCGGCCCCGGGCCCGCCGGGCCGCCGGCCGGGAGCGCCGGTCGGGCCGGTGACCGCGACCGGGTGGAGCTGACCCTCGGCTCCGGACAGACCCGGCTGCGCGGCTGGTACGTCCCCGGGACCGGCGCCGTCGGCCTGGACGTCGTCGACACGGCACTGCGCTCGAGCACCCACCGCAGCCGCCGGCACGGCCGGGCCCAGGGGCGGCCCTCGGCCCTGGCGCTCACCCTGACCGGCCTCCACCTGACCCTGCTGTGCCGCGAGGACGGCCGCTGGAACGCACGCGGCCGGGTCGACCTCGCCGGTCGCCTCGACACCCACGACGAGGACTGGCTCGCCGGGATCCACCTGGGCCACCGCTCCGACAGCGCCCTGGTCACCAGCCTGGAGAGCGGCGGGTTCGGCCACCTCGGGCTGCGCGACGTGCGGGTGGTCACCGAGGCCGACGGCAGCCCGGTGCGCCACCGGGGCGACTGGCTGCTGACCGCGACCTCGGCCGGGCCCGGCTTCTTCGACACCGCCCACACCAGCGTGTGGCGCCTGGCCCCCGACTCCTCGCAGCTGACCCACAGCGCCGACCTCTACTTCCGGCGCCCGGACCGGCCGGGGGTCTACGGCGACCACGCCGTCCACCTGCTCCGCGACGACGACCGGTGGCTGGTCGCCACCAGCACCTGGGGCGACTTCGACCGGGTGCGGAACCCGGCGGTGCGCTGCACCCTGGCCGAGACCGACGCCGGGGTGATCGCCGGCGAGCACGTCCTGGACACCCGCGAGCTCCCGCTGCCCACCGACGGCCTGACCTCGGTCGGGGTGTGGGACCCCCACCTGCTGCGCGACGGCGACACCTGGCTCGTCGGCTTCGCCAGCGCCCGGCGGTTCTTCCGTTTCCACCCGTGCCTGGCCACGGGCCCCTCGCTGGAGCGGCTCTCCCTGCGGGCCGCCGCCACCGGTCGGCGGGCCACCGAGGGGGTGACCCTGCTGCGCCTCGACGGCGCCGAGGGGCCGGTCCGGGTGCTGGCCAGCGACGGCCGCGACAACCGGCGCGAGCACCGGGCCCGCTTCCCCGTCTTCGACCTCGACCTGCGCGAGGTCGGCGAGCTCGACGCGCCCTACCCGACCAACCTGCCGTGGCCCACCCTGCTGCCCGGCGGGCAGGGCTGGCGGATGGTGACCTTCAACGGCCGGGGGGCGGGCGGCCAGCTGCTCGGCTACGGCACGCACGGCGACGTGGTCCTGATGGCGCAGACCGGCGCGGGGAGCACCCCGTGTGACCCCGCGGCGGAGCCGCACTAGGCTTCGTGAGGCAGGCCACACACCCCGTGGCCGACCACCCAGCGCCACACCACCGATGTGGCCGCGACGAACCGGCCCTGCCGGAGGAAGCGGGATCTCCCGTGACCAGTCCCTCGATCAGCCCCGACTCCCCCACCACGCCGGGGACGTCCGCGCCCGGCGGCGTCGACGTCTTCGCCGAGGGCTCGCACGAGCAGGTGGTCTTCTGCCACGACCCGGCCTCCGGGCTGCGCGCGGTGATCGCCCTCCACTCCACCGCGCTGGGCCCGGGCCTGGGCGGCACCCGCTTCCACCCCTACGCCTCGACCGACGACGCGGTCCGCGACGTGCTGGCCCTCTCCCGGGGGATGTCCTACAAGAACGCGCTGGCCGGCCTCGACCTCGGCGGCGGCAAGGCCGTGATCATCGGCGACCCCCGCACCGACAAGTCCGAGGCGCTGCTGCGAGCCTACGGCCGCTTCGTGCAGTCGCTGCACGGCCGCTACCTCACCGCCTGCGACGTGGGCACCACCTCCGAGGACATGGACCACATCGCCCGGGAGTGCGACTTCGTCACCGGCCGCACCGTCGCCCACGGCGGCGCCGGCGACTCCTCGGTGCTCACCGCCTACGGCGTCTTCCAGGGCATGCGGGCCAGCGCCGAGCACGTGTGGGGCTCGACCTCGCTGGCCGGCCGTACGGTCGGCGTCGCCGGGGTGGGCAAGGTCGGGCGCCACCTCGTGGCCCACCTGCTCGAGGACGGGGCCGACGTCGTGGTGACCG
Source organism: Nocardioides sp. Z50_6 (assembly GCF_058215755.1). NCBI lineage: Bacteria > Bacillati > Actinomycetota > Actinomycetes > Propionibacteriales > Nocardioidaceae > Nocardioides > Nocardioides sp. Z50_6. Next base: position 209,815 of record NZ_JBZAJB010000004.1, on the reverse strand, counting down.
ACGTGTGGGCCCCGGCGATCGACCGGATCCGCCAGGAGCACCCGACCGTGCGGGTGGTGGCCTCGACCGAGGCCCTGGTCGTCGAGGAGCTCGACGTCTACGCCCCGTGCGCGCTCGGCGGCGCGCTCGACGACACGGTGGTCGAGGCGCTGAGCGCGCGCGTGGTCTGCGGCGCCGCCAACAACCAGCTCGCCCACCCGGGGGTGGAGAAGACGCTCCAGGAGCGCGGGATCCTCTACGCCCCCGACTACTGCGTCAACTCCGGCGGCGTGATCCAGGTCGCCGACGAGCTCGAGGGGTTCTCCTTCGAACGCGCCGAGCAGCGCGCAGCCGGCATCTTCGACACCACCCGCTCGGTCTTCGAGCTGGCCGCGCGCGACGGCGTGCCGCCGGCGGTCGCCGCGGACCGGCTGGCCGAACGGCGCATGCGCGACGTCGGCCGCCTGCGCGGCATCCACCTGCCCTGAGAGTCCGTCCTGAGAGCCGGTCCTCAGACCTGCCGTGACCGGCGGATCAGGGAGAACCCGGTGGCCGCGGTGGCCGCGGCGGCCTCAGTCGCGCCGCGGCGGATCCGCGTAGTCGGACCAGTCGTCGAGATAGTCCACCTCCGCGTCGTCCGCGGTGGCGGTAGTACTGCTGTCCGGTTCGCCATGCAGCTCCTTGGCCAGCGCCCCGAAGTCCGTCTCGTGAGTACGGTACTTCAGGTCGCGGGCGACCTTCGTCTGCTTGGCCTTCGCTCGGCCGCGCCCCATAGGGTCCGACCCCCTCGCACGCTTGGCCGGGGCTCTTGGCCCATAGGCCGCGGCGCCCGGTCTCTTGACTGGATACTCGTGGGGATCACGCTACCCGGTGGTGGGGCGTTCTCGCACACCCGGCCCGGCGTTTGGGCGCTCGGAGACCGCGGCGTTCGCTCGCAGCGCAATCCGCGAGCGCCTTCTCACCAGCCCGGGTGCTGCCCCTCCATCAGGACGCGCCCCGCCTCGCCGCTGCCCTGGGCGTCCCGGACGTCGCCGGCGACCCAGGCGCGCATCCCGTGCCGGCCGAGGGTCGCCACGGCGGTGTCCACGTCGTCGGGGTGCACCAGCGCGATCATCCCGACCCCGCAGTTGAGCGTCGCCTCCAGGTCGGGCTGGGAGATCCCGCCGACCCGGCGGACCAGGTCGAAGACCGGCTGGGGCGTCCACGTCGACCGGTCGACCCGGGCGGCCAGCTCCTCGGGCAGCACCCGCTCCAGGTTGGCCGCGAGCCCACCGCCCGTCACGTGGGACATCGCGTGGGTGCGGGTGACGTCGGCCAGTTCGAGGCAGGCCTTGGCATAGATCCGGGTCGGGGTGAGCAGCTCCTCGCCCAGGGTGCCCCCCAGCTCGGGGACCTCCCGGTCCAGCGCCCAGCGGGCACCGCCGTCGGCGGGGTCGCCGAGCAGCACGTGGCGCACCAGCGAGTAGCCGTTGGAGTGGAGCCCGGAGGCCTCGATGGCGACCACCACGTCGCCCGGCCGGACCCGGCCCGGGCCGAGCAGCCGGTCCGCCTCCACCACGCCGGTGGTCGCCCCCGCCACGTCGTACTCGTCGGGGGCCAGCAGCCCGGGGTGCTCGGCCGTCTCGCCGCCGATCAGCGCGCAGCCGGCCTCCACGCACGCCTCGGCGATGCCCTTGACGATCGCCGCGATCCGCTCCGGCACCACCCGGCCGGTCGCGATGTAGTCGGTCATGAAGAGCGGCTCGGCGCCGCAGACGACCAGGTCGTCGACGACCATCCCGACCAGGTCGTAGCCGATGGTGTCGTGGACGTCCATGGCCTGCGCGATCGCCACCTTGGTGCCGACCCCGTCGGTGGAGGTGGCCAGCAGCGGCCGGGTGTAGCGGGTCAGCGCCGAGGCGTCGAAGAGCCCGGCGAAGCCACCCAGCCCGCCGATCATCTCGGGTCGTCGGGCCTTCTCCACCCAGGTCTTCATCAGGTCGATCGCCCGGTCGGCCGCCTCGATGGAGACGCCGGCGGCGGCGTAGGCGTTCTGCCCGGGGGTGGGCTGGGCGTCGGTCACGGCGTACTCCTGGCGGACGGGGCTGGGCTGAGGAGGGGGCTCGGTGTCACGGGCGGCGCAGGGCGTCGGCCGCGCCGGCGCCGCTCAGCGACGCGGCGAGGCCGTCGACGTCGGTCGGGCCGGCGACCGCGAAGCCGCCGCAGGCGTCCCCCGTCTTCTCCAGCACGCCCTTGCCGCGCAGCGTCGGGTCGGGCAGCGCGATCGGGTAGTGACCGTCGAAGCACGCCCGGCACAGGTCGTCCTTGGGCACCGTGGTGGCCTCGACGAGCGTGTCGAGGCCGATGAAGCCCAGGGAGTCGGCGTCGATGGAGCGCTGGATCTCCTCGGTGGTCAACCCGTTGGCGATCAGCTCGGCGCGGCTGGCGAAGTCGATCCCGTAGAAGCAGGGCCACTTCACCGGCGGGGAGGAGATCCGCACGTGGACCTCCCGGGCGCCCGCCTCCCGCAGCATCCGGATCAGGGCCCGCTGGGTGTTGCCGCGGACGATGGAGTCGTCGACGACGACCAGGCGCTTGCCCTCGATGACGTCGCGCAGCGGGTTGAGCTTGAGGCGGATGCCGAGCTGGCGGATGGTCTGCGAGGGCTGGATGAACGTGCGCCCGACGTAGGAGTTCTTGACCAGGCCGACGCCGTACGGGATGCCGGACTCCTCGGCGTACCCGATGGCGGCCGGGGTGCCCGACTCGGGCACCGGCATCACCAGGTCGGCCTCGGCCGGGAACTCCCGGGCCAGCCGCCGGCCGATGTCGACCCGCACGCTGTGCACCCGCTGGTCGTTCATCAGGGTGTCGGGACGCGCCAGGTAGACGAACTCGAAGAGGCAGTGCTTGGGGGCGGCCTCGGCGAACCTGCGGGTGCGCAGCCCACCCTCGTCGACGGCGATCAGCTCGCCCGGCTCGACCTCGCGGATGAAGGAGGCGCCCACGATGTCGAGGGCGGCGGTCTCCGAGGCGACCACCCAGCCGCGCTCCAGCCGGCCCAGCACCAGCGGCCGCACCCCCTGGGGGTCGCGGGCGGCGTAGAGGGTGTGCTCGTCCATCCAGACGAAGGAGAAGGCGCCCTTGACCTGGGGCAGCAGCTCCATCGCCCGCTCCTCGACGGTGGAGTCGGGGTGGTGCGCCAACAGGGCGGTGACCACGCTGGTGTCGTTGGTCGAGACCGGGACCCGCACGTCGAGGAGCCCCTCGAGCTCGCCGGCGGTGACCATCTCGGCGAGCTCGGCGGTGTTGATCAGGTTGCCGTTGTGGGCCAGCGCGATCGAGCCGCTCTCCGTGGGGTGGAAGGTCGGCTGCGCGTTGTGCCAGGTGCTGGCGCCGGTGGTGGAGTAGCGCGCGTGGCCGATGGCCAGGTGGCCGCGCAGGGACTCCAGCGTCGACTCGTCGAAGACCTGGGAGACCAGCCCCATGTCCTTGTAGACGAGGATCTGGCGACCGTTGCTCACCGCGATGCCGGCCGACTCCTGGCCGCGGTGCTGCAGGGCGTAGATGCCGAAGTAGGTGAGCTTGGCGACGTCCTCACCGGGGGCCCAGACGCCGAAGACGCCGCACGCGTCCTGGGGGCCCAGCTCCTGGGGGTCGAGGGCCTGGGAGAGACGACCGTCCCCACCCTTGCGCGTGCTGCTGGACTGGGCCACGGGTCCAGTGTACGGCGGAACGCGGGTGTCGCATGACACAGCCGAATATCGCGATCACGGGGTTGAGAACCCGTTCCGATGGGCACACGTGCGGCGGCGGCGTCAATGTTCGTAATCGGCCGCCCGCTCTCGGGAAGCGCCCTTACTATTCAGTAGGGCATTATCGCAAGAGCCGTACTGCGGCGTTGAGACCGGGAGAACCATCCGCATGAGCGAGACACACGCTGAGGCCGTGTTCGTCGACGCCCTGCACAACATCGCCGTCGGCGTCACCGAGGTGGTCGGCTTCGAGGTCGCCGCCATCAGCGTGGCGCGCGAGGACCGGACCCTGGAGATGGTGGCCGTCGCGGGCAGCATCGAGGCACGCGAGCAGCTGCTCGGCCACCGCACCCCGATCGACGAGATCGAGCTCGAGCTGGCGACCTCGGAGGAGTGGGGTGCGCTGCGCTTCGTCCCGCAGGAGCGGATGAGCCTCGACATCGAGACGCTCGGCTGGGTGCCGGACCTGGAGATCCCCAAGGACCCGGACATGTGGCACCCCCTCGACCTGCTGATGGCGCCCATCTACGACGACGAGGGCGTCCTGCGCGGCCTGCTCTCCGTCGACCTGCCGCTCGACCGCCGCCGTCCCGGCCCCGAGAAGCGCGAGGAGCTGCGCCGCTACGCCGAGCAGACCCGCCGCGCCGTCCTGACCGCCTTCGAGCGCGCCGAGCTCGCCGAGCAGGTGCGGCTGGCCGACGCGGCCCGGATGATCGTGCGGGAGGTGAGCTCGGAGCTCTCCATGGACCGGATCATCGAGGTCTCCCAGCCCGCCCTGACCACCGCCTTCAACTCCTTCGGCATGTGGATCCAGACCTTCGACGAGGACGGCGAGGGCAGCGGCGCGGTCTACGCCTCCAACGGCGCCGAGATCCGGCTCGAGGACGAGCTCAAGGAGATCGCCCGCGCGTCGGCGCGGATGCTGTGGAAGATCCAGGACGTCGTGGTGCTCAACGACGTCATCCCCGCGCTGGGGGTGATGTCGCCGGAGCAGGAGCAGCACATCACCGAGTTCATGAGGACCATCGACGTCACCTCGATGCTCTTCGTGCCGCTGGGCGCGGGCCCGGAGTGCCTGGGCAACCTGGTGCTGACCCGGCGCGGCGGCCGGCTGGACTGGTCGCCGATCGAGAAGCAGGCCGCCCTCGACATCGGTCACGACCTGGGCCGCGCCCTGCTCAACGCGCGCACCTTCGAGCGCGAGCGGCGCCTGATCGACGAGCTCCGCGAGCTCAACGGCTACAAGAGCCGGCTGATCGCCACGATCGCCCACGAGCTGAAGAACCCGCTGACCTCGATCCTGGGCCACGTGGAGATGCTGGAGTCCGTACCGGGGCTGGTCGGCAACGTGCGTGGCTCCATCTCCTCGATGGAGCGCGGGGCGGTGCGGATGCAGCGCCTCATCGACGACCTGCTGGTGCTCGCCCGGGTCGGCGACCCGCACGTGGAGTTCAAGCCGGTGCCGGTCAACGTCACCGACATCGTGCACGACGTGCTCGACCTGCTCCGGGTGACGCTGGAGCGCAAGGAGCTCAAGGTCGTCGTCGAGGCGCCGCGGGAGCCGGTGCTGGCGCTGGCCGAGGAGTCGGGCCTGGACCGGATCTGCGCCAACCTGATCAGCAACGCCGCCAAGTACACCCCCGAGGGCGGCACCGTGACCGTCTCGCTCGAGGCCAAGCGGCGCATCGTCGAGCTGAAGGTCTCCGACACCGGGCTCGGCATCTCCCCCGAGGACCAGGAGAAGCTCTTCCAGGAGTTCTTCCGCTCCACCAACCCGACCGCCGTCGCCCAGCCGGGCACCGGCCTGGGCCTGACCATCGTGCAGCGGATCGTCGAGCGGCACCGCGGCCGGATCACCTTCGAGTCGACCCTGGGCGAGGGCACCACCTTCACCGTCACCCTGCCGCTGGCCCGCTGAAGCGGGCGACCCTCAGCCGGCGAGCTCGGCGAGCTTGGCGAGCATCAGCGCCTCGGCCAGCACCACTCGCTCGAACTCGGCCAGGTGCAGGCCCTCGTTGGCGCCGTGCGCCCGGGTGTCGGGGTCCTCGACGCCGGTGACCAGCACGCTGGCCTGCGGGAAGGTCTCGAGGAACTCCGCGATGAAGGGGATCGAGCCGCCCACGCCCATGTCGACCGGGGCCGTGCCGTCCCAGGCCTCGGTGAAGGCGGCGCGGGCCGCGTCGTAGGCCGGGCCGGTGGCGTCGATCTGGGTCGCCTCGCCGGTGTCGACGACGGTGACGGTGAGCTCCGCACCCCAGGGCAGGTGCCGCTCCAGGTGGGCACGCAGGCACTGCGCCGCGTTGGCGGTGGTGTCGCCGGGGGCGATGCGCATGCTGACCATCGCCCGGGCGGCGGGCACCAGGGTGTTGGAGGCGCCCTCGACCCGGGGAGCGTCCAGGCCGGTGATGCTCAGCGCCGGCTTGGTCCACAGGCGCTCCACCGCGGAGCCGGAGCCGATCCACCCGAGGCCGGGGACGGCCCCGGACTCGGCGCGCAGCCGCTCCTCGGGATAGTCCACGTCGGCGGCGGGCCCGGAGTGGAGGCCCTCGACGGCCAGGTTGCCCTGGTCGTCGTGGAGGCTGGCGATCAGCCGGGAGAGGGTCATCAGCGAGTCGGGGACCAACCCGCCCCACATGCCGGAGTGGACCGCGTGCGTCAGGGTGCGGACCTCGACGGTGGCGCGGACCAGGCCGCGCAGGCTGGTGGTCAGCGCCGGGACGCCGATGTCCCAGTTGCCGGAGTCGGCGATCACGATCACGTCGGCGGCCAGCTCGTCGGCGTGCTGGCGCAGCAGCGGCACCAGGGTCTCGGAGCCGACCTCCTCCTCGCCCTCGATGAAGACGACGACGTTGACCGGGAGGTCGTCGCCGAAGATCCGCAGGGCGGCCAGGTGGGCGACGATGCCGGCCTTGTCGTCGGCCGCTCCGCGACCGTAGAGGCGGCCGTCGCGCTCGGTCGGCTCCCACGGCGGGGAGTCCCAGTCGGCGTGGTCGTTCTCGGGCTGCACGTCGTGGTGGGCGTAGAGCAGCACGGTCGGCGCGCCCTCGGGCCCGGACTTGTGCGCGATCACCGCCGGAGCGCCGTCGTCGCCGTAGCGGGTGACCCGGGCGGTGCAGCCCTCGGCCTCGAAGAGGGCGCGGACGGCCTCCGCGCTCCGCTCGACCTCGCCGGCCCGCTCCGGGTCGGCACTGACCGACTGGATCCGGACCAGGTCCTCCAGGTCGCGGCGGATGCCGGGGAGGACCTGCTGGACCTTGTCACGCAGCTGAGCAGTCATGCCCACCACGATACGTTCAGGGCAGTTGCTCGAGCTCGGTGGTCTGCTCGGTCCCCTCGAAGCCCAGCGACCGGTAGAGCCGGATCGCGTCGTCGTCGGCGTCGGCGACGATCACCAGCCGACCCGCGCCCAGCTCACAGAGCCCGTGCTCGCCGACCCGGTGGACCAGGCTGCCGGCGAGCCCCTGACGGCGGAAGTCGGGGTGGGTCTCCACGACCTGGAAGCGGGCCAGGTCGTGGGTGACCTTGAAGAGGGCTGCGGTGGCGACCAGCCGGTCGTCGAGGAAGGCGCCCCACCGCTGGCCGAGGCCCTGCTGCTCGAGGGCACGCTCGGCGGCGACGCGGCCCCGGGCGTAGGGCTCCACGGTGCGGCGCGACAGCTCGGTGACTGCGAGCGCGAGCGCCACCCGCTGCTCCCAGTCGTCGTCGCCGGCCAGCGGCCGCAGCACGGCGTCGGGGTGCGGGTGGGCCGGCGGCACCAGGGCGGTCGCGGTGAGCGCGACCGAGGTGCTCGCGGTCATCCCGGCGTCCACGAACTCGGCCAGCACCGGGTCGTCGCCGAGCGGCTCGGTGAGGTCGAAGGTGATCGAGCGGTGCCGCGACAGGGGGAACTCGGTGAAGCAGGCCCCCATCACCTCCCGGGCGCCGCCCGGCAGCGGCAGCGCGCGGAGCACCAGGAAGTTGCCCCAGTAGAAGTCGGGGTTGCCAGGGGTGCGGACCACCAGGTGGGTGCCACGGTCCTCCACTTCGGAGCCGCTGCGCTCGAGGAGCGCCAGCTCGGTGCGGAGGTGGAGGGAGCGCAGCGAGAGCACGGGCGAGGTGGGCATGGCTCAATCCTCCACGAGGGGCAGGTAGGGGGTGAGGTCGGCCCGCTGCCCGCTGGCCCGCAGCGAGCCCGCTCCCTCGGCGTCGGCCCAGTGGAGCTTGCCGGTGGCCAGCGCGACCCAGGTGGCGGCGTCCATCTCGACCACCGCGGGCGGGGTGCCGCGGGTGTGCCGGACGCCGGGGATCACCTGCACCGCGGCGTACGGCGGGACCCGCACCTCGACCGAGTTGCCGGGTTCCCGCTCGGCCAGCACCGCCATGAAGTGCTTGGTCAGCAGCTTGAGGTCCGCGGCCGTCGGCTCGGGACGGGCCAGCGCCTCCGCCACGGCTGCGGGGTCGGCTCGGCGGAGTCGGGCGGGCATGGCGTCGACCCTAGCCGTCGGGCCGGGGGGCGGCGCGCGGAGCCCGCGTCAGCTCGCCCGCGCGAGCGGGAAGCCCGCCCGCGCCAGCATCCGCTCGACGCGCTCGCGCTCCAGGTCGTGCAGGGTGCCCGCGGGGAGCTCGCTGAGCCGCTCCTCGAGCTCGAGCACCCGGCACGCGGTGACCAGCACGTCGTCGTAGGCGGCCAGCCAGCCGCGCATCCGGGCGACGGGCGCGCCCGGTGGGGCCTGCTTGATCTCGGTGCCGATGCGCTGGGCGTCCGCCGCGATCCGCTCGATCGGCGGGTTGACCGGCGTGGGCGGCTCCGGGTCGACGAGGTGCAGCGAGCGGCCCACCCGCCGCGCCCGCTCGCGGTAGCGGGCCCAGTCGGCCAGCACCCAGACCAGACCGAGGACGACGGCCAGGACGACCAGCTTGATCACGAGGTCGGTGTCCATGTCTCGATGATGTGTCGTGCGCGGGCGGAGGACAAGGGCTGGCAGGATCGCGGTCGTGACCGCCTTCCTCGCCTGGACCTCGGAGCCGCCCGAGGACCTCGACGGTCCCTGGCTGGAGGCCAGGGAGATCGCGCCCGGACTGCTGGCCATCGAGAGCACCGAGACCCTCTCGGTCGTCTACCACGCCCTGAAGTGGGCGCTGCCGCAGGAGGCGGCCCTCATCGTGGTGCCGGCACCGCAGACGCCGAAGTCGCGCGGGATGGCACCGGGCACCACGACCTGGTTCCGCGAGCGGACGACGCCGCCCGGCCCGTGACCCGGTGGTGACTCGTCAGGCCCCGGCGGGGTCGTGCACCACGTTGCGAAGCGGGCGCCCGGCGACGTAGGCCTCGATCTGGGCGCGCGCCAGGTCCGCCATCCGCGGCAGCATCGCGGTGGTGCCGCCGGCCAGGTGCGGAGTGACCAGCACCCCGGGGGCCGTCCACAGCGGGTGGTCGGGCGGCAACGGCTCCGGGTCGGTGACGTCGAGGGCGAAGGAGAGTCGTCCGGCATGGGCCAGCACGGCCTCGGTGTCGAGCAGCGGCCCGCGGCCGACGTTGACCACCAGCGCACCGTCGGGCAGGCGGGCGAGGAACCCGTCGTCGACCATCCGGCGGGTGTCGTCGGTGAGCGGCAGCACCACCACGACCACGTCCTGGTCCGGCAGCAGGCCGGGCAGCTCCGCGACGCCGTGCACCTCACCGAGCAGGTCGTCGGCCCTCGGGCGGCTCGCCACCGCGGTCACCACGGCCTTGCAGGCGAGCATGCGCTCCGCGATCGCCCGGCCGATGGAGCCGTAGCCCAGCACCAGCACCCGGCTGTCGGCGAGCGAGCGGCGCCCCAGGTCGCGGACCCGCCACTGCCCGCGGTCGCGCACCGCGTCGCCGATCCCCCGCAGGCTGGCCAGGGTGAGCCCGAGCGCCATCTCGGCGGTCGCGTCGTCGTGGACGCCGGTGGCGTTGCACAGCACCACGCCCTCGCCGTGCGCCGGCGACGGCAGCTGCGCGACCATCCCGTCGTAGCCGGCCGACTGCACCTGCACCACCCGCAGGGCGGGGAGGCCGGAGAGGTCCGGGAGCCCACCCGTGTCGTACGGCGCCACCACCAGCTCGACCTCGTCGGCGCGCGGCGGCGGGTCTGCGCCGGCCCAGACCACCACCTCGGCGCCCTCGACCTCGCCCACCGCCTCGCGCAGGGCCGGGGTGGGGAGGACGACGACGGTCATGGCCGGCCCCGTCAGCCCAGCACGGCCGGGAGGGTCGCCGCCCAGGCGTCGCGCAGCTGCGAGACGGGCACGCTGAACTCGCCGTCCACGGTCAGCTCGGCACCGCCGGTGACCCCCAGCCCGGTGAGGCTCACGCCGTGCCGCTCGGCCAGCACCTGCAGGGCCTCGGCCCGGTCGGCGGGTGCGGTGACCAGCACCCGGGCCGCGGACTCGGAGAACAGGGCCACGAAGGGGTCGCCGACCTCGCCCAGCGAGACCTGCGCGCCGATGCCTCGGCCGAACGTCGCCTCGGCCAGCGCCTGGGCCAGGCCCCCGTCGGAGAGGTCGTGCGCGCTGCTCAGCACGCCGCTCCCGACCGCCTCGGCGAGCAGCGCCGCCAGCGCGCGCTCGGCCGCCAGGTCGACGCGCGGCGGGATGCCACCGAGGTGGCCGTGCACGACGTGGGCCCACTCGGAGCCGGAGAGCTCCTCGCGCGTCTCGCCGAGCAGGAAGACCTGCTCGTCCTCGGCGGTGAAGTGGCTCGGCACCCGCTTGGTGACGTCGTCGACCACACCGAGCACCGCCACCACCGGGGTCGGCAGGATGGCGGTCTCGCCGGTCTGGTTGTAGAGGCTCACGTTGCCGCCGGTGACCGGGATCCCCAGCTCGAGGCAGCCGTCCTTGAGGCCGCGGCAGGCCTCGGCGAACTGCCACATCACGTCGGGGTCCTCGGGGCTGCCGAAGTTGAGGCAGTCCGACACCGCGGCCGGGCGGGCCCCGCCGGTGGCGACGTTGCGGTAGCTCTCGGCGAGCGCCAGCTGCGCGCCGGTGTAGGGGTCGAGCTTGGCAAAGCGGCCGTTGCAGTCGGTGGAGACCGCGACACCGAGGTTGGTGTCGGGGTCGATGCGGATCATCCCGCTGTCCGACGGCTGGGCGAGCACCGTGTTGCCGCGCACGTAGCGGTCGTACTGGTCGGTGATCCACGACTTGTCGCAGAGGTTGGGGCTGGCCACCATGCGCAGCAGGGTCTCGCGCAGCTCCTCGCCGCCGGCCGGCCGCGGCAGGGCCTCGGCACCGTCGGCCTGGAGGGCGTCCTGCCAGGACGGACGCGCGAAGGGGCGCTGGTAGGTGGGACCGTCGTGGGCCACGCTGCGCGGCGGGACGTCGACCACCCGCTCGCCGTGCCAGTCGATCTCCAGCCGTCCGGTGTCGGTGACCTCGCCGACCACGACCGCCTCGACGTCCCACTTGGCGCAGATCCCCAGGAAGGTCGCCACGTCCGCGGGCTCGACGACCGCCATCATCCGCTCCTGCGACTCGCTCATCAGGATCTCCTCGGGGGCCAGCGAGGAGTCGCGGAGCGGGACCCGGTCGAGGTGGACGTGCATCCCACCGTCGCCGGCGCTGGCCAGCTCGGAGGTGGCGCAGCTGAGCCCGGCGCCGCCGAGGTCCTGGATGCCGGCGACCACGCCGGCGGCGAAGAGCTCGAGGGTGCACTCGATGAGCAGCTTCTCCATGAAGGGGTCGCCCACCTGGACGCTGGGCCGCTTGGCGGGGCCGGAGCTGCCGTCGTCGTTGGCGTCGAAGGTCTCGCTGGCCAGCACGCTGACCCCGCCGATGCCGTCGCCGCCGGTGCGGGCGCCGTAGAGGATGACCTGGTTGCCGACGCCCGAGGCGTTGGCCAGGTGCAGGTCCTCGTGGCGCAGCACGCCGACGCAGAGAGCGTTGACCAGCGGGTTGCCGAGGTAGGTGGGGTCGAAGACCGCCTCGCCGCCGATGTTGGGCAGCCCCAGGCAGTTGCCGTAGCCGCCGACGCCGGCCACGATCCCGGGGAGCACCCGGTGGGTGTCGTCGGCGTCGAGGGGGCCGAAGCGCAGCGGGTCCATCACCGCGACCGGGCGGGCACCCATCGCCAGGATGTCGCGGACGATGCCGCCGATCCCGGTGGCTGCGCCCTGGTAGGGCTCCACGAACGAGGGGTGGTTGTGGCTCTCCACCTTGAAGGTGACCGCGTAGCCCTGGCCGATGTCGATGACGCCCGCGTTCTCGCCGATGCCCGCCAGCATCTTGCCCGCGGTGGTCTCCTGGGGCAGCTCGCCGAACTGCTTGAGGTGGACCTTGGTGGACTTGTAGGAGCAGTGCTCGCTCCACATCACCGAGTACATCGCCAGCTCGCTGCTGGTCGGACGCCGGCCGAGGATCTCGCGGATGCGCGCGTACTCGTCGGCCTTCAGCCCGAGATCGGACCACGGCTGGGACCGCTCGGGGTCCTGTGCGGCGACGGAAACGGTGTCGAGGTTCTCGAATGCAGCGGCCACGGGCCTCAGCGTAGGCGACCCGGGCGGGGTCACCCGCACGTGCCCAGAAGCACCTTCCAGGTGTCCCGGTCGACCCGACCGGTCACGGGCAGCCCCGCGTCGCGCTGGACGTCGCGGACCAGCGCCTCGGTCTCCGGGCCGAAGGACCCGTCGACGCTCACCTCGAGTCCCACCCCGCTGAGCAGCACCTGGACGTCGGAGACGGCGACGCCGCGGCCCACCCCCGCCCCCTCGACGCCCAACGGCCCCAGGTCGGGGAGCTTGCGGGGGGAGATCAGGCAGGCGCAGGCCAGGCGCGGACCCGCGTCGGGAGCCAGCTGGCGCACGTGCACGTCGCTGCCGCCGATCTCGTCGCGCCGGCGGCACGCCGCCCGGGAGCTCCGGAAGGGCCCCTCGTAGGCGGCGACCGCGCCACTCGTCGCCGAGGCCTCCGCCAGCGCCGCCGCTAGCGCCTCGCAGCTGCGGGGCACGGAGGTCGCAGCCGGCGTCACCAGCACGTACTCACCGGTGCACTCCGCCGGGACGAGATCCTCCGCGGGCCCGCCGTCCTGCTGCTCGGACTCGGGCTTCTCCGACTCCGGCTTCTCCGACTCGAGCGGCGACTCCTCGGACGCGGACTCGGGTGGCGCGGCGGGCAGCCCCGCGCCGGGCTCGACCACCCGGGACGCCGGCTCCCCGACGAGGAAGTGCCAGCCGCCGACCAGCAGGGCCAGCACCACCGCCGTCACGCAGACGGCGCCGAGGATCCTCAGCCCGCGACGTGCCGGCCCGACGGAGCCTCCGTTCCCACTGCTGCCGCCGCTGCCGAGCCCAGCGACCGGGGCGCCCTCACTGGCCGGCACCTGCTCGGTGACGTCCGAGAGACCCGGGTAGACCCGGTCTGCGGTGTCGTCGGCCTCGTCGGGCACCGGGGTCTGGAACCACAGGAGCGCGCCGCAGGTGGCGCACGTGGGCGCCAGCTGCTCGGGGCCACCGCAGTGCGGGCAGGCCGTCGTGAGCCGCTCCATGGTCCCCCCTCACCAGCTCCGGACCGGGTCCGCCCCCGAGGACCGCCGGCTGCGGCGCCGACCCTCCTGCCGGGCGCCGGGCGCCAGCGTAGGTGAGAACCCGGTCCGGGAGCCCGCACGTTCCATCCCCTGAGGCGCGTGGCGGAACTCCCCCGGTGTAGTTCGCGGCGAAGCCTGTGACCAGTGTGACTGCTGAGGTTAGGGTGCCCAGGACTTCCCTCGTTCTGGAGACCTCATGCGCCCCATCCGCCGTCCCGCCCCGCTGACCGCCGGCCTCGCCGCGCTCACCCTCACCGCCGGTCTGCTGGCCGCCGCCTCCCCGATCGCCGGCGCCGACCCGGGTCCGGCCTCTGCCGCCCCGGCTGCCCCGGCCGTCGTGCCGGCCGGCGACCCCGCACGCGCCACCGGCGTGGCGACCGCCGCGAGCGACGGGGCCACCGGCGGGGCCCGGAAGAAGCAGAACGTGGTCACCCCCGGGGACTTCACCGGCTACGGCTTCGACCAGTGCGTCGCCCCCACCCAGAAGGCCATGGACGCCTGGCTGGAGCACTCCCCCTTCCTGGCCGTCGGCATCTACATCTCCGGGGACTCCCGGGCCTGCCGCACCCAGCCCAACCTCAACCCCACCTGGATCGCCACCCAGCTGGCCAAGGGATGGCGCCTGCTGCCGATCGCGCTGGGCCCGCAGGCCTCCTGCGAGCCGCGGTTCCCCCGCTACAAGGACGACTTCAAGATCTCCCCCGCCCCCGGCGACGGCACCTACCCGACGGCGCGCGCCCAGGGCGCCACCGAGGCCGACAAGAACGCCGACGACGCCGCGGCCTACGGGATCACCCCGGGCAGCACCCTGTGGTACGACCTCGAGGGCTTCGACCTCGCCAACACCCACTGCCGGGAGTCCGCGCTGGCGTTCGTCCACGGGTGGGTGGAGCGGATCGAGGCCCGCGGCTACGTGAGCGGGTTCTACTCCAGCGCCGGCTCGGGGATCAAGATGCTCGACGACGCCCGGACCGAGCGGCCCGGACAGTTCCGGCTGCCCCAGCGGATCTGGATCGCCCGGTGGGACGGCCTCGCCAACACCTCCACCACCTACATCGGCGAGGACGGGTGGCGTCCCGGTGGCCGGGTCAAGCAGTACCTCGGCGGTCACAACGAGACGTGGGGCGGCGTCACCATCAACATCGACAGCAACTACCTGGAGCTGGGCCGCGGAAGCGTCGCCGACCCGGAGACCCGGTGCGCCGGGATGCGGACGACCTACCCCCGCTACCACCTGCTCAAGCCGAAGAAGGCGAACCCCAAGCGGGTCAAGATCCTCCAGTGCACCCTGGCCGAGCAGGGCTACTACGCCCACCGGATCAGCGGCAAGTACACCAAGCGGACCCGTGTCGCCGCCATGGCGTTCCAGCAGGCCAAGGGCCTGACCCCCTCGCCGAAGTTCCGCAAGCGTCACTGGGTGGTGCTGCACGCGACCGGCGACGCCCCCGTGCTCAAGGTCGGCTCAGCGGGTGCGGCCGTCTTCCGCCTCCAGCGGGCGCTCAACGCCGCCGGGGCCGGCAAGCTGGCCGGCACCGGGGTCTACGACCTGGCGACCGAGGCAGCCGTCAAGGCCTACCAGGCCCGGCGCGGGATCGCGGCCAGCGGGATCACCAACGCCGCCACCTGGTCGCAGCTGCAGAAGGGCCGCTTCTGAGCGGCGCCTGCGGGCGGACGGGTCGGAGCCAGACCGAGCTCCTCACAGACGGCCGCGACACCCTCTACACCCCGAAGGGCCGCGCGGTCACCCCCGTCACAACAGTCTTCGTGCTCGCCCTGGCGATGTTCTACGCGGCGACCATGACCGTGGCAGGGCGCATCATCGGCGAGATGCTGCACGGCAATGGGTGGGTCTGGGCGCTGGCGGCGGCCGCGCTGTTCGCGGTGGCCGCGCTGGGGCTGGGTGTGCGCGCCGTGCGGTCGGAGGACGGTCCCAGGGGTCTGGACGGGTCCTTCGGCTCCCGATAATCTGCAGCGCCGTACGTTGACCGATTCTCTGAGGTTGCCGTGCTATCACCAGGTGTCTTGCGTGTCCGAGGGAGTACTGCCCGAGCCGGCCGGATCCTTGGCTCCGCCCTGGGCGTACCTGCCGTGGCTGCCCACGACTCGCCCGCCACCGCCGGACCTCCGACCCGATCCCGGCAGGCGCGACCATGAGTGCCACCGGTCAGGAGTTGGCACCGGACGCCAAGCTGCGAGGACGTGCCGCCATCACCCTCGCCGTGGGCGTCGTCGGGCTCGAGTTCGTCTCGGCCGTGTCGACGTTCGTCGCGGGAGCCCTCCTCCCGCTCATCGAGGCCGACCTGGGTGCCGAACGGCAGGTGCCGTTGCTCGTCGCCGGGACGACCATCGGCATGTTCACCGCGCTCCCTCTCGCCTCCCGCATCATCCGCCGCCATTCACCGGCTCGTGTCCTCATGGCGGGACTGGTCCTGTCGGCAGTCGGCTCCGGCGTGGCGGCCGCCGCGCCGACAGCGTGGGCCTTCGCCGGCGGGCGATTCGTGGCGGGATTCGCAGGCGCGGTGCTTGCCGTCTACGGGATCAGCGCAGCGATCAAGCACCTCGAGGACTCGCTGCGCCTCAAGGTGGTCGCGGCGATGTCGGCGATGTGGATCCTGCCCGCCACCGTCGGCCCCTCGCTCACCTTGGCCCTCGAGCACGCCGTCGGGTGGCGCCTGGCGCTGCTGTCGCCCTTGCCCCTCATGATGATCGCGAGGCTGCTGGTCCTGCGGGTGGTCCCGCCGCAGGTACCGGAGTCCACCAAGGAGCGACCCGTGGGCCGCACGTTGCTGGTGCCGCTCGGCGTGACCGCGTTCGTCGTGTTGACCAACTCGCGCTGGTGGTACCTCGCACCGCTCGCTCTGGTGCCTGCTGTGGTCGGCTTCTTGGCGCTGATGCCCGCGGGCACGGCCCGGCTGGTGCGCGGCGCTCCCGCTGCTCTGGCGGGTCTCACCTTGTTCGGAGCCGGCTACTTCGGCGCGAGCAGCCTGATCACTCTGGTGTTCACCCAGACCTTCGGCACCTCGTTGTTCCAAGCGGGCGTCGCCTTGAGCGTGGCACCGATCGCGTGGGCCCTGGGGTCGATGGCCGCCCCCAAGCTGGGCCATGACGGCGCGCCGCCCGGGTACGGCATGACGCTGGCCGCGGCCGGGGTAGCCGCGGTCGGTATCGCTGGCCTGACCGGGTCGTCCTGGGTCGTGGCTCTCGTGGCGTGGACCCTCGTGGGGCTCGGCATCGGTCTGGGCTACCCGGCCCTCTACGTCCGCGCGACCACCTCGGACGGATCCATGACCGCGACCATGCTGGCCGCGGCGGCCATCACGACCGAGTCGTTCGGTGGTCTCGTCGGAAGCACCGCTGCTGGAGGTCTGGGATCCCTGACCGGTGAGCTGGGGCTCGACCGCGCGACCACCTGGTCCCTGGCCCTACTCGGTCTGGCCTGCTTCCTGTCGGCCGCCGCCGTGGCCGCCTCACGGTCGAGGAGCCCTTCGCGCTCAGCGTGATCGCGGAAGGTGAAGGCGACTTTCGCCTGGAGCTCGACGACACCGAGGACTACACCGCGGAACAGGGGGCGGTGATGGAGAACGCGAAGGAAGGGGTAGCCGAAGCGCAGCGCACCTCAACGCCGTCAGCAAGTGACCACCAGCTCCCGCCCACGGCGAGAGCTCACGCGAGACCCTTCCCGGTGGCGCGACGAGAACCCGGGCGGAAGGTGGCCTGGCATACCAGCTCCGCCACCTCAGGGCCTTGGCTGCGTTGGCGGCGGCTCAGACCCCACCAGTTCTGCACCTTGGCCTGGGGTGGGCGGTTGATGTTGACGACCCGGTCCTCGCGCAGCGCGAAGACCACGGCCTCGGATTCGCTGGGCGGCTTGGTGAAGAACGCCCACCCTTGCGGAAGGGTCCCGATCGACGCCCGCCGTGCCGTGCTGCCGTCACGCAGACTCAGCACGTTGCTCGGCAAGGAGAAGAAGATGGACCCGGCGAGGAGGAAGACCACGACGGCAAGCGACACCACGGCGGTGGCCGCCGTGGTGCGCTCGCTCGTTCCTCCGTGGTTGTTCTCGACCACCCGCGCAGTCAGCTGAGTCGAGCGAGGACGTCATGAGCGAGACCAGGTGGTCGCGCTCGAGCTGGGTCTCCTGACCGTCGGAGTCCATCAGGTAGAACCAGGCCAGCACGAGCGTGGCCACGGCGTTGGTGGCCCCTGCCACGTTGGCGTACACGGCGACGTTGGCCGTCACGTAGAGCGTCAGGGCGAAGCAGCCCTTCCACCCGCAGCCCTTCGCGGCGATACGGTTCGAGGGGTCCTCTGTGAGGGCGGCTCGGCTCTGGAGGAAGTCATGGAAGTTGGCCGTGAAGGTGACCAGCGCCGACTCAACGGCCATCGGGTCGCCGGAAGCCATCGCCTTGGCAGTGGCAAGGACCGCAGCGCAACCTGGTCCACGTCCGGCCGGTCCGGGTTGAAACCGAGGAACTGCACGAGGTCCGGGTTCGCCTCTGCCAGCGGGCCGGTGCCCGCGAGGAGAATCTTTGTGCTCATTTCCGCGCTGGAGCGGGCCGTGCAGGCCCGCTCTTTTCTCCCCCATTGGTGATGGCCTGCCGCGCCGCCTTGTTGGCGCGCCGAATAGCGATCCCGAAAAGGACCACGACTGTTGCGGCGGCGACCGCGCAGACGGCAGTGAACGCCGCCGTGGGCTCCCCATCCGACGAGGCCTGCCAGAACGCCAGTGGCGCCGCGAGGCCCAGACCCGTGACGGCCGCGGTCAGCAGCGCGGGCTGGGCGGCGTCATGGCCGGCCTTCCACGCGCCGTCTGAAGCGAGAGTCGCCTTGGTCTTGATGCCGGCGAGCCGGTTAGGCCCCATGCCGCTTGTTGCGCCGACCTGAGTCAAGACGAACTGCAGCAGGCAAACGACTGACAGTGCTGCTGTGACAGTGAGCAGCGGAATGTACGCAGAAGTCATACCAGTTTCCCCCCGAGAGCTGGACGTCGCGGAGGACGGTATCGACACCGATCGGGCCGCGCCAGCATCCCGCTCAGACTGGGTGTGTCCCTATTGGGGCGCCGTCACCCCCCGGTCCACCAGAACCAGCTCGAGCCGGTCGGCGACGCCCTGCCGGGCCAGGTGCTCCAGCATCACCTCACTGGCCCGGTTCTCGTGGGTAGAGGCGGGCACGACCACTGCGGCCACCGGGAGTCCCGTCACGTCGACTGCGACGACGCGCTTGGCGCCCTCGGTTCGGCCGTAGGGTCCGCCACGGTCGTGGAAGGTGAGCCCACCGTTTGAGGCGCCGCGGGCCAGGTGGGTGTCGATGACGACCATCGACGGTGTCTCGTCGGTCCTGCCGTCCTCGATACGTGCGGCCGCGTGCAGAACCGTCAGGGCCCGCGCCCAGGTGCCGTTGCGCGACCACCGGCGGAACTGCGACCAGACTCGCGTCCATGGACCGAACGACGCCGGGAGGTAGCGCCACTGACACCCGGTCCGGGCGATGTAGAGCATGGCGTCCACCACGATTCGCAGGTCATCGGCATGCTTGCGGCCGCGCCTACTCGGTCACTACCCGTGCAATAGGGACACCCAGTCAGACCGGCGGGCCGGCGAACATCGCGCCGGCGAAGAGCACCGCGACCGCGGCGACGCCGACCACGACGCCCTGGAGCGGCTTGCGCACCAGCCAGGCGGCGAGCTTCTCCAGGACACCGGCCGGCTCCTCGGCGCGGAGCCGCCAGGTGTCGCCGAGCAGCCCCTGCTTCTCGGCGTGCGCCTCGAACGGGACGGTGACGAACGGCGGCACCGCGGACAGCAGCCCGAGCACCAGCTGACGCAGCGACCAGCGCTGGTCGACCCAGAGCAGCACGGTGGTCAGGCAGTAGGCGATGAAGACCGCCCCGTGCAGCATGCCGCCGATCCGCACCCCGAGCTCGGTGGTGTCGGTGACGTACTTGAGGAACATGCCGCCCAGCAGCAGCGCCCAGGTCACGGCCTCGGCGCGGGCGACGGCCCGGTAGAGAGTGGTGGGACTCATGCGAAGACGCTTTCCGCGAGACTGGTGAAGAAGCCGAGCCCGTCGGTGCCGGGACCGCAGAGGTCCTCCACCGCGTGCTCGGGGTGGGGCATCAGGCCGACGACGTTGCCACGCTCGTTGGTGACGCCCGCGATGGCGTTGACCGACCCGTTGGGGTTGGGCCCCAGGTAGCGGGCGACCACGCGCCCCTCACCCTCCAGCCGCTCGACCGTGGCGGCGTCGGCGACGTAGTTGCCCTCGCCGTTCTTGAGGGTGATGGTGACCTCCTGGCCCGCCGCGTAGGACGCGGTCCATGGAGTGCGGTCGTTCTCGATCCGGAGCCGCTGGTCGCGGCAGACGAAGCGCTGGGCCTCGTTGCGGATCAGGGCCCCGGGAAGCAGGTGGGACTCGCAGAGGATCTGGAAGCCGTTGCAGATGCCGAGCACCGGCATCCCGCGCTCCGCCGCCGCGACGACCTCGGTCATCACCGGCGCGAACCGGGAGATCGCGCCGCAGCGCAGGTAGTCGCCGTAGGAGAAGCCGCCCGGCAGCACGACCGCGTCGACACCGCGCAGGTCGGCGTCGCCGTGCCAGAGCGCGACCGCCTCGTGGCCGCCGAGCCGGACGGCACGCTGGGCGTCGACGTCGTCGAGGCTGCCGGGGAAGGTGACGACGCCGACCTTCATCGGGTGGCCTCCGTGGCGACCTGGCCGGCGACCTGGGCGACGGTGTGCTCCTCGACGTGGACCTCGAAGTCCTCGATGACCGGGTTGGACAGCAGCGTCTCGGCCATCCGGCGGACCTCCTCGAGCACCGCCTCGGTGATCTCGCCGTCGACCGTGAGCTCGAAGCGCTTGCCCTGGCGCACCTCGCTGACCCCGGAGAACCCGAGCCTCGGGAGGGCGCCGTGGACGGCCTTGCCCTGGGGGTCGAGGATCTCGGGCTTGGGCATGACGTCGACGACGACTGTGGCCACGGGGCAGCTCCTGGTCAGCGGGGGAAGTCCGCCCTCGAGTCTATCGGGGTCCCTTGGCCGCGACGTAGACGAGGGCGACGCCGAGACCGGCCAGCGCGGGCCCGAGCGTGGCCCGGAAGTCCCGCTCCGCGGTCTCGCCGATCCAGCCGAGACCCTGCGCGGTCCACAACGCCCCGGCCACCACCATCAGCAGCCCGAGGACCACCGCCATCCCACGACCCATCAGTCGAGCTCGCGCTTGAGGATCTTGCCCGTCGCGGTCATCGGCAGCGAGTCCCGGAACTCCACGATCCGCGGGTACTTGTAGGCCGCCATCTGCTCCTTGCCCCAGGCGACCAGCTCGTCCTCGGTGAGGCTCGCTCCCGGGTTGAGGATCACCACGGCCTTGATCTCCTCGCCGTGGCTGTCGTGCGGGACGCCGATCACCGCGGCGAGCGAGACGTCGGGGTGGGTGAGCAGGACCTCCTCGATCTCGCGCGGGTAGACGTTGAAGCCGCCCCGGATGATCATGTCCTTCGACCGGTCGACGATGTAGTACCAGCCGTCCTCGTCGCGCCGGGCCAGGTCGCCGGTGCGGAACCACCCGTCCTTCAGCGCCTCGGCGGTGGCGTCGGGGCGGCCGTAGTAGCCCTTCATCACGTTGGGGCCCTTGATCGCGATCTCGCCGATCTCGCCCTCCGCGTCGGTCCAGACCCCCGGCTCGGAGTCGATGAGCCTCATCTCGACGCCGGGGATGGCCGGGCCGATCGAGCCGACCCGCGCGGCCTCGCCGTAGACCGAGAAGCTGGCCACCGGCGAGGTCTCGGAGAGCCCGTAGCCCTCCAGGATGGTGACGCCGAAGCGCCGCTCGAACTCCTTGTGCACCTCCACCGGCAGCGCCGCGCCGCCGGAGACCGCGACCCGCAGGTGGGCGGCGAGCTCCTTGGCGTCGACACCGGCGTCGTCCAGGGCGCCGAGCATCCCCCAGAACATGGTGGGCACGCCCGCGAAGAAGGTGATCTTCTCCTTGGCCATCAGCTGCAGTGCGGCCTCCGCCTCGAAGCGGGGCAGCAGCACCACGGTGCCGCCGTAGGCGAAGGCGCCGTTCTGGATGACGGTCTGGCCGAAGGAGTGGAAGAGGGGCAGCACGCACAGGTAGGTGTCGGGCCGCTCGTGGTCGGCATTGAAGAGCTCCTTGCCGGCCAGCGCGTTGGAGAGCA
This sequence comes from Nocardioides sp. Z50_6, assembly GCF_058215755.1. Taxonomy (NCBI): domain Bacteria; kingdom Bacillati; phylum Actinomycetota; class Actinomycetes; order Propionibacteriales; family Nocardioidaceae; genus Nocardioides; species Nocardioides sp. Z50_6. The sequence goes on along the minus strand of NZ_JBZAJB010000004.1, from coordinate 188,395 downwards.
TGTTGCTGTGCCGCAGCTCGGCGCCCTTGGGCTGGCCGGTGGTGCCGGAGGTGTAGAGGATGACCGCGGTGTCGTCGTCGTCGACCTCGACGGAGCGGAACTCCGGCGACTGGGTCGCCATCGCCTGGGCCATCGTCTCGACGCCCTCGAGGGGCGAGTCGGCGCCGAGGTCGGCGGTGATGACGAAGAAGTGCTCGCAGCCGTCGGTGGCCTCGAAGCCCTCGTGGCCCGCCTGGGCCATCGGCAGCTCCGGGGTGCCCTCGAAGCAGAAGTAGGCCTTCGCGTCGGAGTCGGCCAGGTGGTAGGCGACCTCGCGGCCCTTGAGCAGGACGTTGAGCGGGACGACGGTCGCGCCGGCCTTGAGGATGCCGAAGTAGACGATCGTGAAGTAGGGCAGGTTGGGGCAGCTCAGCGCCACCTTGTCGCCGGGCCGGATGCCGCGCGAGACCAGCAGGTTGGCGCACATGTTGGCGAACTGGTCGACCTGGGCGTAGGTCAGCCGGGTGTCTCCCAGCACCACCGCGTCACGGTCGGGGTGCTCGGCTACGGAGCCTTCGAGGAGGGACGCGAGATTCGTCATGACATCAACCTAGGCGATGCCCCGGCGGGCCCGGCGCTCCGCACGTCGCAGGTCGCCGCGGGCGCCCCGCGGGCCGACCAGGTCGAGCAGCCGGCCCAGCGGCCGCCGCCAGCCGGGGGCGTGGGTGACGGTGGTGGCCCGCACCCGGGTCCGGTGCTCGTCGAGCGGGGTGAAGACCAGGTCGAGGGTGACCTCCAGGCCCCGCCACCGGCCGTGCTCGACCCACCGGACGTTGCGCTCCCAGGCGGTGATCTCCATCAGCGGGCGCACCCCCGGCCAGGTCACGTCGTACCACCGGGTGCCGACCCCGGGCTCGGCGTCGCCGGGCCCCATCGGTTCGATCCGGCGCAGGCTGGCCTGCCACGCGGGCCGGTTGCGGGGGTCGGCCAGGTAGTCGAAGACCACCCCGACCGGGAGGTCGAAGTCGTGGCCGACGGTGAACCCCACGGCTCAGAACCGCTCGCCGGTGAGCCGCTCGTAGGCCTCCAGGTAGCGCGCCCGGGTGTGGGCCACGACCTCCTCGGGCAGGGGCGGCGGCGCCTCGCCGGAGGCGCGGTCCCAGCCGGAGTCGGGGCCGGTGAGCCAGTTGCGCACGATCTGCTTGTCGTAGGACGGCTGGGTGCGGCCGGGGTGCCACTGGTCGGCCGGCCAGAAGCGGGAGGAGTCGGGGGTGAGCACCTCGTCACCCAGCACGGTGAGGCCGGCGCCGGTGCCGGAGACCCGGCGGCCGAACTCGAGCTTGGTGTCGGCCAGCACGATGCCGCGCTCTCGGGCGACCTGCTCGGCGCGGGCGTAGACGGCCAGGGTGAGCCGGCGCAGCTCGGCGGCCGGCTCCGCGCCGACCTCCGCCACCACCGCGTCGTAGGAGACGTTCTCGTCGTGGTCGCCGAGCGCCGCCTTGGTGGCGGGGGTGAAGACCGGCTCCGGCAGCCGGGAGCCGTCCTCGAGGCCAGCCGGCAGGGCGATCCCGCAGACCTCGCCGGTGGCCCGGTAGTCCGTCAGGCCCGAGCCGGTCAGGTAGCCGCGGGCCACGCACTCCACGGGGAACATCTCCAGCGGTTCGCAGACCACCGCGCGCCCGGCCACGGCGGCCGGCACGTCGGTGGAGACCACGTGGTGGGGCACGAGGTCGGCCAGCTGGTCGAACCACCACAGCGACATCCGGGTGAGGATCTCGCCCTTGTCGGGGATGGTGGTCTCCAGGACGAAGTCGTAGGCCGAGATCCGGTCGCTGGCGACCATCAGCAGGTTGCCGGCGTACTCGCCCACGTCGAGGCGGTAGAGGTCGCGCACCTTGCCGCTGTGCAGGTGCGTCGCCCCCTCGATCGCCGGCGCGCGAGGGATGCCCAGGGACTCGGGGTGCTGAGGATCGGCCACGGCACGGAGCCTAGTCGTCGGCCCGGCCGTCCCGGTCGCCGTCCTGCCCAGGGGTCGCCCGGCTGACCCGGACCCGCAGGATCCTGGTCTCGCTGGCCTCGACCACCTCCAGCAGCACGCCGTCCACCTCGACGACGTCGCCGACGACGCCGAGCCGGCCCAGGCGGTCCACGACGTAGCCGCCGACGGTGTCGTAGGTGGCGCTGGGCAGCTCCAGCCCGGTCAGCTCGCAGAGCTCCTCGATGTTGAGCGAGCCGTCCACGGTGACGGTGTCGCCCTGCTCGAGCATGGTGTCCTCGGGGTCGTAGCCGGTGTCGTACTCGTCGTAGATCTCGCCCACCACCTCCTCGACGAGGTCCTCGAGGGTGATGATCCCCTCGGTGCCGCCGTACTCGTCGACGACCAGCGCGAGGTGCTGCTGCTCGCGGCGCAGCTGGGCGAGCGAGGCGAGCACCTGGTTGGTGCCCGGCAGCACGGTCAGGGGCCGGGCGAGCCCGGCCACCGGGCTCGCCTCCTGCTCCGGCGTCGCGGTGTAGAGGTCGCGCAGGTGCACGAAGCCGATCACGTCGTCGACGTCCTCGCCGAGCACCGGGTAGCGGGAGAAGGAGGAGTCGGCGACCTCGGCGCGGGCGTCGTGGACCGTCCGGTCGCCGTGCACGAAGACGACGTCGGGCCGCGGGGTCATCACCGCGGTCAGCCGCCGGTCACCGGAGCGGAAGACGTCGGTCAGGATCCGCCGGTGGTAGGGGCGCAGGCCGCGGTGCGTCTCGACGGTGTCGCGCAGCTCCTCGGCCGTCATCTCCTCCTCGATCGCGTCGGGGTCGCCGCCGAGCACCCGCACCACCGCGTCGGTCGAGCGGGAGAGCAGCCAGATCACCGGCCGCATGGCGGTGGCGAAGACGTTGAGCGGCGGCGCCAGCACCTTGGTGAAGCCGACCGCCCGCTGCATCGCCAGCCGCTTGGGCACCAGCTCGCCCAGCACCAGCGACAGGTAGGCGATGAGCAGCGTCATCAGCACCAGGGCGACCGTGTCGGCGACCGACGCGGGCAGGCCCCAGCCCTCGAGCACCGGGGCCAGGTCGGGGGCGATGGTCGCGCCGCCGTAGGCGGAGGAGAAGAACCCGGCGACGGTGACCCCGATCTGGACCGCGGAGAGGAAGCGGTTGGGGTCCTCGACCAGGTCGGCGGTCCGCTCGCCGCGCGGACCGCCCGCCCGGATCCGGCGCACCTGTCCCGGACGCAGCGAGACGATCGCCATCTCGGTGCCCGCGAAGACCCCCCCGACGAGCACGAACACGAGCACGAGGAACAGGTTGGTCAGGGTGGTGGTGTCCACGTCCCTCACGCTAGCGAGGTGCTGGTTTGTAGGCTCGGACCATGTCCGTCGTGAAGATCAACGCCATCACCGTCCCCGAGGGCTCCACCGACGAACTGGAGCGCCGCTTCGCCGCCCGCGCCGGCTCCGTCGAGGACTCCCCCGGATTCCTCGGCTTCAAGCTGCTGCGGCCGACGGGCGGGGACAACCGCTACTTCGTCCTCACCGAGTGGGCCGACGAGGAGTCCTTCGTCGCCTGGCGCGACGGCGACGCCCGCACGGCGCACGCCGGCGAGCGGGCCAAGCCCGTGGCCACCGGCGCCGACCTGCTCGAGTTCGAGGTCGTGCTGGACGTCAAGCCCGGCGGCTGACGCCCGCCTCGTCCGAGGCGAGCCAGGCCAACCAGCCGCCGCTGGCCGTGATGTCGCGCCCCGCGGCCACCGCGTCCTGGGCTGCGCCGAAGCCCACCACCCAGCGGCCCTCGGCCAGCTCCACCCGTCCCAGCAGCATGGGGTCGGGCAGGGCGGCGAGGAACCGGCCGAGCGCGCCCTGCGAGAGCGCCCACAGGCCCCCCTCGATCGCCCTGCCCCCCGCCTGGCCGCCGACCCGGGTCAGCCCCGGCTTGGGCGGGACGGTCCCGAGCGCGGTCAGGGTGTAGGCGGGCGCCGTGCGCGCCACCCCGAGCCACCTGGCTCCCAGCCTCCGCAGCTCGCCCTCGAGCGGCTGGCCGGGCAGGTGCGCGCCGACCACGAACAGCTCCGCGGTCGGCACCGCGGGCTCCGGTCCGGCCCCGGTGGCCACCGCCGGCCACGGCAGGGCGGGCGCCGGGAGCGGCGCCGCCGCCGCGACGGCGTCGGCGGGTGCCGCGGTCGGCAGCGCGACCCGGCGGGCGAGGTCCAGGGCCACGGCGTCGTGGAACGCCGGCGCCACCACCGTGACCCCGAACTGGGCCGGCCCGGCCTCGCCCTCGTCGACCGTCCCGGAGGGCACCGCGACCGCGGCCAGGTCGAACAGGTTGCAGAAGTTGGTGAACGTGCCGACGCGGGAGTTGGCGGCCACCGGTTCGGCGGCGACCTCGGCCACGGTGGGGTGGAACGGCGCGGTCGGGACGAGCAGGGCGTCGAAGCCGGCCAGCGCCGCCATCGAGACCTGTCGCAGCTCCTCGAGCCGGGCCGTGTCACGCACCAGCCGGGAGCCGGTCACCCGGCCGGCGGCGGTGATGATCGAGGCGACGACCGGGTCGAGCCCGGCCGCGGGATCCTCGAGGTGCGCGTCGACGAAGTCGCCGACCGCGCCGTGCCGCTCGGCCACCAGGCCGCCCTCGTAGAGCAGCCGCGCGGCCGCGAGGAAGGAGTCGAACGGCACCGGCTCGACCGTGCAGCCGTCGACGCGGAGCCGCTCGGCCGCCTCCTCGAACGCCTCGGTCCAGCCGGGAGCCATCGCCGGCAGGTGGTCCGGAACGGCCACCCGCGCCGCGGGCGGTGCGGCGAGCGGCGCGTCGGCCGGCCAGGGGCGGGTGCCGGGTCCGCCCGCCATCGCGGCCATCGCCACGTCGGCCGTGTCGAGGTCCCGGGCAAAGATCGTGACCGCGTCCCAGGAGCGGCAGGCCGGGACGAGCCCCGAGACCGAGACGACGCCCAGCGTGGGCTTCACGCCGACGATCCCGTTGAAGGCCGCGGGCACCCGTCCCGAGCCGGCGGTGTCGGTCCCGATCGCGAGGTCCGCCTCGCCCAGGGCCACGGCCACCGCGGAGCCCGAGCTGGAGCCGCCCGAGACGTGGCCGGCGCGGTGTGCGGAGCGGACCCCGCCGTACGGGCTGCGCTGGCCGACCAGGCCGGTGGCGAACTGGTCGAGGTTGGTGACCCCGACGACGGTGGCCCCGGCGGCCCGCAGCCGGGCCACCGCGACCGCGTCGGTCCCGGCCGGGCCGCCGCCGAAGCCGGGGCAGCCGGCGGTCGTGACGAAGCCGGCGACGTCGACGTTGTTCTTCACCGCCAGCCGGAGCCCGGCGAGCGGGCCGGAGGCGGCGGCGAGGTCGCGCTCGACCTCCGCGGCGTCGCGCCGGGCGAGGAACGCCTCGGGCCGGGCGCTCACGCCGCTCCCTCCTGCATCGCCGGGGCGAGCACGGCGAGGGCGTCCCCCGGGGCGACCTGCACCCCGGGCCCGGCCGGCAGCGCCTGCACCACTCCGCCCACCGGGGCGGTCACGGCCGTCTCCATCTTCATCGCCTCCAGCACGACCAGCACCTGTCCCGGCTCGACCACGTCACCGACCTCCACGGCGGCCTTCCACACGTTCGCCACGAAGGGCGCGTCCACCCGGGTGCCCCCCTCGGGCACCTCGACCTCCGTCGGCTCGGGGAGCACGGCGGCCTCGGCGGCCGCCGCCCGCTCCAGCTCGCCCGAGGCCACCCACGCCGTCCGCTCCGCCTCGAAGGCGGCCGCCTGGGTCGCGCGGAACCGCGCGATCGACTCGGCGTTGTCGGCCAGGAACCGTTCGTGCTCGGCGAGCGAGAACGTCCCCTCGGTCGCCTCCAGCGAGGACCGGCCGGCGGCCAGGTCGGCGCGCAGGTCGAGCAGCTCCTCGGGGTCGACCGGGTACCAGCTGATCCGGTCGAAGAACCGCAGCAGCCAGGGGTCCTCGCCGGGCCGCGGGTGGGTCCGCCAGACCTGGGTGGTGCGGCCGACGAACTGGTAGCCGCCGGGGCCCTCCATCCCGTAGATGCACAGGTAGGCGCCGCCGATCCCCACCGAGTTCTCCGCGGTCCAGGTCCGCGCGGGGTTGTACTTGGTGGTGACCAGCCGGTGCCGCGGGTCCAGGGGGGTCGCGACCGGTGCGCCCAGGTAGACGTCGCCCAGGCCGAGCACCAGGTAGGAGGCGTCGAAGACGGTGTCGTAGACGTCCGCCACCGAGCCCAGCCCGTTGATCCGGCGGATGAACTCGATGTTCCACGGGCACCAGGGCGCGTCGTCGCGGACCCCCGCCATGTAGCGCTCGATCGCCTCGCGGGTGGCCGGGTCGTCCCAGCTGAGCGGCAGCCGCACCTCCCGGCTCGGCACCACCAGCTCCGAGACCGGCGGCAGCTCCGCCTCGGCCTCGACCAGCAGTCCGAGCAGGCGCGAGGTGGGCAGCACGTCGGGGTCCACGTGCACCTGGAGCGACCGGATCCCCGGGGTCAGGTCCAGGATCCCGGGCAGCGCACGGGCCGCCAGCGCGGTGTGCAGCGCGTGCACCCGGGCCCGGAGCGCGAGGTCGAGCACCGGCTCGCCGTACTCGACCAGGACGGCGTCGTCGCCCTGCCGGCGGTAGGTCACCGCCGGGCCGCCGGTGCCGTCCAGGCGGCGCAGGACGCCGTCGTCGGCGTCCCGGGACGCGACCAGGGCGGCGAGGTCCAGCCCGCGGGCCGGCGGCGCCTGCGCGGCGCGCACCGGCACGAACCGGACGGTGTCGCCGGGCCGCAGCTGGCCCAGCTTCCACCGGTCGCCGGAGACGACGGTGAGCGGGCAGACGAAGCCGCCGAGGCTCGGGCCGTCGGGGCCGAGCAGGATCGGGGTGTCGCCGGTGAAGTCCAGGGCGCCGACCGAGTACGGCACGTCGTGGATGTTCGAGGGGTGCAGCCCGGCCTCGCCGCCGTCGGTGCGCGCCCACGTCGGGCGCGGACCGACCAGCCGGACCCCGGTGCGGGCGCTGTTGAAGTGCACCTCGTAGCTGGCCGCGTAGAGCTGGTCGACGTCGTCGCGGGTGAAGAACTCGGGGGCGGCGTGCGGGCCCTCGGTGACCGCCAGCTCCCAGACGTCGCCGAAGTCGGCGCGCCGGGCCTCCGGGACGGGCCCGCCGACCGGGCCGACCGCGGGGCCGGGACGCAGCACGTCGCCGGGTCGCAGCGCCCGGCCTCCGTGCCCGCCGAACCCGCCGAGGGTGAAGGTGCTGGCCGAGCCCAGGTAGGCCGGCACGTCCAGGCCGCCGGCCACCGCGAGGTAGGTGCGCAGCCCGGCGGTGGCGTCCCCCACGGCGAGGATGGCGCCGGCCGGCACGACTACCGGCTCGTGCATGGGCACCTCGCGCCCGTCGACGGTCACCGTCGCGGGCGCGCCGGTGACGCAGACGACCGTCTCGTGGCTCATCGTCAGCTCGGGGCCGGTGGCGGTGCACTCCAGCCCGGCCGCGTTCGGCTCGTTGCCGACCGCGAGGTTGGCGAGCCGCAGCGACCGGTCGTCCATCGCCCCGCTCGGGGGGATGCCGACCTGCCAGTAGCCCACGCGCCCGTCGGCGTCCTGCACGGTGGTCATCAGACCGGCCCGGCCGACGGTGATCCGCGGCCCGGGGTCGCGCACCCCGGTCAGGGTGGAGGTGCTGTGGGTGGCGGCCAGCACGTCGGGGTCGCGGACGACCCCGCGGAGCAGCCCGAGGTTGACCTCGACGCCGTCGACCCGGGTCTCCTCCAGAGCCCGGGCGAGGGTGCGGAAGGCGTCCTCGCGGGTCGGCCCGGTGGCCACCACCTTGGCCAGCAACGGGTCGTAGGCGGTCGAGACCTCGGTGCCGGTCTCGGCCCAGCCGTCGACCCGCACCCCGTCGCCGGCCGGCAGCTCGACCCGGGTCAGGGTGCCGGCGCTGGGCCGGAAGTCGGCGGCCGGGTCCTCGGCGCAGACCCGGGCCTCGACCGCGTGGCCGACCACCGGGACCTCGCCGGTGCGCCGGCCGGCGTCGTCGCCGGTGCCGGGGTCCAGGTGCGGCTCCAGGAAGCTGCTGTCACCGCCGGCCAGGCGGAGCATCCAGGCGACCAGGTCGACCCCCGTGACCTGCTCGGTGACCGGGTGCTCGACCTGGAGGCGCGCGTTGACCTCCAGGAACGAGGCCTCCTCGCGCACCGGGTCGTAGACGAACTCCACGGTCCCGGCCGAGCGGTAGTCCAGCGAGGCGACCAGCCGGCGCGCCGAGGAGTGCAGCCGCTCGCGCACCGCCGGCGGCAGCGCGGGCGCCGGCGCCTCCTCCACCACCTTCTGGTGGCGGCGCTGCAGCGAGCAGTCCCGGTCGCCGAGCGAGAGGACGCTGCCCCGGCCGTCGCCGAAGACCTGGACCTCCACGTGCCGGGCGTGCTCGACGTAGCGCTCGGCGAAGACCCCCGAGGAGCCGAAGCTGCGCTCGGCGAGGCCGCGGACCCGGCCGTACGCCGTCCGCACCTCCTCCGCGGTGCGGCACACGCTCATCCCGATGCCGCCACCGCCGCCGGTCGCCTTGAGCATCACCGGGTAGCCGATCCGGCCGGCCTCGACGACCGCCTCGTCGGCGTCGGCGAGCAGGCCGGTGCCGTCGAAGACCGGTACGCCGCAGGCCACCGCCGCCGCCCGTGCGGTGTGCTTGTCGCCGAAGGCGCGCAGCTGCGCGGGCGTGGGACCGACGAACGCGAGCCCCGCGCCCTCCACCGCCTCGGCGAAGTCGGCGTCCTCGGCGAGGAAGCCGTAGCCGGGGTGGACGGCGTCGGCGCCGGTCTCCTTGGCGGCCCGCAGCACCGCCTCCACGTCGAGGTAGGAGCGCTCCGGCGCGGCCGGCCCCAGCAGCACCGCACGGTCGGCGAGCCGCACGTGCGCGGCCGCCCGGTCCGCCTCGGAGAAGACCGCGACCGTGCCCAGGCCCAGGGCCCGGGCCGAGCCGATCACCCGGCAGGCGATCTCGCCGCGGTTCGCCACCAGGACGGTGGCGAGCGGGCGCGCCGCCGGCCCGCTCGGCTCAGGCATGGTCGTGCACGATCATCTCGGCCCGGCTCGGGTCGAACCCGTTGCAGGGGTTGTTGACCTGCGGGCAGTTGGAGACGACGACCAGCACGTCGCGCTCGGCCCGCAGCGCCAGCCCCAGGCCAGGGGCGGAGATGCCGTCGACGATGCCCAGGGCACCGTCGGGGTCGACCGGGACGTTCATGAACCAGTTGACGTTGGAGACCTGGTCGCGCTTGCCCAGGCCGTGCCGCGAGAGCTCGTGCAGGAAGTTGTCGGCGCAGGCGTGCTGGGCGTAGGTGTGGTGCCCGTAGCGCAGCGTGTTGGACTCCTTGGAGCAGGCGCCGCCCAGCGTGTCGTGCCGGCCGACCTCGTCGGCGACCACGGTGAGCAGCGGCGCGGACTCGTTGTCGCGCAGGACGCTCCCGGTGGTGAGGAAGATCGACCCCTGCTCCTGCAGGGTCGCCTGGGCGCTGTAGGCGCGCTCGGGGTCGGCGGCGTCGTAGGCCAGGAAGTCGACGGCCTGGTTGCCGTCGAGGTCGACGATCCGCAGCACCTGGCCGGCGGTGAGCACCCGGGACCAGGGCGCGCGGGGCGCGACGGTCTCGCGGTGGACCTCGGGGCCCAGGGCGTACGGCGTGCCGGCGGTCGTGCCGGCGGGTGTGGTGGGGGCGCTCATCGGGTGGCCCGTCCCTTCCGGTGGTCGGCGGTGTTCTCGTAGGCGCGGCGACCTTCCGGGGTCGCGGTCCACTGCGGGTCCTCGGGGGCCGTGACCCGATCCCGCCAGGCGAGGACCTCCAGCGGCCCGCAGGTCCAGTCGGGGCGCGGGTCGAGGGGGTGCGCGGTGTTGGCGACCAGCAGCACGACCGGCAGCTCGGTGCGCAGGGTCAGGCTCCGCCCGGGCCCGGCGCTGCCGGTCCACCCGGGTCGTCCCTCGTCGTCGACCCGCACGCCCTGGAAGAACGAGACGCTCGGGGCGACGTCGCGGCGGGAGAGCCCGTTCTTGGCCGCGCCGAGCACGAGCAGCTCACGCCCGGCGGGGGTCGGCCCCTCGGGGGCGCCGTCGCCGTAGCGGCGCTCGTTCCGGTCCCGGGTGGAGGTGCCGAAGAGGGTGTCGTGGTGCCCCGAGGTGTCGTCGAGCACGGTGGCCAGGACCCGTCCCTGGTCGCTGAGCAGCAGGTAGCCGCCGCCCGGGTAGACCTGCCACTGGATCTTCACCGTGTCGGCCACGTTGAGCCGCTCCCACGGCATGTCCGCATGGTGCAGCAGGACCGAGGCGCAGGCCTCTCCGTCGGGGTCGGTCAGCCGGACCCGGGTGCCGGCGGCGAGCACCCGGTGCCCGTAGCCGCCGGGCGGCAGCCGGTCGGCCCAGACCACGGCGTCGCCGCTCACCCCCGCCGGCAGGTCGGGGGCGGTGCCGGCGGGCACGGTCGGGCCGTGGTCCACCACGGTGCCCTCCTGGGCCCGGGCGTGGGCGCGGGCGCCCTGCGTGGTGCCCGTCTGGCTGGTGCCGGGATCGGCGGGGGCGGTCTCGTCGGCGGTGCGCACGGCGTCCTCCTGGTGCTTTTCTGTCGAGTGACAGATATTCAAGGTGCCCCGGTCGCGCGTCCGGTCACCACGAGGTGAACGCCATGTAACGAACGGGGCCGGGGGCCCCCGCTGGGTAGGGTCCGACGCATGGCAACCCGCGGCCGCCCCAGGAGCACCGGTCCGTCCACCTCCGGACTCAGCACCGAGGAGGAGATCCTGGCCGCGGCGGCCCGGCTCTTCTGCAGCGAGGGGTACGGCGGCACCAGCACCTACCGGATCGCCGAGGCCGCGGGGCTCTCCCAGGCCACGATGTACCACTACTTCCGGGGCAAGCACGAGATCCTGCTCGTCCTCCTGCTGCGCACGGTCCGGCCCTCCCGCGAGCTCGCCGCCACGCTCGCGGACGAAGAGGCGGGCCCGGCCGAGCGGCTGCGCAGGCTCTGCGCGTACGACGCCCACCTGCTGGCGACCAGTCCGGAGAACCTCGGCGTCCTCTACCTGCTCCCCGAGCTCGGGGACGAGCGGTTCGCCCCCTTCCACGCCGAGCGCCAGGCCCTCTTCGACGGCTACGTCGACCTGGTCGCCGCCTGCCGCGGCGTCGGGCGGGAGGAGGCGCTGCCCACGGCCGAGCTGGTCTTCGCCCTGGTGGAGAGCGTGGTCATGCAGCGCCGGCGGACCGGCACCGAGGGGCTCCGGGCCGACCTCCCCGACCGGATCGCGGAGGCCGCCCTGATGCTGGTCGCCGCCGGCTGACCCCTCAGGACTGCGCCGCTCAGACCGCGTCGGGCTCCGGCACCCTGGTCCGGTCGAGGGCGAGCAGGTCGCGCTCCTCCTCGTCGTGGCCGGCGGTGAGCAGGGAGGCCACGACGAAGGCGCCGATCCCGACCGCCGCCGCCAGCAGCGTCGCCCAGCCGTCGAAGTCGGCGGTGAAGACGTCGTTGGGCAGGTGCAGCAGGTCGTTGTCGAAGCCGTAGAGGGTCGGCGTCATCACCAGGAAGAAGAGCCGGACCACCAGGCCCGCCCCGGCACCCACCAGCGCCCCGGTGACGGTGGCTCCCCGCCAGAAGAGCCCCAGCACGAAGGGGGCGATCAGGCAGGCGAGCATCAGGTCGAAGGCGAGGGTCAGCAGGATGCCGGTCTGGCTCACCCGCAGGGCCAGCAGCGCCCCGACGACCACGACCGGCACCATCGCCGCGCGGGTCCAGCGCAGCAGCGGGTCGGCGTGGCCCGGCGCCACCTCGCGGCGCACGCCGAAGAGGTTGCGGACCGCGACGGCGCTGGTGGCCAGGATCGCCCCCGACGCGGTGGAGAAGGAGGCCGCCACCACCCCGGAGAGCACGAGGACCGCCAGCAGGGCCGGCGCATGGCCGTCGAGGAGCTGGTAGATCACCGGTCCCTGGTCGGCGGTGATGCCGAGCTTGTCGACCCCGCTCAGGGCGATCAGCGACCAGACGGTGCCGATGACCGCGGTCGTGCCGGCGCCGATGAAGCAGGCCTTCTGGGCGATCTCGGGGGTGCGGGCGGCGAAGATCCGCTGCATGAAGTCGATGGCGACGAGGTCGCCGATGCCGAGCGAGACCAGGGTGGCCCAGTTGATCGCGGCGCCCTGACCCGGGTCGGTGAGCTGGCCGAGGTCGAACGGGCCCATGCCCTCGGGCACGGAGAGGCCGAAGGTGGAGGTGAACCAGACCAGCAGGACCACGGTCGCGGCCAGGGTCAGCACCGCCTGGACGACCGAGGTGTAGGCGTCGGAGTAGAGCCCGCCGCCGATCGTGTAGCCGAGGATCAGGAGGACGGCGAGCACCACCCCGACGGCGTACGAGAGCCCGGTGAAGTACTCGACCAGGAACCCCATCGCCACCAGGTTGCCCGCGAGCAGGATGGTGAACGAGGCGATCATCAGCACCGAGGCGCAGACCTCGACCCGGCGGTCGTAGCGGCGGGCGAAGAAGTCCCCCAGGGTGAACAGGCCCATCCGGTTCATCGGCTTGGCCAGGAACAGCCCGGCGAGCAGCAGGCAGACGGCCAGGCCCAGGGCCAGCGAGGCGCCGGCCCAGAAGCCCGCGGTGGCGGAGGTGTCGGTGTTGCCGATGGTGGCGTTGCTGTCCACCGCCGCGGTGGTCAGCGCGACCGCGACCAGGGGCAGCCCGAGCTGGCGGCCGGCCACGAGGTAGTTGGCGCTGTCGCCGTCGACCTTGCGCGCCACCGCGATGCCGACGAAGAGGACCAGCGCGACGGTCAGGCCGATTCCGGTGATGATCATGGCGACTCCTGGGACGGCGGCTTTCTGTCGATCGACAGAAAGTGCTCCCATTTGGCTCCCGGAGGATTTCGGGGGCCGGCCCGGTATCGAACAGCCAGGTAAATTCCTGCTCACTCCCCCGCATCCGGCAGGGAGGAAACACAAGCGTCACACGAGCGACCCACGCCCGCGCCTATCCGCTGATAGGAATGGCTCATGTACGGATACGACACCGGGTTCCACGAGGTCGCCGACCGGGTCTGGCTGGCGCGCTACGAGTGGTACGACGTCTCGGTCACCGTGGTCGGTGGCGACGAGGGCCTGCTGATGATCGACACGCACTCCTCCGACCGGGCCGCCCGCGGCGTGGTCCAGGACCTGCGTCGCGCCGGCCTGGGCGACGTCGTGGCCGTGGTCAACACCCACGAGCACTTCGACCACACCTTCGGCAACACCGCGCTGCGCGACCTCTACGGCCCGGTGCCGATCTACGCGACCGCGGTGGCCGCCGCCAACACGCTGCCCTCCGCGGCCCGGTTCAAGAAGCGCTTCGAGGTCTCGCCGGTCTCGGGGGCGTCGGGGACCACCGGCGCCGACCCCAGGACCCCCGAGGTGCTCGCCACCGAGGTGACCCCCGCCGACCACCCCTTCGAGGGGCGGACCGAGGTCGACCTGGGTGGCCGCACGGTGACGCTGAGCCACCCCGGCCGGGGCCACACGGCGGGCGACCTGGTGGTCACCGTGCCCGACGCCGACCTGGTCCAGGTCGGCGACCTGCTCGAGCAGACCGGGCCGCCGGTCTACTCCGAGGACAGCTATCCGCTGGACTGGCCCGCCACCATCGACCGGGTGCTGGCCGGGATCGGCCCCGACACCTGCGTGCTCCCCGGCCACGGGATCCCCGTCGGGCGCGAGTGGGTCGAGGCGCAGCGCGACGACCTGCGCCAGGTGGCCGACACCATCCGCGCTCTGGTCGCCGACGGGGTGCCCCAGGAGCGGGCCGCGGCCGCGGGACACTGGCCGTGGCCGGTGGACGACTGGCGGTTCACCGGGGCGATCGCGCGCGGCTACGCGCAGGCCGGCGGCGCGCTGCTGTGACCAGCGAGCCCTCCGGCCCGTCCGCCGGCCAGTCCGCCGCCCGCGGCGGCCGGCAGCGGATCGTCGACGTGGCGACCGAGCTCTTCGTCGCCCAGGGATACGCCCGGACGACCACCCGGGACATCGCCCGGGCCGCCGGGATCAAGCAGCCCTCCCTCTACGCCCACTTCTCGGTCAAGTCCGACATCCTGGTCGAGGTGCTCCAGCAGACCCTGCGTCCGACCCTCGAGAGCGCGCGGGCGCTGCTCGAGGACCCCGCGCTGACCGCCCACGAGCGGCTCGCCGTCCTGGTCGACTTCGACGTCCGAGGGCTATGCGAACCGGCGTTCAACATCGGGCTGCTCGGCTACATGCCGGACGTGCGCGACGAGGTCGGCGACACCCTGCTGGGCGTCGGCAGCGACTTCTGGCGGACCTACGAACGGCTCGTCGAGGACGCCCTGGCGGAGTCGGGGCGGCCCCGCGAGGACACCTCCGCGGTGACCAAGGTCGTGCTGACGCTGATCGAGGGCGTGCTCCTGCGCCGGGTCAACGAGCCCGACCTCGACGCCGCGACGGTGGCCGCGCAGACCTGCGAGGCCGTGCTGCGCATCGTCGGCTGAGCGGCCCGGGGGGTCACGCGGTGACGGTGTACGCCGCCCGCGCGGCGGCCCGGCCGGCGCTCTCCCGCTCGGTCCGGGCCCGGCGGCTGAGCGCCAGGGTCAGGCCGGTGAGGAAGAGCACGACCAGGCAGGAGAGCCACAGCCCCTGGGGTCCGAGGGTGGCCAGCGCCACCCCGCCGAGCAGCGAGGCGAGGGTGCGGCCGACGGTCCAGGTCATGCCGTAGAAGCCCTGGTAGGTGGCCAGCAGCCGGGCCGGCGCCAGGTCGGCCACCACGGTGGCCGCGACGGGGAAGACGCCCAGCTCCCCCAGGCTCCACGCGACGACGGCCACCGCGTAGTGCCACCACTCGGTGGCCACCACCTGGACGGCGTACCCCGCCATCGTCAGCGCCACCGCCCAGCTCAGCGCGGTCGTCTTGGTGACCCGTTCCAGCACCCGCACCAGCGGCATCTGCAAGGCGCAGAGCAGCACCCCGTTGAGGCTGAGCAGCAGCCCGTACTGGGAGATCGAGAAGCCCTCCTGGTCCATCACGACCGGCAGCGTGACGGTGCCCTGGATGTAGACCACCATGTAGGCGGTCATGGTCGCGGTGAAGACCAGGAAGACCCGGTCGCGCAGGACCACCGCGTAGGCGGCGCGCAGGCTCATCCGCTGCGTGGCCGCGGGCCGGGGGTCCCCGCGCAGCGCCCACACGAGCACCCCGAGCACCACCATCAGCAGCACCGCCTCCAGGTAGAAGACGACCGCGAACGAGTACCCCGCGAGCCAGCTCGCGAGCAGGGGGCCGGCGGCGAACCCGGCGTTCATCGCCCAGACGTAGAGGCTGTAGGCCCGCTCGCGCTGGTGCGGGGCCACCCGCTCGGTGACCAGCGAGCTCAGCGCCGGGCTGCCCAGGTGCGAGGCGAACCCGTAGGCGAGCAGGACCGCGGAGAGCTTCGCGACGTCCAGCGACTGCGCCAGCACCACCAGCAGCGCCGCGGAGGAGAGCTGGCCGGCGGCGATGACGCGGAGCCGGCCGAACCGGTCGGCGAGGTAGCCCCCGCCCAGGCTGGCCGCCACCCCGCCGAGCCCGTAGGTGGCGGTGACGAGCCCGATGGTCAGCGCGTCCAGACCGCGCTCGCCGCTCAGCCAGGTCGCCAGCAGCGGTGCGACGAACCGGCCCATCGAGAGGACCAGGACGCCGCACCACACCGCCCAGAAGGCCCGGGGCAGCCGCTCACGGAGCGGCCGGCCCGGGCCTTCGACGATCGGCAGGGTCACGCAGGCACGGGTACCGAGGAGACCCACTCCATGACCTCGTCGGAGGTCACCAGCGCCTTGCGCTGGAGGTAGTTGATCATCTTCAGCGCGTCGTCGTGGGCCGGCTTGCTCGACCCGGCGACCACGTCGGTGACGACGTTGATGAAGAAGTCGCGCTGGTGGGCGTCCACGGCGGTGTAGAGCACGCAGACGTCGGTGAAGCCGCCGATCAGGATGAGGCTGTCGACGTCGTAGGACTTGAGCACGATGTCGAGCTCGGTGGCGAAGAACGCCGAGTAGCGGCGCTTGCGGATGTGGAACTCCTCCGGCCTCGGCTCGAGCCCGTGGGCGATCACGTTGTTGGGGTCGTTCTCCAGGCAGTGCGGCCCCTCGGAGCCGTCGAGCTCCCGGCCGATGTCGGCCAGGTGCGGCTTGTGCACCTCCTGGATCCAGACCACCGGGACGTCGGCGGCGCGGCAGGCGTCCACCATGTCGATGGCCTTGCGCAGCTGCTCGTGGTCGTAGGTGCAGAAGTCGCCGCTCAGGTCACCGCCCTGGAAGTCGACGACGACGAGTGCGGTACGGCCCTGGATGTTCATGCGATCTCCTCAGCGATCTCAGCGGTGGTGACGGGGGTGACGGTCTCGAGCCAGTCGTGAACGGCCTGGCTGGTGACCAGGGAGTCGCGCTGGAGGTACTTCATGGAGCGCAGCGCCGCCTCGTGCAGCTCCTCGCCGGAGCCGACGACGAGGTCGGTGATGGTGCGGAAGTGGTAGTCGTACTGGTGCGCGTCGACCGCGGTGTAGTGCACGCAGACGTCGGTCATCCCGCCGATCAGGACGACCGTCTGCGCCCCGTAGCCGCGCAGCACCAGGTCGAGCTCGCTGCCGAAGAACGCGCTGTAGCGGCGCTTGCGGATCAGGTACTCCTCGGGCTTCGGGTCCAGGCCCGGGTGCAGCTCGGTGCGCGGGTCGCCCTCGACGCAGTGCACGCCCTCGGCGCCGTCGAGCTCGCGGCCGATGTCGACCAGGGAGGGCTTGTGCACCTCCTGGATGAAGACGACGGGCACGTCCTTGGCGCGGAACGCGTCGACCAGCTCGACGGCCCGCCGGTTGCGGTCCTCGCGGTCGGGCATGAACCCCCCTCCGGGCTCGTGGGGGACGAACGGGTTCTCCCCGCCGCCCTGGATGTCGACGACGACGAGCACGACGTTGCCGACGGGCTTGAGGTCCTCGGCGGGTGTCCAGTCGGTCACGGGTCGGATGACGGGTTGGGTCGTCATGGCAGGTCTCCTTGCGGTGCGGTGAGGGAGGGGATGTGGGGTGAGAGGGGTGGGAGGCGCGCCTGCGAGCAGGCGCGACGGACCGGTCAGCGGAGCCGGACCCGCGGGTCGATCGCTCCCTGGGCGAGGTCGACCAGGGTGTTGACGACCACGTAGAAGGCGCCGAGCACCAGGGCGATGGTGGCGACCGAGTTGGTGTCGGAGGCGTTGATGGCGCGGACCAGGTACTGGCCCAGCCCGTTCCAGGAGAAGATCTGCTCGACCACGACGAGGCTGGAGAGCATCATCCCGATCTGCACCCCCAGCAGGCTCATGGCCGGGCTCACCGAGTTGCGCAGCGCGTGCCGGCGCAGCAGCTGGCCCTCGGTCTCGCCCAGGGCGCGGGCGGTCCGGGCGTAGCCGGAGCCCATCGCGGTGCCGAGGCCGTCGGCGAGCACCCTGGCCAGGGCCACGCCCGGGCCGAGCGCCGCCGCGACCGCCGGGATGAGCAGGTGCGCCACCGCGTCCAGCGCGTAGGCCGCGTTCCCGGTGAGCAGCCCGTCCACCACGAAGAGGCCGGTCAGGCCCTCGCTGGGCCCGTACGACGTCCGCCCCGAGACCGGCAGCCAGCCCAGCTGGGCGAAGAAGAGCAGCACCCCGCAGGTGGCGACCAGGAACGAGGGCGCGCTCGCCGCGCTGTAGAGGACGAACCGCAGGACGCCGGCCAGCCGACCGCCCAGCGTGTAGACCCGGGCCAGCAGGACGCCGATGACCACCGAGAGCAGGATCGCCCACAGCGCCAGCTCCAGGGTGGCCGGGACCCGGGCAGCCAGCTCGTCGGCGACGCTGCGCCGGGTGCTGAGGCTGAGCCCGAAGTCCCCGGAGAGCAGGCGGGTCAGGTAGTCCCAGTACTGCACCAGGATCGACCGGTCCAGGCCGAGCTCGGCGCGCATCTCGGCGACCGCGTCGGCCGACGCGTTGGCGCCCAGGTAGGCCCGCACCGGGTCGCCGCCGCCGAAGCGGCTGACCACGAAGACCAGCACGGAGAGGGAGAGCAGCACGGCGACCAGCGAGCCGAGCCGGGAGAGGGTGAAACGGAGCATGGCCTCAGGCCCCCTTCGAGCGCAGGACGCCACGCAGGCCGTCGCCCACGTAGTTGAACACCAGGGCCAGCACGCCGACGGCCAGGCCCGGCATGATCGGGATCCACCAGGCGTTCAGGATGTAGTCGAGACCGGCGGAGGCCATCAGCCCCAGCTCGGGCGTGGGGGCCGGCGAGCCGAGACCGACGAAGGCCAGCGAGGCCAGGACCATGATCACCGCGCCGATGTCCAGGCTGGCGGTGATCAGGACCGTCGGCAGGACCGTGGGCACCACGTGCCGGCGCAGCAGCCGCCAGCCGGAGGTGCCGTTGATCCGCGCGGCCTCCACGTGCAGGCTGGTGGCGACCCGGCGCACCTCGCCGCGCACGATCCGGGCGTAGAGCGGCCACCAGACGATGGTGATGCCGATCATCGAGGAGGAGAGCGAGGGGCCGAGCCCGGCCACGATCGCCATCGCGACGATGGTCGCGGGGAAGGCGAGGAAGAGGTCGGTGACCCGCATCAGCAGGCCGTCGACCCAGCCGCCGTAGTAGCCGGCGACGGTGCCGACCACCAGGCCGGCGAGGGCGGCCACGGCGGTCACCACCACGGCGGCGTACAGGCTGGTCCGGGCACCCTCGAGGACGCGGGTGAGGATGTCGAGGCCCAGGTTGTCGGTGCCCAGCAGGTGACCGGAGGTCAGGGGCGCCAGGTAGGGCGCACCCGACGGCACGGTCGACCCGTACGGCGAGAGCCACGGCCCCAGGACCGCGGCCAGGACGACCAGGCCCAGCACCGCGAACGAGACCCGCTCGGCGGTGACCCGGCGGGGGCCGGCGGGGCGGGGTGCCACGCCGGACCGTCCGGGGAGGAGCAGGGCCCGGCGGGGGGCCGCCGGGACCGCGTCGGGCGCGGGAAGGGTGTCAGGCGAGGACCGCATCGAGGAGCCTCCTGCCGTAGTCGCTGGTCATGGTGTCGGTGAGCTGCTCGGCGGGCACCCGCTCGACGATCCGGCCCGCCGAGATGACGTCGACGCGGTCGGCGATCACCCGGGCGGCCGCCAGGTCGTGGGTGACGAAGAGCATCGGCAGCCCGAGGTCGTGCCGGAGCAGGTTGAGCAGGTTGAGCACGCTGGCGGCCACGGAGACGTCCAGGGCGCTGGTCGGCTCGTCGCAGAGCAGCAGCGCCGGGGGGACGACCACGGCCCGCGCGATCGCGACCCGCTGCCGCTGACCGCCCGACAGCTGGCCCGGCCGGCGGTCGAGCACCTCGGCCGGGAGCGCGACCCGCTCCAGGGCGAGCCGGACCCGGTCCTCCTTCTCCGCGCGGTCGAGCCGGGCGTGCGTGGGCGAGTTGCCCAGACGCTCGAGCAGCAGGGCCCGCACCGTCATCCAGGGCGTGAGCGAGGAGCCGGCGTCCTGGAAGACGACCTGGACGCCCTCGCCGCGGTTGCGGTCGACGACCACGTCGCCGTCGTCCGCCGTCTCCAGCCCCGCGGCGATCCGCAGGATGGTGGACTTGCCCGAGCCGGACTCCCCCACCAGGGCCACGCTCTCGCGGGCGCCGATGCTCAGGTCGACCCCGTGCAGCACCTCCTTGCGCCGCCGCCGGCCGAGCCCCCCGGCGGCGAAGGACTTCGTGACCTGCACCATCTCCAGGGCGGGCCGGCGCGGTCGGCCGGTCTCCGCCTCGAAGTCGCCCCAGGTGAGCCGTCCCGCCTGCCAGTGCTGCTCGATCTCGGCTGCGGGGTGCCGCCCGGTCTCGGCCATCGCGGCCACCACCGTCGGCTCCGGCTCCCCGATCGGGCGACTCCGGTCGGTGGTCAGGGTGAGCCGGGAGGAGACCAGCCGCCGGGTGTAGTCGGCGCGCGGGGCGTCGAAGACCTGGTCGGCCGTCCCGTGCTCGACCACCCGGCCGCGCCGGAGCACCGTGACCTCCTGGCACATCGCCCGGGCGACCCCGAGGTCGTGGGTGACGAAGAGGACCCCGCAGCCCAGGCCGGAGCGCTCCCGGGTGAGGAGCTTGAGGATCTCCGCCTGGACGCTCACGTCGAGGGCCGTGGTCGGCTCGTCGGCCACCAGGAGCGCGGGCCGGCGGGCCAAGGCCAGCGCGATCATCACCCGCTGCCGCATCCCGCCGGAGAGCTGGTGCGGATAGCTGCCCAGCACCGCCGCGGGGTCCCGGATCTCGACCTCCTCGAGCCACCGCAGGCTCTCGGCGCGATCCCCGGTGACCAGGCCGAGCATCCGGCCGACGGTCATCATCGGGTCCAGCGAGGACATCGGGTCCTGGAAGACCGTGGTCACCTGCTGCCCGCGCACCCCACCCCAGCCCGCCTCGGCGGACGGGTCCAGCGTCTGCCCGAGCAGGGTGACGGTGCCGCTGGTGCTGACGCCGGGCTCGCGGGTCAGCAGCCCCTGGACGGCCGCCGCGATCGTGCTCTTGCCCGAGCCGCTCTCGCCGACCAGGCCCAGGCACTGGCCAGGCTCGATCGCGAGCGAGACGTCGTCGACCGCGACGGTGACCGCGCCCCGGCCCCGGTAGCCGACGGTGAGGCCGTCCACCGAGAGCACGGGCCGGCCTGCCGACGGGCCTGCCGTCGGTCCGGCTGCCGGGTCCGCCGGCGAGAGGGTCGCGGGTCCCGCGACGGGTGGGGTGGCGGGCATGGCGTCACTCCTCCGGGTGGAGCAGGTTCAGCTCGAGCACGCCGGTGACCACCGGGTGGGTGGCGTCGGCCACGCCCTGCACCTCGGGCTGGGCCACGACCGTGCCGAGCATCGTGCCGACCGAGTACCAGTAGCCCGACCGGCTGACCATCGAGGCGGCCTCGGCGTAGGCGTCCACGTCGTAGGTCTCCACCGCCGTCGCCAGCGTGTCCGCCAGGCCCGGCACGTCGGCGCCGAAGAGGTCCAGGCCACCCGACGGCGTGTAGAACACGAAGCCCCAGGCGTCCGGGTGGGCGGTGTCGGGGTAGCCGGTGAAGAAGGTCATGTCGGGCGCGTCGGCGCCCTTCTCCAGCACGGAGTAGTACGTGCCGGACGCGAAGCCGACGCTCTCCGCGCGGATCCCGGCGGTGTTGAGGACGGCGGCCAGGTTGTCGCTCAGCGCCTTTGCCGCCGGGGTCGACTCGGGGTAGGCGATCCGGATGGTCCTGCCCTCCAGGGCGCCCTCGGCCAGCCGCTCCAGGGCGCCGGGGTCCTCCGGGATCTGCTGCTGGTTGAGGTCGCTGGGGACCAGGCCCTGCGGGAACACCTCGGTGGTCGGCTCGCCGGTCTCGCCGAGCGCGGCCTTGGTGACCGCCGGGAAGTCGATCCCGCCCAGGAACGCGGTCCGGGTCTTCTGGTCGCTGAGGCTGGGGCTCTTCGGGTTCACGAAGAGCGTCGGGGTCTGCATGGTGCGGTAGGTGTAGGTCGCCAGCCCGTCGTCCTTGCTCATCGCGCCGAAGGTCGGGGCGTCGGTGTAGCCGATCAGCCCGTCGAGCTCGTCGTTCTCGAGCTTGAGCTGGATGGTGGACATGCTGGAGATGACGTCGAAGCGGACCTTCTCGTAGCCCGGCTTCTCGCCCCAGTACTCCTCGTAGGCGTCGAGCTCGTAGGAGACGCCCTGCTCGAACGCGCCGTAGGTGTAGGGGCCGGTGCCCGCCTCGTTGGCGTCGAACCAGTCCTCGCCCTTGGCGGTGACGGGGTGCTCGGCCAGCGCCGCGGGGCTGATCATCTTCGGGCCGAAGGGCGAGGCGAGCAGGTCGAGGAAGGAGGAGTTGGGCGCCTCGAGCGTGATCACCACCTCGTGCTCGGAGGGGGTCTCGACGCCGGTGACGCCGGCGACCATGTAGGACGGCCCCTCCCCGACCTCGGTCCGCCGCTCGAACGAGGCCTGCACGGCCGAGGAGTCGAACGGGGTGCCGTCGTGGAAGGTGACGCCCTCGCGGAGCTTGAAGGTGAAGACCGTGTTGTCGTCGTTGGCCGACCACTCGGTCGCGAGCTTGCCGGTGAGCTCCGGCTCGGACTGGCCGGGGACGTAGGCCAGGAGGCCCTCGTAGGCGTTGTTGACGAGGTTGAGCTCGGTGCCGTCGTACGCGGTGTCGGGATCGGGCGTGGGGATGTCGCCGAGCAGGGCGAGGTTGAGCACGGTGTCCTCCGCCCCGGAGGTCGAGCCCGGGGTGGACCCGCTCGCGCAGGCGGTGAGCGAGGCGGTGGCGAGGGCGGAGACGGCGAGGAGCGAGAAGCGCTTGCTGCGAGTCATGGCGGGGACTTTCTCGACGAAGGGGTGTGGCCGGACCGACCGGTCCCGGAGGGGCCGGTCGAGGGGAGGCAGAGCGCGCCCGCGTCGTTGCGAGCGTGTGCCGGGGACTGGTCAGCCGAGAGTTCCGAGCCAGTCGTGGACCGCTCGGCGATGCACCAGGGCGTCGCGTTGCAGGTACTTGATCGCCCGCAGGGCGGCGTCGTGGCGTTCCTGGGAGGACCCGAGGACCAGGTCGGTCACGGTGCGGACGTGGTAGTCGCGCTGGTGCGCGTCGACCGCGGTGTAGTGGATGCAGACGTCGGTCATGCCGCCGACCAGGAGCACGGTCTGGGCCCGGTAGCCGCGCAGCACGAGGTCGAGCTCGGTGCCGAAGAAGGCGCTGTAGCGGCGCTTGCGGATCAGGTACTCCTCGGGCCGCGGGTCCAGGCCGGGGTGCAGCTCGGTGCCGGGCGCGCCCTCGATGCAGTGCACGCCCTCGGCGCCGTCGAGCTCGCGGCCGATGTCGACCAGGGAGGGCTTGTGCACCTCCTGGATGAAGACGACGGGCACGTCCTTGGCGCGGGCCGCGGCCACGAGCTCCACGATGCCCGCGTTCCGGTCCAGCCGGCCCGACATGTAGCCCATGCCGGTGGAGAGGCTGTCGGGGTCGCCCCCGCCCTGGACGTCGACCACCACGAGCACGACGCGACCCACCGGCCGCAGCTCGGCGGCGGGGGTGGTGTCGGTGACTTGGTCCGGCATGGCGGCTCCTCTGGCGGGGTGACAGCCAGGAACCTATCGACCGATAGTTACGGTCCCGTCGCCCTCACGTTACGTCCAGAAGTCGTCGCGTTTCGCCGGGCTCAGCCCCGGGCGTCGCGCCCCGGCTGCAGGAACCACTGCATCCGCCGGGTCGCCCACGGCATGAAGACGTAGGTCATCAGCGGGGTCATCACGCTGATGATCACCAGCACCCGCGGCACCAGCGGCCAGGCGGGGATCAGGTGCGAGGCCGCCCAGTTGGTGCTGAGGCTGAGCGGGAAGAAGACCAGGAAGATCACCACCATCTGCTTCCACCGCGGAGGGGCCGGGGGCGGCGGCTGCTCGCCGGCCACCTCGGTCGAGGCGGGCTCGTCGAACCAGCCCTCGATACCCGTACGGCGCTCGACCCGCCGCTGCTCCACCTTGCCCTCGGCGGAGTCGAGCCACCACCGGCGCTGCGGCGACGTCTCCCACGCCTCCAGCGACGCACGGTCGGCGAACCGGTAGAGCATGTGCCACTCCGTCGACCGCTCCGAGGGCCGCACCCAGCCGCTGCCCAGGAAGCCCGGGAAGCGCTGGGCGAGGCTGTCACCGGCCTGGAGCCAGGCGTGCATCTCGGCCTCGTGGTCGGGGGCGACGTGCCGGGTCACCGCGACGGTGACGGCTTCGGTGGCACTGCGGGCGGCGGAGGCGGACATGACGCCATTGTCGTGGCCCGCGACGCTCCCGAGAAACCGGCGGCACCACGGGTCGCGGTCCGGTCAGCGGGCGGGACCGCCGGCGACCACGCGGTCGCGGGCCAGCCTGGCGCCGAGCAGGCGGCCCAGGGTCAGGGCGGGGGTGAGCAGCATCCCGGAGCAGAAGCTGTTGCCGCAGGTGGCGCCCGCCCCGATCACCTCGCCCACGGCGTAGAGGTCCCCGATCACCTCGCCCGAGTCCCCGCGCACCGCACAGTCGGGGTCGATGTCGAGGCCCTGGAAGGTGACCAGGGTGATGGCGTGGTTGCGCAGGGCGTAGAACGGACCGCGGGCGATCGGCGCCGGCAGGTGCGTGCGGCCGTGCTCGGGGTCCTCCCCCGCGGCGACGGCCTCGTTGTAGGCGCCCACCGTCGAGGCGAGGCCCTCGGGGTCGATGCCGGCGAGCTCGGCCAGCTCGCGCAGGTCCGCGGCGGCGTGCACCCCGGGCCGGGTGTTGGCCATCGCGCGCACCTCGTCCGGCTCCTTGCCGACCACGATCTGGTGGCTGCCGGTGGCCGCGTCGAGGGCGGCGTCGTCGAAGACGGTCCAGAAGGTCTGGTCGGGCACGCCGGTCAGCGCCCGCTCCTTCTCGTCGATGGACGGCTCGTCCTCGGCGACCCAGCGCCGGCCCGAGCGGTCGACGTAGATCTCCCACGGGGGCCGCTCGCTGGTGAGCCGCTGCCGGTCGTGCCAGTTGGCCCGGCCGGGGGCGGTCGGGTCGGGCAGCCCCCCGAAGGTGGGCAGGTAGGTGCCGGCCCCCTGCAGCGCGGCGCCCACCTCCATCCCCAGGTGGAGGCCGTCGCCGGTGGAGGTCCGGGCCGCGGCGGAGACGAGCGGGGCACCCTCGAGCTCGGCGAAGAGCTCCGGGTCGGCGCCGTAGCCGCCGGTGGCCAGCACCACCGCGCCGGCGCGCACCTCCACCTCGCCGCTGCCGCGCTGCACGCTGACCCCCTCGACGGCACCCTCCGGGCCGGTCAGCAGGCCGGTCACCGCCGCGCCGGTCCACACCTCCAGCTCGGCCTGCTCCCGCACCTGGGCCAGCTCGGCCTGCAGCACGTTGAGGATGGAGAGCCCCTCGTCGACCCCGTAGACGGTGCGGGGGGTGAGGTAGGGCTCGTGGCCGTAGACGATCCGCGGTGTCTCCGCGGCGAAGGCGAACCCGCGCGCGGCCAGCCACGCCACGGTGTCGGGCGCGTGCCTGGTCACCAGCTCGACCAGGTCGGCGCGGGCGGTGCCGCGGCTGATCCGCAGCACGTCGTCGCGGTGGGCCGACCAGGAGTCGTCGATCCCGCGCTCCTCCTGCCGCGCCGTGCCGCCGGCCGCCAGGTGGCCGCCGCTGAGGTGCAGCGTGCCGCCCAGCCGGGTGTCCTTCTCCACCAGCAGGACGCTCGCGCCACCCCGCGCCGCCTCGATGCTGCACGACAGCCCGGCAGCCCCGGCTCCGACGACGACCACATCCACTCGCATGGTCGTAGATGATATATGTTCTGCCCATGGGACCGCTGAACGGCTTGCGCGTGCTCGACGCCTCCACCATCCTGGCCGGCCCCCTGGCCTGCCAGATCCTCGGCGACTTCGGGGCCGACGTGATCAAGATCGAGCACCCCACCGCCGGCGACGGGATGCGCGGCCACGGACCGGCCAAGGACGGCGTCCCGATCTGGTGGAAGGAGATCTCGCGCAACAAGCGCACGATCGGCCTGAGCCTCAAGGAGCCGGACGGCGCCGACATCTTCCGCGCCCTGGCCGCCCAGGCCGACGTGGTGGTGGAGAACTTCCGCCCGGGCACCCTGGAGCGCTGGGGGCTCGGCCCCGACGTCCTGCACGCGGACAACCCCGGGCTCGTCCTGCTCCGGATCACCGGCTTCGGCCAGGTCGGCCCCTACGCCTCGCGCGCCGGCTTCGGCACCCTGGCCGAGGCGATGAGCGGGTTCGCCCACCTCACCGGCCCCGCGGACGGCCCCCCGACCCTGCCCGCCTTCGGCCTGGCCGACTCGATCGCCGGGATCGCCGCCTCCTCGGCGGTCTCGATGGCGCTCTACGCCCGCGAGCACAACGGCGGCCGGGGCCAGGTCATCGACCTCAACCTGCTCGACCCGATCATGGCCGCCGTCGGCCCGGGCCCGTCGGTCTACCAGCAGACCGGCGAGGTCGGGATGCGGCACGGCAACCGCTCCACCAACAACGCCCCGCGCAACGCCTACCGCACCGGGGACGACCACTGGGTGGCGATCTCCACCAGCGCCCAGGCGATCGCCGAGCGGGTGATGCGCCTGGTCGGGCACCCCGAGGTGGTCGACGAGCCCTGGTTCGCCGCGGGCCACTCGCGCGCCGCGCACGCCGACGAGCTCGACGAGATGGTGGGCTCCTGGATCGCCGCCCGCAGCCGGGACGAGGTGGTCGCGGCGTTCACCGAGGCCGGCGCGGCGATCGCGCCCGTCTACTCGGCCCGCGACCTCGTCGAGGACCCGCACGTGCGTGAGACCGGGATGCTCGTCGAGGTTCCCGACGACGACCTGGGCCCGGTGCTCCAGCACAACGTGATGTGGCGGATGTCCGGCACCCCCGGCGAGATCCGCTTCACCGGCCGGGCGCTCGGCCAGGACACCGACGAGGTGCTCGACGCCCTGGGCCTGGAGGAGGAGGAGCGCAGCCACCTGCGCGCCCGCCACGTGATCGCCTGACCCGCCAGCCCCACCCGGAGGACGCCGCCCCATGACAAGCCAGACAAGCCAGACACCCCAGACCACCACCACGCCCGTCGGCACGCCCGCCACCGGGGAGGTCACCGCGAGGCTGCTCGACGCGGTGCGCTCCGGCCTGGAGGTCCACGACCTGGGTCGCACGCTCACCGTGGGGATGCCCCAGTCCCCCAACCACCCGGCCTACTGGCACGCCATGCCGCGCCGGCACGGCGACATGGTGCGGGCCGACGGCGGGTCGGCCGCCAACGACATGATCTCGATGGGGACCCACGTCGGGACCCACGTGGACGCCCTGGCCCACGTCTCCCAGGACGGCCGGCTGCACGGCGGCGCCGACGCCGCCGCCGCCCAGGTCGGCGGCCGGTTCGCCGAGCACGGCGCGCACACCATCGACCCGATGCTGCGGCGCGGCGTCCTGCTCGACGTGCCCGCGGCGCTCGGCGTGGAGCGGCTGGCGCCCGGCCAGGAGATCACCGTCGCCGACCTGGAGCGGACCCTGGACCGGCAGGGCACCGAGATCGGCGCCGGCGACGTGGTGCTGGTCCGCTCCGGGTGGGGCCAGCACTTCGACGCCGGGGACGGCGACACCTACCGGGGCCTGACCACCGGGGTGCCCGGTGTCTCGGAGGCCGGCGCGACCTTCCTCGCCGGTCGCGGCATCCACGCCACGGGCGCCGACACCATCGCCTACGAGCAGCTGCGGCCCGGCGCCGGGCACGGGCTCCTCCCCGCCCACCGGGTGCTGCTGGTGGAGAGCGGGATCTACATCATCGAGGCCCTCGACCTCGAGGGGGTGGCGGCCGCCGGGGCCCACGAGTTCCTCTTCGTCATGTCGCCCCTGAAGTTCTTCGGGGCCACCGGCTCCCCGGTCCGGCCGCTGGCCGTGGTGGGCCGGTGAGCGGCTACGCGCCCGCCGTCGGCGCGAGCCCGGCGGGCAACGCCACCGGCGAGGCGCACGGCGGCCCCACCCTGGCCCAGCAGCTCGCCTCATTCGCCGCCCACACCGCCCGCCACGGCGTCCCCGAGGACGTCCGCGACTCGGTCTGCCAGCGCACCCTCGACGTCCTCGGTCTCTGCGTGGCCGCCCACCGGCTGCCCACCTCCGCCGCCGCGATCGGCCACGTGCTCGACCAGGGCGGGCACGCCCAGGCCGGCATCGTGGGCGAGCCCACCCGGGTGACGGCGGCACAGGCCGCCTTCGCCAACGGGGTGCTGGCGCACTCGCTCGACTACGACGACACCCACCTGCCGTCGGTGCTGCACCCCAGCGCCTCGGTGGTCCCCGCGGCACTGGCCGCCGCCGAGCACGCCGGCGCCTCCGGCGAGGCGGCGGTGCGGGCGATCGCGGTCGGCATCGAGGTCGCGGTCCGGCTCGGCATGGCCGGCTACGACGCCGAGCTCGGCAACTCGGTCTTCTTCGAGCACGGCCAGCACGCGACCTCGATCACCGGCGCCATGGGCTCCGCGGTCGCCGCCGCGACGGCCTACGGCCTCGACGAGCGGGGCATCGCCGACGCGCTCGGCCTCACCGCCTCGATGGCCTCGGGCGTGATCGAGGCCAACCGCACCGGCGGCACCGTCAAGCGGCTGCACTGCGGCCTCGCGGCCCAGGCCGGCGTCACCGCCGCCCAGCTGGTCCGCCGCGGCTTCACCGGACCGCCCACCGTGCTGGAGGGGCGGTTCGGGTTCTTCCAGGCCTGGCTGCACGGCCGGTTCCGGGCCGAGGCGGTGACCGAGGGCCTCGGCCAGGAGTGGTCGGTGCCGGGCATCTTCTTCAAGCCCTACCCGGCCAACCACTTCACCCACACCACGGTCGACGCGGGCCGGGCCTTCCGCGCCCGCGGGATCACCCCCGAGCAGGTGGCCCGGGTGGTCGTCGGCGTGGCCGCCTCGACCGTCCGGACGATCGGCGAGCCGATCGAGGTCAAGCGGACCCCCGAGACCGGCTACCAGGCCCAGTTCTCCGGGCCCTACGCGTTCGCCGCCGGCCTGCTCGGCGGGGGCGGGCTCGGCACCAGCCTGGAGGACTACTCCGACGCGCTCGCCCAGGACCCTCTGCGCCGGGAGCTGATGGCCAAGGTCGAGGTCGTCGCCGACGAGCAGTGCGACCGGATCTACCCCTTCCAGTTCCCCGCGGTGGTGACCCTGACCACCACGACCGGGGAGGTGCTGGTCGAGGAGGTGCTGGCCAACCGGGGCGGCCCGGCCCGCCCCCTCTCCGCCGACGAGCTCGCCACCAAGTTCCGCGACAACGTCGCGGGGCGCCTGTCCGCGCGGGCCGCCGACGCCGTGCGCGACGACGTCCTCTCGCTTCACACCGCGACCGACCTGGCCGCGCTCCTCAAGCCGTTGTCCGCCTCCATGCAAGGAGAGTCCCAGTGACCGAGTTCGACGTCCTCCTCACCCACGTGTCGGCGGTGCTGCCCGGCCACGACGCTCCGCAGCCCGTCGACCTGGCCGTCAAGGACGGCCGGTTCGCCCTGATCGAGGCGGGGATCGACCCCGCGCGCGCCGCGCGGGTCGTCGACGGCCGCGGCCGGGTCGCGTTCCCCGGCGTCGTCGACGCGCACCAGCACTGGGGCATCTACAACCCGCTGCCCGACGACGTGACCAGCGAGTCGCGCGCCTGTGCGCAGGGTGGCGTCACCACGTCGCTCTCCTACATGCGCACCGGGCAGTACTACCTCAACAAGGGCGGCTCGTACGCCGACTTCTTCCCCGAGGTGCTCGCCCTGACCGAGGGCCGGGCGCTGGTCGACTACGCCTACCACCTGGCGCCGATGAGCCGCGAGCACATCGACGAGATCGGGTCGCTGGTCACCGACCACGGGGTGACGTCGTTCAAGGTGTTCATGTTCTACGGCAGCCACGGGCTGCACGGGCGCAGCGCCGACCAGTCGCAGTTCCTGATGACCCCCGAGGGCGAGCGGTACGACTACGCGCACTTCGAGTTCGTGATGCGCGGCATCCAGAAGGCACGCGAGGAGAACCCGGAGATCGCCGACCAGATCTCGCTCTCCCTGCACTGCGAGACGGCCGAGATCATGTCGGCCTACACCAAGATGGTGGAGGAGGACGGGACGCTGACCGGGCTCCCGGCCTACAGCGCCTCCCGCCCGCCGCACTCGGAGGGGCTGGCGGTGACCATCGCGTCCTACCTCGCGCACGAGACCGAGCTGCCGACGATCAACCTGCTGCACCTGACCTCGCGGAAGGCGGTCGAGGCGGCGCTGACGATGGCGGCGGCGTTCCCGCACATCGACTTCCGCCGCGAGGTGACCGTCGGCCACCTCCTCGCCGACTGCGACACCGCCCACGGGGTGGGCGGCAAGGTCAACCCGCCGCTGCGCCCCCGGGAGGACGTGGAGGCGCTGTGGGGCTACCTCCTCGACGGGAAGATCGACTGGGTGGTCTCCGACCACGCCTGCTGCAAGGAGGAGCTCAAGTTCGGCGAGCCCAAGGACGACGTCTTCCTGGCCAAGTCCGGCTTCGGCGGCGCCGAGTACCTGCTGGCCGGCATGGTCAGCGAGGGCGGCCGGCGCGGGCTCTCCTACGGCCGGATCGCCGAGCTCACGGCCACCAACCCGGCCCAGCGCTACGGCCTGGGCTCGCGCAAGGGCGCGATCCGGGTCGGGCTGGACGCCGACCTCGCCCTGGTCGACCCCGACTCCACCTGGACGGTGCGCGCCGAGGAGTCGCTCTCCACCCAGGAGTACACGCCGTTCGAGGGCGCCAAGCTCACCGCCCGGGTGACCGACACCTTCCTGCGCGGCACCGCGATCATGACCGACGGCACGGTCACCGACGCCGCTCCGACCGGGAGGTTCCTGTCGCGCCCCGCGGCGGGGTGAGCCTCAGCCGCGCTCGACGACCAGGTGCGGCGCCGCGAAGGGCGGCGTCAGCACGCTGGCCCGGACGACCCCGAACGGGGCCAGGTCGACGGTGACGACCTGCGCCCCGCCCCCGGCGCGGGCCACCAGCGCGTCCAGCTCGTCGGTGAGCACGACGAGGCCGAGCAGCCCGCGCCGCGGTGCCACCGAGCAGCCGAGCAGCGAGCCGCCCTGCTCGGCCTGGCCGTAGTCGACGATGTTGACGTAGGTCTGCTGCCGGCTCGGGCCCACGGTGCTGGACCTGACCCGCAGCTCGGCGTCCACGCCGACCAGCTCGGAGAAGGACGCGTCCACGAAGTCGTACTCGTAGACCACCCCCCACCCGAAGACCCGCTCGTACCAGGCGAGGGTGGGCCCGGCGTCGCTGAGCGGCAGCGAGATGCTGACCGGTTCGCTGGAGACCCGGTCGCGGACCTCGGCGAAGTCGGTGAAGAACTCCTCGGGACCGTTCAGGAACGCGGTCACCAGGTGGTCGGCGCCCAGGTGGTGCGCCTCCCGGAAGCCGCCGTCACCGGTCTCGTACGACGCCTCCTTGCCGATCATCGGGAAGCCCGCCTCCCGGGCGTGGGCCAGCGCGCCCTCGAAGTCCCGGGCGTAGAAGTCGATCACCCGGAAGGCGTCGCGGTGGAGCCGGGTCCGGTCGTCGCGGATCGTCTGCGCCGCCTCCGGCAGCTCGGAGTCGAAGCGGCAGAGCACGGCGCCGGCCGCCACGCCGGGAGTGCGCAGCACCACGACGTCGGTCGCGCACGCCGTGCCGAAGAGCGCGCTGGTGGAGGCCGCGGGCAGCCGGGTGCCGCTCTCGACGCGCATCCCGAAGACGTCGGTCAGCAGCGGCACGTGGTCGTCCGGGGAGCCGGTGGAGATCAGCGGACCGTAGATCCGGGAGGAGGGCATTCGTATATTATATCTTTATGTCAGCCTCGGCTCCGGCCGCCACCCGTGTCGTCGTCGTCGCCTCGTCACCTCGGGGGGTCCCGGTCGCCGCGGACTTCGCGGTCCGCGAGGAGCCACTCCCCCCGCGTGCGCCCGGCCAGCTCCTGGTGCGCGTCGACGCGCTGTCGCTCGACCCCTACCTGCGCTCCTTGCTGGGCCAGGGGCACCTCGACGACCCGCCGCTCGGGCCGGGGCAGGTGATGCCCGGGCGTGCGGTCGCCACCGTCGTGGAGTCCGACGACCCGTCGCTGCCGGCGGGCTCGCTGGTGCTGGGTGAGACCGGCTGGCGCGAGCACGCCGTGCTCCCGGCCGCCCTGGCCTCCCCGGTACGCGTCCCCGACGGCGTGCCGGCCTCCGCGGCCCTGGGGCTGCTCGGCATGCCGGGGCTGACCGCCTACGCCGCCCACGTGCGTCACCTCGCGCCCGGTCCCGGGGAGACGATGGTCGTCTCGTCGGCCACCGGCGGCGTGGGCTCGCTGGCCGGACAGCTGGCCTGCCGCAGCGGGGCTCGCACCGTCGGGATCGTCGGCAGCCGCGAGAAGGTCGCGCTGGCGCACGACCTGGGCTACGACGAGGTCGTGGTCCGCACCGAGGCCGACTGGACCGACCAGCTGCACGCCGCCTGCCCCGACAAGGTCGACGCCTACCTGCACATGGGCGACCAGGCCACCTTGGACGGCGTGGTGGAGCACCTCGCCCTGGGCGCCCGGGTCTCGCTCTGCGGCCTGATCGACCAGTCCAACGGAGCGCCGCCCACCCGGATCCGGGCGGGCGCGCTGATGATCGCCCGGGCGACGGTGCGCGGACTCGTCGTCCACGACCACGCCGACCTCGCCGACGAGCACGTCGAGCACGTCGGCACGCTGCTCGCCGCCGGGGCCCTCCGGCTGGTCGAGGACACCTGGAACGGGCTCGAACAGGCCGGCGCCGCGTTCGAGGCACTGATGTCCGGCCGCAACCGCGGCAAGGTCGTGGTCCAACTTCACCGGGAGGGTGAATGACGAAGAACGTCGTAGTCACAGGAAGCACCAAGGGGATCGGCCGGGCGATGGCCCGCGAGCTGCACCGACGCGGGCACCACGTGGTGGTCAGCGGACGTGACGAGGAGGCGCTGCGCTCCGTGGTCGCCGAGCTCGAGGCGGCCGAGGGAGGCACGGTCGTCGGACAGGTCGTCGACGTCAGCGACGCCGACTCCGTCGAGGAGCTGTGGTCCACCGCCGTCGGCAAGCTCGGCAGCGTGGACCTGTGGGTCAACAACGCGGGGGTCGCCCACACCACGCAGCCCATCGTGGAGACGTCCCCGGCGGCCGTGCGCAGCATGGTGGAGACCAACATGCTGGGCACCATCTTCGGCTCCCAGACCGCGGTGCGGGGCATGACCGCACAGGGAGGCGGCCAGCTCTTCAACGTGCTGGGCGGGGGCAGCGACGGCAAGATCCGCCCCGGCATGGGCGTCTACGGCGCGACCAAGCGCGGGCTCGACATGTTCACCCGCGCCCTGGTCAAGGAGGTCGACGGGACGGGGGTGCGGGTGGGACAGGTGCGCCCCGGCATCCTGATCACGGACGGCTGGCTGCGCGAGGCGGCCGCCGCACCCGAGCAGGTGGCCCAGCAGCGGCGGACGCTCAACATCCTGGTCGACCACGTCGACGAGGTGGCCCCCGAGCTGGTCGCCCGGATGCTGGCCAGCACCCGGAACGGCGACGAGATCGCCTGGCTCACCTCCACGAGGCTGGCCATGCGCTTCATGAACCCCGGCTACGCCAAGAAGAACGACAAGCTCGCCCGCTACGGACTCTGAGCACCACGGCCGGCACACAGCACCGGCAGTCAGCACCGGCACACAGCACTGGCCCCGACGGAGAACCGTCGGGGCCAGTGTCCTGGAGGGGTCCGGGGGTCAGATCTTGAAGGAGCCCTTGGCCTTCGAGGCCAGGTGAGCGGCGTCGCCGCCGTAGCTCACGTTGACCTTGTAGGCGCCCTTCTTGAGCTTCTTGAGGGTGACCTTGCCCTTGCCGTTCTTGATCGTCACCGTGACGGTCTTGAACTTCTTCTTGCCCAGCTTGATCACGACCTTGGCCTTGCCGGTCGCCTTCGCGTCAGCGCCCTTGACCAAGACCGTGAGGACGGCCTGCTTCTTCTTCTTGTTGGCCTTGATCTTGACCGTCGTCTTGGACGACTGGGCCACCGGCACGGTCGGCGTCGGCGTCGGCGTGGCGGTCGGCTTCGGCGGGGTGGTCGGCGCCGGCGGGGTGGTCGGAGCCGGCGGGGTGGTCGGAGCCGGCGGGGTGGTCGGCGTCGGCGTCGGGGTCGGCGTCGGGGTCGGCGTCGGGGTCGGCGTCGGGTCCACCTCAGCGGCCTTCACGCAGGCGATCGAGTTGTCGCCGCCCATGGCGGTCATGCCCAGGGACATCGACTCGATGGTGAGGGTCGTCGGCGCGCCGGTGCCGGTACGGGTCCCGGTCGCGTCGGGCAGTGTGAACGTGCCGTCGCCGGGCTTGGGGGGCGAGTAGGTCTCCGACCCCTCGAGGGCGACGGCCTCGTCGTCGAGCTTGATGCCCAGGTCGACGTCCATCCGGTCGACGGTGACGAACGCAGGCATGCCCGGGGTGAAGCCGTTGGCGAACGACGCGGTCACGTCGGCACCGTCGACGGTGACCTCGGTCTCAGCCGCGTAGGGGAGGTCCCACGCCTGGAAGGTGCAGACGAAGTCCTGGCTGGCGTTCAGGACGACCGCGGGCGGGGCCAGGATCGTGCACGGCACCGTGGCGGTGACGCCGTAGATCGTCAGGGTGACGGAGAAGCTCTCGACCGAGACGGCCTCACCGGCGGTCTCCGAGGCGAGCGTCCCGGCGACCTGCGGCAGCACGAAGTCCGAGTTGCCGGCTGCGGGCGGGGTGAAGGACTTCGATCCGGTGAGGTCCACCTCCTGGCCGTCGACGTCGAGCGTCACGCTCGGGGCGATCGTGGAGATGCCGGGCTGCGCACCGGGCATGCCCGTCTTGAACGGCGTGACGAAGTCGAGGGTGACAGCCGTGCCGGTCACCTCGACGGAGACGTCGCTGGTGTAGATCGTCGGCTCGTAGTTCTGGTACGCACAAGAGGCGGAGAACGACGTCGCGACGGGGGCTGCGGACGCAGTGGTGGTCAGGGCCGGCACTGCCAAAGCCCCGAGCACCAGGGCTCCGGACGCCGCTCCGGCGATTCTTCGAAAACGCATGGGTTCCTCCTCGGTGGCCGCACCCTCGGGTGGTGTGGCCTGGGTCTCAATCCGATAAGATATATGATCGCCTCCACGAGGAACAGGGCTACACACACATTTTTGTGATCTGAAACACTCACGAAACACTCCGGCCGCGTGGGCCAGCGGCCTCAGCGGCCTTCAGCGGCCTTCAGCGGCCCAGGCGCCTCCGACGGCCCGTGGTCACCGCCGCCGGGCGAGCACCAGCCGCGCCTGCCGGGCCACGGCCTCGTCGATCATCCGGCCGCGCGCGTCCAGCGCCACGCCGGAGCCGGCGGCCGCCAGCGCCGCCAGCAGCTTTTCGGCCTCCGCCACCGCCTCCGCAGTGGGGGTGAAGACGTCGTTGACCGTGGCCACCTGCGCGGGGTGGATGCAGGCCCGCCCCATGAAGCCCAGCCGCGCCAGCGCCTCGGTCGAGGCGCGGAGGGCGTCGAGGTCGCGGAAGTCGGTGGAGACGGGGGCGATCGGCGGGGCGATGCCGGCGGCGGCGGAGACCAGCACCACCTGGGAGCGCACCCAGAGCAGCTCGCGCTCGTCGGGCCCGAGCGTGACCCCCAGGTCCGCGCGCAGGTCGGCCTCCCCCACCTGGAGCCGGTGCACCCGGGGCGCGGCGGCGATCTCCGCCGCCCGCAGCACGCCCCTGGCGCTCTCCAGCAGCGGCACGATCCGGGCGGGGGAGCCCAGCTCGTCGAGCAGCGCGGCGGCCGCCGCCACCTGCTCGGGCGTCTCCACCTTGGCCAGGGTCACCCCGGCCAGGCCGCTGGCGGCCGCGACGGCACGGATGTCGTCGAGGGCCGCCGTGCCGGAGTTGACCCGCACCCAGACCTCGACGTCGGTGGGCGGGAGCCCGTCGAGCCAGGTGGCCACCAGGTCGCGCGCCAAGGCCTTGCGGTCCGGGGCCACCGCGTCCTCCAGGTCGACGATCAGCTCGTCGGCGCCGCGGCCCAGGGCACTGCGGAGCTTGTCCGGCGCGTCCCCGGGGACGTAGAGCGCGGAGCGCGACAGCCTCGCTCCCTGACCGGGAGCCCGTCCGGTGAGCTCAGCCGACACGGGTCTCCCCCTTGATCAGCGACTTCGCCACCACCGTGCGGAGGATGTCGTTGGTGCCCTCGCCGATGCTCATCAGGATCGAGTCGCGGTAGAGGCGCTCCACCTCGAACTCCGTGGAGTAGCCGTAGCCCCCGTGCACCTTCATCGAGTCGATCGCCGCCTGCAGCGCAACCTCGGAGCAGAAGATCTTCGCCATCCCGGTGGCCCCGTCCGCGCGCCCGCTGCGCACCGCGTCGGCGGCCCAGTAGGCCATCAACCGGGCCGCCTGCACCTGGGTGCCGAGCTCACCCAGCTTGAGCTGGATCGCCTGGAACTCCGCGATCGGCCGGCCGAACGCCTTGCGCTGCTGGGCGTAGGCGAGCGCCTCGTCGTGCGCCCGCTGCGCGATGCCCACCGAGCGGGCGGCGATGTTGACCCGGCCCCACTCCAGGGCGGAGAGCACCTGCTGCATGCCGCGCCCCTCGACGCCCCCGACCAGCTGGGAGACCGGCACCCGCACGTCGTCGAGCACGACCTCGCAGGACTCGGTGCCCTTGTAGCCGAGCTTGCCGATGTCCTTGGTGACCTCGAACCCGGGGGTGCCGGCCTCGACCAGGAGCACGCTCATCCCCCGGTGCGCCGGGGAGGCGGCCGGGTCGGTCTTGACCAGCACAGGCAGCGGGTCGGCGTAGCGGGCGTTGGTGATCCAGGTCTTGGACCCGTTGACCACGTAGTGGTCGCCGTCGAGCCGGGCGGTGGTGCGGATCCCCTGGAGGTCGGTGCCCGCGTCGGGCTCGGTGAGGCCGATCGCGGTACGGCGCTTGCCGGTGGCCAGGTCGGGGAGGTACTTCTCCCGCTGCTCCGGCGTGCCGTGCATGTGGATCAGCCGGCAGGCCAGCGAGTGGCTGCCCAGGATGCCGGCGATGCCCATCCAGCCGCGGGCCAGCTCCTCGAAGACCAGGGCGAAGGAGATCGGGTCCAGGTCGAGACCGCCGTACTCCTCCGGGACGGTGATGCCGAACAGACCCATGTCGGCCATCCCGGCGACGATCTCGGTGGGGTAGCGACCGCTCTGCTCCCACTCCCGGGCGACCGGGATGATCTCCCGGTCCACGAAGTGGCGCAGCAGCGCCTTGAACTCCGCCTGGTCCTCGTTGAGCGTGAAGTCCATCTGGTGCCTCTCAGGTCTCGGTGCGGGGGATGAAGTAGGGGACGGCCCGGCCGTCGTCGAGATCGGCCCACGCCACGACGACGGGGTCGCCGATCCGCCAGCCGCCGTCCGCCGGCTCCGCGGGCTCCAGGCGGGCGAGCACGACCGGGCCCTCGGCCAGGCGGACGCGCGCCACCGTGTAGGGCACCTCGACCTCGGGCCGGGGCGCCCGGTGCACCACGGTGAAGGTGTCCACGACCCCGGTGCCCGCGACCTCGGCCTGCGCCAGGTGGTCCATCGAGCCGCAGCCGGTGCACAGCGCCCGCGGCGGGTGCTGCACGTGCCGACAGGCCGCGCACTGCTGCACCGTGAGCCGGTGGCGCTCGGTCGCCGCCCAGTAGTCGCACGTGTTCTCGTCGGCGGGCGGGACCGCGCCGGGGGTCCAGGTGACCAGGTGCCCGCTCATCGGTCCACCCCCAGGACGACCGTGGCGTGGGTCGAGAGGATCCCGCCGGTGCCGTGCGCGACGGCCACCTCGGCGCCCTCGACCTGACGGGCGCCGCACTCGCCGCGCAGCTGGCGCACCGCCTCGACGAGGAGCAGGACCCCGAACTGTCCCGGGTGGCAGTAGGAGAGCCCGCCCCCCGAGGTGTTGAGCGGAAGGTCGCCCCCGGGTCGGATCCGGCCTCCCTGGATCAGCTCGAGCGCCTCCCCCTCGCCGCACAGGCCGAGCGCCTCGACGCTGAGCACGGTGGTGAGGGTGAACGAGTCGTAGACCTGGACGACGTCGACGTCGGCGGCGGTGACGCCGGCGCGGGCGTACGCGTCCTGGACGGCGCCCCGCGCCCCCGGGACGGTCAGGTCGCTCACCGCGGTGAACGAGGTGTTGGTGGTCCGCTCGCCGTAGCCGAGCACCTCCACCGGCCGCCGGGCCAGGTCGCGGGCGCGCTCCAGGGAGGTCACCACGACCGCTCCCCCGCCGTCGGTGACCAGGCAGCAGTCCGCCGCCGTCAGGGGCGAGGAGATCATCGGGGAGTCGACCACGTCGGCGACGCTCAACGAGCCCTTCTGGTGCCGGAAGGCCTTGGGGTTGAGCAGCGCCCACTCCCGGGCGGCGACGGCGACCTCGGCCAGCTGCTCACGAGTGCCGCCGTAGCGGTGCAGGTAGGCCTGCGCCGCCATCGCGTAGTACGACAGCGGGAACAGCGGGTCGTAGGGCTCCTCGAAGGCCGCCTCCGGCACCCAGGGCTCGTGGACGCCGCCGAGGCGGCGCGAGCGGGCCGAGCGCTGGTTGGAGGCGAAGGAGATCACCACGACGCTGGCCTGGCCCGACGCGATCGCCTGGGTGGCGCGGGCGAGGTACATCTCGAAGGCGCTGCCGCCGGCGAAGGTCGAGTCGGTCCAGGTGGGCACCACGCCGAGGTAGTCGGCGAGCTGGGTCGCGGAGAAGCGGGAGATGCCGTTGGTGGCGAGGCCGTCGACGTCGGCCAGGGTCAGCCCGGCGTCGGCCAGCGCCCGGGTGACCGCCTGGGCCTGCAGCGTCAGGATCGACTTGCCGGTGACTCCCAGGTCGCACTCCGCCGCCCCGGCGATCGCGACGCCGGTGCTCATGCGGCCCCCGGCCCGTCGGGCGTGCCGAGCAGCACCTCGGCGCGTGCCGGCGCGGCGGCCGCCCGCCCGTCGGTCCCGTCCTCGGCGACCACGACGACCTTCAGCTCCACGGTGAGGCGCTCGGCGCCCACCTCGGTGACCGTGCCGCTGCACCGCAGCCGCTCACCGGCGAAGACCAGGTTGCGGAAGGTGAACTCCAGCCGGTGCACGAACGACTGGGGGCCGAGCCAGTCCTGGAGCATCTCGACCAGCAGCGCGCCGTAGACCTGGCCGTCCACGATCGGGCCGGGGAGTCCCTTCTCCGCGACGTACGCCGTGTCGTAGTGCAGCCGGTGCCAGTCCCAGGTGGCGCCCGCGTAGGCGACCATGTCGGTGAGCCCGATCGTGCGCTCCAGCGGCGGGACCGGGTCGCCGACGGCGATGCTCGCGTGGTCGGCGAAGACGGTCGGGAAGCCCTCGCTCATGCCTGCTCCGTCCCGCTGCGGGCGAGCTCGACGAAGATGATCGTCTCCGCGTTCTCCGCCAGCAGCTCGTCGTCCTGGTTGGTGTAGGTCGCGGTCGAGGCGATGACCAGCATCGCGCTGCCCGAGCCGGTGACCTTCTCGGTGACCGAGGTGATCCGCCAGGTCGCGGTGACCACGTCCTCGGGGCGGATGCGGCGGTGGAAGGTGTAGGAGTTGCCGCCGCGGACCTGGCGGGTGTGCGGGATGTCGAGGTCCCAGGTGTGCCCGGCGTAGCCCTCGTGGTCCATCGGGAGGCCGGCGTACTGGTTGGTCTCGCAGACCAGCGTCAGGGGTGCGGTGACCCCCGCCAGGCCCTGGGCGCGGGCGTAGTCGGGGTCGGAGTACAGCGGGTTGGCGTCGCCGGTCGCGAGCCCGAAGTAGCGGCCCGCGGCGGCCCCGAACGGCTCCGGCGCGGTGTAGACCTTGGTGCGGCCCTCGAGGGCGCGCACCTCGTCGGTGAGCAGGCTCATGGGCGGGCCTCCTGGGTGACGGCCCCGGCGGAGGCCGGGTAGAGCGCGGTCGGGAAGACCTCCAGCAGGAACTCGGGGCGCAGCAGGCTGTGGCACAGCGCCCCGGTCGAGGCCGGCCACGGGGGCCCGAGGAGCCGCTCGCGGACCTCGGCGACCGCCTTGTAGTCGCCGACGGCCGACTCCACGCAGTACTCGGTGGTCTCCAGCAGGTCCGCGGGCCCCAGGCCCGCGTGCTCGAGCAGGTGCAGGATCGCGCCGTAGGTCGCCTCCGCCTGCTTGCCCAGGTCGCCGGCGTGCAGCGCCTGCTGGGACTCCATGTCGAGGGCCGCGAAGCCGGACATGAACAGGGTGCGCCCCGCCTTGACGCCCGGCGCGTAGGTGAGCGTGTCGTAGCGCGACCAGCCGGGGTTCACCAGCTCGAGCGGGTGCCGCGAGGCGGTCACGTCGATGGCCACCAGCGCGCCGGGGGCGTGCAGCCGGCTCATCAGGATGCCGCCGGCTCCCGGGTAGACGCCCCCCTCGTTGTCGCCCAGCAGCTCCTTGCGGACCTTGTGGGTGCCGCGGTAGACCGCGCGAGTCTCCGGGGTCGAGTAGTCGTAGGTGGTGACCGCGTGGCCGAGGGTGAGCCCGACCGACTCCAGCAGCACGCCCGCCCGCTCCAGCACGTAGCGGTACTGGGAGACGAAGTCGCCCTCGAAGACCACGTCGCCGTGCTCGTCCACCGGCGTCACCGTCGGCAGGTAGACGACGCCGTCCTCGCCCTCGGTGATCGAGGAGGCCTGCCAGGTGCCGGCGTCGCGGACCTCGGAGGCCACCCGGAGCTGCCGCCCGCCGCCGCGCACCGCGTGCAGCTCGACCTCGAGCCAGGCGGCACGCCGCACCAGGCGCTCGACCACCACGGTGCGCACGGTCGGCCGGTCCCCCAGCAGCTCGCGGCGCACCCCGGCTGCGTCCTGGTAGGCGTGCAGCCCGGCGATCGTGACGTTCTCGCTCACCCGGGTGACGTCCTCGGGGCCGAAGCCGGCGCCCTCGAGGATCGCCAGGCACTTGGCGTAGGCGATCCGGGCCTGCTGCTCCATGGTGCCCTCGACCGTCATCTTGCCGAGCGCGGGATCGTGGCGCGCCGAGGTGTGCCCGGAGGTCCAGGCGGAGTCGCCCTCGGTGAGACCGAGGCAGAAGGTGTAGCCCTGGTAGGGGAACCAGTCGAACGTGTCGGGCTCGATGGCGGAGAGCGTCATGCGGGGACCTCCAGGGGTGCGTCGGCCGCCGCGGCGGCACGGGTGAGGAGCAGGGTCAGGTCGGTGGCGCCGGGCAGGGCGAGGACCGCCTCGGCCAACGCGTCGGCCAGCGGGCCGGCGTTCCCGGCGAGCTTGGCGCGCAGATCGGCGTCGGCCAGGGGGGCCGACCCGCCGCCGGGGCTGCGGTCGACGTGGCCGGTGACGGTGCGCCCGTCGGCCAGCGTCAGGACCACGTCGCCGGCGGCGTCGGCGGCGACCCCGTGGCCGGGGGTCTCCTCCCAGGTGATCCGTGCGGCGAGCGCGCTGATCTCCGGCCGCTCGAGCTGGGCGGGTGCGTAGGTCTCCACCCCGACGTGGCCGTCGAGGAGCAGGGCGGCGACGCTCCACGGCAGGCTGAACTTGGCGGCGTACGGGCTGGCGGGGTGGGCCAGGTCGCGGTCGGCGACGCAGACCACCGAGGCGGAGTCCGGGTGCACGGAGGCATGCAGCGCCACCACGTCCTCGGCGCCGGCGCCGGCGCCGGCGCCGGCGAGGCCCTGGGCGGCCGCGGCCATGGTGGCGTGGGCCAGCTGGCAGGTCGGCCACGGCTTGATCCCGATCCGGGTGGTCTCCCACACCGAGCCCAGGTCGCGCAGGATGACCCGGACGTCGACCGGTCCGGTGGCCAGGGCGTCGTAGACCCCGTGCGGGCCGTCGAAGACGGTCTCGGGGCCGGTGGCCCCGGCGGAGGCGAGACGGGCCGCCAGGATGCCGGACTGGGAGGCG
Source organism: Nocardioides sp. Z50_6 (assembly GCF_058215755.1). Taxonomy (NCBI): domain Bacteria; kingdom Bacillati; phylum Actinomycetota; class Actinomycetes; order Propionibacteriales; family Nocardioidaceae; genus Nocardioides; species Nocardioides sp. Z50_6. The sequence goes on along the minus strand of NZ_JBZAJB010000004.1, from coordinate 147,102 downwards.
AAGCCGGGGTGCAGCTGCTTGGTGCTGGCGCCGGTGGCCAGGAAGGCCAGCAGGCCGCCGGCCTGGCTGCCGGCGATCCCGAGGGCGTGGGTGGTGGTGGCGGCGTCCAGCCCGAGCAGCCTGGCGGCGACCGCCGCGGAGGAGAAGACCCCGGCCACCATCGTCGCGTGCAGACCCGCCGCGTGGAAGCCGTGCGGGGCGGCGGAGGCGACCCGGCAGGCGACCTCGTAGCCCACGACCGCAGCGTCGAGGACCGCGCGGCCGCCGGCACCGACCTGCTCCCCCACCGCGAGCGCGGCAGGGAGCACCACGGCGGTGGCGTGCACCAGGCCGCCGGCGTGCGTGTCGTCGAAGTCGAGCGCGTGCACGAGTGTGCCGTTGGCCAGCGCCGCCGCAGGCGCCGAGATCCGGGTCGAGGTGCCCAGCACGGTGGACTCCGCCGGGCCGCCGAGCCCGGTGGCCACGGCGAGCGCCGGGGCGGCGGCGTCGGCACGTACGGCGGCGACCGCGGTGCCCAGGCCGTCGAGCAGGTGGCGCAGCGCGGCGGCGTCGACCTCGGCGGGCACCGCCAGGTCGCCGGTGACCCAGCGGGCCAGCTCGGCGGCGGTACTCGGGGTGTGGTGCGCGGGCATCCTCAGGCCTCCGCAGCCCCGGACGCCTGGGCCACGTCCACGTGCTCCTCGGCCTGGGGTGCCGCGCCGAAGGCACCAGCGGCCTCGAGCTCGGCGATCCGGGCCGCGTCATAGCCGGCGACCTCGGTGAGCACCTCGAGGGCGTGCTCGTTGCGCTGCGGGGCACGGCGGTAGTCGGGCAGCTCGGCGCCCACCCGCACCGGGGAGGCGACCTGGGTGACGGTGCCGTAGCGCGGGTGCTCGGTGGTGACCAGCATGTTGCGGGCGACCAGGTGCTCGTCCTTGAGGGCGGCCTCGACGTCGTTGATCGGGCCGCACGGGATCGCGGCCGGGTAGCACAGCGAGAGCCAGTGGTCGACGGTCTCGGTCGCGAAGATCGCCTCCAGCGCGGCGGTCAGCTCGGCCCGGTTCTGCTGGCGCAGCGTGAAGGTCGCGTACGGCGACCCCTCCTGCGCCCACTCCGGGTGGCCGATGACCTCGGCCAGCCGGACCCAGAACTTCTCCTTGGCGCACCCCACCACGAACCAGCCGTCCCGGGCCTCGAAGGCCTGGAAGGGGACGAGCGAGGGGTGGGCCGAGTGGCTGATCCGCTTCGGCGTGTAGCCGGCGTTGAGGTGCCAGGTGGCGGGATAGGTGAGCATCGCCATCGCCGTGTCGTAGAGCGAGACGTCGCAGTCCATGCCGACGCCGTCGCGCTTCGCCGCGTGCAGCCCCGCCATCAGCGACAGCGCGGCGACGTAGCCGCCGGAGAAGTCGACCAGCGAGAGGCCCGACTTCGTCGGCGGGCCGTCCGGCTCCCCGGTGAGCTCCATCCAGCCGGCCAGGCCCTGGAGCACGTAGTCGTAGCCCGGCTCCTGCTGCCGCGGCCCGGTCATCCCGAAGCCGGACAGCGAGCAGCAGACGATCGCGGGGTTGAGGTGCTTGAGCTGGTCGTAGGTGATGCCGATCTTCTCGGGCACGTCACCGCGCAGGTTGGAGTAGACCGCGTCGGCGTTGCGGACCAGGTCCTCGAAGACCGCGCGACCCTCGGGGGTCTTGATGTCCAGCGAGATGGACCTCTTGTTGCGGTTGAAGGTCTCGAAGAAGAGCGAGTCCTCGCCCTCGAAGTACGGCGGCACGTAGCGGCCGACGTCGCCGCCCACCCGCGGGTCCTCGATCTTGATCACGTCGGCGCCGAGGTCGGCGAGGTGCACGCTGCCGAAGGGTCCCGCTCCGTACTGCTCGAGCGCGATGATCCTGACGTCCTGGAGCGGCTTCATGCGCTGGTCCGGCTGCTGGCTCATGTGCGTCATCCTTTGGTGAGGGTCTCGATGAGGCCGATGACCTCGTCCTGGCCGGCCCGGACCTGCGCCGGGCTCAGGCCGTGGGTGGGGGCCGACAGCTTCACCGCGTCGGCGAGGCCGCGGTAGCCGTCGATCTGCTCCATCACGCGGTCCCGGTCGCCGTTGAGGGTGATCGCGTCCACCATCTCGGGGGTGACCGCGGCTGACAGGTGCTCGGCGCCCCGGCCGGAGCCGAAGACCTCGATCACCTCCTGCTGGGCCTCGCCGAGGCCGTGGAACTCGAAGAAGTCCGCGTAGGAGCGGACGCTGGCGTAGAAGCCCACGTGGCCGCGCACCCGGTCGACGGCGGCGCGGGGGTCCGGGTCCACCGAGCAGCAGGCCGAGACGACCAGCTCGATGTCGGAGCGGGTGCGCCCCTCGACCGCGGCGAGGCCCGCCTCGATCTCGGGGAGGGTGCGTGCGGAGAGGTACGCCGGGGAGCACAGCTCGTGGCTGATCCAGCCGTCGCCGATGCGCCCGGCCAGCCGGGTCATCGCCGGGCCCATCGCCGCCAGGTAGACCGGGATGCGGGCCCTGCGGACCGGGTAGGGACGCTCGTAGCCGCGGATCCGCATCGGCTCGTGCTCGCCCTCGAGCCGCATCTCCTCGCCGCGCGTGGCGTGGGAGACGAAGTGCCGGACGTTGCGGACCACCTCGTCCAGGTGACCCACCGGCTTGCCCCAGCGGGCGTGGTGCCACTCCTCGTTGAGGCGCTTCACCCCCGTGCCCAGGCCCAGGATGAACCGGCCGTCGGCCAGCTCGTCGAGGTCCAGGGCCTCCAGGGCGGTGACCATGGGGCTGCGCACGAAGGCCAGCTGGATGGCCGTGCCGACCTGGGCGGTGCTGGTGGCCTGGGCGATCGCGGCCGCGCTCACGCTGGCGCTGCGGTGCAGCTCGGGCACCCAGATCACCTCGGCGCCGGCCTCCTCCGCGCGGCGCGCCGCGTCCACCAGCTCTGCCAGGGTCTCGCCCCACGGGGCGAAGGTGATCCGCATCGTCGGCGCCTCAGTCCTCGGCGAGGTCGGTGCCGGCCAGCAGCGAGCGCTTGCCCTCGGGGAAGATCCCCTCGAGCTGCTCGGCCCCCTGCTTGTAGACGTAGAACATGCGCTTGAAGGAGCACACCTCGTCGCCGTGCTGGTTCAGGGTGCGGGTCTTGACCGTGACGATGCCGGCGTGCGGACGCTTGGCCGACTCGCGCTTGTCCAGCACGACGGACTCGCTGAAGAGGGTGTCCCCGGCGAAGACCGGGTGGGTCATCCGGATGTCGTCCCAGCCGAGGTTGGCGAAGGCGTTCTGGGTGAGGTCGGTGACCGACTGACCCACCGCGATGGCCACCGTCAGCGTCGAGACGACCAGCGGCTTCCCGAACTCCGAGCGGGCGGCGTACTCGCTGTTGAAGTGCATCTGGTTGGTGTTCATCGTGAGCAGCGAGAAGGAGATGTTGTCGTGCTCGGTGAGGGTCCGGCCGAGCGGGTGCTGGTAGACGTCACCCACCTCGAAGTCCTCGAAGAACCGGCCCTGCCACCCGGGCTTGAGGTTGGCTGCGGAGGATCCCTGCTCGGAGGTGGTCATCGGAGACCTTTCGTGATCGGGTGCGTCGTGCTGGTCGGGTGCTGGTCGGAGGGGTCGGGTACCTGCGCCAGGAGCAGGGCGGCGACGAGCTCGGGCGCGGTCAGGGGCGCGTCGTGCCCGGCGTCCAGCACGGTGGGCTCGGCCCCCTGCGCCTCGAGCCGGGCCCGGGTGTGGGTCGAGGGGTAGCCGGCGGGGGTGCGCGCGCAGAAGGCGAAGACCTCGCGGACCTCGGCCGGCACCGCGGGCACCGGGTCCAGCGCCGGACCCACCGGGCTGGCGCTCAGGCGCGCGTCGATCCAGCGGGCCGTCTCCTCGTCGTACTCGCCGGAGTCGGTGGGGACCGGACGCGCCGGGACGAGGTCGCCCCGCTCCGGGAGCCGGGCCGGCGGCGGGCCCAGGTCGACGGCGCGCTCGCCCGCGACGGGCACGGCCGCGTCGAGATGGACCACGCAGGCGATCCGGTCCGGGATCCGGGCCGCCACCGAGGAGGTGACGAGACCGCCCTGGCTGTGCCCGACCAGGATCACCTCCCGCAGGTCCTCCAGGAGGATCAGTCGGCTGACCTGGTCCGACCAGACCTTGAGGCCGGTGACCTCCCGGACCCGCTCGTGGTGCTCGCCGGCGCCGACCAGGCTGGGGGCGTGCACGTCGTGACCGGCGGCCACGAGGTGCGGCCGGACTGCGCGCCAGGCCCAGCCGCCGCGGAACGCGCCGTGCACCAGGACGAACGTCGTCATGCCCCCGCCTGGGGGTCGGCCTCGTCGAGGACTACCTCGAGGTACTCGCGGGGGTAGGAGTCGTAGGGCTCGAGGTGCTCGTACATGAGCTCGGTGTGCTCGACGTAGCCCTCGGCCCGCGTGCACGCCTCGTAGCTCTCGACGGAGTCGAACCAGCGCAGGTGGGTGAAGTGCTGGCGGTCCTCCACGCCGCGCACCAGGCGCCTGCCGCGGAAGCCGGGCTGCCCGGTGAAGAACCGTCCGAACTCTCCGCTCAGCGAGATGTAGGCGCTCGCGTGCTCCTCACCCGGCTTGGTGCGGGCCTGACTCACCACCACGATCATCGCGTCCACCTCCTGACAGAATAGATCATATATCTATACTCTGTCGGCATGAGCAGCAGCGCCCAGACCAGGACCATCCACGAGTTCCTCGCAGCCAACCCGGACGTCGACAGCTCCGAGCTCTGGGCCGAGTTCTGGCAGATCCTCGGCGAGGCCAAGGAACGGATCGTGGCCGAGCTCCCGGTGCAGCCCCACCCGGCGAGCGAGGGCCTGGACTACTGGGCCACCGAGGACGAGAGCTACGAGGGCTCGATGAGCACCTTCGTGGGCGATCGTTCCGCAGCGGGTCCGGACGCGGAGGGCCCGGCCGTGGAGTGGCTGGTCCACTCCTGGATCGGCAACCGCAGGAACTCGATCCTCGACATGAACCTGCAGGTCTGGCTCGGGCCGGAGATCGACGTCCCGCACCTGATCCTCGTCTTCGGCACGATCCCGCAGATCTTCTTCTACAGCGAACTCGTGGCGCGGCGGGACCTGATGGTCGACGCCGACTACCTCGCCCGCTACTACGAGCCGGAGAACGAGAAGTTCCTGGCCCTGCGCGGCGACGACCGGTTCACCTGGTCGGTCAGCCACGGCACCTACATGCGCGCCTTCCTCTCCCCCGTCGCCCACTCCTACGTGGCCGACCGCACCGAGGACGTCGTGGAGACGCTGCGCCAGGTGGTCCGGGACCGGGTGGACACCTGGCTGGGCTGGGTGCGCGAGGCCGTGGCGACCCCGGTGGAGGAGCGCGCCGCGCTCCGTGCCCGTGACCACCGCGTCCGCACCCTCGGATACACCCTCGACCCGATGAACGAGCTGTCCAAGAAGTTCCTGGGCGCCGAGCGGGTCGATGAGCTGGTCGCGGTCCGCGCCGGCTTCACACAGATGGAGGAGAACGCATGAAGGTCCTTGTCATCGGAGCCGGGTTCGTCGGCTCCGCCGCGGCCGACCAGCTGGGCGCGCTCGGGCACGAGGTGACCGTCACGGCCACCAGCCCGGAGAAGGTCGCCACGCTCCGCGAGCGCTTCCCCCGCGCCGTCGTGCTGCGCGGCTCCGACGAGGCGACGGTCCGCGAGGCCGTGGCCGGCCAGGACGTCGTCGTGGTCACCGCCGGCCCCTCGGCGTCGGGCTCCATGACCCCCGAGGGCCGGGCGAAGACCTACCGCGACGTGCTGGTCACGACCGCCGAGAACGTGGTCGCCGCCGCCGACCCCGGGACGCGCCTGGTGGCGCTCTCCTCGCTCTCGGTCTACGGCGACGCCGCCAACCACCTCGACCTCATCGACGAGTCGGCCCCGGTGACCACCTCCGACGACCCGAGCCCGAGCAACTTCCTGGCCATGGAGCGGGTCTACGCCTCGACCGGCGACCGGGCCACCATCTTCCGGTGCGGTGACATCTTCGGTCCCGGCGACCCGCCGATCGCCGAGAAGGTCGCGATGGCGCACAAGTTCCTGGGCGGGTCCGTGCCGTTCTCCGGTGAGGCCCTGCTCTACCGGCTGCACGTGGCGGACGCCGCCGACGCGGTGGTGCACGCGGTGCACGCCGAGACCGACGGGCTCTTCAACCTGACCCACGCGCAGGTGCCGCCGACCAACGCCGAGCTCTTCGACCGACTCTCGGCCGAGCAGGGGCTGCCGGCCCTGGAGTACCGCGGCGAGATCGCCTCGCCGTCCTCGCCCATCTCGGTGGAGCGGCTCACCGCGAGCGGGTTCGAGGCCTCCCGGTCGTTCGACCCGGCGCTCGCCGCTCTGGCCTGAGGCACGCCGGCCTCAGGCACGCCGGGGCCCGCGGGCCGCGCAGACAAAGACCACCGGGGTGGGCCGTCGGCCCACCCCGGTGGTCTTTGTCGTGGTACTGCGCCTGTCGTGGCGCGCCGGTCAGGCTCCCTGGCGGCGTCGCGGCAGGTGGAGGAACAACGCCACGCCCGCCAGCACGAGCGCGCTGGACCACAGCCCCAGCATCGCCAGCGGCGCGCCCGACCCGGTCTGCGGCAGGGTGCTGGTGCTGGGAGTGCCGCCGGCCGGCGTGCCACCACCCGGCGTGCCACCACCTCCGGGGGTGCCACCACCCGGGCCGGACTCGGCCAGGTCGCCCACGCCGAAGGTGGCCGCGCCCAGGGCGCCGTCGCCCTTCACCGTGCACTCGGCGCTGATCTTCACCCCGGACATCTCGCCGAAGGCGAACGAGAAGCCGGTCACCTCGACGTCCGCCTCGTCGGCCGAGCTGTTCATCTGCGCGGTCAGCGTCGGCACCGGCACCGTGCCGTACGGCTCGGCGTTGACCGTCGAACGTCCCTTCAGCGCCACGGCCGTGCCGCCCATCTTGGCGTTCATGGTGACGTCCATGGTGCCGTTCTCGATCGGCACCGGGGCCAGGCCCGGGATCTCGCTCAGGCTCGCGGCCAGGGAGACCTTCTGGTCACCGTCCTTGGCGCGCGAGCCGGCCAGCCGGACGCTGGGGGTGTAGTCGAAGTCGCTCGCGAAGGGCTGCAGCAGGCAGCCGTAGGTCACCTTCCCCGACGCGGGGCTCCCCTTGCTGCCCGAGCTCTTCGGCTCCTTGCCCTTGCCGGGGTTCTTGGTGGGCTCCGGCTTCTTGCTGGGCTTCTCGGTGGGTGTGGCCGTCGGCGTCGGGGACGCCGACGGGGCCGGGGCCGGGGTCAGCGTCGGGACCGGAGTCGCCGTCGGCAACGGACCGACCGCGCCGTCCACGCCGACGTCGCCGACCGCCCAGGCGAGGGTGGTGCCCTCGACCGGGCAGTAGGTGGGCAGCACGTAGCCCATGGCCGCCGCGTCGATCTGGATGTTCGTGACCACCACCGCGAGGGGGGTCGCCGCGCCCGGGATCGTGGCGGACACCTTCGGCACCGGCACCGGCGCGTTGGCCGGGACGTCGATGGGTCCGCCCGCACCCTCCAGCGTGACCGGCGTGCCGTTGACCGTCGCGGTGATCTTGGCGACGGTCTTGGCGTCCTTGAGCCCGATCGGCACGATGCCGGCCCCGCCCGGCTTCGCCAGGTCGTTGGCCTGGATCTCGAGGTAGGTGTTGGTCCCGTCGGTCTGCGCGGCCACCGTGAGGGAGGCCGCCCAGTCGAACGACGGGAAGTAGGGCCGCTCCGGCGTCGGGGCGAGGTGCGCGGTCTGGCACGTGACCGTCTGCGAGGAGGTCACCGGTGCGGCCGAGGCGGGCGCGGCGATGCTCAGGCTGAGGGCGGCCAGCGAGGTGGCGGCTGCGCCGGCCAGCAGGCGACGCGCCCTCACGCGACGCCCCCCAGGCGACGGGCACCGAGGCCCAGACCGGCCCCGGCCAGCAGCAGCACGACCGCGCCGAGCACGGAGAACGCCACGACCTCGCCGGCACCCGTCTTTGGCAGGGTGTCGTCGCCACCGACGGGGGCCGCCTCGTTCCCGGTCGCGGTCTCCTCCTCGGCCTCCTCGGCCTCCTCGCCACCCGCGTCCTCGGTGGCCGGCTCGGTGGACCCGCCGCCGAAGGTGATCGGGATGACCACCTGGTTGGCCGCGACCGTGGCCGCGTCCTGGACGGTGGGCAGCGGGGCGGCAGCGATCACGCACTGCACCTTGGTGCAGTCGTAGGAGCCGAACTTCTCCTTGACCACGATGGTGAAGGTCCCGATCGAGCCCGATCCGTCGGCGTTGCGGAACGTCGCCCCGCCCTGGAGGTTGCAGTGGCTCGGGCCGGTGTAGCCCTCGATGCACTGCCCGGCTGCGATCTGACCCATCCCGGGTGCGAAGCCCTTGCCGGTGAGTGTCACCTCCTGGCCGTCGGTGAGACCGTCCTTCGCGCTCACGTCGAGCGAGGGGCCGGCGGCGAAGCCCGGCGGCGCGCCGACGAGCGCCACCACGAACAGCGCGATCGTGGCCGCCAGGGCCTTGGCGAGTCTGGCTGTGCTTCGCATGGTGGTTCTCCTCGGGTCGGCCTTGGCTCAGGGGTGGTACTGGGGGGCGTGTGCGGACAGGGGGTCGAGCGGCGTCGTGGGGACGGTCGGGAGCGCGCTCGCGCGGACGGTGGAACGGGAGATCGCGCTCTCGTCGGTGCCGAGGTAGGACCTGATCACCTCGGGATGGTCACGCACCTCGTCCGGGGTGCCGACCGCGACGACCCGGCCGAGGTTCATCGCGACCATCCGGTCGCACAGGTGGGAGAGCAGCGGAAGGTCGTGCTCGATCACGATCATCGTGGTGCCGAGCTCGCGGCGGATCCCGTGCAGCAGCTCGCCGAGCGACTCGCTCTCGCTCTGCGCGATGCCGGCCGACGGCTCGTCGAGGAGCAGCACCCGCGGCTCCAGCGCGAGCAGGCTGGCCAGCTCGACCACCCGGCGCGTGCCGGTCGACAACTCGGAGATCTGCCGGCGGGCGAAGGGGGTGAGGGCCATCCGCTCGAGCAGCTCCGCGGCCTTCTCCTCCTTGCGCCGCTCGGCCTCCCGGGCACCCATCATCGCGGTCCAGAGCCGGGACGGCTCGAGCCGCTCCTGGGCCAGCATCAGGGTCTCCTGGACGGTCAGCGTGCCGAAGAGGGCGGCGTCCTGGAACGACCTGACCAGCCCGACGCGGGCCCGTTGCTCGGGCGTGCGGCCGGTCACGTCGCGGCCGCCGTAGCCCACCCGACCGCCGTCGGGGGCGGTGAAGCCCGCGATGATCTCGAAGAGCGTGGTCTTGCCGGCCCCGTTGGGCCCGATGATGCCGACGATCTCGCCCTGGACCGCCTCCAGGCTGACGCCGTCGACGGCCACCACGCCGCCGAAGCGGCGGGAGACGCCGTCCACCGAGAGCACGGGCAGTCCGTCGGGCTGGGGCTCGTGACGACCCTCGGGGCGCAGCCCCTCCAGACGGAGCGTGGAGGAGAGCGGCGAGGGCGGCTTCTCGTCGGTGCCGTACCGGGCCTGCCGCACGTCGATGCCGGCCCGGCGCGCGACGCCGTCCGCCCACCAGTCGCGGGCCCGTGCGATCAGGCCGCCCAACCCGTCGGGCAGCAGCACGACCACCAGGAGCCAGCCGACCGACAGCGCGGCGCTCCCGATCAGGCCCAGGCTGAACATGCTGGGGATGCCGATGATGATGATCGCCCCGAGGATCGGTCCGCCGGTCAGCACGAGCCCGCCCACGACGGCGATCGCCACCACGTCGATGCTCGCCGCGGCCGGGAACGAGTTGACGGTGAGCTGCGTCTGGCCGTGCCCGATCACGGCCCCGCCCAGCCCGGCCACGGCGCCGGAGATCGCGAAGACCTGCAGCTTCCGGATCCGCGCGCTGACCGTGAAGGCCCGCGCCGCGTCCTCGTTGTCACGGATCGCCTGCAGGGTGCGGCCGAAGCCGCTGTGCCGCAGGTTGCCGACCAGCCAGGTGGCCACCACCAGCATCAGCAGCGCGAAGAGGTAGTAGTCGACGGCCAGCGTCAGGGCGTAGCCGAAGACCGTGGGCTTGGACGGCTGGACGCCGAAGCCCAGGAAGCTGTCGAGCCGCAGCAGCCAGCTCGTGGTGGCCAGCGCCAGGGCCAGCGTGGAGACCGCGAGCGCGAGGCCCTGGAGCCGCATCGCCGGGATCCCGACCAGGGCCGAGGAGGCCGCCGCAGCCGCGATGCCGGCGGCCAGGCCGAGGACGAAGCTGCCGGTGTTCTGCACGGCGTGCACCGAGACGGCGGCACCGATGCCGGCGTAGGCGAACTGGCCCAGCGAGAGCTGGCCGGAGACGCCGGTGAGCAGTCCGACGGAGAGGCCGACGAGGGCGAAGCCGACGACGTTGGTCATCGCCGAGGCCGTGGAGTTGGAGACCACGTAGGCGGCGCCGACCGCCGCGCCGATCAGGGTGGCGCCCATGACCCGGGGGAACCAGCGGACCGCCCACAGCCTGCGGTACTCCGCCGGCAGCGGCCTCATCACGATCCGCTGCCAGCCGACCCGTTCGCGGGCGGCGCGGCCCAGGGCGGGCTGGCGGAGCAGCGCGACGACGATGACCAGGCCCAGCGCCAGCGGCACCGCGTTGCGGGTGTCGGGGTTGGAGAGGAGCAGCTGCTCGAGCACGCCGACGCCAAGCGAGGCGACCACGGCGATCGGGATCGAGGACATCCGGGCGATGACGGCACCGGCCAGGCCCTTGAGCAGGATGTCCGGGCCGAGGGTGTCGATCGACTGGCCGGCGGTGGTCGGGGTGACGAGCATGGCGGAGAAGGCCGCGACGGCGCCGGCGATGGCCCAGGCCAGCGTGGCCATCCGACGCGCGGGGATCCCCTCCAGCAGCGCCGCGTCCTCGTCGTCGGCGGCCGCGCGGATGGCGACGCCGATCCGGTGCTCGCGCAGGAACCAGGCCAGCCCGACGAGCAGCACCGGACCGAGGAGGACCATCGCGACGTACGGCGTGCTGATCGTGGTGGCGCCGAGCTCGAACTGCGGCAGGCCGGGCGGGCGCGGGAAGGTGAAGCCGCTGACGCCGTCGGCGTTGATGATGAGCGCGGCGATCAGGATGAACTGGGAGAGCCCCAGCGTGGCGATCATCCCGATCATCGTGGGGCGCCCGGTCAGGCGCCGGACCACCAGCCACTCGATGCCGGCCGCCAGCCCGGCGGCCACCGCCATGGCCAGCACGAAGGAGAGCCAGTACGGCACCCCCCAGTCGGCCGCGAGGAGCCCCAGGATGGAGGCGCCGAAGACGCCGATGGAGCCGTGGGCGAAGTTCACGAACCGGCTCGACCGGTAGACCAGCACCAGGCCGATGGCCAGCAGGCCGTAGGTCAGGCCGGCGAAAAGGCCGAGCAGCAGCCGGTCGACGCCGAAGTCGAAGCCGGCCAGCGAGAACCGCACGTCGGTCACGGCCATCACCAGGGGGACGTCCAGCACGGGACTCATACCGCCTCCGCCACGTGGCCGCCGAGCATCAGCGTCCGGATCCGGTCGGGGTCCGCGGCGAGCGCTGCCGCGGCGTCCTCCGCGATGACCTCGCCCTTCTCCATCACATAGGCCCGGTGGACCAGGGAGAGGGCGACGTTGACCGACTGCTCGACGACGAGGACCGAGGTGCCCCGTTCGTTGAGCCGGCGCACCAGCTCGCACAGGCCGCCGACCACGACGGGCGCCAGACCCAGCGAGAACTCGTCGATCACCAGCAGCTCGGGGTCATTCACGATCGCCTTGGCCAGCGCGAGCATCTGCCGCTCACCGCCGGACAGCGTGGAGGCGGGCTGGTTACGACGGGCGTCGAGCCGCGGGAAGATCACCAGCGCGGCCTCGACGGCCTCCTTGACCCACTTCTTGTCCTTGGCCGCGTAGCCGTGCATCGTCAGGTTGTCCACGACGGTGAGCGAGCCGAAGGTGGACTGCCCCACCACCTGGCTGAGCCCCGCCTGCACCCGCTTGCGCGGCGACCACGAGGTGACGTCGAGACCCCCGAGGTGGACCGAACCCGCACTGGGGGCGAGGAGCCCGCCGATCACCCGGAGGGCGGTGGACTTGCCCACCCCGTTGGGGCCGAGCAGGGCGACCATCTCGCCACGCTCCACCCGGAACGAGGCGCCGAAGAGGACCTGGACCGGACCGTAGGACGCGTCGATCCCCTCGCACCTCAGCGCGGGGGCCGCGTCACTTCGTGTCGAAAGGGACATCGTCGCCCTCGTATCGGAAGCACTTGCAGTCCTCGGCGAACCTCATCACCCGGTAGGCCCCCGCGGCGGCGCGGGTGCCGTCGCCCATCGCGTTGCCGAAGCCGGACGCGGTCTGGAAGTCGCCGCCCTCCCGGTCGACGACCTCGCCCCAGGCGGCCGCGTTGAGGGGACCCTCGACGCCGTCCGCGCCGAGCTTGAGCAGCTTGACCGCGTCGCAGTATGGCAGCGCCACGCGCGCGGCCTCGCGGGTCTCGAAGGTCTCCCCGACCTCGGCGAAGATGTCGAGGCACTCCTGCTCGGCACCCTCGGCCGGGAACGGCATCACGTCGTCGGCGACGTCCTGGGGCGGGTGGAAGCCGATGCCCACCATGCCCTTCATCGTGTCGCTGGGGACGGTGCCCGGGTTGTTGACGAAGAACGAGGGGTTGTCATAGCTGGAGATCGCGTAGGTGGCGTCGAAGTCCTTCGAGCCGGCGATGGTGGCGAACATCGAGGCCAGCCGGGAACCCCCCAGGAACAGCACCCGGTCGATGCCGGCGGTGGCGAAGGTGATCGCGCCCTGCTCCAGGCCCATGTACAAGGTGCCGATGTCGGTGGTGTCGACCCACGCCACCTCGGCGTCGATCCCGAGCTTCTTCAGCTGCGGCACCCCCTGGTTCTTCACGGTCCGGTCGTTGACCGGCGAGTCGGCCGCCACGATCGCGACCTTGTCGCGGCCCTCGAAGAAGCCCTCCTGGTCGAGCGCCTTGATGTAGGAGGAGACGAAGGCGTCGTACTCGGGGAAGCTCGGGGCCCACAGGTAGGGGGCCAGCTCGTCGTAGAGCGCGCGGTCGTTGGCCACCAGCGAGATGTCGAGCATCAGGGTCTTGCGCTGGGCGTAGCAGGGACGGGCGTTCGACTGGTACTGGCCGGTGAGCACCACCGCGAACGCCTTCTCGTCCTGGGTGACCTCGTTGCAGAGCTGCTCCTCGGTCGCCGGGGAGTCGGTCTCCGCGTCGTACCACCGGAAGACCGCGTCGAGCGAGCGTCCACCGAGGCCGCCGTTGTCGTTGACCCAGTCCTCCAGGGCCTGCACCTGCTTCTCGGGGTCGCCGATCGAGGCGGTCGTGAAGCCGGTCGTCTCCTTGACCTTGTCGAGGTCGACCCCGACGAAGACGACCTTGACCGACTCGTCGGTGGTGCCGGGCCCCGCCGTGGCGGTGTCCACCTCGTCACCACCGCCGGGCATCATGGCGCCGCAGCCCACCAGGGCCAGGGAGAGGGCGGCGCACGTCAGTCCGGAGCGCACTAGCAGCGAGCGGTCTGTGCGTCGTGGACGGCGTTCCCTTGCGTGACCCATGGCTCCCTCTCGATCGGCCGTGGCGAAACTATATACGATATCTGTTTCAGCGCCAGAGCGTCGTCACGCTTTCTGAACAGGCGTGAGCTCCCTGGACGCCATCCACCGGTCCAGGGCTTCGAGATCGATCACCGCGTCGTCCGCGGCCGGGGCAGCATCGGCGGCGGCCCCGACGCCCGTACCGGCGGCCCGCGCCGCCTGCAGCTCCCACCACCGCGCGAGGGTGGCCAGGTCGATGACCGCCTCCCCGTCCCGGGCGGGCGGCGCTCCGGCCGCGACCGGGGCCGCGAGGGCCATGGCCAGGTCGGGACTGGTGCGCCGGCTGCGACGCCGCACCGCCCAGGCGATCAGCACCACCCCGAGCAGGTTGACCGCGAGCAGCCCCCAGGGGTAGGTCTGCCAGCTCAGGGCGAAGCCGCCGATCTCGCCGTCACCGATCCGCCCGGTGACCTGGTAGGTCCCGAAGGCACCCGTCGGCAGCGAGATCGGAACCTCGATGACCCGGGTCTCCCCCGGGGCGAGCGTGCCGATCCCGTCGCTGAGGTAGACCGGATCGGCCTTCTCGTCCTTGCCCACGGCGATGGTCAGCCCCGGAGCACGTGCCTCGTCCTGGCCGACGTTCTCCAGCGTCAGCCTGAGCACCCGCGACGGCGCCCCGCCGAAGAAGTCGCCCAGGTCGGACGAGCCCACCAGCACCGCCTCGGTGACCGCGACCTCCCCGCCTCCGGCCACCGTCTCGGGGGTGCCCGCGACCTCCTCCTCGACCTCCTCCTCGACCTCTCCGTCGACCACGTCGACGTCGAGGTCGAGCGGGGCGGGGATCTCGACCGGCGTCACGACCGACGGGGTCACCGAGCGCGGCACCGTGGTGGGGGGTGCGGCCTGCTGCTGGGGCGGCCCTCCGCCCCCGCCCTTCCGCGGTCCGGCCTTGGCCCCGGGCTCGGAGGCGGTCAGCCCGGCGTCGGCGAGGTCGAGGGTGGCCGAGAGGGCGCCACCCGAGCGCTGCACGGCCCTGATCTCGACGACCTCGCGGCGCGACGCCACCGGGAGCCGGGCGCGGATCCGTCCGCGCGGGCCGGCCTCGACCACCACCCGGGGGCCCATCTGCTTGCCGTCGGCGTCACGCAGGGTCAGCCGGACCGGCTTGCCCGGGTCCCACTGGTCCCCCACCAGCCGCCACTTCTTGGGTCCGGCCTTCTCGTGCGGCGAGACCGTCGGCTCGCCGAGCAGCTGGACGGGTGTCTCGAGCACCATCGCGACGTCCCCGAGGACCGAGGCGCGCACCAGGCCGTCGCCGGGGACGACGTCGTCCGGCACGGGGATCCAGGCGACCGACGAGCCGTCGGCCGCTGTGGGGACGGTGACCGGGAGTCCGCACGCGGGCGGCACCGCCGGGTCCTCGGCCCCCCCGCACAGCACGAGGTCGACGGGACGCTCGGAGGGGAAGCCGCTGAGGGTCACCCCGATCGTGTCGCCCGCCCGGGCGGCGCCGGCGACCCGCTGGCCGGCGACCTCGGAGACCAGCAGGGCGGTGGCCGGCGAGACGACGAAGGGGGTGGCCACTGCGGGGTCCAGCGGCATGGTGGCCGGATTGACACCGCCGGGCACCCCCTCGGTCTGCCCGTTGCAGACGATCCGCTGCCCGAGGGCCGGCAGGTCGTAGACCACCCCGCGCAGGACCAGGGAGAAGGAGCCCGGCACCGTCAGGGGCAGGGCACCGGTGGCGCTGGTCGCCGGGATCGCGGTCGCCCCGGGGGCGAGCGTGAAGGCCGCGGCCGCCGACGGCAGGGCGGTCCGGACCCCTGCGGAGTCGAGGGCGTCGAGGAGGTACGTCGCCGTCCCCGTCGTCTCCTCCGGCCGGGCGGCGACGGCCGGACCGCCCGAGGCGGCCACCGTGAGAGCCCGGGCGCCGCCCACCGCGGTCGCCCCGCTGGTGGCGAGGCGGACCTCGGGCAGCACCGGCGCGACCGTCCAGGGCTCCAGCTGCGTGCTCACGTCGACGTGTCCGGCAAGGTCCTCGACCCCGGCCATCGGGGCCGGGACGTAGGTCCAGCAGCCACCCGTGGGCACCATCGCGGGCACCTCGGCCGCGGCGCTGCCCGAGGCGAGCCCGGGCGCCGCCGAGCCGATGACGACCGCGAGCGCGACGAGGCCGCGGAGACGTCTTTTCGGCATGCACACTCCTGAGCGACTGGACAGCGCGCGGGGACCGGGATCACCCGGGACCGCAGACTCTAGATGATATATTGATGTGGTGTCGAGCACGTGGAAGTCCGCGCCCGCCACCGCCGTGCGTCTCCTCGCCGAGCTGATGCTGACCGCCGGAGCACTCCTCGCGGCCCTCGCCTTCTACCTCCTGGTCTGGACCAACGTGCAGACCAGCTACGCCCAGGCCGGCCACCTCGAGGAGTTCCGCGCCGAGCAGCGCGAGCACCCCCAGGGGCGCAAGGTGGAGCCCCGCACCGGCGACGGCCTCAACGTGCTGCACATCCCCCGGCTCGGCGCCGACTGGGAGTGGGTGGTGGTCGAGGGCGTCGACCTCGAGACGCTCAACGACGGCCCCGGCCACTTCCCCGGCACCGCGCTGCCCGGCAAGGTCGGCAACTACGCCGTCGCCGGCCACCGCGCCACCCACGGCGAGCCGTTCGCCGCCCTCGACCAGCTGGCCGAGGGCGACAAGGTCTACGTGGAGGCGGCGGACGGCTGGTACACCTACCAGGTGACCTGGTCCCGCATCATCGCCCCGACGCAGGTCGACGTCGTCGCCCCGGTGCCCGGCCAGCCCGGCCGCAAGCCCACCGCCCGGACCATGACGCTGGTGACCTGCCATCCACGGTGGGGCTCGACGGAGCGTCTCGTGGTCGGCGCGCAGCTGGTCGAGCGGCGATCCCCCGCGGCCGGTCCCCCGGACGAGCTGGAGGCCTGAGGTGTACGCGTGGATCTGGCGGATGCTGCCGGGCTCGCTCCCGGTCAAGGTCGTCCAGGGCGTGCTGCTGGTGCTGCTCGTGCTGGTGGTCCTCTTCGCGTGGGTCTTCCCCGCCCTCGAGCCCCACCTGCCGATCGACCAGGTCGTCGTGGGCTGAGCCGGGGCCGAGCGGGCGGGTCAGAAGTCCCGCAGCAGAGACCCGTAGCCGTGCAGGCGGTCCTCGATGCCGTTCTCACGCAGCGCCATCCACCAGGTGGCCGCGTTGATCGCGATCACCGGCTTGCCCAGCCAGCGCTCCGCCTCGTCGGCGAGCTCGGTCATGCAGAGGTTGGTGCCGCACTGGACGATCGCGTCCACGTCGTCCTCGTCGACCTCGCACAGCGCCTCGCGCAGGGTCTGCTCGCTCACCTGGGCGATCGACACCGCGCTGGGACAGCTCAGCCCCTTGATGCGACCCACCTCGAAGCCGAGCTCGGTGAAGAAGCGGCGCACGTTCGCGTCCCCGAGGGGGGTGTACGGGGTCACGACCGCGATCTTCCGCGCACCGAACAGGTGCAGCGCGCGCTCGCAGGCCTCCGCGCCGGTGGCCACGCCCAGACCGCCCGACAGCTCCTGGATCTGCTGCACGAACTGGCGGTTGCCCTCCACGCCGTCCCAGAAGGTCTCGGCGCTCATCCCCATCACCAGGTAGTCGGGCTCCATGGTCATGATGCCCTCGACGCAGTCGGCCATCGAGGCCCGGATCTGCTCGAGCAGGGCCTCCATCCCCTCGTCGTCGCCGATCCGACCGTCGCGGATCAGGATCCGCCCGTAGTGGGAGGTCACCCCCGGCACCCGCATCATGTCGAACTCCGGCTGAACGATGGTGTTGGTGCTCGGCGCGATGACGCCGAACTTGCGGCGCCAGCCCAACCGGTCGATCCCGCTCATGCCGTGATCTCCTGCTGCTCGTCGGTGGCCGCCCGTTCGGGACGCCCGGTCAGCTGCTGGTGCAGCCACAGCGCACCCAGCAGGAAGCAGAGCTGCACCGCCGAGTTGGTCAGCTGCTCGGCCCACTGCAGCTCCGCGGACTGGTTCGGTTGCGCGGCCAGGGGCGGGAGCACGTTGGTGCCCAGCACGTAGACGACGAAGAGCACACCCACCGACCTCTTGCCCTGCCGGAAGGCGTGGACCGCCGCCGTCAGCCCCAGGAAGGTGGCGCCCACCGCCGCCGCGATCAGCAGCGGCCAGGTGTCTCCCATCCACAGGGCGCCCACGGCCGCGGCGACGGGGAAGGCGGCGAACGGCCACGGCGTCACCGTGCTGCCGCGGACCGCGCTGAGCAGTGCCCAGGACAGGGCCGCGAACCCGAAGGAGAGGCAGGGGAAGAGGAGGTTCTCCAGGATCGGGTACTCCCAGCACCCGGCGGCCACCAGGAGCTTCCAGACGGCCTTGCCCAGCCCGCCCAGGGTGACCACCAGGGCGCCGGCGAGGGCGACCGGGAAGGCGCTGGGCACCCGCCCGTGCACCGCCCGGGCCACGAAGACCAGGGCCGCGCCGGCCAGCACGACCGGGACGAAGTCCTCGAGGGCGAGCGCGAGGCCGTACTCGGCGCAGACGTCCACCCCGCCGGCGGCCGCCATCAGCGGGCCTCGGCGAAGATGTCGCGCTTGGTGAAGGAGGCCGTCATGAAGCGGCGCGCCGCCTTGCCGCGCGTCAGCCAGGCGACCCGGACGCCGTGCTTGGTCGCGGCCAGGACCCGGTCGGCCAGCCAGGGGGTCACCGTCTCGACCCGGTCGCCCAGGATGTTGAAGATCTTCTTGACCTTCTCGAACCCGTCGGGGTCCTCGGCGTAGTCGCCCACCAGCAGGTCGGTGGCCACGATGCCGGGCGAGAGGAACCCGACCTTGACCGGCGTGCCCTTCGTCTGACGCACCAGGGCCTCGGTGAGGTACTGCACGGCTCGCTTGGAGGCGCCGTAGACGGCCATGCCGTCCTGGTGCTCGCCGCGGGAGCCGAAGCCCTCCATGTTCCAGATCCAGCCACCACCGGGCTGCGCGGCCATCCCCTCGGAAGCCACGGCGCAGCCGTTGATCACCCCCGCGACGTTGACCGCCAGCACGGAGTCGACCTCGTCCGGGTCGCTCTCGTGCAGCGGGCCCCGACGGGTGGAGAGACCGGCGTTGTTGATCCACACGTCGACCCGGCCGAAGGTGGCCGCGGCGTGGCCCCAGAGCAGCCGCACGGCCTCCCGGTCGGAGACGTCGGCGGCCAGCCCGGTGGCCCGCTGCCCCGCGCCGAGCTCGGCCAGCGCCTTGGCGACCGCCTCGGGCGTCCGGCCGCAGACGACCACCCGGCACCCGCGGGCCAGCAGCTCACGGGCGAGGCCGAGACCGATGCCACGGGTGCCGCCGGTGACGACGACCACCCGCCCCTCGCCGCTCATCGCGGCTCCCAGGCCAGGGAGCCGTGGACGAAGTGGGTGCTGGTGTCCCCGCGGAACAGCTGCCAGACGACGGCGAGCTCCCGGGTGTCGGGGTCGATGAGGAACTCGCGCCCCTTGATCTTCTCCACCCCCGTCGCGTCCGGACCGACCAGGTGCTGGCTGGTGAAGA
Organism: Nocardioides sp. Z50_6; assembly: GCF_058215755.1. Taxonomy (NCBI): domain Bacteria; kingdom Bacillati; phylum Actinomycetota; class Actinomycetes; order Propionibacteriales; family Nocardioidaceae; genus Nocardioides; species Nocardioides sp. Z50_6. The sequence continues at coordinate 128,061 of NZ_JBZAJB010000004.1, read as the reverse complement.
GCGCGCGGCCGTAGGCGGTCGCGTTGCCGTAGACCTCGGGACCCTCGTACATCGTGCGCGCCCCGTCGCGGTAGCGGTCGAGGGTGTACTGCCGGTCCAGGTCGCCGACCCAGGTGACGCGCTGGCGTGCGGAGCGCAGCGACGTCGGGTCGTGCTCGATCGTCACCTCGACCTTGCCCTCGCTCACCTGGTCGGCGCCGTTGACGAAGAGCGTCCCGACCCAGGCACCCGCCTGCTTGGTGGGCAGCACCTGGGGCCGCGAGCCGCGCTCCTGCTCCAGCTCGCGCCACTTGTCGACGAACCGCTGCGTCTCCGGGTTGGTCTGCCGGTCCAGGGTCCGCTTGTAGACGCCGTTGAAGACCGCGCACACCGACCAGCCGTCGTGGAGGACCGAGGAGTACACCTGGGTCTCCCCGTCGGCCAGCACCTGGTTCCAGGTGCGCAGGTCGGCCTGCCACCCCGGGGAGTAGTAGTGCGCGTCGACGAAGAGCCCGTAGGGCTGCCCGGTCCCGTAGAAGTCGGGACCGGTGTAGACCCGGTTCTCGTCGGAGTCCACGACGCCGAAGTCGAACTGGGCGCCCAGCTCGAAGCGGCTGCGCAGCGGGCCGGAGCCCGACAGCCTGGACTCCATCCAGTAGCGGGTCCCCTGCTCGGTCACCTCACTGGCACGGGCGATCGACTCGAAGCCGACGTGGTTGCCCTGCGCGTCGAAGAGGCCGGGGATCCCGTGCCACTCCCCCTCGATCCGCTTCTGCCACTCACTGGCCTCGGCCTGTGTCATGCCGGCAGCTCGTTGCTCACCAGCTGCGCCCGGATCCCCTCGGCCACGGGCTCGGTGATGAGGCGGGAGATCTGCGCCCACACCTTGTCCACCTCGGGGCTGAAGAGCAGGGCCCGGTTGCGGGCGTCGCGCGCGGCCAGGTCGGTGTCGGCCAGGTCGGCCTGCACCTCGGCCGGCACCTCGCCCTCGACCAGCGAGAACCAGTGCTCCAGGTAGGCGGCGACCGGCTTGTCGAGCTGGCCGAAGGCCTCCGGGGTGGCGCGGCTCGCCAGCATCCAGGCCGACATCACGGTGAGCTGGCGGTTGTCCAGCTCCGCGCGGGAGAGGCCGTCGAGTGCGACGACCTCCTTGTAGCTGTCGGTCAGCGGGGTGTGCGCCCAGTCGTTGTAGACCATGTGGGTCCCCGCATCGGCCCGCTGGATCAGGTCGAGGTGGAAGGCCAGGTGGCCGCCCGCCGCGACCGAGTCCAGGGTGAAGTGCGGGACCGGGCTGTCCTCGGGCATGAAGGCGAAGACCATGTGGCTGTCGAGCCCGATCTGCGGCACCACGATCCCCACGTAGACGGCCTTGGCGATCCGGTCGCCGGAGAAGATGCGCACCGACCCGACCGGGTCGGGGCCCATCGCGGAGTGCAGGACCTGGTAGGCCCCGCCGTCCGCGCCGGTGACCTCGGTGAGGCCACCGCGGGCGACCAGGGTCTCGAGGGTGCTGGTGCAGAGGGCTTCGGGGAGGCTCATGCCTTCACTTCCTTGTCCTGGGCGGAGTCCTGGGCGGAGTCCTGCGCGGAGTCCTGGATGGGGTCCTGGATGGGTGCCGGGATCGGCTGGTCGGCGGTCGGCGGCTCCGGGTCGTCCATCACGAGCCGGCGCTCCTTGCGCAGCGGCACCTCGGACTCTCCGCGACCCATCCGCAGCTCGCGGCTGCGGACCTCCTTGTAGTTCCAGGCACTGGCGAGCTCGGGGACCTCCTTGCGCACCGGCGACGGGATGACCCGCGCCTCGACCCGGGCCGGACCCTCACCGACGATGGTGTTGTCCTCCACGCCCCACCCGGCCTCGATCAGCTCCTGGCGACGACGGCGGTACTTGATCGCGTTGTAGTCGCTCTTGACGTGCAGCTCGGCGGAGAGGTCGAACGGCAGCAGCTCCGGGCGGACGGCGTCGACGATGGCCTGGTCCTCGTAGAGGACCTTGAAGATGCGACGACGGGCGTCGCGGTCGGCCCAGGCGCCCTTGAAGAAGGACCGGAGCGCGACGAACTTGACGAGGGTGGTCTCCTCGTCGATCGGGATGTTGACGTCGAAGATCTTCAGCGCCCCCATCGGGGTGCCGATCTCGAGCAGGATCATGTTGGGCAGCCACCAGGTGGTGGAGACCGGCACCGGAGGCCGGTCGGCCAGGGCCTGCTTGTTCGGGTTGATCATGCCCCACAGGCCCTTGGAGCGCGGCGGGTTGAGCTCGATCGACACCTTGCAGTGCCACTCGGACTCCTCGATCTGGAACTCGGGGACCTCGGGCTTCTCCTTGTTGCCGAAGACGCCGCCGTGCACGAACGGCGTGTGCGCGACGTCCACGCCGTTCTCGAGGATCCGCTCGTAGTTCGACTTCCACAGGAACTGTCCGGTGACGGCTCGGTAGTTGACGTCGTCGTCGATGACCGACCAGTCGGGGAGCGGCGGCCGCTCCTCCTCCGGCAGGTCGCCCATGTAGACCCAGACGAACTTGTACTTCTCCTGGGTCGGGTAGGAGTCGACGCGCGCCTTGCGCGGGATGCCCTTGTCGGGGTGCGCCGGGATCTTCTCCACGACGCCCTCGGGGTTGTACTCCCAGCCGTGGTAGGGGCAGACCACGCAGTCGCCCTTGAGCTCACCGTCGGAGAGCGCCGCACCACGGTGCACGCACAGGTCCGAGAGCGCCACGACGGAGTTGTCGCTGTGCTTGCGGTACAGCACCAGCTGCTGACCCAGGAGCTTGACCTTCATCGGCTTCCCGGGCTTCACGTCGGAGCTGAACTCCACCGCGTACCAGAAGTTCTTGAACATTCGGTTCCTCCTAGCGACGACTTACGTCGGCGATCTCGGGTCTGCGATGGTCGTCCCATCGATCCAGCGCGGCCTTGGACTCGGTGTCACCGATGAGCCCGGCAGCGAAGAATGTGGTCACGAGCTCGGCGAGCACGCCGCGCAGGTGATCCTGGTCGGCGTGGGTGGGCTCCTCCAGGAAGCCGCGCGCCGATGTCGCGTCCTCCGGAGCCGCCGGCAGCATGTGGCCGGCTCCTGCGAGCCTCACCAGCCATGCCTCGGCGGCCAGGGGCAGCGCCTCGCGCCAGGTCCGCTGCACCGGGTCGTGGCCGGGCGCGCCGGCCTCCTCCCCGTAGCGGACGGCACTGGCGGCGACCACGCCGTCGGCCGTGCCGGCGACGAGCATCACGGCCGCCTCGGTCGGGGAGGCCAGCAGCGTGCCCGCCTCGAAGCCGAGCTGCTGGGAGGCCATGGTGTGGGCACCGTAGGTGACCACCGCGCGGATCTGGGGGAACCAGGCCGCGCGAGCCGACTGGAGCGCCACCGTGCCGCCCGCGGAGTGGCCGAAGACGCCGACCCGGTCCAGGTCCAGGAGACCGGCCAGCGGGCCCGCCTCCTGCGCCCCCGACAACGCGGACAGCACGGCACCGAGCGCGGGCGTGGTCGGACGCGATCCGTAGCTCTCGGGCGTGACCGCCTCGAGGTCGACGCCGGGGGTGAGCCCGTGCTGGCCGGGGAAGAGCTCGCCGACCCAGTCGAAGGTCACGCAGACCATGCCGGCCCGGGCGAGCGTGACGGCCAGCTCCAGGTATCCGGAGGAGGCCACGTTGATCCCGGGCAGCACGACGACGACCGGGTAGGGAGCGCCGACCGGGTCGGCGGGCAGCACGCCGCTCATCCGCTCGAGCTCGGTGCGCGCCGCGAGCGCCGGGTAGCGCACCGTGACGTGCATCGTGTCGAACGGCGCCGCCGCGCCCGGCACGCGCACGGCCGTGCGGTGGCTGCGCACCAGTCCCGGGTCGGCGATGTCCATGGAGCTGCCCTCAGCGCTGGTGGGGCCGGGGAAGCTGACGGTCCCCGCCCCAGAGGGCACGCACCAGCTGCTGGGTCATCTCCGGCCCGAAGAACCGGTCCCCCATCTCGTTGGCGGGGTCGCGCTCCGCGATGTTGCGGCGCACCAGCTCGTCCTGGGCGGCGAGCTCGGCCTGCTCCTCGGCGGGGACCTGCCGGGCCTCGTCGACCCATCCCAGCCAGCGGTCGAGGTGACGCTCGGCCAGCTCGGTGACGAGCTCGGTGGTGCGGCTGTCGCCCGGGCCCATCATGCAGTAGGCGGTCGGCGAGAGGCTGGCGCGCACGAAGGCGCTGCGGCTCACGAAGGGCTCCAGCCAGTCGTTCTCCGCCTGGACCCGCTCCCACTCGGCGTTGAGCGGCTCGTAGTAGGCGTCGAAGGACTCGGTGTCGACCAGCAGGTTGGACCGCGGCACGGAGTCGAGGAAGAGCCACCCCTGCGGGAAGGCGCCCAGGGCCATGCCGAAGTGCGGCACCCGCACCTGCGGGCCGAGCCAGATGGTCAGGTGCACGTTGACGAAGCCGGCGGCGGCGTTCTCCATGTGCGAGTGGACCATCCAGTCGATCTCGGGCCCGGAGTAGCCGCGGACGCTGCCCGAGGGCCCGTTCTCGCTGGTGAACGCCTCCAGCTCCAGGGTCGAGGGGTCGCGCTCGAGGGCGAACCGCTCCTGCACCTTGGCGCTGAGCCGGTCGACCAGCGCCTTCCAGTCGGCGAAGAGCGCCGTGACGTCGGTCGGCCCGGCGTCGTCGAAGTACTCCTGCACCGACTTGAGGTTCTGGGTCATGCGTCTCCCTCTCGTGAACTGCCTGCTCAAATAATATATTCTATCAACATCGCCCGTGAGGCAACGGCCCAGCGAACTCGTCTCAATCCCCCGGACTCGGGTACGCGGACGCGGAGAGCCCCGCCGCCCCGGCCCGGAAGGCGCCCGGCAGGTGGGTCACGCACGGCTGGACGTACTCCAGCAGCCCGTCGTCGCCGTACTCCCGGCCCCAGCCCGAGCGCTTGACGCCGCCGAACGGCGCGTGCAGCGCCATCCCCGTGCGGTTGTGGGTGTTGACGAAGGTGAACCCCGCCTCGAGCCGCTCGGCGACCTCGAAGGCCCGCTCCTCGTCGGCCGACCAGACCGAGGCGCCCAGGCCGAGCTCACCGGAGTTGGCACGCGCCACGGCCTCCTCGACCGAGTCGTAGGCCAGCACGGGCAGGGTCGGGCCGAACTGCTCGGCAGCGACCACCGGGCTGTCGTCGTGCGCCCCGAGGACCAGCGTGGGCCGCACGTAGTGCCCGTGCGACAGGTCGCCGGCCACGGTGCCGATCTCGACCACCTCGGCGCCCTCCGCGGCAGCCCGGGCGACCAGCCCGCGGACCCGTTCGGCCGACTCCGCGCTGACCACCGGCCCCATGGTGACTCCGGTGGTCAGCGGATCGCCGACGTGCAGCACGCGGTCGGCCGCCCGCACCAGGCCGGCGACCACCTCCTCGAGCCGCGACGCAGGAACATAGAGGCGCTTCAGCGCCATGCAGACCTGACCGCTGGTGGCGAACGCCGCCATCACCAGGCGCTCGTACGCCGCGTCGTCCAGGTCCGCGTCCGGCAGCAGCAGCGCGGGGTCGTTGCCGCCGAGCTCGAGGACGCTCGGGGTCAGGCTGCGCCCGGCCAGCGACGCGACCGCCCGGCCGGCGACGTCGCCCCCGGTGAAGGCGACCCGGGAGACCAGCTCGTGCCCGACCAGCGCGGTGGCCGTCTCGACCTCACCGTGCACCACGCTCACCAGGTGCTCCGGCACCACCGCCGCCACCGTCTCCAGGAACCGGCCGACGGCGAACGGCGCCAGCGGCGACGGCTTCACCACGACGGCGTTGCCGGCCACCAGCGCGGGTGCCAGCTTGAGCGCGGCGAGCACCAGGGGCGCGTTCCACGGGGTGATCGCCGCGACCACCCCGAACGGACGGTGCCTGGTCCGCAGCCGGCCGCGGTCGTCGTCCTGGTGCCGGTCGGCCAGCACCTCGACCGCCCGCCCGGCGTACCAGCGCAGCACGGCGACGGCGAACCCGGCCTCGCCGCGGGCGTCGCCCAGTACCTTGCCGGTCTCCCGGGCGGCGAGCTCGGCGACCTCGTCGAGCAGCGGGTCGAGGGCGTCAGCGGCGCTGCGCAGCAGGGCCGCCCGCTCGGCGACCGGGGTCCTGGCCCACTCGACCTGCGCGAGCGCGGCCGCCCGGACCTGGGCGTCCACCTGGGCGGGGGCGGTGACCTCGACCGTCCCGACCACCTCGTCGGGACGGGCCGGGTTGCGGCGGGTGATCACGGCCGCGTCCCACCCACCATCGCCACCGGGCGTCCGCCCCGCAGCGAGTTGATCATCGAGGTGTTGAGCAGGTGCGCGCGCATCCTCGCCGGGTCGGCGGCCAGCGCGCGCAACTCGTCGTGGTAGGCCCGCTGCGCCTCCGGGTCGTTCTGCCGCAGCCGCTCCCAGTTGTCGTGGGTGATGGTCTTGACGTAGGAGAGCGCCACCTGTCGCCGCGCCTCGCACGCCTCGTCCAGGTCGGCCAGCGTGCCGGCGCCGGTCAGCAGCCGCACCAGGGCGGTGGCCTCCAGGACGGCGTCGTGCAGCCCGCTGTTCATGCCCATCCCGCCGAGGGGGTTGTTGATGTGGGCCGCGTCGCCGACCAGGAGCAGGCGTCCCTTGCGGAAGGTGTCGGCCACCCGCTGGTGCACCCGGTAGAGCGTCGTGTGCAGGACGTCCCAGTCGCGGCCCAGGTCGGCGACGCCGGCCAGGCGCGCCTGGATCCGCGCCGGGTCGATCTCCACCTCGTCGGCGGTGTCGGGGTCCGTCGGGAAGAGGATCCGCCAGTGCTCGGGGGTGCGCAGGAGCACCAGCCACTCGTCGGGGTCGAAGACGTAGTTGACCGCCGCGACGCCCGGCAGGATCGAGGCCAGGTCCTCGGTGGTCGAGGCCACCAGGAAGCGCTCGGGGTAGGTCATCCCGTCGAACTCGAAGCCGGCGCTCTGCCGCACCGCGGAGCTGGCGCCGTCCGCGCCGATCACCCAGTCGGCGGTGAGCACGTCGCCGGCGTCGGTGGTGACCCGCGCGCCCTCTTCGAGGGTCTCGGCCCGCACCACCCGCTGGGAGAAGTCCACCCGCACGTGGTCCAGCTCGCCCAGGGCCGCCAGCAGGATCGGGGTCAGCTTGCTCTGCTCGCACTGCACCCGGAACGGGAACCGGGTGTCCTGCGCCAGCACCCCGAGGTCGAGGTCGGCGATCGGACCGGTACGGCGGTCGCGGTACTGGAAGCCGGTGGAGACGAGCCCGCGCTCCATCAGCGGCTCGAGCACCCCGAGGTCGTCGAGCATCTCCAGGCTCGGCGGGTGGTAGGTCGAGGCGCGGGACTCGGCCGCCAGGCCCTCGCCGGCCTCCAGCACCCGCACGTCGATCCCGGCGCGGGCCAGGACGAGGGCCGCCGTCAGGCCGACCGGCCCCGCGCCGACCACGATAACCGTCTGCTGGTCGTCACTCATGCTTCGCTCCTCACACCGGCCGCCACAGGGGCGGCGTAGCGCTGTTCGTCGTCGAGCAGCCCGGGCAGTCCGACGAGGTCGTTCAGCTCGGGCCAGGCCAGGCGGTCGACCCGCCCGGAGTGGCCGGTGGCCAGGATCTGTTCCATGGTGCGGCGCACGGCGTGCGCCGCGGCCAGCAGCGCGGAGACCGGGTGGATCACCAGCCGCACGCCGACCTGGTGGAGCTCGTCGTCACCGGGGCCGGCGTCGATCGCGCCCCCCGCCTCGGACCGGTTGTAGACCTGGGGGATCCGGTGGCCGCGGGCATCCAGGGCGGCGGCGACCTCACCCAGCTCGGCGAGCCCGGCGCCCTCCACGAAGACGGCGTCGGCGCCGGCGTCGGCGAAGGCCAGGCAGCGCTCCACCACCGAGTCCAGCCCCTGCACCGAGAGCGCGTCGGTCCGGGCCACGATCACCAGGCCGGTCCCTGCCTCGACGGCGGCCCGGACCCGGCCGGCGGCCTCGGCCACGTCGACCACCGACTTGCCCGCCAGGTGCCCGCACCGCTTGGGGGACTCCTGGTCCTCCAGGTGCAGCCCGGCGATCCCGGCGGCGGCGTAGGCCCTGGCGGTCTGCTTGGCCTGGAGGGCGTTGCCGTAGCCGGTGTCGGCGTCCGCGAGCAGCGGCACCCCGCCCAGGGACGGCATCAAGGAGGCCGCCCGGTGCGCGATGTCGGTGCCGTGCACGAAGCCGAGGTCGGGGGCCCCCAGGTCGACCGCGGAGACCGTGGCCCCCGAGAGGCAGACCGCGGAGGCACCGGCCCGCGCGGCCAGGGCCGCGCTGACGGCGTCGAAGACGCCGGGGAGCCGGACCACCGTCGGACCGTCGAGAAGGTCCCTCAGCCGCTGGCTGGAGGGAGTCGCGCCCGTCATCTTCCGTGCAGCGCGAAGCCGCCCTCGACGCCGACGACCCGGGCACAGGTGAAGATCCGGATCGTCTCGGTGGTGCCCTCCTCGCCCATCCCCGAGAGCCCCCAGGCCGGACGCGGCGTCATCAGGTGGAGGCTCATGATCGTGGAGCCGTTCACCTTGACCTCGCCGGCGTGGACCTGGCGGGCCACCGCGAGCGCCGCCTCGGTGTCGGTGCCCACGACGTAGCCCTCGAGGCCGAACGGCGTGTCGTTGGCCAGCGCCACCGCCTCGTCGAGGTCGGCATAGGGGTGCACCGTCGCGACGGGTCCGAACATCTCCTCCTCGGCCGCCTCGGCCGGCACACCGGTGAGCAGGGTGGGGGCCAGGAAGTTGCCCTCCGACGCGGGAACCGGCGTGAAGGAGTGCTCGGTGCCGCCGGCGGCGACCCGGGCCGCGATCTCGGCACGCAGGCGGGCCAGGTGGTCCGGGTGCACGATCGGCCCCAGCTCGGTGGCCGGGTCGAGCGGGTCGCCGACCCGGAGGTCGGCCAGCCGGTGGCCGATCCGCTCGAGCAGGTCGTCGGCCAGCTCCTGCGGCACGACCAGGCGGCCCAGCGCCCGGCACCACTGGCCGTTGAGCGTGGTCAGCAGGTCGGCCGCGGCACGCGCCGCGTCGTCGACCTCGGCGTCCGGCATGACGACGAGCGGGTTGTTCCCGCCGAGCTCGAGCTGGAGGGCGGTGAAGTTGGCGGCACAGGCAGCGGCGATCGCGCGACCCGCGGCCAGCCCGCCGGTGAACGAGACCGCGCGCACCCGCCGGTCGTTGACCAGCCGGCCACCGACCGACGCCCCGCCCTGGAGCAGCTGGAACGCCCCGGGGTCCACCTCGTGCTCGGTCAGCACCCGGTTGACCACGCGGGCCAGCTCGGTGGTGCCCCAGGGCGCGTACTCGCTGGGCTTGAGCATCGTCGGCGCACCGGCCGCGAGCGCGGAGGCGATCTTGTGGGCCGCCATCGGGGCGGGGGCGTTCCACGGCACCAGGCAGAGCGCAGGACCCAGCGGGAGCCGGTGCACCTCGACCGGGTGACCGGACTCGCCGACCTGGGTCTCCAGCAGCACGCCCGCGCGCAGCATCTCGGCGGCGAGGTGGAAGGCGCCGGGGACGATGACGCCGACGATGCTGGTCTGGGAGATCGGCACGCCGGTGGCGAGCGACTCCAGCGCCGCCAGCCGCGGCAGCTCGGCCGCGAGCGCGCCGCCCACGGCGTCGAGGATCTCGGCCCGCCGCTCCACCGGGACGCCGCTCCACCCGCCGGTGACGTGCACCCGGTGCGCAGCCGCGAGCGCGGTCTCGACGTCGCTCTCGGTGCTGGCGACCGCGTCGCCCAGCGCCTCGCCGGTGAAGGGGTCCACCAGTGCGAGCCCCAGTAGGTCACCGGGCGCCGACCAGACGCCGTCGACGAGCTGCTCCACGGCCGGGACCACCAGGCCGGTGCGTGCCACCGGGCTCACCGCCGTCTGGCTCATGCGCGCTCCCCGGCCGGCTTCTGGAAGCTGTCGGTCGTGGTGAGGCCGGCCCAGCCCTCGTTGTCCACGATCATCTTGGCCAGGTCCAGCTTGCCGCGCTCCGCCGGGAACGCCTGCACCAGGCCCATGGCGGTGTCGCGCACGGCCCGGCCGGTCGTGTTGCCCATCAGGGCGCCGGAGGTGCCGCACATCTTCAGGGCCGCCAGGGCGACGTCGTGGGCGTGCTCGCAGATGGCGCCCTTCGCGAGCTTCCAGGACTGCACGACCTCGTTCTTGGGCAGCAGCGGCGGGTCGCTGGCCTCGAGGTCGACCTGACGGCGCAGCCACAGGTGTGCCTCGGCCAGGTGCCGCTCGCCGTCCCCGATGATCACCTGGTGCATCGGGCTGGACGCGATCGGCTTGCCGGTGTCGGCGAAGGTGGCCCGCATGGTGCGGTCGAGCGCGAAGGTCCACGCGCCCTGGGCGATCCCGGCGTAGATGGACGCGATGGCGATCTGGTTGCCGACCCAGGAACCCCGTGACATCTGGGTGGCCCGGGTGAAGGCGCCCGGCACGGCCAGCGCCAGCTCGTCGGGGACGAAGCAGTCCTCCAGGACCAGACCGTTGTTGTCCGAGGCGCGCATGCCCAGGCCGGTCCACGGTGCCCGCGGGCGGGCACCGGCGGTGGCCCGCGGCACCAGGAAGAGCGTCAGCGCGTCCAGCCCCTCGACGTCGTCGCGGCGAGCCGTCACCAGGTAGTAGTCGGCCGACCCGGAGAGGCAGCCGAACGACTTCTCGCCGTTGAGCAGCCAGCCGCCCTCGGTGCGGGTCGCGGTGGTGCGGATCAGCACGTTGGCGTTCGAGGCCTTGACCGCCTCGCTGGCGAAGTTTCCGATGGCCTTCTTCTCCGTCCCCATCAGGTGCAGCACCTTGTGCGCGAAGGCCCGGACCGCCGGGATCTCCTCGTCGCTGTAGAGGCCGGCGTCCAGCGCCGCCAGGGGAAGCATGCCTCGTGAGGAGGACGAGCAGTGGAAGAAGAAGGCAAGTGCGGTGGAACCGCACACGGTGCCGAGGGCGTAGGTCGTGGCCGCGAGGTCGCGCAGCCCTCCCCCCAGACCACCGAACTCCTCGGGCACCACCAGGCCGAGCAGCCCGGCGTCGCCGAGCAGCTTGATGTGCCCCTCGGGCAGCGCACCCGCCTCGTCGGCGGCCTCGGCGGCCGCGGCGATCGTCGGGAGCACGGACTCGACGCGCCGGGCCCGCTCCCGCTCCGCGTCGGTGAGGTCCGGGAACACGAGCTCTGCGGTGGTCTTCGACGTCATCCTGCTGCTCCTACGATCTGGGGGCCGCTGGGCTCTGCCAGCGACGGCGGGGTCAGGGGGGTGGGGGCGCCCGCACGGAGGTCCCGGGCCAGGAGCGTCAGGGCGGCGGAGTCGACGGGGGTGTGGACGTCGACCTCCTCGAGGAGGCGGATCAGGTCCTCGGTGGCCACCGCCCCGTCGATGCCGGCGAGGGTGGTGTCGAAGTGGCGCACCCCGCTCTTGAGGGCGATGATCGCCTTGACCAGTCCGAGACGGTCCCGGTCGTGCAGGCCCATCCGCAGCGGCACGGGACGCGCCAGCGCCACCGCCTCCTGCAGGAAGGCCCGCACCCGCAGCGGGGTGGCGGCGCCCGCCGTGTCGGGGACGGCGATCTCGAGCACGCGCAGTGCCGCGAGCCGCTCGACGGCGTCGAGGACGGCGTCGAGGCGCTCCGGGGCGAACGGGTCCAGGATCCGCACGGCGGCGCGCGCAGCGATGCCGTCCAGGGCCGCGAGCAGCTCCTCGGTCCGGCCGGGCTCCGCGGGGTCGAGCGAGAGCTCCACCGTGCTGACGCCCGCGGAGAGGACGAGGTCGGCCTGGGCCCGGTCGGCGACCAGCACGCTGGCGGTCTCCAGCGGCAGGGTGCGGGGCACCATGGCGCCCGCCTCCTCGAGGCTGGCGGCGCCCGTCAGGTCGGCCACCCGCACCCGGGCGCCGGCGGCTGCCACGCCGGCGGCGACGTGGGCGATCTCCTGGTCCCGCGCGGCGGCTGCCAGGCCGCTGACCACGCCGGAGTCGGAGAGCGTCGCCAGGTCGGGCAGCACGTCGGCGAACTGGCCCCAGCCGCGGGCGTGGAAGAGCAGGGGGGCCGAGCGACGGGCCGCCCTCGCCCCGACCACCTCGCCCACGAAGATCGTGTGGTCCCCGCCCGGGTAGGCGTGGACCACCCGGCAGTCGAACCAGCCCAGCGCCGAGTCGAGCAGCGGCACCCCGGTCTGGTCGGTCGACCACGTCTCCCCGCCGAACCGGTCGGCGCTGTCGTCCAGGCCCGCGAACCGCCTGCCCACATCGGTCTGGTCCTTCGCGAGGACGTTGACGCCGAAGATCCCGCTCGCCGCGATCAGCTCGTGGGAGTAGAGCGTCTTGGTGAGGCAGATCGAGACCAGCGGCGGCTCCAGGCTCACGCTGGAGAACGAGCTGGCCGTCATCCCGTGCCACGCACCGTCGCCCGACAGGGTCGTCACCACGGTGACTCCGCTGGGCCACTGGCTCATGACGTCTCGGAACGTCGTCGTGTCGACCATCTCGGCACCTCCTGGGGACAGAATATACGATATCTGTTTTTGAAGCGAGGGGGTGTCGGGGGATCATGGAGGCGGATCCGGGGCTGCGGAATATATGATCGACACCGGTGGCTGCCGGAGCACCACACCTACGTTCTTGGGAGCACCAGATGAGTCCTCGAGTCAGCGCTGCCAAGGGAGTCCGACCGATCGAGCACCACTCGCTCGTCGACCGCGTCACCGACGAGCTGCACCGCGCGATCCTCAACGGCGATCTCGCCCCCGGCTCCACCGTCTCGATCGTCGACCTCTGCCAGCGCTTCGACATCAGCCACATCCCGGTGCGTGAGGCTCTGCGCCGCCTGGAGAGCGAGGGCGTGATCAGCCTCCGGCCGGGTCGGTCCGCCCTGGTGGCGTCCCTGACCAGCGAGGAGCTGGCCAACATCTACGCGCTGCGCAAGCTGATCGAGGGCGACCTGATCTCCCGCGCCGGCAAGGAGTTCTCCGAGGAGCGTCTGGCCGAGGCCGAGGAGGCGCTGGCCGAGTACATCGGCATCGAGCGCGAGCCCGCCGCCCTCGCCGCGAAGCACCACGCCTTCCACGAGGCCGTGCTGCACGACGCGATCGGTCCCGCCGACGCCAACGTGCTGAGCCTGCTCTGGAAGGCCTCCGACCGCTACCTGCACCTGCTCATGCAGGACCTCGACCACCACCCCGAGACCCAGCAGCGACGCATCGACGAGCACCGCGAGCTGCTCGACCTGGCCCGGGCGGGCAAGTCCTCGCAGCTGCGGGAGGCCTGGATCGCCCACCTCGAGAGCACCGAGACCGCGCTCCTCGACGCCCTGGCCGCCCACGAGGCCGCGGCTGCGGGCTGAGCCTCCGGCGCGGGCCCGGCGCTACCGGACCAGCGCGTCGAGCAGGCGCCAGGGACGACCGTCGACCACGTCGGTGCCCCTGCTGACGAACCGGTTCGTCGCACAGGCGGGTCGCAGGACGCCGGTGACCAGCGAGCCCTGGGCCTCGATCGGCTCGGGACGGCTGATCACGCCGGCGAACGGGTTGCGCCAGGCACCCCACAGGGTGAAGTCGGCCGAGAGCGGGATCAGGGCGGCCCCGCCGAAGCGCCCGACCCGGGCGGAGACGGCGAGGTTCAGCCGGTTCTCCGCCGCCCGCTCCAGCAGCAGCAGGTCCAGGTCGTGCGGCTCGGCCACGGTGAACGGGACGGCGACCACGTCGGCGTCGGCCAGCGCGGCGAGCCGGAAGGTCTCGGGGTAGAGCGCGTCGTCGCCGACCACCACCGCGAGCCGGCCCCAGGGCGCCTGGTGCACCACGATGGCCGGGTCGGGAAGCGCCGGCTCCGGCAGCTCGCCGTGGCGGCGGCTGCGGTGCAGCGCCGGCTGCACCAGCTCGACGCCGGCTGCCGAGACCACCACTCCCACATGCGCGCCGCGGGCGTCGAGCACGCTGGTGACGACCAGGGTGCTCGTGCCCGCCAGGGCCTGGCTCAGGGCCTCGGGCGTCAGGGCGGGGTCGACGTGGCCGCCGGCGAGGCCGTCGGCGTGCGCGGCGAGCTCGGGCAGCACCACCAGGTCGGCACCGTCGGCGATCGCCGCGGCCACCAGCGCCGCGACGTCGTCGTCCGGGGACGGCGAGAGGGCGCAGGCCCGGATCTCCTCGGCCCCCGCCGGCGCGCGCCGTCCGTGCGGCTCCGCGGCCAGGGGCGCGTACGCCGCCGGGCGGCGCGCGGCCATCACGTCCGTGCCGTCCGGGCGAGCCTTGTCGTCGGCCAGGGACAGGTCGATGTCCGCCACGACCACGGCCTCGCCGGTGCGCGGCCCGATCGCCACCACGGTGCCGTCGGGGGCCACCACCTGGCTCTCCCCCGCGCCGTGCAGCCGGTCGACCGGGACGCCGACCTGGGCCGCCACCTTCTCGATGCTGTGCTCGGGGACCAACGGGCCGACCTTGTTGGCCGCGACCACCCAGACCTTGTTCTCCGCGGCCCGCACCGGCACGTGCAGGGACGCCTCGTCGAGGGCGAAGGAGTTGAGGCTGTTGAGCAGCAGCTGGGCGCCCTCGACGGCGAGCGTGCGCGGCGTCTCGAAGATCACCCCGTCCATGCAGGAGTAGAGCCCGACCCGGCCGATCGAGGTCTCCACGACGCCGGCCCGGTCGACCGCTCCGTCGAGGTGGTCGCGCTCGGAGCCCATCAGCACCTGCTTGTCGCTGACCGCCAGGACGGCACCGTCCGGCCCGAAGAGGAGGTTGCTGCCCGCCACGCGCCCGTCCTCGCGGGCCAGCGTCACGTTGGCCATCAGGTGGATCGCGTGCTTGCGGGCCCGTTCGGCGAGGGCGGCGACGAACTCGCCGTCGAGGCTCTCGGCGTGCCGGCGGGCGTGCTCGCGGTCGGCGTACCAGGAGACGTGGTTGCCGAACTCCGGCAGCACCACCACCTCGGCGCCCTGCGCGACGGCGCTGTCGATCATCCGTAGCGCGGTCTCGAGGTTGACCCCCGCGTCCTCGCCCACGGCGTACTGCACGGCGGCCACACGCACCATCCTCGGCACCCCAATCCATATATCTTGTACGATTCTCCCATCCTAACGCCGGCCCCCGGCGCTGAGCAGAGGAGATCGTCGTGACGGACATCCAGCCAGACGAGCCCCTGCTCCACCAGGGGGGCACGGCGCGGCTGCGGGTGCACGCCCGTGGCGACGTGCAGGAGGTCGACCTCGACCGCGACGCGCCGTTCGGCTGGTGGCCCGCGATCGCCATCGCCCTGGTCGCCTTCATCGACCGCGTCGAGATCAACCTGATCGCCGGCGCCCTGCCCGTGATCCAGGACCACTTCGGGTTCAGCGACACGGTGGGCGGCCTGATCCCGACCGCGGCCAGCATCGCCGCGGCGGTGCTGCTGCTCCCCGCCGGCCGCCTCGCCGACCGGGCCCCCCGGGTGGGGACGATCGTCATCGTCGTGCTGATCTGGTCGCTCTGCTCGGTGCTCAGCGGCCTGGCCACCACGTTCCTGATGTTCTTCATGGTCCGCATCGCCATCGGCGCCGCCGGCCAGCTCTACAACCCGCCGGCCTCCAGCCTGCTGGCCGACTACTACCCCAACCGCAGTCGCGGGAAGGCGTACGGCTTCGAGCGGGCCGGCTACTACATGGGGCTCCCCGCCGGGGTGATCATCGGCGGCGCCGTCGCGGAGGCCCTGGACTGGCGGGCGGTCTTCTTCATCGCGGCCGTGCCCGGCCTGTTCATCGCCGCCCTGATGCTGACGGTGAAGGAGCCGGTCCGCGGGCTCGGCGACACCATCGACCGGCTGCGCGCCCAGCGCGTCGGCGTCGCCCCGCCCGAGTCCGAGGCCCACGTGGACCTCTCGGCCTCCAGCGCCAGCCTCTTCGCGGACGCCAAGGAGCTGCTCCGGATCCGCACCCTGCGCGGCGTGATCCTGGCCCAGGCGATGCTCGCCCTCGGGGTGGCCGGGCTCTTCTACTGGCTGCCGACCTTCCTCGAGCGGCTCGAGGACCTCGACACCGACACCGCGTCCGGCCTGGCGGGCGGGGTGGGCGGCACCGGCATCGTGATCGGCATCATCATCGGCTCCCGGCTCGGCGACCGGCACGAGTCGGAGGGGTGGCGCATCAAGCTCTCCACCGTCTGCCTGCTGGTGGGCGCGATCGGCCTGAGCCTGGCGGTGCTGCTCCCCGGGGTCGGGCTCCGGATGGCGATGGTGGCGCTGGCCTGCGCCGGCTTCGCCGGGGCCATGCCCAACCTCACCGCGGCCGCCGCCAACGTGGTCCCGGCCGCCAGCCGCGGCATGGGCTTCGCCCTGCTCCAGTTCCTGACGACCCTGGGCGGCGCCTTCGGCCCGCTGCTGGTCGGCGCGATGTCGGACGTGACCGGCTGGATCGGCTACGGGATGCTCTTCCTGATCCCGCCGCTCTTCCTCTCCGTGATCTTCCTGTGGCTGGTGCGCGGCTCCTACGACGCCGACGCGGCGCGGGCCTCGGGGTCGTTCACCGGGTGAGCCCTGCCGCGCCGCGCGCGGGCGGTCAGCGGGTGTGCACGACCGCCGGCCCGGCGACGTCGGGCACCGGGGTGCCGGCCGGGACGTCGGCCCAGCGCCGGGCCTGCGGCCACAGCACGTCCACGTCGGTGTCGAAGACCAGGCCGGCCGCCGAGGCCAGCCCGCGCAGGGTGCCGACCAGGCCGTCGCGCGGCCCGCGGTCCAGGGTCTCGTCCGCCGCGAGCACCTCGGCGGTGCCCGGCTGCTCGGCCTCACCGTCGGCCCAGCCGCCACCCGCGCCGGAGAACCACACCACCGCGCGCGTGCCGTCGGCGGTGGAGGTGGCCGACCGGGTGGCGTGCGGCTGGACCACGAGTGCCTGACCGACGCCGCACGTCAGCCCGCTGATCCTCAGCGCGCCGGAGAGCACCACCATCTCCTCGCCGGCGGGCTGGTGCCCGGTGGCCTCGCGGCTCCACCCGTCGGGGAACTCCACCAGCACGGTGCGGGTCCCGGCCGCGGCGTCGGCGCCCAGCATCACGATGCCGGCCGGCTGGGCGGCGCCCGCGATGGCGTGCTGACCGCGCACCAGCTCCGCGGAGTCGAGGTCGACGACGGTGACGGGCTGGCTCATGCGGGCTCCTAGAGGGTGGTGAGATAGTCGAGGACGTCGGACTCGGAGACGACGTCGGCGTACTTCGCGTCGAGGTCGAAGAGGTTCTGGTCGTGCGCGGCGGCGTCCCGGTCACCGCAGGCCTCACGGACCACCAGCGGGCGGAACCCGTGCTGCAGCGCGTCCAGGGCGGTGGCCCGCACGCAGCCGCTGGTGGAGAAGCCCACCACGATCGCGGTGTCCACGCCCGAGGCCCGCAGGGTGCTGGCCAGGCTGGTGCCGAAGAACGCGGAGGCGTACTGCTTGGTCACCATCGTCTCCCCGGGCAGCGGGGCCGGGTCGGGCGGAGGTTCGATCCACTCCGAGCCCTCCTCGAAGGCCGCCAGGCCGGGGACCTTGACCGCGAACCAGCCGGCGTCCCGCCCGCCGGGTGCCAGCACCACCCGGGTGAACACGACCGGACGCCCGGCGGAGCGGGCCGCCGCGACGACCCGGGCCGCGCTGGCCCGGGCCGCCTCGAAGCGGCCCTCGCCGTCGCTGAACGGCCCGCCGGCCAGGTAGGCGCGGCAGACGTCGACGACCACCACCGCCGGGACCCGGCCGGGCCCGATCCTGCTCGCGAAGCCGACCGAGGCGTAGTCCTCGGTGCGCCTGTCACCTGCGCCTGCGCCTGCACCCGTGGGCGTCATCGGAGTCAGATCACTCCGCGCTCGGCGAGACCGGCGCGCTGCTCGACGCTGAGACCGAGCAGGTCGCCGTAGACCTCGTCGTTGTGCGCCCCGAGCGCCGGTCCGGTCCACCGGATCGAGCCCGGGGTCGCCGACATCTTGGGCACGACGTTCTGCATCCGCAGCTGGCCGAAGGTCTCGTCGGGGACCTGGACGATGGCCTCGCGCGCCTGGAAGTGCGGGTCGCTGATCATGTCCTCGGCCTTGTAGATGCGCCCGGCCGGCACCCCGCCCTCGTGCAGCAGCTTGAGCAGCGTGTCGGCGTCGTACCGTCCGGTCCACTGCGAGATGTGGTCGTCCAGCTCCTGCTGGCGGTCCCCCCGCCCGACGTGGTCGGCGTAGACGCTGCCGGGGGCCGAGAGCTCGGGCTCGCCCATGAGCGCCGCGAGCCGGCTGAAGACCGAGTCCTGGTTGGCCGCGATCAGGATCAGCTGGCCGTCGGAGGTCGGGTAGACGTTGGACGGCGCGACGTTGGGCAGGATCGCGCCGGTGCGCTCACGCTGGTACTTCTGCACGTCCCACTCGGTGACCGTCGACTCCATCATCGCCAGCACCGCCTCGTAGATGGCACTGTCGACCACCTGACCCTCGCCGGTGACGTCGCGGTGCCGCAGTGCCGCCAGCGCCCCGATGCAGGCGTGCATCGCCGCGAGCGAGTCGCCGATCGAGATGCCGGTGCGGGAGGGCTGCCGGTCGGGCTCGCCGGTGATGTAGCGCAGACCGCCCATGGCCTCGCCGATCGAGCCGTAGCCGGCCCGTCGCGAGTAGGGACCGGTCTGCCCGTAGCCCGAGACGCGGACCAGGATGATCCGCGGGTTGACCTCACGCAGCCGCTCGTAGTCCAGGTTCCACTTCTCCAGCGTGCCCGCGCGGAAGTTCTCCACCACGATGTCGGCCGTCGCGACCAGTCGCAGGAAGAGCTCCTGCCCCTCCTCCTCGCGCAGGTTGAGGGTGACCGAGCGCTTGTTGCGCCCGACCACCGGCCACCAGAGGTAGGCGCCGTCCACGCTCTCCCGGCCCCACTTGCGCATCGGGTCGCCCGTGCCGGGCGACTCCACCTTGATCACGTCTGCGCCCTGGTCGCCCATCAGCGTGGCGGCGAACGGCCCCGCCAAGAGCTGACCCGCCTCGATCACTCGGACGCCGGACAGGGACCCCGTTGCTTGCACCGCACTCTCCATGGGTGGATCATATATCCGATATCTTGTAGTCGGCAGCAGCAGTCTCTTCGAGGAGTGGGCAAACGTGCCGCAAGAGCAGAACCGCGCAGCTGTGGTGGAGATCGTCGAGGTGTCCCCGCGCGACGGTCTGCAGAACGAGCGTCGGGTGCTCCCGACCGGCACGAAGGCCGAGCTGGTCCGGCGCAGCATCGCCGCGGGCCTGCGGCGGATCGAGGTCACCGCGTTCGCCCGGCCCGACCGGGTCCCCCAGATGGCCGACGCCGAGGCGCTGCTGGCCGAGCTGCGCGACGAGCCCGGGCTCAGCCGGATCGGCCTGGTGCTGAACCGACGGGGCCTGGACCGGGCGATCACCGCGGGCTGCGACGAGATCACCGCCGTGGTGGTCGCCTCGGACGGGCTCGCGATGCGCAACCAGGGCGCCGACACCGCCGCCCAGCTGGAGTCCTGGCGCACGATCGCGGCCGACGCCCGGTCGGCCGGCCTGCGCACCAGCGTCATCATCGCGGCCGCGTTCGGCTGCCCCTTCGACGGTGAGGTCGCCACCGAGCGCGTCCTGGAGGTCGCCCGGGGCTGCCTGGACGCCGGTCCCGACGAGCTCGCAATCGCCGACACCATCGGCGTCGGGGTCCCGGCGCAGGTGAGCGAGATCGTCACCGGGTTGCGCGCGCTGGACGCCGACGTGCCCCTGCGTGCCCACTTCCACAACACCCGCAACACCGGCTACGCCAACGCCGTCGCCGCGGTCGCCGCCGGCGTCACGGTGCTCGACGCCTCGGCGGGAGGCATCGGCGGCTGCCCCTTCGCCCCGGGAGCCACCGGCAACATCGCCACCGAGGACCTGCTCTACCTGCTGGCCCGCAGCGGCATCGGCGTCCGCTCCGAGCTGGCCGGTGGCCCCGACCCGGCGCAGGTCGCCGCGACCGGCACCTGGATCGCCGAGGAGCTCGGCCTCCCCCAGGCGCCGGCGATGCTCGGCCGCGCCGGCTGGTTCCCCTCCGCCTGATCCCCCCGAACCCCCAGGAGCTGCAGATGGTCATCAAGTCAGGCGGATCCCCGTTGTCGATCGTCAGCGGCCTGCGCGAGTACGCCGCGGCCACCCCGGGCGCCACCGCCGTGATCGACGGCGACCGGCGGCTGACCTACGCCGAGGTCCACGACCGCTCCAGCCGGCTGGCGCAGCACCTGCTCTCCCTGGGCCTGGCCACCGGCGACCGGGTGGCGGTCCTGCTCGGCAACCGGCTGGAGTACCCCGAGGTCGCGGCGGGGATCGCCAAGGCCGGGCTGGTGGCCGTGCCCCTCAACCCCCGGCTCACCCCGGCCGAGGCGAGCTACATCCTCGAGCACAGCGGCGGCCGGACGGTGGTGCTCGACGCCGCCCTCGGCCCGATCGTCGCCCAGCACGCCGGGGAGCACGGGCTCACCCTCCTGACCCTGGCCGCTCCGGGCGAGGACGTGGGCGGCAGCCCCTACGAGTCCGCCCTGGCGGCCGCCTCGCCGAGCGACCCCGCCGTCGAGGTCGCGGAGAGCGACCCGTTCTGCATCACCTACACCTCAGGCACCACGGGGCGCCCCAAGGGCGTGCTGATCTCCCACCGCAGCCGGGCCCTGACCTTCATGATGAGCGCGCTGGAGTGGGGGTTGGCCAACGGCCGCGTCTCGGCGGCGGTCGCCCCGATGTACCACGGCGCCGGCTTCGCGTTCGGCTACGCCCCGGTCCACACCGGCGGCACGGTGAGCATGCTGAGCCGCTGGGACCCGGAGGCCTTCCTCGACCTCGTCGAGCGCGACCGCGTGCAGTCGGCCTTCCTCATCCCGACCCACGCGCAGGGTCTGCGCGCGCTGGGCGAGGAGGCGTTCGCCGGCCGGGACCTCTCCAGCCTGGACACGCTCTACTTCAACGCGGCAGCACTCCCGTGGGAGCTCAAGCAGTGGGTGATGGAGCGCTTCCCCGCGTGCGGGGTGCACGAGCTCTACGGCTCGACCGAGTCGGGGATCATCACCAACCTGCGTCCGGTGCACATGCGCGAGCGCCCCGGCTCGGTCGGCCACCCGTGGTACCTGACACAGGTCCGGATCGTCGACGACGCCGGGCAGGAGGTCGGTCCCGGCGAGCCGGGCGAGCTGTTCAGCCGCTCGCCGTTCCTGATGAACGGCTACCTCGGCGACGAGGCGGCCACGGCTGCCTGCACCACCGACGACGGCTTCGTGACCTGCGGCGACATCGCGGTGCGCGACGAGGACGGCTTCATCTCGATCGTCGACCGGAAGAAGGACCTGATCATCTCCGGCGGCACCAACGTCTACCCGCGCGAGATCGAGGAGGTGCTCGCCTCGCACCCCAGCGTGCTGGAGAGCGCGGTCGTCGGGGAGCCCGACGAGCGGTGGGGCGAGACGGTGGTCGCCCACGTCGTGCTGCGGCCGGGTGCGGCGCTGGACGCCGCGGCCCTCGAGCAGCACTGCCGCGACCAGCTCGCCGGCTACAAGATCCCGCGGCGCTGGTACCCGATCGCCGTGCTGCCGCGCAACGCGGGCGGCAAGGTGCTCAAGCGGGAGCTCACGGCACCTGTCCTCACCTGATCGGGCCGGGCCGTTCCCGCGGCTCGGGCCGCATGGTTAGATATCATATATTCCCACTTTCGAGCGACGGAGGCGTACGTGCGACCCCATGTGGAACTGATCCAGGAAGACGACTACGTCTGGCATGCCGCCGAGCTGCCCGGTGGTGAGGGGCGCGCCAGCGAGCGCCGCCTCTCCGTCGACGAGGAGGACGGTTCCTCCTCGCTGCGCGTCGACTTCCACACCGACTGGGGCCGCGGCCCGGGCATCCACCACGCCAACACCGAGTACTACGTGCTCGAGGGCGAGATCGACTACGGCGGCCGCAAGATCGGCAAGGGCGGCTACGTCTACGCGCCGAAGGGCGTGCCCAACGACTACCTGCGCATCGCCGAGGGCACCAAGATCCTGCACTACCGCGAGTACGGCGACGCCGGCTTCGACCCGGTCGACTCGCTGGCCGGCGCCACCGCGTGGGCGGACGCACGCGAGGAGGTCATCGTCATCGACTCCGAGGCGATGACGTGGGACGCCGTGCCCAACCCCGGCCCGATGCCCGGGCTCTTCATCAAGTACCTCCACGTCGACCCGACCACCGGGTTCTACACCCGGCTGGTGCACGCGCAGGAGGGCTGGGCCGACCACCGCCTGGCCCACCACCCCTGCTACGAGGAGGCCTACACGACCCAGGGCCACATGGAGTACAACTTCGGCACCCTGGACCTCGGCACCTACTTCTTCCGCCCCGCGCGGGTCAAGCACGGCCACTTCACCACCATGGAGGGCGGCGCCACCTGGTTGCTGCGCTCGGACGGCGAGCTGGCCAACTGGTACACCCAGAACGAGTGGGTGCGCTGGGGCGGCGAGGGCGTCAACTACGGGCCCGAGGGCCTCGACGACAGCCCGCACCCCGCCCTGCGGTGGTCGAGCTCCACCCACGACCTGGCGGAGCCGTGGCGCACCGACGAGGACATGCGCCAGCTGACCGCCTCGTGGCAGTTCCAGAAGGACCAGGGCCGCTACGACACTCCCGTCCGGCACCACGGCTCCGGCGCCGACCGCTCCGCGATCGCGATCGCCAAGGCGCTCGACGCCTTCAACCTCCAGGGCGGGCACGGCGGGCACGAGGGTCACTCGCACGACCACGACCACGACCACTCGCACGACCACGACCACTCGCACGACCACGCGGACGAGGGGCACACCCACGAGCCGGAGGCGCGCGAGGTGATCGACCTCGACTGGGGCTGGAGCGGCCGGGAGACCGAGCACGCCGACGAGCGCACCGACTCCGGCGCCCACAACTGGGGCCAGGGCCGGCCGTGGAAGAAGGGCGACCCGATCCCCGCCCCGATCATCTCCAGCCTCCCGGTGCGCAGCCGCTCCCGCGGGCGCTGGGACGGCGACGGGATGTGAGGTGGAGGTAGCCCACGGCCTCAACGGACACACCCTGGCGATCCTGCTGCACATCCTGCTCTTCGTGTACTGGCTCGGGGGCGACCTCGGGGTCTACTACTCGAGCCGGTTCATCATCAAGCCGGAGCTGCAGCCGGAGACCCGGGCCATCGCCGCGAAGATCATGGTCGGATGTGACATGGCGCCCCGCGTGTCACTGATCCTGTTCGGCGCCAGCGGCCTGACCCTGATGTACTACGGGCCGCTCGGCGACGAGTTCTTCCTGACCGGCTGGATGCTCGCGCTGGCATGGGTCGGCACGCTCACCTGGCTGACCGTCTCGCTGCTCGAGGCCCGCGGCGGCAACAGCCGGCGCGGGCACGTCTACCACCAGGCGGACCTCTACGTGCGCTGGGCGCTCTCCTTCGCCCTCGTCGCGGCGGGCGGCTACGCCATGGTCGTGGCGGAGCCGTTCGGGGTCGACACCAACCCGAAGTGGCTGGCCGCCAAGGTGCTGGCCTACGGCCTGTGCATCCTGTGCGGGGTGATGATCCGCCGGGCGCTCCGCCCGTTCGGGCCCGCGTTCGGGGCGCTGATGACGACCGGCTCGACTCCCGAGGTCGAGCAGGGCATCGTCGGCTCCATCCGCCGCAGCGAGCCCTGGGTCTACGGCATCTGGGCCATGGTGGTGCTGGCGGCGGTGCTCGGCGTGATCAAGCCGGGCTCCACCGCCTTCTGAGACGGCGTCCGTTGAGCGCACCGCCTGCTGGCAGGCGGTGCGCTCAACGGCGTCCGGGGCGCCTCGCGACCCCTCAGACGTCGGTGGGCATCAGGTTGGTGCCGCTCTTCATCCGCTCGCGGAAGCTGCCGGTGGGGAACTCCCGGTCCTTGAGCTTCTCCATGAACCCGCGCAGCGTCCGCTCGCCGTACGCCGGGGCGACGTGGTCGACCACCGACCAGTACTTGGCCGCCTCGAGGTAGTAGGCCACCGGCTCCAGCTTCTTGACCACCTTGCCCATCCGGGTGAGCCGGGCGATCTTCTTGTCCCAGGTGGCCATCGGGACGACGTCCCAGTCGGGCTCGCGGCCGGTCACGTCGAACATCATCTGGCCGGCGGCCTTGAGGGTGACCACGTTGTCCGGGTCCCAGGGGCCGCCGACGGGCAGCACCCGGCCGAGCGCGTCGGGGTCCAGGACCTGGTTGACGATGAACTCGGCCAGGTCCTCGCGGGCGATCGGGTTGACCACGTTGTACTCGCCGTGGTCGAAGATCCGGTACTTCTCGCCGTTCTTGACGTCGCCGAACGTCATCGAGAGGTACGGGTAGTAGGCGGTCGGCCGGATGATCGTCCAGGGCAGCGGGCCGTGGTGCTGGCCGATCAGCTCGCCCTCGACCTGCAGCTTGTAGACCTGCGGGATGAGCTCGGGCCGGTAGGCGCCGAAGTCGCTGATGTGGATGAACTGCTCGACCCGGTGCTCGACCGCGGCCTTGATCCCGTTGACCACGGCCTCGTGGTCGACCAGGCGGCACTCCTCGGCGTCGTTGGGGCGACGGCCGCTGAGCAGCGAGATGACCACCGACGTCGGGGCGGAGGCCACCGCGTCCAGCACGTCCTGCGCGCGGGTGGGGTCGCCCACCACGACCTCGACGCCGGCGAACTCGGGCTCGTCCTTCACCGCGGCGGAGCGGGCCAGCACGGCCGGCGCGTAGCCCCGGCGAGCGAGCTCCGGCAGCAGCGCGCGGCCGATGTAGCCGGTGCCGCCGAGGACGAGGACCCGCTGCCCCGTCCCGGAGCCGCGCGGCCCCGTCACGTAGGTCTGGGAGTCGGTGGTGAGCAGGCGGTCGATCAGGGCGCGACTGCGCTCCTGGGCGGATGCCACGTCAAGGTCGGTGATCGTTGAGAAGGCCATTCATAGATCATATATTGTTCTGCTTCCGGCGCCAGGGCCTAGCCCACCGAGGTCGTCCGCACCGCGGAGTCGTCGTACTGCACGAAGGCCTTGGCGGCCAGCACGGGGGCGATGTGCTCCCTGACCACCGCGACGTGCTCGGGATGGGTCCGGTAGCCCTCCCAGTCGGAGCGGCTGTCGAACCGCATGTGGAACCGCAGGTGGGCGTTGCCCTCGATGAGCCCGGCGTCGCGGACGACCTCGGCGCCCACCAGTCCCGGGATCCGGCCGGGCAGGGCGAGCAGCCCGGCGACCACCCCGTCGACCTGGGCGTCGGTGACGTCGGCGGCGAGGGTCAGGTGACCTACGTGGTTGAACATGGCGCGTCCTCTTCTGTGGGTGGAGCGGGTCAGTGCAGCTCGAGCAGCGAGCCGTGGCCGTGGATCTTGTCGGTGATCTTGTTGACCCGGAACGCGTGCCAGGCGGTGGCCACGTTGATCGCGATCACCGGCTTGCCCAGCTCGCGCTCGAGCTCGGCGGCCACCGCGACGCACTCCAGGTTGGTGCCGCACTGGATCAGCGCGTCGACGTCCGGGCCGTCCACGGAGAGGAAGGCCTCGCGCAGGGTCTCCGGGGTCTCGTCGGCGATCGAGGTGGCCGACTCCGAGCAGAGACCGGTGATCGCGGCGACCTCGTAGCCGAGCTCGGTGAAGTAGGCGACGACCTGCTCGTCCCCCACCGGCTGGTAGGGCGTCACCACCCCGATGCGCCGCGCGCCGAACGCCTTGAGCGCCTCGCCGGCGGCGGTGGCGCCCGTCGTCACCTCGAGCCCGGTCATCTCCCGGACGCCCTGCTCGAACGCCGCGTTGCCGGCCACCCCGCCCCAGAAGGTCTCCGCCGACATCCCCATCACCACGTAGTCGGGCTTGCAGGTCATCACCACCGACAGCGCGTCGGGCAGCGCCTCGTTGAGGCACTCGCGGAAGGCGCCGAACGCGTCGGCGGAGTCGAGCGCCGGCGCCTTGATCATGATCCGGCCGGTGTGCCAGGAGCAGTCCTGCGGGCGCAGGTGGTGGAGCTCGCGCTCCACCGAGGTGTTGGTCGAGGGCAGGACCAGCGCGAACCGGGTCCCCTTGGTCTCGGGGGTACGCAGCACGGCGCCCTGGGCTTCAGCGACGGTCATCACGAGCTCCTCACCTCGAGCAGCCCGAGGGATCGGCGCCGCAGGTGAATAGATCATATATGCATCACGCGCGGACGCCGGCGACAGCATGGCGCCGGGCACGTCCCGATGCCGCAGAGCGCGGTGGGCTCAGGCGTCGCGACTGCGGCGACCGGCGGCCCACGCAGCCGCGGCGACGGCCACCAGGCCCGGGCCCGACCAGAAGGGGAGCAAGTCCCCGAAGCCGAACTCCCCGAAGCCCAGCGACTCCAGGTAGTCGGCGCTAGCCGCGCCCCACAGGAGGAGCAGCCCCGTCACCAGCACCACGACGGCGGCCGCCGGCCGGGCCGCCCTCGCGGAGAGACCCCCGGGCACCAGGAGGGTGAGAGGCACACCGAGGACCAGGCCCAGCACGGCCCCGATGAGCCCGCCGACAACTCCGAAGACCACCATCCCGGCGAGGGTGGAGGCACGCTGTGGGTCCACCACCAGCAGGGGAACCAGCCCGACGATCGGATACAGGGCGCCAAGGACGAACCCGAGGGACAGACCGGTCGGGAGCCACCACGTGTCGGGTCGCCAGGTTGAGGTCATCGCGGGCACGACCTCCACTCTTGAGCATTTGCTCAAATTCGTCAAGCACCGGGGCGTACGCCGCGGCCTCGGGGTGCCGCTGCGCCAGCTCGGCCACGCGCCGGCAGACCTCCTGGGTCAGGCGTCCTCGGCCGGGCCCTGGTCGCGGCCCTGCTCGAGCTCCTTGGCGGCGCGCTTCCTCGCCTTGCGCTCCAGGCGACGCACCTCCTCGGCCACCATGTCCTGGCGGTCGAAGACCGTGCGCCCGTAGTTCAGCCCGGTGCCCAGCAGCACGAACAACGGCCACGGGAAGGCCGGGTCGAAGCTCCAGCCGGACTCGATGCCCGCGGCCGCCCAGATCACCGTGCAGATCAGGGTGGCGGAGAGCATCGACCACAAGGCGTTGCGCCGCTGGTGCTCGTAGTTCTCCAATGCCTTGGCGCGGATCGTCTCGGGCGAGCCCGCGCCGGCCCGCGCGAGCCCGGTGCCGGCGCGGGGAGGCGGGGGGACCAGGTCGGCGACCAGGCCCGGCAGCTCACCCAGGGTGCGGGCGCCGGCGAGCGCCTCCGACCGCTGGTCCAGCTCGTCGCGGTCCATCCGGCCCTCGGCGTAGGCCTGGGCCAGCACCTGCGCGACGGCGTCGCGGTCACGGTCGCCGGCGCGGAGGTGGGCGTGCGCGGGCACGGTCGGGTCCAGGGGCAGCTCCGCCCACGGATCAAGACTCATCGCGGCGCCCCATGCGCCCCATCCTAGGTGGCGCCGATCACGTGCCGGGGTCGCGCTAGAGGATCGCGCCGGGGGCGTACGCCGCGGCCTCGGGGTGCCGCTGCGCCAGCTCGGCCACGCGCCGGCAGACCTCCTGGGCCTGGCCGAGCGCCGCACCGGTGAACTCGAGCGGGTCGGCGACCAGGCCGTCGATCTGCTCGCGCGTCAGGCCCAGGCGGGTGTCGGCGGCGAGCCGGTCGAAGACGTCGTTCTCGACCTGGCCCTTGCGCATGTCGAGGGCGACACCGACGGCGGCCTCCTTGATGGCCTCGTGGGCCACCTCGCGGCCGACGCCGTTGCGGACCGCCGCCATCAGCACCTTGGTGGTGGCCAGGAAGGGCAGGTAGCGGTCGAGCTCGCGCTGGATGACCGCCGGGAAGGCGCCGAACTCGTCGAGCACGGTGAGGAAGGTCTGGAAGAGCCCGTCGGCGGCGAAGAACGCGTCGGGCAGCGCGACCCGGCGGACCACCGAGTCGGAGACGTCGCCCTCGTTCCACTGGTCGCCGGCCAGCTCGCCGATCATCGACAGGTAGCCGCGGGTGACGACCGCGAGACCGTTGACCCGCTCGCAGGAGCGGGTGTTCATCTTGTGCGGCATCGCCGAGGAGCCGACCTGGCCCTCCTTGAACCCCTCGGTGACCAGCTCGATGCCGGCCATCAGCCGGATCGTGGTGGCCAGGTTGGAGGGCGCCGCCACGAGCTGGACGAGCGCGGAGAGGACGTCGAAGTCGAGCGAGCGGGGGTAGACCTGCCCGACCGAGGTGAGCACCTGGTCGAAGCCGAGGTGGGCCGCCACCCGGCCCTCGAGCTCGGCCAGCCGGCCGGCGTCGCCGTCGAGCAGGTCGAGCATGTCCTGCGCGGTGCCCATCGGGCCCTTGATACCGCGCAGCGGGTAGCGGGCCAGCAGCTCCTCGACCCGCCGGACGGCGATCAGCAGCTCGTCGGCGACGGTGGCGAACCGCTTGCCCAGCGTGGTGGCCTGGGCGGCGACGTTGTGGGAGCGGCCGGCCATCACGGTCGTCTCGTGCTCGGCGGCCAGCCGGGCGAGCCGGGCCAGGGCGGCCACCGCCCGGTCGCGGAGCAGCTCGAGGGACTGCTTGAGCTGGAGCTGCTCGACGTTCTCGGTGAGGTCGCGCGAGGTCATCCCCTTGTGGATGTGCTCGTGGCCGGCGAGCGCGCAGAACTCCTCGATCCGGGCCTTCACGTCGTGCCGGGTGACCCTTTCGCGCGCGCCGATGGAGCCCAGGTCGACCTGGTCGACGACGGCCTCGTAGGCCTCGATGACACCCTCGGGCACGTCGATGCCGAGGTCGCGCTGAGCGCGGAGCACCGCGATCCAGAGCTGGCGCTCGAGCACGATCTTGTGCTCGGGCGACCAGATGGCGGCCAGGTCGGCCCCGGCGTAGCGGGTGGCCAGGACGTTGGGGACGGTCATCGGTTCTCCTGATCGGTGGGAGCGAGGGCGGCGGCGCCCTCGACGACGCCGAGCGGCTCGGCGGCGATGTCGCGGCGCCACTGGGCGCCCGGGAACGAGACGCCTGCGACCCCCTCGAAGGCCTTGGCCCGGGCGTCGGCGACGTCGGTGCCGACGGCGCGGACCGCCAGCACCCGGCCGCCGGCGGTGACCAGCTCGGTGGCTCCGCCCGCCGTCGGGCGCAGCGCGGTGCCGGCGTGGATCACGTCGACCGCGGGGTCGGCGTCGAGGGTCTCGGTGCCGACGATGACGTCACCGGCCGAGGAGGACTCCGGGTAGCCGGCCGAGGCCATCACCACGCTGACCGCGGCGCCGTCGCGGAAGCGGGGCGGCGCCACCTGGGAGAGCTCGCCGCGGGCCGCGGCCAGCAGCAGCTCGCCGAGACCGGAGTCGAGGAGGGCGAGCACGGGCTGGACGTCGGGGTCGCCGAAGCGGCAGTTGAACTCGATCACCCGCGGCCCGGCCGCGGTGAGCGCGAGGCCGACGTAGAGGCAGCCGCGGAACGGCGTCCCGCGCCGGGCCATCTCGCCGAGCGTCGGGCGGACGACGGTCTCCATCACGGTCTCGGCCAGGTCGGCCGGCGCCCAGGGCAGCGGCGAGTAGGCGCCCATGCCGCCGGTGTTGGGCCCCAGGCCGCCGTCGTAGATCCGCTTGAAGTCCTGGGCCGGCTGCAGCGGGTGGGCGGTGGTGCCGTCGCAGACCGCGAAGAGGGAGACCTCCGGGCCGTCGAGGAACTCCTCGACCACCACCCGGCCGCAGGCCGCGGCGTGGGCCAGCGCCTCGACCCGGTCGCCCGTGACCACCACGCCCTTGCCGGCCGCGAGCGCGTCGTCCTTGACGACGTACGGCGCCCCGAAGGCGTCCAGCGCGGCAGCGGCCTCCTCGGGGGTCTCGCAGACCCGGGAGCCCGCGGTCGGCACCCCGGCGGCGGCCATCACCTCCTTGGAGAACGCCTTCGACCCCTCCAGCCGGGCGGCCTCGCGGCTCGGCCCGAAGCAGGCGATCCCCCGCGCGGTGACCGCGTCGGCGACCCCCGCGACCAGCGGCGCCTCGGGGCCGACCACGACCAGGTCGACGCCCAGCCGGACAGCGAGCTCGGCGACCGCGTCGCCGTTCATCGCGTCGACGGCGTGCAGGGTGGCCACCGCGCCGATCCCGGGGTTGCCCGGCGCGGCGTGCACCTGGCTCACGGCCGGATCCCGGGCGAGGGCGAGTGCCAGGGCGTGCTCGCGGCCGCCGGTGCCGATGACGAGGGTCTTCACGTGGCGCAAGACTACGTGTCCGGGGACCCGCTCGCGTGCGCTGCTCGCGCCGGCGGGCACGAACGGCCGCTACCCTCGCCCCCCGAGGGGGGAGACGATGAGGCACAGACGCAGGACGGTCGTCGCGGTGGTCGTCGCGGCGCTGCTGGGCGGCTGCAGCTCCACGGTCGACGCCCCGGAGGCCCTGGCCGGGGTCTCCGGCGTGGCGGAGGTCGACGAGACCTGCCTCAAGGGCTCCTGCCAGGTCACCCTCGCCCTCGAGCCCACCGCCGGGGTCGACGAGGTCGTCTCCGTGCTGCGGGCCGCCCGCGACCTCGACGCCGACCAGGTCGACGTGACGGCCCAGGCCGTCGGCGGCAGGCCCGCGCAGGTGAGTCTCCTCGCGGGCTCGGCCGACACCTGGGACGCGGCGGTCGCCGAGCTGCTGCTCGACTACCGGAGAGCCTCGACGCTGGAGCGCGCGGAGATCCTCCTCAGCAGCACCGGCGCGGGGGTGGACCTGCGCAGCGACGCCGGTGCCGGGGCCTGGGAGGTGGCCGAGGACCTGTGGCCCGACGCCGACCTCGGGGAGGGGACGGTCGAGTTCTACGGCTCCTTCACCCGTGTCGACCGGTCGGTCGTGGGGCGCGGCGGCGAGTTCCCGGCCGCGCAGGTCGCCCTCGCCCGCGACCTGGAGCGCGAGCTGGGCGACGCGCTGACGGGCGTCGCGGTCCGTCCCATGACGACCTACGTCGGGGTGCGCGACGCGCGACTGACCGACCGGGTCCGCAAGCTGGCCGCGCGCACCCCGGGGGCGCAGGACGCCGGGCCGCCGGAGGTCTTCGCCACCGACGCGATCCACGACTTCGCCGAGCTGGCCGACGACCCGGACGACACTCAGGCCTGACGGGCCTCCGCCTCGTAGGAGGCCCGCGCTCCCGCGTCGGCGTGGGTGAGCACCTCGTCGGCCCCCATCAGCCGGCGGGCCGCGGTCTGGAAGGGCCGCGGCAGCGCCTGGGAGAGCTTGGTGACGGGCTGGCCCCACCGCGGCGCCCACGCCTCGGGAACCGGACGGCGGATCACGTCGACGACCACCTCGGCGACCTGCTCGGGGTCGAGCGTCGGCACCCCCCGGGTGCGCGCCACCCCGGCGCCCAGAGCGGTGTTGACGATCACCGGCAGCACCATCGAGACCTCCACCCCGGCAGGGGCGAGCTCGGCGCGCATCGCCTCGGTGAAGCCGACGACGGCGTGCTTGGAGGCGGAGTACGACGCCCCGTTGGGCAGGGCCACCCGCCCCACGGCCGAGGCGATGTTGACCACGTGGCCGCGGCCGCGCGCGACCATGCCCGGGGCCACGGCCCGGGTGCCGTTGATGACCCCGAAGGTGTTGACCTCGAAGATCTGCCGGGTGACCGCCGGGTCCTCGGAGAGGAACTCCCCGACCGGCATGATCCCGGCGTTGTTGACCAGCACGTCGATCGGGCCCGCGGCCGCGACGAACCGCTCCCACTCCTCGGGCTTGGTGACGTCGAGGGGGTGCCAGCGCACGCCGAGCTGCTGCGCCGCCTGCTGGAGGTGGGAGATGTCGCGGTCGCCGATGATCACCTCGGCACCGGCCGCCCGGGCCAGCCGGGCGGTCTCGGCGCCGATGCCCCGGGCCCCTCCGGTGATCGCGACGACGCGTCCCTCCAGGAAGCGGGCGCCCCCGCGGCGGCGGGTGCTCGGCGTACGGCTCATGCAGGACTCCTCGGGCGATCTGACAGGGGGCCCTGTCAGTTTCACTGTGACCCAGGTCGCTGTCAACGGGTGTCCACCGGCCGGGTTCGGGCAGGATGGGCACGTGGTCGCACCGGAGCGCAGCTATCGAGGCAGGTCGACGAGCGAGCGCGTGGCGACCAGGCGGGCCCAGCTGGTCGAGGCGACCATCGAGGTGCTCGCCCGCGAGGGCGAGTCGGGCACCACGATGACGGCCATCTGCGTGGAGGCCGGCCTCACCGAGCGCTACTTCTACGAGTCGTTCAGCAACCGCGACGACGCGATGGTCACCGCGCTGGAGACGGTCGCCGCCGAGATCGCCGACACCGCGCTGGCCGCCATGGCCGCCCACTCGCCGGAGCCCACCGCGCAGGTCCGCGCCGCCATCTCCGCGGTGGTCGACCTCCTCGCCGACTCCCCGGCGAAGGGCCGCGTCGCGGTGGTGGAGTCGACCGGGAACGCCGCGCTGCGGGCCCGCCGGCACCAGGTGCTGGCCGGGTTCGCCGACCTGGTCGGCGAGCAGGGCCAGCGGATCTTCGGCGACGCCGCCTGGCCGCCGGCGCGCGCCCGGCTCCACGGTCTCCTCTTCGCCGCGGGCTTCACCGAGGTCCTCGCCTGCTGGCTGACCGACGAGCTGCCCCTGGGCCGCGACGAGCTCGTCGAGCTGGGCAGCGACCTGATCCACGCGGTGCAGCGCCGGTAGCGGGCGAGCCCCCGGGCTCGCCATACTGCGGCGCATGTCCCTCCTCGGTCGCCTCTTCGGCGCGAAGCCCCCGACCCGCACCGCCCCCGCCGCCCCCGAGCCGGCGCTGGACCCCGAGGAGAAGGAGGGTCTGCTGGAGCACCTGCGCGAGCTCGCGGCCGTGGAGTTCCTGACCACGACCGAGCCGCTCGAGGAGCACCTCGCCGAGCTGACCTACGACGCGGTGGCCGAGGGCGTGCCGCGGGCCGAGGCCGAGGCCGCGGTCCGGGAGGAGTGGGACCGGCGGGTGCTGCTGTCCGCCGAGCGCGGCGACCAGGACATGTCCGCGGCCCTGCTGCGGGCCTTCGCCGCGCTGGAGCGCGACGGCGTCCTCGCCCGGGCCCCCCTCGGCTGGGACAACTCCGAGGGCCACCTCCTCGGCACCGAGGCCGCCCAGGAGGCCGGGGCGCACGGCTACGTCTTCTTCCACCACCAGGACGCCACCAGGCTCCTCGACGGCCCCTTCACGCTCTTCCTCCGCTACGGGGCGGCCAGCCACTCCTCCACCGAGCCGGGCAGCCGGCTCGAGGAGGACGCGGCGGTCGGCCGCCAGGTCGCCGCGGCGCTCTCCGCCGAGGGGCTGCCGGTCGACTGGGACGGCCGGGCCGAGGGAGCCATCGAGGTGCCGCAGATGGCCTGGTACGCCGCCCCCGGGCCGCGGTGACCTGGGGCGGTCGCGCTCAGTCCGGGTGGATGACCACGGTCTCCTCGCGACCCGGGCCCACGCCGACGGCCCAGATCCGGGTGCCGCTCATCTCCTCCAGCGCGGTCACGTAGCGCTGGGCGTTGACCGGCAGGTCGGCCAGGGTCCGGCAGCCGGAGATGTCCTCGCTCCACCCGTCGAGGTACTCGTAGACCGGCTTGGCGTGGTGGAACTCGGTCTGGGTCATCGGCATCTCGTCGTGCCGGACGCCGTCGATCTCGTAGGCCACGCAGACCGGGATGCGCTCCCAGCCCGAGAGCACGTCGAGCTTGGTCAGGAAGAGGTCGGTCAGGCCGTTGACCCGGGTGGCGTAGCGGGCGATCACCGCGTCGTACCAGCCGCAGCGGCGGTCCCGCCCGGTGGAGACCCCGACCTCGCCGCCGACCCGCCACAGCTTCTCGCCGTCCTCGTCGAAGAGCTCGGTCGGGAACGGCCCGGAGCCGACCCGGGTGGTGTAGGCCTTGATGACGCCGATGATCCGGTCGATCCGGGTGGGCCCGACCCCCGCGCCCACGCAGACGCCGCCGGCGACCGGGTTGGAGGAGGTCACGAAGGGATAGGTGCCGTGGTCGACGTCGAGCATCGTCGCCTGCGCGCCCTCGAAGAGGACGGTCTTGTCGTCGTCGAGCGCCTTGTTGATGAGCAGCGAGGTGTCGGCCACCATCGGCCGCAGCCGCTCGGCGTACGACGTCAGCTCCTCGACCACCGCGTCGACCTCGATCGCCCGGCGGTTGTAGACCTTGGTCAGCAGCTGGTTGCGCACGTCGAGGGCACCCTCGACCTTCTGGGTCAGGATCTTCTCGTCGAAGAGGTCGGCGATCCGGATGCCGAGGCGGTTGACCTTGTCGGCGTACGCCGGGCCGATGCCGCGACCGGTGGTGCCGATCTTGTTCTTGCCCAGGAACCGCTCGGTCACCTTGTCGATGGTCGAGTGGTAGGACGCGATCACGTGGGCGTTGGCACTGACCACCAGCCGGGCGGGCTCCACGCCGCGCTCCAGCAGGGCGTCGAGCTCGCGGAAGAGCGCCTCCGGGGAGACGACGACCCCGTTGCCGATCACGCAGGTGGCCCCCGGGGTGAGGATGCCGCTGGGCAGCAGGTGCGTGGCGAACTTCTCGCCGCCGACCACGATGGTGTGGCCGGCGTTGTGGCCGCCGCTGGTGCGGACCACGAAGTCGATGTTGTCGGTGGTGGCAGCGAGCAGGTCCGTCGCCTTGCCCTTGCCCTCGTCGCCCCACTGGGCGCCCAGGATGATGATCGCGGGCATCGCAGCCCCCCTGACTCGTAGTGCAGGACGGTTCGCACCGACCCGCACAAAGAAAACAGCTCCGGCACAAGTGCACCGGAGCTCTTGCGCCAGGACTCTACCAAACCGGTCGCAACCCCCGCCCGGGGCGAGGCCGCCGCCGCGGGACGCCGGGCCGCAGCCGTCCCTCTCCGATACTGTCCGACCCCATGGACTCGTTCCTCGTGATCACCAACTCCGGAGCCGGCACCGCCGACCAGGAGGCGCTCGACACCGCCCTCACGGTGCTCCAGGGCAAGGTGTCGGTCGAGGTGACGGCGACCAGCAACCCCGGCGAGCTCGACGGCGTCCTCCACCGCGCCGGCTCCCGGCCGATCGTCGTGGCCGGGGGCGACGGCAGCCTGCACGCGGTGGTCTCGGTGCTGCACCGTCGCAACGAGCTCAAGGACAAGGTGCTGGGCCTGCTGCCGCTCGGCACCGGCAACGACTTCGCCCGCGCCATGGGCATCCCCCTGGACCCGGCCGAGGCGGCCGACGTGCTGGTCTCCGGCTCCGACCGGCCCGTCGACCTGCTGGTCGACGAGGTCGGCGGCGTGGTGGTCAACCAGGTCCACGTCGGCGCGGGCGCCCAGGCCAGCCGCCGTGGCGCCCGCTGGAAGGAGCGGCTCGGCTCGGTGGGGGCCGGCAAGGTCAACCTCGGCAGGCTGGGCTACCCGATCGGCGCCCTCCAGGCGGCCTTCCTGCCCCCGTCGCTGCGGATGCGGGTCGAGGTGGACGGCCGGGTGGTCAACGACTTCGACCGTCCCGTGCTGATGGTGGCCGTGGGCAACGGCACCTCGGTGGGGGGCGGCACCGAGCTGACCCCCGACGCGGACGCCGAGGACGGGCTCATCGACGTGATGATCTCCGGCGCGGTCGGCCCGGTCGAGAAGCTCAGCTACGCCCTCCAGCTGGTCCGCGGGCGCCATCGTCAGCACGACGAGGTCACCTACCTGCGCGGCCGGGTCGTCACCGTCTCGGGCGAGGAGTTCTTCGCCTCCGCCGACGGCGAGATCTACGGCCCGGAGCGGAGCCGCACCTGGCGGCTCGAGCAGGCGGCGTACTCCATGATCCTGCCCTGAGCCTCGCCCCCGGCCCGCTCAGATCCAGCCACGGCGGGCCGCCTCCACCCCCGCCTGGAAGCGGGTGTCGACCCCGAGCTCGATCATCACCTCGGCGATGCGCCGGCGCACCGTGCGCAGGCTGACGCCCAGCGTCCGGGCGATCTGCTCGTCGCGGGCCCCGGCGGCCAGCTCGCTGAGCAGCAGCCGGCGTCCGGGGTGCCTGGCCTCGCCGCCGGTCAGGGCCGGCAGCGGCACGGCCTGGTCCCAGAGCCGGTCGAAGTAGCCGATCAGCAGCTCGACCACCGCCGGGTGACGCATCACGATGCGGCGGTCGTTGGAGACCCCGGGCGGGTCGGGGAAGAGCGCCCGTTCCTCCCCCACGATGGCCAGCCGGGTCGGCACCTCGGGGAGCACCCGCACCTGCTCCCCCGCGGCCAGACGGGCCAGCAGCACCTGCGGCACCTCCTTGACGGCGCGGACCGGATAGATCGTGCGCACCGCCCGGCCCTGGTGCAGCGCCTTGGCCACCGCGGCGAACATCACCGGCTCGCTCGGCAGCTGCCACTGGTCCGGGCGCAGGATGAGCACGTCACCGGTGCCCTGCTCGATCCAGGGCACCAGGACCGAGCCGACCGACGCCCCCTCGAGGACCTCACCGTCGACCCACTCGTGGCCGGCCCTCACCACCTGGCGCGGTCGCTCGACCAGCGAGGTCGGGATCGCCTGGACCAGCTGGTCCAGGCGCGCGGCGGCCGCGGTCAGCGTCCGGCTCTCGTGGAGCAGCAGCTCGGCCACCGCGGCACCCGGCAGGGCGATCCGGAGCACCCCCTCGTCGACCCGCACCATTCCCTGGGCGACCAGCGGGCCGATCTCGGCCAGCAGCTCCCCGGGCTCGCGCATCAGGCTGCGGGCGACGTCGGCCACGTCGGCCCCGTCGGCGGCGCGCAGCTGGTGGTAGAGCCGCAGCGCGGCGGGGGTCAGCTGGAGCGCGGTGGCCAGGGCCCGGTCCTTCATGTTGGCACTTTAGTGCCAATGGCAATAAGTCCCCGAAGGTCGGCGCGCGCCCGTGCTCACAATGGGTTCCACGCGGCTCGTGGGGACGAGCGCCGCGGAGGTCCGGCATCCGGGGGGAGCCGGACCGTCAAACGTCTCGGGGAGCGTGCGCGGCAGCGCCGGAATCGAGCAGGGGACGATTCCGGCGCCGCGACGCCCGCCCGGTAGCGTGAGCGGCCCACCCGCAGACAGCAGGAGCAGCCCTCGTGTCACGTCGCACCCCACAGGCAGAGCCCAGGCCCGGGCAGAGCACCGGCCCGGTCGACTGGGTGACCCGCGCCGCCGACGAGGCCGTCCGCCACGCGGGGCCGGAGACGATCAGCGAGGACAACCCGGTGACCTGCGCCTCGGGCGCCTCGCCGTCGGGCCCGGTCCACCTGGGCAACCTGCGCGAGTTCCTCACCGTCCACTTCGTCGCCGACGAGCTGCGCCGCCGCGGCGTCCCGGTGCGCCACCTCCACTCGTGGGACGACTACGACCGTCTCCGCAAGGTGCCGGCCGGCGTCCCGGCCTCCTGGTCGGAGCACATCGGCCGGCCGCTCTCCGCCGTCCCGGACCCGTGGGAGTGCCACGAGTCGTGGGCCGAGCACTTCAAGGCACCGCTGCGCGACGCCCTCGCCGAGATGGGCGTCGAGATGGAGGAGGTCTCCCAGACGCAGATGTACAAGTCGGGCGCCTACCGCGAGCAGATCCTCACCGCCGTCCGCAACCGCGACCGCATCGAGGACGTCCTCTCCCGCTACCGGACCAAGGCGAAGCCGCCCGAGCCGGTCTCCGAGCAGGAGGCCGAGGCGCTCGAGGAGTCGGTGGCCGAGGCCGACGAGACGGCCGCCGCGGAGGCCGCCGTCCCGGGCACCGGTCCCGACCTGGCCCGGTTCCCGTTCAAGCCCTACTGCCGCGAGTGCGGCCGCGACACCACCACCGCCACGTCGTACGACGACGACACCACCGACCTCGCCTACACCTGCTCGTCCTGCGGCTTCACCGGCGTCACCAACCTGGCCACCCAGGACGAGGGCAAGCTCGTCTGGAAGGTCGACTGGCCGATGCGCTGGACCTTCGAGGGCGTCAACTTCGAGCCCGGCGGCGCCGACCACGCCACCCCCGGCTCCTCCTACACCGTCGGCAAGGACGTGGTGAAGGTCTTCGGCGGCAAGGCGCCGTCGTTCGTCGCCTACGGCTTCGTCGGCTTCGCCGGCATGCAGAAGATGTCCTCGTCGGCCGGCGGCGTGCCGACCGCCACCGACGCCCTGCGGGTGCTGGAGGCGCCGATCCTGCGCTGGCTCTACGTGCGCCGCGCGCCCAAGCAGACCTTCAACATCGACTTCGGCCCCGAGGTCGTCCGGCTCTACGACGAGTGGGACGCGCTGGGCCGCAAGGCGGCCGACCCCGCCAAGCGCGACGCCGCGGTGCTCGCCCACGAGCGGGCCGTCGGCCCGGCGAGCGGCCCGCTGCCCACCTCCGCGGTCAACGTGCCCTTCCGCACCCTCTCCTCCGTCGCGGACGTGACCGCCGGGTCGGCCGACCTGATCAGCGCGGTGATCGGGCGCGTCGGGTTCGCCCACGACTCGGTCGCCGACCTCGAGCCGCGCCTGTCCAAGGCCATGCAGTGGACGAGCGAGTTCGTCCCGGCCGAGGACCGCACCGTCGTCCGGGAGACCCCCGACACCGAGCGGCTCGCCGCCCTCGAGCCGCGCGAGCGGCAGTGGCTCGACCTGCTGCTCGAGCACCTGCCCGCCCAGCTGGAGCTGGAGCCGGTCACCACCGTGGTCTACGGCGTGCCCAAGCTGGCCCACGGCCTGGCGGTCGACGCCGCCCCCACCGACGAGGTCAAGGCCGACCAGAAGGAGTTCTTCCGGCTCCTCTACAACCTGCTGGTCGGCAAGGACCGCGGACCGCGCCTGCCCACGCTGATCGTCGCGCTCGGCGCGGAGAAGGTGCGCACGCTGCTCTCCACGCCATCCTGAGGACCGACGAGCCAGGCCGGAGAGCCAGGCCGAGCGAGGCGAGGAGCACAGCATGGGCGGGGACCCCCTTCACCCCCTCGACATCCCCGAGGACACCAGCAACGCCGGCGTCCTCGGCTGGATGGCGGAGTCGCTCGGGCGCTCCTACGCCCTGCGGCTGGCCGCCTTCGTCGCCCTCCTCTCGGCCGTCGTGGCTGCCCTGAGCACGGACGCTCCGGGCGCCCTGAGGGTGGCGACCATCGTGGTGGGGGTCGCCCTCACCTTCGCGCTGCTCCTCTCCCAGCTCCGCAGCTGGCGGCGCAGCTACCAGTGGTTCCTCATCCTGGCCGTCCTGCTGACGACCGGGGCGCTCTTCGCCTCCGTCGTCCGCCTGGGCTGAGCGGCGGTCCTCGCCCCTTCCGCCACCGCGGGTTTCAAGCAGCCCGGTGCGGGTATTCCCGGCGCTGGGACAAGCTCCAGGAGTTCCTCGACGTCCTCGGTCTCGTCGTGGGCGCGCTCGAGGTCCTCTACGACGCGCTCAACCCCGCCGAGCTGCCGAAGGCGGTGGCCCGTGGCTGAGCGGCGGCCCGAGCTGCCCGCCGAGCTCGTGTCGGCCCGGCAGCGGTTCCGCCGCGAGGCCGCGGAGCTGGCTGCCCTCAGGGAGCGCCCGCTCCTCACCGAGGAGGAGAAGGCGCAGCTGACCGAGATCGCCGAGCGCGGCGAGATGGGCGACCGGATGCGCGACTTCGCCCGGGAGGTGCGCGACGGGGAGGCCGACTGGGAGGGCTTCGTGCGGCGTACCGACGGGCGTGCCCCGCTCTTCGAGGACCTCGTCGCAACGTCGGAGGAGCGGTTCCGCGACGAGGTCGAGGAGGCCCTGGTCCGCTCCGAGCCACCGCCGTGGATCGCCGACCCCCGCCCGGCGACGTGGCCGCCCGGCGGGTGACATGCTGGGGCGCATGAACACCAATCTCCCCCGCCAGGACCTGATGGCCGGTCCCCCCGCCACCCGTCTCCCCGAGGACCCGGCCGCCGCCGAGCTGGCGGCCGGCACCTCCCCGGCCGACGCCGTGCGCCGCCACCCCGCCTCCCCGTACGCCTGGGCGGCGATGGCCGAGCAGGCCCGCGACGCCGGCGCCGACGACGTGACGGTCTACGCCTACTCCCGCGTCGGCTACCACCGCTCGCTGGACATGCTGCGCCGCAACGGCTGGAAGGGCCACGGCCCGGTGCCGTGGGAGCACGAGCCCAACCGCGGCTTCCTCCGCTCGCTCGCCCTGCTGGCTCTCTCGGCTCGCGCGATCGGCGAGACCGAGGAGTGGGAGCGCTGCTCGGAGTTCCTGCGAGACTCCAGCCCCGCGGCGTACGACGCGCTGCTGGGCTGAGGAAACTGGGGGCGGGGGACGGACGTGGTGACGATCACGCGCAGGAATCACGGTGCGGCCCTCCGCGCCTCCCGGCGCGTCGGCGGCGGACTCGTCGTCGGTCTCGTGGCCCTGCTGCTGGGCGCATCGACCGCGCTGTCGGCGGCCGCGACCCGGGCCGAGCCCGGCGACCCGACGTGGCGGAGCACCCCCCGGATCCAGGGCTGGTTCACGCCCGCGCCCCTGTTCGAGGACTCCTCCGCCCCCGCCCTCGACCCACGCTCCGGGGACCTGTTCGTCCCCACCGTCGAGGGCTCCGGACTTGGCCGACCGACGATCTCTCGGATCGACGGACGCACCGGTCGGGTGGAGTGGACTCGCCGCCACGGCCCCGACGCAGCTCACATCCACCACTTCGTGCTCGACCCCACGCAGCAGCGGCTGGTGGCCGGCGGCACCGAGCCCGACGCAGAGGGCTACGCCCACGGCGCGGTGACGGTGCGCGACCTCGAGGGCCGGCTGCTGTGGCGGGTCGTCGACCCCACGGGCCTCCGCCCGGCCAAGACCCACCAGGTGGCCACCGACCCGGTCAGCGGCCAGGTCTGCATGCTCTCCCGGAACTTCTCCCTGATCGCTCACTCGGACCCCACCTGGAGCCTGGCGTGCTTCACCGGCACCGGGTCCCTGGTCTTCGCCCGCACGGGGTTCACCCCCGACCCCCCGGACCGCCTGGTCATCGACCCCGTGACCCACCGGGTCGTGGTCGCGGGAGGCCCGCGGGGACACCGCCCCGGCGGCGTCATGGTCCTCAGCGCGGACGGCGAGCTGCTGTGGCAGCACGAGCTCGAGCGAGGCTTCTCCGTCCGGGACGTCCGGCTCGACCCCGAGCGCGGCCTGCTCCACGTCGCGGGAGCCCGCGGGCGCGTCGCCCGACTCGTGACGAGCGACCTGGACGGCACGGCCGTCCGCCGCGTCGGGCTGCGAGCGGCGGCCTCGCTCGACTCGAGCGTGATCACCGCGTCGGTGCGACCCCGCGACGGTCGCGTCGTCGTGGCCGGCGCCAGCGCGGGGTCGCTGCACCTGCTGACCGTCCGCCCCGGCGGGGGCGTGCGGCGGACTTCGACGCCCGGCTTCACCTGGCAGGCGCGGGTCACTGCCGACCCGGTCACCGGACGGCTCTACGCAGTCGACCGACGGCGCCGCGAGCTCGTCGTCACCGCGCTCAGCCGCTCCGGGCGACGCCTCTGGGAGCACCGGATGCCCGAGGGCAAGAGCTACGGCGGAGCCTCCGGAGGGGTCCTGGACGTGCGACGCGACCGCTTCACCTTCGCCCGCAACCGGACCTACGTCACCGAGCTCGTCCAGCTGCGAAGCTGACCTTCGGGCCCCTCCTCACCGGGGACGAGGCATGATCTGTCGGTGACCCAGACCGTTCGCCCGGCCGCAGCGCCGTCGCTCCCCGAGAACCCCTGGCCCGCCCTGTGGGCCCTCTGCCTGGGGTTCTTCATGATCCTGGTCGACACCACGATCGTCACGGTCGCGACCCCGTCGATCATGGAGGACCTGGACGCCGACGTGAACTCGGTGGTGTGGGTGACCAGCGCCTACCTGCTCGCCTACGCCGTCCCGGTGCTGATCACCGGGCGGCTGGGCGACCGCTACGGCCCCAAGCGGCTCTACCTCGTCGGGCTGGTCGTCTTCACCCTCGCCTCGCTGTGGTGCGGGCTCACCGGCACCATCACCGGCCTGGTGCTCGCCCGGGTCGCGCAGGGGCTGGGGGCGGCGATGATGACGCCGCAGACGATGGCGGTGATCACCCGGATCTTCCCGGCCGACCGCCGGGGCAGCGCGATGGCGCTGTGGGGCGCCACCGCCGGCGTGGCCACCCTGGTCGGCCCGATCCTGGGCGGCGTGCTCGTGGACGCGGCGGGCTGGGAGTGGATCTTCTTCATCAACGTGCCGGTCGGGATCGTCGCCTTCGTGCTGGCCTGGCGGCTGGTCCCCCAGCTGGACACCCACCCGCACCGGTTCGACTGGCTCGGCGTCGCGCTCAGCGGGGCGGGAATGTTCCTGCTGGTCTTCGGCCTCCAGGAGGGCCAGACCTACGACTGGGGCACGATCACCGGGCCGATCACGGTGTGGGGGCTGATCATCACCGGGCTGGTGGTGCTGGGCCTCTTCGTCTGGTGGCAGGCCCGCAACCGACGCGAGCCGCTGGTGCCGCTGAGCCTGTTCGCCGACCGCAACTTCTCCCTGGCCAACCTGGCGATCGCCACCGTCAGCTTCGGCTTCACCTCCATGGGGTTCCCGGTGATGCTCTACGCCCAGCTCGTCCGGGGCTGGTCCCCCACCCAGTCCGGCCTGCTCCTGGTCCCGCTGGCCGTGGGCTCGATCCTGCTCGCTCGACCCGTCGGCCGGCTGAGCGACCGGGTGCACCCGCGCCTGCTCACCTCGTTCGGCTTCCTGGCCATGGGTGGGGCGCTGATCTGGCTCGCGACGATCATGGCCCCGCGCACTCCCGTGTGGCAGCTGCTGGTCCCGCTCGCCCTGCTGGGTGTCGGCAGCTCCTTCCTCTGGTCGGTGCTCAGCACCACCGCCAACCGCAACCTGCCGGTCCAGCAGGCCGGCGCCGGGGCGGGCGTCTACAACGCCACCCGCCAGGTCGGCGCCGTGCTGGGCTCGGCCGCGATCGCCGTCCTGATGCAGTCCCGACTCGCGGCCAACGGGCTCGGTGGCCACGGCGGAGGCTCCCCGGAGACCGCGATGGCGGGCGGCGGACTTCCCGAGCAGGCCTGGCCGGCCTTCAGCCAGGCGATGGGTGAGTCGCTGCTGCTGATCCCGGCGGTGCTGCTGCTCGGCCTGCTCGCCGCCGTGTCCTTCGAGGGGATGAAGCACCAGCGCTGAGAGACAGGGACCGGGACGGGTTTTCGTCGACCCCGTCCCGGGGACAACCCCTGGGACCACCCGCGAGTCTCCCTGTGACTCGCACCGATCTCGGAGGTTCCGATGAGACCCACCACCGCCCGCACGCTGGTCGCGGCAGCCCTGCTCCCCGGCCTGCTCGGCCTGGGCCTGTCCGGCGTCGCCGCACCCGCGGCCGGGCAGGAGGGCGAGGACCGCGCGCCGCTGTGGCGCACCGATCTTCCCGGCGTCCTGCACTCCTACGACCTGGGGTTCGAGGACGGGGCGGTGCTCGACCCCGCGACCGGCGACGTCCTCGCGCACTTCCACGACACCTCCGTGCCGACCGCCCGCACCCGGGTCCGGCGTACCGACGGGGAGACCGGCGAGACGGTCTGGGAGCTCGGACTCGGAGGCGTCGGGTCCTCCAGCACCGAGATGACGATCGACCCCGACGGGGGCCAGGTCGTGGTCTCGACGGGCTCGAGGGTCTACGGGATCGGGCTGGACGGCGAGGTGCGCTGGACCGTCCGGTCGCGCCTGATGGGATTCGGGGCCGACCTCGTGACCAACCCGGCGACCGGCATCAGCTGCCTGACCGGCCACTACGACAACGCCGAGGTCGGCAGGAGGGCCCGCGCCACCTGGTACCTGGCCTGCTACGACCGGGACGGCAACCCCGTGGTCACCCGCCGCTTCGAGCACCGTGGGCTCACCTCCGGGCCCACCGCACTGGGGGTGGACCCCGAGCGAGGCACCTGGTACGTCGCGGGCACCCACCACGTGGTGGGAGGCGGCTCCCGGACGGTGCTGCTCGCCTATCGCGAGGGCGGCAAGCGCCTGTGGCAGGCGACCCGGGACCACCGCGACCGGCGCGCGCGGGTGACCGACCTCGAGGTCGGCGCCGGCGGCGTGGTCCACGTGGGGGGCGGTCGCCGGGCCGGCGCCACCCTGGTCAGCTGGACCGCCGACGGGCGACCGTGGGGCGACCGGAGCTGGAAGTCGGGCCGCATCGTGGAGGACCTGGCCGCCGACGCCCCTGGCC
Organism: Nocardioides sp. Z50_6; assembly: GCF_058215755.1. Lineage (NCBI taxonomy): Bacteria > Bacillati > Actinomycetota > Actinomycetes > Propionibacteriales > Nocardioidaceae > Nocardioides > Nocardioides sp. Z50_6. The sequence continues at coordinate 84,245 of NZ_JBZAJB010000004.1, read as the reverse complement.
GGCGCGTCGTCGCCGCGCTGGACACCCGCAGGGGGACGCAGGTGCGGGTGCTGCGCCCGCGCGGCCGGACCCTGAGCACGTTCGAGCAGGTGGACCGCTGGGGCGAGGACGCGGTCCTGGCCCTCGACCCGGGCAGCGGCCGGATCTTCGTCTCCGACGGCCACGTGGCCGCCTACGCCTGGGAGGGCACGGCCCAGTGGCAGGGCGCCGAGCGGAGGCTCCGCACCGAGGCGCTTCTGGTCGACCCGGCACGCGACCGGGTGATCGTGCTGGCGAACTCGTTCGACCCGTTCGCCCAGATGCACCTGAGCGCCTACCAGCGCTGACGCGACGACGCCCCCCGGGAGACCCGGGGGGCGTCGGCGTGCTGGGGGCCGGTGCGGGCTCAGGCGCCCAGCGTCGTGCCGGCCGAGCGCAGGTTCTCGCAGGCCTCCACGATCCGCGCGGCCATGCCGGCCTCGGCGGCCTTGCCCCAGGCGCGGGGGTCGTACTGCTTCTTGTTGCCGACCTCGCCGTCGACCTTGAGCACGCCGTCGTAGTTCTGGAACATGTGGGCGGCCACCGGCCGGGTGAAGGCGTACTGGGTGTCGGTGTCGACGTTCATCTTGACCACGCCGAAGTCGACCGCCGCGCCGATCTCCTCGGCGGTGGAGCCGGAGCCACCGTGGAAGACCAGGTCGAAGGGCTTGGCGCCGGCCTCCAGGCCGAGCTCGGCCACGACCGCCTCCTGGGCGGACTTGAGGATCTCCGGGCGGAGCTTGACGTTGCCCGGCTTGTAGACGCCGTGCACGTTGCCGAACGTCAGGGCGGTCAGGTAGCGGCCGTTCTCGCCCGTGCCGAGCGCCCGCACGGTGGCCAGCGCGTCCTCAGGCGTGGTGTACAGCTGCTCGTTGATCTCGTTGGCGACGCCGTCCTCCTCGCCGCCCACGACGCCGATCTCGACCTCGAGGATGATGTGGGCCGCGGCGCACTTGGCCAGCAGCTCCTCGGCGATCTGCAGGTTCTCCTCCAGCGGCACCGCGGAGCCGTCCCACATGTGCGACTGGAAGAGGGGCGCCTCGCCGCGCGCGACCCGCTCGGCGGAGATCTCGAGCAGCGGGCGGACGAAGCCGTCCAGCTTGTCCTTCGGGCAGTGGTCGGTGTGCAGCGCGATGTTGACCGGGTAGTTCTTCGCGACCTCGGCGGCGTACGCCGCGAAGGCGACCGAGCCGGTGACCATGTTCTTGACCGACGGGCCGGAGAGGTACTCCGCACCGCCGGTGGAGATCTGGATGATGCCGTCGGAGCCGGCGTCGGCGAAGCCCTTGAGGGCCGCGTTCAGCGTCTGCGACGACGACACGTTGATGGCCGGGTAGGCGAAGCCCTTGGACTTCGCGGCATCGAGCATCTCGGCGTAGCGCTCGGGGGTTGCGATAGGCATCTGCTGGCTCCTCGGATCTCTTCGCGGTCGACGCCACCCAGCCTAGTCGTCCGGCCGTCGCCGCGCTCAGTCGGCGGGCCCGCCGCCCATCCCGAGCTCGTCGCGCAGCCTGCCCGCCCACGCCGGCTCCGCGCCGTACCGCTGGAAGCCGACCAGGATCCCGCGCGAGCAGCAGGCGACCAGCTCGGCCAGCCGCTTGGCCCGGGTCTCCTCCCGCTTGGCCGAGACGACCCAGTGCACGACCGCACGCCGGTAGGACGGGGTCGCGCCCGCCCAGAACGCCGCCGCCACCGGCACCCCCTCCAGCTCGGCCTGCAGCGGGCCGGGCAGCTCGTCGTCGCGGCCGCCCTCGAAGGAGTAGACGCCGGTCCGGTCGTCGCGCCGGGCCTCGAACGCGGCCAGCCCGGCGGGGCGCATCCGACCCTCGGCGACCAGCCGCTCGACGTGGGCGACGTTGACCTTGCTCCAGTTGCTCCCGACGCGTCGCGGGGTCCAGCGCTGGCGGCGCGCGTCGTCGTCGATGCGCTGGGAGACCGAGTCGATCCAGCCGAAGCAGAGCGCCTCGGGGACGGCCTGCGCCCAGGTCAGCCCGCGATCCGGGACGTGGCTCTTCCACAACCCCATCCAGAGCTCGTCCGCGGTGTCGTGGTGGGCCTCGAGCCAGGCGCGGAACTCCTCCGGCCCGGAGAAGAAGAGGGCCGGCTTCTCGGGCGTCCCCCCTGGTGTGCCGATCATGGGCCCACGCTAGCCCCGCCAGGCGGCCTCGTCGGAGAGGTCGGCGTGCTCCCGGATCCAGCCGTGCATGGCGATCGCCGCCGCGGCACTGGCGTTGATCGACCGGGTGGAGCCGAACTGGGCGATCGAGAAGGTCCCGTCGCAGGCCTCCCGTGCCCCGGCGGAGAGCCCCGGACCCTCCTGGCCGAAGAGGAAGCAGACCCGGCGCGGCATCGCCATGGTCTCCAGGTGCGCCGAGCCGGGCAGGTTGTCGATGCCCAGCAGCCGCACCGGCTCCTCGAGGGAGTGCAGGTACGCGGCCAGCGCCGCGGCGTCCTCGTGGTGGCGCACGTGCTGGTAGCGGTCGGTGACCATGGCGCCGCGCCGGTTCCACCGCTTGCGCCCGACGATGTGCACCTCGGCAGCCAGGAAGGCGTTGGCGGTGCGGACGATGGTGCCGATGTTGAAGTCGTGCTGCCAGTTCTCGATCGCCACGTGGAAGTCGTGGCGGCGGGTGTCGAGGTCGGCGACGATCGCCTCGACGGTCCAGTAGCGGTAGCGGTCGACCACGTTGCGCCGGTCGCCCTCGGCGAGCAGGACCGGGTCGTACTGCGGACCGGTCGGCCACTCCCCCGGCCACGGACCGACGCCGACCTCGGCCTGCCCGTGGGGCATCGGGTCGTACGGCGCGCGGGGCGCGTCCACCTCTGGGTCCACGCCCGACACGTTAGGCGCCGCGGCCGGCCGGCGGCCGAGCAGGTCCGGGTCTCAGCGGGCATGCGGTTCAGTTGGTGGCCCCGTTAGGGTGGCGCGCGTGACCTTGCTCCTGGACCTCCAGCTCCTTCTCCAGCCCCTTCTCCTGGGCATGGACTGGATGGATCCCGACTGGCTGCTGGACCGCTTCGGCGAGGAGCTGTTCTGGCTGAGCCTCGTGATCATCTTCGTGGAGTGCGGGCTCTTCTTCCCGTTCCTGCCCGGCGACAGCCTGCTCTTCGCGATGGGGCTCTTCATCGCCGGCGAGAAGATCGACATCTTCCCCGGCGGCTCGTTCGTCGAGCTGCTGGTCGCCCTCGGCCTCTTCGCCCTGGCCGGCTTCCTGGGCAACGTCGCCGGCTACGAGATCGGCCGGGCGATCGGGACGCCGCTCTACAACCGGCCGGACGGCAGGATCCTCAAGCGCAAGTACTTCGACCAGACGCAGGCCTTCTTCGACAAGCACGGCAACAAGGCCCTGGTGATCGGCCGGTTCGTGCCCTTCGTGCGGACCTACATCACCGTGGTCGCCGGCGTCACCAAGATGAGCCGCCGCCGGTTCTTCACCTGGAGCGCCGTCGGCGCCGTGCTCTGGGTCGTCAGCATCACCATGCTCGGCTACTTCCTCGGTACGGCGTTCCCCGCGCTCGGCGACAACATCGACAAGGCGATCATCGCGATCATCGCCTTCTCGGTGATCCCGATCGCCTGGGAGTGGTGGCGCCACAAGCGGACCAACGCTCCCGGCGCCGAGATCGGCCCCCAGGACGGCGGCCCCGACCGCGACATCCTGGGCCAGGACGTCGACTGACCTCAGCCCGTCAGGACGTCCAGCAGCACGAACACCCACGCGGCGACGAAGCTGACCACCTGGGGCAGGGCCATCAGCCACCGGTGGGCACCGCCCCCTGCGGCGTCGTCCTGGAGGGGCTCCACCACCGGGTCCTCCTCGACACGTCCGGTGAGGGCGCGGACCAGCTCGGCCACCAGGATCACCAGGCCGACGGCCGCCAGCGGCCAGGCCGGGACACTGACCAGCTCCCGCTCGCCGAGCGCGAGGATCGAGGCCGTCTGCACACCGAGGAGCAGGAAGGACCCGGCGAAGATCTTCCACGGGGCGGCCCGCATCACCCCCGGCAGCAGCCGGGGGGTGGCCAGCACCAGCACGAGGACGACGAGGACGACCGCGGCGAGCCCGGCGTCGAGGGAGAACTCCTCCCCCCGCCAGGCCTCTCCCCCGGCCAGTGCGAACGCGAGGAAGCCGAGGACGCCGATCACCGCGTGCACGATCGTGCCCGTGAGGAGGGTGCGGTCCTCGGGCGCCGGCTGCAGGCCGAGCTCCTCGGCGTAGGTCCGGGGCGAGCCGAACGCCTCCTCCGCCGGCACCCCGGCGTCGGCGAGGAACTCCCGGGCGCTCGCCACCGCGTCACCGATCCGGTGCCCGTCGACGTCGAGCAGCCGCAGCTCGAGAGTCAGCTCGGCGAGCCAGCGCTGGTGGTCCTTGTGCAGGTCGGCGGTCGTCATGCGGTCCCTCCCGGTCGGCGCAGGTGGTCGCCCACCATGCGGGTGAAGTCGGCCCACTCCTGGCTCTGGCGGCCCAGCTCGGCGGCGCCGGCGGCGGTCAGGGCGAAGTACTTCCGCCCGGGGCCGCCCTCGCCGGCGCGCCACTCGACACTGACCCAGCCGGCGGTCTCGAGGCGGCCGAGGAGGGGGTAGAGGGTCCCTCCCTTGACCGAGCCGAAGCCCGCCTTCTCCAGGGCCCCGGCGACGGCGTAGCCGTAGGTCGGCCCGTCGGCGAGCACGCGCAGCACGCACAGGGCGAGCGTGGCGCGGACCCAGTCACTGGGCCAGGCGTGGGCAGGCATGACTAGATAGTGTCACTAGTTAGTGAGACTGTCTAGTCGCTCCGCAGGAGCCGTCAGCGGGTGACCGCGTCCAGCTGTGCCTTGGTGAGCACCGGCCGCACCTCGAGCCCGACGTCGGCCAGCGGGTTCTCCCCCGCGGGGCTCCGGTCGATGGCACAGATCACGACCTCGACGATCGCGCCGGCGGCGCGCAGCTCGCGCGTCGCGTCACGGACGGCCCCGCCGGTGGTGATCACGTCCTCGATCAGGGTGATCCGGCGCCCCGCCACGTCGGGACCCTCGGCGAGCTTGCAGGTGCCGTACTCCTTGGCCTTCTTGCGCACGAACAGGGCCGGCAGGCCGGTGCGGGCGCTGACCATCGTGGCGATCGGTACGCCGCCGAGCTCGAGGCCGCCGAGCAGCTCGGTGTCCTCGGGGAGCAGCGGCACCATCTGCTCGGCCACCCGGGCGAGCAGGGTGGGCTGGGCCTCGAAGAGGTACTTGTCGAAGTACTCACTCGCCTGCTGTCCCGACCGGAGGGTGAACTCACCGGTCAGCCGGCAGGTCGCATCGATGTCGGCGGCCAGGCCGGGGTCGTGCAGCGCGGGGGTGTGGAGGGCGTCGCTCATGCCCCGATCCTCCCACTGCGCGGGGGCTACCCTCGCAGGCATGCGCGCGCAGGCGAGACGGCTCGACGGCATCCCCCCGACCATCTTCACCCGGATGTCGGCGCTGGCGACCCGCACCGGAGCCCTCAACCTGGGCCAGGGGTTCCCCGACGAGGACGGCCCGGCCTCGGTGGTGGAGGCGGCGCGCCGGGCGCTCGCCGAAGGGCGCAACCAGTACGCCCCCGGGCCCGGAGTCCCCGAGCTGAGGGCCGCGATCGCCCGCCACCAGCAGCGCCACTACGGGCTGGAGCCCGACCCCGACGCCGGCGAGGTGGCGGTCACCACGGGCGCCACCGAGGGGATCGCCGCCGCGCTCCTGGGATTGGTCGACCCGGGCGACGAGGTCGCGGTGCTCGAGCCCTACTACGACTCCTACCTGGCGATGATCCAGATGGCCGGCGGGGTGCGCCGCCCGGTCACCCTGCGGGCTCCCGACTTCCGGCTGGACGCCGCGGCGCTGCGGGCGGCCATCACCCCGCGCACCCGGGTGCTGCTGCTCAACACCCCGCACAACCCGACCGGCACGGTGCTGACCCGCGCGGAGCTGGAGGAGGTGGCCCGGGTCGCGGTCGAGCACGACCTCGTGGTGGTCACCGACGAGGTCTACGAGCACCTGGTCTTCACCGGCCACCAGCACGTCCCGCTGGCCACCCTGCCCGGCATGTGGGAGCGGACCCTGACGCTCTCCAGCGTCGGCAAGAGCTGGTCGTTCACCGGGTGGAAGGTGGGCTGGGCGACCGGCCCGGCCGACCTGGTCGGCGCCCTGGTGGGGGCCAAGCAGTGGCTCACCTTCACCTCCGGCGCCCCGCTGCAGCCGGCGGTGGCCCACGCCCTGGACGCCGAGGCCGGCTGGCCCGCCGAGCTGGCCCGGGCCCTGGAGGGACGCCGCGACCTGCTGGTCGAGGGGCTCACGGCGGCCGGGCTGGCGCCGTTCACTCCCGAGGGCACCTACTTCGCCCTCACCGACATCCGCGCGCTCGGCTGGCCTGACTCGACGGCCTTCTGCGAGGCGCTCCCCCAGGTGGCGGGCGTGGTCGCGATCCCCCTCCAGCCCTTCTACGACGACGTCGAGGCGGGGCGCCACCTGGTGCGCTGGGCCTTCTGCAAGCAGCCCGAGGTCATCAGCGAGGGGGTACGCCGCCTGGCCGCGGCCGACCTGCACTTCGGGGCCCGGCAGCAGACCGGACCGTCGGCGTCCCGGGGTCAGCGGTAGAGCTGGGCGAAGACCCTGTCCCCGGGGCTCGAGGTCAGGGCGTGGACGAGCACGCTCTGGTCGTGCAGGTAGACGTGGGCGGCGTCCAGGTCGTAGCGGGCCGCCCCCGTGGCGAGGTCGAAGGACCCCACGGACGGCTCGGTCGCGTCGCTCGAGAGGGGACTGACGACCTGGGAGCCGCCCAGGTGCAGCCGAACTCGGGGTTGCGGGGCGCCCGGAGCGCGCCGACCGGCTGGAGCCGCTCGGCCTCCAGGGGTTCGGCGACCATCCCGGTGTGGTCCGCCACGGCGGTCGGCGACGCGGTCGTGGCGTCGGGCCCCCCATGGGGTTCCCCCTCGCTGAGACAGCAGTGAGGAGGCTACTGAGGGGGCCGCGGACCTGCGAGCCAGGTCCGGACGTCGGTGCGGCGCAGGATCACCACCACCATCAGGGCGGCGAGCGCCGGCAGGGCCAGCACCGGGTTGGTCAGCGCGGCGATGAAGCAGGCGACCGAGGCACCGATCGAGAGCACCAGCAGGAGCGTGCCGGCCCAGCGCACGCCGCGCACCAGCAGCACGGCGGCGACCACGGCGGCCAGCGACCAGAGCGCGGCCACCGTGCCGAACGCGTAGGTGGTGGTGAGCAGCATGTCCTCGGTGATCCCTTGCTCGAGGAGGTCGGGCTGCTGCCGCTCGACCTCGGCCATCAGCTGGTCGGGCGAGGCGGCCAGCACCGCCACCCCCAGCGCGGTGATGAGGAAGGTGAGCCCGGCGAAGAGCCAGGTCAGCAGGGCGGCGACCAGCACCACGTCGGGGCGCTTGCCGCGCGGCGCCGGCTGACCGGGCGCGCCCGGGGCCTGCTCGGGCAGCCAGCCGGGCCGGTCGCCGAACCCCTGCACGGGGCGGCCCTCGGTCGCCCCGGCCTCACCGCCCGGGACCGAGGGGGCGGAGGGAGTCGGGGGCAGGACGGGCGCCTGAGGGCCGGCCTGGCCCCGGGCGGTCTCCTTGGCGGAGCCGGGCGGGCTCCACTCCTTGCCGTTGAACCAGTCCCGGGCGGGCTGGAGCCAGAGCATCAGCGACGCCGCGGCCACCAGCGAGGACATGAAGCCGCCCGTCACCACGCCGGCCACGAAGAGCGGGCCGGCCAGGACGGTCAGGCCGATCCGGGCGCCGCGGTGGCGGCGCAGCACGTGCCACCCGAGCACGGCGGCGGCGGTGGCGCAGCCGGCGGTGACCATGGCGGCGGCCCGCAGGAAGGTCATCACCGTCTCCGGCGTCCAGCCCAGGGTGTCGCCGGGCGGGTCCGAGAGGAAGGAGTCGATCGCCTCCCGGGTCTCGAGCGAGCGCATCCCGGAGACGATCTCGAACACGCTGCCCACCACCAGCACGGAGCCGACGATGATCATCCAACCGGCGAGGGTGACCTGGGGCGGGCGGGGATGGGTTGGAGAGCTCACGCCGCCATTGCACCATGTCGCCCCCAACCCGATCCCGGGCGCGGTCGACGCCCGCCCCGGCCGGTCCCGCTCAGCGGTGCAGGACCAGCCCGCCGTCACCGACGTCGACCCGGACGACGTCGCCGTCGGTGACCTCGCCGGCGATCAGCATCCGGGCCAGCGGGTCGCCGATCGAGGTCTGGATCAGCCGGCGCAGCGGTCGGGCGCCGTAGGCCGGGTCGAAGCCGGTCTCCGCCAGCCACTTGCGCGCCGGGTCGCTGACCTCGATGGTGATCCGCCGGGCCGCCAGCCGCTGCTCGAGCAGCACCAGCTGGAGGTCGACGATGTGCGCGAGCTCCTCGGGGGTGAGCGCCTCGAAGATGACGATCTCGTCGAGGCGGTTGAGGAACTCGGGCTTGAACGAGGAGCGCACCACCGCCATCACCGAGTCGCGCTTGGCGTCGTGCTCCAGGGTCGGGTCGACCAGGAAGTTGGAGCCCAGGTTGGAGGTCAGGATCAGCAGGGTGTTGCGGAAGTCCACGGTGCGCCCCTGGCCGTCGGTGAGGCGGCCGTCGTCGAGCACCTGGAGCAGGATGTCGAAGACCTCGGGGTGCGCCTTCTCCACCTCGTCGAGCAGCACCACGCTGTAGGGGCGACGCCGCACGGCCTCGGTGAGCTGGCCGCCCTCGTCGTAGCCGACGTAGCCGGGAGGGGCGCCCACCAGCCGGGAGACCGAGTGCTTCTCGGAGTACTCGCTCATGTCGATGCGGATGATCGCCCGCTCGTCGTCGAAGAGGAAGTCGGCCAGGCTCTTGGCCAGCTCGGTCTTGCCGGTGCCGGTGGGCCCGAGGAAGAGGAAGGAGCCGGTGGGCCGGTTGGGGTCGGCGATGCCGGCCCGCGAACGGCGCACCGCGTCGCTGACCGCCTCGACCGCCTCGCGCTGGCCGACCAGCCGCTTGCCGATCTCGGCCTCCATGTCGAGCAGCTTGGCGGTCTCCCCCTGGAGCATCCGGCCGGTGGGGATGCCGGTCCAGGCCTCCACCACCTCGGCCACCTGCTCGGCGCCGACCTGGTCGCCGACCAGGGGCTCCGCGGCCGAGCCCTCGGCGTCGACGGAGTCGGCCAGGGCCCGCTCGAGCTGCGGGATCTGGACGTAGAGGATCTCGGAGGCCTTCCGCAGGTTCTCCTCACCGCCCTCGCGCTGCAGCTTCTCGGCCTGCACGCGCACGCTGTCGAGGCGGCGGCGCAGCTCGCCCTCGCCCTCCAGGGACGACTTCTCCCGCTCCCAGCGGGCCTCGAGGGCGCGCAGCTCCTCCTGGACGTCGGCCAGCTCGGTGCGCAGCGCCGCCAGCCGCTCGAGCGAGGCCTCGTCGGTCTCGCGGGCCAGCGCGAACTCCTCCATCCTCATCCGCTCGGCGCGGCGGCGCAGCTCGTCGATCTCCTCCGGGGAGGACTCGATCTCCATCCGGAGCCGGGAGGCGGCCTCGTCGATCAGGTCGATCGCCTTGTCGGGCAGCTGACGACCGGTGATGTAGCGGTCGCTGAGCGTGGCGGCCGCGACCAGGGCGCCGTCGGTGATCCGGACGCCGTGGTGGGCCTCGTACTTCTCCTGGATGCCACGCAGGATCTGGATGGTGTCCTCGACGCTGGGCTCGCCCACGAAGACCTGCTGGAAGCGGCGCTCCAGGGCGGGGTCCTTCTCGATCCGCTCGCGGTACTCGTCGAGCGTGGTCGCGCCGATCATGTGGAGCTCGCCGCGGGCCAGCATCGGCTTGAGCATGTTGCCGGCGTCCATGCTGGAGTCGCCGCCGGCGCCCGCGCCCACGACGGTGTGCAGCTCGTCGATGAAGGTGATGATCTGGCCGCCGGCGTCCTTGATCTCCTCCAGGACCGCCTTGAGCCGCTCCTCGAACTCGCCGCGGTACTTCGCGCCGGCCACCATGGCGGCCAGGTCGAGGCTGAGCACCCTACGCCCCTTGAGGGAGTCGGGGACGTCGCCGTCGACCACCCGCTGGGCCAGGCCCTCCACCACCGCGGTCTTGCCGACGCCGGGCTCGCCGATCAGCACCGGGTTGTTCTTGGTGCGGCGGCTGAGCACCTGCACCACCCGGCGGATCTCCGCGTCGCGGCCGATGACCGGGTCGAGCCGGCCCTCCGAGGCCGCGGCGGTGAGGTCCACGGAGTACTTCTCCAGCGCCTCGTACGTCGACTCCGCGTCCTGGCTGGTCACCCGGCGGTTCCCGCGGACCGCGGTGATGCTCTCGCGCAGGCCGTCGGCGGTGACGCCGAGGTCGGTGAGCACCTTCTGCGCGGTGGACTCCACCGTGACCAGGCCGATCAGCAGGTGCTCGGTGGCGACGTAGTCGTCCTTGAGCGAGCCGGCGAGGTCGATGGCGGAGGCCAGCACCCGGGTGAGCGCGGCCGAGGCGGCCGGCTGCTGCACCGTGGACCCGGTGGCGCGGGGCAGCGCGCTCTCGGCCTGCTCGGCCGCGGCCAGGGCCACGTCGGGCTCGACGCCGGCCTTGGCGAGCAGGCTGCGGGCGATGCCGTCGCCCTGTCGCAGCAGCGCGACCAGCAGGTGGACCGGCTCGGTCTGGCTGTTGCCGGCGGTGGTGGCGGCGAGCTGGGCGGCCTCGATCGCCTCCCGGCTCCTGGTGGTGAACTTGTCGGCTCCGAACTGGCTCACGGGTGACCTCCTGCTGATCTGCGAAAACGGGTCGACGCGGGTGGGACGTCATACTTCTCAACGCGGGAGAAGTTGAGTCTGTTCCACTCAACTTTGTGTTTTAGCCGGATCATCCTGCGGCGGGGGTGCCCACATGGCACCATGGGTCCGCTGACCCACGACACGTGGAGGAATTGGTGAAGCTGTTTCGAGGCAACTCCGAGGCCGGGCGCGTCCCGGAACCGGCGCCGCCCGCTGAGGAGACCCCTGAGTCCCCCCTCGTCCCCGACAACGACCGGGGCCCCATCCGCGTGGTCATCGTGGACGACGACGAGGAGGTCCGCTTCGTGCTGCGCATCGCCCTCGACTCCTCCGGGTTCGAGGTGGCCGGGGACGCCGGCGACGCCGAGTCCGCGATGGCGATGATCGCGACCGAGAAGCCGGACATCGTGCTGCTCGACCTGCACATGCCCGAGATCGGCGGCCTGGAGATCATCCCGCTCATCGCCGAGGACTCCCCCCTGAGCCGCGTCGTGGTCTGCTCGGCCATCAGCGCCACCTACATGACCGAGGCCGCCCTCAAGGAGGGCGCCTGGGGCTACATCGTCAAGGGCGTGTCGGCCAAGACGATCACCGAGCACCTGCTCCGCGTCTACGAGGCCGGCGCCGTCCGCCCCATCCGCCCCTACCCCCTGGGGCGCGACTTCGAGCACCGCGACCACGGGGTCCGCGTCGGTCGGTGAAGCCGCTGGAGCTCGTCGCCGACTGCAGCCGGTGCACCGGGCTCTGCTGCGTCCTGCTCCCCTTCCGGGCCGCTGACGGCTTCGGGGTCGACAAGCCCGGCGGACCGCCCTGCCACCACCTGGCGGCGGACGACCGCTGCTCGATCCACGCCGTCCTGCGCGAGGAGGGGTGGCCCGGCTGCACGGTCTTCGACTGCTTCGGCGCGGGCCAGCACCTCACCGAGGTGACCTACGCCGGGCGGTCCTGGCGCGACCCCGGCGCCGACCGTTCCGAGATGGCGGCGGTGCTGTCGGTGATGCGGCTGCTGCACGAGGCGGCGAGCCACCTCCTCGAGGCGGAGCGCCGCGCGCCCGCCCCCGAGGTCGCGCAGCTGCTGGCGCGGGTCCTGCCGCTCACCGAGGGCACCCCCGAGGAGCTGTTGGCCCTCGACCTCGACGAGGTGATGACCGAGGTCTCCGCGGCGCTCCGGGCGGCCTCCGGCCGGGTCCGCGACCCCGGTGCGGACCTGGCCCGCGCCGACCTGGCCGGCCAGGACCTGCGGGGCCGCGACCTGCGGGGCGCCGACCTGCACGGCGCGCTCCTCATCGCCGCCGACCTGCGCGGGTGCGACCTCGACGGCGCGGACCTCCTCGGCGCCGACCTGCGGGACGCCGACGTGCGCGGGGCCGCGCTCGCCGGCGCCCTCTTCCTGACCCGCCCGCAGGTGGCCGCGGCGCGCGGGGACCGCAGCACGACGCTGCCGCCGGGCTTCACCGCGCCCGGGCACTGGCGCTGAGCCGTCAGGAGTAGCGGTGGCTCTTGGCCGCGTGGCCCTTCTCGCGGGTGCACGACTTGCCGCCCATGTTGCGGTGACCGCAGAGCTCCTCGGCGGCGGCGTCGGCCGCCGGAGCGTCCGAGGCAGGCTTCGCCCGCGGCGTCTTGGCCGCGGCCGGCGCCGCCGGGGACTTCGCCTTGGGCTTGGCCGGCGCGCTCCCGGCCCTCTTCATCGTCTGCTCGTAGCGGGCCTCGCGCATCGCCCGCAGGTTGTCCATCTTGCTCATCGGCGTCTCACGGGCTAGAGGCTACGGGAACCCACCGACAGTCCGGGACGCGGCGCGCGACCGGCTCGGTGCCCGGCTCGGTGCCCGGCTCGGTGCCCGGCTCAGTGCGGCGTGCGCCGCCACACCACCACGGCCGCCTGCCGCTGGGGCTGGCGCAGCACCGGCAGCCGGTCGGAGCCACGGTCCAGGTGGCCGTCGCGGCTCCGGCCGGTGGCGCGCCGCAGCGCCTCGCGGGTCGCGGCCAGCTCGGCCTCCAACCCTTCGGCGCGCGCCTGCAGGGCCAGCACCTGGTCGTCGAGCTCGAGGATGCGGCGTACGCCCTCCAGCCCGATGCCGGCCCGGCTGAGGTCGGCGATGCGGCGCAGCAGCTCGAGGTCGCGGGAGGAGTAACGGCGCCCGCCGCCACCGGTGCGGCCGGGGGTGATCAGCCCCATCCGCTCATAGCTGCGCAGCGTCTGGGGATGGAGGCCGGTGAGCTCGGCCGCCACGGAGATGACGTAGACGGCCGCCTCGGGGGACGGCGACCCGAATCCGTCCCTCATCCTCAGGCTCCCTCGAACAGGTTCGTCCTCAGCGGCCGGCCGGCCGTCGCGGCCCGGTAGGCCTCGACCGCCTCGCGGGTCGGGCCGTCGACGCTCGCCGGCACGTGCACCTCGACGGTGGCCAGCAGGTCACCGCGAGTGCCGTCGCGCCGGGTGACGCCCTTGCCGCGGACCCGGAAGGTGCGTCCGTTGGGCGTGCCGGCGGGAATCTTGAGCGTGACCGGGGCGCCGCCCAGGGTGGGGATCTTGATCTCCGCGCCCAGCACCGCCTCGTCGAAGGAGACCGGCACCTCGAGGGTGAGATTGTCGCCGGAGCGGCCGAAGACCCGGTGCTTGCCCACCTTGACGGTGACGAAGAGGTCGCCGGCCGGGCCGCCGTTCTCGCCCGGCGCCCCCTTGCCCTTCAGCCGGATGCGCTGGCCGTCCTTGACCCCCGCGGGGATCCGCGCCTGGATGGTGCGCGAGGAGGTACCTCGACCCGACCCGTGGCAGGTCGGGCAGGGCTCGTCGTAGACCAGCTGGCGGCCCCGGCACGCGGGGCACGGCTCGTTCATCGAGAAGGCGCCGCCCACCGAGGAGACCACGAAGCCGGTGCCCTCGCACTCGGGGCAGACGTGGGGCTTGGTGCCCGGCTTGCCGCCGGTGCCCTGACAGGTGGGGCAGGCGGCGTCGGAGGTCAGCCGCAGCGAGATGGTGACCCCGTCGATGGCGTCGGTGAAGCCGATCGTCGCGGTCGTCTCGACGTCGGCGCCCTTGCGGGCCCGGCTCTGCGGCCGGGTGCGGGCGCCACCGAAGAGGTCGCTGAAGACGTCCCCGAAGCCGCCGCCGCCGGCGGGCCCACCCCGGCCGCGGTCGCCGAACAGGTCGTTGAAGTCGAACCCGCCGGCGCCGCCCGGGGCGCCGCCGCCGAAGCCCACGCCGGACCCGTAGAGCGAGCGCATCTCGTCGTACTTCTTGCGCTTCTCCGGGTCCCCGATGACGTCGTAGGCCTCGGCGACGGCCTTGAAGGTGTCCTGCTTGGACTGATCACCGGGGTTGGAGTCCGGGTGGTTCTCGCGGGCGAGCTTGCGGTAGGCCTTCTTGATCGCGGCCTGGTCGGCGGTCTTGTCGACGCCCAGCACCTTGTAGAAGTCCTTGCTCGCCCAGTCGGCTCGCATGCCGTCGTTGCTCACGTGCTCACCCTCCTCCCGTCGTCATCGACTGTGATCAGTGGTGCCGTGCGCCCTCAGGCGTCCGGCTCGGCCGGGCCGTCCTCGACGGAGGCGGCCTCGTCCTGTGGTGCGGTGCCGCCGGCCGGCGGGTCGACGACCAGCACCAGGGCGGCGCGGACGACCCGCTCGCCCATCCGGTAGCCCGCCTTGGCGACGACCTTGACCGAGGTCTCGGTGACCTCCGGGTCCTCGCCGAGGTGGCTGAGCGCCTCGTGCAGGTTGGGGTCGAAGGCCTCGCCGGGCGCCCCGAACCTCACCAGGCCCGACTGCGCCACCGCCCGCTGGAGGTGGTCGGCGACCATGGCGAAGCCCCCCTCGACCTCGCCCGCCTCCCGGGCCCGGTCGATGCCGTCGAGGACCTCGATCACCGGGACCAGCGCCTTGTAGGCGGCGTTCTCCGCGACGAGCTGGCGGTCCCGCTCGACCCGGCGCTTGTAGTTGAGGAACTCCGCCTGCAGGCGCTGGAGGTCGGCGGTCAGGGTGACGACGTCCTCCTTGGCCTTGGCGGCCTCGGCGCCGGCCGCCTCCAGGTCGGAGGCGATCGCCTCGTCCGCCGTGCCCGACTGCTCGGCCTCACCCGGGCCGGACCCACCGGCCGGGGCCGGGGCCCCCTCCTGGGAGGGGGCCCCGGCCTGGGAGCCGTCGGTCTCGGGACGGTCCGGCTGGACGCTCGGGTCGGAGGACTGGGTCACTTGGACTCACCCTCGTCGGTGGCGTCGTCGACGATCTCGGCGTCCACGACGTCCTCGTCGGCCTCACCGGTGGAGCCGTCGCTGCCCCCGGCCGCGGCCTGGTCGGCCTCGGCGGCCGCATACATGGCGGCCCCCATCTTCTGGCTGGACTCACCGAGCTTGGTGACTCCCGCCTGGATGGTGTCGGCGCTCGCGGACTCGTCGGCCAGCGTGGCCTTGAGAGCATCCAGGTCGCCCCGGACCTCGGTCTTGACGTCCTCGGGAAGCTTCTCGTCGTTCTCGGAGAGGAACTTCTCGGTGGTGTAGACGAGGCTGTCGGCCTGGTTGCGGGCGTCGACCGCGGCACGCCGCTGGGCGTCCTCCTCGGCGTACTGCTCGGCCTCCTTGACCATCCGGTCGATCTCGTCCTTGCTGAGCGCCGAGCCACCGGAGATGGTCATCGACTGCTCGCGGCCGGACGCGTGGTCCTTGGCGGAGACGTGGACGATGCCGTTGGCGTCGATGTCGAAGGTGACCTCGATCTTCGGCACCCCACGCGGGGCCGGCGGCAAACCGGTGAGCTCGAAGTTGCCGAGCGGCTGGTTCTGCGCCCACATCTGGCGCTCGCCCTGCGCGACCTTGATCTCCACCGACGGCTGGTTGTCGTCGGCGGTGGTGAAGATCTCCG
The DNA here is from genome assembly GCF_058215755.1 of Nocardioides sp. Z50_6. Lineage (NCBI taxonomy): Bacteria > Bacillati > Actinomycetota > Actinomycetes > Propionibacteriales > Nocardioidaceae > Nocardioides > Nocardioides sp. Z50_6. Next base: position 68,658 of record NZ_JBZAJB010000004.1, on the reverse strand, counting down.
AGCGCTTGGTCGGGATGGTGGTGTTGCGCTCGATCAGGGTGGTCATCACGCCGCCCTTGGTCTCGATGCCCAGGCTCAGCGGGGTGACGTCGAGGAGCAGCACGTCCTTGACCTCGCCCTTGAGGACGCCGGCCTGCAGGGCCGCACCCAGGGCCACGACCTCGTCGGGGTTGACGCCCTTGTTGGGCTCCTTGCCGCCGAGCAGGTCCTTGACGACCTCGGCCACGGCCGGCATCCGGGTGGAGCCGCCGACGAGGACCACGTGGTCGATGTCCTTGATCGCGACGCCGCCGTCCTTGAGCACCGACTGGAAGGGCTTCTTGGTCCGGTCGAGCAGGTCGGAGGTCATCCGCTGGAACTCGGCGCGGGTCAGCTTCTCCTCGAAGTGGAGCGGGCCGGACTCGCCGTGGGTGATGTAGGGCAGGTGGATCGTGGTCTCGCTGGAGCTCGACAGCTCGATCTTCGCCTTCTCAGCGGCCTCCTGGAGGCGCTGCTTGGCGATCTTGTCGGCGGCCAGGTCGACGCCGTTGTTGTTCTTGAAGCGCTCGACCATCCACTCCACGACGCGGTTGTCCCAGTCGTCACCACCGAGGTGGTTGTCCCCGGAGGTGGCCTTGACCTCGACCACGCCCTCGCCGATCTCCAGCAGCGAGACGTCGAACGTGCCGCCACCGAGGTCGAAGACGAGGATGGTCTGGTCGTCGCCCTTGTCGAGGCCGTAGGCCAGCGCGGCCGCGGTGGGCTCGTTGACGATCCGGGAGACGTTGAGGCCGGCGATCTCGCCCGCCTCCTTGGTGGCCTGGCGCTGGGCGTCGGAGAAGTACGCCGGGACGGTGATCACCGCGTCGGTGACCGGCTCGCCCAGGTAGGCCTCGGCGTCGCGCTTGAGCTTCTGGAGCACGAAGGCGCTGATCTGCTGGGGGGTGAAGGACTTGTCGTCGATCTTGGTGGTCCAGTCGGTGCCCATGTGGCGCTTGACCGAACGGATGGTCCGGTCGACGTTGGTCACCGCCTGGCGCTTGGCGACCTCGCCGACCAGCACCTCGCCGGACTTGGCGAACGCGACGACCGACGGGGTCGTGCGGGCGCCTTCTGCGTTGGCGATGACGGTGGGCTCGCCACCCTCCAGGACGGCGACGACGCTGTTCGTCGTACCGAGGTCGATGCCGACAGCACGTGCCATGTGAGTTACCTCCGTTGTTGCGTTCTCTCCGGGGTCCCCCGGGAAAGTCTGGTGAAGCCATCCTGCGCCACCGACGGCGAGTCTGACAAACTAGTTGAGTCGACTCAACTCAACTTCGCTCACATCACACAACGCAGGAAGGGACCGGGATTGTTCCGGCGCGGAGGAACTTTTTCCACACCTAGGCGCGATCGCCGGGGCGGGACCGCGGCCGGGCCGCGACCTTGCGGTCGGTGGAGACGATCCAGACCGTCAGCGCGACGCCGGCGAGCACCGCCAGGGTGAAGAAGGTGAGCGCCACCCCGGGCACGCCGAAGATCGTCGGCCCCTCGTCGACCCGCATCATCAGCGAGGCGCCGACCAGCATCGCCGCGATCACCAGACCCAGGGTGAGCCGGTTGGCGACCCGCTGGAGCACCGTGTGGAGCCGCTCCTCGTCGATGGCGTCGACGCGGATCACGAACTCGCCGTCGGCGAGGTTGTCCATGATCCGGTTGGCCCGCTTGGGCAGCAGCTTGGTGAACTCCTTGGCCTCGATCGCCGAGGCCATCAGCCCGCCCGCGCTCACCTTCATCCCGCTGGTCAGGAGGCTGCTGACGTTGTCGCGCAGCGCCGCGGCCGGCGAGAAGTCCGGGTCCAGCCGCAGGGTGGAGGCGTCGAGGTTGAGCAGCGCCTTGCCGATCATCGACATCTCCGCCGGCGGGCGCAGCCCGTGCACGCCGGAGACCCGGCTGAGCTCCACCAGGACCGACCCGGCCTGCAGCTCGGGGCCGGCGTTGACCGCCTCGGAGACCAGGTGGGAGACGTCGTTGCGGAAGGCGCCGGCGTCGTAGTCGGAGAGCTGGTGGCCCATCTCGGCCAGCACGGTGGCGGCCTCCTCGCCGTCGCCGTCGGTGATCGCCAGCAGCAGCCGCACCACCTTCTCCTGCAGCTTGGGCGCGACGGTGCTGACCATCCCCAGGTCGAGCAGGGCCAGCCGGTCGTCGTCGGTGAGCAGCAGGTTGCCCGGGTGCGGGTCGGCGTGCAGCACGCCCTCGGAGAGCATCAGCTCGAGGTAGCAGGCGAAGAGCTGCTCGACCACGGGCGTGGTGTCCCGCTCGACCTGGGAGAGCCGGCCCAGGTCGGTCACCTTGCGGCCCTCGATCCGGTCCATGGTGAGCACCCGGCGGGTGCAGTGGGTCGGCACCGGCTGCGGGACGACGAGCAGGTCGTAGCCCGCGGTGAGCTCGCCGAAGCGGACCAGGTTGCGCGCCTCGCGTCGGTAGTCCAGCTCGCCGGCGAGGGTCTTGCGGAACTCGGTGACGAGCTTCTCGAAGCCGTAGCGGCGCCCCACGTCGGTCCGCTTGTCGGCGAGGTGGGCCAGGCTGGTGAGCGTCTCCATGTCGCCGCGGATCGCGTCCCGGGCCTCGGGTCGCTGGACCTTGACCACCACCTCGCGGCCGTTGCGCAGGGTGGCCGCGTGGACCTGGCCGAGCGAGGCCGCGGCCAGCGGCTCGGGGTCGAAGCTGCCGTAGAGGTCCTCCAGCGTCCCGCCGAGCTCCCCCTCGACGATCTCGCGCACCTCCTCGAAGGCGAAGGGCGCGACGTCGTCCTGGAGCCGGGCGAGCGCCTGCGTGTAGGCGGCCGGGAGCAGGTCGAACCGGGTGGAGAGGAGCTGCCCGAGCTTGATGTAGGTCGGCCCCATCGCCTCCAGGTCGCGGGCGAAGGCCTCCGCCCGGGCGTCGTCCCCGCCGGCGAGCGGCTCGTCGTCGACGCTGAACTCGTCGAGCTCCATGCCGCGCAGCAGGTCGGAGCGGCCGTGACGGTAGGCCAGCCGGGCCAGCCGCGCGTAGCGCCGGGCCGGGGAGGGAGGCGTGGTCGCGGTCCGCGGGGAGCTGCTCATGGGCTCAGAGAATGCCACTAAACACCGACTGCCCCGGTTCCCATCCGCCCAGCGGCGCGGCTCGGTACGGTGGCCGGATGGTGGCACGGCTCGGTGGGCGGCCCGCCGCCCTGGCGGGGCTGGTGCTCGTGCTGCTGGCGGGACTCGCCGTGGCGGGCGCCGTCCTGGTCACCCGCGACGGCCGCGCCGACCGGCCCGGCGGACGCGAGGCCACACCGGCCGCCGAGCTCCCGCCCGACCTGCCCGTGGTGGCGCGGTTCGACCTCGACGAGGCGCCGGGGGCGCGCGTCTTCCGCGACCGGGTCGGCGGTCTGACCGGGCGGGTGGGCCCCGACGTCACCACCACCGGCCGCCACCACCTCTTCGGATGGGTCCAGCCGCACTCGGGGGTCTTCCCCGGCCACACCGACCTGGTGCCGGCGGGACGCCGGCTGCACCGGCTGCTCAACCCCGGCTCGGCGTCGTTCTCCTTCACCATCCGCTACCAGACCCGGCACCGGTTCGGGAACATCATGCAGAAGGGCCAGGGCGAGGCCGAGGGCGGCTACTGGAAGCTGGAGAACCCCGAGCGGGCACCGCGCTGCATGTTCCGCGGGGCAGACGGGCGGACCCGCACCGGCTACCTCGACGGCTTCGACGAGGGCGCCCGCCTCTCCCCCGGCTGGCACACCCTGACCTGCGTCCGCACCCCGGAGTGGGTGCAGATGTGGGTGGACGGGGTGGCCCAGCCGCGCGCGTACGGCGCCACCGGGGTGATCCGCAACGACCGGCCGCTCTCCCTCGGCGGCAAGTCGGCCTGCGACGCCCGCCGGATCACCTGCGACTACTTCTCCGGCCGGATCGACTGGATCGAGTTCCGCAAGGGCTGACTCCGGGTGAGGCAGACTTCCCCGGTGCCCTCCGACCAGCCGCCGTTCCGCCTGCGGGACGTCGCCCTCACCGCCTACGGCCCGACGATCGTCAACTCGATCGGCCACGGCGCCGTGCTGCCGGTGCTGGCCCTGCGGGCGCGCGAGCTCGGGGCGGACGTGCCCACGGCCGCACTGGTGGTCGCCCTGGTCGGCCTGGGCAGCCTGGCCACCGCCCTGCCCGTCGGCGCGCTGATCGCCCGGATCGGCGAGCGCCGGGCCCTGGTGCTGTCCGGGTTGCTGGACGCCGCGGCGATGGTCGCCGCGGCGCTGGCCACCTCCTGGCCGGCGCTGGCGGTCGCGGTCACGGTCAGCGGGATGGCCTGGACCACCTTCCTGGTGGCCCGCCAGGGCTACCTGATCGACGTGGTGCCGCAGTCCTACCGCGCCCGGGCCATGTCGGGGCTCGGCGGCAGCCACCGGATCGGGCTGCTCGTCGGCCCACTGCTCGGCGCCGGGCTCATCCACCTGACCGACCTGCGGGCCGTCTTCGTGCTCGCCGCGGTCGCGTCGCTGGCGAGCGCGGCGATGGCCCGGCTGATGCCCGACCTCGGCGGCGAGGAACGGGCCCGCGCCAAGGAGACCGGTCACCTCTCCGTGCTCGGCGTCGTCCGCCGACACCGCCGGGTGCTGGCCACCCTGGGCGTGGCGGTGGTGGTGATCAGCGCCAGCCGGGCGCTGCGCACCGCACTGCTGCCGCTCTGGGCCGAGCACGTCGGGATGAGCGCCAGCACCACCTCGCTGGTCTTCGCCGTCGCGGCGGCGGTCGACGTCGCGTTCTTCCTCCCCGGCGGTTGGCTGATGGACACCCGGGGCCGGACGGCGGTGGCGGTCCCGGTGGTCGGCGCGGTGGCGCTGGCCTGCTTCCTGCTGCCGCTGGCCACCAGCACCTGGTCGGTCGCGGCCGTGATGGTGCTGATCGCGGTCGGCAACGGACTCGGCTCGGGGATCAACATGACCCTCGGCGCGGACGCCGCGCCCACCGCCGGCCGCTCGCAGTTCCTCGGCGCGTGGCGCCTGTGCGGCGACCTCGGGGTCAGCGGCGGCCCGTTGCTGGTCGGGGCGGCCGCCGCGCTGCTGCCGCTGGCCGGCGTGAGCCTGGCGCTCGGGGCGCTGATGAGCGTGGGCACCGTCTGGGTCGGCTACTGGACCGCCCGGGTCGACGCCCGGCGCCGGGCCGACGCCGCCGACGCCGCCGGCGGGGCACGACCCTGAGGCCGGGTCAGCCGACCTGGACGACGACCTCGTTGGACTCCAGCCCGGTCTCGGAGTCGACGACGCGGAACTTGTTCTCCCCGGTCTGGCCGGTCATCACGTAGGTGCCGAAGCTCTCGCCCTCGACCGAGACGGTGACGGGGAAGTTGCTCCACGCGCCGTCCTCGAAGCGCTGCACCTGGAGGATCGACCCGCCGCCCTGCACGTAGGTGCCGGACAGGTCGATCTGCTGCATCGCCCCGACGGCGCTCTGGCTGGCGGTGAGGGTGATCGCCTTCTCCGGGGCCGCGGTCTCCGACGCGGTCTCGGAGGACTCCGGGGCCGCGGTCACCGAACCCGTGGGGACCGGGCCGTTGGGGTCGAGGGTGATCTGCGGGCCGCTCGGGCTGGCCGTCTCGGAGAACTGCGGCAGCGTCAGCGTCTCGCCCGCGGTGGCCCCGACCTTCGTCTGGCCCTCACCGCCGTCCAGGCCGAGCATCTTGGTGCCGACCAGCACCATCACACCGGCCAGCACGCCCACGACCAGCGCGACACCGGCCAGGGCGAGCAGGCCCGTGAGCACGGGGCGCTCCTCGGACTCGGGACGGTCGCTCACCTGGTGCTCCTGATCGATCGGGCGGGTCTGTGCCGCTCTGGCCGGTCTGGCCGGTCTGTGCTCTGCGGGCCCGTGTCGGCGACCCGCGGGTCATTGTTCCATCCCGACGCGAAGGCGGTCACCTGCTCGGACCAGATGGCGCCCGCCCGGCCGCCACCACCTCGTGAACGGAGGCCGGCTTGGCCTTCAGATCGGCGCAGCTGAGCCGGCGCGGCTCGCCCCGCCGGGTGACCACGCCCACCTGCCAGGGCTCGCCGTCGGCCAGCAGCCGGACCACCCCGTCGCGCTCCCCCACGACCACCACGTCGCCCAGCTCGTCGTGGCCGGTCTCCTCGACCACGTGCAGCTGCGCCACCTGGGCCGCCGGGCTGAGCCCCACCCGGCCGCGCGAGAAGCCGACCGGGTGCCGGCCGGCCCCGAGCTCCTCGACCGCCAGGACCGCCGACTCCGGGTCGAGGCGGCCCAGGGTGATCGCGCTGGGGAGGGCCAGCAGGGTGGCGGAGAACCTGTGGCCGCCCAGGTGGGTGGTCTCCCAGGTCTCCTCCGGCCAACGGGCGGCCAGGGCTGCGGTCACGGGGCGGCCGCGCTCGGCGCAGCACAGGTCGCGGCGGCCGTTGGTGCAGACCAGCAGCAGCTCCCCGTCGTACGGCGTGAGCCCGGGGCTGCGCCCCTGCGCGAGGGCCGCCAGGTCGAGGCCCAGCACCTCGGCGGCGTCGGCCAGCACGGTCGTCTCGATGCTCACCCGCTCCGGCTCCACCACGACGGTGAAGACCCGCACCCCGGGCCCCGAGATCCCGCCGTGGCGGCGGATCAGCTGGACCCGCACCCCGCGCAGGCCGTCGAGCCCGGCGCGCACCTCCTCGGGCAGGCGACTCTGGGCGAGCGCCTTGGAGCCCCAGGACCCGGCGTGCTCCAGGAGGAGGAAGGCCCGCTCGGTCGGCGCGGTGCCGGCCAGCGGCTCGCCGTCGCGACGGCTGGCGGTGGTGCAGCGGAAGGTCGGGTCGGGGGCCGGGGAGGGTGGCACCCGGCCGATTCTGCCGGACCTCAGGTGAGCAGCCCGCGGCGGCGGGCCACGGCGACGGCCTCGGTCCGCGAGGCGGCGCCCAGCTTGCCGAGGATGTTGGAGACGTGGACGCTGACCGTCTTGGTGGCGATGAAGAGCTGCTTGCCGATCTCGCCGTTGCTGCGCCCCTCGGCGACCAGCGCGAGGATCTCGCGCTCCCTCGGGGTGAGGGCGGCGCCGGCCCGGCCCGGGGCCCGGGCGCCCTGCGGGGCGGCACCGAGCGCGTGGAGCGCGGCGAGCAGCGGTGGGGCCTCCAGCACCGCGGCCGCCTCACGCACCTGGTCGGCCACCTCCCGGGCAGCCTCCAGGTCGCCCTCGTGGCGCAGCACCTCCACCAGCCGCAGCCGCGCGCGGGCCAGCTCGTGGACATGGCCGAACGCCGCGAGCTCGGTCTCGGCGCGGCGCCAGGCGGCCAGCAGGTCGGCGCAGCGGACCGGCTCGCTCCCGGGCGGGTCCACCTGCGCGAGCCAGCGCCAGCGCAGGTGCTCGGCCTCCAGCCGGACCGCCCAGGCCCGGGTCTCCGGCCCGTAGGTGAGGTCCTCGTCGTGCAGGTAGCCGACCACCTGGCGCCCGTCGTCGAGGAGCCGGTCGGCGGCGGCCCGGTGCTCCTCACGCTCGGCCGCGGACTGCCGGGACGCGGCGGTGCCCAGCACGCCGAGCGTCTGCGCGGCGAGCCGCAGCCGGGCCTGGAAGAGCTCGCGCCACAGCCGGCCGAGGTTGGCCACGACCTGGCCGTAGGTGGCCAGGGCGGCCGCGGCGTCGCCGGCCTGCTCGGCCAACTCCAGCTCCGCACCGGCCGCGTGCAGCGCGACCAGCCCGTCCTGGCCCCAGAAGTCGCGCAGCTCGGCCAGCCGCTCGGCCGTGCCGGAGAGCCCCCGGGCGGCGCCCACTCCCGCCCCGAAGGTGTCGAGGGTCGCGGCGATCAGCGGCGAGGGGGCCTGCCGGGACTGCGCCGCCGCCTCCAGGACCTCCGCCCAGCGGCCCCGCACGTAGCGCGCGGCGGTGGCCATCACCAGCGCGTCGAAGGAGTACGGAGCCCAGCGCAGGCCCACCTCACGCCCGAGCGCGAGACCCGCGTCGAAGAGCTCCACCGCCTCCTCGAGCTCGCCGCGGTCCTGGTGCAGCCGCCCGAGCGTGTAGTGACCGCGCATCTCGGCCTTGACCGCGCCGCTGGCCCGGGCCTGGGCGATGACCTCGCCCATCGCCTCGACCACGTCGTCGCCGAGGTGCTCCTGGCGCAGGCCGGCCAGGGTGGTCAGGATGTCGGCGCTGAGCCTCGGCAGGTCGAGACGCTGGGTCATCGCCAGGGCGGCGGTGCCGACCTCGCGGGCCTCGTCCTCGAAGCGGTGGCCGGAGAGGATACGGGCGTAGATCGCGTGGGTGCGCACCTGCTGGGCCTCGGTGCCGTCGGCGACGAGCGCCATCGCCTGGCGGATCATCCCGAGCTCGTCGTCGTTCTCCTCGAACTGGTAGACGTTGATCGCCAGCTGGGCGAGGATCCGGCCCTTGTCCACGGCGCCGACGCCGTCGGGCAGGTCGGCCAGCGTGGAGCGGAGCAGCGCCTGGGCACGCTGGGCGTGGCCGGCGCCGGTGAGGGCGTCGCTGGCCCGGAGCACCAGGTCGGCGTGGTTGATCCCGACCTCCTGCTCCAGCGCGGCCACCAGCGCCGGGTCGGCGGCCAGCTCGAGCGCCTGCAGGTAGTGCTGGGCCGCCTCGTCGGGGCCTCCCACCTGCATGGCGGCCGCTCCCGCCTCGACGCTGGCGCGCAGCGCGGTCGGGAGGTCCTGGCCGAGGCGGGCGTGCCGGGCCAGCTCCGCGGAGGTCCCGGGAGTCTGCCCCTGCTGGAGGACCCGGGCGTACGCGGCGTGCCGGCGCACCCGCTCACCGGGGAGCAGGTCGTCGTAGACCGCCTCGGCCAGCAGCGCGTGGCGGAAGGAGTAGGTGTCGTCGCGCTCCGCCTCGAGCACGTGGCGCTCGACGGCCGTGCGCAGCGCCTCCTCCAGCGCCCGCTGGTCGAGCCCCGAGACCGCGGCGAGCAGCTCGTGCCCCACCCGGCGGCCGGCGACCGCGGCGGTGCGCACCACCTCCTGGGTGTCGGCGTCGAGCCGGTCGAGCCGGACCAGCAGCAGGTCGGCGAGGTCGGCCGGCACACCTCCGGTGGCCCAGGTCGCCCCCACCAGCTCCTCCACGAAGAAGGCGTTGCCCTCCGCCCGGTCGACGATGTCGTCGACGTCGGTCGCGGTGATCGGGTCGGGGTGCAGGGCGTGCACCAGCGAGCGCACCGCACCGGCGTCCAGCGGCTCCAGCACCATCCGGTCGACCCGCAGCCGCGACCACTCCGCCACCTGCCGGCGCAGCGGGTGGCGGCGGTGCAGGTCGTCGACCCGGTAGGAGACGACGACGGCGACCCGGCCGGTGAAGGTCCGCGCGAAGAGGAAGCTGAGCAGGTCCCGGGTGGACTGGTCGGCCCAGTGCGCGTCCTCGACGACCACCAGCAGCGGCTGGCTCTGCGCAGCCCGGTCCAGCAGGAGGTGCATCGCCTCGTAGAGGTCGCCCCGCTCGAGCGAGCCGTCGGCTCCCGTGTCGCCGCCCGCACGCACCCGGCGGCCGGGTTGGAGCCGGCGCAGCACGGGCCGGTCGCTCGTCGTCGCCTCGACGACGGCCGGGGCCTCGGCGGAGAGCCGGCCCAGGATCTCGGAGAAGGGGAGATAGGGCAGCGCCGAGTCGGAGAGGTCGAGGCAGTGCCCGGCCACCACCTGCCAGCCCGCCCCCACGGCCCGGTCGCGCAGCTCGGTCAGCAGCCTGGTCTTGCCCACGCCGGCGTCGCCGCCGAGCAGGAGCGCGGTCGTGGGAGAGGCGGGGGGCGTGGCCGGTGCGGCGATGCCGAGCCGGGCGCAGAGCTCTCCCAGCTCGGCCTCGCGTCCGACCATCTCGACGCTTCGATGAGGCACGTCGTCCATCATGGCGTGCCGCGCCGACACGCGCTGGCTCAGCGCATGTCCTCGGAGCCGCGCAGCGGCCCCTGCCAGCGGCGGAGGCGGCGAGACCCCTTCCTGCGACCCTGGCCGAAGGTGCGGCGCGCCCGCTCGGTGCGGTAGGCGACCTCGCTCTGGATGAAGTAGTCGTTGGTCTGCATGACGGGTTCCCTTCCTCGTGGTGACGAGGACGAATCTCCGCTCCTGAGGTAGGGCGTCACATCGGGCTGGTGCCCTAACCGCGGCGGCCGCCCCTGCCCCCCGCGCTGCGCCCGCTACCTCAGAGCTGCCTCACGGCTACCTCAGCGCTGCCTCAGGCGAGCAGGCGGCGGACCACCGCGTCGAGCTCGTGGCCCACCTCGGCGACCTCCCGCGCGACGACCCAGCCGTCGACGACCACGTGGGTGACGTCGGCCGCCGCGGCGGCGAAGACGACGGTGGCTGCGTCCGCACCGGTGCCCGCGGTCCGGACGCTGCGGCTGTCGAGGGTGACCAGGTCGGCCCGGCGACCCACCGCGATCTCACCCGCGTCGTCCCAGCCCAGGGCGGCGTGGCCCCCCACCGCGGCGGCCACCAGCTCCTCGGCCCGCCAGTGGCCCCGCCGCTGGGTGGCGAGCCGCTCGTGCAGCTCCACCGCCCGCATCTCCTCGAAGAGGTCGACCACCGCCTGGCTCCCGGAGCCCAGGGTGACCGGGGAGCCGGCCTCGAGGATGCGGCGGGCCGGCCCCACCCCGTCGGCCAGGTCTCGCTCGGTGGTCGGGCACAGCGACACGGAGGTGCCGGTGACGCCGAGCAGGCCGACGTCCCAGGTGTCCACGTGGGTGGCGTGCACGGCGGTGGTGCGGGTGCCCAGCACCCCGGCCTCGTGCAGCAGCCGCGTCGGGGAGACGCCGTACGCCGCCCGGCAGGCCTCGTTCTCCGCCGCCCGCGCCGAGAGGTGGACGTGGAGCGGCCGGCCTGCCGCCGCCTCCGCGACCAGACGCAGCTGGTCGCGCGGGACCGCCCGCACGGAGTGGATCGCCGCACCGACCCGTGCGTGGTCGAGCCCGGAGAGGGACTTCGCCTGCGCCTCCATCCGCAGTGCCCAGCGGTCGGCGTCACCGTCGCTGCAACGGAGCCGGGCCCCCTGCACCGGCTCGCCGAAGTCGCCGGCGAGGTAGCAGGAGTCGAGCAGGGTGATCCGGATGCCGGCCTCGCGGGCCGCCTCCACCAGCGCCGTCCCCATCACGTTGGGGTCCTCGTAGGGCCCGCCTCCGGGCTGGTGGTGCAGGTGGTGGAACTCCCCCACCGCGGTGATCCCGGCCGCCGCCATCTCCCGGTAGACCCCCCGTGCCAGCTCGAACATCGAGTCGGGGTCCAGCCGCTCGGCGACGTCGTGCACCTGCGCGCGCCACCCGGGAAGTCCGCCCCCGCGGTGCGTGCGGCCGCGCAGCGCCCGGTGGAAGGCGTGGCTGTGGGTGTTGGCCAGGCCGGGCAGGGTCAGCCCGGCGCGCGGGGTGGGGTCCGTCTCCCCGGCCGACTCCGAGGAGCCCGGGGAGACCTCCACCCGTGAGAAGCGGCCGCCCGTCACCTCCACCAGCACGTCGTCCTGGAACCGGCCACCGACCCAGGCCCGCTCCAGCAGGTAGGAGGTGTCGGGGCCGGGTGCCGGCGTCGGCCACGTCTCCTCGAAGGTCACAAGCCCAGTGCACCGCGCGCGGCGACCGGGGTCAATCGACACGACGGAGCGCGGACCGGGAGGATGGAGGGGTGGAGTTCTCCGAGGTCGTACGCCGTCGCCGCATGGTCCGCCGCTACGCCGACGCCCCGGTGGCCCCGGAGCAGGTCGACCGGATGCTCGCGCACGCCGTCCGGGCCCCCAGCGCCGGCTTCTCCCAGGGCTGGGCGTTCCTGCGGCTGGACCGCCCCGAGGACGTCGCGCGGTTCTGGCGCGCCACCTCGCCCGCCCCCGGCGCCACCAGCGCCTGGCTGGAGGGGATGCGCACCGCGCCGGTGGTGCTGGTGCCGCTGGCCTGCCGCGACGCCTACGTGGCGCGCTACGCCGAGCCCGACAAGGGGTGGGACCCCGGCGCCGAGGAGCGCTGGCCGGTCCCGTGGTGGTTCACCGACACCGCGATGGCCTCGCTGCTGATCCTGCAGACCGCGGTCGACGAGGGCCTGGGCGCCTGCTTCTTCGGCATCCCACCGGAGCGGGTGGCGGCGTTCCGCGAGGAGTTCGGGGTGCCGGCCGACCACGCCCCGCTGGGGGCGATCACCGTCGGGCACCCCGACCCCACGACCCCGCCCGGCGGCTCCCCGACCCGCCGGCGGCGCCGGCCGCTCGACGACGTGGTGCACCGCGGCCACTGGTGAGGCGCGGATCCCCGCCTCAGGGCGCCCCGCGCCCGCCGTCCCAGTCGTGCTGGTTCTCGGTGAGCTCGTCGACGACGAGCAGGTCCTCGCGCACCTGACCGGCCCGGAACGAGGCCCGGCCCACCATGTGGCTGGAGACCACGCTGGTGGCCATCTGCAGGATCACCACCAGGGCCAGCATCCCGAGCACCGACGGGTCGCGCAGCCGCAGCGCCAGCCCGAGCACCACGAAGGAGAGGCCGATCACCTGCGGCTTCGTCGCGGCGTGCATCCGGCTCAGCAGGTCGGGCAGCCGGACCACGCCGATCGCGGCCACCAGGGCGAACCCGGCCCCCACCAGCAGGCAGACCGCGGAGGCGACGTCCAGCACCGTCTCGAGGCTCATGGCTGACCACCCTCCTCCTGCTGGTCGTTCTCGGCCTCCACGTCGTCCACGCCGCTGGCGTAGCGGGCCACCGCGACCGACCCGACGAAGCCGACGGCGGCCAGGCACAGGAGCGCGGGCAGCGCCACGACGCTCTCCTGCTGCGCCGACCACACCGCCATCCCGCAGACCATCACCGACATCATCACGTCGAGCGCCATGCTGCGGTCCAAGATGGTGGGGCCGACCGTCACCCGGACGATCAGCAGGCCGGCGGCCACCACCAGGATCCCCGCGGCGACCATGAGGACGACCGTCATCGGGCCTCCTCCTCGGTGATCGGCTCGAAGGCCGCCAGGAAGCGCGCCTCGACCGCCAGGGCCTCGCGCCGGAAGCGCTCCACGGCCTCGAGGTCGGGCACGTCGAGCACGTGCAGGTAGAGGGTGTGGGTGGAGCGTCGCGCCTCCACCACCACGGAGCCCGGCACCAGGCTCAGCATGGCCGCGACGCCGGTGAGCACGAAGTCGGAGGAGCTGTGCAGGTCGACCGCGATCACCGCGTTGCGGACCTGCCGGCGCCGCAGCACCACCAGGGTGACGTCGATGCTGGCCCGGACCACGTCGACCACGAACCGCAGCGCCAGCAGGAGCAGGCGGAACGGGTGGACCCTGGCCTCCAGCCGCACCGGCGGCAGCGGGAACGCGAGGCAGACCAGCACCGCCACGAGCAGCCCGGAGACGACCAGCAGCGGCGACACGTCGCCCCACAGCGCCAGCCAGACCAGCGTCAGCCAGATCAGGGCGAACGGCTGGAGCGGGCGGTAGCGGGCCGGCCGCACCGATCCGTCGCGGCGCACGCGCGTGCGGGGGCTCACCGGCCACTCTCCGGGAGGACCGCCGAGAGGTACGGCGTCCGCTCGACGAGGTCGCGGGCGGCACGGTCGGTGAACTCGAAGAGCGGCCCGGCCACCACGGTCAGCAGCACCGAGAGCGCCACCAGGGCGGCCGCCGGCGCGGTCATGCTGGACGGGGTGGTCCGGCTGTCCTCACCGGCCTCGATCAGCTGGTAGAAGTCCCGCTCGGGCTCGTCGTCGTCGGCGAGCCGTCGCGACTCCGAGAGCACCTGGGCGCTGAGCACGCCACCGGAGGTGTGCACGTGGCCGCGGTGCTCGACCCGGGGCCGGGTGTCGTGGCCCGGCAGCGGGTCGGCGCCGACGTCCTCGATGTCGGCGAGCGCCTCGTGGGCCTCCAGCGGCGTGCGCCAGAAGGCGACCGCCCAGGTCTTGGCCACGGCGTACAGGGTGAGCAGGCTGGTGGCCACGCCCGCGACGATCAGCGTCCAGGCCAGCGGGGTGCCGAGGTCCTGGGCGGCCTGGAGCAGCCCGACCTTGCCGATGAAGCCGGAGAACGGCGGGATGCCGGCCAGGTTCATCGCCGGGATGAAGAAGAGCACCCCGAGCAGCGGCGCGATCCGGGCGAGGCCGCCGATGCGCACCAGGGAGGTGCTGCCGGCGCGGCGTTCGACCAGGCCGATGACGAGGAACAGCGCCGTCTGCACCGTGATGTGGTGGACGACGTAGAACATCGTCGCCGACGCCCCGGCGACCCCCGCCACCGCGATGCCGAGCACCAGGTAGCCGATGTGGCTGACCAGGGTGAAGGAGAGCATGCGCTTGACGTCGGACTGCGCGATGGCGCCGAGGATGCCGACGACCAGGGTCAGCAGGGCCACCCAGAGCAGCATGTCGGTCAGCGGGCTGTGCGGGAAGATCAGCATCTGCATGCGCAGGATGGCGTAGATGCCGACCTTGGTCAGGAGGCCGGCGAAGACGGCCGTGACGGGTGCCGGCGCGGTGGGATAGCTGTCGGGCAACCAGAACGACAGCGGGAAGATCGCCGCCTTGATGGCGAAGGTGGTCAGCAGCAGCAGCTGGAGCATCAGCGAGACGTGCGGCGGCAGCTCGGCGACCCGCTCGGCCAGGTGGGCCATGGTCAGGGTGCCGGTGGCGGCGTAGGTCGCGGCGATCGAGATCAGGAACAGCGACGAGGAGAGCAGCGCCACCAGGACGTAGATGGTGCCGGCCCGGATCCGGGGGCCGGTGCCGCCGAGCGTCAGCAGCACGTAGCTGGCGAAGAGCAGCATCTCGAAGCTGACGAAGAGGTTGAAGAGGTCGCCGGCCAGGAAGGCGTTGGCCACGCCGGCGACCAGCACCAGGAACGTCGGGTGGTAGATCGACAGCGGCGCGGACTCCTCGTCCTCGACCATGCCCTGGCCGATCGAGTAGCCGAGGACGGCCAGGGTCACCAGGGAGCTGACCAGCACCATCAGCGCGGCCAGCCGGTCGGCGACCAGCACGATGCCCACCGTCTCGGGCCACTGCCCCACCCACATCACCTGCGGGCCGGACTGGTCGGCCTCGACCAGGAGCACCGCGGCGATCACGGCGTTGGCCACCAGCACGACCAGGCTGAGCCAGCGCTGGAGCCGGGGCTTGTGGGTCATCACCAGGCTGATGCCGGCTCCGAGGAGGGGCAGCAGGACCGGCAGCGGGACCAGGAGGCTCATGAGTGACCCACCCCGTCCTCCTCCTCGCGCCGGGCCACGACGGCCACGTCGCCCTCGGCGCCGAGGCCGGGCTCCGGCTCGTCCACGAGCTCTCCTTCTGCGAAGTCGCTGGACTGGTCGACCTCGTCGGGGTCGTCGCTCGCCGCCGAGTAGGCCTGCGAGGTGACGTCGGAGGCCGCGAGCCGCCGGATCATGGCGTCCTCGACGTCGTCCTGGACGTCGTCGTGGCCGGTCAGCTGCCAGCTCCGGTAGGCCATGGCCAGCACGAAGGAGACGGTGGCCAGGGTGATCACGATGGCGGTCAGCACCAGGGCCTGGGGAAGCGGGTCCGAGATCGTCTCCTCGGACCCCTCGACCACGATCGGGGCGGCCCCGCCGGGCCCCCCGGAGACCAGGAAGGCCAGGCTGACGCCGTTGCCCATCATCATCAGACCGACCAGGACCCGCGACAGGCTCCGCTCGAGCAGCAGGTAGACCCCGCAGCCGATCAGCGCCGAGGAGGTCAGCACCAGGGTCAGGTTGACGTCGTTCATCGGCCCTCGCTCTCCGCGGCCTCGGCCGCTCGCAGGTCGCGGATCACGTGCCGGTCGATCTGGGAGCCGAGGGCGCGCAGCAGGTCAAGGACCAGCCCGACCACGACGAGGTAGACCCCGATGTCGAAGAAGACCGAGGTGACCAGGTGGATCTTGCCGAGCAGCGGGACCGTGAGGTCCACGATCGCGGTCTGCAGCACCGCGGCACCGAAGGCCAGCGGCACGATGGCGGCCACCGCGGCCACCGCCAGGCCCCCGCCGATCAGCTTGCCGGCGTCGACCGGGGCGGCCTCGTCGAGCTCGTAGCGGCCACCGGCGAGGTAGCGCAGCACCAGCGCCAGCCCGGTCACCATCCCGGCCGCGAACCCACCGCCGGGATCGTTGTGGCCGGCCAGCAGGAGGTAGATCGAGATCATCAGGATGGTGTGGAAGACCAGCCGGGTGATGACCTCGAAGATGATCGAGCGGTTCTCCGGCGCGAGGGTGCGCGGGGCGGGGAGCCAGGCGCGCTTGCCGGCGACCTTGGGCTCCTTGCGGACGCCCGCGGGGTAGGGGATCTCGTGCACCCGGCGGATGCCGGTCCCCCGGGTGTCGAGGAAGACCAGGCTGGCCACGCCGGTCGCGGCGGCCACCAGCACGGCGATCTCGCCGAGGGTGTCCCAGGCCCGGACGTCGACCAGGATGACGTTGACGATGTTGTGGCCACCGCCGTAGTCGACGGCCAGCTCGGGCAGGACCGACGAGACCGGCTCGGCGGTCCGGGACGAGGCCCCGACCAGCAGGAACCCGGCGACCGAGACCGCCACCCCGAGGCCCAGCGCCATCCGCAGGTAGCGGCGGCGGGTCAGCGGGCGGTCGGTGAAGTACTCCGGGAGGCGGCGCAGCGCCAGGACGGCGACCACGACCGTGACGGTCTCGACCAGCACCTGGGTCAGCGCCAGGTCGGGCGCTCCCTGGAGGATGAAGAAGAGCGCGGTGCCGTAGCCCGTCGCCCCGGCCAGCAGCACCGCCCGGAGCCGGCGCCGGGCGCGGGTCGCCATCACGGCCGCGACGGCGATCACCACGCCGATCCCCGCCTGAGCCGGTGTCTGCCAGGCGGTCACGTGGATCACGTCGGTGGTCTGCAGCAGCGTGGACCCCGGGACCAGCACCACGACGAGCAGGATCAACGCCAGGTAGGCGGCGGCCGAGCCCCGCTGGACCACACCGGTGACCTCCACCGCCGTCCGGTCGACCGAGCGCATGGTCCACCGGTAGGCACGCTCGAAGGAGAGCTGGTGGGTGAAGGAGAGCTGCCAGCGCAGCACCGCCCCGCGGGCCGCGAAGAGGAGGCCGCCGAGGAGCAGGGCGACTGCGGTGGCGCCCAGCGGGAGCCCGACCCCGTGCCACAGCGAGAGCTCGGCGGTGTGCGCGCCGGGCGGGAACAGGTCGGCCTGCAGCCCGAGCAGCTCGGTGAGCGGCCGGCCGGCGAAGCCCAGGACCAGGGTGAGCGCCGCCAGCAGCACGGGCCCGGCGGCGAAGCCCCAGGGGACGGCCCGCACGGCGGGCTCCTCGGCGACCTCGCGGTTGCCGAAGGCGCCCCACACGAAGCGGGCCGAGTAGGCGACGGTGAGCACCGAGCCCAGCACCACGCCGGCCAGGACGAGCCAGCCCACCGCGGGCGGCACCCCGGTGCCGTCGCCCTTCTCCGCGACGTCGACCAGGGCGACGAAGACGCTCTCCTTGGCCACGTATCCCAGCAGCGGCGGCACCCCGGCCATCGAGGCGGCCGCCACGGTGGCGGCGACCGCCACCACCGGCATCCGCCGGGCGAGACCGGTGAGGCGGCGCAGGTCGCGGGTGCCGGTGGTGCGGTCGACTAGGCCGACCACCAGGAAGAGGCAGGCCTTGAAGAGGGCGTGGGCCAGCAGCAGCGCCAGGCCGGCCAGCGTCGCGCTGCGGGTGCCGACGCCCAGCACCAGGATCATGAAGCCGAGCTGGCTGACCGTGCCGAAGGCCAGCAGCAGCTTGAGGTCGTGCTGGACCAGCGCCCTGATCCCGCCGAGCAGCATGGTGGCCAGACCCAGGACGATCAGCACCGAGCGCCACCCGGGCACGTCGGCGAAGGCCGGGGCGAGCAGCGCCACCAGGAAGACGCCGGCCTTCACCATGGAGGCGGCGTGCAGGTAGGCCGAGACCGGTGTGGGGGCGGCCATCGCGGCGGGGAGCCAGAAGTGGAAGGGCACCAGCGCCGACTTGCTGATCGCCCCGACCAGCAGCAGGTGGACCGCGACGGTGACCGCCGTCCCGGCCGGCGGGTCGGCCAGGATGGCGCTGATCTGGTAGGTGCCCGCGGCGTTGCCGAGCATGATCGCGCCCACCAGCATCGCCAGGCCGCCGAGCGTGGTCACCAGCAGCGCCTGGATGGCCGCCTGCCGGCTGCTGCGGCGCGTCGGGTCGTGGCCGATGAGCAGGAAGGAGAAGACCGTGGTCAGTTCCCAGAAGACGTAGGTGAGCAGCAGGTCGTCGGAGAGGACCAGGCCGAGCATCGCCGCGACGAAGGCGGTCAGCACGCCGGCGAAGCGGGGCACGCCCGCACTGTCGTCGTGGAAGTACCAGGTGCAGTAGGCCAGCACCACGGCGCCGATGCCCAGCACCACCATCGCGAGCACCCACTGGAGCGCGCCCAGCGAGAACGACATCTCCATCCCGATGCTCGGCACCCAGCTCCAGCTCTCGGCCCGGTGACTGCCGTCGAGCACGTCCGGACCCAGGGTGGCCATCCAGGCCGTGCCGGCCAGCACCACCGCCGCGATCGGCGCGAACGCACGACGGCCCCACGCCAGGACCATGGGAGGGCTCACCAACGAGAGACCGAAGAGTCCGGCGATCAGGATCAGCAACAGGGTCGCCCGTCGGGTGGTGGGTGGCTCGTTGGCGTGCGCGCCGCGGCGCGTGGGGTGATTCTACTGAGGCGGCGCTCAACCGCTGCGGCGGTACCGTCCGCCGCGAGGTGGGGAGTTCAACGCCGCGCTGCGCCCGGTGATCACCCGGCAGCGCGACGTCGAGACGGAGGTGGAGCGGTGGCGCGAGCGGCGTCCGGCTCGGGTGGCGGCCCACCGGCGCCGGGAGTGAGCCGGGCGGTCCACCGTGCGAGGTCCCGGCCCCGGGCCGGGCACTCGCTGTTATCTTCCGCCTCATGCGCTCAGCCAAGGACTTCTTCGCCCCCCTCGCCGTCGGCGCCCCCGCGCCGGTGCGCGAGATCCCGGCCCGGCCCAGCCGCGCCATCCACTTCTTCGACCCGGGCAACCCCAAGATGGCGGCCAAGGTCCCCGACATGGTCGGCAAGGTCGACGTGCTCCTGGGCAACCTGGAGGACGCCGTCAAGGCCGAGAACAAGGAGGTCTCCCGCGAGGGACTGGTCAAGATCGGCCAGTCGGTCGACTTCGGCCCGACCCAGTTCTGGACCCGGATCAACTCCCTGGACAGCCCCTGGGTGCTGGACGACCTGACCACGCTCGTCCCGGCCATCGGCGACAAGCTCGACGTCATCATGGTGCCGAAGGTGCAGGGCGCCGAGGACATCCACTACGTCGACCGGCTGCTCGCGCAGCTCGAGGCCAAGGCCGGCATCAAGAAGCCGATCCTGATCCACGCGATCCTGGAGACCGCGCGCGGCGTGGCCAACATCGAGGAGATCTGCGCCGCCTCCCCGCGGATGCAGGGCCTCTCGCTCGGTCCGGCCGACCTGGCGGCCGACCGGCGGATGAAGACCACCCGCGTCGGCGGCGGGCACCCGGGCTACCTGGTCCGGGCGGACGCCCCGAAGAACGACACCGGCGAGACGCAGTACGACGCGGACCGGACGATCTACCAGCAGGACCTGTGGCACTACACGATCGCCCGGATGGTCGACGCGTGCGCGATGCACGGCATCTACCCCTACTACGGGCCGTTCGGCGACATCAAGGACACGGTCGCCTGCGAGGACCAGTTCCGCAACGCCTTCCTGCTCGGCTGCGTCGGCGCGTGGAGCCTGCACCCGGTGCAGATCAAGATCGCCAACCGGGTCTTCTCCCCCAGCGTGGAGGACGTCGCCCACGCCCGCCGGGTGATCGCGGCCATGGGCGACGGCACCGGCGCGGTGATGATCGACGGCAAGATGGAGGACGACGCCTCCGTCAAGCAGTGCCAGGTGATGGTGCGGCTCGCCGAGGATCTCGCGGCCATCGACCCGGAGCTGAAGGCCCAGTACGACGCCATCGAGGTCGAAGGAGTGCCGGCATGAGCGAGTTCACCCCCCTGAGGTCCGTCCTCTACATGCCCAGCTCCAACGAGCGGGCGCTGGAGAAGGCCAAGAGCATCCCGTGCGACGGCCTGATCCTCGACCTCGAGGACGCCGTCGCCCCCGACGCCAAGACCGCCGCCCGCGACGCTGCCTGCGCCGCGGTCGCCTCCGGCGAGTACGGCCGTCGCACCGTGACCATCCGGGTCAACGGGATCGGCACCGAGTGGCACGACGCCGACATCGCCGCGGCCAGCAAGGCCGGCCCCGCCGCGATCGTGGTGCCCAAGGTCAACAGTGCCGCCGAGGTCGAGCAGCTCGTCGCCGCGATGGAGGCGGCCGGCGCCCCGGCGCACACCAAGCTGTGGGCGATGATCGAGACCCCCGTCGCGATCCTCGACTGCCTCTCCATCGCCCGGGCCTCGGAGCGGCTGACCGCCTTCGTGCTCGGCACCAACGACCTGGTCAAGGAGCTCTACGCCGAGCACGTGCCCGGCCGGGCCCCGATCCTGCCGAGCCTGCACACCGCCCTGCTGGCCGGCCGAGCCGCCGGCATCGCGGTGATCGACGGGGTCTACAACAACGTCAAGGACACCGACGGCTTCCTCGCCGAGTGCGAGCAGGGCCGGCAGATGGGCTTCGACGGCAAGACGCTGATCCACCCCGGCCAGGTGGAGGGCGCCAACGCGGCGTTCGCCCCCTCCGAGCAGGCGGTCGAGGACGCGCGCGGGCTGATCCAGGCCTGGGAGGACGGCAAGGGCTCCGGCGTCGTCACCTACAACGGCCGGATGGTGGAGAACCTCCACGTCGAGTCGGCCCGCCGCACGCTGAGCATCCACGAGGCGGTCCAGGCCCTCCAGGCCTGACGAGGGTCAGCGCCGGGTCAGCCAGGGGGTGCCCTTGCTGGCCCGGGCGGCCCGCCGCCCACCGGCGGGGGCCCGCTGCTTCGGCACGGCGAGGTCCGCGTCGTCCTGCCCGGCCTCGGCACCACGACGGGCGGCCGCCTGCTCCCTGGTGTCGGCGAAGCGCTCGATGGCGGCCAGGGCGCGGGCCTCCACCTCGGCCGAGGAGACGAGCGGAGCCGGTCCCGGCGCGGGACGGCCGGGCACCGTGGACAGCGACGCCGGCGAAGCGGGATCCTCGTCGGCCGTGTCGTCGTCGTCCATCCGGGTCATCGCCCAGCGGGTCCACAGGGCCGACCCCGCGAGCAGCAGGACCACCGGGAACCCGTAGAGGCCCCACGGGATCAGCCGGACCGAGGCCTCGACCGGACTCTCGCGTTCGCCGTCCCGGACCACCCCGGAGACGATGTGCTCGCCGTGCGCGAACCCCGCGAACTCCACCGGCAGCTCGACCGTGACGCGGGTGCCGGGGGCGAGGGGGGCCAGCGCGGGCGCGTCGACGGGCGTCGCCCGGCCGCTCCCGTGCCGCCAGACAAGGTCGAGCGAGGGCGCGGTCTCGGTCTGCCCGTTGTTGTAGAGCACCAGCTCGAGGAGCGGGGTGGGCGCGGCCCCGAACCAGGTCTCGAACGAGCTCGCACCGACGAGCCGGGCCGACTGGACCACGATGCGGGGCTCCTCGCCGCTCTCCGCGTGGGCGGCGGGCGCGGCCCCCGCCAGCGCGAGGCCGATGAGGAGACCCGTCAGCGCCGGCACGAGCGTGCGGAGCCGGGCGCGTGCGGTGCTGCAGACGAACATCTTGCTCCCTCCCGGGCCGGAGGCTCGCAGCGATGCGCTGCGAGCGTCAACCCGGACGATGCCGGTACGCCGAAGCGATGGGCGGATATACCCGATTCTCGGTAGCGGGTGGTGGTGAAGGTGGCGCGGGCCGTGCGGGGGACCCGGCCCGCGCCACGTGAGACGAACCAAGAACCAACCCGAGAGGATCGCCCGGTGTCCGTCTCCTTCTCGGCCCTCCTCCCAAAGGGCCAGGAGCCTGCGTCAGTGGCTTCTCCCAAGCAGCGCCGACGACCTCCCAGATGCCGGCGCTTCTCCTGACGAGCTCCTGTGACGAAGTTGACACCGTCTCGGGCCCACGTCAACGGGGTCACCCAGCAGTTACCTAAAGGTAGGTATTCAAGATGGCAGGTCAGCGGGCTGGAGAGGCCGGCGAAGAAATTGGGTGAAAGTCGAAGGGTTTGGGATCCGTACCCCCGGGTACAACCACGTCACCTGCGGCCGTAACCCGGACGCTCTTAACCAAGGAGGAACAGAAATGGTCGTTCTCGGCCTGATTCTGCTCATCGTCGGCCTCGTTGCCAACATCAGCATCCTGACCACGATCGGCGCCATTCTCCTGGTCGTCGGCCTGATCTTGAACTTCGTCCCGATCGGCGGCAACGCCCGACGGGTCTGGTAGCAGGACCCACTTGTGACCGTGCCTCGCACGGAGTGATGACCCGAGGCCCCCGCGCACGCCGTGGGGGCCTCGGGTCTTCTCGTGCGCCGGTGCGGGGCCGAGTGGCCGCCCACATGTGCTCGACTCGCCGTGGGTACTGACCGGTCATGAACACTGAAGAGATCGTCTGGCTCGTCGTCGCCGTCGTGGTCGTGCTGGCGCTGGTCGCCCTCGCCGCCTGGCTCCTCAACAAGAAGAAGCAGGAGCGGGACCAGGCCGAGCGGGCCCAGCGGGCCGCCGAGCTGCGCAATGAGGCCGACCGCCATGCCGCGGCGCTCCCCGACGCCGAGCTGCGCGCCAAGGAAGAGGCCGTCAAGGCCGAGAAGCTCCGCCTCGAGGCGGAGCGCGCCGAGGAACGCGCCCAGGAGGCGCAGGTCGGCTACCAGCAGCAGGCGGCCCACCACGAGGACCGGCTCCGCGAGGCCGACCGCCTCGACCCGGACGGCACGGCGACGACCACCTCGAGCTCCTCGACCACGGGAACCACCTCGGCCGCCGCGACGAGCGAGGGCACCGACCCGACCCCGGGGCCGGACGCGGCGACCCAGTCCCCGCCCGACTCCTACGAGGAGGGCTACCAGGACGGCCGGCGCGACGAAGCCCCCGGCTCGCACCGCTCCTGAGCCCCCCACACGGGGGTCACCGCCGGTGACCCCCGTGTGTGCGCCGCCTCAGCGGCAGTCACCCCAGGAGCCGCGCTGGTGGGTGCGCGCGCTCCGCTGCGCCTTCCGGTAGGACGCCTTGCGGGAGAAGGCCCCCTTGGCCACCCGCAGGCTCCCCTGGCGCACCAGCTGGCGACCGAGGTCCTTGCCGCCGACCATGACGTAGCTGGCGGCGGAGGCCGCCTTCGCGCGGGGGTCGCGCACCAGGACCGCCTCGGTGCCTCGGGCCAGCTTCTTGCGGACCGCCTTGCGGGCGGCCGGACGACAGGCGGCCGGCGGCTGGGTCACCCCGGCGATCGGGACCACGCGCGTGCCGGCCCCGGCGATGCGCACCTTCACCCGGTCCGGCCGCGGGCTGCCCAGCACGGTGACGCGGACGCGCAGGGGCTCGGTCGGTCCCACGATCGGGGTCTGGGGCGTCACCGATGAAGGCTCCTGGGTCGAGGGCTCGGTCGCCACAGGCTCCTGGCTCGCGGGCTGGGCGTCGTCCGGTCCGGGGCCGGCGGGCGGCTGGTCGGGGCCGTAGACCTCGAGGTCGAAGAGCGAGACGCCGTAGCCGGTGGCTCGCTGCTCAGCCACCATCCGTACGTAGCGCGCGGAGGTCGGGTGGAACGACGCGGTGTCGTGGCCCCCGTCGCCGTTGATCGTCGACCAGACGGTGCGCCACGTGACGCCGTCGTCGGAGACGTCGATCCGGTAGGCCTTGGCGTAGGCCTTCTCCCAGTTGAGGACCAGCCGGTCGACCCAGCGCGATTCGCCGAGGTCGACCTGCAGCCAGGCCCCGTCGGCCCACTCGCCACTGGCCCACCGGGTCGAGGTGTCCTGGTCGACGGCGTACGACGGGGCGTAGCCGTGCTCGGTGCCCGACGCCAGCACAGTCCTGCCGCGGGCGAGGTCCTCACCCATCAGGGTGTCGTAGACGAGCCGGGCGCTGGCCTCCATCCCCGAGGCGAAGGGGTGGTACTCCATCGCCTTGAGCACGTCGATCCAGCGACCCTGCACCCAGGCGTCCTCGCCGGCGCAGGCGTCGTGACCCCGCGAGGGCCCGAAGGTGTCGACGTAGTGGACACCGCGCTCGGCGGCGGCCTCGGCGAGGGCGGCGTTGAGCTGACGCTGGAGCCCGTCGGCCCAGAGCATGTCCTGGCTGGTCATCGGGACCGCCCCGTTGGTGCAGGAGCCGCTCTCGGGCATCAGGCGCAGATAGCCGACCACGGCGACGGTGGCGTGGGGCGAGCGCTCGCGGATCCCGTCGAGGACGCCGAGGACGTCCTTCTTGGTCTGCACGATCTTGGCGGCCATCAGGTCGACCCCGCCCTGGGTGAACTCGTCGCGGCACGGCGAGCCGTCCGGGTCGCTGGGCGCGACCTCCGGGCAACGGTCGATCAGGGTGCCGAAGAGGCCGCCGTCGTTGCCGCCGATGCCCAGCGTCACCAGGTCGGTGTCGGGGCGCAGCGCGTCGAACTGGGGCGGGGCGGTGCCCAGGATCCCCTCCTGGGGCGCGGCCATGTGCTCGGTGCGCGCCGAGGAGCAGGAGACGTCGGTGAGCTCCAGGCCGAGCCGGTCGGCCAGGATCCGCGGGTAGTTGTTGGTGGAGCGGGCGCAGGGGACCAGGGTCGTCGGCGGGATCAGCGGCCCGGCCGTGAAGGAGTCGCCCAGGGCGACGTAGTGGTCGTAGGGGCGGGTCGGCACGGCGGCCTGCGCCGTCGTGGTGCCGGCCAGGACGGTGGCCAGCGAGCCGATGAGGGTGAGCACCACGGTGGCGCAGAGGCGTGACAAGACAGGGACCTTCCGAGAGGCGTACGAATCCGGTGATGTGACAGCACGGTGACGACTGTCACGTCGACCGCTGCAAAGTACGTGACGGGCACCACAGATCTCAACGAGTGGTCCAGACCGGCCCAGCCCGCGGCCCTGGCCCTGGCCCTGACGGATGTTTTGAGCATATGCTCAAACCATGTCGGAGATCCCCCCGATGGAGCCGTTCCCCGCCCCGGAACCCGGGCCGCCGGACCCGCCTCCGCGTACCGGCGGGGCGGCGCGGGCAGGCATGCTCGCGCTCGTCCTCGTCTTCGCCGTCCTCGGGGTGGTCATCTCCGCGGCCACCGGACGCCTCGACTCGGCGCTGCTCTTCGTCGGTATCCCGTGCGCCCTGGCCCTCGCCGTCGGGTGGATCGACACCAGCCGCAGCGGCGCCGCCACCGCCTTCCAGATCACCACCGTCCTGCTGCTGCTGGCCTCGGCACTGCTTCACGAGGGAGCGCTCTGCGTGCTGATCGCCGCACCTCTGGTCTACGGCGTGGTCTTCCTGGTCTTCGGAGTGGTCTCCGCGGCCCGGGGCGCCTTCACCAAGCACCTCGGCGTGCTGCCGCTGCTCGCCGTGCTCGCGCTCGAGGGAGTCGTCCCGGGCCTGCGGGTCAACCCCGACCAGAGCTCGTCGGCCACCGCCACGGTGGCGCCGACCTGCGCGGAGTTCGAGTCGGCGCTGGCCCGGGGCCCCCGGATCGACCCCGACGACGACCGGGGCCTGCTGCTCCGGCTCGCGCAGTACCCCACCCCCGTCGCCGCCGACGGCGGCGGCCTGGCGGTGGGTGACACCTGGGAGCTCACGATGCCAGCCGGCACGATCGCCACCCGGGTGACGGCCAGCGAGGTCACCACCGGCGAGCGCGGCCGACTCTCCTTCGACGTCACCGAGGACACCGCCCGCACCACCCGCTGGGTCACCCTGCGGACCGGCTCGCTGGCCTGGGGGCAGGCCGGCGACGGGTGCCACGCCACGCTGCAGGTGGACTACACGCGCAAGCTCGACCCCAGCTTCTGGTTCGGCCAGATCACCGACCTCTTCATGGGCGCCGGCGCCCAGGCGTTCCTCAACGCGCTGGACTGAGTCGTGGCCCCCGACCCCGGCACGGACGTGCTGCGCAACCTGACGCTCGTGGTCCCGCTGGCGGGGCTGGGGCTCGTGGTGGCGCTGCGCCGCGCAGGGGTGCTGCGAAGGCGACGCCACGACGTCCCGTACGCCGCCCTGGCCGCGCTGCTCGCCTGGGTGGGGATCCTCGCGGTCGAGCAGGCCACGGGGCTGTGGACGTTCGCCGCGGGCCCGACGGACCTGCTGGGGATGCCCCTGGAGACCAGCCTCGGGTGGGCGCTGGCCTGGGGTGCGCTGCCCGTGCTCGCCGGCGGCCGGCTGCTGCTCTGGTGGGGCGCCCTGGCCTGGGTGGACGTGCTGGTGATGCCACGGCTGGAGCCGCTGGTCGTCCTGGGACCCCACTGGTGGGTCGGCGAGCTGCTCCTCCTCACCTCAGTGCTGGCCCCGGCGCTGGTGCTGGGCCGCACCATGCAGCAGCGCTCCCATCTCTGGCTCCGGGTGACGCTCCAGGGACTCACCGTCACCGGCGCCTGCCTCTGGCTCGTGCCCACCCTCGCCTTCCGGCGCGACGGCGGCAGCTGGGAGGCCGTGGTGGCCCACCCGCTCCCGGTCCGCACCGCCCTGCTGGCCACTGCGGTGCTGCTCGGCGTCCCGGTGCTTGCCGCAGTCGCCGAGCTGGCCCGCGTCGGCCGTGGCACGCCATACCCGTGGGACCCGCCGGAGAGGCTGGTCACCACCGGCCCCTACGCCTACGTGGCCAACCCCATGCAGCTGGGCGTCACCGGGATCCTGCTGCTGCTCTCCCTCGCCGCCGGTTCGCCGCACCTGCTCCTCGCCGCGCTCTGCGCCGGCACCTTCTCGGTGACGGTCGCCGGCCGCCACGAGGCGGCGACGATGCGCGACTGGCCCGGGTACGCCGACTACCGCCGCACGGTGCGCGCCTGGCTGCCCCGACGCACCCCCTACGTGCCCGTCGGCTGCGACCTGTGGGTGAGCCGGGAGTGCGGGATCTGCCGGAGCACCGGGGAGGCGATCGTCGCCATGGAGCCGCACGGCCTCACCGTGCGAGCCGCAGAGGAGGCCGGGATCCGCCTGACCCGGATGCGGTGGGTCGGACCCGGTACGGTCGACCGCGGGGTGGCCGCCTTCGCCCGGGCCCTGGAGCACGCCGGCCTCGGCCGCGCCTGGCTCGGGTGGCTGATCCGGCTCCCCGGGGCGACCTGGGTGGTGCAGACCGCCGCCGACGCCTGCGGACTGGGGCCCCGTGAGGCGCCTTCGACCCAGGAGCAGAGGAGCACGGCGTGAGCAGCGCACAGACCCGGCGCAAGCTGATGGACGCCGCCGTCCGGCTGGTCTCCCGGGAGGGGGTCCGTGCGGTGACCGCCAGGGCCGTCGCCGCGGAGGCAGGGGTCAACCAGGCGCTCGTCTTCTACCACTTCGACGGCCTCGACGGGCTGCTGCGCGAGGCCTTCGAGGAGGCCACCGCCCGGATGGTCGCCGGGTACGTCGCCGAGCTCGCGCAGGCGACCACCTTCGCCGACCTGCACGGCGTCGGGGTGCGGCTCGCCGAGAACAGCCGGGCGGACGGCACCGCCTCACTCCTCTCCCACGTGATCGCCGCCTCGCACACCGACGAGACGATGGCGCGACTCCTCGGGGAGCTGCTGCAGAAGTGGCGGACCGCGCTCTCCGAGACGGTCCGCCGGATCCTCCTGGCCCGGGGGCTCGAGGACTCCCTCGACGTCGACTCGCTCACCGACGCCCTGGCCGCGGCATCAATCGGGATGATCACCCTCGACGCCCTGCCAGGACAGCCGCTCGGCTCCACGCTGCCTTCGCTCAGCGGCGTGGCGACGCTGGTCGACCGGGCGGCGCGGCTGCTGCCCGCTCCTCTGGTCCGGCGCCTCCTCGGCCGGGCCCAGCGCTGACCTGGCGGAGCTGGACGGCGACCACGATCTCCACCGCCGCGAGGATCCCCTCCGGCGCTCGCACCGTGACGCACGGCACCGGCGGCCCCGCTCAGGGGTGACCGACCTGACTGGACCAGCGCGAGACGCCCCGCGACCTGGGCCATCATGAGCACCATGACCTCCCGCGCCCTCGCCCTGCTCGGCGTCCTGGTGTCGACCACCGCCCTCCTGGGCGCCGCCGCGCTGCCCGCCGCCGCCGCGCTGCCCGCCGCCGCCGCGCCGCCCGCCGACGGCACCCGGCTGTCGTTCTCCTTCGACAAGGGGCCAGCGCTGGGCCACGGCGACCCCGTCCTCGGCAGCCCTCGTCGGGCCTCCGGCACAGCGGTCACCGACGGCAGCGCCCGGATCAAGCGCGCCAAGGGAGTGACGGGGCGGGCCATGCGCTTCCCGTGCCTGAGCTGCGGCCGCGCCATCATCGAGGTCCCCGACCGCAACTCGCTCGACCCTCGCCAGAACACCTTCGTCTTCGGCGCGTCGGTGCGGCTCACCGCCAACCAGGCGGCCGGCTCCATGAACGTGGTGCAGAAGGGCTGGTACGACGAGGTCGGCGGCCAGTACAAGCTGCAGGTCGACGACGGCGTACCCAGCTGCGTGGTCAACGGCTCGGCCGGGCGCGCCACCGTGCTGGCGGCGGCCTCGGTGGCCGACGGCGCCTGGCACGCACTGGCCTGCCAGCGCGAGGGCAGCGTGGTGGCCCTGCTGGTCGACGGCGCCGTGGCGGCCCAGGTCGCGGTCGAGACGGGCAACCTCGCCAACGCGGCGCCGGTCTGGATCGGCGGCAAGGCCGTCGGCACCAGCGACCCCGACCAGTTCCGCGGCCGGATGGACGACGTCTTCGTCCGCATCCTCCGCTAGCCGGACGGCCGGCCCGGCCTCAGCGCTCGCAGCCGGACTCCTGCTCGGCGCGTGCCCCCCCCACGATCAGCTCCTCGTCCGCCTCGGAGCCCACGAAGGGGAGGGGACCAGCGAGATCAGTGCAGCATCCGGCTACGGGCGACCGCCTCGTAGTAGCGGCTCGACTCGGGCTTCCACAGCAGGAACAGGATGGCGACCGCCAGCACGACCGAGATCAGGTTGAAGACGAGGCCGATCCCTGTGGTGCCCGGCTGGGTGAAGCTGAGCAGGGTCAGGAGCACGTTGAGCACCCCCAGCACGGTGGCGACGATCCGGGCCCAGGAGCGGCCCTGCCCGTTCTTCCAGGCCATCCAGGCCCAGAGCACCACGGCGACCATGCCCACCAGGAAGACGAAGATGAGCGCGCCGGCGTAGGCCGCGTCGATCGTGCTCTGGGTGGCGTTGGGATCGGTCTCCCGCACGGACTCCTCGATGTCCTCCTTGAGGCCGCCGAGGGTGGCCACCCCGAGGATCAGCGAGAGCAGGCTCAGCGCGGCGCCGGCGTACATCAGCTTCACCGCGGTGGCGAGGCTGCTCGGCTGCTGCGGGGCGGCCGTCTGACCTGGCGCCTCGCCCGCCGGGTACCCGGGGTACTGGGGGTACTGGGGGTACTGCGGGTCGGGCTGCTGCGCGTCCGGATCGGACGGGTACTGCTCGGACATGGATCTCCCTCGACCGTGGGTGTGGGCGTGCTCGTCAGTGTCCGACCCTCCCACGCCCGACCCCCGGTCATCAACGACCGGGCGGGGTCAGGGCTGGGGCGCCCCGTCCTCGGAGGTGTTGGTCGCGCACGTCGCATTGGTGCAGACCCGGTCGTCGATGGTGCCGTCGGGGTCCTTCTCGTGGCGGGAGCGATGCTCACGCAGCCTGACCTCGGCGCCGCACACCCGGCACGGCTGGTTGTCGAAGTACACCGCTGACCCTCCTGCCAAGTTACTGAGCGGTAGACTTTATGGACGGGACAGTGCTGACTCGTGCACGGCCACGACATAGGCTCCGCCCTGACGCGTCGTCGTAGGACAGCGCGTGCTGACACCCACGAGGAGCCATCCTTCCATGTTGCAGACCATCGCGATCGTCGTCTCGTTCGCCCTGACCGCCGCGGCCATCGCCATGCTGGTCCCCGCGATCAGGAAGATGCTCGGCGTCATCCGCACCGGCCAGCCCGCGCCGGGCCGCAGCGGCAACCCCGTCGGCCGCACGGTCACCATGCTCAAGGAGACGTTCCTCCACACGCGCATGCTGCAGTGGACGTGGATCGGCATCATGCACTGGTTCGTCTTCGCGGCATTCCTCTTCCTGTCCACCGCGGTGCTGGCGGCGTACTTCCAGCTCTTCAAGCCGGACTTCGCCTGGCCGCTCATCGGTCACTGGTACCCCTACGAGTGGTTCAGCGAGCTGATCGGCCTGCTGAGCACCGTCGGCATCGCCTGGCTGATCGTCTACCGCCAGAAGCACCACCCGCGGACCGAGGGCCGCAAGAGCCGCTTCTTCGGCTCGACCATGTGGCAGGCGTACTTCGTGGAGTTCCTGGCGCTCTTCGAGGGCTCCGCGATCCTCTTCGTCCGGGCCGCCGAGTGGAAGCTCGACGAGGAGGCCGGTCGCGCGCACTACCCGATCACCTCGTGGATGGGCGACGTCCTCTACCCGACCGAGAACCTGGCCACGATCCACAACATCATCTTCTTCATCGCGATGTTCAAGATCGCGCTGGCGATGGTCTGGCTGATGGTGATCGCCCGCAACATCACGATGGGCGTGGCCTGGCACCGCTTCACCACCTGGTTCAACATCTGGTTCAAGCGCGAGGACGACGGCAGCACGGCGCTCGGCGCGATGAAGCCGCTGATGTCCAACGGCAAGGCGATCACCCTCGACGACATCGACGACCTCGACGAGGACTCCGTCCTCGGGGTGGGCAAGCTCGAGGACTTCTCCTGGAAGGGCATCCTCGACTTCACCACCTGCACCGAGTGCGGTCGCTGCCAGTCGCAGTGCCCCGCCTGGAACACCGAGAAGCCCCTCTCCCCCAAGCTGCTGGTCATGGGCCTGCGCGACCACGCCTACGCCAAGGTCGAGGGCACGGAGTCGCACGCCGAGCGGGCCCTGGTCGGCAGCGGCTCGAAGGGCGAGAGCGCCGGCGCCGGGACCGACGTCCTGGACTACTTCTACAACCCCGCCGACGGCGACTTCGTCATCGACGAGGACGTGCTCTGGTCGTGCACCTCGTGCGGCGCCTGCGTGCAGCAGTGCCCCGTCGACATCGAGCACGTCGACCACATCATGGACATGCGGCGCTACCAGCTGCTGGTGGAGTCCAACTTCCCCTCCGAGCTCAACCAGCTCTTCAAGGGCCTGGAGAACAAGGGCAACCCCTGGAACATGTCGCCCAACGCGCGCATGGACTGGGCCAAGGACCTGCCCTTCGACGTCAAGGTCGTGGGCGAGACGATCGAGTCCCTCGACGAGGTCGACTGGCTGTTCTGGGTCGGCTGCGCCGGCGCCTACGAGGACCGCGCCAAGAAGACCACCCGCGCGGTCGCCGAGCTGCTCGACATCGCCGGGGTGAGCTTCGGCGTGCTGGGCAACGGAGAGACCTGCTCGGGCGACCCGGCCCGGCGGGCCGGCAACGAGTTCGTCTTCCAGGGGCTCGCGCAGCAGAACGCGGAGACCTTCAAGGAGTACAAGGTCAAGAAGGTCGTCTCGACCTGCGCCCACTGCTTCAACACGCTCAAGAACGAGTACAAGGACTTCGGCGTCGAGCTCGAGGTCGTCCACCACACGCAGCTGCTCAACCGCCTGGTGCGCGACGGCAAGCTGACCCCGGTCAAGGACGGGGCGGGCGCCGCGAAGCGCTCCATCACCTACCACGACCCCTGCTACCTCGGGCGTCACAACAAGGTCTACGAGCCGCCGCGCGAGCTGCTGCAGATCCTGCCCGGCGCCGAGTACGTCGAGATGGAGCGGAGCAACGAGCGGTCCTTCTGCTGCGGCGCCGGCGGCGCCCGGATGTGGATGGAGGAGAACCTCGGCGAGCGGATCAACGTCAACCGCACCCAGGAGGCCGTCTCCACCGGGGCCGACCAGATCGCGGTCGGCTGTCCCTTCTGCCGGGTGATGCTGGCCGACGGCCTCACCTCGGAGCAGGCCAAGGGCAACGCCCGCGAGGAGGTCGAGGTCCTCGACGTCGCGCAGATGCTGCTGGCCTCGGTCAAGGGCGAGCAGGCGACCAAGGCCGCCCCCGGCTCGTCGAAGAAGGCCGCCGCTGTGGGCGCCAGCGCCAAGGCCGGCCCGGCGACCGACGACGTCGCAACCAAGGACGAGCCCGAGGTCGGGGACGTCACCCAGACCGAGGAGACCGTCACCGAGACCGCGGACGTCGGCCCCAACGCGAAGGCCAGCGGCGGCTCGTCGCTCTTCGACACCCCGGCGTCGGAGCCCACCGCCAAGCAGGAGTCCGGCGGCTCGCTCTTCGACACCCCGGCCGAGCCCGCCGCCAAGCAGGAGTCCGGCGGCTCGCTCTTCGACACCCCGGCCCCGGCCGATCAGAAGACCGAGACCAAGGCCGACACCAAGCCCGAGGCCGCGTCCGACCTCGGCGGCGGTTCGCTCTTCGACCTCGGCTCCGAGACCCCGGCGCCCGCCGAGGCGAAGGCCGAGAAGAAGCCGGAGCCGAAGGCGGAGGCGAAGGCCGCCCCTGAGAAGCCCGCCGCCGACCTGGGTTCTGGCGGGTCGCTCTTCGACCTGGCCGCCCCTGCCGAGGCACCCGCCAAGGCGGAGCCGAAGGCCGAGGCACCCGCCGAGGCGGAGCCGAAGACCGAGGCGGAGCCGAAGACCGAGGCGGAGCCGAAGGCCGAGGCACCGAAGGCAGCGCCTGCCGCGGCCACCCCGACGCAGTCGATCCCCCAGGGCGGCTCGCTCTTCGACATCGCCGCCCCCGAGCCCACCGCCACGGCCGAGCCCAAGCCCAAGGCCGAGCCGGAGCCGAAGGCCGAGCCGGAGCCCGAGGCCAAGCCGGAGCCGAAGGCCGAGGCAGAGCCCAAGGCCAAGGCGGAGCCGAAGGAGACGCCCAAGGCAGCGCCGGCACCGACGCAGTCGATCCCCGAGGGCGGCTCGCTCTTCGACATCGTCGCGCCGGTGCCCGCCGCCAGCGCGACGCCGAAGGCACCCGAGCCCGAGGTCAGGACCGAGGCCGAGGCACAGCCGGAGCCCGAGGCCACGACGGCGCCCCCGGCGCCGGACGGGGCAGCCCTGAGCCAGGCGGCCACCGCCGCCGCGTCGTCCGACGACACGACGGCTGACACGGTCGCGGAGCAGACCCCGGAGCCGGTCGAGGAGCCGACCGAGGCACCCGCCCCGGAGCAGGAGCCGCAGCCGTCCAACGGCGAGGCCCACCAGCCGAAGACGGACGTCGACATCCACGGATCGAGCTCGCTCTTCGACCTCTGAGCCGGACCCCGGCCCCGAACAGCCGCAACCGCCCCGCGCGGTTGCGGCTGTTCCTTTTCTCGAGCAACAACCGAGGTGCTGTCATCGCTGACATCAAACCTCTTGACGTTGACGTCATAATGACGTCATAGTGATGCCCATGGACATCACGCCGTACGTCGACCACCTCCGCCGGGACCTGACGTCCGCAGCCGAGGCCGGCGGCGACGAGCTCCGCTCCGCCGCCGAGCGGCTCGCGTTCGCCCTGGAGCCCGCCGCCCGCCTCGCTCTGATGGAGGCCATCAGCCAGGCGGCCGCGGAGATCACCACCGAGATGCCGTCCGGCAGCGTCGACGTCCGGCTCAACGGCCGCGAGCTCGACTTCGTGGTCGAGCTCGCACCTCCGGCGCACAGCGCCGTGCCACCGCGACCCGTCGCGCCGCCGCCCTCCCCCGAGGACCCCGACGAGGGTCTGGCGCGGGTGACGCTCCGGCTGCCGGAGTCGGTCAAGGCGAAGGCCGAGGAGAAGGCCGCGCAGGCGGGGCACAGCCTCAACACCTGGCTGGTCAACCTGGTGCGCCGGGCGACCGACGAGGACGCCATCAACATCGACATCGACCTGTCGAGCATCCCGTTCCTCGGCGGCGTGGACCCCTTCGGCCGCCCCGGACGCGGTGGCCGCGGCACCAAGCGCATGACCGGCTGGATCTGACCCGCCCCCTACCCCACCTCACCCCCAACCTCACGGAGCCGGCCCGCCGGCGCCGCGGACGAGCACACCCGGAGGCATCCATGTTCCATCGACTCCCCACCCCCGACCCGGTCCAGCTGCGCGTCGAGGTCGGCCGCGGCAGCATCACCCTCGACGCCACCGGCACCCGCGCCCAGGGCGAGACCCTCGTCGAGATCGAGGGACCGCAGGCGGAGCTCGTCGAGGTGGTCCAGGACGGCGGAAGCATCTCCATCAAGGCGCCCCGCCCGCGATTCGGCTTCGGCTCCTCGGACGAGCAGCCGCTCCACGTCACCGTGGCGCTGCCGCCCGGCAGCGACGCGGTGGTGCGCAGCGGCAGCGCCCGCACCAAGGTCTCAGGCTCGCTGGTCACGCTCGCCGTCAAGAGCGGCTCCGGAGACGTGCTCGTCGACCGGCTGGCCGGACAGGCACTGCTCGAGACCGGCTCAGGCGCGATCAAGATCGACGTCGTCGCCGGCGAGCTGCAGGCCAAGAGCGGCTCCGGCGGCATCTTCCTCGGCCACGTCGGCGCCCCGGCGAGCCTCTCGACCGGGTCGGGCGACGTCACCGTGCAGACGGTCGAGGCCGAGCTCGCCGTCAAGACCGGCTCGGGCGACCTGCACGTCGCCGAGGCCGGGGCCGGCACCGATCTCACCATGTCGACCGGCAGCGGCGACGTGCGGCTCTCCAAGGTGCTGTGCGGCCGGGTCGGCGTCCGCGGCGCCTCGGGCGACGTCCGCCTCGGGATCCCGGGCGGCACCCCCGTCTGGACCGACCTCACCACCCTCACCGGGGCGATCCGCTCCGACCTCGCCCCGACCGGTGAGCCCGCCGAGGGCCAGGACCACGTCGAGGTGCGCGCCAAGACCGCCTCGGGGGACATCGTGCTCACCCAGCTGTGAACGAACCGACCCGACCAACCCAGCCTCCAGGAGGAGACATGGACTACACACCCGCCGACATCGAGCTCATCGTCCACAACCGGATCCGCACGCGGACGCCGCAACACCCGCGCCCACCCGTCGTACGCCGGCGGACGCGGCTCGCGCGCCAGCTGCGCCACCTCGCCGACCGGCTCGACGGCTGAGCGCCCTGCGCGTCCGCGCCACACTGGAGCCATGACCCCCGAGGACGCCCGCGCCCTGCTCGAGGAGGAGCGGGCCGTCGCGGTACGCCGGCTGGCCGGCCTGACCGAGGACTTCGACGCCATCGTCGCGGCGTCGCAGGACACCAACGCCGACGACGAGCACGACCCGGAGGGCGCCACGATCGCCTTCGAGCGCTCCCAGGTCGATGCCCTGGTCGGCCAGACCCGGCGCCGCCTGGTCGAGGTCGACGACGCGCTGGCCAGGGTGGAGCGGGGCGACTACGGCACCTGCCGGGTCTGCGGCCGGGCCATCCCCGACGACCGGCTCGCGGCACGCCCGACCGCGCTCACCTGCGTCTCCTGCCCGATGCCATGAGCGAGCCCGGGGAGTCGCCGCGCCTCCCCGCCCGACCACCCCTACCCTCGTGCACATGCCTACCTCCTCGCCCGTGCAGGGAGGATCCCCGTCCCTGCACCAGCCGGACATGTGGTGGTACCGGGCCCGCGCCGACCTCCTTCGCACCGTCTTCGACCCGTGGCTTCCCGAGGGCGGCGCCGGCACGGTCCTTGACATCGGCAGCGCCGACGGGCCGTCGGCCTACTGGACCGGTCGGGACGGCACCGTCGTGCCGGTGGACCCGGACATCCGCGGCCTCGCCCGTGGCGGCGTCTGCGCGATGCTGCCCGACCTGCCCTTCCCGGACGCGACCTTCGACGTGGTGAGCGCCTTCGACGTCATCGAGCACTGCGCCGACGAGGCGGCCGCGCTCCGGGAGGTGCGCCGGGTGCTCCGCCCGGGAGGTCTCTTCCTCATGTCGGTGCCGGCCTACACCTGGGCGTGGTCAGACTTCGACGTCGCCAACGGCCACCACCGCCGCTACACCCGGAGCCGTGCGACCTCCGCGGTCTCGGCTGCCGGGATGGAGGTGGTCAGGGCCACGCACGCCTTCACCTCCGTGTTCCCCGCCTTCGCCGCGCAAAGGCTCACGTCCCGCGTGGCGGAGCGGTTCAGCCGTGACCGCCCTGAGGGCGCCGCGGACGTGGCACCGGTGCCGAGCATCCCCCCGCCGCTGGAGCGCCTCTTCCTGCGCCTCAGTCAGCTGGACGAGAGGGCGCTGGGGCGGTGGGACCTGCCGTTCGGGTCCTCGATCTTCGTCGCGGCGCGCACGGGGGGCTCATCGGCGGAGTCGTAGGCCACGACGTACATCGGGCGGTTCTGCAGGTACTGGTAGGTGCGGCCGATGTACTCGCCGAGGATGCCCAGGCTGATCAGCTGCAGGGCGCTGAACCCCGAGACGATGGCCACCGTCGAGGTCCACCCGGGCATCGTGCGGTCGGCCAGGTGCGCCCCCACCGAGGCGGCCCCGGCTGCCAGCGCCAGCAGTCCGCCGACGAACCCGACGTACGTGGCCGCCCGCAGGGGCGCGGCCGAGACCCCGGTGATCGAGTCGAGGGACAGGTGCACCATGTCGACGAGCCCGTACTTGGCCTTGCCGGCGCCGCGCCGCTCGCGGCGGTACTCCACGACGGCGGAGGGGAAGCCGAGCGCGGGGACGGCGAAGCGGATGACCCGGCCCTGCTCGGGCAGACGGACGACGGCGTCCACCAGGGCGCGGGACATCAGCCGGAAGTCACCGGACTGGGGCTGCGCGTTGCCCTTGGTCATCCTGGCGATCAACCAGTAGAAGACGCCTGCCGTCGAGCGCTTGAACCAGCTGTCGCTGGAGCGGTCGTTGCGGACCCCGTAGACCACGTCGGCGTCGTGCTCGTCGGCCGCGGCCAACATCAGCGGGATGACCTCCGGGGGATCCTGCAGGTCGGCGTCGATGGAGATGACCCGGTCACCGCGGGCGGCTGCCAGCCCGGCGGAGAGAGCCGCCTGGTGCCCGGCGTTCATCCGCAGCGCCAGCACCCGCAGCTGAGGCCACTCACGCCGCAGACGCGCCAGCAGGGCCGGCGTCAGGTCGGTGCTGCCGTCGTCGACGGCGACCACCTCGTACTCCACGTGGAGCCCGTCCAGCACCGGACGCAACCGGTCCACGAGAAGCGGCAGCACCGCCTCCTCGTTGTACATCGGCACGACGATGCTGAGGGACTGGGACACGCGTTCGATAGTAGGAGCGCACGGCTCCCGGCGCGGCGAAAACGGGAGAATGGATCAGGAGCGCATGGCGACGCCACGACGCCAGTAGCCCATGAAGGCGACCTGTCGCCGATCGACCCCGAGACCCTTGACCAGGTGGCGCCGCAGCCCGGTGACCATGCCCGACTCGCCCGCGATCCAGGCGTAGAGCCCTTCGTGGGGCACCGGGTCGTCGGCGACGGCCTCACCGGAGGAGGAGTAGCTCGGCGTCTCCCACAGGTCGGGGTCGACGTCGTCGGGCTCCACCGCGGGGGAGGCCGCCGAGACCCCCGAGACGCCGAGGTGCTCGACCACCGCGGCGTGCAGCCGCTCCCCCAGAGGCGCCTCCTCGCGGGCTATCCAGGTCAGCTCGATGCCGGCGGGGGCGATCACGTCGGGCAGGAAGTCGCCCTCCACGGGCACCTCCAGGAAGGCCGCGCCGAGGGCGTCGGCGGGCAGGTCGCGCAGGATCCCGGCGACAGCCGGGACGGCCGTCTCGTCGCCCACCAGCAGCACCTCGGTGGCAGCCCCGGGGACGAACTCGACCCCGCCGAAGGGCCGCCCGCGCCGCGGGGCGAGGGTGACCACCCGGTCGCCGGGCTTCGCCTGCGACGCCCAGTCGGAGCCCGGGCCGTGCTCGCCGTCGCCGACGTGCAGGACCACGTCGACGACCAGCCGCGTGTCGAGGCCGCTGCCGCGCACCTCGCGGATCGTGTAGGTCCGCATGTGCCCCCGCTCCTCCGCGGGGATGTCCAGCCAGCTGGCGAACCACGACTCGTCGACCCCGGAGAGGTCCGGCAGCTCACCGCCGGCGTGCGGGAAGACGAGCTTGAAGCGCTGGTCGAGGAGCGGCCCGTCGGTGCCGAAGTCGAGGAGGCAGTCGCCCCCCAGCTCGATCCGCACGAAGGTCGGTGAGAGGCGGTGCACGTCGACCACCTCGAGGACGCCGAGCACCAGCGGGAGATCGGGGGCGGTGGTGACAGTCATGGCTGGTCCGTTCGGGGTCGGGTCAGTGGTGGTGGCGGCCCATCGGGACCACCAGCGGGGTGTGGGAGACGGGGTCGTCGATGACCCGGCACTCGAGGTCGAAGACGCGGCGGACCACGTCGGGGGTGACCACCTGGGACGGCGGGCCGGCCGCGACCACCTGCCCCGCCTGCATGGCGACCAGGTGGTCGGCGTAGCGCGCGGCCATCGTCAGCTCGTGCAGCACCATCACGATCGTGGTGCCGCGGGCGGCGTTGAGGTCGCGCAGCACGTCGAGCAGCTCGACCTGGTGGGCCAGGTCGAGGTAGGTGGTGGGCTCGTCGAGGAGCAGCAGGTCGGTGCGCTGGGCCAGGGCCATCGCCACCCAGACGCGCTGCCGCTGGCCGCCGGAGAGCTCGTCGACGTTGCGCTCGGCGAGGTCGAGGGTGCCGGTCAGCGCCAGGGCGTCGGCCACCGCCTCGTCGTCCTCCCGGCTCCACCGGTGCAGCAGGCCGCCGTGCGGGTGCCGCCCGCGCGAGACCAGGTCGGTGACGGTGAGCCCCTCGGGAGCCACGGCACTCTGCGGCAGCAGGCCCAGGGTGCGCGCCACCTGGCGCGAGGGGAGCTTGTGGATCGCCTGCCCGTCGAGCAGCACGCTGCCGCCGGTCGGCTTGAGCAGCCGGGCCATCCCCCGCAGCAGAGTGGACTTGCCGCAGGCGTTGGCCCCGACGATCACGCTGACCCGGTGGTCGGGCACCACCAGGGACAGGTCCTGCACCACGGGACGGTCCCCGTAGCCGAGGCTGACGTGGTCGGCGACGAGGCGCGACGTCCTGCTCTGCTCCACGGTGACCTCCGGACGTTCGTGGGTGATGGTCACGCGACTCTCCTTCCGGTGCGGCCACTGGCGAGCAACCAGAGCAGGAACGGGGCCCCGAGAGCGCCGGTGACGACGCCGGTGGGGAAGTTGATGTCGGCCAGCAGGTAGTCGGCCACGTAGTCGGCGCCCACCACGATGATGGCGCCGACCAGCGCGGAGCCGACCAGCGTGGTGCGCCCTCCGAGCAGCAGCCGGGCGATCGGGCCGGCCAGGAAGGCGACGAAGGCGATCGGTCCCGCCGCTGCCACCCCCACCGCGGTCAGCAGCACCGCCAGCATCAGCACCAGGTCGGAGCGGTGCGAGCCGACGCCCAGCCCGGTGGCGGCGTCCTCGCCCAGCTCGAGCAGCGGCAGCGCGCGGGTGGCCCACACGACGGCGGGGAGCAGGACCAGCAGGGCCAGGGTGAGCAGCCGGATCGTCGGCCAGTCGGCGGAGCTGACGCTGCCGGTGAGCCAGCGCAGCACCAGCTGGGTGTCCCAGACGCTCGCGCGGGTGAAGACGTAGTGGACCACCGAGAGCAGCGCGGCGGCCATGCCGATGCCGGCCAGCACCAGGTGGTGGGTGCCGCCCGGCCCGGCGACCAGCCGGACCAGCAGGGCGGCCGCGACCGCACCGAGGATCGCGGCCAGCGAGACCGGGGCACCTTCGAGGTCGAGGAGCACGATCGCGACCACGGCGCAGGCACTCGCACCCATCGAGACGCCGATGACGTCGGGGCTGGCCAGCGGGTTGCGCAGGGTGGCCTGGAAGACCGCACCGGCCACGCCGAAGGCGACGCCGACCAGCACCCCCAGCACCGCCCGCGGGAGCTTGGCCTCCATCAGGATGAACGACGCACCGGGGATCTCGGCGCCGAAGAGGATCCGGAAGAAGTCCGGGACGGTGAAGGTGAAGTCCCCCAGCAGGACCCGGGCCGCGAAGACGGCGAAGAGGAGCGCCGAGAGCCCGCCGAGCACGAGGCGGCGCCGCCGGCGCGGAGTCCGGCGCGCGCGGCGCACCACGGCGGCCCGCTCGTCCGCGGTGCCGTCGAGCTGCTGCTCGAGCAGCAGGGAGCCGCTCACAGCGCACCCATCCGTCCGCGGCGTACCAGGACGAGGAAGAACGGCACGCCCACGGCGGCCGCCATGATCCCGACCTGGACCTCGCCGGGCGGGAGCACGATCCGCCCGACCGTGTCGGCCAGGACCACCAGCGTCGCACCGACCAGGGCGGCCAACGGCAGGAGCCGGGTGTGCGCGGGACCGACCAGGGCGCGGACCGCGTGCGGGACGACCAGGCCGACGAAGGCGATGGGGCCGGCCAGGGCGGTCGCGGTGCCGGCGAGCAGGACGATCGCCAGGCCCACCAGGGCACGGTCCAGGCCGGCCCGTCGGCCCAGGGCCCGCGCCGTGTCGTCGCCGAGGACCAGCGCGTCGAGCAGCCGGGCACCGAGGACGGCCAGCACCGCGCCGACCAGGAGGAAGGGCAGCCCGGTGCCCAGCACGCCCAGGTCGCGCCCGCTCACGTCGCCGACCTGCCAGAAGCGGAACGACTCCAGGGTGGCCCGGTCGACCATGAGCACGGCGGTGCTCCAGCTGGTCGCCGCCGCGGTCACCGCGGCACCGGCGACCGCCAGCTTGACCGGAGTGGCGCCGCCACCGCCCAGCGACGCGATCCCGTGCACCAGCACGGCGGCGACGGCCGCGCCCGCGAAGGCGAACCAGATGTAGGTCTGGAGGGCGTTGATGCCCACGAGCGAGATGCCGAGCACCATCGCCAGCGACGCGCCCGCGTTGATGCCCAGGATCCCGGGGTCGGCCAGCGGGTTGCGGGTCAGTCCCTGCATCAGAGCGCCGGCCAGCCCGAGGGCGGCGCCGACGGCCGCACCGAGGAGCGTGCGCGCCAGGCGAGCCTCGAAGATCGGGCGGAGCGGGTCGTCGCCGTCGAGGAGCACCGCGGGCGAGAGCGGCCGGGAGCCGATGAGCAGCGAGGTAATGCCCGCCAGGAGCAAGACCACGACCGCTGCCACGCCGAAGCGGGCAGCGGTCGAGGCGCGGCCGCGGGGCCGGTCAGCCGCAGACGGCTGGCCGGCACCCGGGGCCTGGAGCAGGGTCACGAGCCGTTGGCTCCCGCGGCGGCCTCGGCGACCTTCGGCAGGTAGTTCTCCACGATGAAGGGGATGGAGATCGGCGTCGGGTTGGTGATGGAGAGGCCGATGTGCTTGTCGGGCTCGGCGTAGACGTTCCCGGCGGCGAGTGCGGGGATCCGCCCGAGCAGCTTGTCCTTGCGGTAGGTCTCCAGCTCGTCGTCGGACTCCACGTAGGTCAGCAGCAGGTCGGAGTCGAGGCTGTCGGCGTCCTCCGCGGCGACCGTGCCGTAGAACTGGCCGTCCTTGACCGTCTCGCCGACGACGTCGGCGACGACGAGGCCGAAGCGCTCCAGGATGGCGACCCGCGGGTCCTGGGGGCCGTAGATGTCGACCGTGGCCATCTTGGCGGGCGTGAAGTAGGCGAAGACGAAGGAGGTGCCCTGCAGCTCGGGGTGGTCGGCCTTGGTCTCCTCGATCGTGCTGTTGGTCTCCTCGATGACCTCAGCCGCCAGCTCGGAGCGGCCCAGGGCCTGGCCGGCGAGCTCCATCTGGGTCTCCCACGGGGTGACGAACGGAGCCTCGGGATAGGGGACGACCGGCGCGATCTTGCTGAGCTTCTTGTACTCCGCCTCGGTGATCCCCGAGTTGGTCGCCAGGATCAGGTCGGGGGCGGTCTCTGCGATCTCCTGGACCGGGGCGCCGGCGGAGTCGTCGTAGCGCACCGGCGCCTCGCCGCCCACCTCGGCCAGCTCGGCGTCGAACCAGTCGGTGGAGCCCCGGTCGTTGCCGCCCCAGCTGATCTTGACCGACCCGACCGGCACCACGCCCAGAGCCAGGGCGTTGTCCTGGTCGGTCCAGCCCAGGGTGGCCACCCGGGTGGGCTCCTCCTCGATGGTCGTCTCGCCGAAGGCGTGCTCGATGGTGACCGGGAAGGCGTCGGCGTCGGCCGACGACGCGGCCTGCGGGGCCGCCTCCTCCGCGGTGTCGGTGGAACCGGTGCTGCAGGCCGTGAGAAGGCCGAGGCCGGCCAGGGCAGCGGCCAGCCGAAGAGTCGTGCGTCGCATGGGGATCCTCGTGTTAGGGAAGCCTTACCTTTCCAAGGTAGACC
Organism: Nocardioides sp. Z50_6; assembly: GCF_058215755.1. Lineage (NCBI taxonomy): Bacteria > Bacillati > Actinomycetota > Actinomycetes > Propionibacteriales > Nocardioidaceae > Nocardioides > Nocardioides sp. Z50_6. The sequence goes on along the minus strand of NZ_JBZAJB010000004.1, from coordinate 26,578 downwards.
CTGCGCGCACCCCACACCAGCCCGGGTGACGTGGTGCACACCCGGGAGCCGGAAGGATCCTCAGATCGGGGTGCGGTGGAACCGTGCGAACGACTTCGACGGGGTCGGCCCGCGCTGGCCCTGGTAGCGCGACCCGTACTTCTCCGACCCGTAGGGGTGCGCGGCGGGCGAGGAGAGCCGGAAGAAGCAGAGCTGCCCGATCTTCATCCCCGGGTAGAGCTTGATCGGCAGGGTGGCGACGTTGGCCAGCTCGAGGGTCACGTGACCGGAGAAGCCCGGGTCGACGAAGCCCGCCGTCGCGTGGGTCAGCAACCCCAGCCGCCCGAGGGAGGACTTGCCCTCCACTCGCGCCGCCACGTCGTCGGGCAGGCTGCAGACCTCGTACGTCGACCCCAGGACGAACTCCCCCGGGTGCAGGATGAACGGCTCGTCGCCCTCGGGCTCCACCATCCGGGTGAGGTCGCTCTGGTCGGCGGCGGGGTCGATGTGGGGATAGCGGTGGTTCTCGAAGACCCGGAAGAAGCGGTCGAGTCGGATGTCCACGCTGGAGGGCTGGAGCATCTCCTCGTCCCAGGGGGTGAGGCCGATGCGGCCGGCGTCGATCTCGGCCAGGATGTCGCGGTCGGAGAGCAGCACGCAGGCACCCTACCGTCGAGAGGCCTTGGGCCGATGCCGGAGAATCCGGCCATGACCTTCCACCGCTACGTCGCACTCGGGGACTCCTTCACCGAAGGCGTCGGCGACCCCGACCCCACCCGGCCCAACGGCCTGCGCGGGTGGGCCGACCGGGTCGCGGAGCACCTCGCGCTGGAGACCGACGACTTCGGCTACGCCAACCTCGCGATCCGGGGTCGCAAGCTGCCGGTGATCCTGGCCGAGCAGCTCGAGCCGGCCCTCGCCCTCGAGCCCGACGTGGTCACGATCCACGGCGGAGGCAACGACGTGCTGCGGCCCAGGGTCGATCTCGACGCCCTCGCCGAGCAGTACGACGAGGCCATCGGCCGGCTCACCGCGAGCGGCGCCCGGGTGGTGATGTTCACCCTCCTCGACCCCGGCCGCAGCGGCATCTACTCGGCGGTGCGCGGCCGGTTCGCGATCTTCAACGAGTGGGCCCGGGAGATCGCCGACAAGCACGGGGCGACCCTGGTCGACATGTGGCGGATGCGCGACGTCGACCTGGCCGCGCACATGGACGAGGACCGGATGCACCTCAACCCCGCCGGGCACCACTACATGGCCCTGCAGGTGCTCGACGCGCTGGGCGTGGAGCACCCGCTGGAGCCCCTGGAGGTGGCCGCGCTGCCGCTGCGCGGACGGCGCGAGCAGCTGCGCGAGAACGTCCGCTGGACCCGCGAGTTCCTCGGGCCGTGGGTGCACCGGCGGGTCACCGGGCGCTCCTCGGGCGACGGGGTGCAGCCCAAGCACCCGACTCTCGACAGGATCCGGTAGCATCCACCACCGTCGGCGCAGCACCACTGCGGTCGGCACTGCGGACGTAGCTCAGTTGGTAGAGCGCGACCTTCCCAAGGTCGATGTCGCGAGTTCGAATCTCGTCGTCCGCTCCATGGATTCCACGGAGTTCACCGGCTTCCCGGTCGCGGCCCTCGACTTCTACGACGATCTCGAGGTCGACAACACCCGGGCCTTCTGGGAGGCCCACAAGCAGGTCTACGCCGAGGCGGTCCGCCGGCCGATGGAGGCGCTGGTCGCCGCCCTGGAGCCGGAGTTCGGCGCCCCCAAGGTCTTCCGCCCCTACCGCGACGTGCGCTTCAGCAAGGACAAGACGCCGTACAAGACCCACCAGGGCGCCTTCGTCGCCGCCGGGGAGGCCACCGGCTGGTACGTCGAGCTCTCACCCCGCGGCACCCGGGTCGGCGCCGGCTTCTACGACGCCTCCGGCCCGCGACTGGCCGCGATCCGGGAGGCGATGGCACGGGAGACCTCGGGCGCGGCTCTCGCCCGGCTGCTGAAGCGCTACGCGAAGGACGGCTGGGAGATCGGGGGCGACCGGCTCAAGACCTCGCCGCGCGGCTACGCCGCCGACCACCCACGGATCGAGCTGCTGCGGCACAAGCAGCTCTTCGTGGGCCGCCCCTACGGCTTCGAGGCCGACGCGCTGGGCCCCGGGCTGGTCGACCGCGTCCGCGACGACTGGCGCGCGCTGCGCCCCCTCGTGGAGTGGATCGCCGACGCCGCACGCGGCGCCTGAGCGGTGCCGCTCAGTGCGGCTGCCAGGCGTCCTCGTCGCCGGTGCGCGAGGTGACGGCCTCGGGCAGCTCGCGTCCCGCGAGCTGGGCGATGGAGACCTGCTCGAAGACCTCGCGCAGCGAGCTGCGGGCCGCGATCCAGACGTGCTGGAGCACCTCGGCGGAGGCGTTGTAGGAGACCGCCTCGGGGCGCAGCCCGTAGACGGAGACCAGCGGACCGTCGACGGCCCGGATGACGTCGGCCACCGAGACCTCGGCAGGGTCGCGCGCCAGGCGCCACCCCCCGGACTGGCCGCGCTGGGAGACCACCACACCACCCTTGCGGAGGTCGGCGAGGATGGCCTGGAGGAACCCGTGGGGGATGTCCTGGGACTTGCCGAGCTCCTCGGCGCTGACCGGTTTGGCGTCGGCGCGCGCCGCCATCTCGATGAGGGCCCGAAGGGCGTAGTCGGACTTGGCGGAGACGCGCATGGGGCCATTTTGGCAGACCCGGCCGCCGGCCGGGTCGGACAGCCTGTTTCCGGGCCTCCGCGCCCCCCTTGAAGGCCCGCGCGAAGAACCTCACGCAACGCCGGTGCGACGTAGGATTGCGCCTCGTTGCAAAGATCACCACCGAACCGCTTGCAGGGCGCTGTCCGCCGAGGCACAATATGTTACTGGCTGGTAGGACGCGTGTGCCTCCAGTCGCCCCGTTACAGGACCGGACCGTCAGGCTCCGGTCACCCCATGAGACCGGATAAGGGTGGGTCAGTGAGCCACTACAAGAGCAACCTGCGCGACATCGAGTTCAACCTCTTCGAGGTGTTCGGCCGAGGCGAGATCCTCGGTCAGGGCCCCTTCGCGGAGGTCGACGCCGAGACCGCCCGCGAGGTGCTGGCCGAGGTCGACCGCCTGGCGCGCGAGGACCTCGCCGCCTCCTACGAGGACAGCGACCGCAACCCCCCGGTCTTCGACCCGAAGACCCACTCCGCGCCGCTGCCGGAGTCGTTCAAGAAGAGCTACCGCGCCTGGATGGACGCCGAGTTCTGGCGTCTCCAGATCCACGAGGAGCTCGGCGGCACCCCGGCGCCGTCCAGCCTCAACTGGGCGATCGGCGAGATGGTGCTCGGCGCCAACGCGCCGGTCCACATGTACGCCGCCGGCGCGCCGTTCGCCGGCGTGCTCTACAAGAACGCCAACGGCGTGGAGCGCGACCAGCGCGTCGCCCAGATCATGGTCGAGCGCGAGTGGGGCTGCACCATGGTCCTCACCGAGCCCGACGCCGGCTCCGACGTGGGTGCCGGCCGCGCCAAGGCCGTCCCCAACGAGGACGGCTCCTGGAACATCACCGGCGTGAAGCGCTTCATCACCTCCGCCACCAACGACATGACCGAGAACGTCATGCACCTGGTGCTCGCCCGCCCCGAGGGCGTCGAGGGCGCCGGCGGCCCGGGCACCAAGGGCCTCTCGCTCTTCTGGATGCCCGAGCACCACTTCGACCACGAGACCGGTGAGCTGACCGGCGAGCGCAACGGCGTCTACGTCACCAACGTCGAGCACAAGATGGGCATCAAGGTCTCCAACACCTGCGAGCTCACCTTCGGCGACCCGCAGGTCGGCGGCGGCGAGCCCGCCAAGGGCTGGCTGGTGGGCGAGGTCCACAACGGCATCGCGCAGATGTTCGACGTCATCGAGAACGCCCGGATGATGGTCGGCACCAAGGCGATCGCCACCCTCTCCACCGGCTACCTCAACGCGCTGGAGTACGCCAAGGAGCGGATCCAGGGCGCCGACCTCACCCAGTCGGCCGACAAGACCGCCCCCCGCGTCACGATCACCCACCACCCCGACGTCCGTCGCTCGCTGATGGTGCAGAAGTCGTTCGCCGAGGCCATGCGCGCCCTGGTGATCTACACCGCCACCTGGCAGGACAAGGTGATGATCGCCGAGCACGAGGGCGAGCACGACAAGCTGGCCGAGGCGGTCAACGACCTGCTGCTCCCGATCGTCAAGGGCTACGGCTCCGAGCGCTCCTGGGTGCTGCTGGGCACCGAGTCGCTGCAGACCTTCGGTGGCTCCGGCTTCCTGCAGGAGTACCCGCTGGAGCAGTACGTCCGCGACGCCAAGATCGACACCCTCTACGAGGGCACGACCGCGATCCAGGGCCAGGACTTCTTCTTCCGCAAGATCGTCAAGGACCAGGGCCGCGCGCTGGGCCACCTGGCCGGCGAGATCGAGGGCTTCATCAAGTCCGAGGCCGGCAACGGCCAGCTCAAGAACGAGCGGGCCCTGCTGGCCAAGGCGCTCGAGGACGCCAACGCCATCGTCGGTCACATGATCAACGACCTGATGTCGGCCGACGCCTCCGCCGAGGGCGGCGACCTGCGCAACATCTACAAGGTGGGCCTCAACACCACCCGCCTGCTGATGGTGCTCGGCGACGTCGTCTGCGCCTGGCTGCTGCTGCGCCAGGCCGAGGTCGCCCTGGGCAAGCTCAACGGCGAGGTCTCGGCCAAGGACAAGGCGTTCTACGAGGGCAAGGTCGCGGCCGCCCAGTTCTTCGCCGCCACCAACCTGCCCCGCCTGACCGCCGAGCGCGCCATCGCCGAGAGCATCGACCTCTCGCTGATGGACCTCGACGAGGCCGCCTTCTGATCCACGCCTGAACCAGGCAGCGACACGAAGGGCCGCACCCGGCTGGGTGCGGCCCTTCGTCGTCCTCGGGTGAGGGTCAGGCGGTGCCGCCCAGCGGCAGGGTGAGCGCCACCTCGCCGGTGGCGCTCACCCGCACCGGGACGCCCCAGTCCTGCTGGTGCACGTGGCAGGCCGCCCCCTCGCCCGGCGTCCCGTCCTCGACGACGTCGCAGGAGGCCGCCCGCGCCGCGACGTGGAGCACCCCCTCCCCCACCGCAGCGTCGAGCTCGAGTGGACGGGTCAGGCCGGTGGAGCGGCCCTCCCCGGCACGCAGCAGGGCCGCAGGCGTCGCGGTCACCATCAGCTGGGTCGCGGGACCGTAGCGGTCGTCCACCTTCTGCCCCGGCGGCGGGGTGAAGACCGCCTCCAGCAGCACCGAGGCGGCCACCTCGGTGACCGGCCGCTGGGTGCGGTGGCTGAAGTCGGCCGCCTGCGCCGACGCGCCCAGCGGCACCCGGGTCAGCCGGTGGGCGGTCGACTCCACGACCACCAGGTGCTCGCCGTCGACGTACGCCCCGCTCGGCTCGGAGAGCCCGGTGGCCAGGGTGGTGAGCTCGCCGGCCGCCGGGTCGAAGCGGCGTACGGCGCCGTTGTAGGTGTCGCAGACGGCCACCGACCCGTCGGGCAGCGCGCTCACCCCGAGCGGGTGCTGGAGCAGCGCCTGGTCGGCCCTGCCGTCGCGGAAGCCGAAGTCGAAGAGGCCGGTGCCGACCGCGGTGCCCACCTCGCCGTCCTCGACCCAGCGCAGTGCCGAGACCTCGCTGTCGGCGAGCCAGAGCCGGTCGCCGACGACGGCCAGCCCGCTGGTCTGCGCCAGCCAGGCCTGGTCCAGGGGCCCGTCACGCAGCCCCTCGTGGGTGGTGCCGGCCGCCACCTCGACCGCCCCCGTCCCGGGGTCGAAGGTCCAGAGCTGGTGGATGCCGGCCATCGCCACCCAGACCCGGCCGCGCCACCACGCGACGTCCCAGGGGCTGGAGAGCCGCTCGGGGCCGTCGCCGGGCATCCACTGCTCCCCGTCGCCGGCCAGCACCCGGACCTCGCCGCCGGCCAGGGCCAGCCCGCGGAGCTGGTGGTGCACGGTGTCGGCGACCACCACGTCGTAGCCCACCTCGGCGGCCACCTCCTCGGGCAGCAGGCAGAGCCCGTTGGGTTCGGCGAAGCCGCCGAACCGGCGCAGCACCGGCCCGTCGGCCGAGGCCAGCTCGACCACCTCGTCGTGACCGGCGTCGGCGACCAGCACCCGGCCGTCGGGCAGCGACAGCGCCTTGGCCGGGAACCGCAGGTCGGTCGGCTCCACCACCGGCGGCACGTACGGCGAGTCGCCCGGCTGCAGGGTGCCGCGCTCGCGGTGCTCGGCGACCTGCTCGGCGAGCAGCCGGTCCAGGGCGTGCACGTGCCCCTCGCCGGCGTACTGGGCCACCACGTAGCCCTCCGGGTCGATCAGCACCAGCGTGGGCCAGGCCCGCGCGGTGTAGGCCGACCAGGTGACCAGCTCGGGGTCGTCGAGCACCGGGTGGTGCACGCCGTAGCGCTCGACGGCGGCGACCAGCGCGTCCGGGTCGGCCTCGTGCACGAACTTCGGCGAGTGCACGCCGACGACCACCAGCTCCTCGGCGTACCTCGCCTCCAGCGGCCGGAGCTCGTCGAGGACGTGCAGGCAGTTGACGCAGCAGAAGGTCCAGAAGTCGAGCAGGACGAATCGCCCACGCAGGTCGGACAGCGACAGGGGGCCGGGGGTGTTGAGCCAGCCGCGACCGGTGAGCTCGGGGGCACGCACGCGCATGTGCCCATTCTCCTGGTCGGCCCCTGAGCCCTAGGCTTCCGGCATGACGCAGAGCGGTTTGGTCCAGCACGTCGACATCTGGTGGCAGGCGATCAGCGACTTCACCGCGCTGCTCGAGGAGCTCGCCCCCGAGGAGTGGTCGGCGCCCACCGACCTCCCCGGCTGGGACGTGCACGCGGTGGTCGCCCACACCGCCCACCTGGAGTCGCTGCTCGCCGGCGGCCGGCACGAGGAGGTCGAGGTCGGCGAGGCACCCCACGTGAGGAGCCCGATGGGCACCTTCACCGAGCAGGGCGTCCTGGCCCGACGCAACCGCACCCCCGACGACCTGCTGATCGAGCTGCGCGAGTCGACCACGCAGCGGCACACCGCCCTGCTCCAGGACCCGCCGACCGACCCCGACGCCCCGGCCCCGGGGGTCTTCGGTGCGCTGGGCTGGTCGACGCTGACGCTGCTGCGCAACCGTCCGCTGGACGTGTGGATGCACGAGCAGGACGTGCGCCGGGCGGTGGGACGCCCCGGCAACCTGGACGGCCCCGGCGCCCGGCACACCGTCGACTACCTCTCCGAGACCCTCGCGCTGGTGCTGGCCAAGCGGGCCGGTGCGGCCCCGGGCTCCACGCTGGCGCTGCGGGTCCAAGGGCACCAGGAGCGCCGGTTCGGCGTCGGGGACGACGGCCGCGGCCGCGAGCTCACCGGCGGGGCGACCGAGGAGGAGCCGACCACCACCCTCGACATGTCGGCGGAGGCGTTCGCGCTGCTCGCCGGGGGCCGGCGCAGCCCCGAGCCGGGAGCGGTCCGGGTCTCCGGCGACTCCGCCCTCGGCGAGCGGGTGCTGGCCGCGATGGCCGTCACCCCGTGAGCGCCACCTGGTCGGTCGACGACATCGGTGACCAGCACGGACGGACCGTCCTGGTCACCGGAGCCAGCCCGGGCGGGCTGGGCCACCACACGGCCCTCGAGCTGGCGCGGCGCGGCGCCCGGGTGGTGCTCGCGGGCCGCAACCAGGCCAAGCTGGAGGCGACCGCCGAGGTGATCCGCGAGCAGGCGCCCGAGGCCGCTCCGGAGCAGCTGCTCGTCGACCTCGCCTCCCTGGAGTCGGTCCGCGCGGCGGCCGGGCGCGCCCGCGATCTCGGCGCCCTGCACGTGCTGGTCAACAACGCCGGGGTGATGGCCACCCCCCAGCAGGTCACCGGGGACGGCTTCGACTTGCAGATGGCGACCAACCACTTCGGTCCCTTCCTGCTGACCGGCCTGCTGCTGCCGCAGCTGGTCGCCAGCGGCGACGGCCGGGTGGTCACGGTGAGCTCGCAGATGCACCGGATGGCCCGGCACGCCCCGCTGGGCGACCCCCGGGCCCACCACGAGCGCTACCGCCGCTGGCCGCGCTACGCGGAGTCCAAGCTGGCCAACCTGTTCTTCACCTTCGAGCTCGAGCGGCGGCTGCGCCAGCGCGACCTGCCGGTGCGGGCGCTGGCCGCACACCCCGGCCTGGCGGGCACCCACCTGACCGCCAACGGCCAGTTCGGGCGCTCCTCGGGGGGAATGGCCTCGATCCTCGACGCCGCGGTCCGGGCCGTCTCCCAGTCGGCCGCCCAGGGCGCCTGGCCTCTGCTGATGGCCGCCACCGCGGACCTGCCCGGCGGCTCCTACTGCGGCCCCGCGGGTCGCCAGCAGATGTCCGGTCCGCCGCGCCTGGTGGGCACCGCCCCGCTGGCCCGCGACGAGGTGGCGCAGCGCCGGCTCTGGGAGCTCAGCGAGGAGGCCGTGGGTCTGCGCTGGCCCTGAGCCGGGTTCAGCCCTTCTTGGCGGACTTGCGCACCACGTCGCGCACCCGGACCAGCCCGCCGACGGTGCCGACGTACGCCGCTCCCTGCGGGCCGAGCGTGACTGCGGAGTAGTGGTTGTTGTAGAGCACCCCGGTGCCGGCCCGGACCGAGAACGCCGTCTCGCCGGTGTGCGCGTCGATCGCGGTCAGGTACCAGGCGGAGACTCCCCACAGCGTGGGTCGCTTGGTCCAGGTGTAGAGGAGGCCGGTCTCCCAGGAGACCGTCGGCAGGGCGGAGGGGGCGACCTCGTCGTTGGTCCAGGAGACCCGGCACTCGCCGTCGACGTGGTCGACCCGCGCCAGGCCGGGCGAGGAGGAGAAGCCCATCGCGGTGGAGCGTGGGCCGGCGTAGCCGTGGTTGTTCTCCACGATCACCCCGGAGCCCACGGAGGCCAACGACGTCTCGGTCGCCGACTCGCCGCCGTCGAAGACAGCCGCGCTGCAGACCTCCTCGCCGGTGGCCCGGTCGACGAAGACGACGTGCAGCCGGGGCTCGGCGTTGTCGGCGATCGCCACCAGGTCGTGGTCGAGCAGGGTCGGCGAGGTGCCGCTGCCCTGCACGAACTGCCCGACCTTCTGCTCGACGCCGCGGTCGTACTCGGTCCGCCAGGAGACCGCCGGCGCACCCTCGGCGTCGACGGTCATCCGGTAGAGCGCGGCGTCGGTGACCAGGAAGACCCCACCTGCCTCGTCGACGGCGAAGGTGTTGGTGATCCGCTCGCCCTCCAGGTGGGTGCCTCGCACCACCCCGGCGACCGGGTCGACCACGCCGACGCGACCGTCGCGGCTGGCCCACCAGATGCGGCCCGTCCAGTCGGGCTTGACCGCGACCAGGCAGTCGGTCTCCGGCACGTGCTCGGCCACGCTCCACGACTCCTCGACCGTCAGGTCGGGATGGCCCTCGGCGTCGGCCGTGCCGATCGCCTGGATCCGCCGCTCCGTGGTCGTCACCACCGCCCGGTCGCCGTTGTCGAGGTAGAACTGCGAGCCGTTGCAGACGTCCTGCCAGGCCGAGGTGCCGGTCTCGGCGCGGTCCGGCAGCCGGGTGGTGCTCAGCGGGCGCATCGAGTCGGGGTCGATGACCCGCAGGACCGCGCCTCGCCGGTCGTGGCAGAGAGCGACGATCCGGCCGTGGGAGTCGAAGGCGACTCGCCCGCACTTCTCCAGTCCGTACCAGGCGGTGTCCACCTCGGGACGGTCGCCCAACGGCCCCGCTCCCCGCAGCGCCCCGCTGGACCACGCGTCGTTGTTGACCGCGTCGGACCCCGCCTGGGCCAGCCAGGGGTTCTGCGGCGGCTCCTCGGCTGCGATGGGGTGGGCGGAGACCTGCTGCCCCTCGTAGCGGGGAGCCACCAGCAGGCCCCCGGCGGTCGGCACCGGCAGGCGCCCGTCGGGCACCACCCACACCAGCAGGGAGGCGGCGACGGCCACGCCGACGCCGATCGCCACCCCGCGGACGGTCACGTGCGGTCGCGGCACGCGGTCGCGCACCCGCGGCACGGCCAGCAGCACCGCGACCAGCACCAGGGTCCACGGACCCACCAGCAGGTAGATGAGCCCCAGCAGGACCACGAGCAGCCAACCCACGTCTCAGAGGCCTCCGAAGCCGGGTGCGCCGAGGCGGATGGGGGAGCTCATGGGCACGAGGATAGTTCCCGTGCCGGGGGGTCAGGTCAGGCGGCCAGCCGGGCGTCCTTCGCGTCCTTGGCGCGGCGGGCCTCCTGGGCCAGGCGGGCCTGGAGGGCACGGCGGGTCTTGCGGTCGCCGGTGGCCATCTTGAACAAGCGCACCAGCTGCTGCGGGGCGTTGCGCACCGTGGTGGTCTCCACGAAGCCGTTGGGCAGGCTGAGCCGGACCACCTTGTGCCAGGCGCTGTAGACCTGCTGGGGCAGCGGACGCTCCAGGTAGGTGAGGCCGTACTTGTCGAAGATCGCCTTCACCTGCGGGGCGACCTCCTTGTAGCGGTTGCTCGGCAGGTCGGGGAAGAGGTGGTGCTCGATCTGGTGGCTCAGGTTGCCGGTCATGATGTGCATGCCCTCGGAGCCGGAGATGTTGGCGGAGCCGAGCATCTGGCGCAGGTACCACTCGCCGCGGGTCTCCTTCTCGGGGATCGCGGCACGCTCGAAGGTCTCGACCCCCTCGGGGAAGTGGCCGCACATGATCACCGAGTGCGACCACAGGTTGCGCACCAGGTTGGCGGTGAAGTTGGCGGCCAGGGTCGGCAGGAACGAACCGGTCGGGATGGCCAGCGCGGGGTGCACGACGTAGTCCTTCGTCATCTGCTGGCGGATCTTCTTCACGGTGTTCTTCGCCCGGCGGGTGAACTCGGGGTCGCGGCGCTCCTTGGGGGTGCGCAGGTTCTTGCCGAGCTCGAGGTCGTAGGCGGCGATGCCGTACTCGAAGAAGCAGGCGTTGATGAAGTTCCACAGCGGCTGGCCGAGGTACATCGGGTGCCACTTCTGGTCCTCGTCGACCCGCATGATGCCGTAGCCGAGGTCGTTGTCCTTGCCCACGATGTTGGTGTAGGTGTGGTGGATCTCGTTGTGGCTGTGCTTCCAGCCCTCGGCGGTGGAGGCGTTGTCCCACTCCCAGGTGCTGGAGTGGATCTTGGGGTCGCGCATCCAGTCCCACTGGCCGTGCATGACGTTGTGGCCGATCTCCATGTTCTCCAGGATCTTGGCGACGCTCAGGCCGGCCGTGCCGACCACCCAGGCGGGCGGGAGGGCGGAGAAGAGGAGCACGGCGCGGCTGCCGAGCTCGAGGTAGCGCTGGGTCTTGACCATGCCCCGGATGTAGGCGGCGTCGTTGGCGCCGCGGTCGTCGAGGACCTCCTGGCGGATCCGGTCGAGCTCGCGACCGATGTCCTCGATGTCCTCGGGGGTGAGGTGTGCGGTGGGGTTCTCGGACTTCTTGGTGATGGTCGTCATGTCGACTCCTTGGGGGGTGGGATCGAGCAGGTCAGTGGTCGAGGGTGCACGGGCCGGCAGCGGCGCTGATGCAGGTCTGGATCTTGATGCCGCCCGGGTCGGTCTCGCCGGGGACGGCGGTGGTCAGCGCGCCGTTGCGCAGGTCGCGGACGGTGCCCTCCTTGAGCGGCAGGACGCAGCCCATGCAGATGCCCATGCGGCACCCGGAGGGCATCAGCACGCCGGCCTCCTCGGCGGCGTCGAGGATCGGGGTGGCACCGTCGTCCTCCACCTCGACCCCCGTGCGGGTGAAGGTGACGGTGCCGCCTTCCCCAGCCTCGACGCGGGAGACTCGGAACTGCTCGACGGTGAGGTCGAGACCGCGCGAGGTGTGGTGCTCCTCGAGGGCGTCGAGCAGGGCGGCCGGCCCGCAGGCCAGGGTCTGCCGCGCGGCCAGGTCGGGGACGAGCGACTCCAGGTCGTCGACGTCGAGGACCCCGTGCACGTCGTCGTAGCGGGGCACCAGCCGGATCAGGCCCGCGGCGTCGAGCGCCTTGAGGTCGCGCAGGAAGATCGAGTCGGGCTCGCTGGGGGCCACGTGCACGACGGTGATGTCGTAGGGGGCGCTGCGCTCGAGGCGTACGACGCCGGAGTCGGCGACCGGGAAGAGGTTGCGCAGCATCCCCACCACGGGGGTGACCCCGGAGCCGGCCGTGACCATCAGGAACTTGCCACCCTCCGGCGGGAGCACGAACTCGCCGTCGGCCTGCTCGAGGTGGACCAGGGTGCCGGGGCTGGCCTCGCGGACCAGGTGGCTGCTGACGACGCCGTCCTGGACCGCCTTGACGGTGATCGAGATGTTGCCGTCGGCGCGCGGACCGTGGGTCAGCGAGTAGGCCCGCCAGTGGCGGACCCCGTCGACGTCGATGCCGACCCGGGTGTACTGACCGGGGACGTGGCCCGCCCAGTCGGCGCCGGGACGGATCACGATGGTGGCGGCGTCGGCGGTCTCCGGCTCGACCGAGACGATCCGGCCGCGCAGCTCGGCGCCGGAGCGCAGCGGCGCGAAGAGGTCGAGGTAGTCGGCCGGCATCAAGGGCGTGGTGGCGGCCTCGACGAGCCTGACCGCGCGGTCCCGGAGGCGCAGCGGAGCGCCACTGCGGTGGCGTCCCCGGCGCGGGGACCCGTTGGTCTCGTTGAGAAGCATGGCCATGGACCCATCATGTCTGGTCGAACGGGGTAGATTCCTGACCACCAGACGTGAAGTTTCGCGTCACAATTGTTCGCAGAAGCCAAAAAGGAGCCTCCGATGGCGCGACACGCCGGTCGTCTCGGTAACGACCACGGTCTGGAGCTCTCCGCCGCCGAGGTGGAGGTGATGCGCAACAGGCTGCCGGCGGTCGCCGACGCGGCCGTCGGCGCCATCATCGCCGAGGTCCCGACGTATGCCAATGCCCTCTCCGGCACGATGGGCGAGACGATCCGCAGCGCGGTGCAGCTGGCACTGGGTGGCTTCATCCAGCTGGCCTCCCGGCGCGCCCGGGCCGGCACCCGTCCCACGGCGCCGGCGATGGAGGGCGCCTACCAGCTCGGCCGGGGCGAGGCGCGTTCCGGCCGGAGCATGGAGGCTCTCCTCGCGGCGTACCGGGTCGGCGCCCGCGTCTCCTGGAGCGAGATGTCGGCCGGGCTGCTCGCCGACGGCGTCGACGCCGAGACCCTGGCGAAGTTCGCCGGTCTGGTCTTCGCCTACATCGACCAGCTCTCGGCCTCCAGCGTCGCGGGCCACAGCGACGAGTCGGCGACCACCGGGCGGATGCGTCAGCAGCTGCGCGAGGCGCTCGGCAACGCCCTGCTCCGGGGTGACGCGCCCGACCTGCTGGTGCGGGCCGCGGCGCGCGCGGAGTGGGAGCTCCCGGAGACGTTGACGGCCGTCGTCCTGCCGGAGGCGCACCTGCGGGCGGTGTCGTCGGCAGTCGACCCGCGGACCATCACCGTGGCCGACCCCGGCACCGAGGAGCTGGTGGTCCTGCTGGTGCCGGACGCCACCCGGAGCCTGCTGCTGCGGGCGGTGGTCGGCGTCCCGGCGGTGGTCGGTCCCACCCGGCCCTGGCTCGAGGCCAGGTCCTCGTGGCAGCGGGCGAGCCGGGCCGCCGACCTCGATCCGGAGATCACCGACACCGAGAAGCACCTCGCTGAGCTTCTCGTGCACGCCGACGCCGAGGCGTTGGCCGACCTGCGCGCCCAGGTGCTGGCTCCGCTGGACGAGCTGGGCCCGGCCGCGCGGGAGAAGCTGACCGACACCCTGCGCGCCTGGTTGCTCCACCAGGGCCGGCGCGAGGCGGTCGCCGAGGCGCTCTTCGTGCACCCCCAGACCGTGCGCTACCGGGTGGGCCAGCTCCGGTCGGCCTACGCCGAACGCCTCGAGGACCCGACCTTCATCCGGGACGCCACCATCGCCCTGGCATGAGCGCAGGCACCGGGGTGATCTATCTCGGGCTCTTCCTCTACACGGTGTGGCAGTGGCTGCCGGGCCGCGCGACCGACCCGCGGATGCGGGCCACCGGCTGGCTGGCCGCCGTCGTCCTGGCCGTCGTCGCTGCTCTCGCGGCGTTCTACGCCTGGCGCCTGGGCGCAGCCACGCCACCTCCCCCGGCACCGCCTGAGCGAGACCTCCTGGGCGACCCTTCCCGCGCAACTGGTGGACTGATGTCGTCCTGGCCCCGTGTCGCCGACATCAACCCACCAGTTCATCAGGGAACGAGCACGGCCGGGCGCTTCGGGCGCGGATCGCTCTTCTCCTGCGCGGGAGGGCTGCCTCAACCTACGCTCGCCCGGTGTTGTGGACAACGAGCCGAGCCGGGCTGCGAGCCCTGGTGGCTGCCCTGGTACTGACCCTCCCCGCCACCGCCCTCGGCGCGAGTGCCGCCGTCTCGGCGCCCGAGCGGACGGCGTCCGGGGGCTCCGCCCGACCCTCCGGCCCGCCCGAGGCGCAGACAGACGGGAAGCGGGTGCGCCTGCGTGGTGCCGTGCCGCGCCTGCGCCGCGCCCCGGTGGTGCTCCAGCGGCACGCGAACGGCCGGTGGGTGCGGGTCGCCGACGCCCGGACCCGCGCCCGCGGTCGCTACGTCTTCACCCGCAAGGTCCACTCGCCCACCAGGTTCCGGGTGGTGGCCCCCGCCCACCGCGGCCGGCCGGCATGGCGCAGCAAGCCGGTCCGGGTGGTGCCTCGTCGCGTCGTCCCGCCCACCCAGCCGCCCACGCCCACGCCCACACCCACGCCGACACCCACGCCGAGCCCGACGCCGACACCGAGCCCGACGCCCACCCCGACGCCCACCCCGGCGCCGAGTCCCAGCCCGACTCCAACGGCAGCGCCGACCCCCACGCCGACCCCCACGCCGACCCCCACGCCGACCCCCACGCCGACGGTCGCCCCGATCGAAGCCGACCCGGAGTTCTTCGGGACGCTGCCGGCTCTCTCGATCACCACCGAGGACGGGCTCCCGATCGTCGACGACGAGGTCTACTCGCGCGCCGACATGGTGTTCGACACCGACGGCACGACTGACCGCGACGGCGACCCGGTGCCCGCCACGGAGCTCTCGGCACGGCTGCGGGTCCGCGGCAACTCCACCTCCTGGGTGCAGGACAAGCTGCCCTACAAGGTGAAACTCGACGAGCGCGTCTCCGTGCTGGGGCTGCCCGCCTCCAAGGACTTCGTGCTGCTCGCCAACGCCTACGACCGCTCCCTGCTGCGCAACACCGCGGCGTTCGCCCTGGCCCGCCGCCTCGCCATGCCGTGGGCCGCCCGCCTGCACGACGTCGAGGTGTGGCTCAACGGCGAGTACAAGGGCGTCTACCTCTTCGGCGAGGGCGTCGAGGTCGAGCCCGACCGGGTCGCCATCGAGCTCGCCGAGCCCGGCTCCGTCCCCGTGGACGGCGGCTTCCTGCTCGAGGCCGACCTGTGGGAGGACGACGACCCCAGCTTCCGCACGCCCAACGGCATCAACGTGTTCATCAAGGAGCCGGGCGACATCTCACCCGAGTTCGCGGCCGAGGTCGAGCGCCAGCTCACGCACTTCGAGTCGGTGCTCTACTCCGACGAGTGGCTCGACCCCGAGCACGGCTACCACTCCCTGGTCGACCTCCGCTCCTTCGCCGACTGGTACCTGCTCCAGGAGACCACCAAGAACCAGGACTCCCACTTCCGCGGGAGCGTCTACCTGCAACGCAGCCGCCACGGGCTGCTCTCGATGGGGCCGCCCTGGGACTTCGACATGACCGCGGGCATCAGCACCGGGTGGGGCCTGGACGACCCCGAACGATGGTTCATGTACCCCGACCCGGATCCGGACGCGCCCTCCAACGAGCCCTGGCTCAGCCCGAGCACCAACCCTCATGGCCACTGGGTGCGCCGGATGCTCCGCGACCCGGAGTTCGTCGAGCTGATCCGCCGGCGCTGGACCCAGGCCGCGCCGGACGTGGCCACCCTCGGCCCCTTCCTCGCCGAGCGGGTGGAGTGGCTGGCGCCGGCGGCGGAGCGCAACTTCGCCCCTGCCCCGGAGGGCGGTGGCCACCTGCTGACCCCTTACTGGTCCGAGGGGCAGCAGTTCCAGCTGGACTTCACCACCTGGCGCGAGCACGCCGACCTGGTGACCGAGTGGTACGCGGATCGGATCCGCTGGCTCGACGACGCCATCGCCACCATGAGGCCAGTCGGCGAGTGAGCCGCGGCGCTCAGCCGCCGGTCGCGTCGAAGACCTGCCGCCCGGCCACCCAGGTGGCGGCCACGTGCTCGCCGGTACGGCGCAGGTGGGCGGCGACCTCGGCGGTGCCCCCGGAGCCGGCGAGCGGGTCGAGGTCGAGCAGCACGACGTCGCCGGGGTGACCGGGGGCCACCGTGCCGCGGCCGTCGACGGAGGCGGCCAGCGCCTCCTGCGCGGTGATCGCCTGCTCGGGGTGCCACGGCTCCCGCTCGTCGGCGGAGCGGTGCACCGCCGCCGCCATCGCCAGCCACGGGTCGAGGGCCGCGACGGGAGCATCGGAGCCCATCGCCAGGACCACCCCGTCCTCGAGCATCCAGCGGAGCGCGAAGCAGCGGTCGCCGCGACCGGGCCAGAGCCGCTCGCTGACGTCGCGGTCGTCGAGCAGGTGGGAGGGCTGGACGCTCGCCACCAGGCCGAGGCCGGCGATCCGGCGTACGTCGTCGCGCAGGATCAGCTGGGCGTGCTCGATGCTGCCGCGGGCCCCGGTCGCCTCGAAGGCGTCGAGCGCCACGGTGACCGCACGGTCGCCGATGGCGTGCACCGCCGCGGTCAGCCCGTGGGCGGTGCTCCGCTCGAGCAGCTCGCGGAGCTCCTCGGGCGACTGGTTGGGGTTGCCGTGCGGGAAGCCGAGCGGCGCCGGGCCGGAGTAGGGGTCGCAGCACCAGGCCGTCTTGGTGTTGAGCGAGCCGTCGCTGATGATCTTCAGCGACCCCATCCGGGCCAGGTCGCTGCAGCCGGGCAGGACGTCGCCGGTGCGCAGGCCGGCCGCGGTCACCTCCTCGAGGCCGGCGGCGTAGGTCGACATCCGGATCCTGAGCAGGTCGGCGCCGCCCTGCCAGCGGCGGGCCCAGTCCTCGTGGCCGCCGCTGAACTCGTAGTCGACCAGCCCGACCACGCCGAGGGAGGCGGCCTGCTCGAGGGTGCGGCGATAGGCGTCGGGGCCGGTGCCGTCGTCGCCGATCACCGCGGAGAGACGCCCGTAGGCGTCGAACCACTCGCGCTCGGAGACGACGCCCTCGCGCAGCGGCAGGTGCAGGATGTTGAGCGCGACGGTGTTGAGCCAGGCGTGGTGGCCGTCACCGGCGATCAGCACGATCGGCTGGTCGCCGCCCAGCGCGTCGAGCATGGAGACGACCGGCGCCTCCGGCCACGCGGTGGACCGGTGACCCCAGCCGATGACCGGGCGCCCGGGCACCTCGGCGAGGCGGTCCGCGACCATCCGCACGGCCTCGGCGGCCGAGCGCACGGGGGTCAGGTCGAGGCGCGAGCTGGCCAGCGTCCACTGGCCGAGGTGGACGTGCTGGTCCCACAGGCCGGGGACGAGCCAGCGTCCCTCGGCGCGTGTCTCCTCCGCGCCGTCGCGGTCCAGCCCGGGACCGACCTCGACCACCTCGCCGGCGCGGATCCGGACGTCGACGGGCCCGTCGGGCACCTCGTCGCGGGGGCGCACGGGCACCAGGCGGACGTCGCGCAGGAGCAGGTGGTTCATGGACGAACTCTAGACCCCACCGTGAGCCACGCCTCCCAGGTCTGGAGGGCCCAGAAGGTGCCGAAGAGCACGAGGAGCAGTGCCTCGACGACCAGGACCCACCCCGGCGCCGCCCCGCCGGCGAGGAGGACGGCGGCGACGACGACCACCACGAGCATGCCGACCGCCACCGCCGTGTAGACCGCGTCCAGTCCCGTCATCCGGGTCTGCGTCCTCCTGGCCTCGCACAGGTGCGAGAAGCTGACGGAGTCGTCGGCGGGGGTGTCGCCGATCCGCTCCAGGAACCTGAGCCCGAGCGTGGTGCGCAGCAGCACCACGCAGCCCAGGAGGAAGAACATCACCACCGCGGCCGGCTCGTGGACGTGCGTGGCGAGCCAGGTGCGGTCGAGGAGGAACAGCACGCTCAGGCCCACCACCAGGACGGGGCCGAGGGACTGCAGGACCGCCCGGGCGGGACCCGTCACCTGCCAGCCGTCCCCCAGCATCGCGGCGGGCAGCAGCGCGCCGACCACCCAGGCCACCGCCGCCACCACCAGCAACGCCCCGATGGCGTACTCGTTGAGCCGGGCGACGGCGGGGTCGAAGGAGGCGAGCGGCTCTCCCGACCCGTCCTTGGGCCAGCACGCCGCGCCCGCCACCAGCAGGCCGAGGCCGCCCGCGACGTTGAGCAGGGTCTGCTCCGTGAGGGTGTCGCCCCGCACCACGACCAGCAGGCAGGCGGCCGCGGCCAGGCCCAGGACGAAGACGGTGCGCGCGTCGGTGTACCAGGCGTCGGAGATCGAGGGCGGCCAGGAGCCGTCGCCGACCCGGGTCGCCAGCGGGGCCAGGAGGACGGTCACCGCCGAGAGGACCAGGCCGAGGCGGAGCGCGAAGTACGTCGCTCTGAGCTCAGCCGAGTCCTGGCGGTGCATCGGCTACCGCCGTCCGCCCATCCGGAGCAGCAGCCACATGCCCACGGCCGTCCCGACGACCATGATCAACCCGAGGATCAACGCGTGCAGGGTCGGGTTCGACGTCGGCGACGTGTCGGCGGCACTGATCAGCAGGAGTTCGGGGCTCACTCCAGGCACGCTAGACCACGGGGCAAGAGGGGCGGCGCTACCGTCTGACCCATGCCTCGCTCGATCGCCACCACCACCCGCGTCGACCTCGACGGCCTCCTGGAGTTCGTCCGCCCCCGGCACCGGTTCCTGCTGGTCACCCGCCGCGCCGACGGCAGCCCGCAGGCCTCGCCGGTGACCGGCGGGGTCGATGACGCCGGCCGCCTGGTGGTGGCCACCTATCCCGAGCGGGCCAAGACCCGCAACGCGCGGCGCCGCCCGGAGGTCGACGTCGTGGTCGTCTCCGACGACTGGAACGGCCCCTGGGTCCAGGTCACCGGAAGCTGCGAGGTGCTCGACGCCGCGGACGGCGGCGAGGCGCTGGACGCCTTCGTGGAGTACTTCCGCAACATCTCCGGGGAGCACTCCGACTGGGAGGAGTACCGGCAGGCGATGGTCGACCAAGGCAAGTCGCTGCTGCGGATCACGCCGACGGCGTGGGGCCCGGTCGCCACCGGCGGCTTCCCGGCCCGCCTGGCCTGAGCGTCACTTCCCGGCCTCGGCGTAGGAGCGCACCACCGCGGTGCTGAGCGGGAAGTCGACCCCCTGCTCGCCGAAGAGCAGCCGCGCCGCGGTGGCGGCCGCGTCGCCCGCCGCCGCCACCACCTCCTCGGCCAGGGCCGACGGGGTGTGCACCACCACCTCGTCGTGGAGGAAGAAGACCAGGTGCGGCCGCGACTCCAACGGGCCCTCGCCACCGAGGCGCCAGAGCCGGTTGCGCAGGTCGGCGATCCAGGCGAGCGCCCACTCCGCCCCGGTGCCCTGCACCACGAAGTTCCGGGTGAAGCGGCCGTAGGCGCGGCGGAAGCGGGCCTGGCTGTCGGCGTCGGGCTGCGGGGCGTCGGGATCGACCTCCCACGCCTCGCCCAACCCGGGCGAGCCGCGGCCGAGCAGCGTGCGCACCACCTCGCCCCGCTCGCCGGCCCGCGCGGCAGCCTCCACCAGGCCGAAGGCGGCGGGGTAGCGCCGGGTGAGGTCGGCGACCATCCGGCCGCTCTCGCCGCGGGTGGCGCCGTACATCGCGCCGAGCAGCCCCAGCTTGGCGTGCTGGCGGGTCGGCACCGCGCCGGAGTCGACCATGCCCTGGTAGAGGTCGGCGCCGCGCGCCGCTGCGGCCAGCGCCCGGTCCCGGCTCATCCCGGCCAGCACCCGCGGCTCCAGCTGGGCGACGTCGGCGACCACCAGCGTCCAGCCGTCGTCCGCGACGACCGCGGGACGCACCTGGGCGGGGAACGACAGCGCGCCGCCGCCGTTGGACGACCAGCGCCCGGTGCTCGAGCCCGCCGGCTGGTACGACGGCCGGAAGCGGCCGCCCTGGACCCACTCGTCGGCCCAGGCCCAGCCGTTGGTCGAGAAGAGGTGGGCGAGCTGCTTGTGGCGCAGCAGCGGCTCGATGGCGGGATGGTCGATCGCGCGGAGCGTGGAGGCGCGGATGTCGGCGACCTCGTGGCCCGCGCGGCGCAGCGCCGCCATCAGCTCGGTCCGTGAGTCGGGGTTGAGGCCGGGCGTGCCGAGGACCCGGCCCACCTCGGCGGCCAGCTCGTCGAGCCGCTGGGGCCGCGACCAGGCCGCGGGGCGCGGTCCGAGCAGGTCGGTCAGCAGCCGTTCGTGGACCTCGGCCCGCCAGGGCACCCCGGCGTGGGTCATCTCCGCCGCCACCAGGGCGCCGGCCGACTCGGCCGCCAGCAGCAGCCCCAGCCGGCCCGCCTCCGGGGAGTCCGCGACGCAGGCCCGCTGGCGCGCGTCCTCGACGTCGGCCCGGAGGTGCTCCGCCTCGTCGTCGGCCGCGAAGAGCCCCGGCTCGGACGGGACGCTGGGGCCGAGCCTGTCCCACACCCCCGACTCCGGACCCGTCAGCAGCGAGGCGTCCGCAGCGGGGGCCCGGCGGAGCAGGTGGTGGCTCAGGCGCAGGTCGTGGCAGCGCTCCACCCGGACACCGGCCGCCAGCAGGGGCGGGTACCACCGGGCGGTGTCGTCCCAGACCCAGCGTGGCCGGTCGATCTCCCGCCGGGCGACGTACGCCGGCAGCTCAGCGGCCGGCAGCTCGAGGCTCTGCCCCGCCTCGACGGCCAGCACCCCCTCCCCCGGCAGGCGGGAGAGGGAGATGCGGGTCATGGCGACAGCCTCCCAGGTCACCCACGCCGCTACGTTGGCACCCATGAGGTGGCAGACGGCTGCGGCGACCGCGGTCCTGGTGGCGGTCGGCGGGGGCGCGGGCTGGGCGGCCCAGCGCGCCACCGACGCCCCGGCCGAGGGCTCCGGACCGGCCCGGCCGGCGCCCGCAGCCGCCCCGCCCCTGCCGTTCCTCACCACCGACGAGCTCACCGAGGACCCGCCGCAGCCGGCGCTGCCCACCGGCCTCCCCCTGGAGGAGACCTCGTTCGGCGCCCCGCCCACCCGGCTGGTCTTCCCGGTCCCGGCCGGGTGGAAGCGGCTCACCAACGCCTCCAACGAGTTCCGGTGGAAGGTCCCGGGGCACCCGCAGGACACCTACGTGCTCCGGGTCACGCAGGTCTCCAGCCAGAAGCGGACCATCGCGCAGCACCGGGAGGAGCGGATCCGCTCGGTCCGCGAGCGCGAGCACGGGCTCCGGCTCCTCGACACCGGCTCCAGCGGGCTGGAGTACACCTACGTCGACGACCTCGGGCAGCGCCGCCACCTCTTCGTGCGCTGGCTCGACCTGGCCGGCAACCCGCACGCCGAGGTGGAGATCAACGTCTCGGCCCGGGAGCGCGATGCCGAGGGTGCGGCCGAGCTGATCGACAAGGTGGCCGGCGGGATGCGTCAGGAGTAGAGGTCCGTCACCTCGACGGCGTCCAGCACCCGCTGGGCACCGGCGGTGTCCTCGCCGCGCACCTGGACCCACAGCACCCGGTCGTCGGCGACCCGGGAGACCCGCTCCACCACCACCGGTGCCGGCGCCGGGCACCCGGTGTGCAGCACCGTCATCGACTCCCGGCCCTCGCCGACGGCCGCGGCGGAGCCGCGCTGCGCCCGGCACTCGGGGTGGCCCGGCGCGTCGGCGGGCAGGTCGTGGCCCTCGAAGAGCGCGACGAAGACGCCCTGGCCCTCGGTGCGCCACCCGGGCCCGGTGCCGACCGCCAGCGCCGGGAACTCCCGGTCCGACTCCGGCGGGGTCCAGCCCGCGTCCTGGACCGACCGGGTCCACCCCGCCGGCACGGTGACGGCGAGCGCCCCCGCGGCGTCGTCGACGCGCACCTCGCCCCCGGTCGCCCCGGCGATCCCCCAGCCGGTGGCGACCCCGACCAGGAGCGCCGCGCCGGACGCGGCCAGCGGCCGGCCCCAGTGCCGGCGCGGGACGACGGGTGTTTCAGCCAGGGGCGCCCCGCGCAGCGTCACGTCGTCCTCGCCGGTCGCCCGCACCAGCTGCTCGACGAACTCCGCGACACAGGTCTGGCGTTCCTCGCGGTCGGTGGCCAGGCCGCGGGTCACCACCGCGGCCAACGACGGCGGGACGGCGTCCCCCAGGGGCGGTACGGCGGGCGGCTCCTGGGCGTCGGCCATCGAGAGGTGCTCCCGCGCCGGTCGGCCGGCGAGCAGCAGGTAGGCCACCGCCGCCAGGGAGAAGAGGTCGGCACGGACGTCGAGCGCCTCGCCGCGGGCCTGCTCGGGGGCGACGTACGACGGGGAGCCGGCGATGACGGTGAGCCGCGAGGCGACCTCGAGCTCCTTGCCCAGGCCCAGGTCGGCGAGCATCGCCCGGACCTGCCTCCCGTCGGGCCCCTCGTCGCCGCGGAGCAGCACGTTGCCGGGCTTCACGTCCCGGTGGAGGACGCCGCGGGAGTGCAGCGCCTCGAGCCCGGCGCCGATCTCGGTCAGCACCCGGAGGGCTGCCGCGCGCGAGAGTGGCCCCTCGGCGAGCCGGTCGGTCAGGGTCCCGGCGTCGGCGTAGGCCATCACCAGGAAGGGGCGGCCGTCGTCGAGCTCGCCGGCGTCGTAGACGGGGACGACGTACGGGGAGTCGACCTTGCGCAGGAAGCGCCCTTCCTCCACGAAGCGGCGGCGCACGTGGGCGTCGCCGGCCCAGTTGTCGGCGAGCACCTTGATCGCGACCGGGGAGTCGAGCTCCTCGTCGTGGGCCAGCCAGACGGTCGCGAACGCCCCGGCGCCGAGTCGACGGCGCACCGGGTAGCGACCGAGGCGGGAGGGCTGGGACATCGGCGTCAGTCTTGCAGCATGGCTCGCCCCCGCCGGGGTACGAACCGCACATGAGCGAGCCCAGCACTGCATCCTCCAGGCCCCTGGCGCTGGTCACCGGCGCGAGCAGCGGCATCGGCCTCGAGCTGGCGCGCCAGTTCGCCGAGCACGGCTTCGACCTCGTGGTCAACGCCGAGGACGCCGCCCTGGAGCAGGCGGCCCAGGAGCTGCGGAGCACCGGCGCACAGGTCCAGGCCGTGCAGGTCGACCTGCGCCGCCCCGACGGGGTGAGCGAGCTGATGACCGCGGTCCGCGAGACCGGCCGCCCGCTCGACGCGGTGGCCCTCAACGCCGGGGTCGGTCACGGCGGCGCCTTCGTCGAGACCGACCTGGCCCACGACCTGGGGATCATCCAGCTCAACATCGTCTCCACCGTCCAGCTGGCCAAGCTGGTGCTGACCGAGATGGTCCGCACCGGTCACGGCAAGGTGCTGGTCACCTCCTCGATCGCCTCGGAGATGCCCGGCGCCTTCCAGGCCACCTACAACGCCTCGAAGTCGTTCCTCCAGTCCTTCACCCAGGGCCTCCAGGAGGAGCTGAAGGAGACCGGCGTCTCGCTGACCCTGCTGATGCCCGGGCCCACCGACACCGAGTTCTTCGAGCGCGCGGAGATGGAGGACACCCCCGTCGCCAAGGGCGCCAAGGACGACCCGGCGAAGGTCGCCCGCCAGGGTTTCGAGGCCCTGATGTCCGGGGAGTCCCGGGTGGTCGGGGGCGGGTGGCGCACCCGCGTGCAGGAGGCGGCCAGCAAGGTGCTCCCCGACCGGGCGAAGTCCGTCCTGCACCGGCGGATGGCCGAGCCGGAGTGACGCCAGAGGAGATCGACGACCTCGCCCGCCGGGCGCAGGACGGCGACCGGACGGCGATGGAGCAGCTGCTGGGCGAGGTCCGGCCCCGGGTGCTCCGGATCTGCCAGGGGGTGCTGCCCTACTCCGACGACGCGGAGGACGCCTGCCAGGAGGCGCTGATCAGCCTCGCCGGCAAGCTCGGTCAGTGGCACCGGCGGGGCCGCTTCACGACGTGGCTGCACGTGGTGGCGCTCAACAGCGCGCGCACGACGTACCGTCGGCTCAGGAGCCGGGCCACGCCCACCGACACCGTGCCGCTGGAGCAGCCGGACCCGCGCACCACCAGCGTGATCGCCGGCACCCGGCTCGACCTCCTCGAGGCGTTGGAGACCATCGAGGCCGAGCACCCGGCCTTCGTGCAGCCCCTGGTGCTGCGCGACGTCTACGGGCTGGCCTACGACGAGATCGCCACCCAGCTCGGCGTCCCGCTCGGGACGGTCAAGGCGCAGATCCACCACGGCCGGAAGCTGGCCCGGCCGCTGCTGCGCGACCAGGCCTGAGGCGGCGTCACGACCCGCCTGGCATAGCCTTCGGCCCGTGACCGAACGCCTCTCCGCCCGCGAGCTCGCCGACCTGGTGCTGGACGCGGGGTCCTGGTCGTCCTGGGACACCCCGCCCGACCACGGCGAGGTCGACCCGGCGTACGCCGACCAGCTGGCGCGGGCCCGCGAGAGGTCGGGCGCCGAGGAGGCCGTCATCACCGGCGAGGCGCGGCTGGACGGGCACCGGGTCGCCGTCGTGCTCGGGGAGTTCTCGTTCCTGGCCGGCTCCATCGGCCGGGCCACCGCCGACCGGTTGGTCGCCGCGATCCGGCGCGCCACCGCCGAGCGGCTCCCCCTGCTCGGCGCCCCGGCCAGCGGAGGCACCCGGATGCAGGAGGGGACGGCCGCCTTCGTGCAGATGGTCCGGATCTCCGAGGCGGTGGCCGCGCACAAGGCCGCCGGGCTGCCCTACCTGGTCTACCTGCGCCACCCCACCACCGGCGGGGTGATGGCCTCCTGGGGCTCCACGGGCCACCTGACCGTGGCCGAGCCGGGCGCCCTGGTGGGCTTCCTGGGCCCGCGGGTCTACGAGGCGCTCTACGGCAAGCCGTTCCCCGAGGGCGTGCAGACCTCGGAGAACCTCTACGCCCGCGGCATCGTCGACGGGGTGATCGAGCCCGCGGGGGTGCGCAACATCCTCGGGCGCACGCTCGACATCCTGGAGCGGGCACGGTCCCCGCTGCCGACGGCCCCCGACCCGGGCGAGGAGGAGGTCGGCGAGATCGACGCCTGGGACGCGGTCACCCGGTCGCGGCGCCCCGACCGCCCCGGGGTGCGCCGCCTGCTGCGCTACGGGGCCACCAACGTGATCCCGCTCAACGGCACCGGCCAGGGCGAGAGCGACCCCGGGCTGCTCTTCGCGCTGGCGCGGTTCGGCGAGGCGCCGTGTGTCTTCCTGGGCCAGGACCGTCGCGGCCAGACCACCGACCACCCGATGGGACCGGGCGCGCTGCGCGAGGCCCGCCGCGGGATGCGGCTCGCCTCCGAGCTGGGGCTGCCCCTGGTGACGGTGATCGACACCCAGGGCGCGGCGCTCTCTGCCGAGGCCGAGAACGGCGGGCTGGCCGGCGAGATCGCCCGGTCGCTGGAGGACCTGGTCACTCTCCGGGCCCCCACGCTCTGCCTGATGCTGGGTGAGGGCAACGGTGGCGGGGCGCTCGCGCTGCTGCCCGCCGACCGGGTGGTCGCGGCGCAGCACGCCTGGCTCTCCCCGCTGCCGCCCGAGGGGGCGAGCGCCATCGTGCACCGTGACACCGAGCACGCCCCGGAGATGGCCCGCGCCCAAGGGATCCGCGCCCTCGACCTCAAGCGCCTCGGCATCGTGGACCGGATCGTCGCCGAGCACCCCGACGCCGCCGACGAGCCCGCGGCGTTCTGCCGTCGCGTCGGTGCCGTGCTCGAGCACGAGCTGCTCGGCCTGCTCGCCAACGGTCCGGGGACGCCGGAGGAGCGGGCGCTGCGGATCCGCTGACCGCCCTCGGACTCCTGCCGAGATCCGATCGACTGGCGACGACCCATCCGGACCAGCCGCTACGTTCGTCGAATGTCGACCTCGGAACGCGTACTCGTCAGCCATCAGGGTGCTGCGTGGCTACCGGCTCACGGTCGAGCCGACGTCGTACTTGCCGGGGTGCCCGCCGTCGCTCCTTCACCCATCTGTCTGGTCCGACTCCTAGTGACCCGTGGCAACAGCATTCTCGTGGAGGCTCGTTCTGACGGCAGAGGGCTCGACATCCCAACCCGTGAAACCCGCGATGGGGCATGGGAAGAACCGCTTGAGGACCTGCTGCGCCAGACAGGGACCAGCGATGGGCACTACGCCCGGTTGCTGGGATACGTGCGCAACGACGTGTCCGGAGCGCCTGACGACTATCCATGGCCCGCACCGCACGCCTACTTCGCGGTCTGGCACTTCCCGTTGCCCCCGCACCGAGACGCACCTGGGATGTGGCTCGACGCGGTTGAAGCCGAAGCGGAGTTGCGTGACCGCCATTGGTGGCCGCTGGCTGCGCATGCGACGCACGCCAAGCCGTAGACCGCGGAGCACCCAATGTGCGCTCAACTCAACGTCTGCCACGATGCGCGGATCTGGCACCCCTCTGTGTCAAGACGCAGCAGGGAGTGGGGTTCTAGGGTGTTGCCTGGCGGGTCCGGGAAGTGACTTGTCCGAAGAGCTGGTGTGGGGATGTGAGCCGGCCGCGCTGGAGTCAGAGTCGTT
>NZ_JBZAJB010000003.1:0-389740 GCF_058215755.1 Nocardioides sp. Z50_6 | reverse complement strand
GCGGTGCCCACCTGGGTGGTCGGCACGTTGACGGTGGTCGTCAGCGGGGCACCGTTCAGGGTGGACTCGCTCACCGAGGTCCCCTGCACCGTGGTCGCACCGAGAAGACGGAGCAGCTGGACGGTGTTCTCCGGCACGGTCACCTTGGAGGTGACGTTGACCGGCACGGTCTTGCCGAACGGCACCTCGGCCGGCAGGTCGGTGTCGGTCACGTTGGTGAACACCGACGCACCGGCAGCGGTCTGACAGTCGAACCTGAGCTCGGCACTGATGGCGGTCGCGTTGGGCGCGAGAGTCGCCACCCCGGTGGCGGCGACCGCCAAGGACGCTCCGACAGCCAAGGTCCTGCGAATGACGGTGTTGCGCATGTGTGGTCCCTCCCAAGGCCCATGAACATTACGAAGCCGTAGGTTACCGTGCCGTAACCTTGCTGGGCGGGTGGTCCAGACCGGGAGAACGACGAAGTCCCCGCCCCCGGCCGGAGCCGGGAACGGGGACCTCGAGGTCAGGAGAGCATCACTTCACGGTGAATGTGACCTTGTCGTTCGACTTCTTGGACGTGGCGCTGCCCTTGTACTTCAGGGTGGCCTGGTACTTGCCCTTGGCAGCGATCTTCTTGAAGGCGACCTTGCCCTTGCCCTTGGCGTTCAGGGTGATGGTGGCCTTGGACTTGTTCTTGCCCTTCTTGAGCACGACCTTGACGTCACCGGCCGCGGCGGTCCCGTCGTCGTTGGTCACGACGACCTTGACGACAGCCTTCTTCTGCTTCTTCTTGTAGATGACCGAGCCGGCGGTGTCGGTGCCCTGGACCGCGGGCGCCGGGGTCGGCGTCGGGGTCGGGGTCGGGGTGGGCGTCGGGGTCGGGGTCGGCGTCGGGGTCGGCGCGTTCGGGTCCACGACGTTGAAGGTGTCGACGGTGGCGTCGGCGGTCGCCGCCACCTTGCAGTCGACGCCGAGGGCGATGGGAGCGGGGCCGCCCGTGAAGTTGAGGGTGGCCGTGTAGCCGACCAGGCTCACGGTCTTCGCGCCGGCGGTGTCAGCGGTGTAGTCGGCGTCGAACTGACCCGCCACCGAGATGACGAACGGACCCTCGCCCGCGGTGTCGGTCTCGGGAAGCGTCGCAGAGCCGGTCACGGCCACGCCGTTGAGGGTGCTGTTCACCTTCGCGGTGCCGCTCATCTTCGTCCCGAGCCCGCGCGCCACCGGGGTGAGGTGGGCGGGGACGGTGATCTTCGCAGTGAACGTGGGGCGGACCTTCTCGCCGAGCTTCAGGTCGGCGAGGCTCGTGTCAGCCTCGGTGGTGAAGCCCTCCTGCGGGTTGTACGCGCCGCCAGCGATGCTGAGGGAGCAGTCGGTGGGGATGACCTTGCTGGCGGCGTTCGCGGGCGACGCCGCGAGGGCCGCGACGCCGGTGGCGGCGACGGCCAGCGAGGCGCCGGCGGC
This sequence comes from Nocardioides sp. Z50_6, assembly GCF_058215755.1. Taxonomy (NCBI): domain Bacteria; kingdom Bacillati; phylum Actinomycetota; class Actinomycetes; order Propionibacteriales; family Nocardioidaceae; genus Nocardioides; species Nocardioides sp. Z50_6. The sequence goes on along the minus strand of NZ_JBZAJB010000003.1, from coordinate 388,297 downwards.
CAGGGTGCGACGGAATAGAGACTTGTGCATGAGGTGCCCTCCAAGGCAAGACGGACGGAAGGACTCGTTACCCTCCCGTAACTTCTGGGGTGACTCTAGTCACTGAACCCAGGATGTGGTGAACCCGCCTCGCGATCCGCACTGTCTCGACCACCGAACACCCGCACCGCCACGGAAGCCGTGGGCTCCTCCGCCGGGTCCGCGTCACGGCCCGACCAGGCGGTCGGCCAGCCGCCCGAGGACCAGCCAGACCAGGGCGCCGGTCCCCCAGCTGAGGAGCGCCGTGCGCATCGTGGAGTCACCGCCGAGGGCCGCCCAGACCCCGTCGCGCCGATCGAAGAGGCCCAGGTCGACGGCGTCCGCGGCCGACACGACGAACGCGACCACACCCGGCTGGCCCTCGCCGTCGAGCGCCACCAGCAGGGTGCCGGTGGCCAGGAGGACGGCACACGCGACGCAGGCCCACCACAGCAGGTACGCCGCCCGGGCCCGGGCCCTCCCGACGGCACCCGCGGGGTGACCGCGCTGCTGGGTCGTCATCTGTGCCCTCTCCTGCTCAGCGGCCGACGAACTCGGCCTTGCCCGGTCCCCTCTCAACGAAGGAGCCCATGCCGAGGTCACGGTCCTCGGTGGCGAAGAGGGCCGCGAACTGCTGCCGCTCGATCTCCAGGCCGGTCTCGAGGTCGACCTCGAGACCGCGGTCGATGCTGGTCTTGGCCGCGCGCAGGGCCAGCGAGGCGGCCCCGGTGAATTGCGAGGCCCAGGCCACGGCCTCCGCCAGCACCCGGTCGGCGGGCAGCACCCGGTCGACCAGACCGAGCGCGAGCGCCTCGTCGGCCTTGACCATCCGACCCGTGAAGATCAGGTCCTTGGCCTTGGCCGGCCCGATCAGGCGGGCGAGCCGCTGGGTGCCGCCGGCCCCCGGGATGATGCCGAGCAGGACCTCGGGCTGTCCCAGCACCGCGTTGTCGGCGGCGAAGCGCACGTCGGCGCAGAGCGCCAGCTCGCAGCCCCCGCCGAGGGCGTACCCGGTGATCGCGGCCACCACGGGCTTGGGGATCTTGGCCACCGAGGTGATCGAGGACTGCAGGCCGGTGGAGCGCTTGACCATGTCGGCGTAGGACATGTCGGCCATCTCCTTGACGTCCGCGCCCGCGGCGAAGACCCGCTCACCACCCCAGAGCACGACGGCCTTCACGTCGTCGGAGTCCGTGGCCTGCTGCGCCGCGACGCGGATCTCCTCCTGCACGACCATGTCGAGGGCGTTCATCTTGGGACGGTCGAGCCGGATCGTCCCGACGCCGTCGGCCACCTCGAGGTTGACGAACTCACCCATCTGTCTCTCCGCTCACTCGTGTCGGTCCCTGGACAGGATCGTGCCACCTGCGGCCATCGGCCACGCGTCGCACCCCCATCGGCCACAATGGCTTCGATGACTGCGGGAATGTGGGACCACCGGGACGAGCGCACGCACGTGTGGCCGGGGCGCAACTGGCCCCTCGGTGCGACGTGGACCCCGGAGGCGACCAACTTCGCCGTCTACTGCCCCCGGGCCCGGCGCGTCTGGGTCTGCCTCTTCGACGAGGACGACGTCGAGCACCGTGTCGAGCTGCTCGAGCAGTCGCTGGGCATCTGGCACTCCGAGGTGCCCGGAGTGCCCACCGGCACCCGTTACGGCTACCGGGTGGAGGGTCCGTGGGACCCCGAGCGCGGTCTGCGCTTCAACCCGCACAAGCTGCTGGTCGATCCCTACGGCGTGGCGGTCTCCGGCTCGGTGCAGCACCACCCGGCGGTGTACGGCCATGACGAGGACGACCCGCTGACCCCCAGCCGGCTGGACTCGGCCCCCTACGTGCCGCGCACCGTGGTCGTCGCCGACGACTTCGACTGGGAGGGCGAGACCCCGCTGCGGCGTCGCTGGCGCGACACGGTGATCTACGAGCTGCACGTCAAGGGGATGACCGCTCTCCACGACCGCGTCCCGGCGGAGCTGCGCGGCACGTACGCCGGGCTGGCGACCCCCGCGGTCACCGACTACCTGCGCGACCTCGGCGTCACCGCGGTCGAGCTGCTCCCGATCCACCAGTTCGCCACCGAGCCGGGGGTCGCGGAGCGCGGGCAGGTCAACTACTGGGGGTACAACTCCCTCAACTACTTCGCCCCGCACAACGGCTACTCCTCCAGCGGCGACCGCGGCCAGCAGGTCACCGAGTTCAAGGAGATGGTCAGGTCCTTCCACCGGGCCGGGCTCGAGGTCATCCTCGACGTCGTCTACAACCACACCGCCGAGGGCGGCCCGCTGGGCCCGACCCTGAGCTTCCGGGGCCTCGACGACCTCGGCTACTACCAACGCGTCGTGGACGCGCACGGGGACCCGGTGGTCCCCGACACCTACTGGGACGTGACCGGGTGCGGCAACACGGTCGACACCACGCGCACGCAGTCGCTGCGACTGGTCCTGGACTCGCTGCGCTACTGGGTCACCGAGATGCACGTCGACGGGTTCCGCTTCGACCTCACCTCGGCCATCACCCGCACCCAGCAGGCCGTCGACATGGGCAGCCACCTCCTGACCGCCATCGGCCAGGATCCGCTGCTGCGCCACGTCAAGCTGATCGCCGAGCCCTGGGACGCCTCCATGGACGGCTACATGGTCGGCCGCTTCCCGCCGCCCTGGGTGGAATGGAACGACCAGTTCCGCGACACGGTGCGTGACTTCTGGCGTGGGCACGGCGACGGGATCCGGACGATGGCGACCCGCCTCGCCGGCTCGAGCGACCTCTACGCCGACGACGGGCGGTCGCCGTACGCCTCGGTCAACTTCATCACCGCCCACGACGGCTTCACGCTCCGCGACCTCGTCTCCTACGAGCGCAAGCACAACGAGTCCAACGGCGAGTCCAACCGCGACGGCACCGACAACAACAGGTCGTGGAACTGCGGCGTGGAGGGCGAGACCGACGACCAGGGCGTGATCGCCCTGCGCCACCGCCAGGCGAAGAACCTGATGACCACGCTCTGCTTCAGTGCCGGCGTCCCGATGCTGACCATGGGCGACGAGCGGGGCCGCACCCAGGGCGGGAACAACAACGCCTACGTGCACGACGACGAGACCTCATGGGTCGACTGGCGTCCCGACGATGCCTGGCTCGACGTCTACGAGCACACCAAGACCGCGCTGCGCCTGCGACGCGAGCACCCGGCGCTGCGGCAGCGCCACTGGTTCGAGGGGCGGCCCACGATCAGGGGCGGACCCAAGGACCTGGCGTGGCTGCACCCGGAGGGTCGCGAGATGACGACCGCCGACTGGCACGACCGCTCCATCAAGGTGCTGGGGATGTTCGTCTCGGGCGACCCCCTGCGCTCCCCCGGCCCGCGCGGGGAGCAGCTCCGCGACAGCTCCTTCATGATCTGGCTCAACAACGAGTCGGTCCCGGTGCGCATCACCCTGCCGGAGAACGAGTGGGTGCAGAAGGGCGAGGTCGTGCTCTCGACCGACGAGCACCACCCCGCCGGCACCACGGTGCTCGCCGGGGACGTCTTCGAGCTCGCGGCCCGGTCGACCCTGGTGCTGCGCGAGGTCTGACCCCGGGGGTCGTGGTCAGTCGGCTCGGGCTTCGGAGGGCCATCCGGTGATCCACAGGGACGGCCAGGTCGCCGCACAAGAGCGAACGTCACGGCAGCCACGAGCACGGCGACGAGACGGCGCTTCGGGCGAGCGGCCCCGGCGCAGGTGTTCCCCGCGTCGCGATCGGGTAGAGGTGACCCATGGCCATCTCACGACTGCTCGCCCGTCCCCTGCTCAGCAGCATCTTCTTCTACGGCGGATACCACGCGGTCCGGAATCCCGACGCCCTCGCCCAGAAGGCCCGCACCCTGACCGACCGGGTGGTGCCCGCGGCCCGGGCCCAGGGCCTCCCGCTCCCCGAGGACCCGGCGACCCTCGTCCGGCTCAACGGCGCCGTCCAGGTGGGGGCGGCCGCGATGCTGGCCACCAACCGGCTGCCGCGCCTCTCGGCCACGGTGCTGGCCGCCACCCTGGTGCCGACGACAGTGGCCGGTCACCCGTTCTGGCAGGACTCCGACCCCGCGGCCCGGGCCCAGGACAAGACCCAGGTGGCCAAGAACCTCAGCCTCCTCGGCGGCCTGCTGCTCGCCGCGGTCGACACCGAGGGCCGGCCGGGCGTGGCCTGGCGGGCCCGGCGGATCGCCCGGGACACCCGGCGCCAGGCCGGTCACCTGGCCAAGGAGGCACGCCTGGAGGCCAAGCTCGCGGCGCGCTCACTGCGCTGAGCCCGCCGCTGCGCGGGGCCGGTCGCTTGCGCGGAGCCGGTCGCTTGCGCGGGGCCGGGTCGCTGCGCGGGGCCGGTGCGGGCCCCGCGCCCGTCAGGCCGGGAGCGCGACCAGCCCGAGCTCGGCCTCCGAGGCGAGCGCCCGGTGCCGCGGAACCACCCGCACGGTGTAGCCGAAGGAGCCAGCGTGGTCGAGCGGGAGGGTGGCGTCGAAGCGATGCCGTCCGTCCTCGTAGGAGTCGACCAGCTCCATCCGGGTGGTGGCGGAGTCGGTGAGCTCGTCGTCGAGCCCGGTCCGCCCGTGCACCGCCTGCACCTCGACGTCGTCGGGCGAGAGACCGTCCAGCGCCACGTAGGCGTGGACCGTCAGGGACTCCCCCACCTCCGCCGTGTCGCCGTGGTCCTCGGACTCCACGTGCTCCACGTGGACGCCGTGCCAGTGCTCGCGGACGCGCCGCTTCCATTCCGAGAGCTCCCGGGCGCCGGACCACTCCTCGGGGGCGAGCAGGCGGACGTGCCGCGCGGCCGGCGCGTAGAGCTCGCGGACGTAGTCGCGCACCTGCCGGGTGGCCAGCACCTTGGGCCCCAGCGACTTCAGGGTGTGCCGGACCATCTCCACCCAGCGGGTGGGCACGCCGTCCTCGTCCACGTCGTAGAAGCGGGGCGCGATCTCGTGCTCGAGCAGGTCGTAGAGGGAGGCCGCCTCCAGGTCGTCGCGCCGGTCCTGGTCGTCGACGCCGTCGGCCGACGGGATCGCCCAGCCGTTGCCGCCGTCGAACCACTCGTCCCACCAGCCGTCGAGGATCGACAGGTTGAGACCGCCGTTGAGCGCGGCCTTCATGCCCGAGGTGCCGCAGGCCTCATAGGGACGGAGCGGGTTGTTGAGCCACACGTCGCAGCCCGGGTAGAGAGGCTGCGCCATCGCGATGTCGTAGTTGGGCAGGAACACGATGCGGTGCCGGACCTCGGGGTCGTCGGCGAACCGGACCATCTCCTGGATGAGCCGCTTGCCGCCGTCGTCGGCCGGGTGCGACTTGCCGGCGATCACCAGCTGGATCGGCCGCTCGGGGTGCAGCAGGAGCCGCTTGAGGCGCTCGGGGTCGCGCAGCATCAGGGTGAGCCGCTTGTAGGACGGCACCCGCCGCGCGAAGCCGATGGTCAGGACGTCGGGGTCGAGCGCCTCCTCGACCCACCCGGTCTCGGCCCGGGTCAGGCCACGCTTCGCCGAGGACTTGGCGAGCCGGGTGCGGGCGTCGGCCACCAGACGCTGGCGCAGGACGCGCTTGAGGTCCCAGAGCCGGCGGTCCGGCACCCGGTCGACCAGGGGCCACAGGCTGTCGGTGTCGTCGTCGTCGACGTGCGCCCCCAGCTCGGCCGCGAGCTCGAAGATCTCCCGGGCCACCCAGGTCGGCCCGTGGACGCCGTTGGTGATCGAGCCGATCGGCACCTCGGCCTCGTCGAAGGCGGGCCACAGGCCGTTGAACATGCCCCGCGAGACGCGACCGTGGAGCTGGGAGACCCCGTTGGCTCGCTGGGCCAGGCGGAAGCCCATCACCGCCATGTTGAAGACCCCGGCGTCGCCGCCCTCGTAGTCCTCCGCGCCCAGGGCGAGGACCCGCTCCACCGGCACGCCGGGGGCCGGGGACGACCCGGTGCCGAAGTACTGCTCGACCAGCGAGCGGGGGAAGCGGTCGATCCCCGCCGGAACCGGCGTGTGGGTGGTGAAGACGGTCCCGGCGCGGCAGACCTCCAGCGCGGTGTCGAAGTCGAGCCCCGGGCCGTGCGGGTCCGCGGTCAGCTCGCGGATCCGCTCGATGCCCAGGAAGCCCGCGTGACCCTCGTTGGTGTGGAAGACCTCGGGCTCCGGGGCGCCGGTGATCCGCGACCACGCCCGCAGCGCCCGGACCCCGCCGACGCCGAGCAGCAGCTCCTGGTGCAGCCGGTGCTCGGAGTTGCCGCCGTAGAGGCGGTCGGTCACGTCCCGGTAGTGCTGGGGGTTCTCCTCGATGTCGGAGTCGAGGAGCAGCAGCGGCACCCGCCCGACCTGGGCCACCAGGACCCGGGCCAGCAGCGGGCCGTCGGGCAGGTCGATCGAGACCAGCACCCGGGTGCCGTCGGTCTCGCGCAACGGCGTCAGCGGCAGCTCGTCGGGGTCCAGGACCGGGTAGGTCTCCTGCTGCCACCCGTCGCGGGAGAGCGACTGCTTGAAGTAGCCCTGCCGGTAGAGCAGCCCCACGCCGGTGAGCGGGATGCCCAGGTCGGAGGCGGCCTTGAGGTGGTCGCCGGCCAGGATCCCGAGCCCGCCGGAGTACTGCGGCAGGACGGCGGTGATCCCGTACTCGGGCGAGAAGTAGGCGATGGCGCGCGGCGTCGCCCCCCTCGCGCCCGGGCCTGCGTCGGCTCCGCTGCGGCGCTGGAACCACCGGTCGCCGCCCAGGTAGTCGTCGAGCGAGTGCCGGGCGGCGGCGAGCTCGGCCAGGAAGTCGCGGTCGTCGGCCAGCTGCTCGAGGCGCTCCCGCGAGACAGCACCCAGCAGGCGCACCGGGTCGTGTCCCACCTGGCGCCACAGGTCGGGGTCCACCGCGGCGAAGACGTCCTGGGTCTCGGGGTGCCAGCACCAGCGCAGGTTGCCCGCGAGCACGCCGAGGTCGGCCAGCGCCCCCGGGAGGACGGGACGGACGGTGAATCGCCTGATCGCACGCATGACCAGAAGGTAGGGCATTTTCTTTGATCGATCCAACGCATGATCCGTCCCCGATCCGGGGTACATGGCGCGCGTCCGGCGAGGCGGCACCCGCAGCGCCGGACGGTCCGGCCCGGCGCGAGTTGCGCCGGGCTCCGCCGTTAGCGAGTGTGGGGACATGGTCGGTCGAATTCCAGTCATGGGGGTCCACCCCGTCGTAGATCTCGGGCGTCAGCCCGCGAAGGCGACGGTGGACGAGCCCCTGCCGGTGCGTGCCACGGTCTTCCGGGAGGGTCACGACCAGCTCGGCGCCGAGGTGGTGCTGGTGGCCCCCGACGGATCGCGACGGCCCCCGGTGCGGATGACGCCCCACCCCGAGGAGAAGACCAGCTACTGCGCCGAGGTCGTCCCCGACTCCGAGGGCGCCTGGAGCTTCGAGGTGCACTCCTGGTCGGACCCCCTGGCCACCTGGCAGCACGACGCCGGTCTCAAGATCCCCGCCGGCGTCGACGTCGAGCTGATGTTCACCGAGGGGGCCATGCTGCTCGAGCGGGTGCTCGCCGAGGGCGGCCTCACCCGGGAGGAGAAGAAGGCGGTGACGGGCGCGGCCAAGGCCGCCCGGGACACCCGCCGTCCGGTGGAGGCCAGGCTGGCGGTGATGGAGTCGCCCGAGCTCGGCGAGGTCCTGGCGGCCCACCCCCTGCGCGACCTGCTCACCGTGGACGGCCCCTACCCGCTGTGGGTCGACCGGCAGCGCGCCCTCTACGGCAGCTGGTACGAGTTCTTCCCGCGCTCCGAGGGGGCCACCCAGGACCCGGCCACCGGCCGCATCACCAGCGGCAACTTCACCACGGCGGCCAAGCGGCTCGACGCGGTCGCCGAGATGGGCTTCGACGTCATCTACCTGCCGCCGATCCACCCCATCGGCGAGGTCAACCGCAAGGGCCCCAACAACTCGTTGACGCCCGGCCCGGACGACCCCGGCTCGCCGTGGGCGATCGGCAGCAAGGACGGCGGGCACGACGCGATCCACCCCGACCTGGGCACCCTGGAGGACTTCGACGCCTTCGTCGCCCGGGCCGGCGAGCTGGGCCTCGAGGTGGCGCTGGACCTGGCCCTCCAGTGCGCCCCGGACCACCCCTGGGTCACTGAGCACCCCGAGTGGTTCACCACCCGCGCGGACGGCTCCATCGCCTACGCGGAGAACCCCCCGAAGAAGTACCAGGACATCTACCCGGTCAACTTCGACAACGACACCGCCGGCATCTGCCGCGAGGTGCTGCGCGTCGTGCGCCACTGGATGGCCCACGGCGTGCGCATCTTCCGGGTCGACAACCCGCACACCAAGCCGCTGGCCTTCTGGGAGTGGCTGCTCAAGGAGGTCCGGCGCACGGACCCCGACGTGGTCTTCCTCTCCGAGGCGTTCACCGTCCCGGCGATGATGCACGGCCTGGGCGCGGTCGGCTTCCAGCAGTCCTACACCTACTTCACCTGGCGCACGGCCAAGTGGGAGATCGAGGACTACCTGCGCGAGGTCAGCCACGAGAGCGACGACGTGATGCGGCCGAACTTCTTCGTCAACACCCCCGACATCCTGCACGCCTTCCTGCAGTACGGCGGCCCGCCGGCGTTCAAGATCCGGGCGGCGCTGGCCGCGACCGGCTCGCCGTCCTGGGGGGTCTACGCCGGCTACGAGCTCTACGAGCACGTGGCCGTCCGCCCGGGCAGCGAGGAGTACCTCGACTCGGAGAAGTACCAGATCAGGATCCGCGACTGGGAGGGCGCGGCGGCGCAGGGCCGGACCCTCGCGCCGTACCTGACCCGCCTCAACGAGCTTCGTCGCCGGCACCCCGCACTCCAGCTGCTGCGCAACCTCACGGTGCACTCCTCCGACGACGACCACGTGCTGGTCTTCAGCAAGCGGCGTCGCCTCGAGGACGGCGACGACACGGTGCTGGTGGTCCTCAACCTCGACCCGCACAGCACCCGGGAGACCATGGTCCACCTCGACATGCCCGCCCTGGGCCTGGGGTGGCACGACTCGTTCATCGCCCACGACGAGATCTCCGGCGACGAGTGGAGCTGGAGCCAGCACAATTACGTCCGCCTCGACCCCACGCACGAGCCTGCACACATCATCCACGTGAGGAGCCCCCGTTGACGGAGATCTCGACCGACGCGATCGAGGAGCGGGGTGCCACCAACGACTTCGAGGACACCAGCAACACCGCCGAGCAGCCCGACTGGTTCAAGCGCGCCGTCTTCTACGAGGTCCTGGTCCGCTCGTTCCGCGACTCGGACGGCGACGGCACGGGTGACTTCCGGGGGCTGATCGAGAAGCTCGACTACCTGCAGTGGCTGGGGGTGGACTGCCTGTGGGTGCCGCCCTTCTTCACCTCGCCCCTGCGCGACGGCGGCTACGACGTCGCCGACTACAACAACATCCTCCCCGAGTGCGGCACGGTCGAGGACTTCCACACCTTCCTCGACGAGTGCCACAAGCGCGAGATCCGGGTGATCGTCGACTTCGTCATGAACCACACCAGCGACCAGCACCCGTGGTTCCAGGCCAGCCGCAGCGACCCGGACGGCCCGTACGGCGACTTCTACGTCTGGTCCGACACCGACGAGCTCTACTCCGAGGCCCGCATCATCTTCGTCGACACCGAGCCCTCCAACTGGACCTACGACCCGGTCCGCGGGCAGTACTACTGGCACCGGTTCTTCCACCACCAGCCCGACCTCAACTTCGACAACCCCGCCGTGCGCCAGGCGATGCTCGACGCGATGGGCTTCTGGCTCGACATGGGCCTGGACGGGTTCCGGCTCGACGCCGTCCCCTACCTCTTCGAGCGGCCCGGGACCAACGGCGAGAACCTGCCGGAAACCCACGAGTTCCTGCGCGAGTGCCGCCGCTTCGTCGACGAGCACTACCCCGGCCGGGTGCTGCTGTGCGAGGCCAACCAGTGGCCCTCCGACGTGGTCGAGTACTTCGGCGACCCCGCGGTCGGCGGCGACGAGTGCCACATGGCGTTCCACTTCCCGGTGATGCCACGCATCTTCATGGCGGTGCGGCGCGAGTCGCGGTTCCCGATCTCGGAGATCCTCGAGCAGACGCCCGAGATCCCCGACAACTGCCAGTGGGGCATCTTCCTGCGCAACCACGACGAGCTGACCCTGGAGATGGTCACCGACGAGGACCGCGACTACATGTGGGACGAGTACGCCAAGGACCCCCGGATGAAGGCCAACATCGGCATCCGCCGCCGGCTGGCCCCGCTGCTCGAGAACGACATCAACCAGATCGAGCTCTTCACCGCGCTCCTCCTGTCCCTGCCCGGCTCCCCCGTCCTCTACTACGGCGACGAGATCGGGATGGGCGACAACATCTGGCTCGGCGACCGCGACGGGGTGCGGACCCCGATGCAGTGGACGCCGGACCGCAACGCCGGCTTCTCCTCGGCCAACCCCGGCAAGCTCCACCTGCCCCCGGTCCAGGACCCGGTCTACGGCTACCAATCGGTCAACGTGGAGTCCCAGCTGTCCAACTCCTCCTCGCTGCTGCACTGGACGCGCCGGATGATCCACGCCCGCCGCCAGCACCCGGCGTTCGGGCTCGGTGACTTCACCGACCTCGGTGGCTCCAACCCCGCGGTGCTCTCCTACGCCCGGGAGCACGTCGACCCGTCGGGTCGCCGCGAGGTGATCGTCTGCGTCAACAACCTCTCGCGCTTCCCCCAGCCGGTCGAGCTCGACCTGCGCCGGTGGGAGGGCTTCGTCCCCGTCGAGCTGCTCGGCGGCGTTCCGTTCCCGGCGGTGGGCGAGATGCCGTACCTGCTGACCATGGGCGGCTACGGCTTCTACTGGTTCCTGCTGACCACCCCGAGCGAGGAGAGCAGCTGATGAGCGTGCATGAGGACCTGGCCGACCTGCTCGCCCAAGCGCGCTGGTTCGGGGGCAAGGGGCGCGACTTCACCGTCACCGGCACCCGGCGGGCCGGCACCCTGGACGGCGAGGGCGTCCACGTGGAGATCCTGCTGGTCGAGGTCACCTACGCCGACGGCGGGGAGCCCGACCTCTACCAGGTGCCCCTGGCCTTCTACGACCACCCGCAGGAGCGGATCGGCCACGCCTTCGTCGGCTCGTGGGAGGACCCGGGGCGCCCGGGTGCCCACCGGCACGTCTACGACGCGCTCCACGACCGCGAGGCGATGGGGCTGTGGCTCCGGGCCTTCGACACGACCGGCCACGGGCACGCCCCCCAGGGACCGCTCCTCTTCCACACCCTGCCGGGGCACGAGATCGACGTGACGGCCCACTCGACCCTGTTCACCGGGGAGCAGTCCAACTCCTCGGTGCGGTTCGGCGAGGACTCCGTGATGAAGGTCTTCCGCAAGGTCACCCCCGGGGTCAACCCCGACATCGCGATCCACGACGTGCTCACCCTCGCCGGCTCCGACCACGTCGCCGCCCTCTACGGATGGCTCGACGTGGTCGACGACGAGGCCGACTCGGTGATCCAGCTGGCCATGCTCCAGCAGTACCTGCGCACCGCGAGCGACGGCTGGGAGCTGGCCCTGGTCAGCGTCCGCGACCTCTTCGCCGAGGGCGACCTGCACCCCGACGAGGTCGGCGGCGACTTCGCCGGCGAGTCGGCCCGGCTCGGGGTGGCCCTGCGCGAGACCCACCAGGTGCTGGCCGAGCACTTCCCGGTCGCCGAGCGCGGCCGCGAGGAGCTGGAGACGCTCTCCGCCGCGATGCACCACCGGCTCGACGACGCCCTGGGCGTCGTCGAGGGCCTGGCGCCGTACGAGTCGCTGCTCAGGGCCACCTACGACCGCATCCCCGCCCTGGAGGGCGTCCGGGTGCAGCAGGTGCACGGCGACCTCCACCTGGGCCAGACGCTGCGCACCGTGCGCGGGTGGAAGATCGTGGACTTCGAGGGTGAGCCCGCCCGCCCGCTGGCCGAGCGCCTGCGCCCGGACTCGGTCTGGCGCGACGTCGCCGGGATGCTCCGCTCCTTCGACTACGCCCCCCGGGTCACGGCGATGAACCATCCCGGCGAGGAGGGCGGCGCCCAGCGCCTCTACCGGGCCAAGGAGTGGTCGACCCGCAACCAGACCGCCTTCCTCGACGCCTACGCGCCCGACGGGCTCAGCGAGGCCGAGCAGACCCTGCTGGCGGCCTACCTGGCGGACAAGGCGGTCTACGAGTCGGCCTACGAGGCGCGCAACCGGCCGGGGTGGGTGGAGATCCCCCTGCAGGCCGTGGCGCAGCTCGCGCAGGACCCCCTTCGCGGCCCGACGGCCGGCGACCACACCGACACGAGCGGAGCGAACGCATGACGGGACCCGGAGAGCTCGACATCCACCTGATCAACGAGGGACGCCACGAGGAGCTGTGGCAGGTCCTCGGGGCCCAGGTCGACCCGACCGGCACCAGCTTCTCGGTCTGGGCGCCGAACGCCCAGGAGGTCCAGGTCGTCGGCGACTTCAACCACTGGGACGGCGCCGCCACTCCCCTGGCCCCGATCGGCGAGTCCGGGATCTGGCACGCCAAGGTGGCGGGAGCCGAGGGCGGGGACCGCTACAAGTTCCGCATTCGCGGGGCCGACGACGTCTGGCGCGACAAGGCCGACCCGATGGCCTTCCATACCCAGGTCCCGCCCGAGACGGCCTCGGTGGTCTTCCGCTCCCGTCACGAGTGGCAGGACCAGGAGTGGATGGAGTCCCGGACCGCCCGCCGGCCGGTCGAGGAGCCGATGGCGGTCTACGAGCTCCACCTGGCCTCCTGGCGCCGGCACCCCGACGGGCGTCTCTACACCTGGGAGGAGATCGCGGACAGCCTGGTCCCCTACGTCCGCGACCTCGGCTTCACCCACGTCGAGCTGATGCCGGTGATGGAGCACCCCTTCGGCGGCTCCTGGGGCTACCAGGTCACCTCCTACTTCGCGCCCACCTCCCGCTTCGGCGACCCGGACGGCTTCCGGCTCCTCGTCGACCGGCTGCACCAGGCGGGCATCGGGGTGATCGTCGACTGGGTTCCGGCCCACTTCCCCAAGGACGAGTTCGCCCTCGCACGCTTCGACGGCACCCCCCTCTACGAGGACCCCAACCCGTCCCGCGGGGAGCACCCGGACTGGGGCACCTACGTCTTCAACTTCGGCCGGCGCGAGGTCCGCAACTTCCTGGTGGCCAACGCGCTCTACTGGCTCGAGGAGTTCCACGTGGACGCCCTGCGCGTCGACGCGGTGGCCTCGATGCTCTATCTCGACTACTCCCGCGAGCCCGGGCAGTGGAGCCCCAACGTGCACGGCGGGCGCGAGAACCTCGAGGCCGTCAACTTCCTCCAGGAGATGAACGCGACCGTCTACAAGCGGGTGCCGGGCGCCTTCACCATCGCCGAGGAGTCGACCTCGTGGCCCGGCGTCACCCGGCCCACCTCCGCCGACGGGCTCGGCTTCGGCTTCAAGTGGAACATGGGGTGGATGCACGACTCCCTGGCCTACGTGCAGCGCGACCCGATCTACCGCGGCCACCACCACGGCGAGCTGACCTTCCCCCTGGTCTACGCCTGGTCGGAGAACTACGTGCTGCCGATCAGCCACGACGAGGTGGTGCACGGCAAGGGCTCGCTGCTGCGCAAGATGCCGGGCGACCGGTGGCGCCAGCTGGCCAACCTGCGGGCCTACCTGGCCTACATGTGGGCCCACCCCGGCAAGCAGCTGCTCTTCATGGGCACCGAGTTCGCCCAGGAGGCGGAGTGGGCGGAGGCGCGCGAGCTCGACTGGTGGCTCCTGGAGCACCCCGAGCACCGCGGGGTCAGCGACCTGGTGCGCGCGATGAACCAGGTCTACCGCGACTCCCCCGCCCTCTACGCCCAGGACAACGACCCGCACGGCTTCGCCTGGCTGGAGTCGCACGACGCCGGGGGCAACGTCTTCGCCTTCGTGCGCCGTGCCCCCGACGCACCCGACCTGGTCTGCGTCACCAACTTCGCGGCGATCCCCCACGAGGGCTACCGGCTGGGGCTCCCCTCCGCCGGGGTGTGGCGGGAGGTCCTCAACACCGACGCGGAGATCTACAGCGGCTCCGGGGTGGGCAACCTGGGGGCCGTGAAGGCGGTCGACGAGCCCTGGCACGAGCAACCCGCCAGCGCCGTCCTCACCCTCCCCCCGCTGGCCACCCTGTGGCTGCGCCCCGAGTCCGAGTGACGCGGTCCGGCCACCCCCGATGACCGGTCGCCACGGCACCGAGGGGCAGGCACGGCGAGAGCGGTCACGCCGGGCGCGGCTAGGGTGACGCACGTGAGCCCCGAACCCGCTGTGGAGACCGTGAGCGAGGGGGTGGCCCGGGTCTCCTGGCCCGCCGGGCTCGCCGCCGGAGACTTCCGCGCCGCGGTGACCCAGATCAGCCTCGTGGTGGAGCGGGCGCTGACCCGGCACGGCCGGGTGGAGGCGTGGGTGGCTCCCGACGACGTCCTGAGCCAGCGCCTGGCCACCTGGGCGGGCATGCACCGCGAGGGTGTGATGCGCGGCGTCCCCGGCGAGACGGGCGAGTCCGGGGACCGCATCGTCTACGCCCGGCTGGCCACCGACGCGCCCCTCAAGGAGCCGGCCGGCTTCCGCGCCCTGCTCAACTCGTTCCTGCCGCGCAAGCGGGCGATCAGCCAGATGCTGCTGCGCGACGAGGCGGGTCGGGTGCTGATGTGCCGCCTGACCTACAAGGTGGACTGGGACCTTCCCGGCGGTGTGGTCGAGGTCGGCGAGTCGCCCCAGCTGGCCGTCGCCCGCGAGGTCGAGGAGGAGCTCGGGCTGACGGTGCCCCCGGGCCGCCTGCTGCTCACCGACTGGCTCCCGTCCTGGGGCGGCTGGGACGACGCGCTCTGCCTGGTCTTCGACGGCGGGACGGTGGCGGCGTCCGTCCTCGACACGGTGGTCCGTGAGGAGCGCGAGATCGCCGGGGTCCAGTTCTGCACCCCGGACGAGGTGCGCCGTCACGCCGCCGACTTCACCGCCCGGCGCGTCGAGTCGGCGCTGGCTGCGCTCGACGGCGGGCCGGGCTACACCGAGTCCGGTCGCTGAGGCACCCTCAGAAGAGCGCGGACGCCAGGTTCTGGCGGCCCTTGAGGACCCGCGGGTCGTCGTTGCCGACGGCGGCGAAGAGCCCGAGCAGGTGGTCGCGGGCCCGGTCACGCTCCGCGCCGGAGGTGCGGCGCACCAGGTCGACGAGGCGGGCGAAGGCGTCCTCGACGTGGCCGCCCAGCATGTCCAGGTCGGCCACGAGGGTCTGTGCGTCCACGTCGTCCGGGGCCTCGGCCGCCGCCGCCCGGGCGGTGGCGAGGTCGACGTCGCGGGTCCGGCGCAGGACCTGGGCCATGGCCAGGCCCGCCGCCGCCTCGGCGTCGGCGGGGTTGGCATCCACCAGCTTCTGGTACTCCGCGACGGCGCGGTCGATGTCGCCCTCACCCAGGGCGTCCTGGGCGGCGGCGTAGCGGGGGTCGACCTCGACGCCCTCCTCGGCCGCCGCGCTGTGCCGGGGCTGGTGCCGGCCGGTGATGCCCTGCACGGTGAGCTGCTGGGCGACCTGGGTCAGCGCCGTGCGCAGCTCGTCGAGCGGGACCACGTCCTGCAGGAGCGGCATCGGCCGGCCGTCGACCACCGCCACCACCAGCGGGATCGACGGGATCTGCATCGCCTGGGCGATCTCGGGGACCGCGTCGACGTCGACGAGGCCCACGAGGAAGCGGCCCTCGAGCTCGTCGGAGAGGGTGCGCAGGTCGTCGGCGAGCTGGCCGCTCTCGGGCATCCTGGTCCGCGAGTAGAAGACCAGCAGCACCGGCGCCGTCATGGACGCCTCCAGCACCCCCTGGAAGTTCGCCTGGTCCACCTCCACGGCGTAGGCGGAGGTGCCGCCTGCCTGGGCCGCACCCCCGGGCGCGGCGCCGGCGGGCCCGGCGGGAGGTGCGGGGCGCTTGAGCGCCGACAGGTCGATGGCCCCGGGACGAGAGAACGGCTGCTGCGTCATGCCCCCATTGTCGCGGACGGGCCGCGGGCCGCGCAGCGGGGTGGGTCCTTTTCGGACTCCCGCGTCCGGATCCCGGCCCGCGGCGCCTCAGGCGAGACCGAGCTCGGCGGCCTCCTCCCAGAGCTCGTCACGCACCGACGGGTGGGCCGCCTGGGTGATCAGGTTGCGGGCCTGCTCGCGCTGGTCGTGGCCGAAGACCTCCGCGACTCCCTGCTCGGTGACCACCGCGCTCATCTGGAACGAGGTCAGCGGCTCCTCGACCATGGCGACGATGGTCGACAGCTCGGCCTTGGGGTGCCAGGACCGCAGCGCGATCAGGGCCTGTCCGCCGACGCTGTGCAGCGCCCCGACGATGAAGTCGGTCTGGCCCCCGAAGCCGGAGTGGATCCGGGCGTTGATCCGCGAGGCGTTGGCCTGGCCGAACAGGTCGACCTGGAGGGCGGTGTTGACGCTGGTCATCGCGTGGTTGCGGGCGATCCGCGCGGGGTCGTTGGTCGTCTCGGTGCGCAGCATCTCGATCCGGGGGTTGCCGTCGACCCACTCCAGCAGCTCCTCGGAGCCGAAGAGGAACGAGGAGCGGATCGGCACGGAGGTGTCCAGCGCCCCGGCCCGCTCCAGGGCCAGCACGCTGTCGGAGAACATCTCGGTCCAGATCTTCAGGCCGGTGCGCCCGGCGAGGCCGTGCATGGTGGCGTCCGGAACGGCGCCGATGCCCGCCTGCATGGTCGAGCCGTCGCCCACCCGCTCGGCCACCAGGGAGCCGATCAGGGCCGCCGTCTCGTCGACCGGCAGGCCCGCCGCCGTGGGCAGGGCGCCGTCGGCGGTCACCATCAGGTCGATCTGGTCCACCGGGACCAGGGCGTCGGCGTGGGTCCAGGGCATCTCGGAGTTGACCTGGGCGATCACCTTGCCACCGTGGGCACGAGCCGCCTCGATCGCGGCCGGCAGCACGTTGACCTCCACCCCGAGGGAGACGAAGCCGTCGCGCGGCTCGGTGGTGTGAAGCACGACGAGGTCCGGCACCATCAGGCTGTGGAAGAGGGTGGGGACCAGGGAGAGCCGCGACGGCACGTAGCGCAGGCGGGGGCTGCGTCGCTGACCGGGACCCACGAACGACGTCTCGAGCATCACCCCCTCACGGTCCGGTAGGCCCGGCTGGCCGTTGAGCGCCCAGAGGCGGTAGCGGTCGAGCCCGGCGTCGACGAGGCCCAGCAGATGCCAGGGGGTCGCGTGGTTGCCGGTCACCACGACACGGGGGTTCTCGGGCAGGGAGGCGAGGAGGTCCTTGAGGGTCACCCGAGCATTCCATCAGGTCTGGACCTGCACTTCCCAGCGACCCACGCACGATGGTAGAAACACCGCACCCGCCTGCTGCCGCAAGACGGGTCATGCCGCACCCGCACGACCGGCTTCTGCTGCCGTGCGTCGGACTTCCTGGAGGGGATGTCGTGATCGACATCGGCTTTGACTTCACCTCTCGACACGTCCTGGTCACCGGCGGCTCCCGTGGTCTCGGCCTGACGGTCGCCCGTGCCTTCCTGGCCGCCGGCGCCCGGGTGTCGGTGACCGGCTGCAAGATCCTGCCGTCGCTCTACGACGCCGACCTGAGCCGCTTCGAGTACCACCAGCTCCGGCTGACCAGCAGCGACGCCATCGACTCCTTCGTCGACCGCATCGGCGCCATCGACGTCCTGGTCAACGCCGCCGGCGCCCGGCTCGACAACACCCTGGAGGCCCACGAGCGCGAGTTCATGGCCCACTCCGCCCGGCTCGGCTTCGTCGGCCCCCTGCGGCTCACCCACCAGCTCCGCCAGCGTCTGTACTCCTCCCCCCTGGGGGGATCGGTGGTCCACACCAGTGCCACCCAGCGCTGGCTGGAGCTGACCCAGACCCCGGCCGACGCGCAGGCCGAGCTGGAGGCCCACACCGAGCGCACGGGCCGGGCCTGGTCCCGCCTGGGGGCGCGCGTCAACACCGTGCTCTGCTCGTCGCGCGTGAGCGTGCCCAGCCAGTCGCGTCACCCCGTGGCGGCGGCCCCGGCCCACGAGGGATCCCTGCTCACCCGCCGCAAGGTGGCGGCCTCGACGGCCACCGCGGAACAGGTGGCGACGGTCGCGCTCTTCCTGGCCAGCAGCGGCGGCCGGTCGATCACCGGGCAGACCCTCCAGGTCGACGCCCACCACTGAGACGGCCCACCTCGCCCGGCCGGGCTCTCAGTTGATGACCTTCGGCCCGCGCAGACCGGATCGCTGGACCACCCGCTGGATGGCGTGGTCGCGCTCGTTGGGCCGGCCGACGAAGCGGATGTCGCGCAGTCCCTGCTCCTGGGCCGCGGACTCGAAGCAGAAGTGCCCGTAGCCGAGGAGGCGTCCCACGAACGGCTTGCTCACCGTGATGTCGAGGATCCGGGAGAGCGGCATCGTGGCGTGCTGGCGGGAGAGCACACCGTGCACCCGGAAGACCCGCATGTTGGTGATCACGAACCGGTCCATGTGCTCACCCAGGGCCAGCCACACCGCGTGCAGGGCGACGGCCGCGGCCACCAGCATCGGCAGCCACGCCAGGTCGACGCGGACGAACGGCGTGGTCGCCAGCAGGGCCCCCGCCGCCAGACCCTCCAGCGCGGCGCGCACGTAGGCCGTCCAGTGGTGGCGGACCTCGTCGACGACCACCTCGCCCTCGTCGCGCAGGAGGTACTGGCCGATGTCGGGGTCGGTGAGGAAGCCCATCACGGCCGTCCCGGGAGCCGACCCCCGAGGCGCCGGTCCATCACAGGGCGCCGAAGAAGTCGATGATCGCCTCGAAGAGCGAGACGAGCAGCTGCCAGACCGTGGTCGCGGTGGCCTCCGCGGCCCGGGCCAGGCCGCTCGGGTCGGTGAACATCCAGAACCCGAGGAAGACCACGAGCAGGACGAGGAACGTCTTCTTGGGGTTCATCTCCGGGACTCCGTCCGGTTCAGGTCACAGATCGACCCATTGGTACCAGTCGCAGGACCGGGGAGCGGGGAGGCGCGCGGCCCGATCTCGCGCTCTCGCCGCCGACTCCCCCACCAGTCGCCGGCCGCGACTACAGAGCGGCCAGCAGCCGGTCGCCGGCGGCGTACGGATCGAGCCGCCCGGCCGCCACGTCGTCGGCGAGGGCGTCGAGCGAGGCGTGCCCGTGCAGGCCGGCCCAGCGGCCGCGCAGGGCGGCGACCGCGATCGCCTCCACCTCGCGGCGGGCGCGGCGACGGCGCCTGTCCTCGCGCGCCCCGGAGGACCGCGACCAGGCCAGGTGGGCCTCGAGCTGCTCCACGACCTCGGGGATCCCCTCCCCCGCGCGGGCGACGGTGCGGACGATCGGCGGGCGCCAGTCGCCCTCGGCGCGCTGGGTCATCGCGAGCATGGCGCGCAGGTCACGGGCGACCTGGCCGGCGCCGTCGCGGTCCGCCTTGTTGACGACGTAGAGGTCGCCGATCTCCAGGATGCCGGCCTTGGCGGCCTGGATGCCGTCGCCCATCCCGGGGGCCAGCAGCACCACCGTGGTGTCGGCGAGCCCAGCCACCTCGACCTCGCTCTGACCGACGCCCACCGTCTCCACGAGCACCACGTCGAAGCCGGCGGCGTCCAGCACCCGCACGGCCTGGGGGGTCGCCCAGGAGAGTCCGCCGAGGTGACCTCGTGACGCCATCGACCGGATGAAGACGCCGGGGTCGGTCGCGTGGTCCTGCATCCGCACCCGGTCGCCGAGCAGAGCTCCCCCGGAGAACGGGGAGGAGGGGTCGACCGCCAGGACCCCCACCCGGCGCCCGGCCCGGCGCAGCTGCCCGACCAGGGCGCTGGTCGAGGTCGACTTCCCCACCCCTGGCGACCCGGTGAGGCCGACGACGTGGGCCCGGCCGGAGTGCGGCGCGAGCGCGGCCATGGCCTCGCGGAGCAGTGGCGACTCGTCCTCGACCAGCGAGATGAGCCGGGCCACCGCCCTCGGGTCCCCCCCGCGCGCGCCGGAGACGAGAGCGGGGACCGACGCCGTGCGGCGTCGGTCCCCGTTCGTCGGTGTCACGCCTGCGGCACCCGGATGATCAGCGCGTCACCCTGACCGCCACCGCCGCAGAGCGCGGCCGCACCGAGGCCACCGCCGCGACGCTTGAGCTCGAGGGCGAGGTGGAGCACGATCCGGGCACCGGACATGCCGACCGGGTGACCCAGGGCGATGGCGCCGCCGTTGACGTTGACCTTGTCCTCGTCGACGCCGAGCTCGCGGGCCGACGAGATGCCGACCGCGGCGAAGGCCTCGTTGATCTCGAACAGGTCGATGTCCTGGACCGAGACGCCCTCCTTCTCCGCGGCCTTGACGATCGCGGCGGCGGGCTGCAGCTGCAGCGTCGAGTCGGGGCCGGCGACCTGGCCGGAGGCGCCGATCTCGGCGAGCCAGGTCAGGCCCAGCTCCTCGGCCTTGGCCTTGCTCATCACCACGACGGCGCAGGCCCCGTCGGAGATCTGCGAGGCGGAACCAGCGGTGATGGTGCCGTCCTTGGAGAACGCCGGACGCAGGGCACCGAGCGACTCGGCGGTGGTCTCGGCACGCACACCCTCGTCGGTGTCGACGGTCACCTCGCCGCGGCGCGACTTGACGACGACGGGCACGATCTCGTCGTCGAAGACGCCGTCCTTCTGGGCGACCGCTGCCAGCGTGTGGCTGCGGGCGGCGAAGGTGTCCTGCTCCTCGCGGGTGAGGTTGGCCGAGGCGGCGTTGCACTCCTCGGTGAGCAGGCCCATGGCCTGGCTGGTGAACTGGTCGAAGAGGGCGTCGTAGGCCATCGAGTCGACGAGCGGGGTGTCGCCGTACTTGAAGCCCTCGCGGGACTTCAGGAGCAGGTGCGGGGCCTGGGTCATCGACTCCATGCCGCCGGCCACCACGATCTCGTGCTCGCCCGCGCGGATCAGCTGGTCGGCCAGCGCGATCGCGTTGATGCCCGAGAGGCAGACCTTGTTGATGGTGAGCGCGGGGACGCTCATCGGCACCCCGCCCTTGACCGCGGCCTGGCGCGCGCTGATCTGGCCGGTCCCGGCCTGGATGACGTGGCCCATGATCACGTACTCGACCTGGTCGCCGGTGACACCGGCCCGCTCGAGGGCGCCCTTGATCGCGACACCGCCCAGCTCGGCCGCGGACTGGTCCTTGAGACCACCGAGGAGGCGTCCGATGGGGGTGCGTGCCCCGGCGACGATGACGGAAGTGTGGCTCGACATGCTGGGAAGCCTCCTGTGCTGGCGGGTGAAGTCGTGGCGAGCCTAACCCCACCACCGGCCACCCCCACGGGTGTCCCTGATGTGGACCTCCCGGCCCTGCGCCCACGGCGACAGGTGAACATAGGCCTCATGAGCGCACCCCTGGAGATCCCCGACCACCTGTTCACCGCCATCGACCACGTGGGCATCGCCGTCCCCGACCTGGACGAGGCGATCGCCTTCTACCGCGACACCTTCGGCATGCGGGTGACCCACGAGGAGACCAACCAGGAGCAGGGCGTCCGCGAGGCCATGGTCGCGGTCGGCGACTCCGGCTCGGCCATCCAGCTCCTGGCCCCCCTGGACGAGACCTCGACGATCGCGAAGTTCCTCGCGCGCTCCGGGCCGGGCCTCCAGCAGCTCGCCTACCGCGTCACCGACGTGGAGGCGGTCAGCGAGATCCTGCGCAGCCGCGGCGTCCGCCTCCTCTACGACGCACCCCGGCGCGGCACGGCCGGCTCCCGGATCAACTTCGTGCACCCCAAGGACGCCGGCGGGGTCCTCGTCGAGCTGGTGGAGCCCGCAGGCGAGGGCCACTGAGCGCCTCACCGGAGCCGGACGGGACGATCGGCACACTGCTTCTGTGCGCTCCGCCGTGGTCGGCCGGCGCCCGGACGGCCTAGCGTAGGTATGACGTGGCCCACAAAGGGTTACAGCACGGTTACCGGCGGGTAATCTTCCGCCCACCACTCCCCGCGTGACCCCAGTTCTAGGAGACCAGACAAGTGCAGAACATCCTCGATGCCATCCTCGCCGGTGACACGGCGCCGGAGGACTTCGCCAACCTCGAGCTGCCCGAGTCCTACCGTGCCGCGACGGTGCACAAGGACGAGGTCGACATGTTCGAGGGCGTGGCCACCCGGGACAAGGACCCGCGCAAGTCGCTCCACGTGGAGGACGTCGCCATGCCCGAGCTCGGCCCGGGCGAGGCGCTGGTGGCGGTGATGGCCAGCGCCATCAACTACAACACCGTGTGGACCTCGATCTTCGAGCCCGTCTCCACCTTCGGCTTCCTGGAGCGCTACGGCCGTCTCAGCCCGCTGACCAAGCGCCACGACCTGCCCTACCACGTGGTGGGCTCGGACCTCTCCGGCGTCGTCCTGAAGACCGGGCCGGGCGTGACCAAGTGGAAGCCGGGCACCGAGGTCGTCGCGCACTGCCTCTCGGTCGAGCTCGAGGGCCCCGAGGGCCACGACGACACGATGATGGACCCCGAGCAGCGCATCTGGGGCTTCGAGACCAACTTCGGGGGCCTCGCCCACGTCGCCCTGGTCAAGGCCAACCAGCTCATGCCGAAGCCGGCGCACCTCACCTGGGAGGAGGCCGCCTCCCCCGGGCTCGTCAACTCCACCGCCTACCGCCAGCTGGTCTCCAAGAACGGCGGCGCCATGAAGCAGGGCGACAACGTCCTGGTCTGGGGCGCCTCGGGCGGTCTCGGCGGCTTCGCCACCCAGTACGCCCTCAACGGCGGCGCCACCCCGATCTGCGTGGTATCCAACGAGGAGAAGGCCAAGATCGCCCGCTCCATGGGAGCCGAGCTGATCATCAACCGCTCCGAGGAGAACTACCAGTTCTGGAAGGACGAGCACACCCAGGACCCGAAGGAGTGGAAGCGGTTCGGCGCCAAGATCCGTGAGCTCACCGGCGGCGAGGACATCGACATCGTCTTCGAGCACCCCGGCCGCGAGACCTTCGGCGCCTCGGTCTACGTGACCCGCAAGGGCGGCACCATCACCACCTGCGCCTCCACCACGGGCTACATGCACGAGTACGACAACCGCTACCTGTGGATGAACCTCAAGCGGATCGTCTCCTCGCACTTCGCCAACTACCGCGAGTCGTGGGAGGCCAACCGGCTGATCGCCAGGGGCAAGATCCACCCGACCGTCTCCAAGACCTACACCCTCGACGAGGTCGGTCAGGCGTCGCTCGACGTCCACCGCAACGCCCACCAGGGCAAGGTCGGCGTCCTGTGCCTCGCGCCCCAGGAGGGCATGGGCGTGCGCGACGAGGAGATGCGCGCCGAGCACATCACCGCCATCAACCGGTTCCGCGGCGTCTGAGCCCACCTCCCCCACGGCGGGACGCGCACCCCGGTTCGCGAGCGACTTCTCACACCGAGATGTCCCGCGAGCCGGGGTGTTTCCTGTTGGGCCGATCCGTCACACTGGGGGTCAGCACCGAGCACGCACCGACCCCAGAAAGGGTGCCCCGCACATGAGCCGCGACGAGGGCCTGTCCATCTTCGACCAGGACGACTCCACAGATCCCTCCGACGACGCGCCCACCCAGCGCATCGACGTCGTGCCCGGGACACCCGCGTCGGCGACTCCCGCGGCCGAACGCACCCAGGTGCAACCGGCGGTGCCCACCGCTGCGGCCCCGGCTCCGGCCCGGCCGAGTCCCACCACGAGCGCCACGAGCATCCCGGGGGGCACGGCGCTGCCGACGCTCCCGACGCTCCCGATGGTGCGTCGTGGCGGCTACGACAAGGAGGCGGTCGACCAGGCGCTGAAGCGCCTGCTCGCCGAGCGGTCGGCGGCAGCCACGGCCCGCACCGCCGCCGAGCAGCGGGTCCGGACGCTCGAGGAGGAGATGGAGCAGCTGCGCCGCTCCCTGGCCGAGGCGGAGAACCCGACCTACGCCGGCCTGGGGGGCCGTGCCGCGTCCATGCTCAAGCTGGCCGAGGACGAGGCGGCCGACGTCCGCGCGGCTGCCGAGCGCGACGCCCAGGACATCCGCGACCAGGCGCACCGCGACGGACGCGCCATCAAGGCCGAGGCGGCCCGCGAGGCCGAGGACATGCGCATCGTCCAGCTCAAGGAGCTGGAGGAGAGCCGCACCCGGATCCTGGCCGACGCCGAGCAGGAGCGGTCCCTGGCCCGCAGCGAGGCCGAGGACCTCCGCGCCTCCGCGCAGCGCGAGGCCGAGCAGCTCCGGCTGGCGGCCCAGCAGGAGACCAACGACCTGCGCACCACCGCCAAGCGCGAGGCCGAGCAGGCCCGCGCCGCCGCCGACCGGGAGGTGCAGGAGGCCCGGCGCACCCTGGCGGTGGAGAAGGAGCGCCTGGCCCGGGAGGCCACCGAGCACCACTCCAACGCCACCGCGGAGACGGCCCGCCTGGTCAAGGAGGCCGAGGAGCGCGCCACCGCCGCCGAGAAGCGGGCCCGCGAGGCCATCGCCCAGGCGACCAGCCAGCGTCAGCAGGCCCAGACCGAGGCCGACGCGATGCTCGCGAGGGCCCGGCGGGAGGCCCAGCAGATCGTCACCTCCGCCAAGACCCAGGCCGAGTCGATCGCGGCGAGCGGACACGCCGAGGCGGAGCGCGAGCTGGCCGCCATCAAGGCCGAGGTCGACCGGATGTCCAAGCGCCGCGACGCGATCACCGCCCAGCTGGGCGCCCTGCGCGACGTGGTGGCGGGCTTCGCCTCCGACGAGTAGTCCTGACCGGGTCCTGGCGGGGCGCCGGGTCCTGGCGGGGCGCCGGGTCCTGGCGGGGCACCGGCTCCTAGCGGGGCGCCGGGTCGAGGCCGAGGAAGCGCGAGAGCACCTCGAAGAAGACCTCGGGCCGCTCGGAGTGGACCCAGTGCCCGGCGTTCTTCACCGTCACCCGCCGCGCCCGGGGGAAGAGGCGCTCCATCGCGTCCGCGTGCTCGTCGCGGACGTAGTGGGAATCCGCGCCGGCCACCCAGAGCACGGGCCCGTCGTAGGGCGGCAGGTCGGCGGCGGCTGCCTCCGGCCACCCCCCGATCACGTCGAGCCGGCGCCCCAGCAGGTCGAGGTTGAGCTGCCAGCGCCACCCGTCGCCGTCCCGGCGCAGGTTCTGCAGCAGGAAGCTGCGCACCGCGGGGTCGGGGACGGCGGGGGCCAGCAGGTCGTCCGCCTCGTCACGCCGGCCGAGGCCGTCGAGGTCGATCGCCAGCATCGCCTCGACGAAGCCGGCGAACTCCCCCACCCGCTGGTAGACGACGGGGGCGATGTCGACCACGCAGAGGCGCTCGACCCGCTCGGGATGACGCAACGCCGCCAGCATCGCGACCTTCCCGCCCATGGAGTGCCCGACCAGGGCGCCCGGGGCGGCGGGGTCGAGGAGCCCGGCGACCCGGTCGGCGTCGGCGACCAGGTCGACGTCGGGGGTCCAGGGAGACCGGCCGTGGTTGGGCAGGTCGACCAGGGTGACCCGGCGTCCGGCCGCGGCGGTCCGCTTGCCGATCCCGGTCCAGTTGCGTCCCTGGCCGAAGAGGCCGTGGCAGAAGACCACGGGTGCACCGCTGTCGCCGAGGTCGAGAGTGTGCAGGTCGTCGTGGCCCCCCGCGGGGGTCTGCGGCGCCACGCTCAGAAGTCGAAGCCGTCGAACAGGTCGCCGAGGCCCTCGCCGATGCCGCCCAGCATGTCGCCGACCCCCTCGCCGAGGGCGCCGAGGCCATCGCCCAGCCCGTCGAGGCCGCCGCTGAACATCATGCCCATGAACATCCACTGCATGGGCCCGAAGCCGCCGTAGTAGCCCATCGCGTAGGGCTGGTAGGCCCGGCCCCCCTGCCAGTACGGGACCCGCTGGGTGCCGACCATCACCTTGCGCACGTCCGGCTCGGCCCCGGCGCGGACGCGCTCGGCGTCCAGGGCGCAGGCCGGGACCTCACGGGGGGCGCCACCGGGGGGCGTCCAGGAGACGTCACCGACGGAGAGCCCGTGGCGCGGGTCGAAGAAGCAGGGCGGACGGCGCGTGGGCAGCGGCTCACCGGCGACCCGGGCCCGGACGCACGCCATCGCGTAGCGACCGTCCTCGAGGATCTGGGTGACGTTCTTGACCTGGTCGGGCGCGGTCAGCCTCTCGGTGGCGGCCTTGGCCGACTCGTAGTCGTCCAGGGCCCGCTGGTAGTCGGCGCGGGCTCCGGCGTCGAGCTCCCGGCCGCTCATGTCCAGGTCGAGCTCCTGAAGCTCCACGCCCAGGGCGGTGACGTCCTCGTCGACCAGCTGCCGGACCGGGGCGAGCTCGGCCGCGGCCTTCTGCTCCTGGCGACGGCGCGAGGCACGGGAGCCGACCACGACAGCTCCGACGGCGGCCGCGACGATCAGCAGGACGAGGAGGAGATCCATGACTCCAGCCTACGCGGGCGACGGAAGGACGTGGGGTCCTCGACCGGTGCCGGCCGGGCCCTGCTCACGGGGTCCGGCCCGTCCCCCGATCGGGCCGGCTCCCCTGAGCGTGCCTCCACCCTCTCCCGCGCCGGGGCCGGTGCGCATCCGTAGTCCTACGTAATCGCCACGCGGATAGCGATAAGATCCCGGAGATGCTGACACCGTGCGTGGGCAGGGAGGAGACCCGGGCAGCCCTGGAGGGCGCCCTGGCGTCCTCACGCTGGGTCAGCCTCGTGGGCCCTCCGGGATGCGGCAAGACGCTCCTGGTGCGTCACCTGATGCACGGCCGGCGAGACGTCGCCTGGGTCAACGCCGCAGGTCTGCGCCGCACCGAGGACGTGCTCGTCGCCTGCCTGCGCGTGCTGGACGCGGAGTCCGCCCCCGGGGACAGCCTCGAGGGAGCGCTGCGTCGCGCGGTGGACGGCACCGACACGGTCCTGGTCGTCGACGGGCTCGAGGGTGGTCACGAGGAGCTGGGCGCCTGCCTCCAGCAGCTGGTCGAGACGACCAGCTGCGTACGCCTCGCGGTGACCGCGCGCGGCATGTCCGGACAGCCGCTGGAGCACGTGCTGCGCCTGGGGCCCCTCCCGGTGCCGGGCCCGCGGGACCCGCTGGCCGGACCGGCCTTCGAGCTGTTGTGCACCCGGATCGCCTCGGCCGGCGGCCGCACCCAGGACCTGGTCGGGCACGAGCCCGCGGTACGCCGCCTGCTCCGGGCGACGGGCGGTCTTCCGCTGATCATCGAGCAGACGGCCGTCCAGATCGCCCTGCTCGGCGTCACCAACGCCACCCCGGCCGCCTCCCTGGCCACCGCGGTGCAGGGCTCCTACGACCTGCTCGACCCGGCTCGGCAGCGGTGCTTCCGGCGGCTCTCGCTGATGCAGTTCCCGGTCTCGATCGAGGTGCTGGGCGCGATCACCGGGACGGACCGCGCGGAGGCGGCCTCGCTGGCCGCCGGGCTGGCCCGGGCCAGCCTGGTGGAGGTCCTGCCCGACGGCCGGTTCGACATGCTCTCCCCCATCCGGCACCACGGCGCCCGGCTGGCCGACGAGCACGGGGACGGGCCCGAGGCCCTGCGGGCCCTGATGGCCTGGGCGGACCGGGTGGCCCCCGACCACACCAACTTCGGCGCCGGGGACGCGCCCTGGTTGCCCGACCTCCCGGCGATGCGCGCCGCCATCTCGGCGGCTGCCGCGGACGCCGAGACCCGCGACCTCGGCTACCAGCTGGCCAACCGCGTCTTCTCCTCCCTCTACACCGCGATGCGGGCCCGGGAGGCCGTCGAGATCCTGGAGGGGGTGCTGGTCAGCGGCGACGGGCCTGGAGCCATCGGCGCCCAGGTCGCCCGTCGGGCGGGCATCGCGGCCTCCGAGGTCCGGGGCACCTACGAGGGACTCTGGCTGCTCGACCGCGCCGACGAGCACGCCCGGGCCGCCGCCGAGCCCTCGCTGGAGCTCGCGCGCACCGCCTCGATCCGGGCCGAGATGCACCTGGACGCCGGAGACTTCACGCGCGCCGAGGCCGAGGCCCGCCGCGCCATGGAGCTGGACACCACGGGGCGGCTGATCGGCAGGCAGGCGACCCGGACCCTCGTCGACGTCCTGGTCTCGCGGGGCGAGCTGGCCGCGGCCACGCTCCTGGCCGGCGAGATCATCCCGACCCACGACGGCAACGACGAGCCGTGGATCAGCCTCTCGGCCCGCACCCTGCTGGGTCGGGTGGCCCTGGAGCAGGGACGGCTCGCCGAGGCCGAGGCGGCCGCCCGCACGGTGGTCGCGGCGTCCCGGGAGCTGGCCGAGGACCGGGTCCGGCTGCTGGCCGAGACCCTGCTGCGCCAGGTCGATCCCGACGCCCCGGTCACCACCACCGACCGGGAGAGCCTGCCCTGGGCGGTGCGGCTCCCGGTGCTCGTCCAGGACGCCCGGGACCTGCTGGAGGCCGGGGACGCGGCCCACGCCGCGGGACTCGCCGCCGACGTCGTGGTCCTGGCCGACAGCAGCCTGCTGGGTCGTGACGCGGTGGAGGCCAGGCTCATCCTGGCCCACGCGCTGCTCGCCGAGGGGGACACGTGCCAGAGCACCCACACCCTGCTGGCCGGGCTCGAGCGCACCGTGACGATGCCGATGCCGCTGCGAGCCGCCGACGTGCTGGACGCCCTGGGCGCGATCGCCGCGCCCGCGGACCACCGCGACGCCCGGCATCTGGCGGCCGCGGCGACCGAGCTGCGGCGGCCCCGCCATGCGGTCCCCTGGGGCTTCACGGCGAAGTGCCGCACCGTCCCCGGACGGTCCGCGCCGACGGGGTGGGTCGAGGACGGGCACCTGAGCACGACGGGGCTGGGCGAGGTCAGCGCCCTGATGACCGCGCTGGTGCAGCCGGGCGCGGCCCCCGAGGGGCCCTCCCCCCTCGGGCAGCTGACGCCGGCGGAGCGGGAGGTGGCCGACCGGGTCGCCCACGGCCTGACCAGCCGCCGGATCGCGGAGGAGCTCTTCGTCTCCCCCAGGACGGTGGACACCCACCTGACGAACATCTACCGCAAGCTCGGGATCAACACCCGGGCCCGGCTCGCCGCGATGGTGGCCGACACCCGCTGAACGGGCCGCGGCCACCACCGCGGGGTGCGACTAGGAGTAGTCGTGGAAGCCGCGCTTGGTCTTGCGGCCCAGGCGCCCCTCCGCGACGACCTGCTCGAGCAGCGCGGCGGGGGCGAAGCCGGCGTGCTTGAACTCGGCGTGGAGCTCCTTCTGGATCGCCAGCGAGACGTCGTTGCCGACCACGTCGAGCAGCTCGAAGGGACCCATCGGGAAGCCCGCCTGCTCCTTGACCGCGGTGTCGATGGTCGCCATCTCGGCCTGGTTGCTCTCGAGCATCTTCACCGCGTCGTTGAGGTACGGGAAGAGCAGGGCGTTGACGATGAAGCCGGCCCGGTCACCGCAGGAGACCGCGACCTTGCCGACCTCGACGCAGAGCGCGCGGACCGTCTCGTCGACGGCCGGGTCGGTGAGCTCGGTGGTGACCACCTCGACCAGCTTCATCACCGGGGCGGGGTTGAAGAAGTGCATCCCGATGACCCACTCCGGACGCGCCGTGGCGGCCGCGCACTGCGAGATGGGCAGCGAGGAGGTGGTGGTGGCCAGGATCGCGCCCGGCTTGCAGATGCGGTCCAGGTCGGCGAAGAGCTCGGTCTTGACCGCCAGGTCCTCCGCGATCGCCTCGACCACCAGGTCGACGTCGGCGAGCGCCTCGCGCTCGGTCGCGCCGGTGAGCCGGCCGAGCACCTCGGCCTTGGTCGCCTCGTCGAGCTTGCCGCGCGCGATCGCCTTGTCCAGCGACTTGGTGATCAGGGCCACGACGCCGTCGAGCTTCTCCTGGCTGCGGCCGACGTAGACCACCGGGTAGCCGCTCTTGGCGAAGACCTCGACGATGCCCGAGGCCATCGTGCCGGTGCCGACCACCCCGACCGTGCGGATCTCGTGCCGCAGCTGCGGCTGCGCGGCGGCGCCGGTGCCGTCCTGGGAGTCGACCGTGCCGGCGCCCGCGGCGACCAGGCTCTCCAGCAGCTCAGCGGGCCGGTGCAGCTCGTCCTGGGTCTCGGCGTACATCGCGGCGAGCTGGTCGCGCACGCTCTCCGGGCCGAGCTCCTCGACGGTGCTGAGGGGGCCCTGGGGGTAGCCGCAGCCGAAGCGCATGGCGGCGTCGATGTCGGCGCGCGAGGCGTAGCCCTCGGCGTACATCCGGAGCGCGTGGTTGAGGTAGGGCAGGACCAGCGTGCTGCTGATCTGCTCGTGGGAGGCGGCTGTCTCAGTCATGGCGGCATGATGACACGCAGCTACTGGCCGGTAGCGCAGGCTCAGCTCGTGAACGAGCACGAGTCGCACCATTCGTCCGATAAACGGACGGGCCCGCAGATCCTGTGCTCGCGACCCGCGCGCGCCGGTCGCCGCGCACGGGCGGGTAGATTGCTCGTCCGTGAGACTCGTCGTTGCCACCTGCCAGGTCGACTACGCCGGACGGCTGACCGCCCACCTGCCGATGGCCACCCGCGTCCTGATGCTCAAGTCGGACGGGTCGGTGCTCGTGCACAGCGACGGGGGCTCCTACAAGCCGCTGAACTGGATGTCGCCGCCCTGCACGGTGCGCGAGGGCACCACGGAGGTGGACGGGGCCGACCTCGCGGAGTGGACGGTCACCGGCAAGAACGGCGACACCCTGCGCATCCTCATCGAGGAGGTCCACCACGACTCCCGGCACGAGCTCGGGATCGACCCCGGCCTGCGCAAGGACGGGGTGGAGAAGCACCTCCAGGAGCTGCTGGCCGAGCACCCCGCCACCCTCGCCGAGGGCCTCACCCTGGTCCGCCGGGAGTTCCCGACCGCCATCGGCCCGGTCGACCTGATGTGCCGCGACGCCGACGGCCTCAGCGTCGCGGTGGAGATCAAGCGGCGCGGCGACATCGACGGGGTGGAGCAGCTCACCCGTTACCTGGAGCTGCTCAACCGCGACCCCCTGCTCAGCGCCAAGGGGCGGGTCCGCGGCATCTTCGCGGCGCAGGAGATCAAGCCCCAGGCCCGGGTGCTGGCCGGCGACCGCGGGATCGCCTGCGCGGTCGTCGACTACGACGCCCTGCGCGGGATGGACGACTCCGAGCACCGCCTCTTCTGACGGGACCGGGAAGCCCGGCCCGGGCGGCCTAGGCGGCCTTGGACTTCTTGCCGCCCTTGCCGGACTTGACCTTGGCCGGCACGTCCCCGACCTTCACCAGCCTCCGCTTGTGGACGGTGTAGCCGTCGGGAAGCGTCCCTTCCTTGAGCATGCGCAGGGGGCATCGACCGCAGCGGTCCTTGGACTCGCAGCACTTCTTCTTGGGCAGGCGAGCCACGGACTCGTCGGCCCGCTTCCCCTTGCTCTTCCCCATGCCCAGCACCGTAGCAGAAAATGAGGGTTGCCTAACCTCACCTGCGCGACCCGTCTCGGGTCGCGCAGGTGAGGCCGGCGCGTCAGTCCAGGTCGTTGGCCCGGCGGATGACGTCGACCAGGCCGTCCATGATCTCGGTGAGGCCGAAGTCCTTGGGCGTGTAGACGGCCGCCACCCCCTGGGCCCGCAGGGCCTTGGCGTCGGAGTCGGGGATGATCCCCCCGACGATCACCGGGAGGTCCTCCAGCCCGGCCTCGCGCAGACCCGCGAGGACCGCCGGCACCAGCTCCATGTGGGAGCCGGAGAGGATCGAGAGGCCGACGCAGTGCACGTCCTCGGCCACGGCCGCAGCGACGATCTGCTCCGGGGTGAGTCGGATCCCCTGGTAGATCACCTCGAACCCGGCGTCGCGGGCCCGGACTGCGACCTGCTCGGCGCCATTGCTGTGCCCGTCGAGCCCCGGCTTGCCGACCAGCAGGCGCAGGCGCCCACCGAGCTCCTCGCCGGTGGCCCGGACCCGGTCGCGGACGGCCCTCAGCTCGCTGCCCGCCTCGGCGACCCCCACGGCCCCCTGGACCCCGGTGGGTGCGCGGAACTCGCCGAAGACCTCGCGCAGCGTCCCGGCCCACTCGCCCGTGGTGACACCCGCGCGGGCGGCGGCCAGCGTGGCCTCCATCAGGTTCTTGTCGGTCTTGGCGTCGGCGGCCAGCCGCTCCAGGGCCGCGGCCACCTCGGCCTCGTCGCGCTGGGCCTTCCAGGCACGCACGCTCTCCCGGGCCGCCTCCTCGGCCGCGGGGTCGGCGGTCTGGATCGCCCCGTCGAGGTCCGCGGTCAGCGGCGACGGCTCGGTCGTCTCGAACCTGTTGACGCCGACGATGACCTCCTCGCCGGCCTCGATGCGCGCCCGGCGGGCCGCGTGGGCCGAGACCAGCTCCGACTTCATGTAGCCGGACTCCACCGCGGCGATGGCGCCGCCCATGGCCTGGACACGGTCCATCTCGGCGCGCGCGCCGGCGACCAGGTCGGCGACCTTGGCCTCGATGACGTGGCTGCCCTCGAAGATGTCCTCGTACTCCAGCAGGTCGGACTCGAAGGCGAGGACCTGCTGCAGGCGCAGCGACCACTGCTGGTCCCACGGCCTCGGCAGTCCGAGTGCCTCGTTCCAGGCGGGCAGCTGCACGGCCCGGGCCCGGGCGTTCTTGGACAGCGTGACGCCGAGCATCTCCAGCACGATGCGCTGCACGTTGTTCTCCGGCTGCGCCTCGGTCAGGCCGAGGGAGTTGACCTGGACGCCGTAGCGGAAGCGCCGCATCTTCGGGTCCTGGACGCCGTAGCGCTCCTTGGTGATCTCGTCCCACAGCTGCACGAAGGCGCGCATCTTGCAGGTCTCCTCGACGAAGCGGACGCCCGCGTTGACGAAGAAGGAGATCCGGCCCACGACCTTCTCGAAGTCCTCCTCGGAGACCTGGCCGGCGGCCTGGACCGAGTCGAGGACGGCGATCGCGGTGCACAGGGCGTAGGCCAGCTCCTGCGCCGGGGTGGCCCCGGCCTCCTGCAGGTGGTAGCTGCAGATGTTGATCGGGTTCCACTTGGGGATGGTGTTGACCGTGTAGGCGATCATGTCGGCGGTGAGCCTCATGGAGTGCTCGGGGCCGAAGACGTAGGTCCCCCGGGAGAGGTACTCCTTGATGATGTCGTTCTGCGTGGTGCCGGCCAGCTGGGCAGCCACCTCGGTCGGCTCCAGGCCGGGGTTCTGCTCCTCCGCGACGACCTGGTACATCGCCAGCAGCCACATCGCGGTGGCGTTGATCGTCATCGAGGTGTTCATCTCGGTGAGCGGGATGTCCTCGAACAGGCGCCGCATCTCGCCCAGGTGGGGCACCGGCACCCCGACCTTGCCGACCTCTCCCCTGCTGAGCGGGGAGTCGGGGTCGTAGCCGGTCTGGGTCGGCAGGTCGAAGGCGACCGACAGACCGGTCTGTCCCTTGGCGAGGTTGTTGCGGTAGAGCGCGTTGGACGCGGCGGCGGTCGAGTGGCCGGCGTAGGTGCGCATCACCCAGGGACGATCCTTGGCATGCAGGGGCTCAGTCATAGCCCTGATGCTAAGGCCCGCGCCGCGGGGCGGTGCGAGGTCTCGCTGTGGGAAACAGCACTCAGGCCGTGGCGGGGCGGCGCTCCACCTCGAGCACCCGGACCAGGCCCGAGAGATGCAGCATCCGGCGCACCGCGGGACCACAACCACGCAGGGTGAGGTGGTGCCCCTCCCGCAGGGCCTGCCGGGTCGCCACCGCGAGCAGTCGCAGCGCCGTGACGTCGACGGCACTCACGTCGGTCAGGTCGACCACCACGTCGGCCTCACGGTGACGCTCGAGGTGGGCGTAGACCGCGTTGCGCACCTCCAGGGTGCTGCGCACGTCGAAGTCCCCCCGGAGGAGAAGGATCGGTCCGTCGGCGACGATCTCCATGCCTGCCCCGCCCTTTCCGGCACCCGCCCGCCGGTCGTTGGAGACGTCCCCCGACGCCTCCACCTGGTCCGGCACCCCACCCCGATGTGGGGTGCGCTCGACCTCTAGACGTGTTATCTACCTCACATGGTTGGGCGACAGCCACATCATTACCTGGGCGTGGCGACCGACTGTCCGCTAAGCGGACAGCGTCCCGTCGACCCTTCGGTTAATGTGACAGAAGGGGTAAATGTGGCGGCTGAGGTCACGAACGGCGCGCCGGTATGCCGTCCCGCTCGCCGGGCTAGGCTCCCGGGCATGGTCAACCTCACCCGCATCTACACCCGCACCGGCGACGCCGGCACCACCCGCCTCGGCGACATGAGCGAGACGTCGAAGACCGATCTCCGGCTCGCCGCCTACGCCGACGTCGATGAGGCCAACGCGGCCATCGGCGTGGCCCTTGCCACCGGTGGGCTGGGCGAGGAGGTGAGCCGGGTCCTGACCCGGATCCAGAACGACCTCTTCGACGTGGGCGCCGACTTCTGCACCCCGGTGGTCCCCGAGCCCCAGTACCCGCCGCTGCGCATCGAGCAGGACTACGTCGACCGGCTCGAGGGCTGGTGCGACGAGTTCAACGAGACCCTGCCCAACCTGCGCTCCTTCATCCTCAACGGCGGCACCCCCGGCGCCGCCCACCTCCACGTCGCCCGCACCGTGGTGCGCCGGGCGGAGCGCTCCGCCTGGGCGGCCTGGGCCGAGCACGAGGAGTCGATGAACGTGCTGGCCATCAAGTACCTCAACCGGCTCTCCGACCTGCTCTTCATCCTGGCGCGGCACGCCAACGCCGCGCAGGGCGACGTGCTGTGGGTCCCGGGCGGCGAACGGGACTGAGCGCCCCGGGAGGCTCGACGGCCGCGCCCGGTCGGCGCGGTCGTCGGCGTCCGGGTCAGCGGATCGGGCGCAGGTCCCAGTTGGTTCCGGGCGGTCCGGCCTCGAGCCAGGCCTGGAGACCGGTGAGCGAGGAGCGGCTCATGGCCAGCTCCACCGTCCCCTCCGGGGTGTCGCAGGAGACCACCACGTGGTCGGCGTAGAGGGAGAGCTGCTCCGGCCCCTCTGGGGCGCGCTGGCCGGCGTAGGCCATCTTCTCGCGCTCCCAGACGTGGGCGGGACGGGGTGAGAGGGAGAAGATCCGGAACCACTCCAGGGAGTCCCCGGTGTACCTGCCCAGGCCCAGCACCCAGCCCCTTCCGGGGCGGTCGGTGTGGGCGCGATGGCTCAGCTCGAACGTCCCGCCGTGACGCGACAACGCCCGGCGCCGAACGATCAGCGCAACGCCGTAGCAGAGCACCAGGATCAGGAGCACGCCGATTACGTCGAGCGCCACGAGCCAGGTCGGCATCCCACCTCCTCACGGAATCGGCCCCCGGAAATGCAGCAGGGTGAGCCCACGGCCACCCGTGTGCTCACCCTACTGGTGTGGTTCTGCGCGTCGTCAGGAAGCCCGCTCGACCGCGCGGATCCGCGCCTCGGCGCGGCGCAGGGCCTCGGCGGCCTCCGCGTCGTCCTCGCCGGCCTGCCTGGCCCGGTCGTACTCCGCCCGGGCCTTCTCGAGGTCGATCTCGTGCGACATCTCCGCACGCTCCGAGAGGATCGAGACCCGGTTGTCGGCGACCGAGAGGAACCCGGCGTCCACCGCGGCCACCCAGGTCTCACCCTCCGCGGTCTGCACGTCCACGACCCCCTCGATGATCACCGAGAGCATGGGAGCGTGCCGGGGCAGGATGCCCACGTCACCCTCCGTGGTGCGCGCGATGACCATCTTCGCCTGCCCCGACCACACGAGGCGGTCGGCGGCGACGAGCTCCACCTGGAGCAAAGAGTCGGACGCCATCACAGGGACTTCTGGATCTCGGCCCACTTGGCCTCGACGTCGTCGAGACCGCCGCACATGAAGAACGCCTGCTCGGCCACGTGGTCGTACTCACCGTCGGCGATCTTGTTGAACGCCTCGATGGTGTCCTTGACCGGGACGGTCGACCCCTCGATGCCGGTGAACTGCTTGGCCACGTAGGTGTTCTGCGACAGGAACCGCTGGATGCGACGGGCCCGGGAGACGATGACCTTGTCCTCCTCGGAGAGCTCGTCGACACCGAGGATCGCGATGATGTCCTGGAGCTCCTTGTTGCGCTGCAGGATCTGCTTGATCCGGACGGCGCAGTCGTAGTGCTCCTTGCCGATGTACTGCGGGTCGAGGATCCGCGAGGTCGACGTCAGCGGGTCCACCGCCGGGTAGATGCCCAGCGACGCGATCTCGCGGGACAGCTCGGTGGTGGCGTCCAGGTGGGCGAAGGTGGTCGCCGGGGCCGGGTCGGTGTAGTCGTCGGCCGGCACGTAGATCGCCTGCATCGAGGTGATCGAGTGACCACGCGTCGAGGTGATCCGCTCCTGGAGCTGACCCATCTCGTCGGCCAGGTTGGGCTGGTAGCCCACGGCCGACGGCATCCGGCCCAGCAGGGTGGAGACCTCCGAGCCGGCCTGGGTGAACCGGAAGATGTTGTCGATGAAGAGCAGCACGTCCTGCTGCTGCACGTCGCGGAAGTACTCCGCCATCGTCAGCGCGGCCAGCGCGACCCGCAGGCGGGTGCCCGGCGGCTCGTCCATCTGGCCGAAGACGAGGGCGGTCTGGCCGATGACGCCGGCCTCCTCCATCTCGACGATGAGGTCGTTGCCCTCACGGGTGCGCTCGCCGACACCGGCGAACACCGACACACCACCGTGGTCCTTGGCGACACGGGCGATCATCTCCTGGATGAGCACCGTCTTGCCGACGCCGGCACCACCGAACAGGCCGATCTTGCCGCCCAGCACGTAGGGGGTGAGCAGGTCGATGACCTTGATGCCCGTCTCGAACATCTGGGTCTTGGACTCCAGCTGGTCGAAGGCCGGGGCCTTGCGGTGGATCCCCCAGCGCTCCTTGACCTCCAGGGTCTCCCCCTCGGCGAGGTTGAGGCAGTCACCGGTGGTGTTGAACACCTTGCCGAGGGTCACGTCGCCCACGGGCACCGTGATCGGGCCGCCGGTGTCGCGCACCTGGGAACCGCGGACCAGGCCGTCGGTGGGCTTCATCGAGATGGCGCGCACCATGCCGTGGCCGATGTGCATCGCGACCTCGAGGGTGATGGTCTGGGTCTCGCCGGCGAGGGTCAGATCGACCTTGAGGGCGTTGTAGACCGCCGGCATCGCGTCGGTGGGGAACTCGATGTCGACGACCGGGCCGATGACGCGCGTGATCCGTCCGACACCGCCGGCGGCGCCGGAAGACCGGGTCTCTTCAACAGTGGCAGTCATGTCTCTCTTCTCCGCATTCACTCTTGGCCGGCGTTAGCGTCGGCAAGGGCGTTGACGCCACCGACGATCTCGCTGATTTCCTGGGTAATGCCAGCCTGGCGGGCCTGGTTGGCGATTCGCTTGTACTTCTTGATGAGCTCGTCGGCGTTGTCGGTGGCCGACTTCATCGCCTTCTGTCGGGCAGCCAGCTCGGAGGCGGCGGCCTGCAGCAGGGCGAAGAAGATCCGGCTCTGGACGTAGCGCGGCAGGAGGGCGTCGAGGACCTCCTGCGCGGACGGCTCGAACTCGTAGAGCGGCAGGAGCTCACCCGTCTCCGGGGCCTCGGTGCCCTCGACGACCTCCAGCGGCAGCAGGCGCACGGCCTGCGGCTCCTGGGTGAGCATCGAGCGGAACCGCGTGAAGACCACGTGGACCTCGTCGACCCCGGCGGGGGTGTTCTGGCCACCCTCCTTGTCCTCGTCCTCGTTGAGGAAGGCGGAGATCAGGGTCGCGCCGATGTCGGCGGCCACGTCGTAGGTCGGCTGGTCGGAGAACCCGGTCCACGCCTGCACGACCTTGCGCTGGCGGAACCTGTAGTAGCCCTCGGCCTTGCGTCCGGTGACGTAGAGGTCGACCTCCTTGCCCTCCTCGCGCAGCTTCTCGACGAGGCGCTCGGCCTCGCGCAGCACGTTGGAGGCGTAGGCCCCGGCCAGGCCGCGGTCGCTGGTCACGACCAGGACCGCGGCACGGGCCGCGTTCGCCGGCTCGGTGGTCAGCGGGTGGTCGACGTTGGAGAACGTCGCCACCGCCGACACCGCCCGGGTCAGCTCGCGGGCGTACGGCGCTGCCGCCTGGGCCCGCTGCTGCGCCTTGATGATCCGCGACGCGGCAATGAGCTCCATGGCACGCGTGATCTTCTTCATCGACTCCGTCGACTTGATCCGCGCGCGGTACTCACGTACCGAGAGAGCCATGCCTCAGCCCCGCTTCTGCTTGACGATCTGCTCCTGCTCGACGTCCTCGTCCTCGAGAGCGACGTGCTCCTCCTTGCCCGCCTTGATCGACTGGCCGTCCGAGGTCTCGAACTGGTCGAGGAAGGAGTCGTAGGCGTCCGACAGCTGCGACTCGGTCGAGTCCTCGAACTTCTGGGTCTCCCGGATGCCGGCGAGGATGCCCTCGTGCGAGCGGCGCAGGTAGTCGAGGAACTCGGTCTCGAAGCGGAGCACGTCCTCGGTGGGCACCTTGTCCAGGCGGCCCGAGGTACCGATCCACAGGGAGACGGTCATCTCCTCCAGCGGGTACGGCGAGTACTGGGGCTGCTTGAGCAGGGCCATCAGGCGCTGCCCGCGGTCCAGCTGCTGACGCGAGGCGGCGTCGAGGTCGGAGGCGAACATCGCGAAGGCCTCCATCGCGCGGAACTGCGCGAGGTCGACCTTGAGCGAGCCGGTGACGGCCTTCATCGCCTTGGTCATCGCTGAGCCGCCGACGCGCGACACCGAGACACCCACGTCGATGGCGGGGCGCTGGTTGGCGGCGAAGAGGTCCGACTGCAAGAAGATCTGGCCGTCGGTGATCGAGATGACGTTGGTCGGGATGAACGCCGAGACGTCGTTGGCCTTCGTCTCGATGATCGGCAGGCCGGTCATCGAGCCCTTGCCCATCTCGTCGGAGAGCTTGGCGCAGCGCTCGAGCAGCCGGCTGTGCAGGTAGAACACGTCGCCCGGGTAGGCCTCACGGCCCGGCGGACGGCGCAGCAGCAGCGACACGGCGCGGTAGGCCTCGGCCTGCTTGGTCAGGTCGTCGAAGACGATCAGGACGTGCTTGCCGTCGTACATCCAGTGCTGGCCGATGGCCGAGCCGGTGTACGGGGCGAGGTACTTGAAGCCCGCGCTGTCGGAGGCCGGGGAGGCCACGATGGTGGTGTACTCGAGCGCACCGGCCTCCTCGAGGGCGCCGCGCACGGAGGCGATGGTCGAGCCCTTCTGACCGATCGCGACGTAGATGCAGCGCACCTGCTTGTCCGGGTCGCCGGACTCCCAGTTCTGCTTCTGGTTGATGATCGTGTCGATCGCGATCGTCGTCTTGCCGGTCGCCCGGTCGCCGATGATCAGCTGACGCTGGCCGCGGCCGATCGGGGTCATCGCGTCGATGGCCTTGATGCCGGTCGCGAGCGGCTCGTGGACCGACTTGCGCTGCATCACGTCGGGCGCCTGGAGCTCGAGCGCACGACGCTCGTGCGACTCGATCTCGCCGAGGCCGTCGATCGGCTTGCCGAGCGGGTCGACGACGCGGCCGAGGTAGCCCTCGCCGACGGGGACCGAGAGGATCTCACCGGTGCGGCGGACCTGCTGGCCCTCCTCGATCTTGTCGTAGTCACCCAGGACCACGACACCGATCTCGCGGGTGTCGAGGTTGAGCGCGATGCCCAGCGTCCCGTCCTCGAACTCGAGCAGCTCGTTGGCCATGACGGAGGGCAGGCCGCTCACGCGGGCGATACCGTCCGCGGCCTCGGCCACGCTGCCGACCTCTTCGCGGCTGGCTGTCTCGGGCGTGTAGTCCGACACGAAGCGCTGCAGAGCGTCCCGGATCTCGTCCGGACGGATCGAAAGCTCCGTCATTTCCTCATCCTTACTTTCGTGTGCTCGAAGTTCTTGAGTGGGTGGACCCTGGTGGTCCGGCTCAGCCGGCAAGCGCGCGACGAGCGTCGTCGAGCTTGCTGGCCACCGTGCCGTCGATGACGTCGTCACCGATCTCGACACGGATCCCGCCGATGACCTCGGGGTCGACGACGACGTTCAGTTGGATCTCACGGTCGTACTGGCGGCGAAGCGCGGCCGCCAGCCTGTCCTCGTCGGCCTGGGAGAGCGGCTTGGCCACCCGCACCGTCGCGACCCGCTGGTTGTGGATCGAGGCCGCGAGGTGGCGGTAGGCCTCCAGGGCCATCGCCACGGTGCGGTGGGTGCCGGCCAGGGCCTGGTCCACCAGGCTGAGCGTCGCCCGGAGCGCCTTGCCACTCAGCAGGCCGCGCAGCAGCTCGCGCTTGTCCGAGATCGACCGGGCGGGGTCGGCCAGGGCGCTGCGCAGGTCGGGGTTGACGTTGAGCACCTCGCCGAAGGCGAAGAGCTCGTCGGCCAGCCGGGCGGAGTCCGACCCGGCCGACTTCACCGTGGAGGTGACTCCGAGCTCCTCCAGCACCAGGGCCAGGTCGCGGGGCTGGGTCCAACGCTGCGACACAGCCTGCTCCACGACGCTGAGGGCGCCGGCGGAGATCTTGTTCCCGAAGAGCTGCCGCACGAGGCCGGCCTTCGCCGCGGAGTCGACCGAGACGTCGGTCGTGACGCGGCGCAGGCCGGGCTCGCTCCGCAGCACCTCGGCCACCGAGAACAGGTCGTGACCGACCTCGGCAGCGTCGGCCCCACCGGCCAGGGCGGCGTCGGCCACCCGGGACAGTGCGGCGTACGCCTCGGCGGAAGCACCACGGAAGGACATCAGTTGGCGCCTTCCAGCTCGGCGAGGAAACGGTCGACGACACGCTGCTGGCGCGCCTCGTCGTCCAGGCTCTCACCGACGATCCGACCGGCGAGCCCCGTTGCCAGGACCCCGACCTCAGCCCGCAGCGAGGTGACCGCCTGCTGGCGCTCGGCCTCGATCTGGGTCTTGCCGTGCTCGACGATGCGGGTGGCCTCGGCCTGGGCCTGGTCCCGCATCTCCGCGACGATGGCAGCACCCTGCTCACGCGCCTCCTCACGGATGCGCGCGGCCTCGTGCCGGGCGTCGGCCAGCTGCTTCTCCAGCTCGGCGAGCTTGGCGTCGGCCTCGGCCTGCTTGTTCTCCGCCGCGGCGAGGCCGCCCTCGATGGCGGCGGTGCGCTCGGCGTACGCCTCCTCGAAGGCCGGCATGACGAACTTCTTCACGAGCACCACGAGGGCGATGAAGAAGACGGCCGCGAGGACGATCTCGATCGGGTGCGGGATGAGGGGGTTGAGCTCCCCACCCGCCGCCCGGATGACCTCAGTCTGCATGGGCAGGTCCTTTAGTTCGGATCAGGTCGGATGTCGGCCAGGCCTACGTCAGCTGAGGACGAAGGCGAGGGCGATACCGATGATGGCGAGCGCCTCGGCCAGGGCGAAGCCCAGGATGGCGATCGGCTGGAGACGACCCTGCGCCTCGGGCTGGCGGGCCACGCCGTTGATGTACGCGGCGAAGATCAGGCCGACGGCGAGGCCGGGGCCGATCGTCGCGACGCCGTAACCGAGCATGTTGAGAGAGCCACCCACGGCTTCTTCCTTTCGTAGTTCCCAGTGTTGGGAGTGTGTTGGTGTTCGGTTGGTTCTGCCAGGTCGGACAGCGCCCGACCGAGTCTGGGGATCAGTGCTCGTCGGCGAGGGCGCCGGCGATGTACATCGACGTCAGCAGGACGAAGACGTAGGCCTGGAGGAACATGACCAGCATCTCGAGGACGCAGATGACCATGAACATCACGAAGGAGAGGGCGCCCGCGGCGATGTAGACGCCACCCATCTCGGCGATGAGGTACTCGCCGCCGAGGGCGAAGAGGAGGAGCAGGATGTGGCCGGCGAACATGTTGGCGAACAGACGCAGGGCCAGCGTCACCGGGCGCACGAGGATGTTGGAGAAGAACTCCAGCGGGATCAGGAGCAGCAGGACCGGGCCCTTC
The DNA here is from genome assembly GCF_058215755.1 of Nocardioides sp. Z50_6. Taxonomy (NCBI): domain Bacteria; kingdom Bacillati; phylum Actinomycetota; class Actinomycetes; order Propionibacteriales; family Nocardioidaceae; genus Nocardioides; species Nocardioides sp. Z50_6. The sequence goes on along the minus strand of NZ_JBZAJB010000003.1, from coordinate 346,519 downwards.
ATGCCGCTCGGGACCGTCTGCAGCTTCAGGTAGCTGCCGAAGCCGTGCTTCTTGATGCCCACGTAGTTGTAGACGGCCCAGGCGATGATCGCCAGGGTGTAGGCGATGCCGGCGCGCGACATGGTCGGGAACTGGATCAGCGGGAAGAGCCCGAAGTAGTTGTTGACCAGGATGAAGAAGAACATCGAGACCAGCAGCGGCACGAACCGCATGAAGTCGTGGCTGCCGATGTTGTCGCGGGCCAGGCTGTTGCGGACCAGGCCGTAGCCGAGCTCCCCGACGTACTGGAGCTTGCCGGGCACCACGGCGCGCTTGCGCGAGGCGTAGTAGAAGAACGCGAAGACCACGATGACCGACAGCGCCAGCTGGAGCATCGGCTTCGTGACACCCAGGTACATGGTCTCGCCCAGGAACTCGAACGTCGGTGCGTTCTCCTGGTTGTAGCCCACCGGGGGGAGGTTGAAGTCGCCCGGACCCGGGGGGACGAACCCCTCGGTCCGCATCGCGCTCATCGCGATTGCACTCACGCTGTCTCCTGTGTCTGCCGCACTGCTGATTTCAGTTCGAGTTGTCGTCGCGAGCCGGTGGTGCTGCGAATGTCTTCCAGGTCATGTAGAGACCCAGGGCCGCGCCCAGCACGATGCCGAGGCCCACCATGAAGCTGGTGCCCCACCACTGGTCGAGGCCCCACCCGACGAGTCCGTAGACCAGCACGCCGGTGAGCACGTAGCTGAACGCTCGCCAGGGATCCTGGCTGGGCTGTCCATCCGAGTCTTCGGCGTGACCCTGGGGAGTGTTCTGTCGAGCCATCGCGATCCGGACAATAGCAGCCGTCGAGGGTCATCTCGCACCCGCCTCCGTGCGCTCGGACGTGCGCGTCTCGGGCAGGTCGTAGATCAGCACGCGGGAGCGCGCACTGATCCAGATCTGGGCGCACACCCAGGTGAGCGTCACCACGACCACCCCGGCGACCAGCCACTCGGGGTGCAGGGTGTCCCCCAGCGCGCCGGAGCGGTGGAAGGAGAGCAGGACGGCCCCCAGCACGGTGATCTGGAGCCCGTAGGTCAGCAGGGCCACCAGCAGGGAGGCGCTGGGCATCAGGTGAGCCACCACGTGGACCACGAAGGAGCCCGTCACCAGCACGGTCAGCACGGCGCCCGCCCCGGCCGCTGCTCCCAGGGCGCCGCTGCGGCCCCCGAGCAGCGCCGCCAGGGCGACGACCGCGAGACCGAGGCCGACGGCGACGAGAGCCGCCGCGAGCAGGACTGCGAGACCGGGGTCCCGGTGGTCCTGCTTCGTCTCGGTCGACATGTCGGCGGCCGTTCCTGTGGAGGGCGAGGGCATGCCCGCCAGGTGCCGCGGGCGCTCGTGAAAACTATCACAAGCCTCGGGCGGCTCCGAATCGGGCTCAGGACTCCTCGGACGGCGTCGCCGCCGGCTGGCTGGGGGCGTGCACGTTGGGGAGCAGGAAGGTCACCCCGAGGGTGAGGAGCGTGGCGACCACCAGCCCGACCACCACCGTGGGCCCGGTGTAGAGGCTGGTGACCACTCCCCCGAAGCCGATGAGAGCCGCCCAGGTCCACATGATGAAGACCGCGCGCCGCTGCGAGTGCCCGATCTCGAGGAGCCGGTGGTGCAGGTGCTGCTTGTCCGGGGCGAACGGCGACCGGCCGGCGCGGGTGCGGCGCACCACGGCGAGCACCAGGTCGGCCATCGGCACCAGCAGCAGGGAGACCGGGAGCAGCAACGGGAGCATCACCACCCATCCCGCCGTGCTCCCCTCCCGGCCGAAGGAGATCTCCGAGCCCACGAACTGGCCGGTGAGGGTGAGCGCACTGGCCGAGAGCACCAGCCCGAGAAGCATCGAGCCGGAGTCGCCCATGAAGAGCCTGGCCGGATGGAAGTTGTGCGGCAGGAAGCCGAGGCAGGCCCCGGCCAGCGCCGCGCTGAGCAGGGCGCCGGTGGTGGCCAGGGTGACCCCGTTGAGGTCGGAGAGCTGGTAGCAGAAGAGGAAGAAGGCGCAGGCGCCGATCCCGACCACGCCCGAGGCCAGGCCGTCCAGCCCGTCGACGAAGTTGACGGCGTTGACCGTCGAGACCACCACCACGACGGTCAGCAGGGCTCCCTGGGTGGGGTCGAGCGCGAGCTGCCCTCCCCCGCTGTCGGGGAAGAAGTAGAACTTGACCTCGAAGAACACCAGCAGCCCCGCGGCCAGCACCTGGCCTCCGAGCTTGGTGAGCGCGTCGATGTCGAAGATGTCGTCGAGCACCCCCACCGCGCAGATCAGGGCGCCGGCGCCCAGCACCACAGCCACGTCGCGGAAGACGAACGGGTCGCTGCGCGAGAGGAACGGCAGCTCGCGCGCGACGACGAAGGCCGCGACCAGCCCGCCGAGCATCGCCAGGCCGCCCAGGTAGGGGATCGGCTCGTCGTGCACGTCGCGGTCGCGGACCGCCGCGACCGCGCCGGTGCGCAGCGCGATCTCGCGGGCGATGACCGTGAGCAGGTAGGTGCTGGCGGCGGCGACCAGGAAGACGAGGAGGTACTCGCGCATCAGTCCCCGCTCGGCCGGGTCTCGGCGCCGGTGTCCGTGGAGGCGTCGGTGCCGGGCTCCCCCGCCAGCGCCATGCCGAGGGGGGCCAGCACCGCGTCGAGCGCCTCGGCGTCCAGCGCCCCCCAACGCAGGACGACCGGGCGGGTGCCGGTGACGTCGAGGATGGTCGACGGCTCCCCGCCGGCCGAGGGTCCGCCGTCGACGAAGACCTCGACCCTGGCCCCCAGCATCCTCTCGGCCTCCTCGGCGTCGCGCGCGGGAGGGCGACCGGTCAGGTTGGCCGAGCTCACCGCCAGCGGCCCGGTGCGCTCGAGGACCGCCAGGGCCACGGCGTCGTCGGGCATCCGGACGGCGACGGTGCCGCGGGTCTCCCCCAGGTCCCACTGCAGCGAGGGCTGCTGGTGGCAGACCAGCGTCAACGCACCCGGCCAGAACGCCTCGACCAGGACGTGGGCGTAGTCGGGCACCCGGGTGGCCAGCGCCTCAAGCGTGGCCGGACTGCTCACCAGCACCGGTGGCGGCTTCTCACGGCCGCGGCCCTTCGCCTCGAGCAGCGCCCGGACGGCGCCGGCGTCGAAGGCGTCCGCGCCGATGCCGTAGACGGTGTCGGTCGGGATGACCACCAGCTCCCCGCGGCGCACCGCGAGGCTGGCGGCCTCGATGGCCTCGTCGCGCTCGGCTTCGGTGGAGGTCGGGAGTCGCATGGAGATCATCGTGCCAGTCGCGCCGTCACGTAGCGCGGGCGACCGGCCAGGTCCGGGTGGTCGCGCACCTCGGTCCACCGGTCGGCGGCCACGAAGACCTCCGGGGCGCTCTCCCCCTGCGCGTCGGCGTGCTCGGCGCCCAGCACGCCGCCGGGCCGGAGCAGCACCGCGGCCCGGCGCTCCAGCACCCGCATGGCGTCCAGGCCGTCGTCGCCGGAGAAGAGAGCGGCGTGGGGGTCGTGGTCGCGGGCCTCGACCGCGACGGACTCCCAGGCCTCCAGGGGGATGTACGGCGGGTTGCACACCACCACGTCGACGGCGCCGAGGAGGTCCTCGAACGCCTCGGCCATGTCGCCCTGGCGCAGGTCGACGCCGGTGCCCTCGAGGTTGCGGGCGGCCCACGCGTGCGCGGCCGGCTCGAGCTCGACCGCGTGCACCGCCGCTCCGGGCACCTCGTCGGCGATGGCGCGGGCGATCGCTCCCGAGCCGGTGCACAGGTCGACCACCACGGCGCCGCGCCCGGTCTCGTGCTGCACCTCCCGGGCGGCCTCCACCGCCCATCCGGCCAGCAGCTCGGTCTCGGGCCGGGGGACGAAGACGCCCGGCCCCACGGCGAGCTCCACGTAGCGGAAGCCGGCCGAGCCGGTCAGGTGCTGCAGCGGCTCGCGGGCCGCCCGCCGGGCCACGAGCTCCTCGAGCCGGGCCAGGGCGTCCGGCGGCACGTCGCCGACCAGCGGGAGCTGTCCGAGGGGGACGCCGAGGACGTGCGCGAGCAGCTCCTCGGCGTCGCGCTCGGGGCTGCTCACCCCCGCGTGCCGGAGCCGCTCGGCGGCCTCCCGACGGGCGGACCTGGCCGGGACCGGGGCGCTCACGACTCGAGGGCGTCCAGCCGCGCGGCCAGGTCGGCGTCCAGGCAGCTGGCCAGCACCGGGCCCAGGTCGCCGTCGAGGACCTGGTCGAGGTTGTGGGCCTTGTAGCCGGTGCGGTGGTCGCTGATCCGGTTCTCCGGGTAGTTGTAGGTCCGGATCCGCTCGGAGCGGTCGACCGTGCGCACCTGGCTGCGACGGGTCTCGCTGGCCTCAGCGGCGGCCTCCTCCTGGGCCGCGGCGAGCAGCCGGGCACGCAGGATCCGCATCGCCTGCTCCTTGTTCTGCAGCTGGGACTTCTCGTTCTGGCAGCTGACCACGATCCCGGTGGGCACGTGGGTGATGCGCACCGCGGAGTCGGTGGTGTTGACGCTCTGACCGCCGGGACCCGAGCTGCGGAAGACGTCGATGCGCAGGTCGTTGTCGTCGACCACCACGTCGACCTGCTCGGCCTCGGGCATCACCAGCACGCCGGCCGCCGAGGTGTGGACGCGCCCCTGGGACTCCGTCACCGGCACCCGCTGGACCCGGTGCACCCCGGCCTCGAACTTCAGCATCCCGAAAGGGGCCTCCCCCGGCTCCGGCGTGCCCTTGGCCTTCACCGCGACCGTCACCGACTTGTAGCCGCCCAGGTCCGACTCGTTGGCGTCGAGCACCTCGGTGCGCCAGCCGCGCTGCTCGGCGAACCGGGTGTACATGCGCAGCAGGTCGGCGGCGAAGAGCGCGGACTCCTCCCCGCCCTCGCCCGACTTGACCTCGAGGATCGCGTCCTTGGCGTCCGAGGGGTCGCGCGGGACCAGCAGGCGGCGTAGCCGCTCCTCCGCGGCGGTCCGCCGCTCCGCGATCGCCTCGGCCTCCGCGGCGAACTCCGGGTCCTGGGCGAGGAGCTCGCCGGCCGCCTCGGCGTCCTCCCCGAGCTGCTTCCACTCCCGCCAGACCGCGATCACCGCGGAGAGCTCGGCGTAGCGCTGGTTGAGCGTCTTGGCCAGCCGCTGGTCGGCGTGGGTCTCCGGAGCACCCAACCGGGTCTCCAGCTCTTCATGCTCCCGGACCAGACCTTCCACGGCCTCGAACAAGGCTCCTCCTCCACTCGCGACGGACGACGAAATCGCGAACGCCGGTCACCACACTCTGGTGGGGACCGGCGTCCGTGGAGCAGCTACTTCTTGGCAGCCTTGGCGTAGCGGGCCTCGAAGCGGGCGACGCGGCCGCCGGTGTCGAGGATCTTCTGCTTGCCGGTGTAGAACGGGTGGCACTGCGAGCAGACGTCGGCACGGATCTTGCCCGACGTGGCAGTGCTGCGGGTGGTGAACGCCGCGCCGCAGGTGCAGGTGACCTCGGTCTCGACGTACTCCGGGTGGATGTCCTTCTGCATGTCATCTTCCTCTCGAGGTCGCCGGGTCGTGCCGCCTGGTGCGAGCACGTGAACCGGAACCGACGCACAAGTGTGCCACCCGCGACAACGCAGGCGTGAATCAGGGCATTCCCGCCGCTGCGGACCGGTCCGGTCCGGGCGCGGTCAGCGGGCGCGGGTCAGCAGCGCCTGCACGCGGGAGGCGAGCTCGCGCGGGCTGAACGGCTTGGTGATGTAGTCGTCGGCACCGGAGTCGAACCCGGTCTCCACGTCGGACTCCTGCGCCCGGGCGGTCAGCAGGATCACCGGCAGGTCGGCCAGGGCGGGGTCGTTGCGGATCACCCGGACGGCGTCGAGCCCGGACATGCCAGGCATCATGACGTCGAGGACGGCCAGGTCCGGGCGCAGCCGCTGCACCTCGTCGACCGCCGAGGCACCGTCGGCCACGGCGACCACGTCGTGGCCCAGGGTGGAGAGCTTGAACTCCACCAGCTCTCGGATGTCGACGTCATCGTCCGCGACAAGAATGCGTGCCATGGTGTTGGTGATCCTCCTGCTGGGTGTGCCCACAGCGTAGGTGCTCGGCCGCTCAGCCGGGCGGAAACGGCCACGTGTGACCTACGACGCTCAACCTTCCTCAAAAAGAGGTAGTGACTGGGCCCCTCAGGAGCCGCCACCCGCACCGAGCTCGGCCCCGGCCTTCTGCACCCAGGTCAGCAGCTCGATGTTGCTCTGCGACTTCGCCAGGCGCTCCGCGAGCAGCTCGGCGCCCTGCTGGGCGCCCATCTCGGCCAGGGCACGGCGCAGCTTCCAGACGATGGCGAGCTCCTCGGCGCCCATCAGCTGCTCCTCCTGCCGGGTCCCGGACCGGACCGGGTCGATCGCCGGGAAGGCCCGCCGCTCGGCCAGCTCGCGGCTCAGCCGCAGCGTCATGTTGCTGGTGCCCTGGAACTCCTCGAAGATCTCCTCGTCGGTCCGCGAGCCGTTCTCCACGACCGCGGTGGCCAGGATCGTCAGCGAGCCCCCGTCCTCGATGTTGCGGGCGGCACCGAAGAACCGCTTGGCCGGGTGGAGCGCGGCCGCGTCCACCCCGCCGGGCAGGGTCCGGCCACCGGCCGGCGCCGTCGCGTTGTAGGCACGACCGAGCCGGGTCAGCGAGTCGAGCAGGACGATCACGTCGTGCCCGAGCTCGACGAGCCGCTTCGCGCGCTCGATCGCCAGCTCGGCCAGGATGGTGTGGTCGGTCGCGGGGTGGTCGAAGGTGGAGGCGATCACCTCGCCCTTGACCTCGCGCCGGAAGTCGGTGACCTCCTCCGGGCGCTCGTCGACCAGCACGACCATCAGGTGGCACTCGGGGTTGTTGGCGCTGATCGAGCCCGCGATCGCCCGCAGCACCCGGGTCCGGCCCGCCTCGGGCGGGGCGACGATCAGGCCGCGCTGCCCCTTCCCGATCGGCGCCGCGAGATCGATCGTGCGGCCCACCAGGTTGTCGGGGCCGGTCTCGAGCCGGAGCCGGTCGGCGGGGTGCACGGGCGTCAGCGCGTCGAACTCGGGGCGCTCCCGCGACGCCTCCGGGTCGGTCCCGTTGACGGAGTCGACGCGGACCATCGGGTTGAACTTCTCCCGGCGCTCGCCCTCGCGCGGCTGCCGGACCTGGCCGACGATGGCGTCGCCCCGTCGCAGGCCGTACTTGCGCACCATCGAGAGCGACAGGTAGACGTCGTCGGTGCCGGGCAGGTAGCCGCTGGTCCGCACGAAGGCGTAGTTCTCCAGGACGTCGAGGATGCCCGCGGCCGGGACCAGGACGTCGTCCTCCAGGATCGTGGTGTCCGGCTCGTTGCGGCTCCCCCGCGCCACCGGCTGGCGCTCCCGGCCGCGGCGTCGGCGGTTGCGCCGGCCACCGGGCTCGTCGTCGCCGAGGTCGCGCTCCTCGCGCGACTCCGCCTCGTCGTGGTCGTGGCGGGGGCGCCGCTCCTGCTTGGCCTGCTGGCCGCCCGAGCGGTCGCGGCCGTCCTGCTTCTCGCCGCCGGCCTTACGCCCGTCCTGCTTGCCGTCCTGCTTGCCGTCCTGCTTGCCGTCCTGCTTGCCGTCCTGCTTGCCGTCCTGCTTGCTGCGGCCCTGCTGACCGTCCTGCTTGGCGCCGTCCTGCTTGCCGCCGTCCTGCTTGGCGTCCTGCTGGCCGTCCTGCTTGGCGCCGTCCTGCTTGCCGCCGTCCTGCTTGGCGTCCTGCTTGGCGTCCTGCTTGGCGTCCTGCTTGGCGTCCTGCTGGCCGTCCTGCTTGCCGCGGCCCTGCTGGCCCTCCTTGCCGCCCTGGGCGGAGCGGTCCGCCGTGGCACGCTCCGGCTGCTCGCCGGCCGGCTGACGGCTGCGGGTGCGCTCGCGGCGCGTCACGGTGATCGTGGGCTCGCCGCCCGAGGACTGCGTGGCGTCGTCCGCCTGAGCCTCCCGACCGGCGCGGGTGGGCTCCGCGCGGGTGGGCTCCTCACGGGGCGGCTCGACCCGGGCCTTCGCCCCGCGGGTGGACTCCTCACGGGCCGGCACGTCGCCGGCCGGCTGGGTTCGTGACCCCGCCTGCTTCGCGGCGCCGTCGCCCTGACGGCCCTTGATCGCCTCGATCAGCTGGGCCTTGCGCATGCCGCCGGCCCCGGCGACACCGAGCTGCTGAGCCATCGCCTTGAGGTCTGCCAGCAGCATGGCGTTGAGCCCGCCGGCGCGCTTGCGAGGGGCGTCGTTGGCGGGCTGGGTCGCCGGGCTGGTCGGGTCCGGGGTTTCGCTCACGTGAGGTCCTGCCGTCTCAGTGCCGCGCGGCCAACACCGCCGGCTTGGGGGGCTCCTCACCCGTGCTGGACGTGGACCCAAAGGTTCACGGCGAGCCAGGTGGAGGAGAACTGCACCGGGGCGATGGACCACCACGATCGGTGCGTACGCCGAGTGGCGCAGGCCTCACGTTAGCACCGGACTCAGTCCGCGAGCACGAGGGCGCCGTCGGAGGAGATCTCCAGGTGGTGCGCCGCCCACCCCGCCGGCGCCCGGCCGAGGAGGTCGGGCACCGAGGCGCGGTCGGTCAACGCCAGGACCGTCGGCCCGGCACCCGAGACGACCGCCGGCACCCCGGTCTCGCGCAGGCTGCGCACCAGCGCCAGCGTCCCCGGCATCGCGGGCTCGCGATGGTCCTGGTGCAGGCGGTCCTGGGTGGCCACCAGCAGGCTCTCCGGGCGGCCGGAGAGCGCGGCCACCAGGAGCGCGGCCCGGCCGGCGTTCTCGGCGGCGTCGGCGTGACTGACCGTGGCCGGGAGAAGCCCCCGGGCCTCCGAGGTGGAGACAGGCTGCGGGGGGACGAAGGCGACCGTGGTGAGCCGCGGGTCGACGGCCGCCCGGACGGAGAACCACGCGTCGCGGTCGCGTCCGGAGATGGTGAACCCGCCGTACAGTGCCGGCGCCACGTTGTCGGGGTGTCCCTCGATGTCGGCGGCGAGGGAGAAGAGCGTCTCGTCGTCGAGGAGCAGCGCACCGCCTGCGACCAGCGCCCGGGCCAGCACCAGCCCGGCGACGATCGCGGCGGAGGAGGAGCCGAGGCCCCGGGCGTGCGGGATCACGTTGCGGCAGCACAGTTCCAGCCCCGGCGGCGCGGCCTCCATGGCGGCGAAGCCCACCCGCATCGCCCGGACCACGAGGTGGCTCTCGTCGCGCGGCACCCCGGCGCTGCCCTCCCCCTCGACCTCGACCCGCAGGCCCTCGTCGACCACCCGGGCGGTCAGCTCGTCACGCAGCGACAGGGCGAGCCCGAGGGTGTCGAAGCCCGGGCCGAGGTTGGCCGAGGTCGCGGGCACCGTGACCCGCACGGGCCCCGGGACGAAGGTCGCCACCGCTCAGGCCAGCCCGGCCGCCGAGGCGGCCGCCAGCACGTCGGCGTCGACCACCGTGTCGACGACCGGGCCGAGGCCCTCCAGGGCGGTGTCGGTGTCCTTGAGACCGTGACCGGTCACCGTCACCACCACCGTCTGGCCGGCGTAGGACTCACCCTGCTCCAGCTCCTGGAGCATCCCGGCCACGCCGACCGCCGAGGCGGGCTCGACGAAGACGCCGTCGCGGCGCGCGAGCTCGCGCTGGGCGCTGAGGATCTGCTCGTCGCTCAGCGAGGCGAAGCGGCCGCCCGACTCCTCGGCCGCGGCGACGGCGAGCTTCCAGGAGGCGGGGTTCCCGATCCGGATGGCGGTCGCCCGGGTCTCCGGGAAGGGGAACGGCCGGCCGGTCACCAGAGGCGCCGCCCCCTCCGCCTGGAAGGCGCGCATCACGGGCTTCTTGGTGGTGCGGCCGAGCTCGGCGTACTGGCGGTAGCCGAGCCAGTAGGCGGAGATGTTGCCCGCGTTGCCCACCGGCAGCAGGTGCACGTCGGGGGCGTCCCCCAGCCGGTCGACGACCTCGAAGGCGGCGGTCTTCTGCCCCTCCAGCCGCACCGGGTTGACCGAGTTGACCAGGGCGACGGGGTACTGCTCGGCGAGTCCGCGCGAGATCGTGAGGCAGTCGTCGAAGTTGCCGCGCACCATGATGACCTGGGCACCGTGCATGATCGCCTGCGCCATCTTCCCGGCCGAGATCTTGCCCTCGGGGACCAGGACCAGCGGCTTGAGGCCTGCCTTGGCGGCATAGGCGGCCATCGAGGCCGAGGTGTTGCCGGTGGAGGCGCAGACGACAGCCTCCGCGCCCTCGTGCTTGGCCACGGAGATGGCGGTGGTCATGCCGCGGTCCTTGAAGGAGCCGGTGGGGTTGTCACCCTCGACCTTGAGCCAGACCTGGCCGCCGGTGAGCCCGGAGAGCCACTGCGAGTCGACCAGCGCGGTCCCGCCCTCGCCCAGGGTGACGGCCGGCGTCCCCTCCGGGATGTCGAGCAGGTCCCGGTACTCCTCGATCACGCCTCGCCACTGATGGGCACTCACTCAGCTTCCCCTTCCACCCGCATCACCGAGGTGACCTCACGAACGACCGACATCTGGCTGAGCTGGTCCACGGTCGCGGCCAGCTGGGCGTCCGTGGCCTGGTGCGAGACGACGACCAGCTGGGCGTCTGCGCCCCGGCCCTCCTGCCGCACGGTCTGGATCGACACGCCGTGCTCGGCGAAGGCGTGCGCGACGTCGGCGAGCACGCCGGCGCGGTCCTCGACGTCGATCGCGACGTGGTAGCGGGTGCGGGTCTCCCCCATCGGCCGCACCACGCGCGCGGCGTAGGCGGACTCCCCGGCGCCGTTGGCGCCGGCCAGCCGGTGGCGGCCCACCGTCACCAGGTCACCGAGCACCGCCGAGGCGGTCGGCGAGCCGCCCGCCCCAGGACCGTAGAACATGAGCTGACCGGCGGCCTCGCACTCCACGAAGACCGCGTTGTAGGCCTCGCGCACGCTGGCCAGCGGGTGGGAGCGCGGGATCATCGCGGGGTGCACCCGCACCGCGACCTCGTCGTCGACGAGCTCGGCGATCGCCAGCAGCTTGACCACCGCGCCCATGTCGCGGGCGGAGGCGACGTCGGCGGCGGTGACCTCGGAGATCCCCTCGCGGTGCACGTCGGCCGCGGTCACCCGGGTGTGGAAGGCCAGGCTCGCCAGGATGGCCGCCTTGGCGGCCGCGTCGAAGCCCTCGACGTCGGCGGTCGGGTCCGCCTCGGCGTAGCCGAGGTCCTGGGCCTCCTCGAGCGCCTCGGCGAAGCCGGCCCCGGAGGTGTCCATCTTGTCGAGGATGAAGTTGGTGGTGCCGTTGACGATGCCCAGCACCCGGGTGACCCGGTCGCCGGCCAGCGACTCGCGCAGCGGACGGACGATCGGGATCGCGGCGGCCACCGCGGCCTCGTAGTAGAGGTCGCGCCCCGCCTTGCCCGCGGCCTCGAAGAGGGTCGGACCGTCCTCGGCGAGCAGCGCCTTGTTGGCCGTCACCACCGAGGCACCGTTCTCGAGGGCGCGCAGGATCAGCGACCGGGCGGGCTCGATCCCGCCGATCACCTCCACCACGACGTCGATGTCGCCGCGGCTGACCAGGCCCTCGGCGTCATCGGTCAGCAGCCCCTCGGGCGGCTCCACGTCGCGGGGTGCGTCGAGGCGCCGCACCGCGATCCCGACCAGCTCGACGCGGGCACCGACCCGCGCCTGGAGGTCGTCGGCCTGCTCGATCAGCAGCCGGGCCACCTGGGCACCCACCGAGCCGTAGCCCAGCAGTGCCACCTTCAGCCGCTTGTCGCTCATGCCCCACCCACGTCGGTTGCCAACAGATCGTCCTCAGTCTCACGTCGTACGACGACGCGGGAGGCGCCGTCTCGGACCGCGACCACCGGGGGTCGCAGGGCATGGTTGTAGTTGGAGGCCAGGGAGCGGCAGTAGGCGCCGGTCGCCGGGACCGCCAGCAGGTCGCCGGGGACCACGTCGGCGGGCAGGAACTCGTCCTTGACCACGACGTCCCCGGCCTCGCAGTGCTTGCCCACCACCCGGGAGAGCCGGCCCGGGGCCGCGGAGTCGCGGCCGGCCAGCGTGCAGGAGTAGTCGGCGTCGTAGAGCGCGGTGCGGATGTTGTCGCTCATCCCCCCGTCGACGCTGACGTAGGTGCGCCGGGCACCGCCGTCGAGGGCGACGTCCTTGACCGTGCCGACCGTGTAGAGGGTGCACATGGCCGGCCCGACGATCGCGCGGCCGGGCTCGATCGAGAGGCGCGGGACCCCGATCCCGAGGGCGCGGCACTCGTGGGCCACGATCTCGAGCAGCTCCCGGGCCAGCCGCGAGGGCTCGGCCGGGTCGTCCTGCGTGGTGTAGGCGATGCCGAAGCCGCCGCCCAGGTCCATCTCGGGCATGGTCACCCCGAGCTCCTCGGCCACCCGCGCGTGCAGCGCCAGGACCCGGCGGGCCGCGACCTCGAAGCCGGAGGAGTCGAAGATCTGGCTGCCGATGTGGGAGTGCAGCCCCAGCAGCGCCAGACCGGGGGCGGCCTGGACCCGGCGGACCGCCTCGAGCGCGTCGCCGGAGGTGATCGAGAAGCCGAACTTCTGGTCCTCGTGGGCGGTCGCGATGTACTCGTGGGTGTGGGCCTCCACCCCGGCGGTCACCCGGACCATGACCGGCACCGGGCGGGAGGCCTCGGCGCTCAGCGCGGTCAGCCGGTCGACCTCGTCGAAGGAGTCGATGATGATCCGGCCGACCCCGAGCTCGATCGCCCGCGCCAACTCGGCCGACGTCTTGTTGTTGCCGTGGTAGCCCACCCTGGCCATGTCGAATCCGGCCCGCTCGGCGACCAGCAGCTCGCCGGCGCTGCACACGTCGAGGTTCAGGCCCTCCGCGGCGACCCAGCGCGCCACCGCGGTGCTCAGGAACGCCTTGCCGGCGTAGAAGACGTCGAAGCCTTCGAACGCCTCGCGGAAGGCCCGGGCCCGGGCCCGGAAGTCGGCCTCGTCCAGCACGTAGGCCGGGGTTCCGTGCTCGGCCGCCAGCTCGTCCATCCGGACGCCGCCCACCTCCAGCACGCCGTCGACCTTGCGTGCGGTGCTCGACCACAGGTGGGGCACGAGGGCGTTGGGGTCCTCGGGCCGGCGCAGCCACGACGGGCCGCGCATGGCACCCGACGCGTGGGCCCACCCCGCCTCGTGGGTGGTGCTCACATCCGCTCCGGTGCCGAGACCCCGAGCATCCCCAGGCCGTTGGCCAGCACCGTCCGGGTGGCCGAGACCAGCACCAGCCGAGCGGTGTTGAGGTCGGTCACCGGCTCGTCGCCCTGGGGCAGCATCCGGCACTCGCGGGCGTCGTACCACTTGTTGAAGACCGAGGTGGTGTCCTCCAGGTAGCGGGCGACGCGGTGCGGCTCGCGCAGCTCGGCGGCGCTGGCCACCACCCGGGGGAACTCGGCGAGGGCGCGCAGCAGCCGGCCCTCGAGCTCGTGGGAGAGCAGCGCCGGGTCGAAGCCGGTGGACAGGTCCTCGGGGACAGCCATGCCCAGGTCGGCGGCGTTCTCCATCATCCGGCAGGTCCGGGCGTGCCCGTACTGGACGTAGTAGACGGGGTTGTCGTTGGACGCCCGGGTGATCTCGGCGACGTCGAGGGTGAGCGGGCTGTCGGCCGGGTAGCGCGCCAGCGAGTAGCGCAGGGCGTCGACGCCGATCTCGTCGACCAGCTCGGTGAGCGTCACCATGGTGCCGGCCCGCTTGGAGAGGCGCAGCTCCTCGCCGTTGCGCAGGATCTTGACCAGCTGGCCGATCATCACGTCCAGCGTCTGCTCGGGGTCGTCGCCGACGCAGGCGGCCATCGCCCTGAGCCGGTTGACGTAGCCGTGGTGGTCGGCGCCCAGCAGGTAGAGGCAGCGGTCGAACCCGCGCGCCCGCTTGTTGAGGTAGTAGGCGGTGTCCGAGGCGAAGTAGGTGAGCTCCCCGTCGGACTTGATGAGCACCCGGTCCTTGTCGTCGCCGAAGTCGGTGGTCCGCATCCACAGCGCGCCGCCCTCCTCGTAGACGTGCCCCAGGCCCTTGAGCCGGGCCAACGTCTGGGGCACCTCGCCGCCGTCGTGCAGGGAGAGCTCGGAGAACCACACGTCGAAGTGCGTGTTGATCGCGTCGAGCTGCTCCTGCTGCTCCTTGAGCTGCAGCTCGTAGCCCTTGGTACGGACGGCGGCCAGCCGCTCGTCGGCGGGCAGGTCGAAGATCCCGGGGCTGGCCTCGCCCACCCGCCGGGCGAGGTCCTGGATGTAGGCGCCGGCGTAGCCGTCCTGGGGGGTCGGCTCGCCGAGCGCCGCGGCGATGATCGAGGCCGCGAAGTGGTTCATCTGGACACCGCGGTCGTTGATGTAGAACTCGCGGGTGACCTCCGCCCCGGCCGCGGCGAGCACCCGGGCGATCGCGTCGCCCAGCACCGCCCAGCGGGTGTGGCCGAGGTGGAGGGGTCCGGTGGGGTTGGCCGAGATGAACTCGACGTTGATCTTGCGGCCGGCCAGCGTCCGGCTGCCGCCGTAGGCCTCGCCTGCGGCGACGACGTCGGCCGCGACCTGGCCCTGGGCGCCGGCCTCGACGGTGATGTTGAGGAAACCGGGGCCCGCCACCTCGACGCCCGCCACGCCCTCGGCGGTGCGCAGGCGCTCGGCGAGCAGCTCACCGAAGGGCCGAGGGGCGGTGCCGGCCTTCTTGGCCAGCTGGAGGGCCACGTTGGTGGAGTAGTCGCCGTGTCCCTTCTGGCGGGGACGCTCCACAGTGACCGTGGCCGGGAGGCCGTCAGGCAGCGTTACCGCGCCGTCGGTCACCAGGGACTCGAGGGCGGTCAGGATCGTGGTGGAGAGCTGGTCGGGGGTCACCCTTCAAGCGTATCCGCGGGTGTCGGTTTCCGCTGCGGCAGGTTGGGAAGGTAGTCTCCCCTCTCGCGTCGTCGTTGACGCACTGCCTCCGTAGCTCAGGGGATAGAGCACTGGTTTCCGGTACCAGGTGCCGCAGGTTCGAATCCTGCCGGAGGCACACACGCAGAGCCCCGACCGCACGCGGCCGGGGCTCTCGTCATGTCGGCGTCGGTCGCCGACGCCCGTCAGCAGCGGCGCAGCGTCGCGTCCCGGCGGGCCTCGGCCCCCCAGCGCCGCGCGGTCGCCACGTCGGGGAAGACCACGCTGGCCGAGCCGGCGAACCCGACCCGACCCGGCACCACGCAGGTGGTGATCGACCGGGACCGGACCTGGGCGACGGCCTGGGCGAGGCGGAAGAGCTCGACCGGAGAGGCATCGGTGTCGGTGTGCTCGAGCACCGTCATCACCCCCCGCTCCAGGAAGCCGGGGCGGTCCTTGGCCGCGACGATCCTGGCGTGGATCCCGCGCAGGGTGCGCTGCTGGTTGGCCGAGCGCCCGAAGTCGCCGTCGGGCAGCCCCTTGCGGATGCGGCTGAAGGCCATCGCGTCGTAGCCCCCGAGCCGGATCCGCCCGCGGGCGAACCCCTCCCGCTTCAGGTCCGGGTCGGCGAAGCGGCGGGGGTTGTCCACGGTGATCCCCCCGATGTCGTCGACCATGTCCTCGAAGAACGGGAAGCGGGTGACCATCACGTAGTCGGCCTCGATGCCGGTCAGCCCGCGCATGGTGGCCGCCATCAGCTGCGGGCCGCCGTAGACGAGCCCGGCGTTGATCCGGGTGCGGCCGTGCCCGGGGACGTCGACCCACGCGTCCCGGGGCACCCCGATGGCGGTCGCGGCCCCGGTGCGCGCGTTGAGCCCCACCAGCTGGATCGCGTCGGCGCGGCTGCGGGTCATCGACTGGCCGGGCCGCGCGTCCGAGCCCAGGGCCAGGATCCAGACCACGTCGGGGGTCAGGTCGACGCCCTGGGTGCGGCGGACCTCGACCAGGCTCACCTCGGTGGGCGCGACCGAGGAGTCGGGCACCACCAGTCCCAGCACCGCCAGGGCGACGCCGAGGACCAGGACGCGCAGCGCACCGGCGCAGCGGCGCAGCGGACGGGAGGCTCTCATCGCTTCCCCCTGGAGAGGTCGTAGGCAAAGATGCGCCACCGGTCGCGCCCCTGCCCGCCCACGGGTGTCAGGGCCAGCCGGCCGCGCACCGAGACCTTCTTGGCGACCTCGCCCGAGGTGTGCAGGTCGAGCGTGAGCCGGGCGGTGACGCCGGCCGGGCGGCCGCCGGGGGCGAGCACGACGTAGCGGACCGCGCGCTTGGTGACCCGCACCCCGTCGATCCGCTCCGAGATGCCCGCCAGCGACCTCATCCCTGCGTCGCGCCGGGCGCGCCGGGCCGCACCCGGTGTGAAGCCCTCCCAGGCTCCGGTGATCTCCCGGGGGAAGGTGCCGCCGACGAACGCCGCGTCGAGCCAGCCGTCGACCACCTCAGCCACCTGGTCGACCAGCCTCTGACGGGCCGGGCGCGGCAGCCGCCCCACGACCTGTCCGAGGAGGTGCTTGGTCGGCACGGGGACGCTCTGGGCCGACGGCGAGGCGGCCGGCGGAGCGGGCGAGGCCCCGGCGCCGGGCGCGTCCGGCTCGCCCGTGCAGGCGGTCAGGCCGAGCAGCAGCGCGAGCGGCACAGCGGCACGGCGGGGCAGGGAACGGGCGGGCACGGCAGCCTTCTCCAGGTCGGGGACGAGTACGGCGTACCGACCAGCCTGCCGCAAGAGGACCCATGCCCTGCATTTGTCGGGCGGGGGGTCTAGCCTTGACGGCGACTCACCCATAACCGCGCGCTTACCCGGAAGAGGCGAACCAAGCCGTGCCGCAGTCCCCCACCTCTGACCAGTCCTCCAACTCCTCGACGGACGCCGACTTCGGCGCCAACGAGTGGCTGGTCCAGGAGATGTACGAGCAGTACCGGAAGGACCCGGCCAGCGTCGGATCCGCCTGGGCCGACTACTTCAAGGAGCACTCGGGGGCCGACGGCACGAACGCCTCGGCACCGCGGGTGGAGCAGGCTGCCGCCAAGCCGGCTGCGGCACAGCAGTCCGCCCCCCAGGCAGCGCCCTCGGGCCAGCAGGCACAGCAGACGCAGCAGCCGGTCAAGCAGGCGAGCACACCCACCCCGAAGGCGAAGCCGCGCCCCGCCGCGGCGGCGGCCGAGCCCGCGACCGGCACCGACCGGCCGGTGGCCAAGGATGCCCGTCCGGCCGCGCCCGCCGAGGTCAAGGACGAGCCCAGCTACACCGTGCTGCGCGGCGCGCCCGCGCGCACTGCCCAGAACATGGACGCCTCGCTCACCGTCCCGACCGCGACCTCGGTCCGCTCGGTCCCGGTCAAGCTGCTGTGGGACAACCGCACGGTCATCAACAACCACCTCGCCCGCGCCCGCGGCGGCAAGGTCTCCTTCACCCACATCATCGGCTACGCCATGGTCCAGGCGGTCAAGGCGATGCCGGAGATGAACGTCGGCTTCGACGTCGTCGACGGCAAGCCCAACCTGATCACCCCGGCGCACATCAACCTCGGCCTGGCGATCGACGTGCCCAAGAAGGACGGCAGCCGCCAGCTCCTGGTGCCCTCCATCAAGGGTGCCGAGACGATGGACTTCGCCGGCTTCTGGACCGCCTACGAGGAGGTCGTGCGCAAGGCCCGCGACGGCAAGCTCGGCGTCGCGGACTTCCAGGGGACGACCATCTCCCTGACCAACCCCGGCGGCATCGGCACCAGCCACTCGGTCCCGCGGCTGATGAAGGGCCAGGGCGCCATCATCGGCGTGGGCGCCATGGAGTACCCGCCGGAGTGGCAGGGCGCCTCCGCCGAGGCGATCGCGCGCAACGCCATCAGCAAGGTGATGACCCTCACCTCCACCTACGACCACCGGGTGATCCAGGGGGCACAGTCGGGCGAGTTCCTCAAGCGCCTGCACGCCCTGCTGCTGGGCGAGGGCGGCTTCTACGACGACATCTTCCGCTCGCTGCGGATCCCCTACGAGCCGATCCGGTGGGCCGCGGACATCGCGACCAACCACGACGAGGACATCAGCAAGCAGGCCCGGATCCTGGAGCTGATCCACGCCTACCGGGTGCGCGGCCACATGATGGCCGACACCGACCCGCTGGAGTACCGCCAGCGCTCGCACCCCGACCTGGAGATCGAGTCGCACGGGCTGACCCTGTGGGACCTCGACCGCGAGTTCGCGACCGGGTCCTTCGGCGGCGAGGGCCGGCGCTTCATGAAGCTGCGCGACATCCTGGGGATCCTGCGCGACTCCTACTGCCGCACCATCGGCATCGAGTACATGCACATCATGGACCCGGAGCAGCGCGCCTGGATCCAGCAGCGCGTCGAGCAGCCGCACACCAAGACGCCCCGCGAGGAGCAGCTGCGCATCCTGCTCAAGCTCAACCAGGCCGAGGCGTTCGAGACCTTCCTGCAGACCAAGTTCGTGGGCCAGAAGCGCTTCTCCCTCGAGGGCGGCGAGACCACGATCCCGCTGGTCGACGAGATCTGCGAGGCGGCCGCCGAGGCCTCCCTCAGCGAGGTCGCCATCGGGATGGCCCACCGCGGGCGGCTCAACCTGCTGGCCAACATCGTCGGCAAGAGCTACTCCCAGATCTTCCGCGAGTTCGAGGGCAACATCGACCCGCGCACCGTCCAGGGATCCGGCGACGTGAAGTACCACCTCGGCGCGGAGGGCGAGTTCGTCTCCGGGCGCGGCGACACCATCAAGGTCTCGGTCGCGGCCAACCCCTCGCACCTCGAGGCGGTCGACCCCGTCCTGGAGGGCATCGCGCGGGCCAAGCAGGACGTCCTGGACCGCGGCGCCGAGTACCCCGTGCTCCCGCTGCTGGTGCACGGCGATGCCGCCTTCGCCGGCCAGGGCGTGGTGGCCGAGACGCTCAACCTCTCCCAGCTGCGCGGCTACCGCACCGGCGGCACCATCCACGTCGTGGTCAACAACCAGGTGGGGTTCACCACCTCGCCCGGCTCGTCGCGCTCCTCCCTCTACGCCACCGACGTGGCCCGGATGGTCCAGGCCCCGATCTTCCACGTCAACGGCGACGACCCCGAGGCCTGCATCCGGGTGGCGCGGCTCGCCTTCGAGTACCGCCAGGCGTTCAACAAGGACGTCGTGATCGACCTGGTCTGCTACCGCCGGCGCGGTCACAACGAGGGCGACGACCCGTCGTACACCCAGCCGCTGATGTATGACCTCATCGAGCAGAAGCGCTCGGTGCGCAAGCTCTACACCGAGTCCCTGATCGGCCGCGGCGACATCACCCTGGAGGAGGCCGAGCAGGTCCTGCGCGACTACCAGCAGCAGCTGGAGCGGGTCTTCACCGAGGTGCGCGAGGCGACCGCCCAGCCATCGGAGTGGACCACCGTGCCCGACTACCCGGAGAAGTCCGCCGGAACCCGCGGGACCGCCATCTCCTCGGAGGTCCTCAAGCGGATCTCGGACGCCTACATCACCCCGCCGGAGGGCTTCACGGTCCACCCCAAGGTGATGCCGCAGCTGCAGCGGCGGGCCGCCGCGATCACCGACGGCCCCATCGACTGGGGCACCGGCGAGATCCTCGCCTTCGGCTCGCTGCTCATGGAGGGCCGCCCGGTCCGCCTGGCCGGCCAGGACTCGCGCCGAGGCACCTTCGTCCAGCGGTTCGCGACCATCATCGACCGCAAGAACGCCGACGAGTGGACGCCGCTGACCAACCTCAGCGAGGACCAGGCGAAGTTCTACGTCTACGACTCGCTGCTCTCCGAGTACGCCGCCCTCGGCTTCGAGTACGGCTACTCGGTGGCCCGCCCGGACGCCCTGGTGCTGTGGGAGGCCCAGTTCGGCGACTTCGTCAACGGTGCCCAGACGGTCATCGACGAGTTCATCTCCGCGGGTGAGACCAAGTGGCGCCAGCAGTCCGGCGTCGTCCTGCTCCTCCCCCACGGCTACGAGGGTCAGGGACCGGACCACTCCTCGGCCCGCATCGAGCGCTTCCTGACGATGTGCGCCGAGGACGCGATGGTGGTGGCACAGCCCTCCACCCCCGCCTCCCACTTCCACCTGCTGCGCAGCCACTCCCTGGGCGAGGAGCACCGGCCGCTGGTCGTCTTCACCCCGAAGTCGATGCTCAAGCGCAAGGAGGCCGCCTCCCAGCCGAGCGACTTCACCGAGGGGACGTCCTTCCGGCCCTTCATCGGCGACGACGAGGCCGACGCCTCGCAGGTCGAGACGCTCCTGCTCTGCTCGGGCCGGATCACCTGGGACCTGGTCGTGGAGCGGCGCAAGCGCGAGGACGGCGCCAAGTTCGCCATCGGCCGGGTGGAGCAGCTCTACCCCCGCCCGACCGAGGAGATCAAGGCCGAGATCGCCAGGTACCCCCACCTCAAGACGGTGCGGTGGGTGCAGGACGAGCCGCGCAACATGGGCCCCTGGCCGCACTACGCGCTCAACGTCTGGGAGGAGCTCGGCATCAAGGTGGAGCCGGTCACCCGCCCCGCCTCCGCCTCGCCGTCGGTCGGCACCCTCAAGCGGCACACGGAGGAGCAGAAGAACCTGCTCGGCCAGGCGTTCGCCTCCCCGACTGCGCCCGCCAACGACTACTGAGCCGATGTACTTCACCGATCGGGGCATCGAGGAGCTGGAGCGACGCCGGGGTGACGAGGAGGTCACCCTGGCGTGGCTCGCCGACCGGTTGCAGCAGTTCACCGACATCCACCCCGAGTTCGAGACGGCGGTGGAGCGGTTCGCCACCTGGCTGGCCCGCGAGGACGACCCCGAGGACTGAGGAGGAGCCCGGCCGATGGCCTTCCCGTCTCCGCCCTGGCACCTGAGGGGCCACCTGTGGGGCTCGCTCTTCCGTGCCCGGCCGCCGGGCGAGCCGGCCGGGCTCTTCGCCGTGGCCTTCGTGGAGTACCGGCCCGGGGGCACCCTCGACTACTCCGAGCTGCTGGTGGCGCGCCGGGCCGACGAGGGTGGTCTGGCGCTGCGGGTCCGCGACCTGTGGGTGGACTCCGAGGTCTCGCGCGAAGGAGGTCGGGCCCTGTGGGACCTGCCCAAGGAGCTGGCGACCTTCAGCCACTCGCGCGGTGGCCTCGGCCCGCTCGACCGGACCTTCTGGGCCGCCGCGCAGGGCCGGGCCCCACTGGCCACGGCGGAGTTCCTCGACACCTCGGCCCTCTCGCTGCGCGGGCCGCTGCGGGGCCGCACCAGCCAACCGGCGCTCACCGCGGGCACCCGCTCGGCCACCATCAGGGGGTCCGCGCGCGCGATCCCCTGCCTGGCCCACTGGTCCTTCGACGCTCGGGGCCCGCTCGGCTGGCTGGCCGAGCGGCCGCCACTGCTGTCGTGGCGGCTCCGCGACTTCGCCGTCACCTTCGAGTGAGCGGCCCGCCGGTCCGCCGACGGTCCTCGTACGCAGCCGGGCTCAGATGACGCCCATCGCCAGCATCGCGTCCGCGACCTGGCAGAAGCCGGAGATGTTCGCCCCGGCCACGTAGTCGCCGGGCACGCCGTACTCGTCGGCGGTCTCGACGCACTGCAGGTGGATGCCGGCCATGATGTCGGCCAGCCGCTCCTCGGTGTGCTCGAAGGTCCAGCGGTCGCGCGAGGCGTTCTGCTGCATCTCCAGGGCACTGGTGGCCACTCCCCCGGCGTTCGCGGCCTTGCCGGGGGCGAAGAGCACCCCGGCGGAGCGCAGCAGGTCCAGCGCCGCGGGCGTGGTCGGCATGTTGGCACCCTCGGCCACCACCTGCACGCCGTGGCGCACCAGGGTCCTGGCGCCCTCCTCGGGGAGCTCGTTCTGGGTGGCGCACGGCAGCGCCACGTCGCACGGGACGTCCCAGATGGACCCGTCGGCCACGTGGTGCACCTTCGGCCCGCGCAGCTCGGCGTACTCACTGACCCGGCCCCGGCGCCCCTCCTTGATCTCCCGGAGCAGCGGGACGTCGATGCCGGCCTCGTCCACCACGTAGCCGCCGGAGTCCGAGACCGCCACCACGGTGCCGCCGAGCTGGTGGACCTTCTGGACCGCGTAGATCGCCACGTTGCCGGAGCCCGAGACGACCACGCGCTTGCCGTCGAAGGAGGAGCCGCGGGCGCGCAGCATCTCGTCGACGAAGAAGACCGTGCCGTAGCCGGTCGCCTCGGTCCGCGCCTTGGAGCCGCCCCAGGTGATGCCCTTGCCGGTGAGCACTCCCGACTCGTAGCGGTTGGTGATCCGCTTGTACTGACCGAAGAGGTAGCCGATCTCGCGGCCGCCCACCCCGGTGTCACCGGCCGGGACGTCGGTGTACTCGCCCAGGTGCCGGTAGAGCTCGGTCATGAAGGACTGGCAGAAGCGCATCACCTCACCCTCGGAGCGGCCCTTGGGGTCGAAGTCCGAGCCGCCCTTGCCGCCGCCGATCGGCATGCCGGTGAGCGCGTTCTTGAAGACCTGCTCGAAGCCCAGGAACTTCACGATGCCCAGGTAGACACTGGGGTGGAAGCGAAGCCCGCCCTTGTAGGGCCCGAGCGCGGAGTTGAACTCGACCCGGAACCCGCGGTTGGTCCGGACCGTGCCCTGGTCGTCGACCCAGGGCACCCGGAAGATGATCTGGCGCTCAGGCTCGCAGATGCGCTCGATGATCGAGGCCTCGACGTACTCGGGTCGCTTCACCACGACCGGGCTCAGGCTCTCCAGGACCTCGTGCACGGCCTGGTGGAACTCGAGCTCTCCCTGGTTGCGGTGCAGGACCTCGGCATAGACGGGCTGAAGTGCGGGGTGGAGGGTGCTCACGGGGGTTCCTCTGTTCACGGGTCGGCTGCAGAGCGCAGCCCTGTCGGGCGTCGGCCTCAGGCCGGGGGATGCCTCGGCGCCGCGCGGAGGGTCAGGTCCGGGATCGTCGCGTCGGCGGGCAGGTCCAGCACGTGGCGGATCGACTCCGCCACCGATTCGGCGCTCAGGAACGCGGACGGATCGTACTTGCGTCCCTCCTGCCGATGCACCAGCTCCTGCATGGGGGTGGCGGTGCGGCTCGGGTAGACCGAGGTCACCCGCACCCCGTGGGGGGCCTCCTCGGCGCGGACCGCGTCGGCGAACGCCCGCAGTCCTGCCTTGGAGGCCGCGTAGGCCGCCCAGTGCGGGTTGACCGACTGCACGGCCGTGGAGTTGACCAGGACGATGGTGCCGCGGGCGGCACGCAGCGCGGGCAGGACCGCGCGGGTCAGGCGCGCGGGGGCGTTCAGGTTGACCTGGAGCTGCTCCTGCCAGGCGTCGGCGTTGAGCGTGGCCACGGGGCCGAGGTGGACGACGCCCGCGCAGTGCACCAGGGAGTCGAGCGACTCCATCTCGGCCAGCACGGAGCCCGCCGTCGCCACCGCTTCGGGCCGGGCCAGGTCGACGACGTGGCAAGCGTGCCCGGGCAGCGCGGCCTGCATCTCGTCGGCGCGCCGGTGGGTGCGGGCCAGCATCACCAGGCGGTCGCCCCGCGCCGCCAGCAGGCGCGCCAGCGCCAGGCCGATGCCGGACCCGGCCCCGGTGAGCAGGTGTGTGCGCGGCGCGGTCATCGCGTGAGCACCACCTTGCCGAAGACCTCGCCCCTGCTCAGCGCCGCGAACGCGTCGTGCGCCTTCTCCATCGGCATCGTCCGGTCGATCAGCGGCCGGGTGCCGGTGGCGTCGAGCATCGCCACCAGCGAGGCCAGCTCGGCGCGGTTCCCCATGGTGGAGCCGATCACCTGCAGCTGGAGGAAGAAGATCCGGGTGAGCTCGGAGTCGTCGAGCTGGGGTCCGCTGGTGGTGCCGCTGATCACGATCTTGCCGCCGGGACGCAGCGCGCGCACCGAGTGCGACCACGTCGCGCGTCCCACGGTCTCCATCACCGCGTCGACCTTGTGCGGCAGCCGCGCGCCGGACTCGAAGACCTCGTGGGCCCCGATCTCGAGCGCGCGCGCCCTCTTGGCCTCGTCGCGGGAGGTGGCCAGCACCCGGAGCCCACCGGCCCGGGCGAGGGTGATCAGCGCGGTGGCGACGCCGCCGCCGGCGCCCTGGACGAGCACGGAGTCCCCGGCCTTGAGCCCGCCCTGGGTGAAGAGCATGCGGTAGGCGGTCAGCCAGGCTGTGGGGAGGCAGGCGGCCTCCTCGAAGGAGAGCGAGGCGGGCTTGGGCACCACGTTGCGGCGCGGCACGACCACCTTGTCGGCGAACGTGCCCTGGTGCCGCTCGGAGAGCAGGGAGCGGCGCGGGTCGAGGGTCTCGTCACCGCTCCAGTCGGGGTCGCTGACCACCGCGTGGACGACGACCTCGTTGCCGTCCTCGTCGTGGCCGGCGGCGTCGCAGCCCAGGATCATCGGGAGGGCCTCCTCGCGCAGGCCCACTCCCTGCAGGGACCACAGGTCGTGGTGGTTGAGGGAGGCCGCCCTGACCGTGACGGTCGTCCAGCCCTCGGGCGCGACGGGGTCGGGACGCTCCCCCACCACGAGTCCGGCCAGCGGATCGGCCGCGTCACGAGGCGCGAAGGAGTCGGCATACACGGCGAACATGCCACGAGGCTATCCCTCACCCCCGCCCGGGCCCTCGCCAGCCCGGGCGACGGACCCCGCCCCGCCGAGTGGGGCGGGGTCGAGGCTCAGCGCCGGGCGACTCCGTCGCGGCGGGCGGCAGCGGCCACCGCGGCCGAGACGGCCGGCCCCACCCGAGGGTCGAAGGGCGACGGGATCACGAAGTCGGCGGCGAGGTCGTCGCCGACCAGCTCGGCCAGCGCCTCGGCGGCGGCCAGCTTCATGCCCTCGGTGATCGCTGTGGCGTGCACGTCGAAGGCGCCCCGGAAGATGCCGGGGAAGGCGAGCACGTTGTTGATCTGGTTGGGGAAGTCCGAGCGGCCGGTGGCCACGACCCTCGCGTGCCGGTGGGCGACCTCCGGGTGGACCTCGGGGTGCGGGTTGGCGAGACCGAAGATGATGGCGTCGTCGGCCATGGTGGCCACCACCTCCTCGGGCACGGTGCCGCCGGAGACACCGATGTAGACGTCGGCTCCGCGCATCACCTCCGCGAGGGTGCCGCTGCGCCCGACACGGTCGGCGGTGTCGCGGGCCAACGCCGCCTTGACCGGGGTCAGGTCGGCACGCTGGGAGTTGAGCACGCCCTGCCGGTCCACGATGGCCAGGTCCTCCAGGCCGGCCTCCAGCAGGATCCGGGCGACCGCGACGCCGGCCGCGCCGGCGCCCGAGATCACCACCCGGGTCCCGGCGGGGGTCCGGCCGGTGAGGCGGAGCGCGTTGGTCAGCGCGGCCAGCGCCACCACCGCCGTGCCGTGCTGGTCGTCGTGGAACACCGGGATGTCCAGGAGCTCCTTGAGACGGTCCTCGATCTCGAAGCAGCGGGGGGCCGAGATGTCCTCGAGGTTGATCCCGCCGAAGCTCGGCGCGAGCCGGGCCACGGTCTCGATGATCTCCTCCACGTCGGTGGTCGCCAGCGCGATCGGCACCGCGTCGACGCCGCCGAACTGCTTGAACAGGACCGCCTTGCCCTCCATCACGGGCATCGCCGCGCCGGGGCCGATGTCGCCGAGTCCGAGGACCGCGGTGCCGTCGGTGACGACGGCCACGGTGTTGGGGACCCAGGTGTAGTGCTGGGTCATGGTGGGATCCTCGGCGATCGCCTCGCAGACGCGAGCCACCCCGGGGGTGTAGGCCAGGGCGAGCGCGTCGGGGCCGTCGAGCTCGACGGTCGAGACCGTCTCCAGCTTGCCGCCTACGTGGAGGTCGAACACCGGATCGCCGAGGAACGGGTGGGCCGGATCGGGTGTGTCAACCATGGCGCCGATTCTTCCACGGCCCCTCCGGGCATCGATGACCGTGTCCGCCAGGCCCCTCCCGGACGGCCTCGCACGCCGCTCAGGCCTGGCCCTGGCGGGGCCGGCGCCACCAGCGAGGACGGGGCCAGGCCCGGGCCAGCACCACGGCGTGCACGGCGGCGTCGGCCACCGGCCCCCGGTGGCGGGAGTCGACGCCGACGGCGGGGTCCTCGCTGAGCAGCCACCACCCGGGAGAGCCGTCGCGCAGGGCGCGGCGCGAGTGCGCCCGCTTCACCACCAGGGTGCCGTCGGCGAGCGTGGCGAGCACCAGGTCGCCCGGCCGCGGCACGACGCCGTACCTGACCACGAGCCGGTCGCCCGGTCGCAGCAGGGGAAGCATCGAGGCGCCACGCACCCGGGCCAGGCCGACCGCATGACCACGTCCCGACGGGGTACCACCCCACTGACCGGCACCGCTCACGCGAGTAGTGTCGCAGTCAACCATCACGACTGCTGCACCACTGAGCACGACCGAGAGGAACGTTTGATGTTCTCCCGCTTCATCGCCCCCACCGTCGATGCCTCGGCGCACTGCGACCTGCCCTGCGGCGTCTACGACCCGGCACAGGCTCGCATCGAGGCCGAGTCGATCAAGCAGATCATCGCCAAGGTCGCCGACAACGCCGACCCGGACTTCCGCACCCGCGCCATCCTGATCAAGGAGCAGCGCTCCGAGCTGGTCAAGCACCACCTGTGGGTGCTGTGGACCGACTACTTCAAGCCCCCGCACTTCGAGAAGTACCCGCAGCTGCACAGCCTCATCAACGAGGCGACCAAGCTGGCCGGCGCGTCCGGCACCAAGGGCGAGCTCGACGCGGACAAGGCGGACCAGCTGCTGTCCAAGATCGACGAGATCGCGGACATCTTCTGGGAGACCAAGAAGGCCTGACCCGGTTCAGACCACTTGTGGGGCGGCTCGTCCTCCGGACGGGCCGCCCCACTAAGGTCTGTGCAGGTTCGACGATCGAGGACGGTATTACGACGATGAGTGACAGCAGTGCCGCTCGCAAGGCCGATGTCGAGCTCAGGCTGCCCGCCGACGGCGCCTTCGCCTCCGTGCTGCGCACCACCACCGCCGGGCTCGCCGCCCGGCTCGACTTCACCCTCGACGACATCGAGGATCTCCGGATCGCGGTGGGCGAGGCCAGCGCGATGGTGCTGCCGGAGGCCGACGAGGCTTCGGACCTGACCTGCCGGTTCTACCTCGAGCCGCACTCGATGGCGATCGAGCTCTCGGTCCAGTGCGACAACCCCCCGGAGTCGGACACCGACTCCTTCGCCTGGCAGGTGCTCAGCACCCTGGCCGGCGAGACCAAGGTCCTCACCCAGGACGACCTGCTCACCGTGCGGCTCTCGATGGCCTCGAGCATAGGCGAGGCCGACATCTGAGATGGCCGTGGAGATCGGGGACTCCGACGCGGTGCAGCCGACAGCTCTCGAGCTGACGCGTCGACGCAGCGCGGAGCTCTTCGTCCAGCTGCGCGCCGCCGAGCCGGCCTCGGCGCTCGCCGTCGTCTCCCGCGACGAGCTGGTCCACCTGCACCTGGCCCTCGTCGAGCACTGCGCACGCCGCTTCCGCAACCGGGGCGAGCCCTTCGAGGACCTCGTCCAGGTCGGCACCATCGGGCTGCTCAAGGCGATCGACCGGTTCGAGACAGACCGCGGCGTGGAGTTCTCCACCTATGCCACCCCCACCATCATCGGCGAGATCAAGCGGCACTTCCGGGACAAGGGATGGGCCATCCGGGTGCCGCGGCGGCTGCAGGAGCTGCGGATGCAGATCGCCTCCACCACCGGCGAGCTCAGCCAGTCCCTCGGCCGCTCCCCCACGCCCCGCGAGCTGGCCGAGGCGATCGGCTGCTCCGTCGAGGAGATCGTGGAGGGGATCGAGTCCTCCAACGCCTACGCGACGCTCTCGCTCGACGCGGGCGACGACCACGACGAGGGGCCCTCGATCCTCGACGCCCTGGGCGTCGACGACACCAACCTGGAGCACGTCGAGATCCGCGAGTCGATCAAGCCCTTGCTGGAGGGCCTGGGAGCCCGGGAGAAGAAGATCCTCCTGCTCCGCTTCTTCAAGAACATGACCCAGTCCCAGATCGCCACCGAGATCGGGGTCTCCCAGATGCACGTCTCGCGCCTGCTCAGCCGGACCCTGGACCAGCTGCGCGCCTCGCTCGAGTCGGACTGACGCAGCTCCTCGGGCCCTCGTCGGGTCCTCGTCAGACCCGGCGCTCGGCGTCCTGCTCGGCGTCGGGGTCCAGGGCGCGGAGGCTGGCGGGGTGGAACGTCCCGGCGAGCACGGCGAGCGCCACCACGGCCAGCGCTGCGGCGAGCACCGGGTTCCCGGCGAACCAGCTCCACGCCACCCCCAGCTGGATGAGCTGGGCGAGCACCAGGGGGCTGCGTCCCCAGGTCTCGCGACGCCAGGTGCCCCGGGCGCAGGCCAGCAGCCCGACGCCGTACCCGGCGAAGAAGACGGTGGTGGTCAGCCCCATGACGAGGCGACCGGTGTCCAGGGAGAGCAGCTCAAGCACGGCGAGCGCCAGCATCACCACGGCCTCGAGGCCGACGAGCAGCAGGGCGAGCACGAGCGGGAGTGGCGGTGGAAGGAAGTTCTTCACCCTGTTCACTGTAGTTGTGACCGATGTGACGTCGGCAAAGGGTTGTGCGACGGCAGATCTCTTGCGAGTCTTGGAGGCGCGCTTGCCACGGCGTTCCTTGCCGTGCAGCCCCGAGCCCTTTTGCCCCCGCGACTTGAAGACTCTCGATTCGTCGCAACCCCCGAACCCAAGGAATGAGGAACCCTCAGCCATGGATTGGCGCCACCGCTCTGCCTGCCTCGACGAGGACCCCGAGCTGTTCTTCCCGATCGGCAACACGGGCCCGGCGATCCTCCAGATCGAGGAGGCCAAGCAGGTGTGCCGGCGGTGCGAGGTCCGCGAGCAGTGCCTGGCGTGGGCGCTCGAGGCCGGCCAGGACCACGGCGTCTGGGGCGGCCTCAGCGAGGACGAGCGACGCGCCCTCAAGCGGCGCAACGCCCGCGCCCGCGTGCGCACCGCCTGAGCGACCGCCCGCGCCCGGGGCTCACCCGGCCGGGAACACGTCGACCGGGACGTCGACGACCACCCGGGTCCCGCGGTCCCGCCCGGGGCCGATCGTGAGCTGTCCCCCCAGCTCGGATTCCACCAGGGTGCGCACGATCGAGAGCCCCAGGTTGGTGGAGAAGTCCAGGTCGAATCCCGGGGGCAGGCCCCGGCCGTCGTCGGAGACCACCAGGTGCAACCGCCCCACGCCGGCGCGGGCCTCCACCGCGATGACCCCCTCGGCGGCGTCGTCCTCGCCGTAGCCGTGCTCGACCGCGTTCTGGAGCACCTCGGTGAGCACCATCGCCAACGGCGTCGCCACCTCCGAGGCCAGAGCGCCGAAGGACCCCCGGCGCTCCACCCGTACCCGCTCGCCGGCCACGCTCACGTCGGTCACCATCCGCCCCAGCCGGTCCGCGATCTCGTCGAAGTCGACGCTCTCCTCCACCGCCTGGCTCAGCGTCTCGTGGACGATGGCGATCGAGCCGACCCGGCGTACCGCCTCCTCGAGCGCGGAGCGGGCCTCGGGCTGCTCGATCCGGCGGGCCTGCAGGCGCAGCAGGGCCGCGACCGTCTGCAGGTTGTTCTTCACCCGGTGGTGGATCTCGCGGATGGTGGCGTCCTTGGTGACCAGCTCGCGCTCGCGGCGGCGCAGGTCGGTGACGTCGCGCAGCAGGACCAACGCGCCGATGTGCTCCCCGCGCGGGCGTAGCGGCACCGCGCGCACCACCACCGACACGTGGTCGGTGACGAGCTCGGTGTCCCGGTGGGCCCGCCCTCCCAGGACCGCGCTGATGATCTCCTCGTCCGGCCTGCGGCGCGGCGGCACCAGGCTGCGGGTGAGGTCGGCCAGCACCACGCCGGCGAGGTCGCCGGTCAGGCCGAGCCGCCGGTAGACCGACAACGCGTTGGGGCTGGCGTAGGTCACCCGGCCGGAGGCGTCGACCCGGAGGAACCCGTCCCCGACGCGCGGGGCGTCCACGTCGTCGCTGCGCTGGCCGGTGTGCGGGAAGTGGCCCCGCGCGATCATCTGGGTCAGGTCCGAGGCGGTCTCCAGGTAGGCCAGCTCCAGCCGGCTCGGGGTCCTGACCCCGAGCAGGTTGGTGTTGCGGGCGATCACCGCGATCACCCGCTCGGCGCGGCGCACCGGGATCGTCTCGACCCGCACCGGGACGTCGTCGCGCCACTCCGGGTCGCCCTCGCGGACCAGCCGCCCCTGCTCCAGGGCCATGTCCAGCATCCGCCGCCGCCCGGCCGGGACGAAGGTGCCGACGACGTCGTCGACCAGCGCCGTGGGTCCGGTGGTGGGCCGAATCTGTCCGCCGGCCCAGAACCCCCGGCCCTCCCGGTCGGGCAGCCAGAGCACCAGGTCGGCGAAGGAGAGGTCGGCGATGATCTGCCAGTCGGCCATCAGCAGCGAGAGCCAGGTGACGTCGTCGGCGTCGAGGTCGGTGTGGGCGCGCACCAGTTCGGTCAGCGAAGGCACCGAGTCAGCCTAGGCCCCCGGGCGGGCCAGGCGCGCCGTGCCCGGACATCGGACGGGCACCGGACGGGCTGGCAGGATGGAGCCATGTCGAGGGGGTACTGGCGCGAGGTGGTCGCGGACGGGCTGAGCGTGCCGACCGACCGCCCGTTGGACGACCTGACCGCGGAGCTCACCACGATGCTGGGCTCCCCCGACCCCGAGCAGCGCGACGGCATCGCCTACCCGGCGCTGACCACGTGGCTGGCCCGCGGGGTCTACGACGACCTGCTCGCCGGGCTCGGCGACGGCATGGCCACCGGCCTGGAGGTCGGGCTGGGCGAGGCCGGGACCGACTCGGTCTTCCGCCGCAGCTGGTCGGTCCGGGTGCTCGCCCAGATCCTGGACCGGGACAGCACGGAGAGGCTCCTGACCGCCGACCAGGTGCTGCGCTGGGGCGACCGGCTGGCGACCTGGCTGGTCCGCGAGCGCGACCTGCGCGGCTGGGTGCCCGGCAAGGGGTGGGCGCGGGCGGTCGCCCACGGGGCCGACGCCCTCGGCTCCCTGGCGGGCTCGCCGCACCTGGGCTCCCTGGAGCAGACCGTCCTGCTGGACGTCGTCGCCGACCGGCTGGTGGAGACCCGCGAGCTGATGGCCGACGGGGCCCCGGACCGCCTGGCCCGGGCCACCCTGACGATCCTGCGCCGCGACCTGGTCCCCGCGCAGGTGATCGAGCCCTGGATCACCCGGATCGCCGTGCACGC
The DNA here is from genome assembly GCF_058215755.1 of Nocardioides sp. Z50_6. Classification (NCBI taxonomy): domain Bacteria; kingdom Bacillati; phylum Actinomycetota; class Actinomycetes; order Propionibacteriales; family Nocardioidaceae; genus Nocardioides; species Nocardioides sp. Z50_6. The sequence goes on along the minus strand of NZ_JBZAJB010000003.1, from coordinate 315,518 downwards.
CTCCCCGCACGGCGTCGGCCGCGGGACCGGTCCCGACGAGGACCCGCTCGTCCGCTCCGCCACGTGCCAGGCGTTCCTCCGGGCGCTGCACCTCCAGCTCCTGCTCGCCCCCGACCCGCCCCCCGGCCGGTCCGACCTCCTGCTGGTCGTGGTGGACGCGCTGCGCAGCACCAACGCCGAGCACCTGCTCTGAGCCGCCCATCCGGATCCCGCGGGCTACCGGGGGGCGACCACGCCGGGCCCTACGTGTGAGTAACCTCGGTCACATGACCAACGAAGAGATCTCCGGGCACGCAGGCGAGCTGGCCGTGGCCGCAGCCCGGGCCCACGGCGTCGAGACGATGTTCACCCTCTCCGGGGCACACGTGTTCCCGATGTACGACGGCGCCGTCAAGGCCGATCCGCCGATGCGGCTGCTCGACGTGCGCCACGAGCAGACCGCGGCGTTCGCGGCCGAGGCGACCGGCAAGCTGACCCGGACCCCCGGCCTGGCGGTGCTCACCGCCGGCCCTGGCGTGACCAACGGGATCAGCGCCATCGCCCAGGCTCAGTTCGCCGGGTCGCCCATGGTCGTGGTCGGGGGCCGTGCGCCCGCCAACCGCTGGGGCACCGGAAGCCTCCAGGAGCTCGACCAGCCGCCGATCATCGCGCCGGTCGCCAAGCTCGCGCGCACCCTGCCCACCGCCGGCGACGTGCTGGGCGGGATGGACGAGGCGTTCCGAGTGGCCGGCAGCTCGCACCGCGGCCCGGTCTTCGTCGACGTGCCGATGGACGAGTTCTTCAACAGCGCCTCGGGCCCGCTGCCGACCGGCGCCGCGAGCGCCGCGGTCGAGCCCGACCCGGACGCCGTGCAGCGGATCGCACGGCTGCTCGCCGAGGCCTCCCGGCCGGTGCTGGTGCTGGGCACCGACGTCTGGGCCGACCGGGCCGAGGAGGCGGCCCTGCGCCTCGTCGAGTCCGCCGGGATCCCGACGCTGACCAACGGCATGGGCCGCGGCCTGGTGCCCGGCGGCCACCCCCTGCTCGTCACGAAGGCGCGGGGCCAGGCGCTCGGCAACGCCGACGTCGTCGTGGTCGTCGGGACCCCGCTGGACTTCCGGCTCGGGTACGGCGTCTTCGGCGGCAAGGACGGCGCCCCCGCCGCCCGGGTGGTGCACGTCGCCGACTCCCCCGGGCAGCTCTCCGGGCACGCCGACCTGGCCGACTCCGTCAGCGGAGACCTGACGCTGGTGCTCGACGGCCTGGCCGCCGGGCTCGAGCGCTCCTCCCGGCGGCCCGACTGGTCGTCGTGGGTCTGCGACCTGCAGTCCACCGTCGCCGCCACCGCGGAGCGCGACCGCGCGCTGCTCACCGCCGAGGCCGACCCGATCCACCCGGCGCGCATCTACGGCGAGCTGGTGCCGCGGCTGGCCGACGACTCCGTGGTGATCGGCGACGGCGGGGACTTCGTCAGCTTCGCCGGCAAGTTCGTGGAGCCCAAGCGCCCGGGCGGGTGGCTGGACCCGGGTCCCTACGGCTGCCTCGGTGCCGGCCTCGGTGCCGCGATCGGCGCGCGCCTCGCGCGCCCCTCGGCCCAGGTGACGCTGCTGCTCGGCGACGGCGCCGCCGGCTTCTCGCTGATGGACGTCGACACCCTGGTGCGCCACAACCTGCCGGTGGTGATGGTGATGGGCAACAACTCCGCGTGGGGTCTGGAGAAGGGGCCCATGCAGATGCTCTACGGCTACGACGTGGTGGCCGACCTGGGGCACCGCACCGCCTACGACGGCGTGGTCAAGGCCCTGGGCGGCGCCGGCGAGACGGTGACCGACCCGAAGGAGATCGGGCCGGCCCTGGACCGCGCCTACGCCTCCGGGGTGCCCTACCTGGTCAACGTCATCACCGACGTGGACGCGGCCTACCCGCGAAACACGTTCGGCATCTGAGGCGACCGCGGTGCAGGTGAGGCTCGCCCGGCCGGCTCGGCCATGCGGGAGCTGGGCGGGGGCGAGGAGGGCGAGTTCCGGATGCTCGCCGTCGACCGGGCCGCACGCGGCCGGGGCGTGGGCGGGGCGCTCGTGCGGGTGTGCGAGCGGCAGGCTCGCGCGCACGGCGCCACGGCCATGGCGCTCTCCTCCCTGAGCCAGATGACGGCTGCCCACCGCCTCTACCACCGGCTCGGCTACCGTCGGGCCCCGGACCGGGACTGGGCGCCGGCCCCCGGTGTCGACCTGATCGCCTTCACCAAGGAGCTCCCATGACCGAGGCCCCAGCGACGACCCTGCGGTTCACCGTGACCGAGGACGACACCGCGGTCGCCGTCGGCAGCGGGACCCTGCCTGTCCTCGGCACCCCGCGGCTGCTGGCCTGGTTCGAGGCGGCCACCTGCGCCGCTCTGGAGGCCGGACTCGCCGCGGGCTCGACCAGCGTCGGCACCCGGGTCCAGGTGGAGCACCTCGCGCCCAGCCCGGTGGGCCAGGAGGTCGAGGTGGTCGCCACCGGCGTCTACGCCGACGGGCGGCTGCACCGCTTCGCGGTCTCCGCCCGCCACGTGACCCAGGGGCGGCCCGGGAAGCTCGTGGGTTCCGGGGAGGTGACCCGGGCGGTGGTGGACGGCGACCGCTTCATGGCCCGGATTTCGCCGCCGGGGTGAGGTTTGAGAGACTGACACTCGGCCCTTCGCTGTTCGCAGGGTCGACCCGACCGCAGGAGGACACCATGGGCAAGACCGGCCGCAAGCGCCGCGCTCGCAAGAAGAAGGGCGCGAACCACGGCAAGCGCCCCAACGCCTGAGCGCACCAGCTCCCTCCACGCCTGGCGTGGAAGACATCGAACCCCCAGCCACCGGCCGGGGGTTCGCTGCTTCCCGGGGGCGCCGGGCGCTGCCCGGGCTGCCGGGCGAGGAGGGCCTCAGCCCTCGCTGAGACGGACCTGGACCTCGCGGATCTGGCTCAGCACCCGCGCGCGGAGCGCGGAGGGGGCCTGCTCGCGGCAGGAGCGCGCCACCACGGTCTTCACGGTGCGCTGGAGGTCGTAGCGGCTCAGACAGGGGCCGCACTCGTCGAGGTGCTGCTGCACCGCGGCGCAGTCGGCGTCGTCGAGCTCGTTGTCGAGGAAGTAGACGATCCGCTCGAGGTAGTCGGCGCAGTCCTCGCCGTGCTCGTGGCTCATGAGTCCTTCCCCTTCCCCGTCTTGCCCGCAGACAACAGGTCGTTCTCGGCGACGTAGTCGGCGAGCATGTCGCGAAGCTGGCGGCGTCCCCGGTGCAGACGCGACATCACCGTCCCGATCGGCGTCCCCATGATCTCGGCGATCTCCTTGTAGGGGAACCCCTCGACGTCGGCCAGGTAGACCGCCATCCGGAACTCCTCGGGGAGCCGCTGCAGGGCGACCTTCACCTGGGAGTCGGGGAGACGCTCCAGCGCCTCGGTCTCCGCGGACTTCAGCCCTCCCGAGGTGTGGGACTCGGCGCGCGCGAGCTGCCAGTCCTCCACGTCCTCGGCCATGGACTGCTGCGGCTGCCGCTGCTTCTTGCGGTAGGTGTTGATGAAGGTGTTGGTCAGGATCCGGTAGAGCCACGCCTTGAGGTTGGTCCCCGGCTTGAACTGGTGGAAGGAGGCGAACGCCTTCGCGTAGGTCTCCTGCACCAGGTCCTCGGCGTCGGCGGGGTTGCGCGTCATCCGCATGGCGGCCGAGTAGAGCTGGTCCAGGTGCTGCAGAGCGTCGCGCTCGAAGCGCGCGGAACGCTGCGCGTCGGTCTCTTCGGTGAGGGAGTCGTTCATCGGGTCCCACACTAGCGGGACGTCTGACTCCGGGACTGTTGCGAGCACGTCGTCGTCAACATCGCGTCACCCGCCTCCATTCCCGGCGACCTCGCGCACGATCCAGCCCAGGGTCGCCTCCACGACGATGTCGAGCGCCTCCTCGCCGGTCACCGGCCCGCGGGCCGGCACCTTGAAGGAGTGGTCCCCACCCGGGACAACGCACAGGTCGACGCTGTCGGGGAACTCCTCGGGCCGGCCGAAGGAGTCCCGCTCCCCCTGGACGACCAGGGTGGGCAGGCCGGCACCCAGCAGCTCGTCGAGCCGGGAGCGCTCCGGCCGACCCGGCGGGTGGAGCGGGAAGGAGAGCGCGAGCACCCCGGAGGCGCCGAGCCGGCGGGCGGTCCGGGCGGCGGAGCGGGCGCCGGCCGAGCGGCCCCCGACCACCAGCGGGGTGCGCACCCGAAGCCGGTCCGACGCGGCCTGCAGGGCGGTGTCCAGGGTCGGGGGCGGACCCGCGATCCGACGGCCCGCGCGCCGCCACGGCTGCTCCAGCAGCACCACGGTCACGCCGGCCGGGGGCAGGGCCGCGGCCAGCGCCTGGAGGTCGGGCGCCTCGATCCCGCCGCCCGCCCCGTGGCTGAGCAGCAGCGTGGCCAGCGGCCGGCGCGAGCGGTGGGTGACCAGCCGTGCCTCGCCCGCGGGGGTGTCGACGAGCCGTTCGACGGCGCTCATCGCGTCTGCCTCGAGACGATCTCGTCGACCACGTCGGGGCCGATCTCCTCCAGGGGCAGCGGCTCCACCAGCTCGGGGCCGTTGTTGCGCACGTTGCTGACCAGCGTCGGGACCGGGTAGGCCTCGAGCCGGCCCGGGGCGGCGGGAGTGAGCAGCGCCAGCCGGTCGGCGCCCTCCAGGGTCGGGTCCAGCCAGTCGGCCCACCGCTCCCGGTCGACCATCAGGGGCATCCGGTCGTGGATGTGGCCCAGGTCGTCCTCGGCCTGGGTGGTCAGCACGGTGCAGGTCCACCGGAAGCGGTCCGGGTCGTCGTCGGCCCGGTCCGGGTCGCGCCAGATCTCGTAGAGGCCGGCCATCGCCAGCAGCCCGTGGTCGCGGGGCCGGATGAAGAAGGGCTGCTTGGCGGGCCGGCCCGCCTTGGTCAGCCGCGACGTCGGGTACCACTCGTAGTAGCCGTCGGCCGGCAGCAGGCAGCGGCGGGCCGCGAAGGCCTTGCGGAAGGCCGGCTTCTCGGTGACGGTCTCCACCCGGGCGTTGATCATCCGGCTGCCGATCGCGGGGTCCTTGGCCCAGGACGGCACCAGGCCCCAGGTGAGCACCCGCAGCTGCCGCTCGACCGGCGTCGTCCCCCCGGACCCGGAGGGCCGGGGCGGACGCTCCAGCACCGCGTACACCTCCTTGGTGGGCGCGACGTTGTAGTCCGCGGGGAGGGGGGCCCGGACCTGGGGCGAGACCACCTCGAACTCCTCCACCAGGTCCTCGGGGCGTCGGCTCGAGGCGTAGCGACCGCACATGTCCCCCACCCTAGAGGCGGACCCCGGACCAGGACCGCCACTAGGGTGACCTCGTGACCTCCGCACCAGCCCTCGAGCAGGATCCCTGGCCGGCGCCCCGCGCGCGCGGGCCGGTCGACGTGACGGTGTCGCTGCCGGGCAGCAAGTCGCTCACCAACCGGGCGCTCGTGCTCGCCGCGCTCGCCGACGGGCCCAGCGTGATCAGGCGGGCGCTGTCCTCGCGCGACACCATGCTGATGGCCGGCGCCCTGCGCGCTCTCGGGACCGGCATCGACTCCTCGGGCCCGGACTGGGTCGTCACCCCCGCGACCCTGCGGGGCGGGGGCCACGTCGACTGCGGCCTGGCCGGCACGGTCATGCGGTTCGTGCCGCCGGTCGCGGCGCTGGCCGCCGGCCCGACGACCTTCGACGGCGACCCGCACATGAGGTCGCGCCCGGTCGGGGAAGTGATCGGCGCGCTGCGCGGGCTGGGCGTCGAGCTCGACGACGGGGGTCGCGGCTCGCTGCCCTTCTCCGTGCAGGGCACCGGGCGGGTCCGCGGCGGGCGGGTGCTGCTCGACGCGTCGGGCTCCTCCCAGTTCGTCTCCGCACTCCTGCTCGCCGGAGCCCGCTACGACCAGGGCGTCGACGTGGTCCACCAGGGCAAGCCCGTGCCGTCCCTGCCCCACATCGAGATGACCCTCGACATGCTGCGCCGCCACGGCGTGCAGGTCGACGACAGCGACGCCGACCGCTGGGCGGTCGCCCCGGGACCGATCCGCGCGGTCGACCACACCATCGAGCCCGACCTCTCCAACGCCGCACCGTTCCTGGCCCTGGCGGCCGTCTCGGGCGGCCGGGTGGTGGTCCGGGACTGGCCCCGGGAGACCACCCAGGCAGGTGACGCGCTCCGGGAGGTCCTGGCGCTGATGGGCTGCCGCGTCGCCTGGACCGACGAGGGCCTGGAGGTCGTGGGCCCCGAGAGCCTCTCGGGCGTCGACCTGGACCTGCACGACGTCGGCGAGCTGGCGCCGGCGGTCGCGGCGCTCTGCGCCCTGGCCGACTCGCCGTCCCACCTGCGCGGCATCGCCCACATCCGCGGCCACGAGACCGACCGCATCGCCGCCCTGGCCACCGAGCTGACCGGCCTGGGCGCCCGGGTCACCGAGCGCGAGGACGGGCTCTCCCTGGAGCCGGCGCCGCTGCACGGCGGGGTCTTCCACACCTATGCCGACCACCGGATGGCCCACGCCGGGGTGATCCTCGGGGCGGCGGTCGACGGCGTGCTGGTGGAGGACGTGGCCACCACCAGCAAGACGTTCCCGGACTTCGCCGCGTTCTGGGCGTCCCAGTGGTGACCCCCCTGCCGATCCCTGTGCGGAGCCCCCTGGGCGTCCCCGTGCCGTCAGCCGTACGGGGGACGACCAGGTGAGCAACCGGCGCTACGACGAGACCGACCACGAGCACTACGAGCGTCCGCGGCGCCGGACCCGCCCGCGGACCAAGGAGCGCCCCACCTACGACGACGCCGTGGACGCGGTGGTGATCACCGTCGACCGGGGCCGCTTCACCCTGCTGATCGACGGCCGGGTGGTCACCGCGATGAAGTCCCGGCCGCTGGGGCGCAAGGGCGTGGTGGTCGGCGACCGGGTCCGCGTCGTGGGAGACGTCTCCGGGCGCGACGGCTCCCTGGCGCGCATCGTGGAGGTCACCCCCCGCACCACCACCCTGCGCCGCACCGCCGACGACGACGACCCCGTCGAGCGGGTCATCGTGAGCAACGCCGACCAGCTGGTGGTGGTCGCCGCGCTGGCCGATCCCGAGCCGCGGCCCCGGCTGATCGACCGCGCCCTCGTCGCGGCGTACGACGCCGGCATGAGCCCGCTGCTCTGCCTGACCAAGGCCGACCTGGCCGACCCCGAGGTGCTGCTCTCCACCTACCGCTCGCTGGGGGTGCCGTGGGTGGTCACCTCGCGCGGCGACGACCTGACGCAGGTGCGCGAGCGGCTCCGGGGGCGGACCAGCGTCCTGGTGGGCCACAGCGGGGTCGGCAAGTCCACGCTGGTCAACGCCCTGGTCCCGGAGGCGCACCGCGAGGTCGGCCACGTCAACGCCGTCACCGGGCGGGGCCGGCACACCTCCACCTCGGCCTACCTGCTGCCGCTCCCCCACGGCGACGGCTGGATCATCGACACCCCCGGCATCCGCTCCTTCGGCCTGGCCCACGTCGACCCGGCTCGCCTGATCGAGGCGTTCCCGGACCTCGAGGAGATGACCGAGGGCTGCCCCCGTGGCTGCAGCCACGGCTCGGGCGAGCCCGAGTGCGGGCTGGACGAGGCGATGCGCACCGGGGAGGCCGACCCGGAGCGGGTCGACTCCTTCCGCAGGCTGCTCGCGGCCCGCGAGGGCAGTCTCGGGGAGTGAGCCGCGCGGCGCCGGAGCCGAGGGGGAATAGCCTGTCCCCATGCCCATCCACGGACACGGCTCCCCCGACTACACCGACGATCTCCGGCTGGCCCACCTGCTGGCCGACGACGCGGACTCCCTGACGGTCGCGCGCTTCAAGTCGCTGGACCTGCACGTGATGAGCAAGCCGGACCTCACGCCGGTCACCGACGCCGACCGCGGCGTCGAGGAGGGGATCCGTCGCACGCTCTCGCGGGTGCGCTCGCGCGACGCGGTGCTGGGCGAGGAGCAGGGCTCCACCGGCCACAGCCAGCGACGCTGGGTGGTCGACCCCATCGACGGCACCAAGAACTTCGTCCGCGGCGTGCCGGTGTGGGCCACCCTCATCGCCCTGGTGGTGGACGAGGAGGTCGTGCTGGGCGTGGTCTCCGCCCCGCAGCTCTCCCGCCGCTGGTGGGCCTCGAAGGGCGCCGGCGCCTGGACCGGCCGGTCGCTGCTCAAGGCGACCAGGTGCGAGGTCTCCGACGTACGCCGGCTCGAGGACGCCTCGCTCTCCTACAGCTCACTGTCGGGCTGGGAGGACCGCGACCGGCTCGACGACTTCCTCGCCCTCTCCCGGCGCTGCTGGCGCACCCGTGCCTACGGTGACTTCTGGTCCTACATGCTGCTCGCCGAGGGGGCGGTCGACCTCGCCGCGGAGCCCGAGCTGGAGCTCTACGACATGGCGGCGCTCGACATCATCGTCCGGGAGGCGGGCGGGCGGTTCACCTCCCTCGCCGGTGAGGACGGCCCGTTCGGCGGCAACGCCCTGGCCTCCAACGGCCACCTGCACGAGGCGGCGCTCGCCTTCCTGGGCGCCTCCCCGGACGACGAGAGCGACCCCGACGCACGGCGTCCGGGTCCGGGGTCGGTGCACGAGCTGCGCCGCCGTCCCCAGCCCTGATCCGCGCCGCAGACCTGTTCAGCGACCCCCCGGACCACTACCCTGGGCGGCCAACAGTCCGCCGCCAGGCCGCCACGGAGGTCACGATGCGCATCAACGAGGTTCTCAAGGGCAAGTCGATCCAGGAGGTCATCATCGTCTCCCCGGACGCGACCGTCCGTGAGCTGCTCGGGCTGCTGGCCGAGCACAACGTGGGCGCCCTCGTGGTGAGCCGCGACGGCGGTTCCCTGGACGGCATCGTCAGCGAGCGGGACGTGGTCCGCCGCCTCCACCAGGACGCCGGCGCGCTCGAGCAGCCCGTCGGGTCGCTGATGACCACCGACGTGCACACCTGCGACGGCAGCCACTCGGTCGACGACCTGATGGCCGTGATGACCGAGCGACGCATCCGCCACGTGCCCGTCCTCGACAGCGGACGACTGGTCGGCATCATCAGCATCGGGGACGTGGTGAAGAATCGGATCGAAGAGCTGGAGTTCGAGAGAGACCAGCTCGACAGCTACGTCCAACAGAGCTGAGCGACCGCTCGGCCGTCACCGTCGGCCCAGGGCCGACAGGAGAGGCAAGGCACATCCATGGAGAAGCCCGAGGTCGACCCGCACATGGGCGACGCACCCGCCGACCTGGAGGTCACCGACCTGGTGGTCGGTGACGGCCCCGAGGCCGCCTCCGGCAACACGGTCTCGGTCCACTACGTCGGGGTCGCCCACTCCACCGGCGAGGAGTTCGACGCCTCCTACAACCGAGGCACCCCCCTGCAGTTCCGGCTCGGCATCGGCCAGGTCATCTCCGGGTGGGACCAGGGCGTCCAGGGGATGAAGGTCGGCGGGCGCCGCCGCCTGGTCATCCCGCCGCACCTGGGCTACGGCGACCGGGGCGCCCCGGGAGCCATCGCTCCCGGCGAGACGCTGATCTTCGTGGTGGACCTCCTCGAGGTCCGCTGAGCCGACGCGGCACCGCGCCGGCGTCTCACCAGGGCAGGTCGTCCGTCACGTCTCCCGTGGCGACCCGGACGGCCTGCCCTGGGCCGTCTCCTGGGCCGCCCCCGGGACCGTCGTGGGCGACCACGGTCACCACGTCGCCGACCACCAGCTGACGGCCCCGGCGCACCTCGACCTCGCCGTTGACCCGGACGTGGCCCCCGGCCAGCAGCGGCTTGGCCTCGGAGCCGTGGTCGACCAGGTTGGCGAGCTTGAGGAACTGGCCCAGCCTGATCGACTCGTCGCGGATCGGCACGTCCATCGGCTGGTCGGTCATGGTCACATCGTCCCAGACCACGCGGGTCAGTGACCCAGCAGCACGCTCGCGGTGTGGATCAGCACGCCCACCAGGCCGCCGACCAGCGTGCCGTTGATGCGGATGAACTGCAGGTCGCGTCCCACGTGGAGCTCGATCCGCCGCGCCGCCTCCTTGCCGTCCCACCGCTCGATGGTGTGGGTGATCACCGCGGTGATCTCGGCGCCGTAGCGCCCGACGGCGAAGACCACCAGGTCGCCGGCACCGCGGTCCAGCCGCTCGCGCAGCCCGGCGTCGCTCTGCAGGCGCGCGGAGAAGGCCGTCAGCTCGGCCAGGGCGCGCTCGCGCACGGCCCCCTGCGGGTCGTCGAGCGAGCCGAGGAAGGCCCGGCGCAGCGACTTCCACAGCGAGACGGCGGTCGCGCTGACCTGGGGGTGGTCCAGGAAGCGGTTCTTCAGGCGCTCGGCGCGCTCCTGGGTGGCGGCGTCGGTGAGCAGGTCCTGCGCCAGCTGGGAGAGCATCGAGTCGAGCGCGCCCCGGGCGTGGTGCTGCGGGTCGTCGCGGATGTCCTCCAGCCAGCGGACCGCCTCGGTGTGCACCCGGTGGGTGACGGCCTCGTTGAGCCGCGGCGGCGTCCACCAGGGGGCCCGCTCGGCCAGCACCTCGGTGAAGGTCTCCGGGTTGCGCACCAGCCAGCGGTGGAGCTCCTCGATGACCAGGTCGACGAGCCCGCGGTGGGTACCGTCCTGGACCACCTCGGCCAGCAGCGCGCCGACCAGCGGGGCGGCGGGCTCGTCACGGAACCGCGGGACGAGCACCTCGGTGACCATGTCGGCCACGTGCTCGTCGGTCACCTTGGCGAGGCCGATCGCCGTGACGTCGGCCGCCTCGTCGACCACCCGGCGGGCGTTGGCCGGGTCGCCCAGCCACTCCCCCATCCGCCGCGAGACGTCCGCGTGCGCGACCCGCTCCCGGATGATCTCCTCCTGGAGGAAGTTCTCCCCGACGAACTCCTCCAGGCTCCGGCCGAGCTCGTCCTTGCGCCGGGGGATCAGCGCGGTGTGCGGCACCGGGATGCCGAGGGGGTGCTTGAAGAGGGCGGTGACCGCGAACCAGTCGGCGATCGCCCCGACCATCGAGGCCTCCGCGCCGGCGTTGACGAAGCCCAGGAACCCGTCCTGGCCGAGCGTCGCCAGGTAGACCACTGCGGCCGCGACCAGCAGCGAGACCGCGACCGTGCGCATCCGCCGCAGACCCCGCCGCCGTTGCTCGTCGGCCTCGGGTGCGGGGGTGAGGATCGTCAGGGGTCGGGACGGGCCAGGTTCCTGTGCTGTCTCGTTCATCGCACCCATCCTCTCCTGTGCGTGCCAGAATGCCGCCCATGCCCCACACCGTCATCACCTTCGGCACATTCGACGTGTTCCACGTCGGGCACCTCCGGGTGCTGGAGCGCGCGGCCGCGTTGGGCGACCGCCTGGTGGTCGGGGTCTCCGCGGACGCCCTCAACGAGCGCAAGAAGGGCCGGGTGCCGGTCTTCAGCCAGGCCGAGCGGCTGGCCATCGTCTCCGCGCTCCGGGTCGTCGACGAGGTCTTCGTCGAGGAGAGCCTGGAGCTCAAGCGCGACTACGTGCTCGAGCACTCCGCCGACGTCCTGGTGATGGGCGACGACTGGGCGGGCAGGTTCGACGACCTCGGCGACATCTGCAAGGTCGTCTACCTCCCCCGGACGCCGGCCATCTCGACGACCGCCATCATCGAGCACATCGCCGACCTGTAGGGCTCGGCCGCTCCACCAGGGGTCCACACGTAGCCTGTGTGCAGCACTCACACCCACGAGGGGACCCCTTGCGACGAACCGCCGCCGCCCTCACGGCTGCCCTGGCACTCCTGCTGACAGGGTCCCTGGCGACCCCCGTCCTCGCCGACCCGCAGCCGCCCGGCACGGTCCCGCCCGGGTCGTCGGAGCCCGGCTCGTCGGAGCCCGGCTCGTCGGAGCCCGGGTCGCCGGAGCCGGTCTCGCCGGAGCTGGCGGCCGCCCAGGCAGCGCTGGGCGGCGACGGGCCCACCCCCGTGCCGGGCACTCCCGACGCGGAGCCGGCAGCGGAGCCGGAGGCCACCATGGCGCTGCGGGACCTCTACCTCGCCCGCCCGGGGATGGGTCGGGAGGAGCGCCGGGCCGCCGACGCACTCCTCGCCCGGCCGACCACCCCCCACAAGGACTCCTACGCCTCCTACGACCCGGCGGCGGCCACCACCCAGCAGTGCGCGGCACGGGTCTGCGTGACCTACGTCACCACCACCCCGGACCGGGCCACCGAGCAGTGGGCGGCCCAGACCCTCGCCACCTTCGAGGAGGCCTGGAGCCGGCAGGTCGACCAGATGGGCTTCCGCGCTCCCGCCCCGGACGGCACCGCGGGGGGCGACGCCCGCTTCGACGTCTACCTGGCCAACATCTCCGCCCAGGGCCTCTACGGCTACTGCGTCCCCGAGGAGCGGGTCCCCGGCCAGCCGGGTCGCGCCCAGTCCTACTGCGTCCTGGACAACGACATGGCCGGCTTCTCCGCCAACCCCGCCAGCAGCCTCGCGGTGACGGCCGTCCACGAGTTCTTCCACGCCATCCAGTTCAACATCGACGTGCGCGAGGACCAGTGGTGGATGGAGGCGTCGGCCACCTGGATCGAGGAGCAGCTCGCCGACGAGATCAACGACAACCGGCAGTTCCTCCGGTCCGGCCAGCTCGGCCGCCCCAGGACGCCGCTCGACTCCTTCACCTCGGACCTGGCGATGTACGGCAACTGGATCTTCGTCCAGCACCTGAGCCAGACCCAGGGCCCCGACGTGGTGCGCCGGGTGTGGGAGCGCCTCGACGCCTCGGTGGGGGCCCCGGACGAGTACGCCGTCCAGGGCATCCGGAACCACCTCTCCTCCCGCGGAGTCAGGTGGGGCAGGTTCTACGCCCGCTTCGTGGAGGCCAACCTGCGACCCCGGCGTCACTACGAGGAGGGGCGCGCCTACCGCGCGGCCCCGCTGGCCGCCAAGGTGCGGATGACTCCTGGACGGAGCACCCGGCGGCTCACCGCCAAGGTCCCCCACCTCGCCGCCCACACCGTCGGGATCCGGGCCGGGTCCGGCCTCGCCCCGCGCCGCCGCCTCCGGGTGGAGGTGACAGCCCGGCGGGGCGCTCCCGCGGCCCCGGTGGCCCGGCTCCTGGTCTTCGGCAAGGACGGCACCACCCGCAGGCTCGACGTCAAGCTGGGCCGCTCCGGGTCGGGCGCCCGGACCGTCAGCCTGAACCGGGGTCGGGTGCACCGGGTGGTGCTGGTGCTCGCCAACGCCTCGACCAGGTTCCGCAGCTGCGGGACCTCGGGCCCGTGGTCGTGCGGCGGCCGGCCGGTCGACGACGACCAGCGGTTCCGGGTGGTCGCCCGCGTCGTGCGCTAGCGTCCGGGGCCGCCGACATCCCCCAAAGGTGCGATTCTCGTCCCGTGTGAGCGGGGTTACAGTCGAGAGATGGACCGGACGGTGACGTCCCAGGCGTCCTCGGGCGAGGGCCCCCACCACGGCCCTCCCGAGCCGCTCGCCAGCACTCTCTGCGGTCTGGTGGGTGCCAGCCCCGAGGCCATCCTGGTGGTCGTCAGCGGCCTGGTCCTCCAAGCCAGCCCCCGGGCCGCGGAGCTGCTGGGGGCCGACCCGGTCGGTCACCCGTTGAGCCGCGTCCTCGACGCGCCGGCGGCCGGCACGGCCGGTCCGCCCGTGCGGCTCGCCGCCGCGGCGGCCCGCGGGCTGGACGGCCGGGAGCTGCTCCTCGACGTCACCACCGCGACGCTGGGACCGCAGGCCCGGGCGCCGGTCGCGGTCTTCCTGCGCGACGCCCGCGAGCGTCTGGACGGCGAGCTCCTCGCGGCGCAGCTGCGCGCCGCGGAGGTGCGCCGGGTGCAGGCGCTGGAGCTCAACGACACTGTGGTGCAGTCCCTCACCGTGCTCGGGCAGGTCCTGGAGTCGGGAGACACCGGCCGCGCCCTGCGCCTGCTCGACCACACCCTGGCCTCGGCGCGCCACCTGATCGACGACTGGCTGACCACGGTGGACGGCACGCCCCCGTCCGGCGGCCTGGTGCGCTCGACCCCCTCCCACCCCGGCGCCGTGCCGCAGCCGGTCCCCTCCGTGGCACCGATCCCCGCTCCCGTCCGGGCCCGGGTGCTGGTGGTCGACGACGACCGGGACCTGCGCGAGCTGGTGGCGCTCCAGCTCGCCGCCTGCGGCGACCTGGAGGTCGTCGGCCAGGCCGGGGACGGCCGGGAGGGGGTGCGCCTGGCCGCGGCCCTGACGCCCGACGTGGTGCTGCTCGACATCGCGATGCCCGTGATGGACGGGCTGCAGGCCCTCCCGCTGATCCTGCGTGCCTCGCCAGGGACCAGGGTGGTCATGGTCTCCGCCTTCGCCGAGGAGGCGCTGGGCGCCGACGCGCTCGAGCTCGGCGCCGCGCGCTACGTCGAGAAGGGGCTGGGCATGCACCTGGCCGACGTGGTGCGGGCGGTCCTGGCCGAGTGACCGGGACCGCCCGCGTGCTCGTCAGGCCACCGGGGTGCCGAACCGCTGCCAGACCCGGTGCTTGGCCATCAGGGCGCTGAGCTCGGTGAGGGCCTCCGGCCCGCTGCCGGCGCTGACCACGCCGGCGGCGCCGGAGACGCCTGCCTCGTCGAGCAGCTCCACGCCGCGTCCCCAGGCGCCGATCGCCTTGGAGTGGCGGAAGCACTCCTGGACCATCATCACCGCGCGCGGGTCGGCGGTGAGGGCGGGGGCGCCCGCCTTCTCGTCGCGCACCGCCATGGCGTCCGGGGCCGGGGCCGGCTTGCTGGCCACCAGGAGGGCGTCGAGCTCGACCGAGCGCCCGGTCGCCAGGGAGCGCTGCATCGGCAGCCCGCCGATCATCCCCCCGTGGGGGCCGATCAGGAAGGCCACCATGCCGGCCTCGTGGATGGCGGTCCGCACCGCCGCCACGTCGTCGAGGTCGTCCTCGTCCCCGATCAGGACACCGATGATCCGGCCGTCCGGGGGCCACTCCCCGCCGACCTGGGACAGCGCCGGGCTCGGCTCTGCTGGCGCGAGCTCCTCCGTCGGGTCGGGGGCGGGCAGGCCGAGGGCGGTGGCGACCTCCTGGCACAGGACCGGGTCGATGTTGGCCAGGCACTGGAGCTGGCGCTCCTTGATCGTCTGCTCGTAGCACTTGCCCAGCTCGAAGGCGTAGGCCCGGACGATGTGCTCCTTCTCCACCGGGCTCATCGACTGCCAGAAGAGGCGCACCTGGCTGTAGTGGTCGTCGAACGTCGCCGGGTTGGCCCTGGTCTTGACCGAGGCCGCCACGGTCACCGCGGCGTCGACGAAGGCGCGCTTGTCCTCTTCGCTGAGGTCGGCACCCGCGTGGAACGGGCAGCCGCCGTCGAGCGAGTTGGGCTTGTACGGCGCCACCCCGGCGTGCACGGCGTGCTGGTGGAACCCGTCGCGCAGCATGTCGTTGACCGGGGCGTGGGTCCGGTTGATGGGGATCTGGTTGAAGTTCGGCCCGCCGAGCCGCGAGAGCTGGGTGTCGATGTAGGAGAAGAGCCGCGTCTGGAGCAGCGGGTCGTCGGTGAAGTCGATGCCGGGCACCACGTGGCCCACGTGGTAGGCCACCTGCTCGACCTCGGCGAAGAAGTTGGTGGGGTTCGCGTTGAGGGTGAGCCGGCCGATGGGCTGCACCGGGGCCAGCTCCTCCGGCACGATCTTGGTCGGGTCGAGCAGGTCGATGTCGCCGAACATCTGGTCCGGCTCGTCCGGGAAGACCTGCACGCCCAGCTCCCACTCCGGGAAGGCACCGGCCTCGATCGCGTCGTAGAGGTCGCGACGGTGGAAGTCGGGGTCGATCCCGTTGATCATCTGCGCCTCCTCCCAGGTCAGGGAGTGCACGCCGAGCTTGGGCTTCCAGTGGAACTTGACCAGCGAGGTCTCCCCCTCGGCGTTGACCAGGCGGAAGGTGTGGACGCCGAAGCCCTCCATCATCCGGTAGGAGCGCGGGATGCCCCGGTCGGACATGTTCCACATGGCGTGGTGCTGGGCCTCGGTGTGCAGCGAGACGAAGTCCCAGAAGGTGTCGTGCGCGCTCTGGGCCTGGGGGATCTCGCGGTCCGGGTGCGGCTTGGCCGCGTGGATGATGTCGGGGAACTTGATGCCGTCCTGGATGAAGAAGACCGGCATGTTGTTGGCCACGAGGTCCCAGACACCCTCCTCGGTGTAGAACTTCGTCGCGAAGCCCCGAGTGTCACGGACGGTGTCGGAGGAGCCCCTGGAGCCCAGGACGGTGGAGAACCGGGTGAAGACCGGCGTCCGGCGCCCCTTGGCGAAGAGACCGGCCATCGAGATGCTCTCGGCGGTGCCGTAGCCCTCGAAGACGCCGTGCGCGGCGGCGCCGCGGGCGTGGACGACCCGCTCGGGGATGCGCTCGTGGTCGAAGTGGGTGATCTTCTCCCGCAGGTGGTGGTCCTGCAGCAGCGTCGGGCCGCGCTCCCCGGCCTTCAGGGAGTGGTCGGTGTCGCGGAGCCGGGTGCCGGTCGAGGTGGTCAGCCAGGCACCCGCCTGGGCACGGTCACCCTTCTCGCCGACCGCGCGGCCGGTCGCCGTGCCGACCCGCGGATCGCGCTGGTCCGGCTTGGGCGGCAACGGCTCCCGGGGGGTGGTGGGCTCACCCAAGGAGGGCGGCTCCGGGGCCGGGACGCCGGGGACGACAGGGTCGTGCTTGCTCATGAGCAGGGTTCCTTCCGAGGTGGGTCAGACGACCTCCCGTACCCACTCGGGGGGAGTCATGCACGAGCGTCGCCGGCGTCCTCCTCCGAGACCACCCGCGCCACCTCGCGACGCAGCACCTTGCCCATCGGGTTGGTCGGCAGCTCGTCGACGAAGACGACACGACGCGGCACCTTGTAGGCGGTGAGGCCGGCCCGGGCGTGCTCCCGCACCGCCTCGGGCTGCACCGAGACCCCCTCGACCTGGACCACCACGGCGACCACCTCCTCGCCGCCGTCGGGCTGGGCCATCCCCACCACCGCCGCGTCGACCACCCCTCCGTGGGTGCGGATCACCGCCTCCACCTCGGACGGGTAGACGTTGAAGCCCCCGGTGATGATGATCTCCTTGACCCGGTCGACCACCGTCAGGAAGCCGTCGGGATCCATGGTCACCACGTCGCCGGTGCGGAACCACCCGTCGTGGAACGCCTCCGCGGTCTCCTCGGGCAGGCCCCGGTAGCCGGAGAAGACCTGTGGTCCCCGGACCAGCAGCTCCCCGCTCTCCCCCAGCGGCACCTCGCGGTCGAGGTCGTCGCGGTCCACGATCCGCACCTCGGTGTCGGGGAAGGGCACGCCGATGGACCCGGGACGTCGCGCCGTCGTCATCGGGTTGCCCACGATCACCGGCGAGGTCTCGGTCAGGCCGTACCCCTCGACCAGCAGGCCGTCGGTCGCCTCCTCCCACCGCTCGATCAGGTCGGCGGTCAACGGCATCGCGCCGGAGAGGCTGTAGCGGATGCCGCGCAGCGAGATCCCCCGCCGCTGCGCCTCGGCGAGGATCCGCGCGTACAGCGGGGGGACCGCCGGCAGGAAGTCGGGCACCCGGCGCCGGATCGCGTCCATCACCAGGTCGTTGTCCGGCTTGGGCAGCAGCACCAGCCGCGCCGCGAGGCTGATCCCGAGCAGCATGCTGACGGTGACGCCGTAGGCGTGGAAGAGCGGCAGCGGTACCAGGAACGTCTCCTGCCCCGGCACGAGCCCGGGCACCCAGGCCCGGCCCTGGGTGACGTTGGCGACCAGGTTGCGGTGGCGCAGCTCCACGCCCTTGGGCACGCCGGTGGTCCCGGAGGTGTAGAGCAGCAGCGCCACGTCGTCGACCCCGGGTCGCGGGTGGGCCGGGTCGATCGGGTCGCAGTCGCGCAGCGTCGCCCACGGCAGCGCGCCGGGGGCGGGTCCGGTCAGCTGCTCCCGCGAGGCGCGCGCCTTCGCGACGGGCAGGCGCAGGGCGATCCGCTTCAGTGCCGGCAGCTCGGTGGTGAGGTCCACCGCGACGACCTGCTCGAGGGCGCAGCCGCCCCGCAGCTCGGCGACGACCGGCGCCACCTTGTCCCAGACCACAGCGACCTTGGCGCCGTGGTCGACGAAGGCCGGGCGCAGCTCGGCGGCGGTGTAGAGCGGGTTGTGCTCCACCACCGTCGCCCCCACCCGCAGCACGGCGAAGAACGTGACCACGTTCTGCGGGCAGTTGGGCATCACCAGGGCCACGGAGTCCCCCGCGCCCACCCCGAGCCGGCGCAACCCCTCGGCCACCCGCTCGACCTGGTCGCCGAGCTGGGCGTAGGTGGTGGCACGCCCCAGGAAGTCGAGGGCGTCGCGGTCGCCGAACCGCTTCACCGACTCCTCGAGCAGGCCGAGCGCGGTGGTGTCGCCGTACTCCAGGTGCAGCGGCACCCCCGGCCCGTAGGCCTCCGCCCATCGCGGTTGCGTGCTCATCGACCTGACCTCTCTGCGGCCGTCGGGCGCGGCGCTCGGCTCAAAACTACGCCCGCACCGGTGTCCGCGGGGGCACAGGGCTCCGGGCGGCGGGGCGCCCGGCTCTGCAGCACTAGTCTCGGGGGATGAGCGGACGCGGACGCGTGGTGCTGTCGCTGGGCGGCGGGGGCGCGCGGGGATATGCCCACATCGGGGTCATCCAGGTGCTCGAGGAGCAGGGCTACGAGGTGGTCGGCGTCGCCGGCACCTCGATGGGCGCCCTGGTGGGCGGGCTGCACGTCGCGGGAAGGCTGAACGACTACACCGACTGGGTCAGCGGCCTCACCCAGCGCGACGTGCTCCGCCTGCTCGACCCGTCGCTGCGGGCCCCGGGGATGATCCGCGGCGAGCGCATCATGTCGCGGGTCGGGGAGCTCCTGGACGGCGCCCGCATCGAGGACCTGCCGGTGCCGTTCACCGCGGTCGCCACCGACCTGCTGGCCCAGCGCGAGGTGTGGTTCCAGCAGGGCCTGGTCGAGGTGGCCATCCGGGCCTCGATCGCGCTGCCGAGCTTCATCACCCCGGTGATGCTCAACGGGCGGCTGCTGGCGGACGGCGGGATGATGAGCCCCGTCCCGGTCACCCCCCTCGCCGGGATCCCGGCCGACCTGCGGGTCGCGGTCACCCTCGCGGGGGCGGACTCGCACGCGCCCGTGCAGGAGTCGGCGGTGCCGCGGCCCGCCGGCGAGTGGCAGGAGCGGGTACGCCGCAGCGCCGCCCAGGTCCTGGACCTCGAGGCGAGCCGACGGGTCGCCCGCTGGTTCTCCTCCCGCAGGTCCGAGGAGCCCTCCGACCCCGCCGAGGGCGAGGACCCCGGGGACGACACCGCCGGGGCCGACTCGCCCTACGGCGACCTGCCGCCCGACCTGGGCGTCCTGCGGGTGATGGAGCTCTCGATCAGCGCGCTCCAGGAGGTGGTGACGCGCTACCAGATCGCGGGGCACCCCCCGGACCTGATGATCGCGGTGCCGAGGAACTCCTGCCGCACCCTGGACTTCCACCGGGCCGGCGAGATGATCGAGCTCGGCCGCGAGGTGACCACCGCGGCGCTCGCCGGGCTGGACCGGCCGGCGGACCACTGACCCCGGCCTCGGCCTCGGCCTCGGCCTCGGGCGAACGCTCTCGCCGGGTCGGTCAGCGCAGGTTCTGGGATAGGCGGGCGACCGCCCAGAAGAGCGGGAAGGGCATCTCGGCGCTGAGCTGCTCGACCTCGTCCTCGTCGAGCCGGCGGAACTCGTCGGCCAGCCGGACGGCGTCGCTGTGACCGTGCAGGCCCAGCGGGTCGACCAGGCGACGGAGGGCGTCCAGCAGGGGGGCCGGCACCGACCGGTGCAGCTCCCGGCGGCCGGGGTCCGCGATGGCGTCCCAGGCCTTGAGGACCGCCCGTACCGGCAGCTCGTGCCGCTCGCGCCGGCGCGGGCCGGCGGCCCGGGTCCGGCTCGGGGTGGCGGTCAGCTCGATGGTCACGCGGACGACGGTAGGTCTCGGGACCCCCGCCCCGCCGGGAAAGCCCCGAAGTGCCGGCCGTCGGTCCAGACCACGGCCGTGGGCGGCGGCGCCGCCGGCTCACCGCCCGGCGAGCGGCTCGCCGTCGGTGATCGTGTGGATCGAGGAGAGCTGGGTCTCGGTGTCCTTGGTGACCAGCAGCAGCGTCTCCATGTGCGGCTCCAGGCCGGTGACCTTGTCCAGCGGCACCCCGATGACCAGCTGGAAGCCGAGTCCCTTCCACGCCTGCACCGCCCGGCCGGCGAACTCCGAGTCGGCCTTGACGAAGCCCTCGTCCAGCAGCACCGGGGCGAACCGGGGACGGGACCTGAGCTCGTCGCCGAGCCGGAAGCGGAGGGCGGAGCCGACGATGAAGGCGACCAGCTCCTGGCTCTCGCCCCCGCTCTTCTCCCCCAGCGTCCGGTAGGTCGACTTGAGCTCGCCGGTCAGCCGGTCGTAGCGCTCGGCGCTGATCTCCACGTGCCGGCGTACGTCGAGCAGCCTGTCGCGGTCCGCCCCGTCCGGGCCGGACTCGGTGGGCCGCAGCTGGGCCATGAAGCGGCTCAGCTCGGCGAAGCGCGCCTCCATCGCCTCCTCGTCGAGGTCCTTGGCCGAGCCCCGGGACAGGTGGCGAAGGTCGCGCAGGAACCCCTGCACGTGGGCCGGCGTCAGTCGGCGGAGCCGGATCCGGAGCCGGTCCTTCTCGGCGCCGAACTCCAGCCGCCGCAGGATCGCGTTGATCGGCTCCAGCCGGTCCTCGATCTCCTCCACCGAGGAGGACATCGCGCCGGCCAGCGGGACCAGGTCCTGGCCGCTCCACTCGGTGAGGCGGCGGCGCCACTCGGCCCGCCGCTTCGCCAGGCCGGTGGCCTCGATCTCGGCGAGGATCCGGGTGTAGTCGGCGCAGGAGTCGGGGCCGACGCCCAGGTTGGGGTCCTCCCACTGCAGCTGGTAGGCCCGGAAGATCGCCGTCAGCTCGCGGTCGGTGTGCTCGACCTCCACCTGGGCACTGGTGACCGCGGCGTGCAGCCGGGCCTGGAGCCGGCCGGTGTTGTCGTGGAAGCGCGCGAGGTCGCCGGCGTCCTCCGGCGCACAGGCGGCGGCGAACTCCTCGTCGAGCCGGCTCGCCTGCTCCGCGTCCAGCACGACCCGGCCGCCGCGCCCCATCCGCTCCAGCTCGTCGTTGACCTGGTCCTCCGCCTCGACCATCTCCGCGTGGGCGGCGTCCAACCCGCTGCGGCGCTCCTCCAGCTGGTAGCGGTGCCGGCGGGCCTCCTCCAGCGCCGTCTCCAGCTGCTCGATCTGCCCTTCCAGCACGGTGAGCCGGTCGTCGGTGCCCAGGATGGCGGCGCGGCGCTGTCCGAGCTCCTCGATCCGCCGGTCGCACGAGGGCACGTCGAGGTCGTCGAAGCCGTGGCTGCGGATCGCCTCGTGCGCGGCGCGGCGCAGGTCGAGCAGCCGGGTCTCCTGCTCCACACCCGCGAGCCGGGCGTCGAACTCGTCCAGCGAGACCTCGAGGGAGGCCAGCTCCTGGTCGATCTCGGCCAGGGAGTCGCCGTTGCTGAAGCCGATGATGCTGCGCTGGTCGCCGCGGCCGTGCGAGCCCCGACGACCCGAGCGCGTCTGC
The DNA here is from genome assembly GCF_058215755.1 of Nocardioides sp. Z50_6. Taxonomy (NCBI): domain Bacteria; kingdom Bacillati; phylum Actinomycetota; class Actinomycetes; order Propionibacteriales; family Nocardioidaceae; genus Nocardioides; species Nocardioides sp. Z50_6. The sequence continues at coordinate 294,000 of NZ_JBZAJB010000003.1, read as the reverse complement.
CCGGCCAGGGTGACCCGCAAGCCGTCGCCGGACAGGTCCCGGGCGTCCTCGACGCACAGCGCGTTGCGCGAGGGATGCGCGACGTGCCGGGCGACCCAGCCCCGGAAGGGCGAGTCCTGGAGGAGGAGCTTGCCCGCCACCCGGTCGGCGTCCGGGACGCCGGTCTCCTCGAGGTCGAGCTCGGCGCCCTCGAAGGTCAGCCGGCCCCGCAGCGACAGCGAGTCGATCGCGGCGGAGAAGTCGTCGAGGCGCTCCAGCGGGACCAGCATCATCCGCGCGGAGCTGCCCAGCACCGTCTCGATCGCCGTGCGCCACCGTGCCTCCTCCGGCGCCACGTCGATGAGCTCGGCCACGAAGGGGAGCTCGTCGGGGCGCAGGCCGCTCGCCCGCGCCACCTCGTGCCGGATCGCGTGCAGGTGGGCGGGGACCCGGCCCGCCCGGCCCTCCAGCGAGGCGCGCTCCTCCCCCAGCGTCTTGCGCCGGGCCAGCAGCGGGTAGCGGGCCGCCATCACCTGGTCGCGCTCGGCGACGAGTGCGGCGAGCTCGGCGGGGTGCTCGGCCAGCCAGCGCTCGGCCCGGTCGACGAGCGCGTGGTAGCCCTCCCGGGAGCCCAGCGGGCCCGCCTGGTCGTCGTCGGCGTCCAGCTCCAGCAGCGCCCGCGTCCGCTGGAGCAGGGCCTCGCGACGGGCGGAGCGCTCCGCCCGCAGCGCCACCTCCCGCTCGATGTCGGCGGCCAGGCGCTCCAGGGTCGACCCGCCGGCCTCCCGGTGCTCCTCCCTGGCCGCGTCCAGGTCGGCGGCCAGCGAGGCGACCGCACGGCCGCTGGTCTTGAGCTCGTCGGCGACCCGGGCACGCTCGCGCCGGTTCTCCTGCACGGCCGCCTCGAGCAGCCGGGCGTGGGTCCGGAGCATCCAGAGCCGCACGGGGGTGTCGCCCTGGGCGGTGACGCCGAACGCGTCCAGCTCCCGGGCCCGCGCCACCGCGGCACTGCGCCGGGCGGAGAGCTCCACGATGGGCGCGAGCAGCTGCTGCTTGCGCTCCTCGGTCTGCATGGCGAGGTAGGCCGACTCGAGGTCGTCGAAGTGCTCGACGGCGCGGTCGGCCGCCGCGAAGGTCGCGGGCCGCTCCAGCACCATCTCCTTGTAGAGCTCGTCGACGCTGCGCACCTGGTTGCCGGCCTGGATGCGGGCCAGCAGCCGCAGCGCCTTGGCGCCGTCCCCGTTGGCGCCGATGCCGAGGCGGGCGTGCAGGGTCGCCGCGAACTCGGCGTAGGTGCGGTGCACCCGGGCCCCCGGGTGCAGCTTCTTGATCGTGTTGGCGTGGAAGCGGTCCGGGACCGCGGCCTCCAGGGTGGCCAGGTCGAGCGCCGAGTCGAGGGTGACCAGCTGCATCGAGACCTCGCTCGACCGGGTGGCCCGCCGGGGCACGTAGTAGGTGCGCAGCACCGTGAACCGACGCTGCTCGTCGTTGACGAAGGTCGCCGAGACCGCGCCCCAGGTGTCGCTGCCGCGCCCACGCAGGAGCCGCTCGGTGGGGCGGCCGGTGCGGGGGTCGTCGACGATGTCGACGGCGCCGCGCAGGTAGGAGAGCAGGTTGCGCTGGCCCAGGCTTCGCGCCCGGCCCGCCGTGGCGTCGTTGGAGGCCCCGTTGAACTTCGTGTCCGAGGGCATCATCAACGCCGTGTAGGCGTCCAGGACGGTGCTCTTCCCGACCCCGGAGGCACCGGAGATCATCGTGGTGTCGCCCCGCAGGTCGACCTCGACCCGGCCGGAGAAGCCGCCCCAGTTGACCAGCTGGAGCGTCTCGGCGCGCCACTGCTCGGTGTCGTCGGACGGCGTGGCCACGGTCTCGCGGTCGAAGAGCCCGTCGCTGACCGCGCCTTCCTCGTCCAGGTCGTCGTCCGGGCTCGCCTCCCGGACCAGCTCCTCGAGCTCTCCGTCGAGCTGGTCGAGGTCGGTGTCGTGGGTCATGCGCGAAGCTCCTCGTCGTCGCCGTCCGGGGTGGCGCCCGCGACCTGCTCGGAGAAGAGCGGGTCATCACCCGGAGCGGCCGGGTCGTTGGTCTGCTGGAGGCTGACCAGCAGCTCCTGGAGCCGCTCCAGGGGCAGCAGCGACTCGATGGCCTCGCTGATCTCGAAGCGGTGGTCGGTCGGGGCCCCGATCAGCAGCCCCGCCTTGTTGATGCTGCTCACCGCGTTGCGGGCCCGCTTGTCGTCGCCCGAGACGTCGGTGGCGTGGGGCGGGCGGAAGCCGGCGACGTAGTCGACGACGTCGTCGCGGTCCACGAAGACGCGGTCCTCGCCGGCGGCGGTGGCGACCCGGTAGCGGTCGCGCAGGTGGACCAGCACGACGGTCTCCTCACGGGACCAGGCCACGTCGTGCAGGAGCGTCGGGAAGCGGTGGCCCGTCTCGGGGACCGCCTGCCGCTTCCAGGCCACCTCGCGCACCGGGTCGACCTGGAGCTCCAGGAAGAGGTCGTTGAGCCGGGAGCGGATGACCCGCTCCCGGCGGGTCAGAGCCTGCCAGGCCTGGGGGTGGGTGCGGGCGCTGATGAAGCGCTGCTTGAGCAGCGCCACCAGGGCCCGGCGCTCGGCGAGCTCCAGCTCGCCCTCGTCGCCCTCGAAGAGCGAGACGGAGGCGGTGTCGTGCAGCAGGTCCTCGGACGGCTCGGTGGGCAGCTCGGGTGTCGTCATCGTGCGTCCTCCTGGGGCAGGTCGGGGTCAGGCAGGGGGACCCGGGGCACCCGGAAGGTCCGTTGGGAGCCGTCGGGACGCACGGCGCGGTAGGTCTCGGTGCCGGCGCCGGCACCCAGGCCCCGGTCGGTCGCCAGGTGGAGCAGGCCGAGGATCTCCACCGGCCGGCGCAGCGAGGGCTCCAGGGAGTCGAAGAGGGCACCCAGCGAGGCCGCCGGATCCAGGTCGGTCAGCGCCTGGTCGAGCCGGTCGCGCAACGCGGCCAGCGAGGGACCGCCCAGCGCCATCAGTTCCGGGTAGGAAGGTCCTTGCGAGGCCGCCGGGGCGAGGTCGGCCAGGCGGGCCGGGACGACGTCGTCGGCGGGGTCGTGGAAGCGCTCGCGCAGGTGCTCCACCTCGACCCGGCCGGGGAGCAGGTCGGTGGTGACCTGGGCGCGCGGTCCGGTGGTGGCCATCCAGGTCATCAGCTCGGACTCGATCTGGCGCAGCGTCTGCTCCAGCTCACGGTCCCGGGTGGCGTCGTGGGAGACGATGTACTCCTTGAGCGTGGAGGTCACCCGCGAGCGCTGGGAGAGCACGCGGTCCAGTCCCTCCCGGATCAGCCGCACGGTGCCCCGCAGCTCGGCCCGCTCGCCGTCGGCGAGCAGCCGGTCCGAGAGCGGGTGCTCCAGCAGCGCGCCGAGGTCGGCGCGGAGCTGCTCGACCATCGTGTCGTCACGCAGCAGCGCGAAGGCGCCCTCGAAGGCGCGCCCCTCCGGCGTGGCGGTCATCAGGGCGTCCGCGCGGGCCAGGTAGTCGTCGATCACCTCGCCCGCGGGCCGCGCCTCGGAGCGGAAGGAGGCGAGGATCTCCGCCCGGATCTGGGCGAAGCGCTCCTCGACCCGGGCGAAGTCGCTGGGCAGCGCCGAGATCAGCGACTGCAGCTCGGTGAACCCCTCCAGCATGTAGTCGGGCGTCGGAGGCTCCATCTCGGCGCCGTCGACCAGCCGGTCCCGCTCGGCGCTGAGCCGGGCGATCTCGGCGTTGAGGATGGTCACCCGCGCCGTCCGGTCGGGGTTGGCCTCGCTGTTGAACCGGCGCACGGTGCTGATCAGCGTCGCGATCCGGTGCTCGCTCAGCGTGGCCCGGTCCCGGGACAGCGCCTTGACCAGCTCCAGGGCCTGCTGGGCGTGCGAGGTGAGGACGTAGACCTCCCGCCCCCCGTCGTCCAGGGTGCGCACCAGCCACTGCCCGCGCATCCACCGCAGGCAGACCTCGCGCCCGCTGCCCGCCGGCACGTCGGGCTCGCCGGCCGACCGGAGCTGGCTGAGGTGGTCCTCGACCTGCGCGTGGAGGCGGGCCGTGGGGACGGGGCGGTTGTCGCGGCCGAAGGCCGACCTGAAGACCGCGATCACCACCGGCGCCTGGCGCTGGTGCAGCAGGGTCAGCGTGGGCTGCCTGAAGGCACCCCGGACGCGAGCCAGCTCGCTGGCCACCTCGCTCATCGGGCTCCTGCTCTGCTCGTCGGTGCGGTCGTGTCGGCACGCGGTCCGTCGCCCATCACGACAGGTGCGGCGAGACAGCATCCCACCGACCGGCCACGGACCGGGCTTGCGGGGTATCCCGCACCGCACCTGCGGATCTATGCTCGGCTTCATGCCGCAGATGAGGATCCGCGAGGCCGCCTCCTACCTCGGGGTCAGCGACGACACGGTGCGTCGCTGGGTCGATCGCGGCCTGCTCGGCGAGTCCGTCGACCAGGCCGGGCGCAAGGTGGTCGACGGCTACGAGGTGGCGCAGGTGGCGCGCCAGCAGGCGAGACCCCCCGGGGCGCCCGGCCAGACGATCAGCTCGGCGCGCAACCGGTTCGTCGGGCTGGTCACCGACATCCTGGTCGACGAGGTGATGGCCCAGGTGGAGCTCCAGTGCGGGCCCTTCCGGGTGGTCTCCTTGATGAGCAGCGAGTCGGTGCGCGAGCTGGGCCTCGAGCTCGGCTCCGCCGCCGTGGCCGTGATCAAGTCCACCACCGTGATCGTCGAGACGACGGCCTCGGGGTCGTGAGGCCGGCGACGCCCCGCCGCCTGCCCGCCCGGCTGGCCGTCCTGCTGCTCCTCGGCCCGGTGGCGGCGGCCGGCCACGGCTGCTCCCCCGGCCCCGACGCGGGACCCACCCTCGTCGTCCACGCGGCCGCCTCGCTGGCCGGCCCCTTCGAGGAGCTCGCCCGGTCCCTCGAGGCGGAGCACGACGACCTCGAGGTCCGGCTCAACCTGGCCGGCTCCTCCGACCTGGTCTCCCAGGTCCTCCAGGGTGCCCCCGCCGACGTGGTGGCCACCGCCGACGAGGCCACCATGGCGACGCTGGCCACCGAGGGGCTCCTGGAGGGCTCCCCCCGCCTGTTCGCCGCCAACTCCCTGCGCATCGTGGTCCCCGCCGGCAACCCGGCGGGGGTCACCTCGTTCCCCGACCTCGCCGCCCCCGGGCTCGACCTGGTGGTCTGCGCCCCGCAGGTGCCGTGCGGCGGCGCCGCCGGGCGCGCCGCGGCGGCAGCCGGGGTGAGGCTCGCCCCGGTCAGCGAGGAGCAGTCGGTGACCGACGTGCTGGCCAAGGTCGCCTCGGGCGAGGCGGACGCCGGGCTGGTCTACCTCACCGACGCGCTCCGGGCCGGCGACGAGGTCGAGACGGTGCGGTTCGCCGAGTCGGTCGCGTCCCGCACGGTCTACCCGATCGCCGTGGTGGCCGACAGCCCCCGGCGGGCGCTGGCCGAGGAGTTCCTCGACCTGGTCACCGGGCCGGCCGGCCGGAACATCCTCGCCGCGGCGGGCTTCGCCCGGGCGCCCGGCGATGGGTGAGCGGGAACGGGCCGGGCTGCCCCGGTGGATCTACCTCCCCGCTGCGGTGGGTGCCTGCTTCGTGCTCCTGCCCCTGGTCGCGGTGGTGCTGCGGACCCCGTGGTCGGACTTCGCCGGCCTGATCACCTCCACGGCCTCCCGCGAGGCGCTCTGGCTGAGCCTGCGCACCTCCGCGGCCAGCACCCTGCTGTGCGTGCTGCTGGGCGCCCCGATGGCCATGGTGCTGGCCCGGACCCGGTTCCGCGGGCAGGGCGTGCTCCGCTCGCTGGTGCTGCTCCCGCTCGTCCTGCCTCCGGTGGTCGGCGGCATCGCCCTCCTCTACACCTTCGGCCGCCGCGGGCTGCTGGGCGAGACCTTCGAGGTGCTCGGCCTCCAGATCGCCTTCTCCACCACGGCGGTGGTGATCGCCCAGACCTTCGTCGCCCTCCCCTTCCTGGTCGTCAGCCTCGAGGGCGCCCTGCGCACGGCCGGCGAGCGCTACGAGGTCGTGGCCGCCTCCCTGGGTGCGGGTCCGACCACGGTCCTGCGCCGGGTCACCCTGCCGCTGGTGCTGCCCGGTCTCCTCTCCGGCGCCGTGCTCGCCTTCGCCCGTTCCCTGGGTGAGTTCGGCGCGACGATCACCTTCGCCGGGAGCCTGCAGGGGGTCACCCGGACCCTGCCCCTGGAGATCTACCTGCGGCGCGAGACCGACGCCGAGGGCGCGGTGGCGCTCGCCCTGGTGCTGGTGGTGGTGGCGGTGCTGGTGATCGGCCTGGCCCGGCCGGGGCGGGGCAACCTGTGAGCCTGGTCTACTCGGCCCGGGTGGCCGGCCGCGGGGTGGAGGTCGCCTTCGAGGTCGCCGAGGGCGAGACCGTGGCCCTGATGGGGCCCAACGGGGCGGGCAAGTCGACCGTCCTGGAGGTGACGGCCGGCCTGCTGCGGCCCGACCGGGGCCAGGTGGTCCTGGACGAGCGGGTGCTCACCCGCTGCGGACTCCCCCACCCGGCGCAGGTGGCGCCGCACCAGCGCCGCGTCGCCCTGATGGCTCAGGAGCCGCTGCTGTTCCCCTTCCTCACCGCCCTGGACAACGTCGCGTTCGGCCCCCGCGCCGCCGGTCTCGGCCGCCGTCCGGCCCGGGCCCTGGCACGGCGCTGGCTGCGCGAGGTCGGGCTGGAGGACCTGGCCCCCCGTCGGCCGTCCCAGCTCTCGGGAGGTCAGGCGCAGCGGGTCGCCCTGGCCCGCGCGCTCGCGGCCGACCCCCGCCTGCTGCTGCTCGACGAGCCGCTGTCGGCGCTCGACGTGGAGGTGGCCGCGGCCCTGCGCCAGACGCTGCGCCGGGTGCTGGCCGACCGCACGGTCGTGCTGGTCACCCACGACCTCCTCGACACCCTGCTGCTGGCCGACCGGGTGCTGGTCCTCGACGAGGGCGCCCTGGTCGAGGAAGGCACGAGCACCGAGGTGCTGTCCCGCCCGCGCAGCACCTTCGCCGCGAGCGTGGCCGGGCTCAACATGGTCCGCGGCACCTGGCGCCGCGGGGCCGCCCACTCCCCCGACGGGCTCCGGGTCGAGGGTGAGACCACCGCGCCACCCCCGGCCGAGGGCGACCCGGTGGTCGCCGTGTTCCCACCGAGCGCCGTCTCGGTCTTCCCCCGGGCGCCGGGAGGCAGCCCGCGCAACGTGTTCGAGGTGACGATCGAGGAGCTCGAGCCACGCGGCGGTCAGATCCGGGTGCGGGGCGGCCGGCTGGCGGCCGACGTGACCGTGCGCGCCGTCGCGGAGCTCGGCCTCGTCCCCGGCGCGCGGGTGGTCTTCGTGGTGAAGGCCACCGAGGTCGCGGTCTACGGCACCTGACTGGTCTCGCCGCCCCCGCCGTGACGATCACGCGCGGCCGTGGCCCACTCACCCCCGTGCTGGCATGGTGGACGGTGATGGCTGAGGAAGACGAGAAGAAGACCAGCGGGCTGGACATCGACTGGCTCCGTACCGTCGGTGCCGCCCTGGCGGCCGTGACCAGCGCCGTGCTGCTCTCCACCCTGGGTGCGGCCGGCACGATCATCGGGGCCGCGCTGGGCAGCGTGGCGGCCACCGTCGGCACCGCCCTCTACACCCAGGGACTGGCCAAGAGCCGGGAGACGGTCCAGCGGGTCGGCGCGCTCAAGGTGGGCGCGGCCCAGGAGGAGGTGCGCCGGGCGAAGGGGAAGCAGTCCGACCCGGACGCCGTGCGCGACCACCTGAGCTCCGCCCAGGAACGGCTCTCCGAGGCCCGGACCGAGCTCGAGGACGACCCGCGGCCGACGCTGGGAGAACGGCTCTCGGCCCTGCCCTGGAAGAGGATCCTGGTGACGGCCGCCGCAGTCTTCGCGCTGGCCCTGGTCGCCATCACCGCCTTCGAGCTGGCCACCGGCCGCAGCGTCGGCTCCCGCACCGGTGGCGGTGGGGACGACCGCGGCACCACGATCGGCAACATCACCGAGGGCGGCTCCCAGGACTCCGACGACTCCGACCGTGATGGGCGCGACAGCCGGGACGACGAGCCCACAGGCTCCCCCTCACCCTCATCCTCGCCCTCGCGCTCGCCCTCGCCCACCGAGGAGAGCTCCCCGAGCGGGACCCCCGAGCCCACTGCGTCCCCCACCGAGACGCCCACCTCGCCCGAGGCACCGGCCACCACCCCGGCCCAGTCGCCCTCGGAGCCCCTGGGGAACGCGCCGACGCCCGCCCCGACGCCGGAGGCCACCACCCCCGCCGACCCGGGCACCGGCTAGTCCCCGGCACTCCGACGCGGGGCGAAGTCGTGGAGCCCGAGCGCCTTGGAGACGGCAACCCCGGCCTCCAGCCCACGCACGCTGTTGCCTCGCTCGTCGAGCCGCGGGCTCCACGCGGCGAACCCCAGACGCCCGGGGGCCACGGCCAGCAGCCCCCCGGAGACCCCCGACTTGGCCGGCATCCCCGCCTGGTGGATCCACCGGCCGCTCCCGTCGTACATCCCGCAGGTGGACATCACGCTGAGCACCTCGGTCGCCACCGACTCCGGCAGCACCCGCTCCGGGCCGCCCGGCACCAGGCCCCACCCGGCCAGGGTGGCACCCATGGTGGCGAGGTCGGCGACGGTGACCGTGATCGCGCAGAGCCGCGCCAACGCCTCCACCGCGTCCTCGACCGGGCACTCCAGCGTCCCGCCGGAGCGCATCAGGTAGCCCAGCGCCCGGTTCCGGTCGGCATGGTCCAGCTCGGTGCGCACCACCTCCTCGTCGACCTCGAGGGGCCGGCCCGCCGCCCGCGAGCAGACGTCCAGGACCCGCGCGACCCGCTCCCCCACCCCGTCCCCCGCGACCAGGGAGGCGGCCATCAGGGCCCCCGCGTTGACCATCGGGTTGGGCGGGCGGCCGGTCTCCTGCTCCAGCACCAGGGCGTCGAAGGGCTCGCCGGTGGGCTCCACCCCGATCGAGTCGTGCACCCGCTCCCCGTGGTCGGCCAGGGCCACGGCATAGAGGAAGGGCTTGACCACCGACTGGATGGGGAAGCCGACGTCGGCCTGCTCGGTGACCGCGAGCTCGCCCTCGACCGTCCGCACCGCCAGGCCGAGGCTCCGGGCGGCCTCCTCGCCGACGCTTGGGTCGCCCACCTCGCCGGAGGTGTCGCTGAGCAGCCTCTCCCGCTCGGCACGGAGAAGCCCTGCGAGGTCCTGGTCGGTCGCGGCCCGGCGGTCTGCGGTCATGACCCGCGAGTGCCCGTCGCGCCTCCGGCCCAAACCGGCCCGGCTCCGGGCGGGAGGTGACACAGTGGGCGCGGCCGGCCGCCACAGGGGCCTCGCCGGCCCACGAGCGGGGAGGGTTTGGCGTGCGTCGAGCGTCCGAGCGCCGGGGACGCCGGTTCGGCCGGCTACGACGGTGGTCCACGCGGGCGGGCATCGGACTGCTCGCCCTGACGGTGGCGCTGGGCTGCTTCTACGCGACGCTGCCCAAGGGGCCGCGTGACCCGATGGAGTTCGAGAGTCCCGTCGGGGTGACCCGCCCGCTGGCCACGGGCTCGGAGTACGCCGTGGTGGCGGGCACCCCGTGGGCCGCGCAGGTGATGCGCGACGTGCTCGAGGGCGGCGGCAACGCCGCCGACGCCGCGGTCGCGGGGCTGCTGGCGCTCAACGTCACCTTCGGGGAGGCCGCCGCCTTCCCCGGGGTGGCACCGCTGCTGCACCGCGAGGCCGGGACCGGCCGGGTCTCCAGCTATGTCGGGGCCGGCACCGCCCCCGCCGCCGCGACCCTGGAGCGGTTCCGCGCCCGGGGCTGGGAGGAGGTGCCCGAGATGGACGTGTGGGCCCAGCTCCTGCCCGCCTCCCCCGACGTGCTGGTGGCGCTGCTCGCCGAGCACGGCACCATGAGCTTCGGGGAGCTGGCGGCGCCCGCCGTCGACCTGGCCCGGGCCGGGTTCCCGGTCCACGAGGTGATGGCCGCCAACCTCGACTTCTCGTTGGTGGAGCGGATCGGGTTCCAGTTCCTGCTGCCGTACAACGCGGAGGTCTACACCCGCCGGGAGTGGTGGCGGCCGATCCATGTCGGGGACAGGTTCACCAGGCCCGACCTGGCGGACAGCCTCGAGGCGCTGGCCGCCGCCGAGCAGCGCGCCCTGGCCGCCGGAGGCGACCGCCGCGACGGGTTGCAGGCCGTCCGCGACCACTTCTACGAGGGCCCGCTGGCCGAGGCGATCCTCGAGCTGCACGAGGACGAGGAGGGTCTCTTCACCGCCGAGGACCTGGCGGGCTACCGCGGCGGGTGGGAGGAGCCGGTGCAGGCCGAGTTCCGCGGGCACCGGATCAGCACCAACCGCACCTGGAGCCAGGGCATCGTCGTCCCGATGGTGCTCAAGATCCTCGAGGAGGTCGACCTCGAGGCGATGGGCTGGGGCTCGGAGGAGTACGTCCACACCGTGCTCCAGGCGATCGACCTCGCCATGGCCGACCGGGAGGAGCTCGTGGCCGACGAGTCGTTCGCCGACGTGCCGGTCGCGGAGCTGGTCTCCGCCGAGCACGCCGCCCGGCGCCGCGCCGAGATCGGTGAGACCGCCTACGACGGCACCCCGGCCCCGGGCCGGGCCGCCACCGCGACGCGGCCGCACACCCCCGCCCCCCTGCTGGGCAAGGACACCTCGCACCTGGCCGTCGTCGACGCCGAGGGCGGCTCGGTCACCTTGACCCCCAGCGACTTCCCGCTGACCCCGATGGTGCCCGGCACCGGACTCACCCTCGGCAACCGGATGACCCAGTTCAGCCTGGACCCGGCCGACGTCAACCGGCTCGAGCCGGGCAAGCGGCCCCGGATCACCCCGCACGCGGTGATGGTCGACGAGGCCGACGGCGGCCGGATCTCACTGGGCACGCCGGGCGGCGACGTCCAGGCCCAGACCAACGTGCAGGTGCTGCTCAACGTCCTGGTCTTCGGGATGGACCTCCAGGAGGCGGTCCAGGCACCCCGCTTCCGGTCGCTCAACTTCCCCAGCTCGTTCGTCCCCCACGTCACCGAGCCCGCGACCATCGAGCTGGAGGGCGAGCTCTACGACGAGCTCCACGCAGGGCTCGAGGCCCGCGGCTACACCGTCCGCGAGGTGGCGCGCTGGGACCACGTGATGGGCGGGGTCGGCATCGTGCGGCGCCTGCCGGACGGCAGGGTCCAGGCCGGTGCCGACCCGCACGAGAGCACCACCGCTCTCACCCGCTGACCTCCCCCCGCCGCGGCGAGGAGCGGGTCAGACGGAGGAGTCCGCCAGCTCGGCGTCCGCAGGCTGGTGGGGACCGGTCTCGACCACCGGGTCGGGTCGTCGCACGAAGAACGCACCGGCCACCGCGAGCAGCGAGATGGCGGCACCCCACAGCAGGGCGGAGTGGATGCCGTCGGCCAGCGCGGAGACCTCGGCGGCACCCCCGTCCACCCGCTCGGCGGTGGTGCGCGTCATCACCGTGATGAAGAGCGCGGTCCCGGCAGCACCCGCGACCTGCTGCAGCGTGCTGACGATGGCGCTGCCGTGCGAGTAGAGCGCCCGCGGCAGGGAGCCGAGCGCAGCGGTGAGCAGCGGGGAGAACATGAAGGCGAGCCCGATGTTGAGGAGCACGTGCCACCCGATGACCGCCGCCACCGAGGTGTCGGCGTCGAGGGTGGTCATGCCCCACAGCGCGGCGCTGGCGACCGCGGCACCCGGCGGCACCAGCGGACGGGCGCCGTAGCGGTCGAAGAGTCCCCCCACGACCAGGCCGAGCGCGCCCAGCGTGAGACCACCCGGGAGGAGCATCAGGCCGGTGTCGAGCGGCGAGAGCCCCTGCACGCTCTGCAGGTAGATCGGCAGCAGGATCAGCGTCCCGAAGAGCGCCATCATGCTCACCGCCACCAGCGCGCTGGCGAGGGCGAACGCCGGGGTGAGGAACACGCGCAGGTCGAGCAGGGCGGCGTCGCCGAGCCTGACCTGGCGGACCCCGAAGGCGACCAGGGCCAGGACACCCACGGTGAGCGGGATCCAGATCGGCATCAGCGGGTCTCCCTCGGCTGCCTCGCCGATGCTGCTGAGCCCGAAGACCAGCCCGCTGAAGCCCAACGCCGACAGCACCACGGAGGGGACGTCGAGGGGCACCCGCTGCGGCTCGGTGACGTTGCGGATCCACAGGCCGCCGAAGACGGTGGCGGCCAGGGCGATCGGCAGCACCAGCCAGAACATCCAGCGCCAGCTCAGCTGGTCGAGCACCACGCCGCCGATGGTGGGGCCGACGGCCGGGGCGACGGCGATGACGATCGAGATCAGGCCCATCGTCCGGCCCCGGCGCGCGACCGGGACGACGTTGAGGACGGTGGTGAAGAGCAGCGGCATCATCAGGGCGGTGCCGACGGCCTGCACGACGCGCCCGGCCACCAGGACCGGGAAGACCGGGGCGCTGGCGGCCACCAGGGTGCCGAGCAGGAAGCTGCACATCGCCATCAAGAAGACGGTGCGCAGGGAGAGACGGGTCATCAGGTAGCCGGTCACCGGGATCACCACGGCCATCGTGAGCATGAACGCGGTGGTCAGCCACTGCGCCGTCGCGGCGCCCACCTCGAACTCCACCATCAGCTTGGGCAGCGCGACGCTCATGATGGTCTCGTTGAGGATCACCACGAAGGCGGCCGCCACGAGCAGGGCGATGAGGCGGCCGACACGTGGGGACTCCGTCGGTGCGGTGGTCACGGGCGGGGTGGTCGAAGTCAAGAGGGGCTCTTCCGTGAAGGCGTCGGCCACCCGGCGGGTGTGGCCGGGACGAGAACGTCCTCCCGCCCCGTCTTTGTTCCTGGCGCGCGAGCATGACCCCGCTCACGTCCGCACGACAGCGGGCCGTCGGTGCCCCTATCGTCTCGCCATGCGACGCACGGGGGTGGGGGCGGTCACGGCGGGGCTCTGCCTCGCTCTCGCGGGATGCGCCACGGGGGGTTCCGAGGAGGAGCCGCGCGCGGCCTCCAGCCCCCAGCCGGCGACCGGCGCAGCCGACGCCTCTCCGGGGCCGGCCACGGCGTCACGGTCCCCGAGGCCTCCCGACGCCGGTACGCCGAGCACCCCCGCGCCGTCCGCGTCCGGCGACGCGGTCGCGGCGCCCGCCTTCGGGAAGCGCTTCAGCTACCCCGACGGTCTCACCGTCCGGATCGGTCGCCCTCGGCCTTTCAACCCGTCGGCATGGGTGGAGCCTCGCCGGGGCGACCCGATGCGCTTCCCCGTGCTGCTCCACAACGGGAGCGACGAGGAGTTCAACCCCAGTCAGCTCCACGTGCGGCTGCGCTCGACGTTCGCCGAGGCCGGGCAGATCTTCGACTACGAGCAGGGCGTCATCGCCCGACCGGAGCGCCGCCTGCCTCCCGGGAAGACGGTCCGCTTCGCCGTGGGCTACTGGGTGACCGACCGCGACGACCTGGTCGTCGAGGTGGCGCCCGGTTTCGAGTACGCCAGCACCACGGTTCGCTGACTCCGGGACGCCGGAGGTCGTGGGGCCTCGGCCCGTGCGGCCATGTGTCGGGCAGGTAACAGGGCACGGGCGGGCGCCGGGACACCGGAGTCGGCCGGCCTGCACCCGGGGGGCTCCGGTGGCCGGCGATCCGCACCGGAGTTGGGTAAGTCGACCCCCAGGACTGGGCATAGCGGACGTCAGGTCTTGTCACACCCGCCCGAAAGCCCCGGCGATCGGGACCGTCTTGGCGGTGACACGGACTTAACCGGAGGTTCTTCCCAGCGACACCCCGCCACGACCGCCCGGCCACACCATGGAAGGACGCGCTCGGGCCGCGTAACCACATGAAGTCATCGGGGGATCGCGCCGCAGGGTGCGCCCTCCAGGCATACCCGGGGGCAGACATGAACGACCTACTCAGCCGGCTCGACCTCCACGGCCTCGACGTCTCGACCCTGCGGGCGGCGTTCCCGCTCGCCGTCGCGGGCGTCATCGTCTGGGCCCTGTGGCTGTACCGCTGCATCCTGTCGGCCCGTGCCGAGCCCGTGGTCAACGACTTCTCGACCACCACCTCGGTCGTCGTCCCCTCCTACCACGAGGACCCGGACATCCTGATGCAGTGCGTCGCCAACTGGCGCTCCCAGGACCCGACCGAGATCATCATCGTCCTCGACGTCGCCGACACCGAGGCCTACGCGCGGCTGCGACGCCTCGAGGACCCGGTCATCCGTCCCGTCCTCTTCAAGCACGCCGGCAAGCGCTCGGCCCTGGGGGTCGGCATCCGGATGGCGACCTCCGAGCTGCTGCTGCTCACCGACTCCGACACCCGGTGGGAGCCCGGACTCCTCGAGAACGTCCAGCGCCCGTTCCAGGACCCCGAGGTGGGCGGGGTGAGCACGCAGCAGAACGTCTTCCAGCGACGGACCAGCGTCTGGCGGCGGATCGCCGACTGGATGGTCAACCTCCGCTACTACAACTACGTCCCGGCGATGGGTGCCGCCGGCGCGGTCGCCTGCATCTCCGGCCGGACGGCGGCCTACCGGCGCAGCGTCGTCCTGCCGGTCCTGGAGAACCTGGAGAACGAGTACTTCCTCGGCCGCCGGTGCATCGCGGGCGACGACGGCCGGCTCACCTGGCTGGTGCTCTCCTCGGGCTACAAGACCGTCCACCAGTCCTCGGCCAAGGCACTGTCCATGTTCCCCGACACCTTCCGGGCCTTCGTCAAGCAGCGGGTCCGCTGGAGCCGCAACTCCTATCGCTGCTACCTCACGGCCGTGTACAAGGGATGGTTGTGGAAGGTCCCGTTCGTCACCAAGGTCACCGTGCTGCAGATCCTGCTCACCCCGGTGACGATGGGGATCACCCTCGGCTACCTGTTCCTGAGCCGGCTCGAGCTGACCGGCACCAGCGCCGCGCTCGCGGCGACCTGGCTCCTGGTGGGCCGAGGCATCCGCGGCTTCTCGCACCTGCGCCGCCACCCCCAGGAGATCCTCCTGCTGCCACTGCTGACGCTGGTCGTGATCCTGGTCGCCCTTCCGATCAAGCTCTACGCGTTCCTGACGATGAACAAGCAGGGCTGGCTGACGCGCACCGCCGACTCCGTCGGCGGCGAGGGCCAGACCGCGGCGACTCTCACCGAGACGGAGCCGGCGAACGAGAGGCGCGGCCCCGCGCCGCTCGGGCCGCGGGTCCCGGTGCAGAGCCGCCCCCGAGGGACCGAGCTCGCGGGGGACGTCCGATGAGCCGCCCTCTCTCCCACGGCACCGCACGGGCCGCGCGGGCAGTCGTGGCGGCGCTGGCCGGCCCCGTGATCCTGGTCGGCCTGGGAGCGGGCGCACCGGCTCACGCCGAGGAGGAGTCGTCCCTCTCCGAGGGACGCCCCTACCCCGGCGACCCGGAGAAGGAGTCGGCACTGGTCGCCGCCGAGGACGCACGCCTGGTGGAGGTACGCACCGTCGGTGTCCTGGCCAGCTGGAACGAGCAGCCGATGAAGAGCCCTTACCGGTTGGCCACCGGCTCGGCGTACACCCTCGTCCTCACCGAGCGCACCGAGCCCTACACGACCGAGGACCTGCTGCTGCTGGCCCCTCAGACGTTCGTGCGCCGGCCGGACGGCGCCTTCCTGCTCTCGGAGAACATCGTGGTCGAGGCCGGCGCCACCCTCAACCTTGCGGACCCCGGAGGGCTCAAGCTGCTGATGGCCAGCGACGCCGACGGCTTCGTCTCGATCATCAACGACGGCGGCCGGCTCAACATCGCCGGCACCGAGGGGGCACCCGCGATCGTCACCAGCTTCGACCGCGAGGAGGAGACGACCGACCCGCTGACCGACGACGGTCGCGCCTACATCCGCTCGATCGGCGGACAGGTCTCGGTCTCCGACGCCCAGCTGCGGGCGCTCGGCTTCTGGAGCGGTCGCACCGGCGGGCTCTCGCTCACCGGCACCGACCGGCCCAACAGCGGGTCGCTGGACCGGCTGGCCGACTCGCTCGAGGTCGGCCAGGTGCCGAGGAACGCGCCCGTGGTGAAGGGGAACAAGAACTCCGCGCTCAGCGAGGTGCTGCCGGCCGGTGACCTCCCCGTCCCCGTGGTCGACGTGGACGCCCCGCGCTACAGCTTCGTCTCGGCCGCCCTGAACCGCACGTCGGTGACCCACAGCGCGTTCGGCCTCTTCGTCTCGGGGGCCAACGGGCTCGACGTCCGCGACAGCACCTTCGACGACAACCTGGTCTCCGGCCTGGTGCTGCACCGCTACGTCGTGAACGCCGTCGTGGAGGGCACCTCGACCAGCGGCAACGGCCAGGACGGGATGGTGCTGGCCCGCGCCACCACCGGGATCGTCGTCTCCGAGGCCCGGGCCGAGGAGAACGCCCACAACGGCGTCACCATCTCCGGTCGCCCCCTCGCCGAAGGGCCGAGCGCGACCGGCACCAGCGTCGGCAGCTACGGCAACAACACGATCTCCAACAGCGTGGCGAGCGGGAACGGCCGGTACGGCGTCGAGGTGATCGGCGGCACCAGGGTGCGGGTGCTGGCCAACGAGGTCCACGGCAACGGGGTGGGCATCGTGGTGCGGGACGCGGCACGCGAGGTGTCGGTGATCGGCAACACCGTCGCGGCCTCCGACACCCAGGGGATCGCGGTCCGCGACGGGGTCCGGGGCGGGGTCGTCTCCGGGAACCTGGTCAGCGGCGGCGAGACGAGCCTCTACCTGCGTGACTCCGAGGCGGAGGTGGACCACAACACGATGACCGGCGCCTCGAGCCACGCGGTCAGCGTCGTCGGTTGGGCGGGCGGGACCGTGGTGGACGCCAACACGCTCAGCGGGCGTGGGCCCAGCGCGATCGAGACGAACCGCGCCGAGGAGCTCGACCGCGCCGGGTGGGACAACGACACGAGCGGCTGGCGCGACACCACGCCGTTCCTGGTGACCCTCAAGCGCTACCTCCAGCCGCTGACCCTGATGTGGCTGGTGCTGGGGGCGCTGCTCCTCTTCACCGCGCTGCGGGGAGCCCGGGCGCGACGCGAGAAGCGGCACCCCTACGACGACAAGCGACCGCTCTACGACCCCTCGGCGGTGGTGCGGGCCGACCGGATCCCCGAGAGGGCCGGCCGATGAGCGTGCCCTGGTGGCCCGGACGCGCCGCCGACGTGGCCGGCGGCGCGCTGCTCGGCGTGCTGCTCACGGTCCTGGTCGCGCTGGTGTGGCCGGATGACGAGGCCGGGCCCGAGGCCGGACCGGCGGAGGTCCCGACCGTGACCGTGCCGGCGGCACCGACGCTCGGTCCGGTCGCCACCGACGGGCCCAGCGACGACGAGACCGGGACCCCCGCCGCGGTGGAGCCGTCGGACGAGGACGACGAGGGAGACGAGGGAGACGACGACGAGGGCGAGGGCGAGGACGACACCGAGCCCTCGGAGGCGCCGGTGCTTCCCGGCGCGCCGCCGGCCGGGACCGGCCCGTTGCCCGACACCACCCGGGTGACCTGTCCGGGACCGACGACGACCGTGGACTCGGCCGACGCGCTCGCCGCGGCGCTGGACGAGGCGGAGCCCGGCGACAGCATCGCGCTGGAGGACGGGACCTACGCCGGGGAGTTCGTCACCACCGCCTCAGGCACCGAGGACGACCCGATCTGGCTCTGCGGCTCGCAGGGCGCGGTGCTCGACGGTGGCGACGTGGAGGGCGGCTACACCCTCCACCTCGACGGCGCGACCCACTGGAGGCTGGTCGGCTTCACCGTCTCGGGCGGGCAGAAGGGTGTGATGGCCGACGGCACGGTCGGGTCGGTGATCCAGGGCCTCACCGTCACCGGGACCGGCGACGAGGCCGTCCACCTGAGGTCGCACAGCACCGACAACGTGGTGCTCGACAACACCATCAGCGACACGGGGCTGCGCAACGACAAGTACGGCGAGGGCGTCTACATCGGCTCGGCGGTGAGCAACTGGTGCACCTACACCGACTGCCAGGCCGATCGCAGCGACCGCAACGTCGTGGATGGCAACACGATCTCCGAGACCACCTCCGAGGCCGTCGACCTCAAGGAGGGCACCACCGGCGGGGTGGTCTCGAACAACACCTTCGACGGCTCCGGCCTGACCGGGGCCGACTCGTGGATCGACGTCAAGGGCAACAACTACCTGATCAAGGACAACACCGGCACCCAGGCCACCGAGGACGGCTACCAGACCCACCAGATCCTCGACGGCTGGGGCGACCACAACGTCTTCACCGGCAACCACGCAGACGTCCGCGGCCCCGGCCACGCGATCGCCTCGTGGCCGGAGGAGTCCAACGTCGTGCGCTGCGACAACACCTTCACCGACGCCGGCGAGGGGCTCAGCAACATCCCGTGCACCTGACACCCCAGGGGGAACCACCATGAGCATCACCCAGCAACGCCCGCGTCTCACCGTCCTCGGCACCGGCTACCTCGGCGCCACCCACGCCATCTGCATGGCCGTCCTGGGCTATGACGTCCTGGGGGTCGACACCGACCGCGCCAAGGTCGAGGCCCTCGCCTCGGGCAGGGTGCCGTTCTTCGAGCCCGGCCTCCCGGAGATGCTCCGCAAGGCCCTGGACTCGGGCCACCTGTCGTTCACCACCGACCTGGCCGAGGCCGGCGAGTTCGGCGACGTCCACTTCATCTGCGTCGGCACGCCGCAGATGAAGGGCTCCGACGCCGCCGACCTCAGCCACGTCGAGGGTGTCGCCCGCAACCTCGCGCCCCACCTGCGGCGCCGCTGCCTGGTGGTCGGGAAGTCGACCGTGCCGGTCGGCACCGCGGCGCGCCTGACCACGATCCTGCAGCACAACGCCCCGGCCGGGACCGAGGTCGAGCTCGCCTGGAACCCCGAGTTCCTCCGCGAGGGCTACGCCGTGGAGGACACCCTCCACCCGGACCGGCTCGTCTTCGGGGTCGCCTCGCCCTGGGCCAGGGAGCGCCTGGAGGAGGTCTTCGCGCCGCTGCTCGACGAGGGGGTGCCGGTCGTCGCCACCGACCTGGCGACCGCCGAGCTGGTGAAGGTCGCAGCCAACTCCTTCCTGGCGACGAAGATCTCCTACATCAACGCGATGGCCGAGGTCTGCGAGGCGACCGGTGCCGACGTCCAAGACCTGGCCCGTTCGCTCTCCTTCGACTCCCGTATCGGCGGTCGCTTCCTCAAGCCCGGCCTGGGCTTCGGGGGCGGGTGCCTGCCCAAGGACATCCGCGCCTTCGTCCACCGCGCCGAGGAGCTCGGAGTCGGCCGGTCGGTGGCCTTCCTGCGCCAGGTGGACGCCATCAACAAGCGCCGCCGCGAGCGGACGGTCGACCTGGTCCGGGACGAGGCGGGCGGGCGGCTCGAGGGCGTCCGGGTCTGCTGCCTGGGTGCGGCGTTCAAGCCGAACTCCGACGACGTGCGCGACGCTCCGGCGCTCGACGTGGCCCGCATGCTCCAGCAGGAGGGGGCGATCGTGACCGTCTACGACCCGGAGGCGATGGAGAACGCCCGGCGCGCCTACCCGGACCTCCGCTACGCCCACGGAGTGCTCGAGGCGGCCGACGGGGCGGCTGTCGTGGTGCTGCTCACCGAGTGGCAGGTGTTCCGCGAGATCGACCCCGAGGTGCTCGCCACGGTGGTCGCGGACCGCGCGGTGGTCGACGGCCGGCACGCGCTGGACGCCCCGGCCTGGCGGGCGGCGGGCTGGACCTACCGTGCCCTCGGCCGGGCGAGCTGAACCGGCGGGCCCGGCATGAGCACGGACAGCCCGAGGGGATGTCGGGGCGGGCTGTCCGCCGCCGGTCCGGCCGGACTGCTGGTCCTGGTGATCACTCTGGTCGGCGCCTGCCGTGACGACCAGACGGAGCCCGGGGCTCTCGGGGGCAGTCCGGCCGGGCCCTCCTCCGCGCCGCCCACGGGCGGAGCGTCCGACACGCCCCCGCCTGAGCCCGACCCCGCCTGCGAGCCGGGGCCCGACCGGGAGGTCGAACCCGTCCCCGACGTGGTGGTGCCGGAGGTCGAGGTGCCGCCCGTGGTGGACTCCGACGGCACGGTGCTCGCCCCCGGTCTCCTCATCCCCGGCCAGGTCGTCGAGGGAGGCTGCGTGGTCCGTCACCGGGCGCCGGGGGGCTGTCTGGGGGCGGTGGAGGTGACGGCCGCCACCATCCCACCCGCGGTCATCCCGGCGACCGAGGTGGGTGAGCGGGTCTATCCCGCGGTCACCGTCCCGGGCGCGACCGTGCCGGGAGCCCGTGCGGAGCAGGTGTGCCGGGTCGCCCGCGACGGTGCCCTGGTCGGTGTCACCCGGGCCGGCGTCGTCCGGGAGGGCTTCTCCCGCGACGGCGCCGCTCGGCCCGGCGACGACCTGGTCGAGACCGTGCGCCTGGAGCCGGTGCGGGTGCCGGACGTCGACGTCGATCCGGAGCGGCTGGAGTCCCGGCCCCTCGCCGGGAGCGGAGGGCTCAGCGTGCTCGAGGGCCGTGGCTCCACCTCGTACGTCGCCTCCTCGGGCGTGCTCTTCGACAGCGACTCCGCGACCCTGAGACCGGCCGCCAGGGACGCGCTGCGTGCCGTCGTCCGGCGGATCCGCTCGGCCGGGGCGGCCGGTGAGGTCCTCGTCGAGGGGCACACCGACGACCGCGGCGACGAGGCCTACGGGATGCGCCTGTCCCGGGCACGGGCCCGCAGCGTCGCCGACTGGCTGGTGCGCGACGGGGGCCTGGACCCCGACGCGGTCCGCACCAGGGGCTACGGGGAGACCCGTCCGGCCTATCCCAACGACAGCGACGCGAACCGGGCCAGGAACCGGCGGGTGGTGATCACGGTCCCCCGGTAGCGATTGCTCCATTCCTCGTGTGGGCGGCCCGACCCGGACCTACGATCGGCCTTCCGGATATGCCGTCCTGCCCCGAGGATCCCCGATGGACTTCTCCGCGCACCCCCACCTCCGTGTCCTCGCCCTCTCCGTCGCCCTCTCCTGCGGCCTCGTCGGCGTCGCCGCGGGTTCCGGCGGCGCCTCGCAGGAGGAACGGGAGACCGTGGTCCTGGACGAGGGGTTCGACTCCCCCGCGGCCGCTCGCCTCTTCCGGGGCCGCGCGGGCGACTGGCGGGTGGACGAGGGACGTTACGTCCTCACCAGGCCCCGCGCACGAGCTCGCACCGCCTCGCCCCGCACCGCCCTCCGGCTCCTGCGCACCCCCGTCGCCGGCACGCAGTGGCGGCTCGAGGCCACCCTCCGGGCACGCGGCCCGGAGTACTCGGTCGTCTTCGACCACCGGGGCGGGCGGCACTACTCCTACCTCCGCGTGGACCGGCGGCGCGCCCGGTCGGGGGTCTTCGTGATCCGCGACGGGGAGGAGCGCCGGCTCACCGGTCTCGACGCCCGGGTCCCGGTCAACCGCCCGCACGTGGTGACGCTGGAGCGGACGGCCGACGACCTGAAGGTCTACCTGGAACGCCCTGGCCGCGGTCGCAGGCTCGCCACGCGCCTGGAGCTCGCGAGCAGCGCCGACGGACGGGTCGGCCTCGCCAGCCGGCGCTCGGGGCTCGCGCTGGACCAGCTGCGGATCACCGCCCCGGTCCGGCCGACCCCGGTTCCCACGGCCACGCCCTCGCCGTCCCCGTCGGCGTCCCCCTCCCTCTCCGCGTCACCGTCAAGATCACCCGCGCCGTCGGTGTCCCCCTCGCTCTCCCCCTCGCCGCCGCTGTCCCCCTCCGGGTCCCCCTCCCCGTCGCTGTCCCCGTCGGCGTCGCTGTCCCCGTCGCCGTCCGGCGCCCCCACGGGCGCGCCGCCCGAGCCCCCGCCCACCCCGTCCGCCACGCCCACGCACACGGTCCCCGCCCCGGGAGGGCGCGCCGTGGGGGTCTCGACCTCCGCGGAGCTCAGCGCGGCCCTGGCCGACGCCCGGCCGGGCGACGTCATCACCGTGGCCGACGGCACGTACACCTCCAAGGGGCTCAAGGCGCCGCTGGTGATCGGCGGCAAGCAGTACGTCGGCACCTTCGTCGCCTCGGTGCCCGGCACGGCCGACGCGCCGATCGTGCTGCAGGGCTCGCGCGGGGCCGTGATCGACGGCAAGCCGGGAGCGGTCGGCACCGGCACGCAGTACGGCCTCTACCTGGCCGGTGCCGACCACTGGCGGGTCCGCGGGATCACGGTGACCAACGTGTCCAAGGGCGTGGTGCTCGACCGGTCCAGCCACGTGGTCCTCGAGGGACTCGAGGTGCACGAGACGGGCCAGGAGGGCATCCACCTGCGCTCCTTCTCCTCCGACAACGTGGTGCGCGACAACGTGGTCAGCCGCACCGGCCGGAAGAACGAGACCTACGGGGAGGGCATCTACGTAGGCAGCGCCAACTCCAACTGGGGCACCTACAGCGACGGTCGCCCGGACGCCTCGGACCGCAACCTGATCCTCGGCAACGTGATCAGCGAGACCGGTGCCGAGAGCATGGACATCAAGGAAGGCACCACCGGCGGGACCATTCGCGGGAACTGGTTCGAGGGCGCCGGGATGACCGGGAGCTGGGCCGACTCCTGGATCGACATGAAGGGCAACGGCTGGCTCGTCGAGGGCAACCACGGCGTCAACGCCCTGCTCGACGGGTTCCAGGTGCACACGGCGCTGGCCGGCTGGGGCAACGACAACGTCTTCGCGGACAACCGGGCCGAGGTCAACGCCGACGGGTACGGGTTCTCGGTGCAGAAGGGTGCCACCGGGAACCGGATCTCCTGCACCAGCAACGTCGTGACCGGTGCGGCCGCCGGGCTCAGCAACGTAGCCTGCACCGGATGAGGGTCACGGTCGTCGAGGGCGACATCACCGCCCAGGAGGTCGACGCGGTCGTCAACGCCGCCAACCGGGCCATGCGCGGGGGCGGCGGGGTCGACGGCGCCATCCACGCCGCCGGCGGCCCGGAGGTCCTCGAGGAGTGCCGTCGCCGGTTCCCCCGGGGCCTTGGGACAGGTGACGCCGGCTGGACGACCGCGGGGCTCATGCCGGCGCGCTGGGTCATCCACGTGGTCGGCCCGAACTACCGCGCCGGGGAGCGGGACCGCACCCTGCTGACCTCGTGCTACACCCGGGCCCTGGAGGTCGCTGACGAGCTGGGCGCCCGGACCGTGGCGTTCCCGCTGATCAGCGCGGGGGTCTACGGGTGGCCGAAGGACGACGCGATCGCCGCGGCCCTCGAGGTCTTCCGCTCCGCCCGGACCCAGGTCGAGGAGGCCAGGATGGTGGCGTTCGGCACGAAGACGTTCGACCAGATCACGGAGGCACTGGGCTCCGGCTGAGACCGGCATCCGCCGCCGCAGGCGAGCTTCAGAGATGAACAGCAGCCGAACTCCTCGACGGCGACTTCGTTGACGCATCGACATCTGTCAATATATGGCGGTGCTCCACCCCACTCCCCCCGCCTCCCCCCGACCGCTGCCGGTGGTGTGCGGATGAGCGACCTCATCGGCGAGACCTCCGCCGGGCGTCCCCAGGACCCACTGCTGCAGCGTCTCTCGACCCTGGACCGGTTCCTGCCCGTCTGGATCGGCGTCGCGATGGCCGTCGGCCTGCTGCTGGGCCGCACGGTCGGGGGCCTCGACGACGCCCTGGCCGCGGTCGAGATCGGCTCGGTCTCGCTGCCCATCGCGATCGGCCTGCTGATCATGATGTACCCGGTGCTCGCGAAGGTCCGCTACGACGAGCTCGGTCACGTGACCCGCGACGTCCGGCTGCTCGGCACCTCGATCCTGCTCAACTGGGTGCTCGGGCCCGCGCTCATGTTCGCGCTGGCCTGGCTGCTTCTGCCCGACCTGCCGGAGTACCGGACCGGCCTCATCATCGTGGGCCTGGCCCGCTGCATCGCGATGGTGCTGATCTGGAACGACCTGGCCTGCGGCGACCGGGAGGCGGCCGCCATCCTGGTGGCCCTCAACGCGGTCTTCCAGATCGTGGCGTTCGCCTTCCTCGGGTACTTCTACCTCCAGGTCCTGCCCGGGTGGCTCGGGCTGGAGCAGGCCGCGCTGGACGTCTCGGTGTGGAGCATCGCGAAGTCCGTCCTGGTCTTCCTCGGCATCCCGCTGCTGGCCGGCTTCCTGACCCGCACGCTCGGCGAACGAGCGAAGGGCAGGCAGTGGTACGAGTCGAGGTTCCTGCCCGCGATCGGGCCCGCCGCCCTCTACGGCCTGCTCTTCACCATCGTGCTGCTCTTCGCCCTCCAGGGCGACAGCATCACCCACCAGCCTCTCGACGTCGCCCGCATCGCGGTGCCGCTGCTGGCGTACTTCGCGCTGATGTGGGGCGGCTCCATGCTGCTGTCGAAGCTGCTCGGGTTCGACTACCAGCGTGCCACCGCCGTCTCGATGACGGCCGCGGGCAACAACTTCGAGCTGGCGATCGCCGTGGCCATCGGCGTCTTCGGGGTCACCTCCGGGCAGGCGCTCGCCGGGGTGGTCGGCCCGCTGATCGAGGTCCCGGCCCTGGTCGGCCTGGTCTACGTCAGCCTCTGGGCCCGCAGGTTCTTCCCCGAGCGCACCGTCCGCCCGACCACCCCCGCAGGAGACCCTCGATGAACGACACCACCGCCGTCCCGCCCCGGGTCGTCTTCGCCTGCGTCCGCAACGGCGGCCGCTCGGTGATCGCCCGGGTCCTCACCCACTACTACGCCCGAGGCCGGGTCGTCGCGCTCTCCGCCGGGACCCAGCCCGGAGAGCACATCCACCCCGAGGTCGCCGCCGCGCTGGAGAGCCTCGGGCTGGACGTCTCCGGTGAGCGGCCGACCCTGCTGACCCGGGAGACGGTGGCGGCCAGCACCCTGGCGATCACCCTCGGCTGCGGCGAGGAGTGCCCCTTCGTGCCGGGGGTCCGGTACGTCGACTGGCCGGTCGCCGACCCTGGCGGTCAGGACGAGGCGACGGTCCGCGGGATCGTCGCCGACCTCGATCGACGGGTCCGTGATCTCCTCACCGAGCTCGTCCCCGATCTCGAGCTTCCGGCGTCGGTGCTGGCGGGCGAGGTCACCGAGGGACGATGACCAGCTCGGCGACCCCGCCCGGGAAGTCGCCCTCCAGTCGGTTGGTGGCGACCCACCGCACGCGCCGAGGATCTCCGCCAGGCCCCCTCAGGACCGTCAGGCGGTGGACCGGGGGCGGCGACGCACCCCCCGGCGGATCGTCGACCCGGGCTTCGAGGCCAGCAGCGGGTCGAACTCCTCGGTGATCTCGGTCAGTCGCGACTCGTTGACGAAGACGGCCCCCTCGCGCACCTCACGGACGAGGTCCCGGCCGAGCACCGCACCGGCGGTGCCCATCCCGCCGTACATGGTGGCGTTGATGCCGAAGAGGTGCTCGGTGCTGTTGCCGGCCAGGAAGAGACCGGGGATGTGGGTGGTGACCCGCGGCCGGAAGGGGCCGAGGTTCTTCAGCAGCGGGGCGATCCCGTAGCAGTTGCCGTCGGTGGTGAGGGTGAAGCGCTCCTGGGTGATCGGGGTGGAGGCCTCGCAGAAGACGAGGCGCTCGCGGATGTCGGGGATCATCAGCTCGGCGGTGTCCAGCACCCGCTGGGTGAGCTCCTCCTTGAGCGCCAGGTAGCGCTCGTCGCGCCCGTAGCTCCCGCCGTCCGCGGGGCCGGTCTCGACGTTCCAGAACGCGTACTCCTTCGGCGCCCAGCTCACCAGCTCGAGCGTGGAGTAGCCGGGGGGCGCGGAGTGGGTCCCCTCCGGGTCCTTGGCGGTCGGGCAGCTGATGCCGACCGGCATCTTCTCGGGGCAGCGACCGGCGGCGACCTCGCGGTAGTAGCCGTCGACGTCGTTGGTCGGCCACACCCAGGCCAGCGGCGGGGTGTCGCGCTCGCGCAGGTCGACGTCGAGGGCGACGTAGACGGCAAACATCGGCAGCGTCATCTCGAGGTTGCGCACCCGCCGGCGCAGGCGCCGGGTGAGGTGCTCGTCGCCGACCAGCTCGGCCCAGGTCTTCTTGAGGTCGGCGGCGGAGACGACGGCCTCGGCCCGGATCTCCTCGCCGCCACGCACTCGCACGCCGACGGCGCGCCCGTCCTCGATCAGGATCCGCTCGACCCGGGTCTTGGTGCGGACCTTGCCCCCGTGGGTCTGGATCACGTCGGTGAGGTGGGCGCCGATCATCTGGCCGCCACCTCGGGGGTAGTAGGCGCCCGCCTGGAGGTAGTGGTCGAGGAACCCGGCGTGGAAGGCCGCCGGCGTGCGGTGCGGCGGCCAGGTGTAGTCGCCGTTCTCGGCCAGGATCACCGCCTGCGCGTCGGCGCCGAGCCCGCACGCCTTCATCAGGGTGGTGATCGGCCGCACCCCCCAGCGCAGCAGCGCGAGCGGGCGCTTGAACCGCCGGTCGTTGGTGGCGATGCCCCGCATGATGCCCACGCACCGGCGCAGTCCGGCCTCCTCGTCGGGGAAGGCGTCGATCAGGCGCTCCAGGTAGGTGTCCCACCCGGTCGGTGTCTGGAAGGTCGTGCCCGGGACCATGATCTGGCAGTGGCCCTCGGGGCGCTGCCGCAGCCACTTGATCCGCTCGGTGAGCGCCAAGCCCGAGAGCGTGGTCTGCATCCGGCCGCCCGGGCCGCACTCGCCGACGTAGTGGGTGCCGACGTCGAACTCGAACTTGTTGCCCGCCCGGCGGAAGACCTGGGTGCTGCCGCCGACGACCTGGTTGGCCTCGAGCACCAGCACCCGCTTGCCATTGGCGGCGAGGTAGGCCGCGGTGGTCAGCCCACCCGGGCCCGCGCCGACGACCACGACGTCCCAGGTCTCGGGAGCGGCGTCGGGGCTCGGGCTGGCGGGCGTCGCGGTCTGCGTCATGGGGTCACTTTCGAGCGGAGTGTTCTGGAGTCGGGCTCCAGTTAACTCGCTCCGGGGGCCCTTCGCCAAGAGCCCGGGGGCCCTTCGCCAAGATCGCAGGCCGTCAGCCGGACGGCGGCTCCACGATGAGCCCCTCGAGGAGCACCAGGCCGGCCTCGATCACCGCGGCCTCGACCCGTTCCGGCGCGACCGCCAGCGCGTCGCGGCGCAGCGCCAGGGCGGCGACGCCGTTCCAGGACCCGAAGAGGAAGTAGGACATCAGCTCGGGATCCACCTGCCGGATCGCCCCGGCCTCCACGGCGTCGCGGATGCTCTGCTCGAACTCGCGCCGCAGCTGGCTGAAGCGGTCGACCACCTCCTCCTCGATGGCCGTCCGCGGGCCCCGCTCCCCCGTCGCGGTGAGGTACTTGACCACCGCCGGGTGATCCAGCAGCAGCCGCAGGTAGGCCGACCCGACCCCCGCGAAGCGCTCCAGGGGTGGCGCCTGCACTGCGTACGCCGCCCGCAGCGCGTCGGTCGCCACAGCCAGCACCCGCTCGGTGACGGCGGCCAGCAGCGCGTCCTTGGTGCCGAAGTGCACGTAGACCGAAGCCGGCGAGATCCCCGCCTCCGCTGCGACGTCCTCGATCCGGATCTCCTCCGGGGCGCGCCGCGACAGCAGCTGCTCCGCCGCGTCCAGGAGCCGCGCCCGGGTGCGCTCGCGCCGGCGCGACCCGCGCGCGGCCGCGTCGGCGGCCGGATCCGCGGCGTCCTCGCTGTCGCTCACGCCCACACCCTAGAGAGTCGCGAGCGGCTGATGCTGGCGTCCCTGCGCGTCGAAGTTGTCAGGGTCCAGCCAGCGCTGGTGCCGGGCTCGGATCTGCGGCCACTCGGAGTCGAGGATCGCGTACCAGTCGGTGTCCCGGTTGCGATCCCTGGTCACCATGTGCTGCCGGAAGCGCCCCTCGTAGGTGAACCCGAGGCGGAGCGCCGCCCGCCCCGACGGCTCGTTGAGGCTGTCGCACTTCCACTCCACCCGCCGGTAGCCCAGCTCGTCGAAGGCGTAGCCGAGCAGCAGGTGGATCGCCTCGGTGGCCGCGGTGGTTCGCTGCAGGACTCGCCCGAGCAGGACCCCCGAGATCTCCACGACGCCGTTGCCGGGGGCACAGGGGAAGAACGAGGCGAACCCGGCGGGCGAGCCCCCGGACGGGACGAAGGCGTAGGTGGCGGTGTCGTCCCGGTGCGCCATCAACGGCGCGACCACCTCGTCGAAGGCGGCGCGGGACGTCGGCCGCGGCGTGGGTCGGTAGGTCCACAGCGCCTCGTCCTCGGGGCCGCACAACGCGGCGACGAGCGCCTCGGAGTGGCTCGCGGCGAGCGGCTCGATGCTGACGTAGCGGCCGGTGCGGGTCACCCGCTCCGGGGCCCGGCGGGGCGACCATCCCGCGACCGGCTCGCCCACGGCTTGACCATGTGTGTTGATCTCCACGGCCGGACCGTACTAGGAGCGGGTGCCAGAAGTCGGCGTCGGCACTCAGGCCAGCGAGAGGAAGAGCTTCTCCATCTTCTTGACGTCCAGGCTGTCCGCGTCGTCCCCGTTGGCCATGCACTGCCGCAGACCGCTGGCAACGACGGCGAAGCCCGCCCGGTCGAGGGCCTTCGAGACCGCGGCGAGCTGCGTGACGACGTCCTCGCACTCGCGCCCCTCCTCGAGCATCCGCAGGACGCCGTCGAGCTGGCCACGGGCGCGCTTGATGCGGTTGATGACCGGGGCCATCTCGGTGGGGTCGAGCTCCATCAGTGTCTCCTGAGGTAGGTCCGCGAGCATGGTGGGACGGGACATGACGACGCGTGAAGCATACCCCCCTCGGTATTGCAGGATGGCACCCCCGGCCCGCCGGGGCCGAGTTTGTCAAATACCCCCTGGGGTGTCTATCGTCGAGAAGGAACACATACCCCCGCCCGTATCGAGAACCTCCGAGCGGCGTTGCACACGAAGAAGGCAGTCATGAGCCAGAACACCCCGGAGATCGACGTCGACCAGCTCGCCCGGGCCGCCGAGCACCGGGCCACGGTGATCGACGTCCGCGAGCCCGGCGAGTACGCGGCCGGCGGCACCGCTGCCTGGGCCCGCTCGGGGCTCCCTGTGGAGACCGGCACCCCCAGCCTGTCCTGAGCTCCCCCACCCGCCCCGCAGCACTGGAGACACCATGACCGACGACCTGACCATCCTGGCGATCGAGACCCCCTCGCTCGGCGACCGCAGCTACCTCGTCCACGACGGCCACGTCGCCTTCGTGATCGACCCCCAGCGCGACATCGACCGCGTCCTGGACCTCCTCGAGCAGCACCAGGTGCGGCTGAGCGACGTCTTCGAGACGCACCTCCACAACGACTACGTCACCGGCGGCCTCGCCCTGGCCCGGCACACCGGCGCGGCGTACCACGTCAACGGCGAGGACCAGGTGTCGTTCGAGCGCACCCCGATCGCCGACGGCGACACGGTGGCGATCGGCGAGCGGATGGAGGTCCGGGCGATCGCCACGCCCGGCCACACCTTCACCCACCTCTCCTACGCCCTCGCCACCACGGGGGCCGACGGCGACGAGCCGTACGCGGTCTTCACCGGCGGCTCGCTGCTCTACGGGGCCACCGGCCGGCCCGACCTGCTCGGCGAGGAGCACACCGACACCCTGGTCCGTCACCAGCACGCCTCGGCCCACAGGCTCGCCGAGGAGCTGCCCGACGCCGCGGAGGTCTACCCGACTCACGGCTTCGGCTCCTTCTGCTCCGCCACCCAGTCGGAGGCCACCGACTCCACCCTCGGGCAGGAGAAGCAGACCAACCCGGTGCTCACCCAGGACGAGGAGACCTACGTCCGGGAGCTCCTCGACGGGCTCGCCGCTTGGCCGACCTACTACGCCCACATGGGCCCGGCCAACGCCGCCGGACCCGAGGCGCCCGACCTCTCCCCCGTCGCCGAGGCCGACGCCGAGGAGCTGGGTCGCCGGATCGAGGCCGGCGAGTGGGTGGTCGACCTGCGCACCCGGACCGCGTTCGCCGCCGGCCACGCCCCGGGCACCCTCAACTTCGGCCTCGACGGCGCGTTCGCGACCTACCTGGGGTGGCTGATCGAGTGGGGCACCCCGGTGACCCTGCTCGGGGAGACCGCCGACGACGTCGCCACGGCCCAGCGCGAGCTGGTCCGCATCGGGATCGACCGCCCCGCGGCCCAGGCCACCGGTGGCCCCGAGGAGTGGGCCGCCGGGGAGCTGGCCTCGTTCCCGACCGCCTCGTTCGCCGACCTCGCCGCCGTGCGGCACCACCGCGAGGTGGTCGTCCTCGACGTCCGTCGGGCCGACGAGCACCGGGCCTCGGCCATCGAGGGGGCGATCAACATCGCCATCCACGAGCTGCCCAGCCGGGTCGCCGAGGTGCCGGCCGGCGAGGTGTGGGTGCACTGCGCCGCCGGCTACCGCGCCGCTATCGCCGCGTCGTTCCTCGACGCCGCGGGCCGCCGTACCGTCGCCGTCGACGACGCCTTCGACAACGCCGCGAGCTCTGGGCTGCCCCTGGTCGCCCCGGGCGACCAGGACCGGGACGACGACGGGTCGCACGCCTGACATGACGCTCGTCCTCGCCGTCGCCGCCGGTGCCCTCATCGGCCTCTCGCTGGGGGCTCTGGGCGGCGGCGGATCCATCCTCGCCGTCCCGGTGCTGGTCTACCTGCTCGGCCAGTCGGCCACCCAGGCGACCACCGGCTCGCTGGTGGTGGTGGGCGTGACCTCGCTGCTCGGGGCGCTGACCGCGCACCGCGCTGGCAACGTCCTGCTCGGCCGCGGCGTGGTGTTCGGCACCGTGGCCGTCGGCGGGGCGGTCCTGGGGGCGAGAGCCGCCGCCCACGTGGCCGACGACGTCCTGCTCGCGGCCTTCGGGGCACTGATGCTGCTCGTCGGGGGTCTGATGGCCTGGCGCCGGCTCCACCACTCCCGACAGGGCGACGCGACCCGCGCCCGGCCTGTCCTGGACGACCCGATCATCACCTTCAGCCCCACCTTCGCCTGCAACTGCCCCCGCGCGCTCAAGGTGGTGCTCACCGCCACCGTCGTGGGCCTGCTCACCGGCTTCCTGGGCGTGGGAGGCGGCTTCCTCGTCGTGCCCGCCCTGCTGCTCGCGCTCGCCTTGCCGATCAGGTACGCCGCCGGCACGTCGCTGGTGGTCATCACCCTCACCAGCGCCAGCGCGCTGGTGGCGCGGGCCGGAGCCGGCGTCGCCCCCGACTGGCCGGTCGTGCTGACCCTCACCGCCGCCTCGGCCGTGGCCGGTGTCCTGGGCGCCCGCCTCGCCGACCGCCTGGAGACCGGTCGACTGCAGGGGGCCTTCACGGTCCTCGTACTGGCCGTGGCCGTCTACACCTCGGTCCGCGCGCTGCCCGCCCTGCTCTGACACGGCTCCGGCCGCCTCCCGCTCACCCCCGAGCCCTTCCCACAGTTCGACCACACCTCACAAGGAGAACCCATGTGCCGTCCCACCACCTGCCGCACCTGCCAGAAGACCACCTGGGCCGGCTGCGGCCAGCACGTCGCCCAGGTGAAGGCCGCCGTCCCCGCAGGGCAGTGGTGCCCCGGGCACCCCGAGGAGGAGCGCCAGGGCGGCTGGCTCAGCCGTCTCCTCGGGCGCTGAACGCTGACGCCGTGACCGCCCCCGCGGTCACGGCGTCAGCAGCACCTTGATGGCCTCGCGCTGGTCCATGGCCCGGTAGCCCTCGGCCGCCTTCTCCAGCGGCAGGGTGAGGTCGAAGACCTTGCCCGGGTCGATCTCGCGGTCCCAGATGAGCCGGATCAGCTCCGGCAGGTACCGCCGCACCGGTGCCGGCCCACCGTGCAGGTGGACGCCGGCCATGAAGAGCTCGTCCCCCGGGATGGCGACGTCGTGAGAGACCCCCACGAAGCCCACGTGCCCGCCGGGCCGGGTCGAGCCGATGGCCTGCATCATCGCCTCCTGCGTGCCGACCGCCTCGACCACCGAGTGGGCACCGAGCCCTCCGGTGAGCTCCTTGATCCGTGCCACCCCTTCCTCGCCACGCTGCTCGACGATGTCGGTGGCCCCGAACTCACGAGCCAGCGCCTGGCGGTCCGCATGGCGGCTGAACGCGATGACTCGCTCGGCACCCAGCTGCCTGGCGGCCAGGACGGCGAGCAGGCCGACCGCCCCGTCACCCACCACCGCGACCGTCTTGCCGGGCCCGGCCGCCGCGGCCGTGGCAGCGAACCAGCCGGTGCCGAGCACGTCCGAGGCCGCCATCAGCGACGGGATCAGCTCCGGGTCGGGCGCCCCCGGAGTGGCGACGAGCGTGCCGTCCGCGAGAGGGATGCGGGCCAGCTCGGACTGCGTGCCGATCATGCCCATCGGCACCCGCCGTACGCAGTAGGCCTGGTAGCCGGACCGGCAGATCTCGCAGGTGTTGTCCGAGGCCCAGAACGAGCCGACGACGAAGTCGCCGACCTTGACGTTGTGCACCTCGGAGCCGACCTCCTCGACGGTGCCGATGTACTCGTGGCCCATCACCTGGTGGTCCACCGGCTCCGCGCCCCGGTAGGGCCACAGGTCGCTGCCGCAGATGCAGGTGGCGGCGAGGCGGAGGATCGCGTCGGTGGGCTCGATGATCCTCGGATCCTCGCGATGCTCCACCCGCACCTCGCCCGGACCCTGCATGACTACCTGGCGCATCGCGTGCACTCCTCTGCCTCGGCCCCCGGGGTCTCGCGGTGGCGACGGCGCCGCCCTCTCCAGTGAACGCCCGCGCGCCCGGATCTGTCGATCCTGGCGACGTGTCACCCTGCCTCCAGTCGGAAGCAACCTTTCGTTCCGTTGCCGAGTCTCACTCCACGCCCCGGCAAGACCCGCCACACCTCCCAGGAGCACCCGCCATGCGAAGCCCCTCCCACGCCGTGATCGGTGTGGCCGCCGCCCTGTCCGTCGCGACACTCGGCGTCGGGCCCGCCCAGGGCGTGAGCCGCGCCAGCGCCCCGGACCAGACGTGCGACGGGCTGGCCGCCACGATCGTCGTGCAGGAGTCAGCCGACCCCGTGCAGTGGGTGGTGGGCACCCCCGGCGACGACGTGATCGTCGGCACGAAGGGGAAGGACCGCATCGACGGGGCAGGTGGCGACGACACCATCTGCGGCCTCGACGGCGCCGACCAGATCCGGGGCGGCCCGGGCGACGACCGGCTCTTCGGCGGTGGCGACCTCTGGAACGACGACTACTGGGGCGACGTGATCCAGCCCGGCCCAGGCGACGACTACGTCGACCTGGAGTCGGAGGTCGGCCCCGCCGGCCTCGACCCGTCCGAGTGGGTCTACTCCGACAAGGTCTCCTACGCCGACGCCCCCGGGCCGGTCACCGTCGACCTGGGGGCACTCACCGCCACAGGGGACGGCCACGACACGTTCGCCCCGACCCCGCCTGACAAGTACACCGGGATCATCGGCTCGCCCCACGACGACGTGCTCCTCGGAGGGCCCGCGCACGACCAGATCCTGGGCGGCGGTGGGGACGACGTGATCACCGGCGGTCCCGGCGACGACGAGCTGGACGGCGATGCCGCCGGCGACCCCCCGATGAGCCAGGAGGCGCCCGCGCCGGTGCCGGGCGACGACGTGATCAGCGGCGGTCCCGGCGACGATGTGGTCTCGGGGGGTCACGGCACCGACCGGATCAGCGGCGACGAGGGCGACGACTTCGTGGTCGGTCAGCGCGACTCGGTCGACTCCTTCTTCCTCGGCGGCCCGGGCGACGACCTGCTCGCCACGGTCGCCGGCACGGTGGCGCAAGGCGGGACCGGCGACGACGTGTTCCGGGTGGAGATCGAGCGGGACCGGCCGGGCCAGCCGACGCGCACCCTCGCCGGAGGCCAAGGCAGGGACCGGGTGGACTTCCACACCTACGGCGGTCCTCAACGCCCCTACGACATGGTGATCCACGTGCCGAAGCGCCGGATCACCCAGCACGGCCGTGTTCTGGCGAGGCTCACGGGGGTCGAGAAGTTCCTGCTCACCGGCAACACCGCGCCGGGGCGGGCCACGTTCCGCGGGGGACCCAAGCCCGAGCTGTTCCGGGTGTACGCCTACGGGTTCCCGGTACGTGCCTTCGGAGGCGGCGGCAACGACGTCCTCGTCGGCGGCAACCGCAACGACCTCCTCCACGGCGGCCCCGGCCGGGACCGGCTCGACGGAAAGAGGGGCAGCGACCGTTGCCTGGCCGGGGAGCGGCTCACGTCGTGCGAGCGGCGTCGCTGAGTGCGAGGGGATGGTGGTGTGGGGCCGTGACTTCCAGCCGCCCATGGGCTCCTACTTCGGGATCGCCGTCGCGCCGGGCGACCCGCGCTCGGGTCGCCCGCAAGATCACGACTGGACCCGACCGTTGATTGGCCTGCTCTGGCGCCTGCTTCTCCTGGGGCTCCTCGGAGTGTGGACGGTGGCAGCCCTGGCGTATGGCGTCTTCCTGACCGAGCTCCCGGAGTCGGGCACCCAGGAGATCTGCCAGGTCAGGCAACAGGCCTTCGTCGTCGAGGCGTGGGAGCAGGCCGAGCGCGACGCCGGGTGGTGGCAGTTCCCCAGCGCCTGCAACCACGAGTACAGCCTGGTCCCGAGCTGGTGGGCGCTGGCGCTCTTGCTCCCCACCCTGGCATCGGCGCACGTCGTGAGGACGCTGCTACGCGGAGGGAGGAGGTCCGACACGGAGGCACGCGGCTGAGATGCGAACCAGGGAGCGGCTGACGTCATGGTCCTGCCGAGCGTGACGGCGCGACTCCGCGCTGTTCACGCTGTTCAAGGGGGAACTTCCAGGGAAGCGCCAGAAAAGCAACAGGGCCTGATCTGCGTTTCCGCAGGTCAGGCCCTGTTCTTTGTAGCGGGGGCAGGATTTGAACCTGCGACCTCTGGGTTATGAGCCCAGCGAGCTACCGAGCTGCTCCACCCCGCGTCGGTGAACAGAACAGTACGTGATGCGCGGGGTGGAGCCAAATCCGGGGTCAGTTCCCGGTTTCGTAGAGCTCGGCCGCCTCCTCCACGAGCGCCTGCGCCTCGTCCAGGGCCTCGGCCCACGCGACGGTGTCGCCCTCGCGCTGGGCCGCGTTGGCCTCCTCGAACTTCGACGCCGCCTGGTCGAGCAGGCGGCGCACCTGCTGGCTGACCGAACCGCCTTCGTCCGGAGGCGTCTCCCCCTCCTCCGGGGTCTCCTCGGTCTCGGGGGGCGGCCCCGCGGACTCGGCGTCCTCGACCCCGAGCACGTCGGCGATGGCCCCACGCAGGGTGGTGTCGATGCCGACCTGCCCGCCGTAGGAGACGAGCACGAAGCTCAGGATCGGATAGGCGGACTCCGAGGTGTCACGCGCCGCGTAGAGCGGCTGCACGTACATCAGCCCGTCGCCGACCGGCATCGTCAGCAGGTTGCCGTAGCGCGGGTTGATCCCACCCTGGTCGAAGGAGAAGAGCTCGTCTCGCACCTCTTCGTCCGAGGCGATCTCGTTGGCCACCTGGGTGGGGCCGTTCGTCCGTTCGTCGGCGAGCTCGAGCGCCTGGATCTTGCCGTAGTCGTCGCTGGTGGCATCGGAGTTGACCGAGACGAACGCCGCCAGGTTGCTCTTGCCCCGCGGCACGTAGACCGAGGAGAGCGACCAGACCTGGTCGTCGGTGTCGCTGGTCTCCGACTCGTCGGCGACCTCCTCGCCGGCGGCGCGCTGCGGGTTGAGGAAGAACCGGTACGGCGGCTGCAGGTTGCCGTCGGAGTTCGGGTCCTCCGGGACCTCCCAGCGGTTGTTCTCCGCGTACCAGTCCTTCGGGTCGGTCACGTGGTAGCGGGCCAGCTGGTAGCGCTGCGCCTTGAAGAGGTCCTCCGGGTAGCGCAGGTGCGCCCGCAGCGACTCGGGGATCTCCTCCTTGTCCTGCACCACGTCGGGGAAGACGCCGCGCCAGGCCTTCAGGATGGGGTCCTCCTCGTCCCACTCGTAGAGCTTGATGGTGCCGTCGTAGGCGTCCACGGTGGCCTTGACCGCGTTGCGCGCGTAGTTGATCTCGTCGGTCGGCAGGGTCTGGAAGCCGGGCGCCTGCTGCAGCGAGTCGTCGGTCATGTCCTCGAAGGACTCCCGCTGCGCCATCGGGTACTGGTCGGTGACCGTGTAGCCGTCGAGGATCCACTGGATCCGGCCGTCCACCACGGCGGGGTAGGGGTCGGCGTCGACGGTGAGCCACGGCGCGACCTTCTCCACCATGGTGCGCGGGTTGCGGTCGTAGAGGATCTTGCTGTTCTCGTTGACCCGCGAGGAGAGCAGGATGTTGGGCTCCCCGTACTTCACGGCGTAGAGCACCTGGTTGAACAGGCCCCCGACCGGAACCCCGCCCTTGCCCTCGTAGGTGGTGGTCTGGCTGGTGTCGTCCTCGCCGCGCGGCAGGTCGAGCTCGAGGTCGCGACCGTCGGAGTTGCCGACGATCGAGTACGACGGGCTCGACTCGCCGAAGTAGACGCGCTGCTCGTAGCCGTCGGCCTCGAGCTCGGTCAGGGCGCTCTGGTTGTCCTCCTGGCCCTCGGCCCACTGGATGCCCGAGGCCTGGTTGCGGTTGTCCCCCGGGCGCTGGTTGGCGTAGGCCGCGATCATCCCGGTGCCGTGGGTGTAGACGGTGTGCAGGTTGGACCAGTTGCGGGCCGAGTCGGCCAGCCCCTCCTGGTCGAGCTCGCGGACGCCGAGCACCACGGCCCGCTCCTCGCCGTCGAGCAGGTAGCGGTCGACGTCGAGCACGTCGGCCACCGAGTAGTAGGCCCGGACCTGCTGCTGCTGCTCGAAGGTCGGCCGGACCAGCTGCGGGTCGACCAGCGGCACCGACGAGGTCTCCTCGTCCAGGGTCGCCAGCTCGGCCTCCAGGTCGGGGTTGGAGGTGTAGCGGTTCACCTCGACGTCGTCGATGTCGTAGGCGGCGCGGGTGGCGGCGATGTTCTTCTCGATGTACGGCGCCTCGCGGTCGGCCTCGCTCGGGGAGACCTGGAACCGCTGCACCGCGCCCGGCCAGACCAGACCCAGCAGGATCGCCGAGAGGGCCAGCAGGGCCACCCCCACGGACGGCAGCACCCAGGTGCGCCGCCAGATGTTGAGGAAGAAGAGCAGGGCGCAGATGGCCGCGATCCACAGCAGGATGTTCTTGGCCGGCAGCACCGCGTTCTCGTCGGTGAAGCCCATGCCGGTGAAGAGGTTGCCGTCGCGGTTGAGCAGGTCGAAGCGGTCCAGCCAGTAGTCGACGCCCTTGGCGAGGACGAAGAGGCCCAGCAGCGCCGAGAACTGGGCCTGGGCGGCCGGGCTGAGCCGGTCTCGGCTGACCTGGAGCCTGATCCCGCCGTACAGGTAGTGCACGACCGCCGCGGCCAGCAGGCCGAGGATCGCCAGGGCCATCACGTAGTCGACCACGAAGTGCCACCAGGGCAGGTCGAAGACGTAGAAGCCCACGTCACGGTTGAAGAACGGGTCCTCCTCGCCGAAGGAGACGCCGTTTCGCCACAGCGCGTACTGGCGCCACTGACCGGCCGCCGAGGCACCGGCGAAGAGGCCGACCACCACCGCCACCGCCGCGAGCAGCCACCCCTTCACCGGGGTCACCGCCTCGCGGTAGCGGTCCAGGCTGTCCTGCTCCATCGAGGCCGGGCGGAAGACCGGCCGGAAGCGGTAGGCGAGGTACATGTTGAGCGCGACCACGCCGCCCATCACCAGGCCGAAGGCCACGAAGAGCGCCACCCGGGTCCAGAGCAGCGTGCTGAAGACGCCGTCGAAGCCGAAGGAGCCGAACCACAGACGCTCGGTCCAGAAGGCCGAGAACGCCGTGAGCGCGAGGAACAGCACCAGCAGGATCGCAGCGGTGATCACCAACGCCCGTGATCGCTTCGGTGCAGCCGAAGGCTGCGCCGGAGGTCGCGCCGACTGGCCGAACATTCCACTCACTGGATCTCCTCTTCCTCGAACGTGCTGGCAAGCAGGGCGATGAGTCCCGGGACCAGGTCGGTCCCCGGGACGACCGCCTGCGGGTCGTCGTGGGCGCGCAGTCGCATCGCGCAGTAGCTGGACCCGCTGCGGGTGACGCCGGCGACCAGGCGCACCTCCTGGCGCAACGGGTGGTGACGGGCGAACTCGCCGGCCTCGACCGGGTCCTCGGGGATCTGCTCGTCGATCCCGGGCGGGAGCACGAGGCGCTCCAGGACCACCGCGGCCCCGTCGACCGTCTCGGGCCAGGCGATCTCCTCGAGCAGCTGCTCCAGCGGCTGGTCGCTGCGACCGGGCTCCTGCTCCACCGGGGTCAGGGACCCTTCGGCGGAGGCTTCGTCCAGCCCCATCGCCCGGGCCAGCTCGGGCTCGTTGGCCACGATGCGGGCGGTCTCCACGAGCGCGTAGAGCCGGGCCGGCTGGTCCCACCCCTGGTCGGCCACGTGGGACTCGATCTCCAGCACGGCGGCGGCCAGCGCCGGGTCGGGCACGGTCGACTGCTCGGTCACTGAGAGCTCCTTTCACAGGTGGGCAGGTCGGCATCAGGGTCCTCGACCCAGGCCTCGATCGCCTCCAGGGCCGAGTGGACCGAGTCGGCGCGGACCAGCCGCATGTCGCCGGCCTCGGCGCCGAGGGCCTCGTCGCAGTTGTCCGGCGGGACGAGGAAGAGCTTGGCCCCCACCTCGCGCGCCGCCGCGATCTTCTGGGCGATGCCCCCGATCGGACCGACGCTGCCCTCGGAGTCGACCGTGCCGGTGCCGGCCACGACCTCTCCCCCGGTCAGCGAACCCGGAGTGAGCGTGTCATAGACGGACAAGGCGAACAGCAGGCCGGCGCTGGGCCCGCCGATGTTGGAGTCGACCTCGACCGAGACGTCGAACGGGAACGAGTAGCCCGGCCCCGGGGTGATGCCCACCCGCTTGTCCCCGTCGACCATCGTCGGCGTCACGCTCACCGTGCGCCGCTCGCCGTCGCGCTCGACCACGAACTCCAGCGGCTCGCCGGCCTCGGCGGCGTCCACCGCCTCCACCACGTCCTGCGGCGAGGTGATCTTGCGGCCGCCCACCTCGAGCAGCACGTCGCGGACCTCGAGCTTGCCGGCCGCGGGCAGGTCGTCGCTGACGTCGAAGACCTCGACCACCTCCCCGACCTCCTGGCCGAGCTCGCGCAGCGCCACCGCGATGGCGGTGTCCTGGGAGGAGACCATCTGCACCGCACCCTGGCGCTCGGACTCCTCCGGGGTGGTGTCGGGAGAGTAGACGGCGTCGTAGGGCAGCACGGACGCGTCGTCGTCGAACCACGCCTCGACCACCTCGAAGAGGTTGACGTTGGCCCGGGGGCGCGACACGTAGACGGTGGTCAGCCGCAGCTCGCCGTCGTCGCGGTAGGCCTTCTCACCCGAGACCTGGACGAGCTCCTCACCGTCGTCCTCGCCGAGCACGTCGACGGTGATCCCCGGCTCGTAGGTGACGAAGGGCAGCGGGGTGAATAGGGCGGCGGCCCACAGGGCCAGGAGCAACGGCACGGCGAGGACGCCCGCCAAGGTCCGTTGACTCATGGCGCCACCCTCTCAAACCGGGGCAACTACGAGACTCTTCGGGTGGGCTCCGGCGCTGACTGGCCCTTGCGGGCCTGCCGGACGGCGATCCCGGTGCTCCGGTCGCGCTCGCGGCCAGCCGGCGTCGCCGGGGTGGGCCGCTCGCGGGAGAGCTCGCGCGCGAGCCGCCGCAGCGCCACCTCGCGGTCCACCTCGCCGCGCCCCTCGCGGCCGAGCCACCCGACCCAGAGCATGGCCAGGCACGTCACCAGCAGGGACGGCGCGAGCCACCAGAGGATCTCCACCCCGCCAGCCTAGGCAGTGAGCAGGGCGGGTGGGGCCAGGCACGCCGCTCAGGGTGTGCCGACCCACTCCTCGTCGCCGTCGTCGAAGCGCTGGTGCTTCCACACCGGCACCTCGTTCTTGAGGGTGTCGATGAGCGCGCGGGAGGCGCGGAACGCCTCGTCGCGGTGGACCGCGGCGGTGGCCACCACCACGGCCACGTCCCCGACCTCCAGGGTCCCGACGCGGTGCACGGCCGCCACGGCCAGCACGTCGTGCTCCGCGGCCACCCGCTCGGCCACCTCGCGGAGCCGCCCGAGCGCGCTCGGGTGGGCGGAGTAGTCGAGGCGTCGCACGCCCTTGCCGCCGTCGTGGTCGCGCACCCGTCCGACGAAGAGCGTCAGCCCGCCGGCCGCCGGGTCGTCGAGGGCGGCCAGCACCTCCGCAACGTCCAGCGGGGACTCACGCAGGTCGACCAGGCGCACGGGGGCGGCAGCACTCACCCGCTCACTCTAGGACGATGCCCGCCTCCGCCGCCCGGACGAGGGCGCTGGCGCACCACCCGGCTGGGCGGGCCGAGTAGCCTCGGAGCATGAACGACACTCCAGGCCGACCCGGCGACGGCGACGAGAACCCGTTCAAGGGCACGCCTTTCGAGCAGCTCTTCGGCGCCCTCGGCGGCAGCCTCGGCAACCTCGGCAACCTCGGCGGCGGCCCTGGCGGTGCCGGCGGCGCCCAGATGCCCGACCTGTCCGCCCTGATGAGCCAGCTCCAGGGCCTCATGCAGCCCTACGACGGCCCCATCAACTGGGACTACGCCATCGACACGGCGCGCAAGACCGTCGCCCGGGCCCCCGACCCCTCCCCCACCCAGCAGCAGAAGGACGCCGTCGCCGACGCCCTCCGGCTCGCCGACCACTGGCTCGACCAGACCACCGACTTCCCGTCGGGCGTCACCACCGCGACGGCCTGGAGCCGTGCGGAGTGGATCGTGGAGACCACCCCGGTGTGGAAGCAGCTGGTCGAGCCGATCGCGGGCTCCGCCGTCGAGGCCCTCGGGCAGGCCCTGCCCGAGGAGGCCAGGGCCATGGCCGGGCCGCTGCTGGGCATGCTGAGCAAGGCCACCGGCGCCATGGTGGCGACCCAGGTCG
The DNA here is from genome assembly GCF_058215755.1 of Nocardioides sp. Z50_6. Lineage (NCBI taxonomy): Bacteria > Bacillati > Actinomycetota > Actinomycetes > Propionibacteriales > Nocardioidaceae > Nocardioides > Nocardioides sp. Z50_6. The sequence goes on along the minus strand of NZ_JBZAJB010000003.1, from coordinate 253,270 downwards.
GCCAGGGCATCGGCGCCCTGGCCGGCGAGGTGTGGGGCGCCACCGACGTGGGGATCCCGCTGGCCACGCCGGGCCGCGCCGCCCTGCTGCCGGCCAACCTGACCACCTTCGCCGAGGGGCTCGGCCTCGAGCACGACGACGTGCTCCTCTACGTCGCGCTCCGCGAGGCCGCCCACCACCGGCTCTTCGCCCACGTCCCGTGGCTCTCGGAGCACCTGATCGGGGCCATCACCGACTTCGCCCGGGGCATCGAGATCGACACCTCCGGGATCGAGGAGCAGCTCCGCGGGATGAACATCAGCGACCCCGCGTCGCTGCAGCAGGCCTTCGAGGGTGGTCTCTTCGACCTCTCCAGCTCGCCCCGGCAGAAGGCCGCGCTGGAGCGCCTCGAGGTGACCCTCGCCCTGGTGGAGGGCTGGGTCGACGAGGTCGTCGGCCAGGCCACGGCCGACCGCATGCCGGTGGCCGCCCAGCTGCAGGAGGCCGTACGCCGGCGCCGCGCGACTGGCGGTCCGGCGGAGCAGACCTTCGCCTCGCTGGTCGGGCTCGAGCTGCGGCCCCGGCGACTGCGCGACGCCTCCACCCTGTGGGGCTCGCTGCGCACCCGCCAGGGCACCGAGGGCCGCGACGGCGTGTGGATGCACCCGCACCTGCTGCCCACCGCGGCAGACCTCGACGACCCGCTGGGCTTCCGCGAGGGCGCGGTGCCCGCCGCCGAGATCTCCGAGGAGGACTTCGAGGCCGGGCTGCGCGACCTGCTCGACGGCCCCGGCGAGGGACCCGACGACGGCCCTGCTGACGCGGAGCCGGGCGAGCCGACCCAGGGGTGAGCCTGCACGCCGACGCGGTGCGCACCCTCGAGGGGTGGACGCCGGAGCCGGGCCGGCAGGAGGAGCTGCGCCGCGGCTACCTCGCGCACCTGGCCGACCACCCCGACGGGCTGGCGCGGGAGTGCTTCCCCGCCCACCTGACCGCCGGGGTGCTGGTGCTCTCCGCCGACCTGGACCGCGTCCTGCTCAACCTGCACCGCAAGGCCCGGCGGTGGTTCGCCTTCGGCGGCCACTGCGAGCCCGGTGACCGGACGCTGCACGGGGCCGCCCTGCGCGAGGGGCTGGAGGAGTCCGGGCTGCCCGGGCTGAGGATCGACCCGCGGCCGGTCCACCTCGACGAGCACACGGTCGGCTTCTGCGACCCCCGCGGCGACGTGCGGCACCTCGACGTCCGGTTCACCGCGCTCGCTCCCGCCGGCGCCGCGCACGCCACCAGCCAGGAGTCGCTGGACGTGCGCTGGTGGCCGGTCGACCGGCTCCCCGACGACCTCGAGGACGAGATGCGCGTCCTGGTCTCCTGCTCCCGCGCCCGGTGGGCGGAGCAGGCTCAGTCGACCAGTCCCTCGCTCCCCGGCGGGTCGACCTCGGCGGCGGCCGACCAGCCGAGCAGGTAGCCCCGGGCCCGCTCGGTGCGCGGGTAGCGGTTGACCCAGGCCCAGAAGTTGTCGTCGTGGCCCGGCTCCAGCAGGTGGGCCAGCTCGTGGACGAGCACGTAGTCGGTCACCCAGGTGGGCATCCCCTGCAGCCGGACCGAGAGCCGGATGGATCGGTCCCCGGGGCTGCACGAGCCCCAGCGGGAGCGCTGGTTGCCCACCCAGCGCACCGAGACCGGCTGAGCCAGGCCGCCGAAGTACTCGTCGTTGAGCTGGGTGGCCCGTACCAGCAGCTGCTCGTCCGAGGGCCGCTTCCTGGCCTCCGAGCGCTCGAGTCGGGCGACCATGTCCTCGACCCAGCGCGCCTCGTCCCGCTTGCTCATCGAGTCGGGGATCAGCACGACGATCCGGTCGCCCTCCCGGTAGGCCGACACGGTCCGGCGGCGCCGCCTGCTGCGCCGCACCTCGACCGCCCCATCGGTGTCCATGGCGGCACGCTACTGGTTCGCCCAGGTCAGCAGGCGCTCCTTGGGCCACGTGTTGACGATCCGGTCCGGGCCGATGCCGGCCGCCTCGGCGCGCTCGCAGCCGTGGTCGAGGAAGTCCAGCTGGCCCGGGGCGTGGGCGTCGCTGTCGATGGAGAAGAGGCACCCGAGATCGCGCGCGAGCTCGAGGAGAGCCGTCGGGGGATCGCGGCGCTCCGGCCGGCTGTTGATCTCGACCGCGACCCCGTGCTCCGCGCAGGCCTCGAAGACCGCGCGGGGGTCGAACCGGCTCGGGGGCCGCACCCCGCGGCTGCCGGTCACCAGGCGCCCGGTGCAGTGACCGAGCACGTTGACCCGCGGGTGCGCGATGGCGGCCACCATCCGTCGTGTCATCGCCTCGGGCTCCATCCGCAGCTTGGAGTGGACACTGGCGACCCGGACGTCGAGCCGGGCCAGCATCTCCTCGCTCTGGTCCACGGACCCGTCGTCGAGGATGTCGACCTCGATGCCCTTGAGCAGGGTGAAGCCGGTCCCGGCGAGGTGCTCGTTGACCGCGTCGACCACCTCGAGCTGGCGGGTCAGCCGCTCGGCGGAGAGCCCGTGGGCGACCTTGAGCCGCGGCGAGTGGTCGGTGAGCACCAGGTACTCGTGCCCCAGCTCGATCGCGGTGAAGGCCATCTCCTCGATCGGGGAACCCCCGTCGGACCAGTCGGAGTGGGAGTGGAGGTCGCCACGGAGCGCGTCCCGCAGCTCGCGCCCTCCCGGCACGAGCGGCCCGGCGCTCTCCTCCAGGGCCTGCAGCCGGGCCGGCCGGGTGCCGCGGGCGGCTTCCTCGACGACCTTCGCGGTGCTGGCGCCGATGCCCGGCAGCGAGGTGAGGGTGCCCGCGCTCAGGTGCTGGGTGAGCTCGTCCTCGCTCAGCTGGAGCAGGGCCGCCGCCGCGGAGCGGTAGGCCTTGACCTTGTAGGTGTCCTCGCGAGCCCGCTCCAGCAGGAAGGCGATCCGGCGCAGCGCGGCGACCGGCCCGCCGTCGAACTCGTGCTGGCTCACCGTTTCTCCTCCACAGGCCTCATGGCCTCGTCCTGGCTGGTCAGCCCGGGGCCGCGGCGGCCCGCCGGGCGTGTCCTGCACAGGATCGTCCCAGGGCGAGGGCCGGTTCTCCACCGTTATCCACGGGTTTCCACAGGTTCTTCCACAAGATGTCCTCAGGCGCGGAGCACCAGTCTGGGCGAAGTGGTTGACCGCTGCCCCCAGCGCTCCTAGCGTGAGCCCCAGTTGAGGCTCCCGGCCCACCCACGGGGACGTTCGCAAGGGGAAGGCACGCGTTCACGTGGCGGGCCGGGGGCCTCTTCCCTGTGTCGGGGAGGCCCCGTCAGCGGCGCAACCGGATCGTCCGGTCCCGCACCGCGTCCTCGGTCGTGCTGATCAGGGAGGCGCGCACCTTGACCGGCTTGCGGGAGACAGCCTTCTTGCCGGCCTTGTTGAGCCTCAGGACGACGGCCCGGCTACGGCCCGGCTTCACCCGGTAGCGCGTGGCGGCACTGAGGGGCTTCGCCTTCTTCTGGTGCCGCAGCACCGCAGTGCCGCGGCACGGACCGTCGGCGGACTTCGGGCAGGACACGGGCACCCGCACCTTGTTCTTCCGCACCCGCAGCGGCTTCTTGCCCGCCGCCACCTTGCCGACCGCCTCCGCCGGCGCCGGCGGGGTGCCTGGAGGCTGGGTGCCGGGCGGCTGGGTGCCGGGCGGCTGGGCACCGGGCTCCTCGAAGACCGAGCCGGTCCCCACGTCCACGTTGGTGGTCTGGAGGTCGGAGGGGTGCACCCGCACGAGGGAGTTGTTGCCGGAGTCGGTGAACCAGAGGTAGCCCTGCTGGTCGAAGGTGAGGTGGTTGCCCACGTACTCCCCGACCTTCGTGATCGCACCCTTGCCCTGTGCGTCGAGGTGTCCGATCCCCTTCCCGACCCCGCGGTTGGCGAACCACATGGCACCGTCCGGGCCCTGGACCAGGCCGGCCGGACCGGTGCGGGAGCCGGTCTCGAAGATCGTCGTCTGGCCGGTCGCCTGGTCGATCCAGCCGACCTGGCCGTAGGCGGGGCTCGTCAACCAACTGGACGAGTAGCGGGAGAACCACATCGAGCCCACGGGGCCGGCGGCCAGCGAGCGAGTGTCCATGGCGTTCGGGGGCAGCGGGTAGGTCATGCCGCCGCTCGCGTCGGCGTTGAGCAGGATGAGCTTGTCGCTCCCGTCCTCGCACCACATCCCACCGTCGTGGGCCCGGGCGAGCAACCCGTCGCAGGGCGGGGCGTTCTCCGCCCAGACCGAGCCTCGGTCCGGCAGGATGCGCGCCACCCCGTTCTCGTCGTAGCTCATGGTGATCCACGGGACGCCGTCCGGGCCCATCTCGACGTCCTTGCCGTAGGGGTAGGGGCCGAGCGAGTAGGCGGTCGCGTTCTGCAGGTCGGGGTGGAGCCGCAGTGCCTGCCACCCGGAGTCGTAGATCACCCAGATCGAGCCGTCCGCAGCGACCGTCAGGTCCTGGACCCGCCCCTCCCCGGTGGTCGTCTCGCCGAGACCGAACTCGGTGACCACGCCCGCCGGGGTGATCCGGCCGATCTTGTTGACGGCCTCCATCTCGAACCACATGTCACCGTTGGGAGCGGTGACGATCTTGTCCAGCCCGGCCGCGCTGGTGTTCACGCCGAACGCCGTGTACATCCCGGAGCGCTCCGCGACCAGCCCCGAGGAGTCGGCCTCCAGCGCGAAGGTCTCCCCCGGCCTCGGGGCCGGCGTGCGCTCGCCCGCGACGCTCGGCGAGCCCGTCAGCACCACGGCGAAGGTGCCCACGAGCACGCTCGCCAGTGCGATGGCCGCCGTCCGGACCGTGCGGATCTGTCCCAATGGAATCTTCCCCCGTGTGTGCCCTCAGACGCCACGGAAGCGCGGCGACCTCTTCTCCTGGGCGGCCCGGATCCCCTCGTGCAGGTCGGCGGTCGCCATGGTGACCGGCTGTGCCAGGGCCTCCCAGTTCAGGGCACTCTGCCGGTCGGCGTGGCCCCCGTCAAGGAGCGCCAGCTTGGTCAGCCGGGTGGCGATCGGCGCCGCGGCCGCGACCTGCGCAGCCGTCTCGAGCACGGTCTCCAGGAACCCGTCCTGCTCGATCACCCGGGAGACCAGACCGAGCCGCAGGGCCTCGTCGTCCTTGACCAGGCGGCCGGTCAGGAAGAGGTCGCGGGCCGCCGCGAGCCCCACCACCTCGGGCAGGAGGAACGTGCCGGCCATCCCCGGGTGCAGCCCGAGCTTGGTGAACGGCACCCCCATCCGGGCCCCGGCGGCCGCGTAGCGGATGTCGCAGGCCAGGGCGAGGCAGAGACCGGCGCCGATCGCAGGCCCGTTGATCGCGGCGATCGTCGGCACCTCCAGCGCGCGGATCGTGAGCCAGGCGCGATAGAAGGGGAGCATCCGGTCGCGCAGCCGGTCGACGCTCGCGTCGGGCTCGCTGGCGAGCCAGTCCAGGTTGCCACCGGAGCTGAAGGCGCTCCCCTCCCCTGTGACCACCACGACCCGCACCGAGCGGTCGGCGGCCAGCTCCTCGATCGTGGAGACCCAGGAGGCGGTCATCTCGTCCGACATCGCGTTGCGCTGGTCGGGGTTGTCCAGGGTCAGCAGCACCACCCCCTCGGACGGCCGGGAGACGGCGAGGTGCGGCAGGCGCCCGGGGTCGGTGGCGGCAGTGTCGGAGGTCACGTCAGGCATGGGGGCAGGGTACGCAGAGTGCGACGGTTCCACGCTCCACGGTGTGCCGTTCACGCCTGAGCCCACGCGTGGCGTAGGGTTTCGAACGGTCCGGGGCCATACGTCCCCAGACCCCGGCGGGCTTCCCCGAACCCCCCGTCGCGACGACCCGAAGATTTCTTATAGGCAAGGAGGCCGTCATGGCGGAGACCTGGAGCGGTGAGTTCTACTGCGTCAAGTGCAAGGAGAAGCGCGAGGCGGAGGGCGAGGTCAAGGTCAACGACAAGGGCACCCGGATGGCGAAGGCCGTCTGCCCTGAGTGTGGCACCAACCTCAACCGCATCCTCGGCAAGGCGTGATCGACGCCCCCCTGCGGTGAAACGAACGGCGTCGCCCCTCGGGGCGGCGCCGTTCGTGCGTCCCGGGCCGGCCGGGTGCGTCCCTGTGGAGGGGTGACGCCGCCCGGGCGCCGGAGGTGTCACGCTCGGCCCATGACCCGGCCCGACCTCGAGAGGCCCTACCGGCTACGGCGGGGCGTGCCGGTGCTGCCTCGCGCCCAGGGCATGGTCCAGGTCGGGCTGGATCCCGACCGCCGGGTGCTGCTGCCCCGCTCGCCGGCCGTCGAGCAGCTGCTCTCCGAGCTGGTCCGGGGTGCCGGGGAGCCGGCCGACCCACGGCTGCGGCCGGTGCTGACCCGTCTGCTCTCCCACGGCCTGGTCGTCGACGAGCCCGAGCGGGCGCACCGCCTCCGGTCGCGGGCCGAGGCGCGGATCCGGCTGCTGGGTCCGGCCCGCTGGTGTGCCGACCTCGCCGCGCTCCTGGCCGCCCACGGCCTGGTCCAGGTCAGCGTCCGCGAGCCCGGTGACCCGGTGGACGCCGTCGGCCCGCCGGCCGACCTCACCGTGCTGCTCAGCGCCGGCGAGCCGTCGCGCGACCTCGTCGACGCCCTGGCCTACGACGGCGACGCCCTGCTCCTGGTCGCGGCCGTCGACGCCCGGATCCGGGTGGGCCCGTTCGTGCTGCCGGGCTCGACCGCCTGCCTGCGCTGCGTGGACGCCCACCTGGCCGTCATCGACCCGGCGCGTCCCGCGCCGCCCGATCCACTCCTGCTCGGCCCGGTCGAGCCCTCGCCGCTGCTGCTGCGCCACGCGCTCCTGCGCACGGTGGCCGACGCGGCGGCCTGGGCCGAGGGGCGGCTCCCCCGCGGCTGCTCCGCGACCACCTGGGTCGACGAGGACCTGGTCGAGGAGCACCAGGAGTGGGCCCGGCATCCGCACTGCGGGTGCAGCTGGGGAGATCTCCTGGCTCCGGGCTGACGCCGTGGCGACACCGGCCCCCGGGGCCGACCGGGCTGGGCCCGAGCCCGCTGGGACGCACTGACCCCCGGCCGGGACGAGTCTCGGCCGGGGGTCAGTCCTCAGAGCGCGCGAGCAAGGGCCAGGCGGGCCTGCTTGGCCGCGCGCTCCGCCTTGCGGCTCATCCGCCGCGCCACGGCCACCCGGTGGCCGCGCCGCATCTCGTGCGCCTCTCCCAGGCGCGCGGACAAGCGTGCGCGCACCAGCTCTTCGTTCATCAGGTCCATGTCAGTGGTTCCGTTCTTGAGGATGTCGTCGATGCTCATCGAGGATGTGTCTGCTCCGTGCCTGGTGGCGGTGCTCAGGCGGCCACGCCGTCGTCCTGGTTCTTCCGGGGTCGGCCGCGAGGCCTCTTGCGCGGGATGACCACGCCTTGGAGGAAGAGCTCCCCTCCCCAGACGCCCCACGGCTCTCGTCGCTCCAGGGCACCCTCGAGGCAGGTCAGGCGGGCCGGGCAGCCCTGGCACAGGCTCTTGGCGTGCTCCACCTCGGTGGGCGACTCCGCGAACCAGAGCTCCGGGTTCGAGGTCCGGCACGGGGCCTGGGCCGGGCCGCTCGGGTGGTCGAGAACGCTGATGGTCATGTGCTGTCACCTCCTTCGCTGCTGACCTGGTCGGGTGATGGACGGGAGAGCGGGTCCGCGAGAAACAGAAAGGCCGCGGATCCCGGGTGGGGATCCGCGGCCTGGAGATGCCGGCTGTCGAGTGACTCAACAGATCGGTGGTCTCCAGGCGGTGATCCCCGGGATGGCACGCACGACGGCGTTCGCCACGACGGCGTCGATCGCCCACGTGGTGCCGCCGAGGAACTGGCGATCACGAACGTCGACACCGGTGCCGCAGGAAGCGGCCACGGAGGCGTGGGCGGGCATGCCGAAGGACGGCGCGTGGGCCGTCATCGTGCGAATGTTCTTGTCCATGCGGTCCACCTCCTTCAGTGCCTCGGGGCGCCGACCCGGCCAGGGTCGTGAGCGCGTCTTCTGGGTACGACGAGTAAACTTAGCCGCCGCCCCGCGTAATGGGCAATCGATTTAATGGGTCTTTCCCGAGATTTATCCGCGCGGCAACTCGCACCCACGCAGGCCCAGGAACGCTCCCGAAGAGCTCAGGAGAGCAGGGCCCGCAGCTCGGCGCCGTAGGCCTCGATCTTCTTGGCCCCGACCCCGGCGATGGCGAGGAGCTCGGCGTCGTTGGCGGGGCGCTTCTCGGCGATGAGCTGGAGGGTGGCGTCGGTGAAGACGACGTAGGCCGGGACCTCGTCCTCGCTGGCACGCCCGCGGCGCCACTCGCGCAGTGCCTCGAAGAGCTCCTCGTCGTAGGAGGCGGGACAGTCCCCGCAGCGCCCGACCTTCTTCTCCGCCGCGTTGGAGAGCGGGCGTCCGCACTCGCGACAATGCAGCGCCTTGCGGGGCTTGCGCGACTTCGGGCTCGCGCCCGCGGCTGCACCCTCGGCGCCCGCGTCGGGACCCACCACCTTGTCGAGGAACCGCGAGCGACGGCGGCTGGCACGCCCGCCGGGATTGCGTGCCTGCGCCCAGCTGAGGAAGAGCTCGCGCCGGGCGCGGGTCACCCCCACGTAGAGCAGGCGGCGCTCCTCCTCCACCTCGGCGGGCGACTGGGCGTAGACGATCGGCAGCGTGCCCTCGACCAGGCCCACCAGGAAGACGACGTCCCACTCCAGGCCCTTGGCGGTGTGCAGGGTGGCGATGGTGACCCCCTCGGCGACCGGGGCGTGCTGCTCGCTGGCCCTGCGGTCGAGGTCGTCGACGAAGGCACCGAGGTCGGGACCTTGCTGGCCGGCGAACTCCACGGCCTGGTCGACCAGCGCCTGGAGGGACTCCCAGCGGTCGCGGGTCTGGCCCCGGGCGGTCGGCGCCTCGGCGGACCACCCCATCCCCGACAGGGTGGCCCGGACCACCTCCACCATGTCGCCGGGCTCAGACGCCCCGGCGCGAGCCGTGCCGCGCAGCAGCGTGACGGCCTGACGCACCTCGGCCCGGTCGAAGAACCGCGCCGCGCCCCGGACCACGTAGGGCACGCCCCTGGCCGCCAGGGCGTCCTCGAAGGCCTCGGACTGGGCGTTGATCCGCATCAATACCGCCACCTCGCTGGCCGGCGTCCCCGAGGCGAGGACCCGGGAGATCGACTCGGCGACCGCGGACGCCTCGGCGACCTCGTCGGGGTGGGACGAGCACGCGACGGCCGGCCCGGCGGGTCGCTGCGCGAGCAGGTCGACCCCCTTGCTGGGCGTGCCGGACAGGAGCGCGTTGGCCGCCGAGACGATCTGCGGGGTGGAGCGGTAGTTGCGGACCAGCTCCACCGAGGTGGTCTGGGGGAAGCGGGAGCCGAAGTCACGCAGGTAGTCGGCGTTGGCGCCGGCGAAGGAGTAGATGGTCTGGGCGGGGTCGCCGACGACGCAGAGCTCGTCGCGGCCACCGAGCCACAGGTCGAGCAGCGCGTACTGGAGGGGCGAGACGTCCTGGAACTCGTCGACCACGAACCACTTGTACTGGCGGCGCACCTGCGCGGCCACCCGCTCGTCCTCGGCGAGCATCCCGGCGGTCAGCAGCAGCACGTCCTCCATGTCCATCCGGCCGTGACCGCGCTTGACCTCCTCGTAGGCCTCGTAGACGTGGGCCACCACCTCGGGGGTCAGGTCGCCGACCTGCCGGCCCCTCCGCGGCGCGGTGCGGGGGTAGTCGTCGGCCGAGACGTTGCTGACCTTGGCCCACTCGATCTCGGAGGCGAGGTCGCGCAGCAGCGCCTGGTTGGGGCTCAGCCGCTGCCGGCGGGCCGCGGTCGCCAGCAGCCCGAGCTTGGACTCGATCAGGGCGGGCAGCTCGCGCCCGTGCACCCGGGGCCAGAAGAAGCGCAGCTGGCGCAGCGCCGCGGAGTGGAACGTCCGCGCCTGGATCCCGGCGGCGCCGAGGGTGCGCAGGCGGCCGCGCATCTCCCCCGCCGCCCGGGTGGTGAAGGTGACCGCGAGGACCTCGGTCGGCACGTAGGTGCCGGTGGCCACGCCGTAGGCCATCCGGTGGGTGATCGCCCGGGTCTTGCCGGTGCCGGCGCCCGCCAGCACCCGGACGGGGCCGCGCAGCGCCTCGGCGACGCTGCGCTGCTCGGGGTCCAGGGGAGCCAGCAGGTCCTCGGGGGTCGGCACGCGGGAACATCTCCTGGGGGACGGTGGATCGGACGGGCACGAGCCTAGACGCCCCCAGCGACAGCCCCGGCGTGCGCGTGCACAGGGCACTCCGGGGGAATCCGCGACGCCGCAGGTAGGTTGACCCGAGGCGGGGTCCCGACGACCCCGAGCACGCCGTACGGCGTCCCTCTCCTCCGACCGACAAGGAGCCCGTCCGATGGCTACTGGCAGATTCACGATGTACAGCACCCCCTGGTGCGGCTACTGCCACCGCCTCAAGAGCCAGCTCGACCGCGAGGGCATCCCCTTCGAGATCGTCGACATCGAGCAGGTCCCGGACGCCGCGAAGATCGTCGAGGAGGCCAACAACGGCAACCAGACGGTCCCGACGCTGGTCTACTCCGACGGCACCGCGCAGACCAACCCGTCGCTGGCCCAGGTCAAGGCCAAGCTCGCCGAGCTCGGCTGAGCCCTACCAGCCCTCGGGCAGGGGCTCGCCGAACCACGCCTGGATCAGCGACGACGAGATCGAGACCGACCCCGGCACCCGGACCTCGCCGCTGCGCAGGCCGCGGCGCAGGTCCTCGCGGGTGAACCAGCGCGCCTCGGCGATCTCGGCCCCGTCGACGTCGATCCAGGTGCTCAGCGCGACCGCCCGGAAGCCGACCATCAGGCTCGCCGGCAGCGGCCAGGGCTGGCTGCCGAAGTAGGCGACCGGGCCGACCCGGACGCCCACCTCCTCCATGACCTCGCGGCGCACCGCGTCCTCCAGCGTCTCGCCCGGCTCGCAGAAGCCGGCCAGCGTCGACCACCGGCCCTGCGGCCAGGAGGCCTGACGGCCGAGCAGCAGCCGTTCGTCCGCGGCGCCGGCCTCCCCGTGGGTGACGGCCATGATCACCGCGGGGTCGGTGCGCGGGAACTGCGGGCGGTCGCAGCCGGTGCAGCGCAGCTCGTGGCCCGCCGAGCGCACCTCGAGGGGGCCGGCGCAACGGGGGCAGAACCGGGTGGCCCGGTGCCACTCGGCCAGGCCCACCGCGTGGAAGAGCCACGGCACCTCCTCCGGGGCGTCGCTGCCCTGGACCAGGCCACTGACCAGATCCCGGGCGCCGACCCAGCCCTCCTCCTCCGGCCGGGGCTCGGCCAGCAAGGCGAAGCGGGTCACCCCGTCGCGGCGGCCGAGCAGGATGCGCACGCCGTCGGGCGCATCCTCCGGCGCGAGCCACTCCAGGCCGCCCTGGGCCATCCGCACGCGGGCCCCACGCAGCACCAGGACCCGGGTGGTGGGCGTGCGCCAAGCCCGGTCGAGCCATTCCTCGTCGGTGCGGTGCAACGCCTCCCGGTTGTGGGCGCGGGCGGAGAGCGCGACGTGCGGGAGCTCACGGGAGGCCATCCCGCGAGGATAGTGCGGGGGTCGAGGACTGTCCCGGCGCCCGGTCCGGCCTCGCCATCCCCGCTCTCCTCCGGTCTCCCCCGGTCTCCCCCGCTCTCCCCGCTCTCCCCCGGGCTCCCCCGGGCTCCTAGCGGACCGTGGTCGTGGCCAGGACCTCCTCGAGCCCCGCCCGGTCGAGCAGCTCGGGCGGCGCGACGGTCTCGCCGGTCCTGACGTAGTGGAAGACCGCGCGCACCTGGGAGGGGTCGAGCCCGTGGAGCTCGACCCACGCCTGCCGGTAGATGGAGAGCTGGAGGGGGTCGGCGGTCTGGGAGCGGTTGGTCTTCCAGTCGACCAGCAGGTAGGAGCCGTCCGGCTCCCGGAAGACGGCGTCGATCCGGCCGCGCACCACCTGACCGCCCAGCACCAGGGCGAAAGGGGCCTCGACGGCGTGGGGAGGCCGGTCCGCGAAGGGGCCCGACTCGAACCTGGCGATGATCTCGGCGAGGTCCTCCGCGTCGTCGATGCCGGTGTCGAAGCGGCCCGGCAGGTCGTCCGGGTCCAGCAGCCCCTGCTGGCCGAACCGGGACTCGACCCAGGCGTGGAACCGGGTGCCGAACCTGGCGGAGGCCGAGGGCTGGCGAGGCATGGGGCGGGCGAGCTCGGCGGCGAAGAGCGCCGGGTCCTCCTGGAGGCGGGCCAGGGAGGTCGCGCTCAGGCTGGAGGGGAGCTCGACCTCGAGCACGTCGCTGCGCTCCCGCTCGGCCTCGGCGACCAGGCGGCCCATCTCCTCGTCCCACTGGGCGATCCGGTCCAGGACCAGCACGTCCTCGACCACCTCGTCGGGCACCCCGGCGATGATCCGGTCGGTGGCCTCCTGGACCCGGGTGGCCGCCTCCCGGCGGCGGTCCACCTCGGCGGTGTGGTGGGAGATCGGCCACGGCTGGTCGCCGCGCGCCACCAGGTAGGGGCTCGGCTGGTCCTTCGCGGGAGGCTCGGGCCACTCGGGGGCCGCACCGCCCCAGCCCGTGATCGCGTCCCGGGTGCGCAACAGGTAGCCGGAGGGGCCGCAGGCGCCCTTGAGCCGGGGGTGCCAGATCCAGCCGGAGACGAGGAGGCGGTGCCGGGCCCGGGTCCAGGCGACGTAGCCCAGGCGCAGCTCCTCCTCGGCTTCGTGCTTCTTGGCCGCGGCGGTGCGGGCCTTGATGTCCTCGGGGGTGTGGCCGGCGAGCACGGGCTGGTCCCGGGCGTCGCCGCGCAGCTCGCTGGGCAGCACGTGGGGGGCGCTCAGGTGGCTGGGCCTGGACTGGTTGGTGGGGAACTTCTTGTCGGTCACCCCGACCAGGAAGACCGTGTCCCACTCGAGCCCCTTGGCCCGGTGGACGGTGAGCAGCTTGACCGAGTCGGCCTCCGACGGGGTGGCCACGTCGAGCCCCTGTCCGTAGACGTCCTCGGCCTCGAGCCAGGCCATCAGCGCGGCGAGGGTGACCTTGCCGTCGACGGCCTGGAACTCCGCCACCGCCTGGACGAAGAGGTCGAGGTTGTCGCGCCGGGCGGCGGCCGCCGGGCTCACCGAGGAGGCCAGCTCGACGTCGATCCCGGTCATGTCGATGATCCGGCGGACGAGGTCCAGGATCGGCTCCCCCGCCGCGGCCCGCAGCCGGCGCAGCTCGGCGGCGAGGAGGCCGAAGCGCTGTCGCGCCTGCGGGGAGTAGTCGAGGTCGCCCGGGTCCTCGAGCGCGTCGCCCAGCGCCGAGATCTCCGTCGGGTCCGCCCCCTCGGCGGCACTGGCCAGCTCCTCCTCGACCGAGGGCTCGCCGGCGTCGCGGGCTCGTGCCCCGCCGGCCAGCTCACGCGAGCGCCGACCCAGCAGGGCCAGGTCGCGGGGGCCCACCGCCCAGCGCGGACCGGCCAGCAGGGTCAGCAGCGAGGAGTTCGCGGTGGCGTCGGAGACCAGCGCCAGGGTGGCCACGACCTCGGCCACCTCGGGCAGCCGGAGCAGACCCTTCAGGCCCACGATCTCGACCGGGATCTCACGCGCGGTGAGGGCGTCGAAGACGTCGGCGGCGTGGGCGTTGCTGCGGGTCAGCACGCCGATCTCCCGCCAGGAGGGCTCGTCCATGGCCCGGTGACTGGCGAGGACCTCCTCGGCCAGCCAGGCCAGCTCCGCGTCGTAGGTCTCGTGCACCACCGCGACCACCTCACCGGGGTCGGCCTGCGGCTTGGCCTCGAGCGGGAGCAGCTCGGGTCGCGCGGCGTAGAGCTCCTCGGCCAGCACGTTGGCCGTCTCGAGGATCCGCGCGTCGGAGCGGCGGTTGACCGTGAGCGGGTAGGTCGCGGTGGTCCCCGACGACGCCGGGAAGTCCCGGCCGAACTCCAAGATGTTGGAGACCGAGGCGCCGCGCCAGCCGTAGATGGCCTGGTTGGGGTCGCCCACGGCCGTCACCGGGTGGCCGCGGCCCGAGTCGGGGTCGGGACCGGAGAAGAGGCGGCTGAGCATCAGCGCCTGCGCCACCGAGGTGTCCTGGTACTCGTCGAGGAGGACGACCTTGAAACGCGCCCGCTCCGCCACACCCACCTCGGGGCACTCGCGGGCCAGGCGGGCGGCCAGCGCGATCTGGTCGGAGAAGTCGATCAGGCCCAGGTGCTGCTTGAGGGCCCGGTAGCCCTCGACCAGGTCGAGCAGCTCCGCGCGCCGGTCGATCGCCAGGATCGCCTTCTCGTTGAGCTCGCGGTAGGTCTTGCGGTGCTCGGTCGCCATCCCCTCGGCGAAGAGCTCTCGCTCCCGCGCGTCGCGCTCGCGCACCTGCTCGGGGGTGACCAGGTGCTCGCTCATCTCCGCGTCCAGGGCCAGGAGCCACTGGACCACGTGGCTGGGCGAGTCGCTGAGGTGGACGACCGGGCCCCGGTGCCGCTGCACCGCTCGGGTGGCGAGCTGGTAGCGCGAGGCGTCGGCGATCAACCGGGAGTCGGGCTCGTGCCCGATGCGCAGGCCGTGCTCGGAGAGCAGGTTGGCGGCGTAGGCGTGGTAGGTGGCCACCGTGGGCTCCTCCACCTCCTCCTCGTCGGCCACCAGCGGCCGGCGCTCCGGGAGCAGCCCCGCCGTGCGGAGCGCCTCGCGGATCCGGCCGGCCAGCTCGGCGGTCGCCTTGGTGGTGAAGGTCAGGCCCAGGATCTCGTGCGGGGCAACCCGGCCGGTGGCCACCAGCCAGACGACCCGGGCCGCCATCACGGTGGTCTTGCCGGACCCGGCCCCGGCGATGACCACCGCGGGCTCCAGCTCGGCGGTGATCGCCGCGAACTGCTGGTCGCTGAAGGCGAAGTCGGCCTTCATCACCCGCCGCATCTCCTCGGGCGTCGTGATCTGGATCATGAGAGCACCGATCCTGCGGTCTTGTCGGGACACAGCGCGGTGAACGGGCAGCGCTCGCAGTGCTTGCCGGGCCGGACCACCAGCTCCTCCGAGCGCACCAGCCGGGCGGCGTGGGCCAGCTGGTGCTCCACCAGGGTGGCGCCCGTCGCGTCGGGCTCCTGCGGCTCCTGGGCCTGGACCTTGGGCAGGGTGGTCCCGTGGCGCAGCTGCACCAGCTCGGCGCCGCCCACCTCGGCCTGCTCGCCGCCGAGGAGGTGGTCGACGGCCCCGTGCCGGACGGCGAGCTGGTAGAGCCCGAGCTGGGCGTGCTCCTTGACCTCGTTGCCGGTGGGCGGGTACTTGCCGGTCTTGAGGTCGACCACGACCACCCGGCCGTCGTGGTCGAGCTCGATGCGGTCGGCGTAGCCGTGCAGCCGGATCGCCTCGCCGTCGGGCAGGGTCAGGTCGGCGGTGATCCGGGTCTCGGTGCCGAGCAGGGTGCGCGCGTCGGGGCGCGAGTGCCAGGCGACGAAGCGCTGGAGGGCCTCGGCGACCTGGGCCCGCTCCCGGGGCCCCGACCAGGGGGTGCGGAACTCCATCCTGTCCCAGACCTCGTCGACCAGCGCCATCAGGTCGTCGCCCGGTGAGAGCTCCCCGCGGGCGATCCGGTCGGCGAGGGTGTGGACGACCAGGCCGAAGCCCTGGCTCGCGGTCGAGGGCACCTCTCCCCCCGCCTCGCGGGCGAGGAACCACTGGGCGGGACAGCGGAGCAGCCCCTCCAGCGCGCTGGCCGAGAGGACCAGCGGTGCGTCGGCGGGCCGCAGCGGGACCGACGCCCGGCTGGGCGCCCGCAGCCCCCACCAGGTGGCCGGGTCGGCGGTCGGGGCCAGCGGCCGGCCGCGGACGTGGGTCGCCGCCAGGGCGGCGAGCCGGGTCGCGGCCGCCTGGCGCAGCGCCTCCGGCTCCGAGGGGTCGGCCAGGGTGCGGCGCAGCTCGGCGACCAGGCCGTTCATGGAGAGCGGCCGCGCCGGGCGCCCCACCCGGTGACCGACGTCGACCCCGAGCTCCCCGAGGAACCGGGAGGGCTGCTCGCCCTCGTCGTCGGGCGAGGCCACCGCGGTGACCACCAGGCGCTGCCGGGCGCGGGTGCAGGCGACGTAGAAGAGGCGGCGCTCCTCGGCCAGCATCGCCGAGGTGGTGACCGGCGGCAGCAGGCCCTCGCGGGAGATGCGGTCGGCCTGGAGCAACGAGTTGCGGCGGCGCAGGTCGGGCCAGCCGCGCTCCTGGACGTGGGCGACGACCACCAGCCGCCACTCCAGGCCCTTGGACCGGTGGGCGGTCAGCAGCCGCACGGAGGAGCCCCGCACTCCCCTGTCGGCCAGCGTGTCGGCCGGGATCTCCTGCGCGCCCAGGGTGGCCAGGAAGGAGCCGGCACTGGTGTGGCCCTTGCGCTCCTCGGTGGTGGCGGCGGTCTCGAAGAGCGCGCAGATCGCATCCAGGTCGCGGTGCGCGACCCGGGCCGCCTGACCGCCCTGCTCGGTGGCCGCGCGGAGCCGGCGACCCCAGGTCGTCCCCTCCCAGAGGATCCAGAGCACCTGCTCCACGGTCTCCCCCGACGCCAGGGCCGCGCGGGCCCGGGCGACCAGCCGGGCGAGCCGGGCCGCGGCGCGCAGCGGGTCGCTGCGCTCTGGCCCGCCGCCGGCCCCGCCGGCACCCGCCGGGCCGTCGAGGCCGGCGAGGCCGGCGAGGAAGTCCGGCTCCAGCACGGCACGGCGGAGCAGCTCGCGGGAGGGTGCGGGGGTGGGGTGGGCCGCCCGGAGCGTGCGGGCCAACGAGCGCAGGGCCGTCGCGTCCAGACCGCACAGCGGCGAGGTGAGCAGGGCCTCGACCCGGTCGGGGCCGACGTGGGCCGGGTGGGCGGGGTCGTCGATCCCGGCGTCGACCACCACCCGCAGCGCCTCCAGCAGCGGCACCACAGCGGGCTCGCGCACCAGCGGGGTCTCGTCGCTGGCCACCTCCACCGGCACCCCGGCGGCGGAGAGCGAGCGCCGCAGGGCGGGGATGGAGGCGCGGCCGGACCTCACCAGCACCGCCATCTCGTCCCAGGGGACGCCGTCCTCCAGGTGGGCCCGGCGCAGCAGGTCGGCGATGTGCTCGGTCTCGGCCCGGGCGGTGTCGTAGGTCGTCACCTCGACGCGCCCGGGGCCGAGCGCGTGGGGCGCCGGGACCGGGGAGCGGAAGGCGGTGTAGATCTCCGACGGGATGGACCCGGTGGTGCTGATCTGGGAGGCGACGCGGCGCGAGGCGGTCAGCAGCCGGGAGCCGAAGCGCCGGGTGGTGCCGAGGGCCACCACGTCGGCCGGCCGGCCGTCGGCGCGGGGGAACTGGCGGGGGAAGTCGAGGATGCCCCGCACGTCGGCGCCCCGGAAGCCGTAGATGGACTGGTCGGGGTCTCCCACCACCACCAGGCGGCGGCCGTCGCCGGCCAGGGCGCGGAGCAGCGCGACCTGACTGGGATCGGTGTCCTGGTACTCGTCGACGAAGACGTGGGTGAACTGGGCCCGCAGCTCCTCGCGGTGGGCCTCGGCCTCGACCACCGCGCGGGCGATCAGGTCGGGGTAGTCGATGGCGGCCTGGTCGCCGAGGACGTCGAGGTACTGCTCCATGAAGAGCCCGGCGGCCACCAGCTCGGGGGCCTGCTCGTCGCGCCCGAGCGTCACCAGGTCGGCCGGGTCCAGGCCCCGCTCCCGGGCTCGGGCCAGGACCGCGTGCACCTCCTTGGCGAAGCCGCGGGTGCGGGCGGCGGCGGCCAGCGACTCGGGCCAGCGCACCGCCTCGGGGGTGTCGGCCAGCAGCTCGGCCAGGACGACGTCCTGCTCGGGGGCCGAGAGCAGCCGGAGGGGGGCGGCGTAGAGCTCGGCGGGGGCGAACCGGCGCACCAGGCCGTAGGCGAAGGAGTGGAAGGTCGAGCAGGGGGTGGCGGCGGTGGTGCGGCCCAGCCGCGCGGTGATCCGGTCGCGGAGCTGCTCGGCCGCCTTGCGGGAGAAGGTGAGCGCGAGCACGCCGTCGGGGTCGGCACCCGCCGCGACGCGGTCGACGACCGCCTCCACCAGCGTCGTCGTCTTGCCCGTCCCCGGGCCGGCGAGCACGAGGAGAGGACCCTCGCGGTGCGCCACCACCCGGCGCTGGTGCTCGTCGAGCTCCGGCACGGCCACGACCGGCCCGGGACGGACCAAGCGGTAGGTGGTGCGCGGCGGCGAGCTGCTCATGGCCTCAGCCAAGCAGCCGGCACCGACAGCACGACAGCGAGGGCGGCGGCCTCCACCGCCGCGACCGTTCCCGGTCGACGCGGGCGGTGCCCGCGCGGCTCAGCCCGCGGCACTCGCCCGGTCGTTGTAGACGCCCGCCCGCTCCTGGCCGCTGAGCGCGGCGATCGCGGCCATCACCTCGTCGGTGACCTCGCGTCGCCTTCGGCCGGCGGGCACGCCGGGGCGCGGGGTGAACACCATGGGCGGACCGAACCGCACGCCGACCCGGGCCAGCCGGGGGAAGCGGGCGCCGACGGGCTGGAGCCGTTCGGTGCCCCGGAGTCCGACCGGCACCACCGGGACCCCCGCGGTCAGGGCCAGGTGCCCGATCCCGGTCCGGCCGCGGTAGAGACGCCCGTCGCGGCTGCGGGTGCCCTCGGGATAGATGCCGAACGCCTCACCCCGCTCGAGCACCGAGAGCGCGAGATCGAGGCTGTCCAGGGCGGCGCGCGAGTCGTCGCGGTCGACCGGGAGCATGCCGAGGCCCTCGAACCACGCCCGGGTGAGGGCGCCGCGGACGCCGGAGCCCGAGAAGTACTCGGCCTTGGCCAGGAAGACCACGCGGCGGGGCACCACCACCGGGATCACCATCGAGTCGGCGAAGCTGAGGTGGTTGCTGGCCAGGATCACCCCGCCCGTCCTCGGCACGTGCTCGAGCCCCTCGACCCGGGGCCGCCACACCGCCCTCGCCACCGGGGGCACCACGTGGTGGAGAGGGTCCAGGAGCATGGGCACATCATGCCGGTCGGGGGCCGTACGGACACCGACGACCCCGCCGGCTGCAGCGCCGGCGGGGTCGCGGTCCCGCCTCGGGAGCGGGTCCAGGGGACTCCGTGCGGTCAGTGGACCGGCACGGAGCAGACGGGTGTCAGGACTGCCGCGAGCGCCGTTCGGCGCCCTCGACGCGAGGCAGACCCTCGGTGTGGAGGGTCGGGCTCTTGGTCACGATCACGCACGGACTCCCTTCTCGCGGGGACGACGATGACGTCGCTGACACCCCCCTCAACGCGCCGCCGGGCAGAAGGTCACGGCCCGGGCAGCAGAAAGTTCCCCGGAGGAGCGCCTCACCCCCGTCCCACGGCATGCGGGACGGGGGTGAGGAGCTGCGACCAGCCGGGCTCAGTAGGAGGGCTGGCTCGGGTCGATCTGGTTCACCCAGGCCACCACGCCGCCACCGACGTGGACGGCGTCGGCGAAGCCGGCGCCCTTGACGACGGCCAGCGCCTCCGCGGAGCGCACCCCCGACTTGCAGTGCAGGACGACCTGCTTGTCGGCGGGCAGCTGCTCCAGCGCCTTGCCGTTGAGGAACTCGCCCTTGGGGATCAGCACCGAGCCGGGGATCTTGTTGATCTCGTACTCGTTGGGCTCCCGCACGTCGATCAGGACGAAGTCGCGGCTGCCCTCCTCGCGCTCCTTGAGCATGGAGGCCAGCGTGCTGACCGAGATGGTGGAGCCGGCGGCCGCGTCGGCGGCCTCGTCGGAGACCGCACCGCAGAACGCGTCGTAGTCGATGAGCCCTTCGACGGTCGGGGAGTCGCCGCACAGCGCGCAGTTCGGGTCCTTGCGCACCTTGAGCTTGCGGTACTCCATCTCGAGGGCGTCGTAGATCATCAGCTTGCCCACCAGCGGGTCGCCGATGCCGGTGACCAGCTTGATGGCCTCGTTGACCTGGATCGAGCCGATGGAGGCGCACAGCACGCCCAGCACGCCGCCCTCGGCGCACGAGGGGACCATCCCGGGCGGCGGCGGCTCCGGGTAGAGGCAGCGGTAGCACGGCGCGTCGTCGGCCATGGAGGGCGCGAAGACCGACGCCTGCCCGTCGAAGCGGTAGATCGAGCCCCACACGTAGGGGATCTTCAGGAAGTAGGCGGCGTCGTTGACCATGTAGCGGGTCGCGAAGTTGTCGGTCCCGTCGACGATCAGGTCGTAGCCGGCGAAGACGTCCATCACGTTGTCGTTGTCTAGCCGGCCCTCGTGGAGCACGACCTCGACCAGCGGGTTGACCTCCTTGACTGAGTCCCGCGCGGACTGCGCCTTGGGCCGCCCCACGTCGGACTGGCCGTGGATCACCTGGCGCTGGAGGTTGGACTCGTCCACCTCGTCGAACTCGGCGATGCCGAGGGTGCCGACGCCGGCGGCCGCGAGGTAGAGCAGCGCCGGGGAGCCGAGGCCACCGGCACCGATCACCAGCACCTTGGCGTTCTTGAGGCGCTTCTGCCCGGTCATGCCGACGTCGGGGATGATGAGGTGGCGGCTGTAGCGGCGCACCTCGTCGACGGTCAGCTCGGCGGCGGGCTCGACGAGCGCGGGGAACGACACGACATACTCCTGCGGATCACGGGGGGACGGGCTCTCGGCTCAACGCCGGGCCCCTTCTCTGTGTTCCCATCGTCGGTTCCGGGCACCGACGGGGCACCCCGGTCCCGGCATCCGGACGCAGGGTACTGCTCAGTAGCCCCGGCGCGTAGACAGGTCGACACCCCGGCCGATCGGCGGTGGGCCCTGCGTGGGGGGATAGGCTGCGCCGCGTGAGACGGAGGAGCCGGTGAGCACTGACAGGTACGACACGGAGGGGCGCCCTCGGGGTGCTCGGATGCCCCGGCGCGAGCGACGGGCCCAGCTGCTGGACTCGGCGCTGGAGGTCTTCGTCGCCCACGGCTACCACGCCGCGGCCATGGACGACATCGCCGAGCGGGCCGGTGTCTCCAAGCCCGTGCTCTACCAGCACTTCCCCGGCAAGCTCGAGCTCTACATGGCGCTGCTCGACGACTCCTGCAACGCCATCACCGAGAAGATCCGCGAGGCCATGGCCTCCACCCAGGACAACAAGCAGCGCGTCGCGGACGCCATCGCCGCGTTCTACTCCTACGTCGCCAACGACACCGGGGCGTTCCGCCTGGTCTTCGAGTCCGACCTCACCAACGACGCCGCGGTGCGCGAGCGCGTCGAGCGGGTCACCGAGGACGCGGCCTCCAGCATCGCCCTGGTGATCCAGAAGGACACCGGCCTGCCGATGCGCGCCTGCATGCTGCTCGCGGTGGCGCTGGTGGGAATGGGACAGGTCAGCGCGAGGTTCTGGCTGGCTGACACCGCGAACGGCGACCAGAGCGACACCATCAGCCAGAAGGACGCAGCCGCGCTCGTCGCCGCCCTCGGGTGGCGCGGCATCAGCGGCTACCCGAAGGAACATTGAGGTCGCGCAGCAGCGCGACTCCCCCGACTCGAGAAGGAGGCCTCCATGGAGGTCAAGATCGGCATCCAGCACGCCCCGCGCGAGATCGTGGTCGACGTGGACCTCGCCCAGGACGAGGTGGAGAAGATGGTCAGCACGGCGATCAGCGACGGCTCGCCGGTCTCGCTGACCGACGCCAAGGGCCGGCGGGTGCTGGTCCCCGGCTCGCAGATCGCCTACGTGGAGCTCGGCGGCGGGGTCACCGGGACCGTCGGCTTCCGCTGAGCCGACGCGACGTCGCCCGGTCGCTCAGGCGTCCAGCCCCAGCTCGGCCATCCGGGCGGCGTGCCGCTCGGTGATCCGGGTGAACATGCGCCCGATCGCGGCCAGGTCGAGCCCGGGGCGGTCGATGCCACCGGCGAGCAGCGCGGTCATCGCGTCCCGCTCGGCCGCCACCCGCTGCCCCTGGGTCAGGGCCTCGCCCATCAGTCGCCGCCCCCACAGGGCGAGGCGACCCCCCAGTCGGGGGTCGCGCGCGATGGCGGCGCGGACGCGCCCGACGACGAAGTCGGAGTGGCCCGCGTCGGCCAGCGACTCGTTGATGAGCTCGCGCGTCCCGCTGTCGAGGTAGACCGCGATCTCCCGGTAGAAGTCGGCGGCCAGGCCGTCGCCGACGTAGGCCTTGATCAGGCCCTCGTACCAGTCGGACGGCGCGGTGTGGGCGTGGAAGTCGTCGATCGCGGTGCGGAAGGGCTCCATCGCGGCGTAGGGGTCCGCGCCCAGCTCGACCAGGCGCTCGCGCAGGCCCACCAGGTGGCCGAACTCGGCGGCCGCCATCGCCGACATCTCGACCTTGTCGACGAGGTCGGGGGCGAGCTTGGCATCCTCGGCGAGCCGCTCGAACGCCGAGAGCTCCCCGTAGGCGATGGCCCCCAGCAGGTCGACGACGGCCTCGCGGTAGTCGGGGTCGGCGAACGCCCCCTGGGGCGACGTGTCGTCCTGGGATGCACTCATGCGTGAACCCTACCGATACAGTGGACTCATCCGCGCACGCAGACGTGCGCGAGGGTGTGCGGTCGAGGGGCCGCACACCGGCATGTGCGCGGCAGGCCGCATCGTCGAGTCCGCCGCAAGTGCAACGAGCTCCCGACGAAAGCGAATGACTACGTGACCACCTTCCGTGACCTCGGCGTGCTGCCGGGGATCTGCGACGCGCTCGAGCGCGCCGGCATCACCACCCCCTTCGCCATCCAGGAGATGACCCTGTCGGTCGCCCTGATGGGCACCGACCTGATCGGGCAGGCCCGGACCGGCACCGGCAAGACGCTGGCCTTCGGCATCCCGGTGCTGCAGCGCAGCGTCGCACCGACCGACCCGGCCTACTCCGACCTCCCGCAGGGCAAGCCCCAGGCGCTCATCGTGGCGCCCACCCGCGAGCTGGCCCTGCAGGTCTCCAACGACCTCCACCTGGCCAGCAAGGACGTGGGCTTGCGGGTCCTCACCGTCTACGGCGGGGTCGGCTACGACACCCAGCTCGAGGCGCTCGAGTCCGGCGTCGACATCGTCGTGGGCACCCCCGGGCGACTGATCGACCTGGCCAACCGCCGGGCGCTGGACCTCTCCCACGTGCACGCGCTGGTGCTGGACGAGGCCGACGAGATGCTGGACCTGGGCTTCCTGCCCGACGTGGAGCGCCTGCTGGCGATGACCCCGGAGACCCGCCAGACGATGCTCTTCTCGGCCACCATGCCGGCCGCCATCGTCTCGCTCGCCCGGACCCACATGCGCCACCCGATGAACATCCGCGCGGAGTCCTCCTACGACACCACGATGGTCCCGGCCACCGCCCAGTTCATCTACCAGGCCCACGACCTCGACAAGCCGGAGATCATCGGCCGGGTTCTCCAGGCCGAGGACGCCGACAAGATCATCGTCTTCACCCGCACCAAGCGGCAGGCCCAGCGGGTCGCCGACGACCTGGCCGAGCGCGGCTTCGCCGCGAGCCCGCTGCACGGCGACATGGCCCAGGTGGCCCGGGAGAAGGCGCTGACCAAGTTCCGCGAGAACAAGATCCGGGTCCTGGTGGCCACCGACGTCGCCGCGCGCGGCATCGACGTGGCGGGCGTCTCGCACGTCATCAACTACACCTGCCCCGAGGACGACAAGACCTACGTCCACCGGATCGGGCGCACCGGCCGCGCGGGCGCCACGGGCACCGCGATCACCTTCGTCGACTGGGCGGACCTGCACCGCTGGAAGATGATCAACAAGGCGCTCGACCTGCCGTTCGACTCCCCGCAGGAGACCTACTCCACCTCCGAGCACCTCTACCAGGACCAGGGCATCGCCCCGGGCACCAAGGGCCGCATCGTCGACCCCGCCCCGGTCGAGCGCGCCCCGCGCCAGGGCGGCCGCGACTCCCGCCGCGAGGGCGGGCGCGACGGTGCCCGCGAGGGCGGCCAGCGCGGCCGCGAGCGGGACCGCACCCGGACCCGCAGCCGCAACGGCCAGGCCGTCGAGGGCGCCGTCGCCGAGACCCCGGCGGCGAGCGCCGGCACGGGACCGGCCGCGGACGCGGCGGGCGCCTCCGGCGAGGACAGGCCGGCGCGCACCCGCCGTCGCCGTCGTCGCCCCTCCGGCTCCCGCGAGGGCGGGACGTCGGGCGAGAACGGCGCCACCGCCGGCGCCACGAGCGACTGATCGGCGGGCCGGCGGCCGCCGCGGCTCAGCGGCCGGCCGCCTCCCGCTCCGCCCGCGCCAGCAGGTTCCTGGCCACCTCCCGGTAGGCCACCGCGCCCTTGCTGGTGCGTGCGGTCGACAGGATCGAGCGGCCCGCGGCCGGCGCCTCGGCGAACTTGATGGTCTTGGGGATGGGCGGCTCGATGACGGCCAGGTCGTAGGTCTGCGCGATCGTCTCCAGCACCTTGCGGGCGTGGTTGGTCCGGCCGTCGTACATGGTCGGCAGCACCCCCCACACCACGAGGTCGCGGTTGGTGAAGCGCCGTACGTCGTGCACGGTGTCGAGCAGCTGACCGACCCCGCGGTGCGAGAGCGTCTCGCACTGCAGCGGCACCACCACGCCGTCCGCGGCCGTCAGCGCCCCGACCGTCAGCACGCCCAGCGACGGCGGGCAGTCCAGCAGCACCCAGTCGTAGGTGGCACCGTCGCGGGCGAGGTCCTCCAGCATGGCCCGGACCGCCTGCTCGCGGCCCGTGCGGGTGAGCAGGTCGGCCTCCGCGCGCGCCAGCTCGATGGTGGCCGGCAGCAGGTCGGGTCCGTCGGGGGTCTCCAGCAGCACCTCCGCGGCGGCGGTCCCCTTGGTCAGCACGTGGTGGACCGAGAGGTCGAGGTCCTCGGGGTCGACGCCCAGGGAGAACGTCAGGCAGGCCTGGGGATCGAGGTCGACCAGCAGGACCGACTGGCCCTCCTCCACTAGCGCCGCGCCGATCGAGGCGACGGACGTCGTCTTGGCGACCCCGCCCTTCTGGTTCGCTACCGCGAGTGTCGTCGTCATGGCACGACCCTCCTGTGCCGAGGCCGCTTGCTGCAAGCGCGCCACACCGCAATGCTGGGGCCATGACCTCCCCCACCGCGCTCGTCACCGGCGCCACCGCGGGCATCGGCCGCGCCTTCGCCCACCAGCTCGCCGCAGGCGGTCACGACCTGGTGCTCGTGGCCCGGGACGGCGGACGCCTGGAGGACGAGGCCTCCGAGCTGGCCGCGCGCTACGGGGTCGCGGTGGAGGTGCTGCGGGCCGACCTCGCCGACCGCGCGCAGCTGCGTCGCGTGGAGGAGCGGCTGGCCGACCCGGACCGCCCGGTCGACCTCCTGGTCAACAACGCCGGCTTCGGCCTCAAAGGACGGTTCCTGGACAACCCGGTCGGGGCCGAGACCGAGATGCTCGACGTGCTGGTCACCGCGGTGATGCGGCTCAGCCATGCCGCGCTCGGGGCGATGGTCGCGCGTCGTCGCGGCGGCATCATCAACGTCTCCAGCGTCGCGGCCTTCCTGCCGCGCGGCACCTACTCCGCGGCGAAGGCCTGGGTCAACCAGTTCGGGGAGTGGGCGGCCGCGGAGTACCGGCCGCGCGGGGTGACGGTGACGACCCTGTGCCCGGGCTTCACCAGGACCGAGTTCCACGAGCGGATGGACGTGGGCCGGGGCTCGGCACCCGACTTCATGTGGCTCGACGCCGACGACCTGGTGCGGCAAGCCCTGCGCGACCACGCCCGCGGCCGGGTCCTCTCGGTCCCCGGGCGTCAGTACAAGGCGATCATCGCCGCCACCCGGCTGGTGCCGAACCGGCTGATCCAGCCGCTGCAGACCCTCGGCCGGAAGTGACCGGCGCCGGCCGGCGGCCGGCTCAGTGCGGGACGAGGGCCCAGTAGTCGAGGTCCAGCAGGACGCCCTCGGCATGCTTGCCGTCCGCGCCCCGCAGGGTCATCGACTCGTCCCGGCCGCGGGTCGCGACCAGTCGCAGCCGCAGCGCGCCCACTCCCGGCGCGAGGTCCTCGGCCTTGCCGAGCACCTCGGACCAGGCGTGCACGGTGTCGCCGGCGAAGGCGGGCGAGACGTGCGAGCCGCCGTTGATGGCCGCGATCAGCTGGGCGTTGGCGAGACCGTTGAAGGAGAGCGCCCGGGCCAGGGAGATGATGTGCCCGCCGTAGACGAGCCGCCGGCCGTCGGGACGCGCCTCGGTGTTGAAGTGCACCTTGGCGGTGTTCTGCCACAGCCGGGTGGCCATCATGTGCTCGGCGTCGGTGAGGGTGACCCCGTCGACGTGGTCGATCCGCTCCCCCACCTCGTAGTCCCCGAGGCGGTGCGGCTCCCCCGCCGCGACGGTGTCGTACTGCGTGAAGTCCAGGCCGGCGGGCACCACCAGCGAGCCGGGCTCCACCACGGTGGCGAGCTCGGGGACCACCGTCTCGGGCGCCGGTGCCTCGGTGTCGCGCTTGTGCACCATCACCCAGCGCGCCCACTCCAGCGCCGTCTCGCCGTGCTGGTCGGTCGCGGTGGACCGGACCCAGACCACGCCGGTGCGGCCGTTGGAGTTCTGCTTGAGGCCGATCACCTCCGACCGGGTCCGCAGCGTGTCGCCCGGCACCAGCGGGCGGTGGAACCGGCACTCGGCGTAGCCCAGGTTGGCCACCGCGTTGAGCGACACGTCGGGCACGGTCTTGCCGAAGGCGACGTGGAAGCCGATGAGCTCCTCCACCGGGTGCGCGGAGAGACCGACCGAGGCCGCGAACTCCGCCGACGAGGCGACGGCGAAGCGGGCGGGGTAGATCGCGCCGTAGAGGGCGCGATCACCCTCGGTGAGGGTGCGCGGGGTGGCGTGCTCGATGACCTGGCCGAGGCGGAAGTCCTCGAAGAAGTTGCCCGGGTTGGTCTTGCTGTGGCTCATGGGGCATATCCTGCCCCATCCGCCCGCTCTCCCGGACGCCTGCCCACCCCTGCCCGGGACCGGGTCAGGCGCCGCCGCCGCCGGCCTTGCGGCGATGCATCTTGGGAGCCGCGCCGCCGCTCACCTCGGGGCCGTGCGCCTTCTCGTGGACGGGGCCGTCCTGGTGCACGCCGCGCTCGTGGGAGTTCTTCTTGTCCAGCGCCTCACGCATCTTGGCCTTGAGGTCGTCGTTGTCCATGACAGCTCCGTTCTGTGGTGGGCGGGTGAGTGGCCGAGGTCCCCACTGTGCCACGGGCCGCCCAGCACGTCAGCCGGGTTTCCGGGTCAGCCCGCCGCCGCGGCCGCGGCCCGCGCCTGCGCCCGCTCCTCCTCGTCGCGACGGATCACGTCGGCGAGCAGACCGGCCAGCCCGACCAGCGCGGCCTCGGTCACCTCGGCCTCGGGGACGGTCGCGGGGTCGATGCCTGGTACCTCCACCGGCTCCAGCTCGGACCAGTCCCCCACGAGCCGGACGCCGAGACCCTGGAGGCCCTGGACCATCTCCTGGGCGTGCTCGCGCACCCAGGGAGCCACCGGGAGACCGATGGAGGGCTCGGCCGACTTGCGGCCGGCCAGGATCGTCTTGGAGAGCAGGCCCTTGCGGAACGGCGTCCCGGCCGGGAAGGGCAGGTCGTGGGCGTCCAGCAGCTCGTTGAGCCGGCGCATCACCTGCGCGGAGGCCGCGCCCAGCGACTCGTTCTGGGTGGGGGCGGGGGCGAACCCGCCGGGGTCGGTCCCCAGCACCGAGGCGAACCGCTCCCAGAGCAGGTTGCGCGGGGCCCCGGGGTGCGGCAGCGTCAGCAGGGTCACGTTCTCGGGACCCACCACCTCCCCCCAGGTGCGCGCCATCCGGACCAGGTTCTGCTGGCGCCAGAAGGTCCGCCCGGCCTCGTCCACCGGCGCCGCCGGGTCGCGGTGCCCGGGGCGCATCGCCACGATCCCGGCGAGGTACTCCTGCCAGGTCCAGGTGCGACCGTTCTGCAGGGTCTCCTGCCACATCGCGGCGATGGAGCGGTTGAGGTCGCGGGCGGTGATCACCACCTCGATCTCGCCCGCGACCGTCTCCCGGACCCGCCGGGCCGCCGCCGGCCTGGCGGGACCGAGGTACTCCATGGAGATCACCGAGGTGCCGGGGTGCTCCGAGACCTTGGCGGCGTGCTTGTCCCACATCCGCCCCTGCCCCTCGAGGAGGTGCTTGACGGCATAAACCTGGCTGAGCCACTCGCGGCCCGGCACGAGCACACCCCGACTGCGCAGCATCGCCTTGTTGGCGAAGAGGCGCGACTGGATGAACGTCGTGCCGGACTTCATGGCTCCGACGTGGAGGACGAGACGGCCCGGCATGGTGGTGATCCTAGGTCAGCGGAGCTTGTACTCCTTGAGCATGCTCCGCCCGATGATCATCTTCTGGATGTCGGAGGTCCCCTCACCGATCAGCATGAAGGCCGCCTCCCGGTAGAGACGCTCGATCTCGTACTCCTTGGAGTAGCCGTAGCCGCCGTGGATGCGGAAGGAGGCCTCGACCACCTCGTTGCAGTACTCCGAGGCGAGCATCTTGGCCATGCCGGCCTCGACGTCGTTGCGCTGGCCCGAGTCCTTCTTGCGCGCGGCCTTGACCATCATCGCGTGGGCGGTCTCGACCTTGGTCGCCATCTCCGCGATCCGGAAGAGGATCGCCTGGTGCTCGGCGATCGGCTTGCCGAAGGTCTCGCGCTGCTGGGCGTAGGCGACCCCGAGCTCGAAGGCCCGGTTGGCGATGCCGCAGGCGCGGGCGGCGACGTTGACCCGGCCGACCTCGACGCCGTCCATCATCTGGTAGAAGCCCTTGCCGGGCTCCCCACCGAGGATCTGGTCCGCCGAGATCTTGTGGCCCTCGAAGATCATCTCCGTGGTGTCGATGCCCTTGTAGCCCATCTTGTCGATCTTGCCCGGCACGGTCACGCCCTGGGCGGTCTCGCCGAAGCCCGGCTCCTTCTCCACCAGGAAGGTCGTCATGTTCTTGTAGACCGAGTCGGCACCCTCGTCGGTCTTGACCAGCACGGCCACCAGGGTGGAGGAGCCACCGTTGGTCAGCCACATCTTCTGGCCGGTGATCTCGTAGCCCTCGTCGGTCTTCGTGGCCTTGGTCGAGATCGCGGAGACGTCGGAGCCCAGCGACGGCTCGGACATCGAGAACGCGCCCCGGACCTCGCCGGTCGCCATCCTCGGCAGGTACTTGCGCTTCTGCTCCTCGGTGCCGTGCTTCATCAGCATGTAGGCCACGATGAAGTGGGTGTTGATGACGCCCGAGACGCTCATCCAGCCGCGGGCGATCTCCTCCACGCACAGCGCGTAGGTGAGCAGCGACTCGCCGAGACCGTCGTACTCCTCGGGGATCATCAGCCCGAAGATGCCGAGCTCCTTGAGGCCCTCGACGATCTCGGTCGGGTACTCGTCGGCGTGCTCGAGCTCGGTGGCCACCGGGAGGATCTTCTCCTCCACGAAGGTCCGCACTGCCTTGAGGATCTCGGTCTGGTCCTCGGTGAGGTCCTCGGTCTGGCAGAGGCGAGGCATGCGGGTCACTCCGTTCGTCGGGGGGTGCGTCGCGCAGATGCTAACCGACCCTTCCCCGCCCTCCCGCCCGGTGCACGCGTGACGGGCACGCCCTCCCGGGGGAAGGCGTGCCCGTGGCACGAGGTGCCGGCCCGGCCGGTCAGCGCAGGTCGCGGAAGATCTCACCCGCCTGCTGGAGGTTGAGCGGGCCACGGCTCTCCGAGAGCCGGGTCTGACGCCGGATGATCGACTTGCGCAGCTGACGGTTGACGTCGAGCCGCAGCGCCGGCTTGTTGCCGTTGCGGACCAGGACCAGCGTCGTGGGGCGGGCCAGCTTGGACCACTTCTTGCTGCAGGTCTTGCCGCACCGGCGCACCCAGGACCCGTTCGTCTTGGCGAACGCCTTCTTGAGCTTGCGCTCCTGCGGGGTGAGCGTCCCCGAGCGGGTGGTCAGCTGGACCTTGACGCCACGCTCCCCGGCCTTGAGCAGCTCGCGGTAGAGCGCCGGCAGCGCCAGGCGGGTGGTGGCCATCTGGATCTTGTCCCCGGGCTTGGCCTCGGCGAGCGGCTTCTGCAGGGCGTTGAGCACCGCGCGGCGCTGCGAGGCGTAGCCGGAGAGGTCGTTCTGCACCGTGGTGACCAGCCCGGCGGCGTCCACGGTCCAGCTGAACCCGGCGACGACCGCCTTGTGGTCCGAGTTGAGCTCGAGCGGGTAGTGGACGTCGGCCTTCAGCTGGTCGGTGCCCTTGAGGAAGATGTAGTCGATGATGGCGCCCTTGCCGTCGTAGGTCGGGAAGCGGGTGCCGAGGAGGTCGTAGGTCGGCACCAGGCCGGCCTGGGTCAGCAGGTCGGCGGCGTAGTCGGAGCCGAGGTGGTGCATGTTGAAGTCACCGCCCACCAGGACCGGGCCGTGGTCGTCGAGCTTGTCGACCAGTGCGGAGAGGGCCACCAGGCCGGGACGCCGCACGTCGGGCATGCCCTTGGTCTTGGGGGCGAGGTGGGCCGAGACCAGGGAGAGGACGCGCCCCTCGGGCGACTGGAGCGTCACCCAGTTGGCCGAGCGGCGACCGAGCTCGGTCTGCTTGCCCTTGGGGATGCCGCGGTGGTCGGAGAGGATCTCGGTGCCCTGGAGGAGGGGGCTCCACTTGTCGGTCCGCCAGGCCACGGGGGTGGCTCCGGTGTACTGGCCGGGGGTGCGGAACATCGCGTAGCCCGGCGGCGGCGCGAGGTTGACGTCCTGGCGGAAGGCCACCTCGTTGTAGGTGATCAGGTCGGGGGCCTGGGCCCGGACGGTGACGACGTCCGCCTGGAACCCCACCACCGACTGCGGCGACTCGAGGTTGGCCTGGACGACCGTCAGGTCGGAGCCGGTCACCGAGGGAGGGAAGGTCGGCTCGGGGGCGGGCACCGGCGGCTCCGTCGGCGTCGGGGTCGGCGTCGGCGTGACGGTCGGGGTCGGCGTCGGTGTCGGGACCGGCACGGTCGGCGTCGGCGTCGGCGTGACGGTGGGGGTCGGCGTCAGGGTGGGGGTCGGCGTCAGCGTGGGGGTCGGCATGTTGACCGAGGCCAGCGGCGTCCCGGCGGACGCACCGGCGCCCGCGGCGCCGAGCCCGGTCACGCCGAGGGTCCCTGCCGTCAGCGCCAGCACTCCGGCCGCCGCGGTCGCTCCACGGGATCGGCGACGACGAGGCGTGCGGGAGAGGGGGGCGGGAATCACAGGGCGCTCCTTGCTGCTCGGGACGAGGTCGGGGCGCTCAGCCCCGAGTCACACACATCACACCAGTCACAACAACCCCAGGGAACCCCTTCGGGCGAATTCCACCGGTGGAATTCGCCGGCCCCTCCCAGGGTCGTCCCCTCCAGCATGCCTCGGGCCCGGGCGGATCGGTGAAGTCGCGGCCTCAGTCCACGTGGGCGGTGGCGCTGATGAAGAAGTGGTCGCTGACCCGGCGGGCCACCGGGGAGGTGTCCATCCGGTAGTTGCTCCAGGTCACCCCGGTGCCGGCCACCCAGTCGACGGCGAGGTGCCCGCCCGGGGGCTGGCAGGAGCCGCCGGCGTAGGAGCCGCCCTGCGGGGTGGTCATCCCCGCCGGGCCCACGACCTGGCAGTAGAACTCCTGGCGGTCGTTCATGTCGCCGGTGAGGATGATCGGGATCCCGTCGGCCTTGAGCCGGTTGACCACCCCGACCGTGGTGGCCTGGGCGCGCCGCCGCTCGCCGAGCGCGTTGCCCTGCCCCGGCGAGGGGTGGGTGTTGACGACGTAGAACTGCTGCCCGGTCAGCTTGTGCCTCAGCTTGACGATGGGCTGGGGCCGGGGCCGTCCCACGAAGGTGATCGTGTAGCTCTCCCCCGACAGGAACTCGAACTTCGCCGGGTCCCAGAGGATCGAGTTGTCGGTCTCCTTGACCCCCCACTCGAAACCGGGGTAGGCGGACATGCCCGTCATCGCCTGCAGGGCGCGCAGCTGGTCGTCCTGGAGCTCCTGGGTGCCGAGCACGTCGACGCCGTGGCCGCGGATGTAGCCCACCGCCTGGCCGTTGCGCACCGAGGCCGGGGGGAACCTGCGCCGCTCCCCGCCGGGTGCGGTGTGCTGGCTCCCCAGGACGTTGAAGCTGCCCACCACCATCGTGAACGGCGCGCCCTGCATCTTCTTGCGCTCGCGGCGGGCCCGGATCCGCTCCTTCTTCGCCTCGCGGGCGGCCTTCCGCTCGGCGAGCTGGGCCGGCGTCCAGACCTTGCGCCAGGGCCGGGGACCGGTGTCGAACCGCATCAGGTCGGCCGTGCGCCGGTAGGCCTTGCGGGCCTTCGCGATCCTCCGGGCCGCTGCTGGCCGCAGCGCGCCGTCGGCCTTGACCGACCGGTAGGCCGAGGCGTCGAGGGGCGCTTCGACCTGGACGGCGGGCGTCGGGGCGGCCGCGGGCGAGGCGCCACGCTCCTCCACGAGGACCGCAGCCAGGACGACTACTGCCAGCAGGCACACGGCCATGAAGCCCGCCACCAGGACCCTGTTCCCACCCCCACGGGCCTTGTGGCTCGGATCGGGCATGCGCGGAGTTTACACAGCGCCGGGCGGCGGGCACCCAGTCGCGGCGGGGCCCGGGAGGAGCCCTCGCAGGTCGTCCTTGGCTACCCTCCACACATGCTCATGACGGTCTCCACCATCCTCGACAGCCCCGGCAACGTCGAGCACTTCGTCCGCGCCAACCTGGCGATGGGCGTGGACCACATGGTGGTCTTCCTGGACGCCCCGAAGGCCGAGCGACAGGACGAGGTCCGCGCCTGGCTCGCCTCGGTGCCCCAGGTCACCGTCGCCCCGGCCGGGCGGCAGTGGTGGCAGGGCAAGCGCCCCAAGAGCCTCAACGTGCGCCAGCGGATCAACGCCAACGCCGTGGTGCACGCGCTCGCCGACCAGCCGTGGGCCTCCTGGGTCTTCCACCTGGACGGCGACGAGGTCTTCGCCGGGGACCGGGGGGTCCTCGACGCGCTGCCGCCGAGCACCGGCGCCGCCTGGCTCACCCCCCTGGAGGCGGTCAGCGAGCCCGATCCGCCCGGCCGGCCCGTCCTCTTCAAGCGCCTGCTGGACGACGCCGACCTCAACCTGCTCCACGTGCTCGGGCTGCTGGACGCCCCCACCAACGGCTCCTACTTCCACGGTCACGTGAAGGGCAAGTCGGGGGTCCGCCCCTCCGCCGGGCTGCGGCTGACCCTGCACGAGGCGGTCGAGCCCTCGGGCCAGGTGGTCGACGGCGCGGCCGACCCGGCGCTGCGCGTCCTGCACTACGACGCGATCTCGGGAGCCGAGTTCGTCCGCAAGTGGACGGCGATGGTGGGCGCCGGACCGGCGGGCTTCCGGCCCAACCGCGCCCCGCTCGCCGAGGCGCTGCGCACCCTGGTCGCCAAGGACCTGCCGCCCGAGGTGGCCGAGCGGCACCTGCGCCGCCTCTACGAGGCCACCACCCGCGACCACGTGGAGACCCTCTCCGAGCTCGGGCTCCTGGTCCGGGTCGACCCGGCCGAGGGCACCCACCGGCCCCAGCCGCTCCAGGGCCAGCAGCGCGCCGCCCTCCTCGCGGGGCTCCAGCGCCTCGCGGCCGAGCCCAAGGGCTGGCTCAACGCCGAGGCGCAGCAGCCGGGCGAGCGGGAGCGGGAGCGCGGCGGCCTGCGCTCAGGACGCGCCCGCTGGGCGCGCCGGACGACCCGGCGCCGTCTCCCCGACTGAGCCGCCTCCCCGCCGCAGGAGGCGCCGCAGGCCGCCCGCGAGCACCGCGCGGCCGCGCGGGCGGGCCGACCCCGCGGACGGCGCGGCCGAGCCGGCCGGGTCCGCCCCGTCGCCGGGCGCGCGCAGGCGCCGTACGTCGTCGAGCAGCCTGCCCACCAGGTCGACGGCGACCTGGGCCACCTCGCTGTCGGTCACCGAGGCCGGCACCCGGCGCTCGGGCAGCTCGTCGGGCACCAGCAGGTGCTCCACCCGCCCGTGCACGGCGAACCCGCCGTCGGTGAGCAGCTCGACCGCCCGTCTCCCCCGCGCCCGGCAGTCCTCCACCTGGTCGGGCTCGGGCCAGAAGCGCTCCCCGGCCCGCGGGACCAGCCGCTCGTCGGCCAGGAACGTGCGCAGGTAGACGCCCTTGTCGAAGGCGCGGTCGAAGGGGTGGTCGGAGTCGCGCAGCGAGAGGTTGACCCGCCGCAGCGTCTCGGCCTCGACGACGCCCATCGAGGCGTTGGGGAAGGAGGCGGAGAGGTCGAAGGCGTCGGGGCGCACGCCGAGCAGGCCGGCGAAGCGGTGCCAGATCTCCTCCCGCGGCGCCTGCGGGTCCAGCGGCAGCACGTGGATCCGCTCGGGCGGCACGGCCTTGCCCCACCGGCGCAGGACCAGCGCGAGATCGAGGGTGCGCCAGTCCCAGATCGCCTCCGGGCTCCGCGACTCCGAGCGGCCGTAGTCGGCCATCGCGACGGTGCCGCCGTTCTTCAGGCTCTCCTGCCAGCTGGCGGTGAAGAGCCCGAGAGGCTCCCGGGCGGTGACCACCACGTGCACCTCGGCCGGGGCGAGGGCCTCGACCGCGGCGCGCGCCTGCCGGGGCGAGGCGGCGGCGAAGAACTCGTGGCTGACCAGGCCCGTCCCGTCCGCCGCGGCCAGCTCGGTGCGGATCCGCTCCCAGGAGGTGGCGTGGTGCTCGGGGTGCCGGTGCAGGTGCGGGTCCTCGCGCACCACGCGGGAGGCCCAGAGGTGGTCGCGGCGCTCCCGCCCCGGCACCACCACACCCGCGGCGCGCAGGGCGTCGCGGTTGCTCCAGATGATCGTCTGCAGGTAGGACGTCGCGGTCTTGGGCAGTCCGATGTGGAGGAGGACCCGCTCGACCACTACAGGCTCTCGTTGAACCGGGCGATCGCCTCGGAGATCCGCTGCTCGTCGCGGCTCGCCATCGGGATGAGGAGCTCCTGCACCAGGTCGGTCAGCTCGGCCAGTCGCACGTTGTGCTGGCGGAGCTCCGCGAGGTCGGCCTCGAGGTCGGCGACCCTGCGCTCCAGCTCGGCGATCCTGGTGCCGCGCACCGCGTCCATCACGTTCACGGGCCCCACTCTGCCACGAGTCGGTCCACGCGGCCGTCCTCGCCTCCGCGGACGTTCTGCTCCCAGGTCACCTCGGTGGCGCCCCAGGCGCGCCACTGCTCCGCGACGACCTCGGGATCCACCCGGCCGATCCGCCACTCGCGCTCGACCGAGGACTCCCCGACGTGGAACTCCGCGACCACCACGCCGCCGGTCCTCAGCGACATGGAGCAGAACCGGGCGAAGGTCTCCCGGGCGAACGGGTCGACGGCGTCGAGCAGGTTCCTGGCCAGCACCACGCGGGGTCGCGGGTCGCGGGCCAGGGCGGCTCCCTCGGAGAGCACCGAGCGCAGCTCGGCCAGGTTGAGGTAGCCGGCGGAGAAGGACCCGGCGTAGTCCGCCGCGAGCTCCTCGGCCTGCTCCAGCAGCTCAGGCACGTAGTCGTAGGCGAGCACCTCCAGCCCTTCGCGGGCGAGCCAGAGCGCGTCGCGGCCCGAGCCGGCTCCCACGTCGAGCACCTGGGCGCCACGTTCGGCGGCCTCCCGGGCCACCATCCGGGCGGCCTTGGAGGCGCGCGGCTTCAGCGCCTCGTCGAACCGGCGCAGGTAGCGCCGCTGCCACTGCTTCTCGTTGACCCGCAGGCCGCGGAACCAGTCGTTGAGCGCCCGCGAGGTGCGTTCCGGGGTGGTGAACTGGAAGGCGGGGTCGGGGACCTGCCAGGCCGGGCCGTACATCGCCTCGAGGAGCTTCCCGGGCCGGGCCGGCACCGGCAGCGACCGGCCCTCCAGGGTCGCGGTGCCGAGCGGGTGGATCCACTCCTCCTCGAACTCGACCCCCACCTCGCCCATCAGGTAGAGGCGGCCGCCGGTGAAGAACCCGCCGAAGACGTCGAGCCCCCGGACCGAGTCGCCCTCCGGGACCTCGATCTTGAACGCGGCGCCGCTGTAGCGCTGGGTGGCGTAGCCGAGCGCGACCACCTCCCGCTGGAGGCGGAACGACTCGCGGCAGACGTCGACGGGGTCGCGGTAGCGGCTGACGTAGGCGACGTCGGCGTCCGAGTCGTGGCCCAGCACCCGACCCTCGCGGACGGCGCCGAGCAGGGTGCCGTAGGCGAGGAACGGCTCGGCGCCGGCGGCCGCGAGGACCCGCAGCACCTCCTCGGTGGCGTCGACGAGTGCCTCGATGTCGGAGCCGCTGCGGCTGTCGAAGGTGGGGACCAGCCGCCCGGACTTGTCCATCCCCACCGCGGCGCCGCGGCGGTTGACCACGCGGATCGACTCCTGGGAGGTGCCGAAGGCCATCTCCTGGCACCAGAGCACCTCGGCGGTGGCGGAGTCGCGCACCGTCAGCACGGTCCGCCCCTCGAGGAACTTCTGCAGGGGCGCCGGCCACTCGACCTGCCGTCGCCGGCCCCGCGCGCCGCTCGCCTCGGTGTCGCGCAGGACCCAGAAGGACCAGACCCGCTGCTCGCCGAAGAGCACGTCCACGGCGCGGTCCCGGGAGGCGATGAGCGTCAGCCCGGTCTCGTCGACCGTGATGACGCGCGGGGCATCCTCCCCCTGCTGCGTCACGACCATCCGGCGGTCAGTCCAGGTCCATCTTGGCGTAGGGGTCCACGCCGGGCACCAGCTCGTCGTCCGCGGAGAGCAGCATGTCCGGGGTGTGGATCGGGCTGGTGTCGAACCGCGCGGCGGCGCCGTCGCCGGCGGTCACGTCACGGCGGCGCGAGCTGTCCGGGAAGTTCTCGAACCAGTAGTCGATGTGCTCGGCGTACTGCTTGGTGAGCTTCTTGTCCCAGTAGATCCCGACGTTCTCGTCGGAGGCGGCGCCCATGCCCGACCAGTTGGCCGAGCCGTTGAGCACCACGTAGTTGTTCTTCTTCTTCTTCACGTGGCCGATGATCGACATCGCCTTGAGGTGGAAGTACTTGTCGAACTCGCCGTCACCGTTGCGGTCGACCACCAGGTGGCGCATCGGGATCGGGCCGCGCCCACCCTTGTCGCGCAGCACGTGGCCCACGTCGACGCCCTTGATCGTGTAGCCGATCCGGATGTCGCAGCCCTGCTCCCAGAGGCTGCGCAGCTTGGTGGCGATCCGCATCCCGCGCGCGTTGCGGATCACGTCGGGCGCGATCCGGATCTGGGTCCGGCCGTTGGCGGTGTTCTTGGCGCCGCGGCACTTGGTCATCCGCAGCAGCCGCAGCACCGGGTCCTTGGCGTCGGGCCCGATCAGCGGGTGGAAGATCAGGTGGCTGTCCTTGCCCTTCCACTCCCGGTAGGGGTTGGCGACGGGCACGTCGTTGGCCATCTCGTCGAAGATCTGCTTGGCGAACTGGTAGGGCCGCCGGCGGTTGACCGAGGTGTAGATGTCGTTCCACTGGTTGACCGCAGCGGCGTGGGTCAGGTTGGCGGAGCCCTGGACGAAGACGTTCTTGGCCCGGCCGACCTTGCTGAAGAGGAAGAACTTGCTGTGCGCCTGGCCGCCCTCGCCGCGGCACGAGGCCACGCAGGTCTTGGCCCAGCTCTGCTTGTTGGCGGGCTTGACGGCGTTGATGGCGTTCATCCCGTGGATGAGCTCGAGCCACACCTCGTTGTCGATCGCCTCGGCGTTCTCCTCCGCCATCAGCACGTAGAGAAGGGCGCCCCGCTTCTGGGCCTTCAGCAGGGCGCGGGTCACCGGGCGGGACATGACGTTCCAGCTCATGATCCGGATCCGGGTGCCGCTGCGCGAGCCGTCGATCAGGTTGATGATCTTGCGGTTGATGCGGTGCTGGTCCCCACCCTTGCCGATCGCGGTGTTGAAGGTCACACCGGCGCTCGGCTTGAAGGTACGCCGCCACTTCTTCTTGTCGCGCTTCTTCAGCTGCTTGCGCGCCATCACCGCCGACGGCGCCGCCGCGAGGGTCCCGGACGCCTGGACGGAGGCACCCGTGGCGACGGCACCCTGCTGGACGCCCTGACCGGGCAGGGCCACGCCGGGCGCGGCGAAGGTCAGGCACAGTGCCACGGCCACGGTGAAGGCCGCGATCGACCGACGGTGGAGCATCGGGTTCCTCTCGGGAGCTACGTGATGTCTGGAGTGCCGCGGATCAGGGTCCTCGGCCGGCCTGGGGTCAGCCCCGGCACTTGGCGACCGAGGCACGGTACCCGCCGTCCTCGGCCAGGGTCGACTTCGCGACGCGGACCTTGCCGCCCAGCACCCCGAAGTAGCGGTCGTCGTGGCGGGCGAGGTACTGGCCGGAGGAGCAGGAGAGCACGTCCTTCTCGACGAAGGCGCCCTCGGCGTTGCAGCCGGCGTAGTCGGCCGGGATCGAGGCGCCCTCGACCCAGACCTCGTCGCAGTCGGGAGCGCTGGGGTCCGCGGAGGCGCTCGGCTCCCCGCCGGGCGTCCCGGAGGCGCTCGGCGACGGGGCGGGGGTGGCCGCGCCGGGGTCGTCCGTCTCGTCCCCGCAGCCGGCCAGGACCGTGAGGAGCAGGACAGGCAGCAACGCCACCGCCCGCGTGCGACGGGTGCGGACGGGTGTGCTGGAGACCGCGGATCGCATGGCCTCAGCCTAGCCCGTGCTCGACGCTCCCCCCGGGTTCACCGGTCCGCTGGCCCGTCGCCGGTAGCGTGACCCGGGTGAGCACCGCCCCCAGCCGCGTCTACGTGGCCCGACTCGTCGGCCTGCCGATCTTCGACCCCCAGGGCGACCAGGTCGGCAAGGTGCGCGACGTGGTCGTGGCCATGCGCACCGAGGCGAGCCCCCCGCGCGTGCTCGGCCTGGTGGCCGAGGTGTTCGGCAGGCGGCGCATCTTCGTGCCGATGACCCGGGTCACCCACATCGACGCCGGCCGGGTGCACACCACCGGCCTGCTCAACATGCGGCGCTTCGAGCAGCGGGCCACCGAGACCCTGGCGATCGCGCAGATCCTGGACAGGACGGTGCGGGTCACCCCCACCGGGGTCGAGGGCGTGGTCTACGACGTCGCGATGGAGCAGGCGCGGACCCGCGACTGGGTGCTGAGCCGGGTCGCGGTCCGCGAGCCGTCGCGCGGCTTCCGGCGCCGCGGCCAGACCTACATCGTCGACTGGCGCGACGTCGTCGGGCTCACCCACCGGCAGGACACCCAGCCCGCGACCCACCTGATCGCGGCGATCTCGGAGATGCGCGCGGCCGACGCGGCCCACGCGATCCACGACCTCCCCGAGGAGCGGCGCTCCGCGGTGGTGGCGGCGATGGACGACGAGCGCCTCGCCGACGTGCTGGAGGAGATGCCCGACGAGGACCAGGTCCAGATCCTGGAGCGGCTGACCTCGCAGCGCGCCGCGGACGTGCTGGAGGAGATGTCGGCCGACGACGCCGCCGACCTGATCGCCGACCTCCCGCCGGAGACCGCGGCCACGCTGCTGGCCCTGATGGAGCCCGAGGAGGCCGAGGACGTCAAGCGGATGCTCTCCTACGCCGAGCAGACCGCGGGCGGCATGATGACGCCCGAGCCGGTGATCCTGCCGCCCAGCGCGACCATCGCGGACGCCCTGGCCCACGTGCGGAACCCGGACCTCACCCCCTCGCTCGCAGCCCTGGTCTTCGTCTGCCGCCCGCCCCTGGAGACGCCCACGGGCCGGCTGCTGGGTGCCGCGCACATCCAGCGGCTGCTCCGCGAGCCACCGTCGACCCTGGTGGCGGCCGCGGTCGACGACTCGCTCGACCCGCTCGCCCCCGAGGCACGGATCGAGGACGTGGCGGCACACCTGGCCACCTACAACCTCGTCGCGGCGCCGGTCGTCGACGAGGAGGGCCGGCTCCTCGGCGCCGTCACCGTGGACGACCTGCTCGACCACATGCTCCCGGAGAACTGGCGCGACAGGGCGGTACGGCGATGAGCGACACCCGCGGGACCCAGTCCCGACTCGACACCCCCCTCGAGGGCCGGCGCGGACGCCGGCCCCGCCGGTCCTACGACTCCGACACCTTCGGGGTCTTCGCCGAGCAGTTCGCCCGGTTCATGGGCACCGCGCGCTTCCTGATCTACATGACCGCCTTCGTGGTGATCTGGATCGCCTGGAACCTGCTCGCCCCCCAGGAGATGCGCTGGGACGACTACCCCTTCATCTTCCTGACCCTGATGCTCAGCCTGCAGGCGTCCTACGCCGCCCCCCTCATCCTGCTCGCCCAGAACCGGCAGGAGAACCGCGACAAGGTGCTCGCCGAGCAGGACCGCCGGGTCAACGCGCAGTCGCAGGCCGACATGGAGTTCCTCTCCCGCGAGATCGCCTGGCTGCGGATGTCGGTGGGCGAGGTCGCGACCCGCGACTTCATGCGCTCCGAGCTGCGCCAGCTCCTCGGGGACCTCCAGCGCGAGCGGGCCGACGAGGAGCGGACGGGCGACGACCCGCGGCCACCGGGGACGAACTACCCTTGACTCCCATGAGCACCCCCACCCTCGAGCAGGTCAACGCCGCCCTGGCGACCGTCCAGGACCCCGAGATCAAGCGGCCCATCACCGACCTCGGCATGGTCGACTCCGTCGAGGTCGGGGCGGACGGATCGGTCGCGGTGACGGTGCTCCTGACCGTGGCCGGCTGCCCGCTCAAGGACACCATCAACCGGGACGTCACGGCGGCCCTCACGGCGGTCCCCGGGGTGACCGGTGTGAACCTGACGCTGGGTGTGATGTCGCCCGAGCAGCGCAGCGAGCTCGGGGAGACCCTCCGCGGCGGCCAGGCACAGCGCGAGATCCCCTTCGCCCAGCCGGGCTCGCTCACCAAGGTCTACGCGATCGCCAGCGGCAAGGGCGGCGTCGGCAAGTCGTCGGTCACCGTCAACCTCGCCCTGGCGCTGGCCGGCCAGGGCCTCAAGGTCGGCGTCGTGGACGCGGACATCTACGGCCACTCCGTGCCCGCGATGCTCGGCGTCGCCGACGCCCGCCCGACCCAGGTCGACGACCTGATCATGCCGGTCCCCACGCCCTCGGGGGTCTCGGTGATCTCCATCGGGATGCTCAAGCCCCGCCGCGACCAGGTCGTGGCGTGGCGCGGCCCGATGCTCGACCGCGCGCTGGTCCAGATGCTCGCGGACGTCTACTGGGGCGACCTCGACGTCCTGCTGCTCGACCTGCCCCCGGGCACCGGCGACGTGGCCATCTCGCTGGGGCAGCACCTGCCCAACGCCGAGGTCGTCGTGGTCACCACCCCGCAGGAGGCGGCGGCCGAGGTGGCCGAGCGTGCCGGCACGATGGCCTCGATGATGCACCAGCGCGTGGTGGGCGTGGTGGAGAACATGGCCTACCTGGCGTGCCCGCACTGCACCGCGGAGGGCAAGGAGCACCGTCTGGAGGTCTTCGGCTCCGGCGGCGGGGCACGGGTCGCGCGCACCCTCGGGGAGCGCTTCGGCTACGACGTGCCACTGCTCGGCTCCGTGCCGCTGGACCTCTCGCTGCGCGAGGGCGGCGACAGCGGCAAGCCGATCGTGGAGTCCGACCCCACGGCCCCCGCGGCCCAGGTGCTGCTCGAGGTGGCCGAGAAGCTCAGCGGCCGCGGCCGCGGCCTGGCTGGGATGCAGC
Organism: Nocardioides sp. Z50_6; assembly: GCF_058215755.1. Lineage (NCBI taxonomy): Bacteria > Bacillati > Actinomycetota > Actinomycetes > Propionibacteriales > Nocardioidaceae > Nocardioides > Nocardioides sp. Z50_6. The sequence continues at coordinate 211,864 of NZ_JBZAJB010000003.1, read as the reverse complement.
TGGGCCTGACCCCCACCAGCAAGTTCTGAGATGTTCGGCGTCGGGCTGCCCGAGATGGCGGTGATCGCGTTCGTCGCGGTCCTCGTCCTGGGGCCGGACCGGCTGCCGGAGCTGGCCCGCCAGGCCGGGACGCTGGTGCGCAAGGGGCGCGCCATGGCCAACTCGGCACGCGACGAGCTGCGCAGCGAGCTGGGGCCGGAGTACTCCGACCTCGAGCTGCGCGACCTGGACCCGCGCACCATCGTCCGCAAGCACATCATCGAGGCCATGGCCGACGCCGACTCCCCGGCGCCGACGGCCGTGCTGCCCGCCGGCGCCCGGCCGCCGTTCGACGACGAGGCGACCTGACCCCGGCCGCGGCCGGGGTGCCTCAGAGCCCCCGGCCGGTGCGGAACGCCGAGACGTGGGCCAGCGGCACCAGGGCCGCTCCCCCGGCCTGAGCGCCCCCGACCAGCACCTCGACGAAGTCCGCCCCCACCCGGCCCAGCCGGCCCTCGTGGCGGCCTCCGTCGGCCAGCTGCACCACCACGACCTCCCGGTCGTCGGAGAGCCGCCGCAGCGCCGACGCCACGCCCAGCCGGTCGACCGGTGACCAGGCCACCTCGGGCAGCGCGCGCTCGGAGGCCCCCAGGACCGCGGTGACCGCGGCGGTGCGCACCCACCAGGTGGCCGCGCGCCCGACCAGCTCGAACCAGCCGGGGCCTACCCTCTCGATCTCGCCGCCCACCCGGCCCACCGCGAGCACGTCGACCTCGACGTGGTGACCCACCGAGGCCATCAGCCGGGTGTCCAGGGTGACCGCCCCGTACTCGGCGCGAGCCCGGTCGGCGACCTCCGCCGCGCGCTCCGCGTGCTGGAGCGCCTCGGCCTGCGCCTCCAGGTCCTCGAGCATCTCGAAGAGCTCCTCGTCACCGGTCATGGACCCAGTCTGGCCAGCCGTCCAGCCGCCGCCGGCGGCTACGCCGCCCTGTGGACAGTCGTGGCGTGCCAAGGTGAATCGTCGCTACGTTAAGCAAACGGACGCAAACGAAAGGGTTCCGATGCCTCGTCGCTCCTCGCCCTCGACTGCCGCCCACCCGGGTCGCTGCGCGGCCGTCTGGGTGCTGGTGACCACGATCACCTCCGTGGGCGGCACGGCCTGCCTCCGGGCGGCACTGGCCCCCGGGCCGGGCGGCTGGCGCCGACTGGGCGCCCCCGGCCACTTCGAGGACCTGCTGGTCGCCGCCGGCGGCGCGGTGGGCGTGCTCGCGCTGTCCTGGCTGTGGCTGATCTCCTCCCTCACCGTGCTCGAGGCACTGCGCGGGCGGCCCGCCGTGCCGGGGCGCAGCCGGGCGCCCGGGCACAGCGCGGTGCGGCGCCTGGTGCTGGCCCTGTGCGGGGCGGCCCTGGCCGGCTCGCTCACGGGGGCGGCTCAGGCTTCCGCGCCTGCGGACCGGCCAGGACTCGCAGGGCTCCCCTATCCCGACCGCGCCTCGATCGGCGCCCCCGCCCGGGAACCGGCGCCCTCCCCCGCTCCGGCGACCACCGCGCCCGAGGCCCGGACCCCCGCACCAGGGACGCCGGCGATCGTGCCGGCGGGCCTTCAGGGCCCCGCCCACGTGGTGCGCCCCGGCGACACGCTCTGGGGCGTCGCCGCCGCCACGCTCCCGGCCACCGCCGCGCCGGCCGAGGTCGAAGCCCGCTGGCGCGAGATCCACCGGCTCAACCGGCGGGTCGTCGGGGACGACCCGGACCTCATCCACCCCGGGCAGGAGCTCCGGCTGCCCACCGTCACCCAAGGAGACCAGTCATGAGCAGCCGCCCCGTCGCCATCTCCCTCGCCACCCCCACCCGTCTCCACGCCCGGGCACCCCTGGGGCACCTGACCCCCATCGCCACCGTCCAGGGCGCGCTCGCCCTGGAGGTGGTGCCGCTGCTGGACCCGCCCGTGCCGGGCGCCCGCCCGGGCCTGCCCGGCGCCGACCTCGTCGCCGTGGAGCCGGCCGAGCGCGACCAGGTCCAGCGATGGGTCAGCGGCTACGTCCAGGCGGCGGTCGAGGTCGTCGCCGGCGACCGGCCGGCCTCCCAGCTGCACCGCTGGACCCGTCGCGACGTCCACCAGGACCTGGCCCGACGGGCCGACCTCGTGGCCCGGGCGGGCGGCCACGTGCCGGGCCAGGGGCGGCGCCGCGGCCTGGCTGCCTCGCACGTCGCGGCGGTGCGGCTCAACTTCCTCGGCGCGGAGGTCGTGGAGGCCTCGGCCCGGGTCCGCCACGGGGAGCGCTCGCGCGCCGTGGCCGCACGGTTCGAGACCTTTCGCGGCCGTTGGGTCTGCACGGCGCTGGAGTTCTGCTGAGCAGACAGCGACGCCGCGCCCGGTCACCCGGGCGCGGCGTCGTGCCGAGGCGTGTCGGTCGTCTCGCGTCAGCCGTTGGCGCGCGCGGTCAGCCCGGTCGGGCCACCCGGCGCACCGTGGCACTTCTTGAACTTCTTGCCCGAGCCGCAGGGGCAGTCGGCGTTGCGCCCCACCCCGGCGTAGGGGTCCTCCTCGCCGGCGGGAGCGGCACCGGAGACCTCGACGTCGCCGTCCTCGGAGGGCGCCGAGTAGGTCAGGCGCTGGGGTCGGGACGGCTTGTCCAGCCCCTTGGCGCGCACCTGCGGGGCGTGGGCGGCGGCCGCCGCCATGTCGATCGCGCCGACCGGCTGCGGGGCCTCCTCCTCGACGACGGCCTCGTCCGCCGGCTCGTCGTCGCCCGCGTCGTCGTCCACCTCGACCTCGAGGTGGAACAGGAACCCGACGGACTCCTCCTTGATGGCGTCCATCATGACCGAGAACATGTCGAAGCCCTCGCGCTGGTACTCCACGAGCGGGTCGCGCTGGGAGTAGGCACGCAGGTAGATGCCCTCGCGCAGGTAGTCCATCTCGTAGAGGTGCTCGCGCCACTTGCGGTCGATCACCGAGAGGATCACCCGGCGCTCCAGCTCGCGCATGACCTCCTCGCCGACCTCGCTCTCGCGCCGGTCGTAGGCCGCCTGGGCGTCGGCCCGCAGCTCCTCGATCAGCATCTCGCGGGTGAGGTTGGCCCGGGAGCCCGCGCGCTTCTCCAGCTCCTCCAGCGTCACCGTCATCGGGTAGAGCTGGCCCAGCGCGGTGCCGAGGGCCGCGAGGTCCCACTCCTCCGCGACGTCGGCGGTGGCGGCGGTCACGTAGGCGCCCACCACGTCGTCGATGAAGGTGCGGATCTGCTCCTCGAGGTCGGCACCCTCGAGCACCCGGCGGCGCTCGGCGTAGATGACCTCGCGCTGCCGGTTCATCACGTCGTCGTACTTGAGGACGTTCTTGCGGGACTCGAAGTTCTGCGCCTCGACCTGACCCTGGGCGCTGGCGATCGCGCCGGTGACCCGCTTGTTCTCGATCGGCACGTCGTCGGGCACCTTGAGGACCTGGAGCACCCGGTCGACCCAGTCGGACTTGAACAGGCGCATCAGCTCGTCCTGGAGGGAGAGGTAGAAGCGGCTCTCCCCCGGGTCGCCCTGACGACCGGAGCGCCCGCGCAGCTGGTTGTCGATGCGCCGCGACTCGTGCCGCTCGGTGCCGATCACGTAGAGGCCGCCGAGCTCCTTGACCTCCTCGTGCTCGGCCGCGACCTGCGCCTTGGTCCGCTCGACCGCCAGCGGCCACTCGGCCTCGTAGGCCTCGGCCGTCTCGCCGGTGGGCTCGAGGCCCTTCTTGCGCAGCTCCTGGTCGGCGAGGAACTCCACCGAGCCGCCCAGCATGATGTCGGTACCGCGACCGGCCATGTTGGTCGCCACGGTGACCGCGCCGCGGTGACCGGCCTGGGCCACGATCTTGGCCTCGTCGGCGTGCACCTTGGCGTTGAGCACCGAGTGCGGCACGCCACGCGCGCGCAGCGCCCGGGAGAGCAGCTCGGACTTCTCCACCGAGACGGTGCCGACCAGGATCGGCTGTCCCTTGCGGTGCCGCTCCTCGATGTCGTCGACCACGGCGTCGAACTTCGCCTCCTCGGTGCGGTAGACGAGGTCGGGCTGGTCGATGCGCCTCATCGGCTTGTTGGTCTCGATGGGCACCACGCCGAGCTTGTAGATCTTGTCGAACTCGCTCGCCTCGGTCATCGCCGTGCCGGTCATGCCGGAGAGGGTGTCGTAGAGGCGGAAGTAGTTCTGCAGGGTCACCGTGGCCAGGGTCTGGTACTCCTCACGCACCGTCACCCCCTCCTTGGCCTCGATCGCCTGGTGCAGGCCGTCGTTGTAGCGGCGCCCGGCGAGCATCCGGCCGGTGTGCTCGTCGACGATGAGCACCTCGCCGTCGATGACGACGTACTCCTTGTCGTTGCGGAACAGCTCCTTGGCCTTGATGGAGTTGTTCATGAAGGAGATCAGCGGGGTGTTGACCGAGTCGTAGAGGTTGTCGATGCCGAGGTGGTCCTCGACCTTGGTGATGCCCGGCTCCAGGACCGAGATGGTCCGCTTCTTCTCGTCGACCTCGTAGTCCTCGTCGCGGACCATCCGGGCAGCGATCTTGGCGAACTCCGCGTACCAGTGGACCTCGTCCTGGGTCGGGCCGCTGATGATGAGCGGCGTCCGGGCCTCGTCGATGAGGATCGAGTCGACCTCGTCGACGATCGCGAAGTTGTGGCCGCGCTGCACGCAGTCCGCGATGGAGTCGGCCATGTTGTCGCGCAGGTAGTCGAAGCCGAGCTCGTTGTTGGTGGCGTAGGTGATGTCGCAGTTGTAGGCCTCGCGCCGCTGCGCGGGCCGCATCGAGGGCATGATCACGCCGGTGGTCAGCCCCAGGAAGGAGAAGACGCGACCCATCATCTCCGACTGGTACCTGGCCAGGTAGTCGTTGACGGTGACGATGTGGACGCCCTTGCCCGACAGCGCGTTGAGGTAGGCCGGGAGGGTCGCGACCAGGGTCTTGCCCTCACCGGTCTTCATCTCCGCGATGTTGCCCAGGTGCAGCGCGGCGCCGCCCATGATCTGCACGTCGTAGTGGCGCTGGCCCAGCACCCGCTTGGCGGCCTCGCGCACCGTGGCGAAGGCCTCCGGCATCAGGTCGTCGAGCGTCTCGCCGTCGGCCAGGCGCTGCTTGAACTCCTCGGTCATCGCGCGCAGCTCGTCGTCGCTCATCGTGACGAAGTCGTCCTCGATGGCGTTGACGGCCTTGGAGATGGCCTGGAGCTGACGAACGATCTTGCCTTCGCCGATGCGGAGGAGCTTGTCGATGATGGCAGGCACGTACACGGACTCCTGAGTTGACGGGCGCACCAGCTGGCGGAAACCAGCAGTGGGATGTCTCGGGGCAGCGCGGACGCCGACCTCCGCTGGCCATCGTAACGGGCACGGGCACGCACACAATCGCAAGCGAGCGCACCGGCCCTAGCGAGCCAGCACCGGGACCAGGTCGCCCCCGCCCCTGAGCACGACCTCGTCGAGCCCCAGCCACCCGGCGAGGCGGAGCAGCTCGGCCCCCAGCTCCTCGGCGACCTCGGCCGGGGCACCGGGCTCGCGGTGGGCGGAGAGGACCTCCAGCACCCGGGCCCGCCGCTCCGCCTTGAGGTCGACGCGGGCCACCAGCCGGTCACCGAGCAGGAAGGGCAGGACGTAGTAGCCGTGCACCCGCCGGTGCGCGGGGGTGTAGATCTCGATCCGGTAGCGGAAGCCGAACAGGGCCTCGGCCCGGGCCCGTTCCCACACCACCGGGTCGAAGGGGCTCAGCAGGGTGCGCGCCTCCACCCGCCGGGGCAGGCTGCTCGCGACGTGCCGGAAGGCCGGGCGGTCCCAGCCCTGGACCGTGACCGGCTCGAGCTCCCCGGCCTCCACCAGGGCCGCGACGGCACCGCGGGTGTCGGCCAGCGACATCCGGTAGTAGTCGCGCAGGCAGGCCAGGCTGGCCACCCCGTGCGAGCGCGCGGCCCGGCGCACCAGGTGGAGGGCGGCCTCCTCCCGGCTGGGGACCGGCGCGGTGAGCACCTCGGGCGGGAGGACCCGCTCCGGCAGGTCGTAGCGCACCTCGAAGGAGGGGGTACGCCCCGCGATCGCCAGGTCCCCGACCAGGAAGAGGCGGTCCAGCACCTTCCGGGCGTCCGACCAGTTCCACCCCCAGTGCTCGCGGGTCCGCGGCCCGCCCAGCTCGCCCTCCAGCTCCCGGGCGGTGACGGGGCCGCGCTCAGCCACCAGGGCGAGGACCCGGGGCTCCAGGCGCGGGTCCGCGTCGAACCACTTGCCCCGGGTGCTGCGGTAGTCCTCCATGCGGTGCCGCATCGCGGGCCACAGCTCGACCGGCATCAGCGCCTGCACGTGCGCCCAGTACTCCACCAGCCGACGCGGCCGCCGCTGCGCGGCCCGGTCCAGCAGCCCGACGTCGTAGGGCCCCATCCGCGAGTAGAGCGGCATCAGGTGGGCGCGTGCGAGCACGTTGACCGAGTCGACCTGGAGCACCCCCGTCCGTGAGACCGTGCGCACCAGGGTGCGCATCGTCGGCACCGCGTGCGGCGGATCGGTGAAGCCCTGGGCGGCCAGCGCGATCCGCCGGGCCTGCGCACGCGAGAGGGCGGTGGCCATCAGGGCAGCTCGAGCAGCTTCTCCTTCACCGCGTACATGACCGCCTCCATCCGCGAGTGCAGCTGGAGCTTCTCGAGCATGTTGCGGACGTGGTTCTTCACGGTGTTCTCGGAGATGAAGAGCTGGCGGGCGATCTCGCGGTTGTTCAGGCCCTTGGCGACCAGGCGGAGCACCTCGAGCTCACGCTCGGTCAGGCGGAGCCCGTTGACCTGGTTGCGCTCGGGCTTGGACATCTGCTTGAACTCGTCGATCAGCTTGACCGCCATCGAGGGCGAGATCAGGGACTGGCCGTCGGCCACCACCCGGATGCCCTGGGCGACCTCCTCGATGGAGGAGTCCTTGAGCAGGTAGCCGGCCGCACCGCTCTTCACCGCCTCGTAGAGGTCGGCCTCCTCGTCGGAGACCGTCAGCATGATGATCTTGGCCGACGGGTTGGCCTCCTTGATGGCGCGGCAGGCCTCGATCCCGCTGCGCCGGGGCATCCGGACGTCGAGCAGCACCACGTCGGGCGCCATCGAGGCGGCGAGGTCGGTGGCGGCGATGCCGTCCCCGGCCTCGGCGACGACCTCGATGTCGGGCTCCTGGGCCAGCAGCATCGTGAGCCCTCGGCGGAAGAGCTCCTGGTCGTCGGCGAGGATCACGCGGACCGGTTCGCTTGTCTCTGTCGGCTGCGTCACAGCCGCATCATGACAGATGCCCCGCACCGAACGGGCGCAGAGGCGCACGTTCGGCGCGGGGCATCCGCGCAGCCCGCGTCAGGAAGCGACGTTGAGGGCGATCACGCCGTAGTCGTAGCCGTGGCGCCGGTAGACCACCGACGGCTGCTCGCTCTCCTTGTCGACGAAGAGGTAGAAGTCGTGACCGACCAGCTCCATCTCGTACAGGGCCTGGTCCAGGGTCATCGGCGACGCGTCGTGGGTCTTCTCCCGGACCACCAGCGGGCCGTCCCCGGTGACCGTGATCGGCCCGACCTGGCGCTCGACCACCTCGTCGGACTCGGTCTCGTCCACGGCGAGGTCCTCGGCGCTCGGCGCCAGCGCCTCACCGACCGAGACCGGCGTGCGACGGCCGCGGTGGATCCGGCGGCGGTCGGCGGCCTTGCGCATCTGGGAGGTCATCTTGTCCAGCGCCAGGTCGAGGGCCGCCATCTTGTCGTCGGCGGCCGCCTCGGCGCGGATCACGGGGCCCTTGGTCAGAGCGGTGAGCTCCACCCGGACCGCGCGGTCCTGCTGGCGCGGGTTGCGCTCGGCCGAGACCTCCACCTGCACCCGGATGATCCTCTGGTCGTGCTTCTCGAGCCGGGACAGCTTCTCCTGCACGTGCTCTCGGAACCTGTCCGAAACCTCCACGTGCCGCCCCGTCACCACTACGTCCATGAGAACCTCCGATTCGTCAGTTGCTGCACCTCGTGAACAGCCGGGAGGGCCACGACCGTGGCTCCCGCTGCCTGGCATGGAGTCCGCCCGGCCGACCTGGTCTTCGTCCCCACAATCGCCTGCTGAGGCGTTCGCAGCTTCTCCGCCACTACTGGCCTTCTCCCGGCGGACGCCGCATCTGACGGCGGCGCCGAGGCAGGACTTACTTCTAAGCCGCACCGTGATCGGCTTCCCGGACGGACCGGAAGAGCCTTACGTGGGCCGTTTCGCCTGCGACTGGCATCGGCTTGCCGCCGAGGCACACAGGGCCCCCCGACGACGCAACCACGGACCCGGACGGACTCCATGACCAGACGCTATCCCGTCCGTGGTCACCGCCGCAGCACACCCTCCGATCCGGCTCCCGCGGCCCCGGTCGAGCGTCGCCGGACCGCCCCCACCGCGGCGATCCCGGACACCTTCACCCCCACCGCCTCCAGGGCCCGCTGGGCCTCCCGCGCCGTGGCGCCGGTGGTCAGCACGTCGTCGCAGACCACCACGAGGCCGCCCGGCACCCGCCGCCCGACCCGGCTCAGGGCGCGCCCCGGCACCCGCATCGAGCCGGCCAGGTTGGCCGTCCGCGCCACGGCGTCGAGGCCGGCCTGGTCGGCCACCCCGGGGTGCGAGCGGAGCAGGTCGGCGACCACGACGCGGCGCGGCACCAGCGCCCGCGCGGCGACCCGCACCAGGCGCCCGGTCGGGTCGTCGCCACGCCGGCGGACCACGCCGGGCCGGGAGGGCACGGGCACCAGCAGCACCGGGGCGGCGCGCGGCGCCGGCGGCAGCGCCGCCGCCACCGCGAGCGCCAGCAGCCGGCCCAGCGGGACGCCCAGGCCGAAGCGGGCCTCCTCCTTGTGGTCGATGACCAGCCGGCGCAGCAGGCCGGCGTACTCGCCCGCGGCCCAGGCCGGGGCCAGGCCGGGCGGCGCGGGGTCGGGCCGGGCCGGCACCGCGGTCACCGGGAGCAGCAGCCGGCAGCGCGGGCACAGCAGGCGCCCCGGCCGGCCGCAGCCCAGGCAGGAGCTGCCGACCAGCAGGTCCAGGCCGTGGTCCAGCAGCGTCCCGGGCGTGCTCACCGGACCATCCCAGCCCACCGGCGCACCCGGCCGCACCCGCCGTCCGGGCCTCCTGGGGGGCACCGGCCCGGGCGTCGGCCTGTGCACGGCGGGCGGCTCAGCCCACGTAGCCCAGCCAGCCCACCCGCTCGTCGAGCGGCGGGACTCGGCGGACCGGGTCCACCAGGTCGGTGACCCCGTCGACACCGACGGCGTAGAGGCCCAGCCCCCGCTCCGGCGAGCTGACCAGGGTGCCGGAACGACCCCGGATCCGCGACGTCCCCGAGGTCTCCAGGTCGCCGGGGGCGCCCTCCACGGGGACCGTGCGCACCTGGGACAGGTCGCCGGTGATGCCGCTGATCAGGGTGACCGAGGCCGGCGAGCGCCAGCCGACGTCCTTGATCCGACGGTCGGAGTCCTCACCGAGGTCGATCTCCCGGGCCCGCGTCGCCCCCAGCACCCGGCCGCTCTCGTCGTGCAGCACCCGGCTGGTGAGGAGCCGGTCGCTGTTGCGCCGCCGCACCACGGCCACCAGCCGGGACCCGTCCCGGGAGACCAGGAACGCCCGGACGTCGCGCCCCGACAGCCCCGGCACGTCGACGCTGCGCTGCTCCCCCTCGAAGAGCATCCCGACCCGGGCACCGGCGGCGGTCCGGTCCACCCACCAGAGGCGGTCGGCGAAGTCCCAGCTCGGAGCGAGCAGGTCGGTGGCCCCGGAGACGATCTCCAGCGGCTCGGTCTCCATGTCCTCCACGGGGCCCAGCAGCAGCGCGGTGCCCGAGGAGGTGACGGCCGCGGCCTGCTGGGCCGAGAGGCTGATGCCGAGCGAGCGCACCTGGAGCGTCCGGGTGCCGAAGGGACCCGCGGTGGCCTCCAGCTCGTCCAGCCGGCCGCGGACCAGGAGTCCGTCGCGCAGCGCGAAGAGATCGGAGCTGGAGCCGTGCCCGACGGGGTCGAAGCGGGTCCCGGCCGTGGGATCGATCTCCGGCTCCCCCTCGGGCAGCGGCACCGGGCGGCCGTTGAGCGTGAGCCGGAAGGCCCTGATCCGCGGCTCCTGGCGCAGCGTCCAGGCGAGCTGGGCCAGCATCTCCTCCGAGACGAGGTCCGCGGCGCGGACCCCGGGCGGGGCGTCCAGGGAGACCTCGGCCAGCCCGGCGCCGTCGATCGGCACCGAGAGGGCCAGGCTCAGGCCGGGCGGGACGGCGCTGCGCACCACCTTGTCCAGACCGGGTGTCGGGCCGGCCAGCAGGCCGCGGACCAGGGCGGTGGCGAACTGGTCGCCCCGGGGCACGTAGACCGGCTCGGGCACCAGGATCCGCCCGGTGGGGTCGAGGAAGTGCAGCGAGGCCCGCTCGAACCTGTCCTCGAACCACGAGCCCGGGACGACCATGGCGTTGGGGGCGGCGTCGATGCGCCACTCCCCTCCCTCCAGCGTCACCGGGAACTCCAGCTCGGCCTCCTTGCCCTCCAGCGAGCGGGACCAGGCTCCCCGCGAGTCGTAGGACTGCCCGTCGACCAGGGGGACGGTGACCACCGTGTCGCCCCGCGCGGTGCCGAGGTCGGAGTAGGTGATGGTGCCGCCGAGCGGCTTCCAGCGCTCCTGCGCCTGGGAGGTGAGGTACTGCGCGGCCACCGGTGTCTTGATGGGGGTGGCCTTCATGGCCTCGAGGAAGCCGGCCACCACCTCGCGCGAGGACGCGCCGGGCTCGGGCGGTCGCGGGTCGTAGAAGGTGCCGGGCTCGGCGTCGCCCGCCTCGGGGTTCTGGACCTCCGCGATCGGACCCGAGACGGGCATCGACACGCACCCGCTGAGCAGCGCGACCACCACGACCAGGAGCACCGCCCCCGGCGCGCGGCGACGGGACCACGATCGGCTCACGCCGTCACCTCCTCGTCGGTCGGGACCAGCGGCAGCGGGCTGTGGCGCAGGGACTGCCCGGCGCGCCGCGGCAGGGTCAACCGGAACTGGGCACCCTCGCCGGGCCGTCCCCACGCCTGGAGCCACCCGCCGTGCAGGTGGGTGTCCTCCAGCGAGATCGCGAGCCCCAGCCCCGTGCCGCCGCTGGTCCGGGCCCGGGCCGGGTCGGCGCGCCAGAACCGGTTGAAGACCATCGCGGCCTCCCCCGGCCCCAGGCCCACCCCGTAGTCGCGCACCGTGATCGCGGCCGCCTCCTCGTCGGCGGCCACCTGGACCACGATCTCCTTGCCCTCGGCGTGGTCGATGGCGTTGGTCACCAGGTTGCGCACGATCCGCTCCACCCGCCGTACGTCGGCCTCGGCCAGGCACGGCCGTCCGGGGTCGACCACCACGACGCGGGTGCTGCGCTGCACGGCGAGCGCCTCGGTGGCCTCCGCGACCCGGTGGGCCACGTCGACGAGGTTGACGTCGTCGACCTCCAGGACGGCGGCGCCGGCGTCGAACCGGCTGATCTCCAGCAGGTCGGCCAGGAGCACCTCGAAGCGGTCGAGCTCGGTCTGCAGCAGCTCGGCCGCGCGTGCGGTGACCGGGTCGAAGTTCTCCCGACCGTCGTGGAGCACGTCGCCGGCCATCCGGACGGTGGTCAGGGGGGTGCGCAGCTCGTGGGAGACGTCGCTGACGAAGCGGCGCTGCAGACGGCTCAGCTCCTCGAGCTGGCGGATCTGGCGCTGCAGGTTGGAGGCCATCTGGTTGAAGGAGGTGGCCAGGCGCGCGAGGTCGTCCTCGCCGGTGACGCGCAGCCGCTCCTGCAGCTGCCCGGCCGCGAGCCGCTCGGCCACCTGCCGGGCCAGCCGCACCGGGGTCACCACCTGGCGGGTCACGACCCAGGCGACCACCGCCACGAGCACCACGAGCAGGGCGGCCGCTGCCAGCAGGGCACGCGTGACCAGGGCCAGGGTGTCCTCCTGCTCCGCGAGCGGGAAGAGGTAGTAGAGGGTGTAGGTCTCGCCGTCGGCCGGCAGGGTCACCTGGGACCCCACGGCGATCCCGGGCCCGGGCTCCACCCCCGCCACCGGGCCGGTGGTCCGGATGGTGGTGTAGGTCCAGGCGGGCGCGCTGCGCTCGGCGAAGCGCGCCTCCAGCGAGCGAGGCACGCTCGACTTGTCCAGGTTCTGGGTGAACTGGGCGCCGCCTCCGGCCAGGGTGCTGCCCGAGGCGAGCGGCGCGGAGAGGATCACCGCGAACCCGCGGCTCGCCCCGCGCGCGATGATCGGCTCGATCAGGTCCTGGCGCTGGCCCGCCGCGTCGACGTCGGTGCCGGTCGCCGACGTCAGGCGGTTGCGGGCCTCGGCGGTGCCGTTGCTCGCCTCGGTGACCACCCGTTCCACCCGCCGCTCGAGCAGGCCCTCGCGGACCTGCTGGAGCAGGAACCAGCCGACCACGCCGACCACGAGCGTGGTGAGCACCAGGGTGCTCGCGACCACCCGCGCCTGGATGGAGCGACGCCAGAACGTCAGCCCTCGTCCCAGCGCCGTGGGGACCCTTCTCAGGGGACGCTCGGGTGCCATCACCGGGTCATCAGGACTTGCCGGCCTTGTAGCCCACCCCGCGGACCGTCAGCACGATCTCGGGGTTCTCCGGGTCGTGCTCCACCTTGGACCGCAGGCGCTGCACGTGGACGTTGACCAGCCGGGTGTCCGCGGCGTGGCGGTAGCCCCAGACCTGCTCGAGCAGCACCTCGCGGGTGAAGACCTGCCAGGGCTTGCGCGCCAGGCAGACCAGCAGGTCGAACTCCAGCGGCGTCAGGTTGACCGTCTCGGAGCCGCGGGTGACCGAGTGCCCGGCGACGTCGATGGCCAGGTCGCCCACGGTCAGCGTCTCCGACGGGGCGTCGTCGAAGCGGCGGACCCGCGCCCGGATCCGGGCGATCAGCTCCTTGGGCTTGAACGGCTTGACGACGTAGTCGTCGGCCCCCGACTCCAGGCCGAGCACCACGTCGATCGTGTCCCCCTTGGCCGTCAGCATCACGATGGGGACCCCGGACTCGGCGCGGATCTCCTTGCAGACGTCGATGCCGTCGCGGCCCGGCAGCATCAGGTCGAGCAGGACCAGGTCGGGGCGGTAGCTGCGGAACGCCGCCAGCGCCTCGTCGCCCCGGGTGACCATCTGGGAGTCGAAGCCCTCCTGGCGCAGCACGATGGTGAGCATCTCGGCGAGCGAGGCGTCGTCGTCGACGACCAGGACCCGTCCGCGGGCGGGCGGGTCGACGACGCGCTGGCTCATGGGGACATTGTGCCAGTCGTGGGGTGGGCCCACCGACCGGGACGCCGACGAGGGCGCCCCGGACGGGACGCCCTCGCGGCGGTGCGTGACGAGGCCGCTCAGTAGCGGTACGCGTCGGACTTGTAGGGGCCCTCGACCGGGATGCCGAGGTAGTCGGCCTGGGACGGGGTCAGCTCGGTGAGCCGGACGCCCAGCGAGGCGAGGTGCAGGCGGGCGACCTCCTCGTCGAGGTGCTTGGGCAGCACGTAGACGCCGACCGGGTACTCCTCGGGCTTGCTGAAGATCTCGATCTGGCCCAGCACCTGGTTGGTGAAGGAGTTCGACATCACGAACGAGGGGTGACCGGTGGCGTTGCCCAGGTTGAGCAGGCGACCCTCGGAGAGCACGATGATCGAGTTGCCCGCGGGGAAGGTCCAGATGTCGACCTGCGGCTTGACGTTCTTGCGCACCGCGACGCCGTCGGCCTCGAGGCCGGCCATGTCGATCTCGTTGTCGAAGTGGCCGATGTTGCCCAGGATCGCGTTGTGCTTCATCTTGCGCATCTGCTCGACGGTGACGACGTCCTTGTTGCCCGTCGCGGTGACGATGATGTCGGCGACGTCCAGGACGTTGTCCAAGGTGTCGACCTGGTAGCCGTCCATCGCGGCCTGCAGCGCGCAGATGGGGTCGATCTCGGTCACGATGACCCGGGCGCCCTGGCCGCGCAGCGACTCCGCGCAGCCCTTGCCCACGTCGCCGTAGCCGCAGACCACGGCGACCTTGCCCCCGATCAGGACGTCGGTGGCCCGGTTGATGCCGTCGATGAGCGAGTGGCGGCAGCCGTACTTGTTGTCGAACTTCGACTTGGTCACCGAGTCGTTGACGTTGATGGCGGGGAAGAGGAGCGACCCCTCCTTCATCATGTCGTAGAGGCGGAGCACACCGGTGGTGGTCTCCTCCGTCACGCCCTTGATCTCGCCCGCGATGCGGGTCCAGCGGTCCTTGCTGTGGCGCAGGGACTCCTGGAGGACCTCGAAGATGATCCGCTGCTCACCGGACTGGGCCGAGGCGGGGTCCGGGGCCACCCCGGTCTTCTCCGCCTCGACACCGAGGTGGACCAGGAGGGTGGCGTCGCCGCCGTCGTCGAGGATCATGTTGGCGAACGTGTCACCGGGCCAGTCGAGGATCTGCTGGGTGCACCACCAGTACTCCTCCAGCGTCTCGCCCTTCCAGGCGAAGACCGGCACCCCGGCCGGCTGCTCGACGGTGCCCTCGGGGCCCACGACGATCGCGGCGGCCGCGTGGTCCTGGGTCGAGAAGATGTTGCACGACGCCCAGCGGACCTCGGCGCCGAGGGCGACGAGGGTCTCGATCAGGACCGCGGTCTGGATCGTCATGTGGAGCGAGCCCGCGATCCGCGCGCCGGCCAGGGGCTTGGAGTCCCCGTAGCGCTCGCGCATCGCCATCAGCCCGGGCATCTCGTGCTCGGCGAGCTGGATCTCTGTGCGACCGTACTCAGCCAGGCTCAGGTCGGCGACCTTGAAGTCCATTGCTACCCCTCCGTTGCGCGTCGTGCGTGGGTCCGCACGTGCCGACGAGCGTAGGACTCCCGGTCGGGGATCACGCAATCCTCGTCGACGCCCTCAGTGCGCCGCCTTCGCCTTCGCGTGCCCGAAGGGCAGCACGTGCAGGACCGCCACCACCAACGCCCCCACGACCAGGCCGATCACGGCCGACGCCGCGGTGTTGACCAGCCAGCTCACGGCGCCCTCCAGCACCCCGACGGCCCCCGCGACCGCCTCCTCGAGGTGGTGGACCAGCTCGTAGGGCGCGTGCCAGCCGAGGTCGTCCACCCCGACCAGGAGGATGTGTCCCCCGACCCAGAGCATCGCCACGGTGCCGACGATCCCGATGGCCGTCAGCAGGCGCGGCATGCCCCGGACCAGCCCGTGGCCGACCCGTTGGGCCAGGCTGGAGGCCCGCCTGGTCAGGGCCAGGCCCACGTCGTCCATCTTGACGATGAGTGCGACCACGCCGTAGACGAGCGCGGTGATGCCGAGCGCGACCACCACCAGGATGGCCGCGCGTGCCCAGAACGACTCCTCGGCGACCTCGTTGAGCGAGATCACCATGATCTCGGCGGAGAGGATCAGGTCGGTGCGGACGGCGCCGGAGACCATCTGCTTCTCCTGCTCGGGGCCGATCTCGGTGGCCAGCGCCTCGGTGTGCTCGTCGTGGCCGGAGATCTTCTCCCAGATCTTCTCCGCGCCCTCGAAGCAGAGGTAGGTCCCGCCGAGCATCAGGATCGGCGTGAGCACCCAGGGCAGGAACTCGCTCAGCAGCAGGATGACCGGGAGGATCAGCAGGAGCTTGTTGCGCACCGAGCCGATCGCGATCTTCTTGATGATCGGCAGCTCCCGCTCCGCGGCCAGGCCCTGGACGTACTGCGGGGTCACGGCGGTGTCGTCGATCACCACGCCCGCCGCCTTGGCGCTGGCCCGGCCGGCCGCGGCGCCGACGTCGTCGATCGAGGCCGCCGCCAGGCGCGCCAGGACGGCGACGTCGTCGAGCAGGGCGAAGAGGCCGCCGCTCATGCGGACCTCCGCGAGAGGCGGACGCGACGACGGATCAGCTGGACCGGCGCGGCCGGGAGGGAAGATGTGCGCACCGGCGAAGAGTACCCAGTTCCCCGGGCGGGCAGTGCCGTCCGGCGCTCACTCCTCGACGAGGCCCATGCCCAGGTAGGCGGCGGCGTAGCGGCCGTGCAGCACCAGGGAGGCGTAGCGGGCGACCTCGGTGGTCGCGGTGTCGTCGCAGCTGACCGTCTCGATCCTGACGCCACGACTGCTGGCCGCGGCCTGGAGGCGGGTCCGCTCCTGGCGGGCGTGGGCCCCCTGCGTGCCGTCGTCGAGCACCAGCAGCAGCGGGCGGCGCTCGGGGGCCTCCTCGGCGAAGGGGTCGACGAAGACGTCGCGCGGCCGGGTCGCCTCGAGCACGGGCAGCAGGTGCTCGGCGTCCCCGGCGAGCGCCGAGGCCCCGGTGGCCCGCCGCAGCGACTCCGCCACCCGGCGGGCGGCCCGGGCGGCCAGCACCGACCCGCCCCACACCACGGGCGAGGTGTCGGCGAGCGCGATGGCGAGCATCTTGGCCGGGTTGACGGCCAGGTCCCGGTGCGGCGAGCAGACGGTCGCCACGGCGTCCAGCGCCGCGGCCACCTCCTCGGCGTCGGCGCGGGGTCCGAGCTGGGTCCGGTCGAGGTACTCCAGGGTCACCACGGCGGCCGCGAGCTGGTCGCGGGTGGTCACCGGCAGGATGGTGGTCCAGCGGCCGGTGGCGTGCTCGGCGACCATCGACGCCGGAGGACAGGCCACCACGCACTGGGCGCCGCGCCGGGCGGCCTCGCTGACCGCCGAGGCCGAGCCCTGGTCGGAGCCCTCCGGCGCCAGCACCACCACCAGGTCCAGGCCGCCCACCCAGCCGGGGAGCCCCGGACCGGGCCACGCCACGAACGGCACGGGGCACCACGGCTCGAGCACCGCGCGCAGCAGCCGCGAGTCGGGCCCGGCGGCCACCACCGCGCGCGGCCGGCTGCCCTCCAGGGCCCGCGCCACCGCGGCGGGGAGCAGGTCGGCGGCGCCCGACATCTCCCGGCGGACCCGGGCACCGGACTCCGCCAGCGGGCGCAGCAGCCCGTCGTGGGCCTCCAGGACCCGGGCGTCGTCGAGGCGGGACTCGTCGAACCAGGTGGTCATCGTGGCCTCCGGTCAGGCGGGCTTGCGGGCCTCGTCGAGCAGCAGCACCGGGATGTCGTCGCGCACCGGGTAGGCGTTGCCGCACCCGGAGCAGACCAGCTCGTCGCCCTGGACGCCCAGGGCGCTGTGGCAGCCCGGGCAGGCGATGATCTCGAGGAGGGCGGGGTCGATGTTCATCATGAGCTCCTGATGAGGGCGAGGACGGTGTCGCGGATCTCGGTCATGGTGGCATCGTCCTTGCCCTCGGCGTTGAGCCGGAGCAGCGGCTCGGTGTTGGAGGCGCGGACGTTGAACCACCAGTCACGGTGGGTGACGGTGAGGCCGTCGAGCTCGTCGAGCTCCACGCCCGCCGCCGCGGCGTACTGCCCGCGCAGGGTCGCGAGGACGGCGGCCTGGTCGGCGACGGTGGAGTTGATCTCGCCGCTGGCGGGATAGCGCTCGTACTCGGCGAGCAGCTCCGAGAGCGTGCCGGAGGACTCCGCCAGCGCGGCCAGCGCGTGCAGGGCGGCCAGCATCCCGGAGTCGGCGCGCCAGAAGTCGCGGAAGTAGAAGTGCCCGCTGTGCTCCCCTCCGAAGACGGCGTCGGTCTCGGCCATCGTGGCCTTGATGAAGGAGTGACCGACCCGGGTCCGCACCGGCTTGCCGCCCAGCTCGGTCACCAGCTCCGGCACCGCGCGGGAGGTGATCAGGTTGTGGATGATCGTGGCCCCCGGGTGCTTGGCCAGCTCGCGGGCCGCGATCAGCGCGGTCAGGGTCGACGGCGGCACCGCCCGCCCGCGCTCGTCGACCAGGAAGCAACGGTCGGCGTCGCCGTCGAAGGCCAGGCCCAGGTCGGCCCCGGTCTCGACCACCCGGCGCTGCAGGTCGGCCAGGTTCTCCGGCTCGATGGGGTTGGCCTCGTGGTTCGGGAAGGTGCCGTCGAGCTCGAAGTACATCGGGATCATCTCGACCTGGTCGGCGCCGATGCGGCCGAAGACCTCGGGGGCGGTCAGGCCCGCCATCCCGTTGCCGGCGTCGACGACGACCTTGAGCCGGCGTCCGCGCACCGGCGCCAGGGAGAGCAGGTGGTCGGCGTAGGCACCGAGCACGTCCTGCTCGGTGGTGGTGCCGGTGGGGGTGTCGTCGGGCACCAGGTGGGCGCCGGTGGTCGCCCGCAGCCCGACCAGGTCGCGGATCTCGGCGAGCCCGGTCTCCATGCCGATCGGCTGCGCGCCGGCGCGGCACATCTTCATGCCGTTGTACTGGGCGGGGTTGTGGCTGGCGGTGAACATCACGCCGGCGTGCCCGAGGTGGCCGGAGGCGAAGTAGAGCTGGTCGGTGGAGGCGAGCCCGATCATCACCACGTCGGCCCCGGCCCCGGCGGCGCCCTGGGCGAAGGCCTCGGCCATCCCCGGCGAGCTGGGCCGCATGTCGTGGCCCACGACCACGGTGGGGGCCTCGGTCACCAGGACGAAGGCGGCACCCGTGGCCCGGGCGAGGTCGTCGTCCAGCTGGTCCGGGACCGTGCCCCGGACGTCGTAGGCCTTGAAGATGGCGTCCAGGTTGGCGGGGTCGAGGGTGTCGGAGGACATGGGGCGCAGCCTAGCGGCTCGCGCGCGGCGCTCACTCCGTGGTCAGGACACGCAGGTGACCGCGGCGCACGCCGCGGGCCGGGTCGTCGGCGGGGTGCACCTGCGGAGCCGGCTCCGGCGGGCGGGCGGCCTCGCGCACCGCGTCGGCCAGTGCCAGCAGGTCGTCGCCCGAGGGCCCCTGGGCCGACGGGTCCGGGGCGAGCCGGAGCACCTCCCACCCACGCGGCGCCGAGAGCCGCTCGCTGTGCTGGTCGCAGAGGTCGTAGGCGTGCGGCTCGGCATAGATCGCCAGGGGCCCCAGCACCGCGGTCTGGTCGGCGTAGACGTAGGTCAGGGTCGCCGTGGCGGCACGACCGCACGCCGTGCGCGAACAACGACGGGTATGACTCACGGGTCGCACGTTACCGGCCGCGCCCAGCCGCACGGTCTAGGCTCGCGGGATGGACCCGGTCGTGCCGTCACCGTCCCCCGGGGAGCTGACCACGCGGCGCCGCACCCGGGACCGCCGCGGTCGCGGGCCCCGCGGGCCCGGCGTGCTGCGGAGCTCGCCGTCGGAACCGGCGCGCCGCACCCCCCGGCACCGCTTCGACGAGCTGGTGCTCGACGTGGTCCGGGCCGTGGAGGACCGGTGGCACGACGAGCTGGGCCTGGTCGAGTACGCCGTGGAGGACACCCCGCTGGTGCCCGACGACTGGGACGACACCGTGCCCCTCTCCTCCCTGGTCCGGGGCACCGGCACCGAACCTGCCCGGCTCGTCCTGTTCCGGCGGCCCATCGAGCACCGGTGCGAGGGCCGCGAGGAGCTCCGCGCCCTGGTGCTCACCGTGGTGGTGGAGCAGGTCGCCGAGCTGCTGGGCCGCTCCCCCGACGAGGTGGACCCCCGCGGCTAGGTCCGCCTCTGAGGCCGGCCGGCACCCGCCCGGGCGACCCCGCTAGTAGAGGCCGGGCCGGACCGCCGGGATCTCGCGGCTCACCGGCAGCTCGTGCAGCGGCCGCACGGCCAGGCCGGGCGGCCCGGTCTCCAGCGCCGCGCGGACCGGCACGCCGTCGAGCAGCAGCTCCACCGAGCGGGCCCGGGCCTCGAGCGGGACCCGGGCGGCCTGGCCCGGCTGCAGCGCCACCTGCTCGGTGTCCACCGGCCGGCCCTGGGCGTCGCTGAGCCGCACCGTCACGTCGGTGACCCGCGAGGCGCCGGCCAGCACCAGCCGCTTCGGACCGGCCGGCACCGGCGCCGCGGCCCGGGTCAGGACCGGCTCGGCGCCCACCGCGTAGGAGAGGTCCTCGCCGGTGACCGAGCGCAGCGCCGCGGTCACCGGGTGGTCGCTGTCGAGCCGCAGGCCCACCGCGCCGCGGGCCGTGCGAGCGCCCAGCAGCCGCCCCAGGTCGGTGACGGTGGTCGACCCGGGAGGGACGACGACCTCCTCGAGCCCGGTCGGCGCGAACTCGCTGCGCGGCGTGACGAGCCGGACCCGCACCAGCGCCTCGTCCGGTCCGGGGTTGGCGACCACGAGCCGGCGGGAGCCGGTGCCGCCGCCGAGGCCCAGGAGGTAGTCGGTGGTCGAGGGCGCGGCCGAGCCGGGCAGCCAGTCGGCGGTGCTGGTGCCGCCGCCCAGCTCGTCGAAGCGGTCGACCACGGCCGCCGCCAGCCGGCCTCGGGAGACCTGGACCCGCAGGGCCAGCTCGTCACGACGGGGCACCACGGCCGCGAGGTCGACGGTGGTCGTCCTGCCCCCGCGCACGGTCAGGCCGCGCAGGGCCGGCACCTCCACCGGCCCCTCCTCCCCCAGCACCGTCACGTCGGCGACGGCCGGGCCGCCGTCGGGGTTGACCAGGACGAGCTCGGAGCGGCTCTCGGCCCCCGCGCCCACGCCGGTGAACCACCGCTCGGCCGCGGGGGCCAGGCACTCCACTCCCGCGCCGGCGCCGCTGCGCACGGCGACCAGGCCGGGCGCGCCACCGCCCTCGCCCTGCAGCACCACGTGGTCGCGCTCGCGCAGCGTGACCACCCGGCCCGGCGTGGGGTCGAGCTCGTCGTCGCGACCGCGCACCCGCAGGGCCGCCTCGCCCGCCGGGTCGGCCTCGTCCGAGCCGGTGCCGGCCACCGTGGCGGCGACCTCCTCGCTGCCGCCCAGGGCGGGCGGACAGACGACCGAGACCCGGGTGAGGGGTGCGGAGGCCGGGTCCCGGCCCGGGTCCTCGGTGGGGGCCGGGTCGACCAGGGCGAGGGCGCCGACGGTGAGCACGGGGACCAGCATCGCCAGCAGGGTGGTCGAGCTGATCGACCGCTCGCGCGGCTCCGCGACGCGGCGCCGGGTGCCGGGGGTGCGTGAGGCGGGCTGGTGGGGGTCCAGCGTCATGAGCGCTGCCTCCTTCCGGCGAGCGTGGGGGCGGCGAGGACGAGCGCGACCAGGACGGCCACGGCCTGGACGACGAGCAGCACCACGCGCCCCGCGGTGACCCGGCTCTCCACGGCGGAGGCGTCCAGCGGGCGGTCGACCCGCCAGGCGCGGGTGCGGCGGTCCTCGGCGCTGGCCTGCACCAGCCCGGAGACCGCGTCCAGCTCGGCGGCGACCCGCCCGTCGGCCGGCGCGGCGAGCACGACGTACTCGATGCCGTGGGCGGCCAGGGCGGCGACGTCGGCGGGTGCGGGGCTGGAGGCGAGCGCGGTGACCGTGCGGGTCATCGACTCGTCCTCGTCGGCGAGGCTGAGCACCTCGTCCTCCCCGACGGTGACTCCGTCGCCGCGGCGCACCCGGTAGCTCAGGCCGGTGTCGACCGAGCCGCGCAGCACCAGCACGCCGTGCTCGTCGCCGGTCAGGGAGCTCTGGGCCATGTAGGCCGGGACCGACTCGACGACGTCGGCGCCGAAGGAGTCCTCGGCGTCCACCACCCACCAGGCCAGGCCGCCGAGCGGGACCGCGGCGGCGGTCACCGCGACCGCGCCGGCCAGCGCCCGCTGCCACCAGGGGTGCCGGGAGACGAGCCGGCGCGTCCACGCCTCGGCGCCCAGCACCGTGGCGACCACGGCCACCCCTTGGAGCACCACCACGAAGAAGCCGAGACTCGGCGGCGTCGAGGTGGCGGGCAGTCGCAGCGTCAGGAACCCGAGGACGGCCACCACCACGGCGGCCGCCAGCGCGATCACCCAGCAGATGGTGACCGGGACGCGGGTCAGCCGCGGCGCGATGGCCAGCACCGCGAAGACGCCGATCGGCGCCCCCAGCCACCAGGGCGCGCCGAGGTCGCCCAGCCGTCCGGTCAGCAGGTCGGTGAAGCCCGCCTCGGCCAGCGGCAGCCGCCCGGCCTCCAGCAGCAGGCCCGTGCCGGAGCCGGTCAGCAGCAGCGGCAGCAGCCACGGGAGCAGCAGCACCGGCACCACGCCGAGGGCCAGCGCCGGCGGCCCCCAGGCGGACCGGTCGCGGAGCAGGCGGGGGCTGATCGCGAAGCCGGCGGCCACCACGATGCCCGCGGCGAGCAGCCCGAAGAGCCAGACCCCGGGCACGAAGGCGGCGGCCAGGGCCAGCAGCAGACCGGTCCGCCAGGCCGCGCGCCAGCGCCGGTCGGGCTCGGGGTCGGCGAAGCCGAGGGCGGCGTGGGCGATCCACGGCAGGAGCCCGGCCAGCACGACCGTCCCGAAGCGTCCCTCGCCCCAGGCCCCCGAGGTGGCCGGCACCAGGGCGTAGGTGGCCGCCCCCCAGGCCAGGACCCACTGCGGCAGCCCCGCGGGGTCGACCAGGCGGCCCACCACCCGCAGGAAGCGCCAGGCCCCCCACAACGACAGGGGGACGGCCAGAAGCATCACGGCGCTGACCACGGCACCCGCGCTGCCGCCCAGCACGGTGCCGAGCAGCGCGAACACGGCCACGTAGGCCGGCGCCGGGACGTCGGTGCCGGTGCCCAGGGGGTGCCGGGTCTCGACGTAGAGGCGCCACCAGTCCCCCACCGAGGCGGGCACCGGGGAGAGCGCACCGCCCTGGATCTCCCCCAGGGCGGCACGGGCCGCGACCAGTGCCAGCACCACGAAGAGGGTCAACGAGACCGCGCGGGGGTTCGTCAGGAAGCGGACCACCAGGCCGGTGTCCTCGAAGAGCTCCTCGTCGTCCTCGCCCGGCGGGCCCGGCTGGCCGGACCGGTCAGCGGGGCGGGACGCTTCCCGCCCCGACGCCACCGCACCCGGGTCGTCGGTCCGGGCGGCCCGGCGCCGCTCCGCGACGTCCTGGGCCTGCCCGACCAGGGCCCCGAGGAGGTCGGAGAGGAAGTCCAGACCGTGCCGGTAGGGCACCCACCACGGGGCGAGCAGGCGGCGTACGTCGCGCGGCCGCACGCCGTGCTCCCGCGCACGCCGCCGGCGGGCGTCGCGGATCTGGCCGGGGCGGCCGTAGACGTTGACCAGCGCGGCCAGCTCGTCGAGGGCCTCGCCCACCGAGCGGACCAGCAGGAACCCGAGGACCCGCAGCAGGGTGCCGAGGAGGAGCCGCACGACCTGCCAGGGCAGGCGCCGCGACTCCACGTTGGCCAGCAGGGTGAACAGCGCCGCCCGCCGCTCCTGGTAGTGCGTGTGCCGCCCGGTCAGCGGCGTCCGGCGGATGCCGCGGTGCGCCGCCTCGGCGTGGAAGACCACCGCCTGCGGGACCACCAGGGTGCGCAGGCCGGCGCGCGCCGCCCGCCAGCCGAAGTCCATGTCGTTGCCGAACATCGGCAGCGCCTCGTCGAGACCGCCGAGCCGCTCGAGCGCCTCACGGCGCACCAGCATGCCGGCGGTGTTTACCGCGAGCACCTCGCGCACCTGGTCGTGCTGACCCTGGTCGTACTCGCCGCGCTCGAGGCCGGTCTCGCGCCGGCCGGTGCCGGAGATGGTGACGCCGAGCTCGAGCAGGCGGCGCAGCGAGGGCCACTCGCGCAGCTTCGGCCCGAGGACCTGGGCGTCGGGGTGCTCCTCGGCCGCCGCGACCAGGGCGGCGAGAGCGTCGGGATCGGGGGCCGAGTCGTCGTGCAGCAGCCAGATCCACTCGTCGTGGTTCTCCTCCGCCACCGGCGGGAGGTGCTCGAGGGCGAGGCGGACGGCGGCGGGGTAGGAGGTGGAGCCGGGCGCGGCGACGACCGCGGTCTCGGAGAAGGCGTCGCGGACCAGCTGGGCGGACTGGTCCTTGCTGCCGGTGTCGACCGCGATGCCCCGGTCGACGGGACGGCGCTGGCGACGCACACCGCGGAGCACCCCCGGGAGCCACCTCTCCCCGTCATGGCTGACGAGGACGGCGGAGACGATCACCGGGGCAGCCTAACCACCGCCCGATGAGCGGCGGACCAGGGTCAGACGGCCCGCTTCTTCAGCTTGCGCCGCTCGCGCTCGGAGAGCCCTCCCCAGATGCCGAAGCGCTCGTCGTTCATCAGTGCGTACTCGAGACAGTCGTTGCGGACGTCACAGGTCAGACAGACCTTCTTGGCCTCGCGGGTGGAACCCCCCTTCTCGGGGAAGAACGCCTCCGGGTCGGTCTGCGCGCAGAGCGCGCGATCCTGCCAGCCCATCTCCTCGGCGTCGGAATCAAGGAGAAACAGTTCTCGCATACGCCCTCGCCTCTCGACCCTGCAGGCCCTGCCGGACCCGTGTTGCTTTCCGCGTCCCCGGGCAGTGTGCCCGAGATCTCACGTCGTGAACCTGAATGAATAACACTGTGGGAATTACATGCCTGTCGTACCGCGGAAGTCAAGCCCGGCCGTGTTATATCGGGTCGATCCGGGGGGCCTGACCAGACCACCTGTCCGGGCTGCGAACCTTACGGGCGAAGATGTGTCCATGCGCAACATCACGGTGCTCTCCGGTGGTATGGGCGGAGCCCGCTTCCTCCAGGGCCTCAAGCACGGCCTCGCGGCCGGGACCATCCCAGGAGTGTCGCCGGAGGCGAGCGTGACGGTCGTCGGCAACACCGCCGACGACCTGTGGCTGCACGGCCTCAAGGTCTGCCCCGACCTCGACACCGTGATGTACACCCTCGGCGACGGCATCGACGCGGAGCGGGGCTGGGGCCGCAGGGACGAGACCTGGAGCGTCAAGGAGGAGCTCGCCGCCTACGGCGTGGAGCCGACCTGGTTCGGGCTCGGCGACCGGGACGTCGCCACCCACCTGGTGCGCACCCAGATGCTGGAGGCCGGCTACCCGCTCTCCGCCGTGACCGAGGCGCTGTGCCGGCGGTGGCAGCCCGGCGTCCGGCTGCTGCCGATGACCGACGACCGGGTCGAGACCCACGTGGCGATCGCCGACCCACAGGCGCCCAGCGGGCGTCGGGTCGTCCACTTCCAGGAGTACTGGGTGCGCCTGCGCGCCGAGGTGCCGGCCGAGGCGCTGCTCTTCGTGGGGCTCGACGCCGCCACCCCCGCGCCAGGGGTGCTGGAGGCGATCGCCGAGGCCGACCTGGTGCTGCTGCCCCCGTCGAACCCGGTGGTCTCCCTGGGCACCATCCTCGGGGTCCCGGGGGTCCGCGAGGCGCTGGCCGCCGCGACCGCCCCCGTGGTGGGGCTCTCCCCCGTCGTCGCGGGCAGCCACGTGCGCGGGATGGCCGAGCAGCTGCTCCGGTCGGTGGGGGTCGAGGTCAGCGCGGGTGCGGTGGGCCTGCACTACGGCGCCCGCAGCACGGGGGGCGTGCTGGACGGGTGGCTGGTCGACGAGCGGGACGCCGACCAGGTCGCGACCACCCAGCAGGCCGGCCTGCCCACCCGGGCGGTGCCGCTGATGATGACCTCGCCCGAGGCGACGGCCGCGATGGTCGCCGCCGCGGTCGACCTGGTGGGCTGATGGCGGCCTCCGGACGCCTCGAGGTGGTCGCGCCCGACGGGGTCGGCGAGATCGCGCCCGGCACGGACCTGGCCGCCCTGCTGGTCCGCCTGCTGGCCGGTCTGGACTCCCCGGTGCGCGACGGCGACGTGGTGGTGGTGACCAGCAAGATCGTGAGCAAGGCCGAGGGCCGGCTGGTCGACGCCGCCGAGCACGCGGCGGCGCTGGAGGCCGAGACGGTCCGGACGGTGGCCAGCCGCGGGGCGACCCGGATCGTGCGCAGCCGGCTCGGTCTGGTGATGGCCGCGGCCGGCATCGACCGCTCCAACGTGCCCGCGGGCAGCATCGCCCTCCTCCCGGTGGACCCGGACGCGTCCGCGGCGCGGTTGCGCCGGCGCCTGCACGAGGCACTGGGCGTCAACGTGGCCGTGCTGGTCACCGACACCGCGGGCCGGGCGTGGCGCGAGGGGCAGACCGACATCGCGATCGGCGTCGCCGGCCTCGAGCCCCTCGAGAGCCACGTGGGGCGCGTCGACGCCCACGGGCACGAGCTCGCGGTCACCGCCCCGGCCGTGGCCGACGAGCTGGCCGGCGCGGTCGAGCTGGCCCAGGGCAAGCTGGGCGGCCGGCCGGTGGCCCTGGTCCGCGGGCGGCCCGACCTGGTGCTGCCGGCCGGGGTCGACGGCCCCGGCGCCCGGGCCCTGCAGCGGCCGGTGCGCGGCGACATGTTCGGCCTCGGGACGCGCGAGGCGGTGGTGGCGGCCCTGCTCGGCGACCCCGAGGACCGGACCGTCTTCGGTGCGCCCACCGACGTGGCCGAGCTGACGGGCGTGCTGCGCCGCCTCGACCCCGGCGTCGAGGTGACCCCCGAGGGGGCCGACGGGGCGGGCCCTCACCGGGTCCGGCTGCCGGCCGGGGTCTCGCGGAGCGCCGTGGCCGCCCTCTGCTTCAGCCACGGCTGGGACCTCGCGGAGTGGGCCCCGGACGCGGATCGAGCCGTCGCTCGCATCTCGCCCGCGGTTCCGTAGACTGCACGCCGACCCGCCCCCCGGTGGGTCGCCGAAGACGAGACGAGGACGCCCCCGACGTGGCCAACAAGGACAAGACGAGCCGACAGGCCGTCATCGACGACATCCGCAAGCAGCAGAAGTCGGCCGAGCGCCGCAAGGGCAACGCCATCGTGGTCGGCGCCGTGCTGGCGGGCCTGCTGATCATCGGATCCGCCGTCTGGGCGGCCACCGGCGACTCCCGGGAGCTGCGCGAGTTCAAGGACCAGGCCGTGGGCGAGATCGGCGCCCCGGCGTCCTCCTGCCAGGAGGTCGAGACCAAGAAGGCCAGCGGGAGCCAGGACCACGTCCCCGAGGGCACTCCCCTGACGTACGAGGACGCCCCGCCCGCGTTCGGCCAGCACTACGACATCTGGGACTCCATCGACCGGAAGTTCTACACCGACGACCGCCCGGACCTCGGCGAGCTCGTGCACAACCTCGAGCACGGCTACACGCTGATGTGGTACGACGAGACGATCGCCGACGACGAGGAGCAGATGAAGACGCTGCGCGGCATCGCCAGCAAGTTCGAGAACGACGAGAACCTGCGCAACAAGTTCAAGGCCGTGCCGTGGCGTGACGAGGACGGCGGCAAGTTCCCCGAGGGCCAGCACATCGCCATGACCCACTGGTCGATCGGCGGCGCCGGCAACCAGGACCCGGAGAAGCAGGTCGGCGTGTGGCAGTACTGCTCGGAGCCGAGCGGCGAGGCCCTGGAGAAGTTCATGCTCGACTACCCCTACATGGACTCCCCGGAGCCCGACGCGATCTGAGGCACCGCACCGTTCCGGCCGGAACGGCTCAGGTCAGCTCCTCGTGGCCGTCCTCCTGGAGGGCGGCCACGATGCTCTTCACCTCCTGCGCCCGCTCCCGCGAGGTGACCAGGAGGGCGTCCCCGGTGTCGACCACGACCACGTCGTCGAGACCGATGACCGCGACGGTCCGCCCGCCCGCCGGCACCACCAGGCCTGAGCTGTCGATCGCGCGGACCAGGGCGTCGTCCCCGAGCACGGTGACCCCACCGCTCGCCGCGCCGGCGCCGAGCAGGTCGCCGAGGGAGGCGAAGTCGCCCACGTCGTCCCAGCCGAAGCGGCCGGCCACCACCGCGACCCGGCCCGCGGCGGCCGCGGGCTCCGCGACGGCGTGGTCGATCGCGATCCGGGGCAGCGTGGGCCACACCTCCCCCAGCGTGGCGGGCGCGGCGGCGATCCCGCGCAGGGCGGCGGCGAACGCCGGGTCCTGCTCGGCGAGCAGGTCGAGCAGCACCGACGGCCGGACCACGAACATCCCGGCGTTCCAGCGGTAGCCGTCGGCGACGTAGCGGGTGGCGACGTCGAGGGTGGGCTTCTCCACGAACTCGGCGACCCGCCTGGCCTCGAGACCGGGCAGCGGCTCGCCCGCGCGCACGTAGCCGAAGCCCGTGGCGGGGTGCGTCGCCTCGATCCCGATGGTCACCAGCCAGCCCTCGCGGGCGGCGGCGTGCGCCTGCTTCACGGCGGTGCCGAAGGCCTCCTCGTCGGTGATCACGTGGTCGGCGGCGAAGGAGCCCATCACCGCGTCGGGGTCGCGCAGCTCCAGGAGCGCCGCGGCCAGCCCGATGGCGGCCATCGAGTCCCGCGCCGACGGCTCGGCCACGACGTCGCCGGGGCCGAGGTCGGGCAGCTGGGCGAGCACGGCGTCGCGGTGGGCCTGCCCGGTGACCACCAGCGCCCGCCCCTGGGTCAGCGGGGTCAGCCGGTCCAGGGTGTCCTGGAGCAGGGTCCGCCCCGAGCCGGTCAGGTCGAGGAGGAACTTCGGCGCCCGGCGCCGCGACAACGGCCACAGCCGGGTGCCCGCTCCCCCGGCCGGCACCACCGCCCAGAACCCGTCGAGGGAGGCGGCGGGGCGCGCCGCCCGGTCCGGGAGGGGCTGCGGTGACTGGGTCATGGCGGGAGGCTAGACGACCCGGCGCCTAGGCTGGCGCGGTGCCCACCTTCAACGACGTGCTGGCCCGGCAGCTGCGACGCGACCCCGGACGTCCGCTCGTCACCTTCTACGACCACCTCACCGGGGAGCGCGTCGAGCTCTCGGTGACCACCTACGCCAACTGGGTGGCCAAGGTCGCCGGGCTGCTGGCCGACGAGTGCGACCTCGAGCGCGGGCAGCGGCTCCGCGTCGACCTGCCCCCGCACTGGCTGGGCCCGGTCTTCCTGGGAGCCGCCTGGACGGTGGGCCTGGTCGTGGTCGCCGACGAGCCGGCCGACGCGGTGGTCTGCGGCCCGGGGAGCCTCCCGGCGTACGCCGACACAGCGCGGGACCGCCCGGTCCTGGCCTGCAGCCTGCGCCCGCTCGGCGTCCGTTTCGCCGACCCGTTGCCGGCGGGGGTGATCGACGTGGGCCTGGAGGTGTGGGCCCAGCCCGACGGGTTCACCCCCCACGACCCGCCGCAGCCCCAGGACGAGGCCGTCCCCGGGGTGAGCCAGGACCAGCTGATGACGGCGGCCGCCGCCGGGAGTCTCCTCTCCGACGGCGGCCGCCTCCTCACGGTGGCGAACCCGACTTCCCCATCAGGTCTGGCCACCTTCACCGAGCCGTTGGCCCGGGGAGGGTCTGTGGTGCTGGTGGCCGAGGCGGACCCCGGCCGCCTGGCCGCGACCGCCGACGACGAGCGCGTCACCGACGTGCACGAGGCCGGGTGAGCCTCAGCCCGCCAGGTCGTAGCCCCCGAGGCCCTCGCCGAGCAGCCGCAGGCCGCGCAGGCCCTTCGCGCTGCCGTTGATGAGGTAGAGCCGGCCGGTGGCCGCCTCGCGGACCACCAGGTCGGTCCGCGGCCCCAGCTGGGCGTCGGCGATCGGGACCTGCCAGTCGTAGGCGCTCAGGTCGTAGGACGGGTTGGAGCGGGCTGCCAGCCGGAGCGCGGCCCGGCTCAGGCCGGTGGCCGCCACCGGCTCGAGGTAGCCCCCGGCCCCCTGCCCGCGGTAGAGGAGCGCCTGGCCGCCGGCGGGCGTCCGCATCAGGTCGGGGTAGCCGTCACCGGTGACGTCGCCGACCGCCTCGACCGCCTCGCCCGCGGGCCAGCCGCTCCCCAGCAGCACCGGGGCCGCGAGCTGTCCCTGGCCGTTCCCGCGGCGGAGCAGGAGCCCGCCGTCGCCCTCGCGGGTGAGGACGTCGCCGAACCCGTCGCCGTCCCAGTCGCCGGCGTTGATCAGCAGGTTGGAGCCGGAGAGGTCGGCGCCGGTGTCGATCGGGCTGCCGAGGTCGAAGCTGCCGCGGTTGGGCACCACGACCAGCGCGGGGCCCCGCCGGGCGACCAGGTCCGGGGCGGTGCCGTCGACGACCTGCACGGCGCTCATCCCGCTGAGCCGGGGCAGGTTGGCCATCGGGCCCTGCGGCTGTCCGAAGGAGCCGTTCCCGAGGCCGGGCAGCACGTAGACCGCGCCGGAGCGCTTGCGGGCGACCAGGTCGGCCCGCCCGTCACCGGTGAAGTCGGCGCCCCCGACCAGCTGGTTGTAGCCCGACCAGTCGCCCGGGGTCCGGCGGGCCTTGCCGAAGGTGGCCGGACCGGTCCCGAGCCGGGTCCAGACCACGCCCTTCTTGTCGCGGCCCAGGAGGTCGGGACGTCCGTCGGTGTTGATGTCACCGACCCCGATCAGCCTGGTGTAGCGCCCCCATGAACGCCCCAGACTGACCCGGGTGAATCCCGACTTCGCGGTCCCGAGGAAGGCGACCGCCTGCCTGCTGCCCCGCACGACCGCCACGAGGTCGTTGCGCCCGTCCCCGTTGGTGTCGCCCACCGCGGTGAGCATGCGCACGTCGCGCATGGTCTTGACGGTACGCACGGACTTCTTGAACCCGCCGGTGCCGTTGCCGGGCCTGATCTTGCCGCCCTTGCGAGAGGTCACCACCAGGTCGGCCACGCCGTCGCCGGTGAGGTCGGGCGAGGCCACGACGTCGGTCGGTCCCCGCCAGCCCTTCTTGAAGACCGTCAGCGTGCGGTTGAACGCCGCCAGGCCGCCGGTCGGGAGGACGAACCCCCGGCCGTCGCTGGCCCGGCGCACGACCAGGTCGGGGTGGGCGGTGCCGGCCAGGTTGGAGCTCAGCGGGGCCTCGTGGAACTCCTCCGGCGGCGCCGGGGGCGCGGTGGGCGGTGCCGGGGCGGCCGCGGCGGCCGCCGTGCGGATCGCCGGGAGCTGGGCGTAGAGGTAGCGGCCCGGGCAGGCGGTGCTGCCGGCGTCGCGGTGGCCGTTGATGGCGGGGAAGACCTTCTTGCCGACCTGCTGCGAGGTCGAGGCGGGGTTGACGCCGTGCAGGCCGAGCTTCCAGCCGAAGAGCTGGCCGTAGGCGGCGATCATCTCCGGGGTGGGCTGCACGAGCTCGAAGTTGCCGATCGCCGACATGGCGAAGGAGTAGTCGTTGTAGCCGAGGGTGTGCGCCCCGACCACCGCCTTGTCGACGCCGCCGTAGCGGCCCTCCCAGATGCGGCCGAAGCGGTCGACGAGGAAGTTGTAGCCGATGTCGCTCCAGCCCCGGGACTTCACGTGGTAGGCGTAGATGCTGCGCAGGATGCCAGGCACCTCGTCGGCGGTGTAGTCGTTGGCGTTGACCGTGTGGTGGACGAAGCCGGCGCTGATCGAGCCGTAGCGCAGCGAGGACTTGCTGCGGATCTTCTCGTTGGCGCCCCACTGGGCCCGGGAGAAGATGGTGGGCATCGCGGCGTTCTTCCGGGCGGCCTGCAGGGCGATGGCCCCGTCGCCGTCGGTCGTCGCAGCCTCGCCGCCGTCGCTCGTGGCGGTCCCCCCGGCGGCAGCGCCCCCGGTGCCGAGCTCGGGAGTCTCCTCGCGGACCTCCTCGGCCTCGCCCGGGTCGATGACGGCCAGCGACAGGTCGCCGGGCAGTCCGTCCTCGGCGCCCGCGCGGACCTGGACCTCCTCCACGTCGCCGACGATCAGCGGGTCGGTGCCGGGGCGCGCGGAGCGTGCGTCGGGGCTGCCGGGCTCGGGGGCGTGGTCGTCGTGGAACTCCAGCTCGGTCCAGTCACTCCAGCCCTCGCCCTCCCGGGTGCGCACCTCGAGGGTCAGGTCGTGGTCGGAGACGGTCGACTCCGGGGACCAGGTGACCCCGACGGCGCCGTAGCCCTCCACCGGGGCCGCCACCACGGCGGTCTCGGCGGTGCCCGCGGGCTCGGTGGGCTCGGTGGGCTCGGTGGGCTCGGCCGGCTCGGTGGCGCCGTCGGCGGCCAGCGACTCGGGGACCCCGGGCCCGGTCGGCTCGCTCCCCTGCGAGGCCCGCGGCGCGGCGTCGGCCTCGGCCGGCTCCAGCGCGTACTCGGTGACCTCGGGGTCGACCGCCTCCGTGGGCACCTCGGCGGAGGCGAGGACGGCGCTGGACGCGCCTCCCGGTGAGGGAGGCTGCGAGACCACGTCCAGGCTCATCACACTGGCGGCGGGTGTCAGGACGGCGAGCACCACGCCGAGGGCCAGCAACTGCTGGCAGGCGGTGATGAAGCGGGCGTGAGTCGAATGCATTCTTGGCTACTCCAGTGCGGGGGAAGGTCACACGAGTAGCAAGTTTCACATCCGTCACAGGGGTGACGGCAAGTGGAACTGAGTAACTACAACGTTGTAATTTCCAGTCGCCACGCCGACGTTCTTCAAGTTTGTCAATTCGTCACGGGTAAAACCACCAGAAACATGAGTCACACCAGCCCCAGCACGCCTGGCACGGCGAGCGGCCCGACCGACCGGGCTAGACGGCTGGGAAGGGTGGTGCGGACGACGACTCCGACCCCCTGGGGTCAGATGTCGGCCCCGAGACCGTCGTCCTCGCTGCCGTTCCCGTCCTCGTCGTCGTCGTAGTGCAGGAACTTGATGCCCTCGTCCACGTCCCCGTCGAAGGTCAGGCGGCCCTTGTCGAGCACCAGGACGCGGCTGCAGAGCTTGCGCACCGAGCCGGGGGCGTGGCTGACGTAGAAGATCGTCGTCCCGGCCTTGCGGATCTCGTCCATCTTGTTCTTGCACTTGCGCTTGAAGGGTCGGTCCCCCACCGCCAGCGCCTCGTCGGCGATGAAGATGTCGGAGTCGACGTGGATGGCCACGGCGAAGCCGAGCCGGGCCTTCATGCCCGAGCTGTAGTAGGCGACCGCGGTGTCGAGGAAGCTGCCGAGCTCCGCGAACTCCACGATCTCGTCGAACTTCCGTTGGGTCTCGGCCCGGCTCATCCCCAGGATGGCGGCGTTGAGCAGCAGGTTCTCCCGCCCCGTCAGCTGCATGTCGAACCCGGCACCGGTGGCGATCAGGCCAGCGATCCGACCGCGGGTGAGCACGGTGCCGGCGTCGGGGCGCATCACCCCGCTGATCATCTTCAGCAGCGTTGACTTGCCCGAGCCGTTGAGGCCCATCAGCCCGATCGACTCGCCCTCCGCGACGGTGAAGCTGACGTCCTCCACGGCGTTGAAGACGTCGTGGGTGCGCTGCCCCCGCGCCCGGGCCAGCAGGATCTGCTTCAGGGAGCGGTGGTACTGCATGGTGAAGGACTTGGTCGCGTGGTGGACCTCGATGTAGTTGGTCATCAGAGCCGCTCCGGGACGCGCTTCTCGAACTTGCTGAACCACAGCTGCGCGAGCGCGAGCAGCACCACCGAGACCATTACCATGACCACGCCCCGGGTCCACAGGTCGTCGGGCATGTGCAGGGCCGCGGTGGCCGTCGGGTCGTCGGTCGTGCCTGTCCAGAAGCACCGCTGGATGAGCAGCACCGCCTCCGCGACCGGGTTGTAGAGGTAGATCTCAGCGCCGGTCTCGCCGAAGCGGTCCTGCACCAGGGTGAAGGGATAGAGCATCGGCACGCTGAAGGTGACGAACTGGGTCAACGTCTGGACGACCTTGCTGAAGTCCCGGAAGAAGACGTTGGAGACGCTGAAGAAGAGCGCGAGCGCCAGGCCGAGCAGCAGGATGAGGGCGAAGCCCAGCAGGCCCGCCAGCAGGCCCAGGGCGTCGGGACGCCAGCCGGTGAAGAAGCAGGCGATGACCAGGATGAGGAGCATCGGTCCGGTGTGCCAGAGGGAGACCAGCATCCGCGCCACCGGGAAGAGCTCCTTGGGCATGGCCAGCTTGGTGATCAGGCTGCGGTTCATCACCAGTGACTGGGTGCCGCCGGCGAAGGTCTCGGTGAAGAAGTGGACCAGGACCATCCCCGCGAAGAGGTGGATGGCGAAGTTCTCCATCCCGCTGCCGCGCCCGATCATCACCTGGAAGATGAAGTAGAACATCAGGAACCGCACCAGCGGCTGGAGGTAGCTCCAGGCCCAGCCCAGCACCGTGCCCTGGTAGCGCGCCTGCATGGTGTTGCGCACCAGCATCCCGAGCAGGTAGCGCTGGCGGAAGACCTCGAGGAGCCCGGAGCGCGCCGCCGGCGGGGCCAGCGGCGGCAGGTCGGGGCGTGCGGAGTCGACTTCTGCGTCGGTCATCGCGGCGTCGGGGCGAAGGTCTGCCCCTCCTCGCTGCTCCACGGCTCGAAGGTCTTCTCCCACTGCTCGGGGGACGTCACCTCCGCCAGGGCGGCCTGGTACTCCGCGGCCAGCCGGGGCCACTCGCGGTAGAGCCGCGCGTGGATCTCCACGGTCCGGCGGAGCAGGTCGCGGTAGAGCTCCGGGTCGCGCCGGTAGAGCGCCACCGACGTGCCGTCGTTCATCGACACCACCGCGGAGTCGTACTTGACCAGGTTGAACCAGGCGGCGTCCAGCGCGGTCAGCTCGGCCTCCGGGTGACGACGCGACATCTCCCGCACCGGGCGCAGCTGGCGGATCGGGGCGAGGCCGGCCTGGATCAGCGCGCTGATCCGGCCCGGGATCTCGATGTCGCTCTTGCCCTTCTTCGGGGGCTTCTTGCGGCGCACCGGGGGCAGCTCGTCGCGATCGGCGTGCAGCTGGGCGTCGCTGAACTGCTTGCGGAAGGCGTTGACCTCGGCCAGCTTGGTCGGCAGGTCCTCGTGGAGCCGGTGGGGGCCGGCCAGCACGTCCTCCAGCGCCCGGTGGCGCAGCTCGGCGGTGGAGTACTGCAACGAGGCCAGGTGCTTGACCTGGTGGTTGAAGCTCTCCCGCACCATCCGGCCGCCACGGTCGTAGGGCGAGTGCAGCAGGGCAGCCACGAAGCGGTTGCGCTGGTGGAAGTAGGCCTGCCAGTCGACGCCGTCGTTCTTGTCCGACCACGGCACGTGCCACACAGCCGCGCCGGGGAAGGTCACCGTCGGGTAGCCGGCCGCCTTGGCGCGCAGGCCGAACTCGGAGTCGTCCCACTTGATGAAGAGCGGCAGGGAGAGGCCGACCTCCTCCAGCACCTGACGCGGGATGAGGCACATGAACCAGCCGTTGAAGTCGACGTCGGCCCGCTTGTGGAGCCACCGCGAGGAGCGCAGGTTCCGGGCGGCGAAGTCCCAGTCGCTGTAGCCGTCGAGCCGGGTCTGCCACCAGAAGCGCCACGGCTGGATGATCTCGCCGAAGGAGTGGAGCCGGGAGCGGCTGTAGATGTTGAACATGTGCCCGCCGACGATGGTGGGGCGCTTGGCGAGGTCGGCGAACGTGATGGCCCGCATGATGCCCTCGGGCTCACAGACGACGTCGTCGTCCATCATCAGCGAGTAGGTCGCGGTGCCCTTGCGGATCGACTCCAGCTGGCCGCGGGCGTAGCCGCCGGACCCGCCGAGGTTGCCCTGCACGATCACGCGCAGCTTCTCCCCCAGCTCCTTCTCCGCGGCCGGGAAGAACTCCGAGTCGGTGACCGGCTTGGTGCCCTGCTCCATCACCAGCACGGTGTCGAGGTAGGGGCGCAGCACCTCGTCGTCGGCGAGCTGGCCGATCAGCTTGGCGCAGAAGTCGGGCCGGTTCATCGTGGTGATGCAGATGTCGGTGGTGCCGTGCTCGGCGCGGTCGTCCGGGACCTCGGCGCTCCACTCGGCGGACTCCACGACCGCCTCGTCGTCGCCGGCGATGACGTCGTACCAGTACCAGCCACCGTCGACGAACGGCGCGAGGGTCAGGTCGAAGGAGTAGGTCGAGGCGCCCTCGGACTGCGTCACGGTGACCGAGTCGACGCGCTGGGAGTGACCGCGGGCCATGGACTTGTAGACGGTCAGCATCGCCCCGCGACCGCGCAGCCGCACGGTGAGGGTGACCCGGTCGACCACGGTCCACCGGCGCCAGTAGGAGGCCGGGAAGGCGTTGAAGTAGGTGCCGAACGAGATCGACTGCCCGCTGGGGACCTGCAGCGAGGTGCGGGAGCGGATCTGCTCGGGGTGGAGCGCGCGACCGGTCGACGTCGACTGGCGGATCACCGCGTTGTTGAGGTCCTTGGCGGCCTTGTTGCCGCCGACCTCGTGCCGGTCGGTGTCGAGCCGCGCCTCCTCCAGGTCGACGTAGAGGGGGAAGACCCCGGGGTCCCTGTCCAGCGGGAAGATCTGCCGCTGGAGCAGCCTGGTGGTGGTCATTCGTCCACTCCTCCGCTCTTGAGCTCCGCCCCGTCGGCGAAGTGAGGCTTGAGCTTGTTGTCGTACATGGAGAGCGCAGCCCCGATGGCCATGTGCATGTCGAGGTACTTGTAGGTGCCGAGGCGGCCGCCGAAGAGGACCATCGGCTCGGCCTTGGCCAGCTCGCGGTACTTCAGCAGGATCGCCCGGTCCTCGGCGGTGTTGACCGGGTAGTAGGGCTCGTCGCCCTCCTCGGCGAAGCGGCTGTACTCGTGGACCACGATGGTCTTGCCGGCCAGGTGCTTGCGCTCGGGGTGGAGGTGCTTGAACTCCAGCACCCGGGTCCACGGCACGTCGGCGTCGTTGGCGTTGACCACGCCGGTGCCCTGGTAGTCGTCGACGTCCAGGGTCTCCTGCTCGAGGTCGATGGTGCGCCAGGACAGGCGACCCTCGCAGTTGCCGAAGTACTCGTCGACGGGGCCGGTGTAGACGATCGGCACCTTGCCCTTGTAGTCGCCCGCGTCGAAGTCGTCGGTCACCTCGAAGAAGTCGGTGTTGAGCCGGACCTCGATGTTGGGGTGCTCGGCCATCCGGGTCAACCAGGCGGTGTAGCCGTCGACCGGGAGGCCCTCGTAGGTGTCGTTGAAGTAGCGGTTGTCGAAGGTGTAGCGGACCGGGAGGCGCGTGATGATGTCGGCGCTCAGCTCCTTGGGGTCGGTCTGCCACTGCTTGGCGGTGTAGCCCTTGACGAACGCCTCGTAGAGGGGCCGGCCGATCAGGGAGATCGCCTTCTCCTCGAGGTTGGTGGCGTCTTCGGTGGCGATCTCGCTGGCCTGCTCGGCGATCAGCGCCCGCGCCTCGTCGGGCGTGTGGGACTTGCCGAAGAACTGGTTGATCAGCCCCAGGTTCATCGGGAAGGAATAGACCTGTCCCTGGAACTTGGCGAAGACCCGGTGCTGGTAGGAGGTGAAGTCGGTGAACCGGTTGACGTACTCCCAGACCCGGCGGTTGGAGGTGTGGAAGAGGTGGGTGCCGTACTTGTGCACCTCGATCCCGGTCTCCTCGTCGAACTCGCTGTAGGCGTTGCCGCCCAGGTGGCTGCGACGCTCCACCACGAGCACCTTGAGCCCCAGGTCGGTGGCACACCGCTCGGCGATGGTGAGGCCGAAGAACCCGGAGCCGACGACCACCAGGTCGGGACGGTCGCGGTGCTCGGTCGACGGGTCGAACTCGGTCAAAGGGTGCTCCTCAGCATCTCGGCAAGCGGCCATGAGTCTAGCCACGGGTGGGGTCGGAGCCCGGCACCGTGCGCATGCCCCGGGCATCGCGGATGGCACGGATCACGTTCCGGGCCTCCGCCCTGCCCCCGCGCACCGGGCTCAGCAGCGCGACGGCCAGGGCGACCAGGTAGGGCTTGGCGCGCACCGCGGCGTTGGAGCCGTAGCGGAAGTGCACCGCGAAGAGGTTGCGGTACATGAAGTAGCCCTTCCAGCCGGCGAGGTCGTGCTGCTGGTTGAAGTCGAGCTGGCGCACCAGCACCGCGTCCCGGACCGCCACGATGGGGAAGCCCGCCCGCCGGGCCCGCAGGGCGTAGTCGACGTCGTCGTAGAAGATGAAGAAGGACGGGTCGGGCAGGCCGATGGCGTCGACCACCTCGCGGCTGACCATGAACCCCTCGAAGGCGACGTTCTCCACCGGCACCACCGGCGGCATCTGCGCCCGGGTGGCGTAGGTCGAGTCCACGCTGGCCGTCTTGGGGCGCACCGCGAGCGGGTTGTCCAGGTCGAAGCGGATGGCCGCCTTCTCCACCAGGGCGCCCGACAGGTCCTCACGGACCGCCATCAGGCACGGCTCGGGGCGGGCCAGCAGCACGGCCAGGCAGTCCGGGGCGGGCACCACGTCGTCGTCCATCAGCCAGATCCGGTCGTGGCCGGCCTCGTGGGCCGCTCGGGTCCCGGCGTGGAAGCCGCCCGCTCCCCCGAGGTTCTCGGTCATGGTGAGCACGGTCAGCGGCAGGTCGGTGCGCCCGGCGAGCACGGCGGCGGTGTGGTCGGTGCTGGCGTTGTCGACCACCACCACCTCGGCGGGGCGCACGGTCTGCGCCGCCAGCCCGTCGAGCATCCGGGCCAGCAGGTCGGCGCGGTTGTAGGTCACCACCACCACGGCCGCGCCGGGCAGGGACCCACCCGGCCCGTCGGCGTGCGGCTCAGTCATCGAGGAACCTCCGGTGCCCGGAGAAGTCGCCCCGGAGGCCGTCGCGCATCGCGCCGGCGCTCAGTCTCAGCCGCCCCAGGTCGCGTCGGGTGAGCAGGTAGAACCACACGGTCTTCACCACGAAGGCGCCCGCATGGGCCCAGCCGCGGTAGTCGCGCAGGTTGACCAGGTTGTTGCGCGCCATGCAGTAGTGCTTGAGGTCGCTGGGGCTGTGGTTGTAGGTGGTCCGGCCGAACATCATCGGCGTGCCCAGCTCGCCGACGGCCGGGTGGCGCACCACCGCGTCGGTCACCGTGGCCACCCGGGCGCCGTCCCGCTCCGCGCGCAGCCGGTACTCGTGGTCGTCGCCCCAGATGAAGAACTCCTCGCGCGGCAGGCCGATCCGCGTCACCAGCTCGCTGGTCACCAGCACCCCGTTGAAGGGGATGACCACGTCGCGGATCAGCCCGTCGCGGGCGGCGGCGCGCACGTCGTCGAGGCGTCGTACGACGCGGGTGCCGCCGGGCAGCCTGATCGGGAAGACCAGCCGCTGGGGGTCCTCCTCGTCGACGACGAGCGGACCCCAGAAGTCGAGCTCCCCGTCGCGGCGCAGCAGCAGCTCGAGGCAGTCGGGGTCGGGCAGCCCGTCGTCGTCCATCAACCACACCAGCCGGGCCCCCTCGGCGACGGCCCACTCCAGGCCGTCGTGGAAGCCGCCGGCGCCGCCGCGGTTGGTGGCGCTGGTGCGGTACCGCAGCACCGGGCCGGCGCCGGGGGTGCGTGCTCCCCCGGCCTGGTCGGCCTGGTCGGCCTCGTCAGCCGCGTCGGCCAGCCACTGGGCGGTGCCGTCGGTCGAGGCGTTGTCCAGGACCAGGACCTGGTCCAGGCCGTCGACCTCCCGCAGCCGGGCCACCAGGCGGCGCAGCAGCGTCAGGCGGTTGAAGGTCACCACGACCGCCACCACGCCGTGCTGCCCTGAGGCCTTCTCCTGGGTCACGGCCCACACCCTAGGCGGGGGTCGCGACCCCGTCCGAGCCGGGACCGCTCAACAGGCAGAACCGAGGTCCTCGGCCTGGTTGGCGGCGTAGCCGGTGTTCAGAGAGCCCACCGAGCCGCCGGTCACCGGCGGCGGCGCCGGCGGCGCCGGGGCCGCCTGCTCGGGGGCCTCCTGCTCCGGGGTCCCCTGCTCCGGGGCGGCCTCGACCACCGACTCCGGCTCCGGCGCGGGCGCGGGCTTGATCCCCTCGGCCCTCTCCAGGGCCGAGGTCACGGTGGCGTGCACCAGGTCGATGTCGGGCGCGGCGGTGTTGATCAGCGGCGGGACGAGCGAGACGGTCGACATCTTCTCCGAGCGCGCCTTGAGAGCGAGGGCCAGGAAGCGGTCGACCTCGCTCGTCGGCACGTTGGTCGAGACCATGTCGCTGCCGGCCTTGGCGATGGCCTCGAAGTTGCGCAGCGCCTGGTCGGGGCTGATCTGCTGGAGCATCGCGTTCATCACGCACTTCTGCCGCGCCATCCGCGAGTAGTCGTCGGAGCCGTGCCTGGCCCGGGCGAACCAGAGGGTGTCCTGGCCGTTCAGCTTCTTCACGCCCGGCTCGATGTAGTGGAAGTAGGACTCGTGCGGCAGCCCGACCGGGATCCGGGACCGCACGTTGAGGGTCACTCCGCCGGTGGCGTCGACCAGGTCCTTGAAGCCCTGGAGGTTGACCATCGCCCAGTAGTTGACGTCCAGCCCGGTGATCCCCTCGACGGCGGAGACGGTCGCGTCGATGCCGGGGGTCTCGGAGTCGCCGAAGAGCTCGGGGTTGTCCTGGGCCCAGGTGCTCACGCCGTTGAGGTAGCAGCCGTCGCAGTCGAAGCCCTGCGGGAACTGCTTCGCCATCGGCGACCCCTCCTTGAAGGGGAAGTTGGCCATGTTGCGGGGCAGGCCGACCAGCACGGTGCGCCCGGTCTCCTCGTCGATGCTGGCCACCGTCAGCGAGTCGGGACGCAGGCCCCAGCGGCCCTCGCCGGAGTCGCCGCCGAGCAGCAGCACGTTGTAGCGCCCGTCGTGGGCGTCGACGACCTCGCCGTCGCCGAACATCGTGACCAGGAACTCCCGCTGCACCCCGACCAGGTGCGCGCCGAAGAGCAGCGTCCCGGCGACCGAGAAGCAGAGCACGCCGTTGACCCCGACGACGGCGAGGCGGTGGTTCTGGAGCAGCGTCAGCGGCTGTCCCAGCCGCCAGGCGTCGACGAAGAGCACCGCCCAGCCGACGGCCAGGAGCATCAGCGCCAGGCGCAGCGCGCCCAGCAGCAGCGTGTTGGAGACCGCCCAGAAGGCGAAGGGGTGCCACAGCACCGAGAGCAGCAGGGCCAGCGCCCCGAGCCCGAGCAGGCCGATCCACACGCGCA
Organism: Nocardioides sp. Z50_6; assembly: GCF_058215755.1. Classification (NCBI taxonomy): domain Bacteria; kingdom Bacillati; phylum Actinomycetota; class Actinomycetes; order Propionibacteriales; family Nocardioidaceae; genus Nocardioides; species Nocardioides sp. Z50_6. The sequence goes on along the minus strand of NZ_JBZAJB010000003.1, from coordinate 171,485 downwards.
GGGCGATCCAGCCGATGCGGCGGTTGCCCGCGACCAGCTGCGCGGAGCCGGGCACCAGCAGGGTCATCAGCATCAACGAGACCGCGCGCCGGAACCGGACGCGGGCGGCGCGGTCCCCGACGCCGGGAGCACGGACGCCGGTGGGGGGCGGGAGGGGCGACGACATCGGGGCGGACCTCACTGCTGGGGAAGGGCTGGGGAAGGGCCGGGGAAGGGCCGACAGATCCGCTCTCAGTATCACCAGTCACACCGGTCACAGGCGTCAAGACCGCGGCCCCGGCGTGTCCGAGGGCACCGGCACCCCCTGCCTCCCCGGCTACCCGGTAGTTTCGGCCCCATGGCTGAGCGACCCCGGGGAAAGGGGCGCCCCGAGGAGGGCACCCCCGAGTACCAATGGCTCTACGGATCCAAGGGCCCCTTGTCCTCCGACGACGCGACCCGCGCGGTCCCGCGCCCCTCGGACCGGGGGCGCGCGGCGACGCCCGCCGCCGACGCCGACGGGACCCGGATGATGCCGGCGAGCACACCCCGCCGGACGACGTCCTCGACTCCCCCGCCGGCGGCCCCTCCGGCCGGGCCGCCCCCATCCGGCCGGGAGCGGCGCGGCGGTCGCGGGCCCCGAGGACCCCGGCGCCCCCGGCTCGGGGTCTTCCGGGTGGTCCGCTGGGTGCTGCTGCTGTGGCTGGTCTTCCTGGTCGCGGTGCCGTTCTGGGCGTGGTCGAAGGTGACCAAGGTCGACGCCGACCCGGGCGGTGAGCGCCCCGCCGAGCAGCCCGGGACGACGTACCTGCTGGTCGGCAGCGACTCGCGCGGCGACCTGACCGAGGAGCAGCGCCGCGAGCTCGGCACCGGTGGCGCGACCAGCCGGCTCGCCGACACCATCATGCTGCTGCACACCGGCGACGGCCCCAACCTGCTGATGTCCATCCCCCGTGACTCCAACGTCGAGATCCCCGGGCGTGGCACCTCCAAGATCAACGCCGCCTACGCGTGGGGCGGGCCGAAGCTGCTGACCCGCACCATCGAGGAGAACACCGGGATCCGGATCGACCACTACGTCGAGGTGGGCTTCGGCGGCTTCGTCGACATGGTCGACGCCGTCGGGGGCGTGGAGATCTGCCCGGAGAGCGCCATGCAGGACAAGGACGCCAACCTCGACATCGAGGCCGGCTGCCAGGAGGCCGACGGCAAGACCGCCCTCGGCTACGCCCGCTCGCGCAAGACCTCCGCTGACCTCGGCGACATCAAGCGGGCCGAGCACCAGCGCGAGGTCGTCGCGGCGGTGGGCGGCAAGGCCCTGTCCCCGTGGAGCGTCCTCAACCCGCTGCGCTACTACGGGCTCTCCACGGCCACCGCGGAGTCGTTCCGGGTCGGCGAGGGCAGCAGCCCGCTGGCCATCGCGCAGTTCGGTCTGGCCATGACGAAGGTCGACGGCGAGAGCGGCCTGACCTGCGGCATCCCGATCCGCGACCTGGCCGTCACCTGGGACCCCGAGCGCTCGCAGCGGCTCTTCACCCACATCATCGAGGACGACACCGAGTCGGTCCCCGCCGAGCTCTGCACCCCCTCGGGGCTCCAGCGGTGACCGGCGCCTCGGCGGGTGCCACCTCCTTCGAGACCCTCACGGTCGAGCTGGACGAGCACGGGGTCGCCCTGCTGACCCTCGACCGGCCCGAGGCGCTCAACTCCTTCACCGTCACCATGGCTGCCGAGCTGGAGCACTTCTTCACCGCCGCCGCGCTCGACGACGAGGTCAGGGCGGTGGTGGTCACCGGGGCCGGCCGGGCGTTCTGCGCCGGGATGGACCTGAGCGCCGAGGGCAACGTCTTCGGCCTCGACGAGTCGCTGGACCCCACGCCCGAGGAGCTGCGCGAGCGGTTCGACGACGAGGAGTGGGCCGCCGGCGTCCGCGACACCGGCGGCAAGGTGACCCTGGCGATGCACGCCTGCCCCAAGCCCGTGCTGGCGGCGATCAACGGGGCCGCGGTCGGCATCGGCGCCACCATGACGCTGGCCGCCGACCTCCGGCTGGCCTCCACCCGGGCCCGCATCGGCTTCGTCTTCGGCCGGCTGGGCATCGTCCCGGAGGCCTGCTCCACCTGGTTCCTCCCCCGGATCGTCGGGGTCCAGCAGGCGCTGGAGTGGATCTACTCGGCCGAGATCCTCTCCGCCGAGCAGGCGCACGCCGGCCGGCTGGTGCGCTCCGTGCACGAGCCGGACGCCCTGGTGCCGGCGGCGCTGGAGCTGGCGCGTTCCTTCGTGGTCGACCGCTCGCCGGTCGCGCTGGCGCTGGCCAAGCAGCTCCTCTACGCCGGCAGCGCGGCCCCGCACCCGCTCGAGGCCCACCTGGCCGACTCGCTGGCCATGTTCCACACCAGCATCGGCGACGGCAAGGAGGGCGTCGCCGCCTTCCGGGAGAAGCGCGCGCCGCGCTTCACCGGCCGTGCCTCGCAGCTGCCGCGGATCTTCGAGGGCTAGCGCGTACCGGTCGGGGGCCCCGCGCGCATCCGAGGCCCTCACGCATCCCCGCCCGTACCGCGGGTACGTCATCTGGGACGACGTACGCACCACGGACGCGAGGAGCAGTTTCGATGAAGGCAGTCACCTGGCAGGGCACCGAGGACATCCGGGTCGAGGAGGTGCCGGACCCCAGGATCGAGGAACCCACCGACGCGATCATCAAGGTCACCTCCACCGGCCTGTGCGGCTCCGACCTCCACCTCTACCAGCCGCTGTCGCCCTTCATGACGCCCGGCGACGTGGTCGGTCACGAGCCGATGGGCATCGTGGAGGAGGTCGGCAGCGAGGTCGGCAACCTCCAGGTCGGCGACCGGGTGGTGGTCCCCTTCCAGATCGCCTGCGGCCACTGCTGGATGTGCGAGCGCCAGCTCTTCACCCAGTGCGAGACCACCCAGGTCCGCGAGTACGGCTCCGGCGCCGAGCTCTACGGCTACAGCAAGCTCTACGGCTCGGTGCCCGGCGGCCAGGCCGAGCTGCTGCGGGTGCGCCAGGCGCAGTTCTCCCCGATCAAGGTGCCGCACGGCCCCGCGGACGACCGGTTCCTCTTCCTCTCCGACGTGGCCCCCACCGCGTGGCAGGCCGTCGCCTACGCCGACGTCCCCGACGGTGGCACCCTGCTGGTCCTGGGCCTGGGGCCGATCGGCCTGATGTCGGCCCGGATCGGCATCCACCTGGGCCTGCGGGTGATCGGCGTCGACCGGGTGCCTGAGCGGCTGGCCCGGGCCGCGGCGGCCGGCGCCGAGATCCTCGACATGGACGCCGTCGACGACATCGCCGAGGAGGTCCGCTCGCGGACCTCGGGCCGCGGCGCCGACTCGGTGGTCGACGCGGTCGGGATGGAGGCGCACGGCTCGCCGGTAGCCGAGATGAGCCAGAAGGCGCTGGGGCTGCTCCCCCGCAAGCTGGCCGCGAGCCTGATGCAGCGCGTCGGCGTCGACCGGGCCGCGGCGATCACCACCGCGCTGGACGCGGTGCGCCGCGGCGGCACGGTCTCGCTGAGCGGGGTCTACGGCGGCCAGACCCAGCCGCTGCCGCTGATGGACATGTTCGACAAGCAGCTCCAGCTGCGGATGGGCCAGGCCAACGTGCGCCGCTGGCTCGACGACCTGATGCCGCTGGCCCTCGACGACGCCGACCCGCTCGGGCTCGAGCACTTCGCCAGCCACCACCTGCCGCTGGACTCCGCTCCCCAGGCCTACAAGGACTTCCAGACCAAGGCCGACGGCACGTTCAAGGTGGTCTTCCAGCCCTGAGCGCGCACCCCGCACCGGGCCGCATGGCGGCCCAGTGCGGGGGTACGGGTCAGCCATGCGCATCGGATACACCCTCATGACCGAGCAGGCCTCCCCCTCCGACCTGGTCCGCCACGCCGGGCTCGCCGAGCAGGCGGGCTTCGACTTCGAGGTGATGAGCGACCACTACTTCCCCTGGCTCGACGAGCAGGGCCACTCCGGCTACGCCTGGGCGATGCTCGGCGCGGTGACCCAGGTGACCAGCCGGGTCGAGCTGATGACCTACGTGACCTGCCCGACCTTCCGCTACCACCCCGCGGTGGTGGCGCAGAAGGCGGCGACCGTGCAGCTGCTCTCCGAGGGGCGGTTCACCCTCGGCGTCGGCTCCGGGGAGAACCTCAACGAGCACGTCGTGGGTCAGGCGTGGCCGGCCGTCGACGTCCGCCACGAGATGCTGGTCGAGGCGCTGGAGATCATCAACGGCCTCTTCGACGGCGGCTACGTCACCCACCACGGGGTCCACTTCGACGTCGAGTCCGCCAAGCTGTGGGACCTCCCCGAGACCCGGGTGCCGATCGGGGCGGCGATCTCCGGCAACCAGTCGATCGAGCTGCTCGCTCCCCTGGTCGACCACATGATCACCACGGAGCCGACCGGCGAGCTGGTGGCGAAGTGGGACGGCGCGGGCGCCCGCGGGACGCGCAAGATCGGCCAGATGCCGATCTGCTTCGACCGCGACAAGGACGCCGCCGTGCAGCGCGCCCACGAGCAGTTCCGCTGGTTCGGCGGCGGCTGGAAGGTCAACGCCGAGCTGCCCGGCACCGCCGGCTTCGCCGGGGCGAGCCAGTTCGTCCGCCCCGAGGACGTCGCGGAGTCGATCCCCTGCGGAGACGACGTGGGCGCGGTGGTGGAGGCCGCGGCCGCGTGGCGTGAGGCCGGCTTCACCGACCTGGCGCTGATCCAGGTCGGCGGCGACCACCAGGAGGAGTTCCTCGAGTGGGCCGAGTCCGACCTGCTCCCCGCGCTCCGCGATGGCCAGGCGGGCTGAGCGGTGGACGTCGTCGTCACCGGGGCCACCGGCAACATCGGCACCGCCGTCGTCGACCGCCTCCTGGCCGACCCCGACGTCACCCGGGTGCGGGGGCTCGCCCGGCGCCTGCCGGTCACCGAGGAGGGCAAGCGGCCCGGCGAGCGGATCGAGTGGCACCAGGCCGACGTCCGCTCCGACGACCTCGCCGGCCTCTTCCACGGGGCCGACTGCGTGATCCACCTGGCCTGGATGTTCAACCCCACCCACCGCCCGGAGACCACCTGGGAGACCAACGCCGTCGGCACCGCCCGGGTGCTCGCCGCGGTCGCCGCGGCGCGGGTGCCCCAGGTGGTCGCCGCCTCCTCGATCGCGGCCTACTCGCCCCGGGTCGACCTCACCCCGGTCGACGAGTCCTGGCCGACGCACGGCACCTCCGCGGCGTCGTACTGCCGGGAGAAGGCCTACGTCGAGCGGCTGCTCGACGCCGCCGAGGCCGGCACCGACGCCACCGTGGCCCGGTTGCGCCCCGCCTTCGTCTTCCAGCGCCGCGCCGCCTCGGAGCAGCGACGCATCTTCGGCGGCCCGCTCGCACCGCAGCGGCTGGTGCGGCCCTCGCTGGTCCCGGTGCTGCCGTTCCCCACCGACGTGCCGTTCCAGGCCATCCACGCCCTCGACCTGGCCGACGCGGTCGCCCGCATCGTCGTCCGCCGCGCGGCCGGACCCTTCAACCTCGCCGCTCCCGACGTGGTCGAGGCCGCCGACCTGGCGGCCGTCTTCGAGGCCAGGCACGTGCCCGTCCCCAAGGCGGTGCTGCGCGGACTGATCGCCGGCGGGTGGAAGGCCCGGGCCCTCCCGGCCGACCCGCGGCTCTGGGACGCCCTGAGCCGCCTGCCGGTGATGTCGACCGAGCGGGCCCGCCGCGAGCTGGAGTGGCAGCCGCGGCTCACCGGCCCCGAGGCGGTCGGCGACCTGGTCGCGGGGATGGCCGACGGCGCCGGCTTCGGCACCCCTCCCCTGCACGCCTCCTGACCGCACGCCTCCCGACCGCACGCCTCCCGACCGGAAAGGCACCATGACCGACACTGCCCCGTCCGAGACTCCCCTGCAGGTCGACACGGTCGTCCTCGACATCGACGGCACCCTGCTCGACTCCAACTACCACCACACGGTCGCCTGGGTGCGGGCCTTCGCCCGCCTCGGCCACGACGTGCCGGCGTGGCGGATCCACCGGCAGATCGGCAAGGGCGGTGACCGGCTCGTCACGGCCGCCGCCGGCCAGCGGGTCGAGGACGCCGACGGCGACGCGGTGCGGGAGGCGTGGGAGGAGGAGTTCGACGCGATCATCGAGCAGACCACCCTGCTGCCGGGCGCCCGCGACCTGCTCCAGGCGCTGCGCCAGCGTGGGTTCACGGTGGTGCTGGCCAGCTCGGCCATCCCCCGGCACGCCGAGCACGCCACCGCGCTGCTGGACGCCGACGACCTCGTCGACGCCACCACCACCGCCGAGGACGCCGAGGAGACCAAGCCCGACCCCGAGCTGCTGGACGTGGCGATCGACAAGGTGGCCGGCAGCCGCGCCGTCATGGTCGGTGACTCGGTGTGGGACGTGGAGGCCGCCAACGCCCGCGACCTGCCGACCATCGGCGTGCTCAGCGGGGGCTTCTCCCGCGCGGAGCTGGAGGCGGCCGGGGCCCGGGTGGTGGTCGAGGACGTCGCCGAGCTGGTCGACCGGCTCGACGAGCTGCTCCGCCCCGCGGACTGAGCGGTCCCCGAAGCCGTCCGTGCCCTGCGAGGAGCTGGAGGCCCCCGAGGCGGTGCGGACTGACGCCCACCGGCCCGCGATCAGAGGGAGGGCAGGGTCACGCCGACGGTCCCCCCGCCAGTCGGCGCCGCACCACGCGCCGCCGCAGCGTGGGCGTGGCGACCACCTCGTAGCCAGCCTCGAGGAAGACCTGCAGCAGGCCGACCGACGCCTCGTCCCAGATCACCGACTTCCCCGGCGGGGGCTCGATCGGGTAGCCCTCCAGGACGTGCGCGCCGACCTGCTCGCCGTACTCGACCGTGGCCGCGGCGAGCTCGTAGGTCAGCCCGGACTTCCGCCGGCCCGGGCGGACGACGAAGCAGGTCACCGACCAGACGCCCTCCAGCTCGGGGTCCATCCGCATCCACGGCTGTTTCCGGCTCCACAGCCGGGGGTAGTTCTCCCGCTGCTCGACCGCCACCCAGCCGGCGGGCTCGCCGTCGACGTAGCCGATCAGCCCCGACGTCGGACCGCTGGTGCCGCAGCCGGTCTGCTCGACCAGCGCGGCGTCCCGCTGCTCCTGGGTGGTGTCCCGCCAGATCCAGCCCGGCACCTTCCACGTCTGGCAGCGACACTTGGCCGGCCCACCCGTGGCGAAGACGGCCTCGACGTCCTCGGGCGCGGCCCGGTTGGCGGGGAGCCAGGTGAAGTCAGCCATGTCGCGAGCCTAGGAGCGCACGGGGACGCCGTACGGGTCCCGCGAGACCGCGTCCACCGGCACCACGTCGCGTCCCAGCGGCAGCAGCGAGAGCGGCACCATCTTCCAGCAGGCCACGCCGAACGGGATGCCGACGACGGTGACGCAGAGCAGCAGGCCGGCGACCAGGTGCGCCAGGGCCAGCTCCCAGCCGAAGAAGATCACCCAGAGCACGTTCCCGATCAGCGAGCCGAGGCCGGCCTGCTGCTTCCACACCACCGTGCGGCCGAACGGCCAGAGCACGAAGCCGGCGAGCCGGAACGACGCGATGCCGAACGGGATGGTGATGATCAGGATGCAGGCGACGACGCCCGCGACCAGGTAGCCGAGCGCCAGCCACCAGCCGGCGAGGAGGAGCCACAGGACGTTCCCGATGGTGCGCATGCCTCCACTCTGGCACGCCGAGCCCTGCCCTGGAACGCAGAGCGATGTCTGGCTGGGACAGGACCTCCTGACTCGTCAGGCGCCGTCCTCGGTGAGGGTCGTGGCGGGGAGCCAGTCGGCGCCGAGGAGCTCGGCGAGGTCGGCGAGGCCGCTGGTGTCGCTGCCCACCGTGTCGGAGGCCGCGGCGATCCGCTCGACCATCACCTTGCCGACCTGCTCCTCGACGGTGCCCTCGGCGTAGGCGATGTGCCACGGCGAGACCTGGTGGTCGCGGTGGGTGCGCCCGGTCACCTGCCGTCCGGCGATGCCGGAGAAACGGGCCTGGTGGAAGACCCCGACCCGCGGCTCGGTGCTGGCCTGCCGGCCGTCGGCGAGGGTCTCGCCGGCGTGCAGGCTGATCGAGGCGACGGTGGTGAAGACGCAGACCTTCGCCTCGCCGGTCTGGAACCGCAGCCGCTCGGCCTCGGGGTCGAACCGGTCGCGGCCGTAGATCGTGGCGACCTCGATGCCCGAGTCACGCAGCCGGTCGGCGATCGGGGCGGCGGCGGTCGCGACGAACTCCACCGAGCACGCCACCTGCCGCTCGGCCTGGACCTGCTGGGCGATCCAGGCGACCGTCGAGTCGACGCGGATCAGCCCGGCCTTCTGCCGGAACCGCAGCAGCGCGGCCCGGCCCTTGGCGACGTTGCGGCCGCGGCGGGCGATCTCCATCTCCCGGCAGAACTCCCCCCACTCCGCCTCGTACGCCGTCCGCTCGGCCGGGGTGAGGGCCACCGGCATCCCGGAGATCGGCACCGGCCCCCACGGGGCGGCCCGGTGCAGCATCGCCTGCGGCCGGACGTCGGTGAGCCAGCCGCGGACCAGCTTGAGGTCCGCGGCGCGCCGCGCCGGGTCGCTCGTCCACGTCGCGCCGTAGCGGCCGCGCTCCACGCCGACGCCGTGGCGTTCCAGGGCCTCGGCGAAGGTGGCGGCGGGTTGGGCCACGGAAGACCACTGCTTCATCGGCTCACCGAGCACCTGGGCGTAGGCCGGGGCGAGGTAGGGCAGCTCGAGCGGGGTGTGCCCGGGCGTCGCGGTGGTGGCGATGACGAACGGCGCCTTGTCGTGGGCCTTGCCGTGCCCGGAGATCCTCGCCCACAGCTTCCACCGCTTGGTCGTCGTGCGCCGCAGCGCGTGCGCCTCGTCGGCGATGATCACGTCCCAGGTGTGGTCGGTGACCTTGTCGAGCCGGTCCCAGGTGATCACCACCCAGTCCAGGCCGCCGTCGCCCAGCGCCGTGATCGTCCGGCACCAGTGGCCGATGGTGATCGCGGCGGGCCGGTCGGCGACCACCAGCACCCGGCTCGCGCCCCGCAGGTCGCCCACCGCGGTGGCGCCGAGGACGGCCGAGATCGTCTTGCCCACCCCCGGCTCGTCGGCCAGCAGGAAGAGCCGTCCACCGGCGGCGGCCCGCTCGGCGATCGCGTCGGCCGCCTCGAACTGGATCTGCCGGGGCTCGAGCGCGTCGGTCGGCTCGGGGTTGGGCCTCGGGTCGTCGGGGTTGAGGGTGTTCTCCAGGAACCGGCCCAGCGTGTACGGGCCCGGGGCGTACGGCGCGAGGTGCGCGGGCAGCGCGCGGCCGACGTAGAGGTGCATCTTGACCGCCGGGTGCCAGGAGGCGTCGTCGACCTGGGTCCCGTAGGGGACGTCGAGCACCCACAGCCGCTCCCCCGGCCCGGCGGCTGGCAGCGGCCTTGGCGCCTGGCGCGCCCCACCCCGACGCGAGGAACCACCCCGGCGGCGGGCGGGAGAGCGACGGGAGCTGGGCACCCCCGGACGCTACCGGGACCGTGTTGGACGTCTCCGACCGCACTGACCAGAGCGCGCCCCGGAGCGAAGACGAGGATTGAGCAACGGCGCCGGCCCGTCCTGACAGCGGCCGCTCATGGCTCGTTGCGCTGCGGCGCGATCTCGCTCAGCCGAGTGAGAGAACCGTCTTCGCGCGGGCGTGGCCACTGCCGACGTGCGCGACGGCTGCCGCGGCGTCCTCGAGCGGGAACACCCGGTCGATCACCGGCCTGATCCGTCCGGTGTCGATGAGTCCGGCGAGGGTCTGGAGGTCCGTGGTGCGCTGCGTGCCCATCACCGGCACCAGGCGCTGGCGGAGCAGGGGCGACCAGAGCAGCGCGCGCAGCTGCCGGTCGAAGCCCTGGAGCAGTCGACCCTCCCCCGCCTCGCCACCGATCAGGACCAGCACGCCGCGCGGTGTCAGGGCACGGCGGAGCCGGGTGAGCTTCCGGTTGCCGGCGGTGTCGATGACCACGTCGTACGCCGGCGCCGCGGAGGTCGGTGTGGTGGGGTCGGCGACGGTGTAGTCGATGACCGCGTCGGCTCCGAGGGAGCGGACGAAGTCGGCCTTGCCGGCGCTGCACACCCCGGTGACGTGAGCGCCCTCGGCCTTGGCCAGCTGCACGGCGAAGATGCCCACGCCGCCGCCGGCACCGAGGACCATGACCCGCCGCCCTTCGAGGTCGCCGGCCTTGCGCACGGCTGCGAGGGCCGTCTGCCCGGAGATGGGTACGGCGGCCGCCTCCTGGAAGGCCAGCCCGGTGGGCATCCGGGCCACCTTGTCCGCCTTGGCCACGGCGTACTCGGCGTAGCTGCCCCGGCCGGTGCCGAACACCTCGTCGCCGACGACCAGGCCCCGCACCCGGGAGCCCACGGCGGTCACGACGCCGGCCAGGTCCAGGCCGGGGACGGGCTGCCGCGGTCGGCGCAGGCCGAAGCCGAGCCGGACGCCGTACGGAAGCCCGGTGACCACGTGCCAGACACCGGGATCGACCCCGGCGGCCCGCACCCGGACCAGGACCTCGTCGTCCCGCGGTACTGGGACGGGCACGGACCCCACCCTCAGCACCTCGGGCGGGCCGTAGCCGTCCTGGACGATGGCTCGCATCATGCTTCCTCCTCGGTGCCGGGGTGGTCGAAGACGTCGGTGAGCGGCACCCCGAAGACGGCCGCGATCTGGAAGGCCATCTCCAGGGACGGCGAGTAGCGGCCCTGCTCGATGGCGATGACGGTCTGGCGGGTCACGCCGATCCGGCGGGCGAGCTCGGCCTGGGTCAGGTCGCCGTGAGCGGCCCGCAGGGAGCGGATCGAGTTGGTGACGCGGGTGGGCTTCACCATGTGTGGAAGCCCCGGCGGTAGGCGACGATCTTGGCGGCCGAGGACACCACCGCGGAGAGCGTGAAGCCGAGGAAGATGACGTTCGCGATCCAGAAGGGCTCCCACTCCGCCAGGGCCATCGCCAGCGCGGCGACGGCGCCGAGGATCACGAACGACTGGCCGACGTACTCCCCGGCGCGGTGGATCTCCACGTCCCGCCGGTCCTTGCGGGCACGCGTGTCGAACCCGATGCCCGCCACGACGTTGAGGACTATCTGCGCGAGGATCGCGCCGCCCACGCTCCACAGCAGTGCCGTCGCGTAGGGCACGGTCGCAGCCGATCCCTCGGCCAGCTGCGGCCCCACCCGACCGAGGTACAGGGCGTAGGCGGTGCTTGCCACCACCGCCATGATCCAGGCCCGCTTCTCCTCGTACGCCATCCGTTCCTCCCCCCGCACCGACGCCATGTCGACTTCATGTGTCAAAGATGTTTGACACGTCGGAGACTAGGGAGCACTGCCAGGCATGTCAAACATTCTTTACTCTTCGAGGGAGCGCTGACCTCTTCCGTGTCAAGGAAGCGCGGCCGCGGCCAGCGGCGCTACGGTCTGCTGCTCTTCGGGGTCGAGGGCAGGTCGTTCGAGGGGTTCGCCCCACTCTCAGGGTTCTTCGCCTGCGCCGACGGGTGGGTGCGCACGCACGCCGATTACCCGCACCACGCCGCTCGCCTGCTCGCGCTGCTCGCCCACGGGCCCGACGCGGGCCGGGAGGCCGCGGCGGCCGCCCTCGGCGAGCGCCGCGGTCAGGAGCTGGAGGACGCGGCCGCGGCCACAGGAGCCCTGATCGTCCGGTTCCGCTCCGAGAAGGAGTGGCGGGCAGCGAGCCCGGCCGGCGTGCCACCGAAGGTCCGCTCGTGAGGACCCGCACCAGGGAGGACTCCCGGCAGGCGACGCTGGTCGGCGGCGCCCGCCCGCTCAGCGGCGTCAGGGTGCTCGACCTGACCCGGGTGCTCGCCGGCCCGGTCTGCACACGAACCCTGGCGCTGCTGGGTGCGGACGTGCTGCGGATCGACCCGCCGCACCTGCCGGAGATCGAGTGGCAGCACCTCGACACCGGCCAGGGGAAGCGGTCGGCGTTGCTCGACGCGCCGGGTCGTACGCCGGACCACCCGGCGCCCGCCGTACCCGCCGCGACCGTCACGCACGACGCGATGACGACGGCTCGACCCGCTGTCCCGGGCTTCGACGACTACCCCGCCCCGGCGCGGCCCTGGGGACGGGACCTCCCCGCCTGGTGACGTCCGCACCTCGCGGCGACTGACGCGTTCCCTGGGGCGCTGGCACCGGTAGATTCACCAGATGCCTGACGACCAGCACCGCCACCCCGACGTCTCCGAGGTCGAGCTCGTCGGCGGGGTGGAGAAGCGCGAGATCGTGCTCCACCCGTACGACGCCACGTGGCCGGCGACCTTCGAGGAGCACCGGGCCCGCATCCGGGAGGCCGTCGGCGAGCACGCCGTACGGGTGGAACACATTGGCTCCACCTCGGTGCCGGGCCTGGCCGCCAAGCCGATCATCGACATCCTCCTGGTGGTGCCCGACATCACCGCCGAAGAGGACTACCTCGACCAGCTGCTCGCTTCCGGCTACCAGCTGCGGGCCCGGGAGCCGGGCCACCGACTGGTGCGGACCCCCGCGCGGGACGTGCACGTGCACATCCTGGAGGTCGGGCATCCCGACATCGACGACTACCTCGTGCTGCGTGGCCGCCTACGCGCAGATGACGCCGACCGGGCCCTCTACGAACGGACGAAGCGCTCGCTGGCCGAGCGGGACTGGCCGGACATGAACGCCTATGCCGACGCCAAGACCCAGGTGGTCACCGAGATCCTGGCCCGGGGACGCTAGCCAGCGATCACGACCAGGGAGGCCACGTTCTCACCTTCGCGCAGCACCACGACCTGTGAGTCACTGAGCGGCCAGCACGCGCCCAGCGATCCAGCTCAGGTCGGCCGCGGTCCGAGCCGGCGAAGCCGAGGGCTGCATCACGTGGCTGAGCACCACCCGCACGATCACCTCGATGCCCGTGGCCAGCCGCACCGGGTCAAGCGCGACGTCGTACTCGGCGACGCGCTCGGCCACCACCGTCTGCGCGGTCTGGAGCAAGGTCGCGGAGTGCGTGGTGAGCAGCGGCAGCAGCTCGGTGTCGGTGCCGTGGGTCGCGGAGACGATGGCGCGCAGCAGTGCGTTGTCCTGGGCCAGCACCAGCACGTCGTGACAGGCGCCCTCCACGGCCGTGACCAGGTCGTCGGGCGAGCGGTCGAAGGCGCGCGTGACGGCGTCGAGGAAGCGGGTCAGCTCGGCCGAGATCACCGCCTCGGCGAGCTCCTGCTTGGTGCCGATCTGGTCATAGACGGTCTGGCGGCTCACCCCCACCTCGCCGGCGAGCCGAGCCATCGTCACGTGCGACCAGCCGTGGGCGGTGGTCAGCTCGACCGCGCTCACCACCAGGCGCTGCCGGAGCGTCGGTGCTGCCGTCGGGGAGGTCACCCGGGTGAGTCTAGGAACCGCGCATGAAACGCCTGGGGACCGGCGCGCCGCTCGACACCGCCTCCGCCGGGTCCACCGGCACGAAGTCGACCTTGTCCCGGACCCCGCAGTCCGGGCAGCTCCACGTGGCGGGGACGTCGGCCCAGGCGGTGCCGGCCGCGAAACCCTCGTGCTCGTCCCCGGCCGCCACCTCGTAGGTGTAGCCGCACCCGGGGCAGCGTGCGGCCAGTACCTCGGCGCCCTGCTTGCCGTCGCCGCTCCACGCGAGGTCGGTGCCCGGGCGAGCACTGGTCGGGCGAGCCTCCGGTACGGCGTAGCGGCGCAGGTAGGCGTCGCGGCGCCGGGGGCTCAGGTTGGCCCGGGTCACGTCGCCGTCGAAGTGGGCCAGCACCCGCGGGTCCATCACCCGGCGCCACACCGGCGGGAACGCGGCCAGCAGGATCATCCCGGCATATCCGGTGGGCAGCACCGGCGACTCCGCGAAGTCACGCAGCGCCTGGTAGCGCCGGGTCGGGTTGGCGTGGTGGTCGCTGTGCCGCTGCAGGTGGTAGAGCAGCACGTTGGTGGCGATGTTGTTGGAGTTCCAGCTGTGGCTCGGGTCGACGCGCTCGTAGCGCTCCCGCTCCCCCACGCCGACCTTCTGCCGCAGCATCCCGTAGTGCTCCATGTAGTTGACGACCTCGAGCAGGCTCAGCCCCACCAAGGCCTGGAGCACCAGGTAGGGCAGCACGCCTGGCCCGAGCCAGAGCATCAGGGCGCCCCACAGCACCGCGGTCATCAGCCAGGCGTTCAGCACGTCGTTGCCGAGCCGCCACGGGTGCTGGCTGCGACGCGCGTAGCGGCGCTTCTCCAGCCGCCAGGCCGAGCGCAGCGAACCCACCACCGTCCGCGGCCAGAACTCGTAGAAGCTCTCACCCAGCCGACTGCTCGCCGGGTCCTCAGGCGTCGCCACCCGGACGTGGTGGCCACGGTTGTGCTCGATGTAGAAGTGGCCGTAAGCGACCTGGGCGAGTGCGATCTTGGAGAGCCAGCGCTCGTGCGACTCCTTCTTGTGGCCCAGCTCGTGGGCAGTGTTGATGCCGATCCCGCCGATGCAGCCGATCGAGATGCTCAGGGCGACCTTGTCGACAGACCCGAGCTCAGGCGTCCAACCCAAGGGGTCCCCGCGCATCACCAGGTACATCGCGCCGACGAAGCCGACGTACTGCAGGGGCAGGAAGAGGTAGGTGATCCAGCGGTAGTAGCGATCGGCTTCCAGCGCCTCGATGACGTCGTCGGGCGGGTTGGCGCGATCCAGCCCGACCACCAGGTCGATGGCGGGCACGATCACCAGGATCACGATCGGTCCCAGCCACAGCCACACGCCCCAGCCGGTCAGTCCGTACATCCCGTAGCCGAGGAAGGCCAGTGACGGCACGACGAGCCCGATCAGCCAGAGCCGACGCTTGCGGTCACGCCAACCGTTGGTGGACTCAGGCGAGACGGTGCTGTGGGGGATCCGGTCCGGGGTCATCGAATCTCCTGTGCGCAGCCGAGGTTTGACAAAAAGATAGGGTTTGTAAACCCATGTGGCAAGGGTCACAGCGTCGCCAACCCGAGCTCAGCCTGCCAGCGTGCTGGTCATGCTGAGACTCGGAGCGGTCGTGCTGCAGGTGTCCGCCATCGAACGCGCTGGCGCGTTCTGGTCCGAGGCGCTCGCCTTCGACCGGGCCCCGTGGGATCCCGCGTTCATCGTGCCGCAGGACACGGCGCCGGGCACTTGGCACCACGCTCAGCACCTGTACGCCACGGCGTCGCCGTCGACGCTCCACAACGGCCCCTCGACGATCGCCGCCTCACCGTCCCACCTCAGGTCGGCGGTGCCGTAGGCGAACGGTTTGTCCCCGTCGTCGGTCTTGTACTCCCCCACCCGACGGGCGAGACCCGTCGTCCCGCGGAGCAGGTAGACGGCACCGCCCCCGGACATGAACCAGGCGTGCTCCGCCGCCACGACCCGACAACCCTGCGGCGAAGCGGCGGGGTGCAGAGAGTAGGTGGTGAACACGGCAGCCGAGGCGGTGCTGAGCAGTCCCGCGACCAGCACCAGCACGGTGACGAGCAGGGTGCCCCGCGGGGCGCTCCGGGTGTTCCTGCGACGGGCGAGGCGGCGGGTCACCAGTGCGGCGACGGCCAGGAGCACCGCCAGCCCTGAGAGCGGGACGACGACGCCCCGCACGACCAGGAGGAGTCCGAGCCTGGGCAGCAGGAGGCACCCGACAGCGCAGCACGCGAGGACGAGCTCCCGTGACCTCCACGGGCGGTTCTGGCCGACGCGTGTCTCGGTCTCCCCCATGACGGGAGCATTCCATGCGCACGCCCGGCCGGCTCCTGTCGCGGGCGACGATGGGACGGCCTGCCTGGGGACGGCGGTCCGGGGACGGCGTTCACTCCGAGGGGCTCGCGCGCGAGAGCCGCACCTCCTCGATGTCGAGCCGCGCCTGGACCCGGCGCAGCACGATGTCGTCGATCCGCCGTTCGTCGCGGAGCGCCAGAAGCGCCTCCCGGCGGCGGGCGAGGAGGGCGAGCGACAGGGTCGTGTGCTGGTCGTCGTGCCGCACCAGCGGGTGGCCCTCGGCCCCGGCGGCGCCGAGCAGCCGGCGTTGGATGTCGAGCTCACGGCGTACCCGCTCGACGACCTTCTCGGCGGTGCCGAGCTCGGCGGCGGTGGCGTCGAGGGCGTCGATCGCCGCGTCGAGGGTGGAGACCTCCGCGAGCTGGATCTCCTCGGCGACCGAGTCGTCGCGGGGCAGTCGGGCGAACCGCACCACCGCCGGGAGCAGCAGCGCCTGCAGCAGGGTCAGCACGATCACGCCACAGGCGACGACCACGATCAGGTCGCGCTCGGGGAACGGCGCTCCCGACTCCAGCGTGCGTGGCACCGCGAGCACCGCGGCGAGGGAGACCGCGCCGCGGAAGCCCGCCACCGCGGTGACCGTCCGCTGCCGTGCCCCGACCCGCCGGGCGCGCTGCACAGGCCGGCGGTCGACGAGCCGGACGAGGTACGGCGTGGTGTAGGTCCACACCCACCGCACGCCGATCACCACGGCGGCCACCACGAGCGTGTAGACCAGCGCCTCGCGCACCGAGGTGCTGGTGAGCCCGCGGAACGCCGACTGCGCCGAGAGCCCGATCAGCACGAAGAGCGAGCTGCTCAGCACCGTCGTGGAGAGCGTCCAGAACGGCGTGACGAGGTGCCGGGTGGCCGCGTTCGTGATCCGGGGAGCCACCTGGCTCATGAACAGCCCGCACGCCACGACGGCCAGCACCCCGGATGCTCCGATCGCCTCGGCCGCGAGGAACGCCGCGAACGGGGTCACCAGCATCGCGATGCCCTCGAGCATCGGGTCGTCCAGCCGACGGCGGACCTGCCAGCTGAGCAGACCGACCAGTCCCCCGGCCAGCACGCCGCCGCAGTAGGAGAGCACCAGGAGCCAGGTGACGTGCCAGCCGGTCAGAGTCTCCTCGCCGACGGTGACACCGACCGCCAGGCCGTAGAGGACCAGCGCAGTGCCGTCGTTGACCAGGCTCTCGGCGCGCAGCACCGTGACCGTACGGCGAGGCAGGTCGCGGGCCAGGACGCCGACCGCCGTCGCATCCGTCGGCGCGAGCGCCGCGCCCAGCACCCATGCCGGGCCCCACTCCATCCCCAGGGCGTGCGCCGCCCAGGCGACCGCGCCGGCGGTGGCCAGCACCAGCGCGGTGCTGGACAGGACGACGACGCGCAGGTTGCTGCGGATCTCGCGCAGCGACGTGGTCAGGCTCTCCCAGTAGAGCAACGCGGGCAGGAAGAGCAGGAGGACGACCTCCGGCGGCAGGTGCGCCTCGCGCAGCCGCGGCACGAACCCCACGAGCACGCCGACGAGCACCAGCAGGACCGCCGGGGCGATCGGGTAGCGGCGCGCCAGCGAGCCGCACGCCACCAGCGCGACTCCCAGCACCACGACCATCTCGAGTCCGAGCACCTGTTCATCGTGACCGCACCCGGGGCGCGCGACCAGCCCCCGGCTCACCCGGGGACAGGCTCCGCGGCGACGGGTCTAGCCGACGACCGCGGGTCGGCCCAGCCGAACCTTCTGCACCCCGTCGGAGTAGTGCACGAGCGCCGGCTCGCCCAGGTCGGGCAGGCCGACGGAGCGGACGAGGTTCTGGTCCAGTGACCGCAGGCTCGCCTCGCGCAGGGGCCACGGCTCGTGCTCGACGGGCGTGACCAGCAGGCGACCGAGGTGACGGGTGTAGGCGCGCCAACGACCGGTCACCCAGATGTCGAGGTCCGAGGGCACGACGGCCTCCCCCGGTTCGACCTGGAGCCGGAAGGCCACGGGAGAGCGCCTCCGGGAGCCCGTGTAGGTGACTGAGCGCTCGTCCCGGTCGACCGACATCCGGGCGGCGTGGTACGGAGCCCCGACCGCCGCTCGGACGGCGGCCGCGACGGCGGCACTGCCGACGTCGATGGAGAGGAACCACAAGCCGTCACGTCCGTCAGGTCCCCTCACGTACGTCCTGAGGTTGGTCTCCGGCGTGCTCGTCACGTCGGCCAGGCGGGGGAACCTCGGCGATCCCGGAAGACGGAGGTCGCCCGGGAGATCGGGAAGACCCAGGGGGCGCATGTTGCCCATCACGAACGGGGTCAGGCCCACCCACGCGGACCCGTCGTAGACGTCGACCTCCAACCCGGAGGGAAGCAGCGCCTGGACCGACTCCGGGGCGACGCGCCAGTGGACGAACGTGAGCGCCTCCCACGAGGTCCGCAGCAGCGGGACGGAGACGTGGTGCTCGGTGGTGGGACTGACCATGACGCGGAGCTCCTCCTTCTCGACGCCCATGAGCGTCGAGTGGTACGGCGGCCGGGACCGTCGAGGCTAGTGGCTCTCAGCGCTCACCGTCGGGGTCTGTTCGGCCGTGCGGTGGCCGGCGCGCTGCGTGGGTCCTCGGGCCAGGCGTGCTTGGGATAGCGCCCGCGCAGGTCGGCACGCACGCTGGGATAGCCGTTGTCCCAGAAGGACTCCAGGTCTGCCGTGACGGCGGCCGGACGCCGAGCGGGTGAGAGCAGGTGCAGGAGCAGCGGGACCCGGCCGTCCGCCAGGACGGGCACGTCGGTCCAGCCGAAGACCTCCTGCAGCCGGACGGCGAGCACCGGCTGCTCGTGGCCGTAGTCGATCCGCACGCTCGACCCGCTGGGGACCTCCACGCGTTCGGGGGCCAGCTCGTCGAGCCGGCCTGCCTGCGGCCACGGCACCAGGCTCCGCAGCGCCGCGCCGACGTCGATGCGGCGCAGGTCCGCCGCCGAGCGGACCCGCGCCAGCTGGGGCCCCAACCACGACTCGAGGTGCTGCGTCAGCGCCTCCTCGCTCACGTCGGGCCACGGGTCGCCGAGAGCACGGTGCAGGAAGGCGAGGCGGGCGCGCAGCGCCGTGGCCGACTCCGACCAGCTGAGGAGACCGATCCCCTCGCTCCTCAGGGCCTCGCGGATGGCGTCGGTCACCGCCTGCACCGGTGGGTCGCTGAGCGGGACGGAACCCAGCTCGATCGCCCCCAGCAACGAACGTCGGCGTGCCAGCACCCGCCCGCCGGTCCAGGAGACCTCGTCCACCTCGGTCCACCGGGACCCCGCCGCCTCCAGCGCCAGGTCCTCGGTGAGTGGGGCTGCTGCCCGGATCCGGGCGTCACGCTGGCCTGCCCGCCGCTCCGCGTCACCGACCGCGAGCCACTCCAGGCCGGCCAACGGCCCGGGGTCACGCGGATCGAGCGCCGCGCCCGTCCCGGACGTCATCAGGTAGCTCGAGGCGCCGGCGCGCTTGCGGGCGATCCGGTCCGGGTGCGCCAGGGCCACCACCAGCCCGACGGCCACGTCATCGGTCAGCGCTCGGGCGCCACCCTGCTTCTCGCCACCCTGCTGCTCGCCACCCTGCTGCTGCACGATCGCCTCCAGCCTGGAGACCTGGGTGCGCCACGACCCGGCACGTCGATCAGCGCGCAGCGACCGGAGGGCAGCCACCAGGTCTCCGCCGGGGGCACGCACGTCCTCGCTGAGCATCGCGACCACCTCGGCGGCCCGCCTGGCCCCGACCAGAGGTGCCCCGTCGATCAGGGCCCGCGCCAGCCGCGGGTCGGCCGGCACGCCGGCGATCACCCGCCCCCGCGGGGTGGCCCTCCCGTCCTCGGTCATCGCCCCGATGTCCACCAGCACGTCCTTGGCAGCCGACAGCGCGTGCGCCGGCGGCTGGTCGAGCAGCGCCAGGTCACGCACGTCGCGGCTCCCCCAGCACGCCACCTCCAGGGCGAAGGCCGTCAGGTCGGCGGTGGCGATCTCGGGCTCCGGGTGGGCGGCCAGGTGCGCGTGCTCCGCCTCCGACCAGCAGCGCAGCACGGCGCCCGGCCCCAGCCGTCCGGCCCGCCCCGCTCGCTGCTCGGCCGCCGCCCGGCTCACCGCGACGGTCACCAGCGACGCCAGCCCGCGACGGTGGTCGGTGCGCGGCTCGCGGGAGAACCCGGCATCCACCACCACACGGACCCCCGGCACCGTGAGCGACGACTCGGCCACGGCGGTAGAGACGACCACCCGTCGCCCCGGTCCCTCGCGCAGCGCCAGGTCCTGCTCGGCGGCGGAGAGACGTCCGTGCAGGGCGTGCACGGCCGCGTCCACGCCGGCCAGGCGACGTACGGTCGCCCCGACCTCCGCGACCCCCGGCACGAAGACCAGCACGTCACCCTCGTGCTCGGCGAGCGCGCGACGCACGGTCGCCGCGACGTGGTCGTGGCAGGCCGGGGTGATCCCGCGGTCGTCGGTACGGCGCATCCCCGCCGGCAGCGGGCACCAGACCACCCGCACCGGGTGCAAGGCGCCCGGGACGCGGACCACCGGCGCGGCTCGGCCTTCTGCTGGCGCAGGGTCGGACCCCGCGTGAGCGTGACCTCCCAGCAGGGTGGCCGTCCGTTCGGCCTCGACGGTGGCCGACATCGCCACCAGGGCCAGGTCGTCTCGCAGGTTGGCCCGGACGTCGATGAGCAGCGCCAGGGTCAGGTCGGCGTCGAGGTGTCGCTCGTGCACCTCGTCGAGGACCACGGCGCCGACGCCGCCCAGCTCGGGATCGCGCTGGATCCGCCGGAGCAGCAGTCCGGTGGTGACGACCTCGACCCGGGTGCGCCCGCTGGTGCGCCGGTCCCCACGGACGGCGTACCCGACCGTCTCCCCCACCGGCTCGCCGAGGAGCTGTGCCAGTCGACGGGCGGCGGCGCGAGCCGCGATGCGGCTGGGCTGGGTGACGACGACCCGCCCGGTGACCACGTCGGCGACCGCGGGTGGGACCAAGGTCGTCTTGCCGGTGCCGGGCGGTGCCTGGACCACCGCGACTCCGCTGGTCCGGAGCGCCTCGACGAGGGCGGCCAGGCCCGCCGCGACCGGGAGGTCGGGCGGTGCGGCGAGCAGGTCGCGCAGCGGGTCGGACACTCCTGGAGTGTGCCGGACGTGCCCGGACGGGGTCGTCGTAGGCCCCGCCTTGCCCCACACCATCGGGTCCGCGTCGCGGACGGCACCTGGCGCAGGAGGAACTGGTCACGACGGCGTTGAACCCGTGCTTGGTCCTCCTAGGTCCGGCGGTGGAACCGGATGTCGCCGTCGGCGTGACGTCGGGTGGCGTAGCCGGGGTCGTGGGCGCGGTGGTGGTGCCAGGGGCAGAGGAGGACGAGCTCCTTGAGGTCGCTGCGGCCGCCGCCGGCCCAGGGGTCGGGGCCGCCGTGGTGGGCCTCGCACCAGGGCGCGGGCACCGAGCAGCCGGTGGTCTGGCAGGTGTGGTGCTTGAGCATGTGGGCGTCGCGTTGAGCGGAGGTGAAGAACCGGGTGGCCCTCCCCATGTCCAACGGCACCCCGGTGCTGTCGAGCACGACGGGGATGATGTCGCCCTGGCAGGCCAGCCGCCGCACGTTGTGGGCGGTGACCTCGGTGAGGTCCTCACCGTTGGTGAGGATCTGCCCGGTGCCGGTGAGGTCACGCAGCTTCTCGTAGTCGATCGTGACGAGGACCTTGGTGGCGGCGCCGCCGTGGGCGGGGATCCGCTTCGGGTCGGCGGCCTCGAGGAACGCGCAGAACGCCATCCCGTGCAACCGCTCCTGCGGCAACCGCATCCCGGTGGCCGGATCGACGTGGGCGAAGGGGTGCAACCCTGTGGCGGCGCCGGCGTCCTTGCCGTCGTCCTGGGTGGGTGAGGTCCAGGCCGACAGATAGGTCTTGAGCCGGGCTGCGGCGTGGTCGGGAATCACGCCGGACAGGGTGGAGGCCCCGTCGCCGCGGCGGCGGATGGTGAGCCGGGTCGCGGCGTTGGCGCGTTGCTCGGCGCGTTCCAGCAGCCTGCGCTCGTGCTCCTCGCAGGTCTGGGGGGCGACGGTGTGCAGGATCTTCGCCCCGAGGGCCTCGAGCTCGCGGGGGTTGAACCGGGCGCAGGCGTCCACGAGATGCGCCTCCGCGCTCGCAAGGACGTCGGCGGGTACTTCTTCGCCGGGTAGCGGGTCGGTGATCAGGTCGTCGAGGGCCTTCACGATCACCCGGGCCTGGGGCAGGTTCACCGTTCCCCGAGTGAGACCGGCGCCGACCAGGTGCCAGCGGGAGGAGACCGCGTCGGCGAGCTTCTCCGCAGCCCGGCCGGCGGCGTACCCGGTCCTGGCCCGGGCATCGAGCCACCCCGCCACCGACCTCGCACCGTCGCCCTCAGCCACCCCACCGGGGGCGCCGACGGTGCCGATGACCCGCATCCGCAGCGCCTCGACCCCGTCGACCAGCCGGGTCAGGTCCAGCAACGCCTCCCGCTGCGCGAGCGCCGACAGGTACATGGGATCGGCCGCCGCGGCCAGGTCGAGGGCGGCGTCGATGAGCCCCACCGCCCGGGTGATCGGGTGGCCACCACCTGCCTGCTCCCACATCGCGGACCCCCTCCCCGTGCCGTACCGGAGGACCCCGATGCCCTCCCGACACCCACCAGTCAACAGACGACCACCGACAAGCAGGCTCCCCTGAACGCGCACTTCTCAGAGACCGGACAAGCATGCGAAATCGGTCCTGGGGCCTGGAGCGGGGTGGACCGCCCGACGTCCGGTGATCCGTCATGCTGTGCCGGTGAGCAGTCCTGTCCTCGCCGGTGGACCACGACACTCGTTGGGTCTGTGTGCTGACGGCACCGTGGTGGCGGCCGGCACGGGGGCGTCCGGTGAGTGTCGAGTCGAGGACTGGGTCCAGGTGGTCGGCGTAGCTGCGGGAGACGTGCACACGGCGTCGAACACCGGACGGTCGCACAGCGTCGGCCTCCGCGCGGACGGCACTGTGGTGGCGACGGGCTGGAACGGCGACGGACAGTGTGACGTCGCGTCATGGCGCGGCGTGACCCTTGTCGCCGCGGGCTGGCGCCGCACCCTGGGGCTCCTCGGTGACGGCACCGTGGTGGCTGCGGGACGGCTCCGCGACGGAGCGTGCGACGTGAGCCGCTGGCGTGAGGCTGTCGCCCTGGCCTGTGGCGACTGGCACTCGGTGGGCCTCAGGGCCGATGGGACGACCGTCGCCGTGGGGAACGATCGCCGGGGCCAGTGCGCGGTCGACACCTGGCGTGACGTTGCCGCCGTCGCCGCGGGCTACCTTCACACCGTCGGTCTCACCGACGACGGACGCGTCCTCGCGGTCGGGGACCGATCGACGGGCGCCTGTGACGTCGGTACCTGGCGGGACGTCGTGACAGTGGCAGCTGGGAGCCACCACACCGTCGCAGTCACCACCGCCGGCCGAGTCGTGGCCGTGGGTGGCAACGACTCCGGCCAGTGCGACGTGGCCGACTGGCGCGGGATCGTGGCAGTGGCGGCCGGATCCACCCACACCCTCGGACTGCAAGCGGACGGAACCGTCGTCGCTGCCGGAAGCAACCAGCACGCTCAGTGCGACATCACCGGCTGGGCCGCGATCCGGTCGCCTGACTAGGTGTCGCAAGGAGGCCGCTCTGCCGCGGCTCCAGGGTCGAGGCGCCTCACCGCCCGGCTAGACCGTCCGGGCAAAGCAGGTTTGCCCCTGGCCCACCCGGGTATGCCCCGGTCCTCACTCCGTCTGAAAGGGCTCCTCCATGCCTAGGTTGCTACGTCGCTCATCCGCCCTCCTCGCCGGAGTCCTCGCGGCGGGTGCCTTCAGCGCCCCCGCCCAGGCGGACCCCAACGCGGTCACCGTGAGCGCCGGACCCGGCGTGCTCTTCACCGACTGTGTCGACCACCCCTTCAGCTACTCCATCTCCCCGCCGCTGGACAACCTGAGCTGGAACATCGCGCTGACCGTCCAGGCCCCGGACGGCACCGCCGCCGGCTCCCTCTACATCAGCCACGGCGACCCGACCACCGGCGTCGACACGGAGCAGTTCTGCGGTGGAACCGACATCCCCGGCACCTACACGGTCACCGGTTCCTACTCGCTCACCCTCTGGCCCAACCGCACCGGGGCACCCGTCACGACGACCACCGAGGTCCCTCCCTTCACCTTCGACATGCGGCTGCCCGGAACGGCCGTCACCGCCAAGACACCGACCAAGAAGGTGAAGCGCGGGAAGAAGGTGAAGGTCAACGTCTCGGTGACCGACGAGCGCCCGACCGGGGGCTACTTCGGCACCGACGGCGCCCGGGTCTACCTGCAGCGCAAGAAGGGCTCGAAGTGGGTCTCGGTGCCGAAGGCGAAGGGCTACACGAAGAGCTCGGGCAAGGCGCAGCTGCGCTACAAGCACACCTGGAAGGGGAAGACGACGCTGCGCGCCGTCTCCAGCATCCAGGACCTGGGCATCGCGACGTCGTCGCCCTTCACGGTCAAGGGCAGCTGACCCGAACCACACGAGGCCCCACGGTGCGGCCGCTGTGCCGCTCCGTGGGGCCGGGGACCGACATGGGTCCAGGGCCTGCTTCCCAGCAGGCTCAGCGGCTCAGCGCCTCCCGCTGCGCGGCGACGATCGCGGCAGCGGCGGCGCGGGCGTCCCGCGCGAGGTAGGGGATCGCGAGGAACCCGTGCGGCATCCGGTGGAACTCCTCCACCCGCACCGGCACCCCCGCGGCGGCCAGCTTCTCGGCGTACCGCAGGCCGCTGTCGCGCAGCGGGTCCCGACCGGCCAGCACCACCAGGGCGGGTGGGAGACCGGAGTGGTCGGGGGCCAGGACCGGGGAGAGCCGCCAGTCGTCGGGGTCGGCGCCGTCGTCGACGTAGTGGCCGTGGAAGACCTCGAGGTCCTCGTTGCTCAGCACCACCGCCAGGGTGTTCTCCCGGTAGGAGCGGTCGTCCTTGAGCCTCTCGGTCAGGTCGGTGGCCGGATAGATCAGGGTCTGGTGCTTTATCGGCGGGCCGCCGGCGTCGCGGGCCATCAGGGAGGTCACCGCAGTCAGGTTGCCGCCGGCGCTGTCACCCATCACCGCCAGCCGGTCCGGGTCCGCGCCGAGCTCGGCGGCCTGGGCGTGGGTCCACTCCAACGCCGCCCAGCAGTCCTCCACCGCGGCCGGGAACCGGTGGGTCGGCGCGAGCCGGTAGTCGACGGCCACCACCACGGCGCCCACGCCGGCGCTGACCCGGCCGTGCAGCCAGTCGCCCTGCCGGGCGCTGCCGAGGGAGAAGCCACCGCCGTGGAAGGCGACCACCACCGGCAACGTCCCGGTGGCCCCGCGCGGACGGTAGATCCGCAGCGGCAGGTCGCCCTGGGGCCCGGGCAGCGAGGCTCGCTCCACCTGGACGTCGCGCGGCAGCCGCCCCAGCACCAGGTTGGCGGGCCCCCGGTCGGGGAGCGCCAGCCGCTGCACCCGCGCCAGGGCCGCCTCGTCCATGTGGGCGACGGAGAAGGCCTTGCCGCGGCGCATCACCGCCCCGACCAGCCGCACCCCGACCGGCATCGGGATCGGTCCCTCGGGCGGCAGGGGGTGACCGGGGGGCGGCGGAGCGGTGCTCGATGCGTCATCCACCCCACCATGCTCCCCCGCCGCCCCAACCACGGGCGCCCCGCTCAGCCGAGGAGCTGGTGGCCGAGCCACTGGCCCTCCTCGAAGCCGGGCAGGATCGCGAACTCCGCCGAACCGACCGCGGTGGTCCACTCGTTGAGGGCGTCGGAGACGTCCATCGCCTGCTGGATCGGCACGAACTGGTCGCTGAGGTCGCGCTGGAAGCTCTGGAAGAGCAGCCCCGTCTCGGAGCCCCCCGGCCCGACCAGCTCGTAGTTGGCCCCCTTGCGGAAGATCCGCCGCCCCCCGTGGGTGGAGTGGTGGGTACGCCGGGCGTGCGCGTCCTTGGCGACCACCCAGCGGTCCCCGTCCCGGGCGGTCAGGTCGACGTCGCTGCGCTCGTGCCCGCCGGTCAGCGGCGCCCCGTCGTCGAGGCGGCGCCCGACCGAGGCCTCCTGCTCGTCGCGGGTGAGCTCGTCCCAGGTGGGCAGCTCCATCCGGATGCGGCGGACCACCAGGGTGGTGCCGCCGGCCCACGCCCCCTCGCGGATCCACACCGTGGAGTCGAAGAGGGCGGTCCCGGGTCGCGGGTTGGCCGAGCCGTCGACCTGGCCGAAGAGGTTGCGGCCGGTGACCGGACGGCCCCGCTCGTCGCGACCACGCCAGGAGCCCTGCTGGCGCCACCGCAGGGTGGCGAAGGGACGCGCGTCGGCGACCAGCCGGCGTACGGCGTGACCCACGGTGGTCGCCTCGGCGCCGGTGACCAGCAGCAGCAGGTCTCCCCCGCTCCACTCCTCCTGGAGCCGGTCGTGGCGCATCGGCGGCACCGGCGCGAACCCGGCCGGCGCCGCGATGCCCCACCCGGGGCCCAGCAGCGACGGGCCGAGCCCGACGGTGACGGTGAGGTCGGCCACGGCCGCCAGCCACGGGGTGGTGTCGCCCGGGGCGCCGCGCCCGGCGGTGAGCGACTCCACGTCGCCCGTCCAGACCCGCATCAGCCGGGCCAGGGCGTCGCGGTCCCGGCTGCGGCGCAGCTCGGGCAGCAGGTCGAGGGCGACCAGCTCGGTCGCCCCCGAGAGGTGGACGGCCACCCCGGGCTGGTGCTCGCCGTGC
Organism: Nocardioides sp. Z50_6; assembly: GCF_058215755.1. Classification (NCBI taxonomy): domain Bacteria; kingdom Bacillati; phylum Actinomycetota; class Actinomycetes; order Propionibacteriales; family Nocardioidaceae; genus Nocardioides; species Nocardioides sp. Z50_6. The sequence goes on along the minus strand of NZ_JBZAJB010000003.1, from coordinate 145,048 downwards.
GGCGAGATGACGCGCGGCAACGCGTCGGAGCCCGACCCCCGGCCACGGGCATCGCCCGCCTCCTGGCCGTCGTCGAGCGCCTGGACGCCGACCACCCCCGCCGAGGCGCCCGCGGCGGCCCCGGCGACCGCGGCCCCGGCGTAGCCCAGCAGCCGGCGGCGGCCGATGGCGGAGCTCACGGGCTCTTGTCCCCGTGGTGGTCGCCCTCGCCCTGGCCGTCGTCGCCGTGGCCGTCGTCGCCGTGGTCGTGGCTGCCGTGGTCGTGGTAGTTCCCGGCCTCCTCGGTGAACTCCTTGATCGGCGCGCTCACCTCCAGGGTGGAGCCGTCGGAGAGCTCGAGGACCACCTCGACCTCGTCACCGGCCTCGAGCTCCTCGGTGAGGTCCATCAGCATCACGTGGCTGCCGCCGGGCTGGAGCAGCTGGCCGCGTCCGGGGGCCAGGGTCAGGCCGCCCTCGATCCGGCGCATCACCATCTCGCCGTCGACCGCGGCCATCTCGTGGAGCTCGGCGCGGCCGGCGACGGGGCTGGAGGCGCCGGTGACGGTGATGTCGGTGTCACCGGCGTTGTCCAGGACCATGAAGGCCGCGGTCATCGACGGGTCCTTGGTGCCGACGGTGCCGCGGACCCAGGGGTCCTGCACCTCGAGCATCTCGGCGGCCGGGGTGGCGGCCTGGGACTGGCTCACCGGGTCGGCGGCGTCCCCGTCGTCCTCGCCGCAGGCCGTCAGCCCGGCGCCGAGCAGCACCGCCAGCAGGGAGACCGGGACGGTGCGGCGCAGCCGGGAGCGGCGGATCGGCCCGAGCCGGCCGGCCGGGTGGGCGTGGTGGGTAGGCAGGTGGTTCATCGAAGCTCTCCTCGCGGACGCGCTGGCTGGATCCCCCGGCCGCGGACGCGGTCGGGCGTGGCGTGCCTGGCCGCCGGGACGGACGTCCCGGGGGGTCAGGCGGCGAGGAGGAGAGGTGGCCCCCGGTGGCGCGGGCCGTGCCGGGCCAGCACCTGGGAGACGCGTGGCTGCGGGGGGCACGGGCCGAGCCGGGAGCCGGCCACGCCGACGCCGAGGCGCACGCCGTCGGCGGCCAGCACCAGGCGCCAGGCGGCGACGGCGACCTGGGCACGGGCGCCGGCGAGCAGCAGGAGGCGCCACAGCGCCCCCTCGCCGACGGCGAGGAAGAGGCCGAGGGCCGCGGCACCGGCGAGGTGCGCGAGCACCATGGCCGGGCCCTGGGCGACGAGGTGGTCGAGCTGGTGGCCGAGCCACCCGCCCGGGAGCGCCGAGCCCTCGGCGATTCCGGGCGGCGGGGCATAGCTCGCGGTGTAGAGGTCGAGCAGGTTCCCGGTCGTCTCGCCCGGCACCGGGGCCACCGGGACCGTCACCGACGCCGCCGGCGCCGCGTCGCCCTGGTGTCCGGCGAGCCCGGAGAGCAGGGCGTGGCCGGCGGTCTGCCCGGCGAGCACCAGCAGCACCAGGCCGGCGGGGGTACGCCGGACCCGGACCAGCCGGGAGGCGAGCAGCACCGCACCGGCCAGCAGCAGCCCCAGGGTCGCGGCCGACGGCAGGCGCCCTCCGCCGGCCACGTGGGAGAGCACACCCGTGCCGAGGGCCGCGGCGCCGAGCACGCCCGCCCGGCCCCAGAGCACGAGGCCTCCCGGGGCGGGCACGAGAGCGGCAGCCTGCACGGCACGAAGCCTAGCCGCGGCCGGGGCACCCCCGGGCGGGACCGGGCGTGATCCACGACTCCCCGGCCGGCGCCCGGGTCCGGCGCCCGGGTCCGGCGGCCGGGGCCGGCGCCCGGGTCTGGCGGGAGTCGGTTCAGGCGGGGCGGCCGAGCACCTGGTTGACGGCGTCGCGGGTGCGGTCGACCAGGGAGGCGATCGGGCCGGCCATCAGGTTGGTGGTCATCGAGGAGCCGACCGACGGGTGCGGGTGCGTGGGCGCGAGCGCGGCGGCGATCTTGACGGCGGTGGCCATCTTCTCCAGCTGGGCCGGGTCGATCTCCGCGCGCAGCAGCGGGAACTCCTCCTGCTCCTCCGCGGCCGCGTGGTCGAGGACAGCGGTCTCCAGCTCGGCGAAGAACCCGTCGAAGTCGTGCTCGGTGACCTTCATCCCGTCGAGCCGGGCGAGCAGCTTCTTGGCGGCGGTCTCCTCCTCCAGCCTGGCGTCGACCACGTCGTTGCCGCCCTCGGTGAGCCGGGCGCGCGGGTGGGTGATCAGCTCCTCGGCGGTCTCGTGGACGGCGAGCAGCCGGCGCAGGCGCTCGAAGTTGTCCTGCTTCTCCTCACCCTCGGTGGCCCGCACGGCGGCGAAGAGGTCGCGGATCTGCTGGTGCTGCTCCAGGAGCAGGTCGACGACGTCGGGGGTGGCGGTGGCGGCCATGGTGGTCCCTCTCGGCTGGGCGGAGCGGTGGACCCGCGTCGTACCCACTCCCCCGCCCGGCACGCGACGCACAGGCCTGTGTCGCCCACCACAGCGGGCGGATCGAGGGGCAGACATTACGTTTGAGCCCACACTCCTCATCGGAGTCGTGAGGCGTCAGCGCACCGCCGGAGGGAGCCCGCCATGACCACCACCCACGAGGTCACCAACCAGGTGCCGCCGCTGGAGGGCCACGACACCAGCGCCGATCCCGCCCTGCGTGAGGGCCTGGAGCGGGAGGGCGCCGGCTGGGCGCTGCCCGAGGTCTCCGCGCTCGGCCGGCTGGCCGGCACCGCGGAGTCCCAGGAGCTCGGCCGGCAGGCCGAGCGCCACTCCCCCGTCCTGCACACCCACGACCGCTACGGCCACCGGATCGACGAGGTGGTCTACGACCCCAGCTACCACCAGCTGATGCGCACCGCCGTCGAGCACGGCCTGCACGCCGCGCCCTGGGCCGACGACCGCCCCGGCGCCCACGTGGCCCGGGCGGCGAAGTTCATGGTGTGGAACGTGGACGCGGGCCACGGCTGCCCGATCTCGATGACCTACGCGGTGGTCCCGGCCCTGCGCGAGAGCCCACAGCTCGCCTCCGCGTACGAGCCGCTGCTCACCACCCGGACCTACGACCCCTCGCTGCGCGACCCCGCCACCAAGGGCGGGCTGATCGCCGGCATGTCGATGACCGAGAAGCAGGGCGGCTCCGACGTCCGCGCCAACACCACCACCGCGACGCCGCAGCCCGACGGCACCCACCGGCTGGTCGGGCACAAGTGGTTCACCAGCGCCCCGATGTCCGACTTCTTCCTCACCCTGGCCCAGGCCCCGGGCGGGCTCTCCTGCTTCCTGGTGCCCCGGGTGCTGCCCGGCGGCGAGCGCAACGCGATGCGGCTGATCCGGCTCAAGGACAAGCTGGGCAACCGCTCCAACGCCTCCTCGGAGATCGAGTACGACGACGCGGTCGGTTGGCTGGTCGGCGAGGAGGGACGCGGCGTGCGCACCATCGTGGAGATGGTCAACATGACCCGGCTCGACTGCGTGATCGGCTCGAGCACGGCGATGCGCAACGCCCTGGTCCGCGCCACCCACCACGCCCGGTACCGCTCAGCCTTCGGCCGCCCGCTGCTCGACCAGCCGCTGATGCGCAACGTGCTCGCCGACCTGGCCGTCGAGTCCGAGGCCGCGACCACGGTGATGACCCGCCTCGCCGGCGCCACCGACCGCGCGGTGCGCGGCGACGAGGGCGAAGCGGCGCTGCGCCGGCTGGCGCTGGCGGTCACGAAGTACCTGGTGTGCAAGCGGGCGCCGTACGCCGTCGGCGAGGCGCTGGAGTGCCTGGGCGGCAACGGCTACATCGAGGAGTTCGACCTGGCCCGGATCTACCGGGAGGCGCCGTTGCTCTCCATCTGGGAGGGCTCGGGCAACGTCGCCGCGCTCGACGCGCTCCGGGCGATGGCGCGCGAGCCGCACACGGTGGAGGCGTACTTCGCCGAGGTCGAGCAGGCGGGCGGGGCGGACTCCCGCTTCGACGACGCGCTGGCCCGGCTCAAGAAGGAGCTCTCGTCGGCCGACGACCTGGAGCTGCGGGCCCGTCGGGTGGTGGAGCAGCTCGCGCTGGTGCTCCAGGGCTCGCTGCTGGTGCGGCATGCCCCGGCCGCGGTCGCCGACGCGTTCTGCGCCTCACGGCTCGACCGCGACTGGGGCCACGTCTTCGGCACCCTGCCGCCAGGGCTCGACCTGGACGCCGTGCTGGCCCGGGCGATGCCTACGTGAGGCCGCGACCGACGCCGCCTCCTGCCTGGTGACGGCGTGGAACGCAGCCGCTGTGCTGGTCCAGAGGTCGCCCGTAGCCTTTCCCGCCCTGGCTCGTTGAGCCTGGTGGTCGAGGTCGCACCACCAGCCGGGGCCCCAGTCCGTGGGGGGAGGGGCCCCGGCGTGCGGCCTCGATCACCGCCAGCGCGCGATGCGCCCTGGACAGTCGGTCAGGCCGTCAGCCTGCGTCCAGCGCGGCGATCTCCTCGGGCTCCAGCACGAGGTCGGCGGCCGCGGCGGAGTCCCTGATCGACTCGGGCCGCTTCGCCCCCGGGATCGGGATGACGACCGGTGCCTGGGCCAGCTCCCAGGCCAGGGCGACCTGCTGCGCGGAGACGCCGCGTCGCTCGGCCACCTCGGCGAAGGCCGGGTGCTGGGCGGCGAGCTCCTTGGCGCCGCCCAGGCCCCCCAGCGGGCTCCACGCCAGGAAGGCCAGCCCGAGCTCGGCGCAGACCTCGATCTCGGGCCGGCTGGAGCGGAACGCCGGGCTGAACTGGTTCTGCACGCTGACCAGCGAGTCGCCCAGCACGGCGTGGGCGTCGCGGATCTGCTGCGGGTCCGCGTTCGAGAGCCCGATGCTCGCCACCTTGCCGCTGGCGGCGATCTCGGCGAGCGTGCCGATCACCTCGGCGTAGGGCACCTGGGGGTCGGGACGGTGGTGCTGCCACAGGGCGATCTGCTCGACCCCGAGCCGGCGCAGGCTGGCGTCGACGGCGGCCCGCAGGTGCTCCGGGCGGCTGTTCGTCGCCCACCCGCCCCCGTCGGTGCGCAGGTGGCCGCCCTTGGTGGCCAGCACCACCTGGTCCCGGACGCCGAGCTCGTCGAGCAGGCTCGCGACCAGCGTCTCGTTGACGCCCTGCGCCTGCTCCCCGGCCTCGCTCGGCCCGTAGGCATCCGCGGTGTCGAGCAGCGTGACGCCGCTGTCGAGCGCCGTCCGGAGGGTGTCGAGCAGCTGCTCGCGCGGCTGCTCCCCGCTCTGCGTGAAGGTCATCAGGCCGAGCCCGACGGCGCCGACCTGCCAGGTTCCCAGGGTCCGTGTGTGCATGCGCACGACCCTACGCAGGCGGTGCACACAGGCGACCCGGACGACGATGGACGAACGGCAGGACCGGCACGGTGGGATCGGTTAGCCTGACCGAGGTTGGTATCACCGACCGCGCTTCCACGTGGCAGACCACGTGAATCATCGCGGAGAGCACTGGGCAGGTGGCGAGCACCGGGCCCAGGACATGTCCGGATGGGGTGCGGCGCCCTGTTGCGCCGACATGACTCCACCGGTGCCCCGGCACCGGCAGACGGAAAGGACCTGACATGTCCCCCAAGGACGAGAAGAACCTGACGCAGGTGACCGACAAGATCGCGGAGATGGACGAGCCGACGCGCTCGACGATGCAGCGCGTGCACGAGGTCATCATGACGGCGGCCCCCGCCCTCAAGCCCCGCCTCTGGTACGGGATGCCGGCCTACGCGAAGTCGGCGAGCACGCCCGCGCTGGTCACGCTGCGCAACGACGAGCGGCTGAACCTCGCGATCACGGAGAAGGCTCCCTTCCGCGCGGCAGGCGGCGCGGACGGGCAGCTGATGCCGGCTGCGTGGTTCTTCGAGACGGTGGACGCCGACACCGAGAAGCGCATCGCCGAGATCGTCGGCTCGGTGGTCGACTGAGTCGCCACCCCCTGACGCCCTGACGTGCGCGGGCGCACGTCAGGGCGTCGACCGGGTCAGCCCGCGAGCAGCTTGCGCGCCATCACGATCCGCTGCACCTGGTTGGTGCCCTCGTAGATCTGGGTGATCTTGGCGTCTCGCATCATCCGCTCGACCGGGAAGTCCTGGGTGTAGCCGTAGCCGCCGAGCAGCTGGACCGCGTCGGTGGTGATCTCCATCGCGACGTCGGAGGCGAAGCACTTGGCGGCCGCCCCGAAGAAGCCCAGGTCGGCGTCGTCGCGCTCCGACTTCGCCGCGGCGACGTAGACCATCTGCCGGGCGGCCTCGAGCTTCATCGCCATGTCGGCGAGCATGAACTGGATGCCCTGGAAGTCGGCGATGTGCTTGCCGAACTGCTTGCGCTCCTTGACGTAGCCGACCGCGAAGTCGAGCGCGCCCTGGGCGATGCCGACCGCCTGCGCGCCGATGGTGACGCGGGTGTGGTCCAGGGTGCGCAGCGCGAGCTTGAGGCCGGTGCCGGGCTCGCCGATCATCCGGTCGGCGGGGATCCGCACCCCGTCGAAGAGCAGCTCGCGGGTCGGGGAGCCCTTGATGCCGAGCTTCCGCTCCTTCTCCCCGAAGGTGAATCCCTCGTCCGACTTCTCCACGATGAAGGCGCTCACGTTGTTGCCGCGCGAGCCCTCGGGGTCGGTGACCGCGAGGACGGTGTAGTACTCCGAGACCCCGGCGTTGGTGATCCACGACTTCTGGCCGTCGAGCACGTAGTGGTCGCCGTCGAGCCGGGCGCGGGTCCGCATCGCGGCGGTGTCGGAGCCGGCGTCGCGCTCGGAGAGGCCGTAGGAGAAGCCGCCCCGACCCTGGGCCAGCGGGGTCAGGTAGCGCTTCTTGAGGTCGTGGTCCCCGCCGAGGATCAGCGGCATCGAGCCGAGCTTGTTGACCGCCGGGATGAGGGAGGCCGACGCGTCGACCCGCGCGACCTCCTCGATGACCAGGCAGGTGGCGAGCGCGTCGGCACCGGCGCCGTCGTACTCCTCCGGCACGTGAGGGGCGAAGAAGTCGGAGGCGACCAGCGCGTCGTGCGCCTCCTGGGGATAGCGCATCTGGTCGTCGACCTCGGCCGCGTACGGCGCGATCTTGGCCTCGCAGACGGCACGGACGGCGTCGCGGATCGCCTGGTGCTCCTCGGAGAGCTGGTAGAGGTCGAAGTCAGGGTTGCTCATGGGTCTCTCTTCATTCAGGTAGGGACTGCATCCCGATGGTACGGTACTGAGTACCGCCCCCCAGGATGGATCCATGAGCAGAAGCCGGGAGCGCCTGATCGAGGCCGCCTTCGCCCTCTTCGACGAGCGAGGCTTCGAGGAGACGACCGTCGACGACGTCGCCGAGCGCGCCGGGGTCGGGCGCACCACCTTCTTCCGGGCCTTCAAGTCCAAGGAGGACGTGATCTTCCCCGACCACGCGGTGGTCCTGGGAGCGGTGCGCGACAGGCTCGCCACCGCGACGGACGCCACCGCGCCGGTCGCGGTCACCGAGGCGGCCCGCCTGGTCCTCCAGCACTACCTCGAGGAGGGCGACCGGGCACGCATCCGCTACCGGCTCACGCGCAGCGTGCCGACGCTGAGGGCCCGGGAGATCGCCAGCCAGCGGCAGTACCAGCAGACCTTCCGCGACTTCTTCCACGACTGGCTCGGCAGCACCCCCGAGACCGCCCTGCGGGCCGAGCTGATGGCCAACGCCGTGGTGACCGCGCACAACCACGTGCTGCGGCGCTGGCTGCGCGGTCAGCTCGACCGGCCCGCGGTGGAGGCTCAGTTCCGGGCCGCGATGGACGAGGTGCTCCGGCTGCACGGCTCCGCCCCGGACCCCTCCCCCGGGCCGGCCGGGTCCCTGGTGGTGCTGCGCACGACCCGGTCGCTGGAGGAGATGCTCCCCGCGCTCCGCGAGATCGCCGGGCCGCCCACCCACGGGTGAGGTGCGGCCCGGGAGCTCAGGCGCTCCGGGTGTGGGGGAAGAGCCGGGCCAGCAGGTCCGCCATGGTGATCACACCCACGGTGGCGCCGTCCCGCTCCACCAGCACCAGCTGGCTGCTGGTACGTCGCATGTGGGCGAGCGCCTCGTAGATCCTCGTCGTCCGGGGCAGGGTCCGCACCGGGCGCACCAGCGGAGCGACCGGCTCCGTCCCGGGCCGGACCAGGGTGTCGCGCACGTGCACCATGCCGGCGTACTCCTCGCCCTGCGGGCCGGGGCCGCGCACCAGGATCCGGAGGTGGCCGGACTCCCGGGAGACGGCCTGCACGTCCGCGACCGTGGCGTCGGCCCCCACGCAGCTGAGCGGGGCGGGCTCCACCAGGTCGGCGAGCGTCATCGTCTCCAGGTCGAGGGCGCCGGCGAGCTGGACCGAGTAGCTGGCGTCCAGGGCGCCCACGTTGACCGAGTGCTCCACCAGGTGGCGCAGCGCCGCCGGGTCCTGTCCGGTCGAGGCGTCCTCGTCGGGGTCGACCCCGACCCGGCGCAGGCACCAGTTGGCGGACTCGTTGAGGGCGCGCAGCACCGGGCGGGTGGCCCACATGAACGCCCGCATGGGGAGCGCCAGCATGATGGCGGAGCGCTCGGGGTGGGCGATCGCCCACGACTTGGGGGCCATCTCACCGACCACCAGGTGGAGGAAGGTCACGATGGCCAGCGCCAGCACGAACCCCGTCGCGTCGGCACCCCACGCGGGCAGCCCCCAGCCCTCGAAGACCGGGGTGAGCCAGTGGTGGACGGCGGGCTTGGTGAGGGCGCCGAGCGCCAGCGTGCAGACGGTGATCCCCAGCTGCGAGCCGGCCAGCAGCAGGGTCAGCTCGGAGTGGCTGCGCAGGGCGGCGCGCGCCGACCTGCTGGTGGCGGCGGCGTCCTCGATGCGGTTCTTGCGCGCCGCGATCAGCGCGAACTCGACGGCGACGAAGAAGGCGCTCAGGGCGATGATCGCGACCGTGGCCGCGACCACGATCCACGGGTTGTCGGTCACTGCTCTGCCTCCACGGCGCTGTGGTCCAGGGTGATCCGGACGAGGGTGGGGATGTGGTCGGCGACCTCGAGCACCTCGAGCGCCGCGATCTCGATCACGGGGTCCTCGGGCCCGGCCCAGCTCCCCGGGTCGATGGGGAGGGGCACCCGGACCACGTCGCCGACCTCGGGGAACCGGCCGTGGTGGGCGATGACCAGCCCGCCGAGCGTCTCGTAGTCGCCGCCGGGCAGGTCGCGGCCCAGGGAGCGCTCGACCTCGTCGACGTGGGACCCACCGGGCACCGTCCACGCCTGGCGGCCGGGCTCGGAGGTGACCTGAGGGGCGGGGGCGCGGTCGTGCTCGTCGGTGATCTCGCCGACCAGCTCCTCGGCGAGGTCCTCCACCGTCAGCACGCCGTCGAACCCGCCGTACTCGTCGAGGACGCAGGCGAGCTGGTTGCGGGTGCGGGAGAGCTCGCGCGCCGCGTCGGGCAGCCGCATCAGCGTCGGCACCATCAACGCGGGCCGCGCCAGGTCGCGAGCACACCCGTCCCCGCCGTCGCCGTCCACGCGGAGGACGTCGGCCAGGTGGACGACGCCGACGATCCGCTCGTCCTCGTCCAGCACCGGGTAGCGGGAGTGGCCGCCGGCCATCCGCTCCCTCAGCTCGGCCAGGGTCGCCCCCGCGGGCACGGTGTCGACGCGGACCCGGGGGATCATCGCGTGCTCCACCGTCTCGCCGGGGAAGTCGAGCACCCGGTCCAGCAGCATCGACAGCTCCGGCGGGAGGTCGCCGGTCAACCGCGAGGCGGCCACGATGTGCTCGAGGTCGCGGGCGGTCGCCGAGTGCTCCACGTCGTGCACCGGCTCGATCCGCAGCATCCGTAGGAGCACGTTGGAGGACTGGTCGAAGACCCAGATCAGCCAGCCCGCCACCTTGAGGTAGACCAGGGTCGAGGTGGCCAGCCACCGGGCGACCGGCTCGGGCCGCGCGATCGCGAGGTTCTTGGGGAAGAGCTCCCCGAAGACCATCTGGATCCCGGTGGAGAGCAGCAGGGCCAGGATCGTGCCGACCGCCACCCCGACCGCGGTGGGCACGCCGACGCCGCCGAGCAGCGTGCCCAGCGACCGCCCGATCAGCGGCTCGGCCACGTAGCCCACCAGCAGTCCGGTCACGGTGATGCCGAGCTGTGCACCGGAGAGCATGAAGGAGGTGCGCCCGGTGACCTGGAGGGCGCGGCCGGCGGCCGCGTCGCCGTCGGCCGCCCGGGCGCCCAGCCGGGAGCGGTCCACCGACATGTAGGCGAACTCCTGGGCCACGAAGTAGCCCGTGACGACGGTGATCAGCAGCACCACCAGGAGCCCGGCTGCCAGCGTCAGGAGCGCGCTCACCTGCTCGACCCTCGGGTCACGGTGTCCTGCACGAGGACGGGTCTGGGACGGGAGGGGGTCGTACTTTGAGGCTCCATGGCTCTTTTCACGGTGAGGAGATGTCGAGGCGCTCAACGCGCGGGCCCGGGCTTTGGTTCCTCGCGGAGCATGACCTCGCCGACCCACCGGTCGGCGTTGCGGCTCCGGTCGAGGGCGTCTTGAATGTCCGGGTGTCCTCGGGAGGCAGCTTCGCCGACGTGCTCCGTGACGCCATCGAGCGTCGCGGGCTCGGTCTCGAGCGGATCCGCGACCATCTCCAGCAACGCGGCGTCTCGGTCAGCGTCGCCACCTTGAGCTACTGGCAGTCCGGGCGGAGCCGTCCGGAGCGGAAGAGCTCCCTGGCCGCGCTGCCCCACCTCGAGACGGTGCTCGAGCTGGCGCCCGGCACGCTGCACGCGACCCTCGGCATGCCGGCGGCCCGACGCCGCCGCTCGCCCGCGGTGGACCTGGACACCCTGTGGCCCGGTGCGCGCCACGAGCGGGTGCTGGAGCGGCTGGACCCCGGCTGGGACACCGAGCTCGACCGGCTCAGCATCCACGACCGGCTGCTGGTCGGGCCCGACCGGCGACACGTCTCGCTGACCGTCCGCCAGGTCCTGCGGGCCCGCTCCGACGGGCCGGACCGCCGGGTGGTGCTGCACTTCTACGACGACAGGTCGGCCACCCTGCCGACGATCCGGGCGCTGCGGGGGTGCCGGCTGGGGCGCACCGCCAGTGACCCGGACCGGGGCGTGGTCGGCGCGGAGCTGGTCTTCCTGCGGCCCCTGCTGCGCGGGGAGACCGCGATCGTCGAGTACGAGGTCGTCGCCGGCGCCGACGGCCCGTCCGAGGCGTCGTACGGGCGCAAGTTCCGACTCCCGGTCACCGCATACGTCCTGGAGGTCGAGTTCTCCGGTGCGGCGCTGCCGGCCTCCTGCTCGACCTTCGGCACCGCGCAGGAGCAGGCCCCGCTCTTCCTGGACAGCGCCCACCGGGTCCACCTGGTCGGCACCGCCTGCCGCCAGGCGACCGGGATCGAGTGGAGCTGGGAGCCGGACGGCGAACCGCTCGCCGCGGCAGTGGCCGCGCCGGCCGGGTAGGGGCGGCCAGTTAACTGTTAACCCCTCCGGCGCCCTTGTGGCCTCGCCCGAGCCGGACGACGCTCGACGCGTCCGTCTTCCTCGGGAAGGATCCACAATGTCCCCACGCACGTCCCGCCTCCACCTCGGCCTCCTGGCCGTGGCCACCGGCGTCGGGCTGAGCCTGGCGCCGGTCGGCGCCACCGCAGCCACCACCACGCCCGCAGCCGCCGTCGACGACTCCAAGGCCCCCGTCCTCGGGGCGGCCGCCGACGACCGCTACATCGTGGTCTTCGACGACGGCGTCAGCGCCACCAAGGTCGACAACGTCCGCAGCGCGGTCCGCAGCCAGGGCGCGAAGGTCACCAGGACCTTCCGCACCGTCCTGGACGGCTTCGCCGCCAAGCTCTCCGACGAGGCGCTGGAGACCCTGCGCTCCGACCCGCGCGTCGCCTACATCGAGCCCGACCTGCCGGTCACCCTCGCCGAGACCCAGTCCCCCGCCACCTGGGGGCTGGACCGCATCGACCAGCGGAGCCTGCCGCTCAACAACTCCTACACCTACAACACCTCCGGCGCCGGCGTCACCGCCTACGTCATCGACACCGGCATCCGCACCACCCACGCGGAGTTCAGCGGGCGGGCGCGGTCCGGCTACACCGCGATCAACGACGGGCGCGGCACCAACGACTGCAACGGCCACGGCACGCACGTGGCCGGCACCGTCGGCGGCGAGACCTACGGCGTCGCCCAGGACGTCACCCTCGTCGCGGTCCGGGTGCTCGACTGCAACGGCAGCGGCACCAACTCCGGGGTCATCGCGGGCGTCGACTGGGTCACCAGCAACCACGCCGCCGGCACCCCCGCCGTGGCCAACATGAGCCTGGGCGGCGGCGTCTCCACCGCGCTCGACCAGGCGGTCGGCCGCTCCATCGCCGACGGGGTCACCTACGCGCTGGCCGCCGGCAACGACTCGGGCGCCAACGCCTGCAACGGCTCCCCCGGGCGGGTCGCCGCCGGACTGACGGTCGGCTCCTCGACGAGCACCGACGCCCGGTCGAGCTTCTCCAACATCGGCACCTGCCTGGACCTCTTCGCGCCGGGCTCGAGCATCACCTCGGCCTGGATCAGCAGCGACTCCTCCACCAACACCATCAGCGGCACCTCGATGGCCACCCCGCACGTCGCCGGCGCCGCCGCGCTCTACCTGCAGGCCAACCCCGGCGCCTCCCCGGCCACGGTGAGCAGCGCGCTCGTCTCCGCGGCCACCACCGGGGTGCTGACCAACGTCGGGACGGGCTCGCCCAACCGGCTGCTCAACATCGGCGGCGGCGGCGCCACCCCGACGCCGACGCCCACCCCGACGCCCACGCCGACGCCGACACCGACGCCGACACCGACGGGCTGCGCCGCCCTGCCCGAGACGGCCACCGGCTCGCTGACCGGCGCCGGCGACCTCGACCGTTTCCCGGGCAGCAGCGGCTTCACCGCGGTCGCCGGCACCCACGTCGGCTGCCTCGACGGCCCCACGGGCGTCGACTTCGACCTCTACCTGGAGCGGTGGAACGGCTCCGCGTGGGTGGTGGTCGCCCGGGGCACCAGCACCGCGCCGGACGAGCGGGTCACCTACACCGGCACCGCCGGCACCTACTCCTGGCGGGTCGTGTCCTACTCGGGCCGCGGCACCTACACGTTCGGCTTCGACCGGCCGTGAGCCCGACGGCTCCCTCCGCCCGGTGAGCGGGCGGGGGGAGCCGTCCCGCGGAGTCCTGTCCGCCCCGCCCGGCAAAGAGCGGGACACTGGCCCCGGCGCTCGCTAGCGTGGGCGCCTGGCCGCTCGGGTCCCTGGGGCACAGGTGGCACAAGACTTTCGCTTCGGGAGGAGTCGCGAGTGCTGACCCTCCTGTTCGCCGCGCTCATGGCCTTCGCCGGCCTCGTCACCGCCGCGCTCGCGTCCTATGTGGCGTGGCGCCGGGAGTCGCGGATGGGCTGGAGCCTCGCCGTCCTGCTGGTCTCGGTCGCCTGGTGGGGGCTCGCCTACGCCGTCGAGCTCTCGGTCGACGACGTGGCCGACAAGACGCTCTGGGGCATCCTGAAGTACGTCGGCATCCAGACGCTGGCTCCGGCCTGGCTCACCTTCGTGCTCCAGTACACCGGCCACGGCCGGCTCGTGACCAAGCGCCTGCTGGCGCTGCTCTGCGTCGAGCCGGTCGTCGTGCTGACCCTGCTGGCGATCCCCGCCACCCACGACCTGGTCCGCTCCTACCCGGAGACCACCTCGGTCGACGAGCTGCCCGTGGTCGAGACCGGGCCGGCGTTCTGGGGCGTCCTGATCTACAACAACCTGCTGCTGGTGGGGGCCACCGCGCTCTTCGTGGTCAGCATGGTGCGGCTGGCCCGCACCTACCGCCGGATGGCCCTGGTCCTCCTGGCCAGCGCGATGCTGCCGTGGATCTCCAACCTGCTGCACAACTTCCAGGTCGGGTGGTTCGCCCGGATGGACCTGACGCCGTTCGCGTTCACCGTCACGGGCGGGCTGCTGGTGTGGGGGCTCTTCCACGAACGGCTGGTCGACCTCACGCCCCTGGCCCGCGGCGCGGTGCTCGACAGCATGGCCGACGCCGTCTTCGTCCTCGACGCCTTCGGCCGGGTCGTCGACGCCAACCCCGCCGCCGTGGCCCTCACCTCCGGACGCCGGTCCGCCATCCTCGACCGGCGCCTCGAGGACGTCCTCCCGGGGGCCCTGGGCCCGGGGCCCACCCCCGGCGAGCTGATCCTCACCGACGTGCCGCCCGGGTCGATGCCCCGGACCTTCGACGTCTCGCGCAGCGAGCTGCGCGACGACTCCCGCCGGGTGGCCGGCGAGGTCGTGGTGCTCACCGAGGTCACCCAGCGCGTCCGCGACCGGGAGAGGCTGCAGCGGGTGCTGGCCGCCAAGTCGCGGATCGCGGCGTCCCTGCAGGCGAGCATGGTGCCGCCCCGCCTGCCGGAGGTCCCCGGGGTCGAGCTGGCGAGCCGCTACGAGCCGGCCGGCGACGGCAGCGAGGTCGGCGGGGACTTCCTCGACGTCTTCGAGCTGGGCGCGACCGGCTCGTGCCCCAACGCCTGGGGGTTCGTGCTCGGCGACGTCAGCGGCAAGGGCGCCGAGGCGGCCGCGGTCAGCGCCGCCGCCCGCTACACCCTGCGTGCCGTGGCCGCCGCCGACCGGCCTCCCTCCGACACCCTCCACGAGGTCAACAGCCTGCTCCTCGCCCAGACCGAGAGCGAGCGCCACTGCACCCTGGTCTTCGGTCACCTGTGCCCCTCCGAGCACGGGACCCGGGTCACGCTCGCGCTCGCCGGGCACGACCCGCCGCTGATCCTGCGCCGCACCGGCGAGGTCGAGGAGGTGGGGGTCACCGGGACGGCGCTCGCGCTGCTCGACGTGGCCGAGCTGCACGACAGCACCTACGACCTGGCGCCGGGCGAGGTGCTCTGCGTCTTCACCGACGGCCTCGTGGAGGCCCGCCGGGACGGCGACATGTTCGGCACCGAACGGCTGGCCCTCCTCCTGCAGGAGAACCGCGGCCTGTCCCCCGCCGAGCTCGGCGCGGCCATCAGTGCGCAGGTGCGGGCCTTCCACGGTCACGACCTGGCCGACGACCTGGCCCTGCTGCTGGTCCGCAGCGTCTGATGCCGGGTCCTGGCGCGAGGCGCCGGGACTCCTCATCGACACCGCCGCCGAGCACGGATTCGACTGCGCGGGAGCGCTGACGGCGATCGGCTGGGTGGAGTCGGAGAGCCGGACGGGGCGCCTGCTCAGGGAGAACCTCCTGCGCGGAGCCCCCTGGTGCCTGCTGGGCGAGGAGACGACCGACGCGCTGCGCGGTGTGCTCACCGGGGTCGGCGACCTGACCCGGATCGCCCACATGAGCGAGAGCCGCCTCCAGCACGTGTTCCGCGAGCAGGTCGGCGTGCCGATCCGCCGCTACGTGCTGTGGCACCGCTACATGCTGGCGATGCGGGAGCTCTCCGCCGGAGCCACGGCCACGGAGGCGGCCCACGCGGCCGGCTTCGCCGACAGCGCCCACTTCACGCGGACCGCACGCACCCTCAACGGGTTCACCCCGACGAAGATGCCGTTCCGGGAGTGGCTGACCTCCTGCCCCTGAGACGGCCTCGCACCCCGCCGGGGACCGGCGGGGTGCGAGGGGGGCGGGTCAACGGGGGACGCGGATGCTCCGGACGGTGCCGGTGACCTCGGGGCTGCCGATGACCACGAAGCCGCACGTGTAGAGCCTCTCGGGCCCGGAGTAGCCCTTCTCCACGTTGATGAACTTCTCCCGGGTCCCCTCGATGAAGGCGGGGCCGTCCTGGGACTTCTTGTACGTCAGGTAGATGCCGCCGTCGTCGCAGGAGCGGACGTAGTCGACCCTGCTGACCATCCGGGGCGCGGCCGCGGGCTCGCGCTGCTGCGCGGCGCCGGACAGGACCACCGACGGCTCCGTCAGCTGGGTGGGGCGGACGGCGACGTGGCCGGGGAGGTGGACCGCGGAGGCGCTGGTGGAGGTCGTGGCGGTCAGGGCGAGGGCGGCGGCGGTGAGGGCGGCGGCGCGGGTGAGTGTCTTCATGCCGAGAACCCTCGCGCCCCGCGGGGGCCGGTGGCTTGAACGTTCCTGCTGACCGGGCGAGCGGCGCCGCCGGGTCGCTCCGACGCCCGGGGCGTCCACTCCCCCGACCCGCGGAGGCGTGGGGGTCAGGCTGTGCTCCGGAGAACGTCTCGGCTAGCGTGACGCTGTGAGCCATCCCCACCCCGAACTCAAGCTGCCCCCGCGACTCCCGAAGGACGGCCTGCGCATCATCGGGCTCGGCGGCCTCGGTGAGATCGGTCGCAACATGACGGTCTTCGAGCACCGCGGCAAGCTGCTCATCGTCGACTGCGGGGTCCTGTTCCCCGAGGAGCACCAGCCGGGCATCGACGTGATCCTCCCCGACTTCACCTGGATCCGGGAGCGCCTCGACCAGGTCGAGGCCGTGGTCCTGACGCACGGTCACGAGGACCACATCGGTGGCGTCCCCTACCTCCTGCGCGAGCGCAAGGACATCCCCGTCGTCGGCTCCACCCTGACGCTGGCCCTCATCGAGGCCAAGCTCAAGGAGCACCAGATCAAGCCGGTCCTCGAGCACGTCAAGGAGGGCGACCGGATCACCTTCGGGCCCTTCGAGCTGGAGTTCCTGGCGGTCAACCACTCCATCCCCGACGGTCTCGCGGTGGCGATCCGCACCTCGGCCGGGCTGGTCCTGCACACCGGGGACTTCAAGATGGACCAGTTCCCGCTCGACGAGCGCATCACCGACCTGCGCGGCTTCGCCCGCCTCGGCGAGGAGGGGGTCGACCTGTTCATGACCGACTCCACCAACGCCGAGGTCCCCGGCTTCACGATGTCCGAGCGCGACCTCACCCCCGCGATCGAGA
Source organism: Nocardioides sp. Z50_6 (assembly GCF_058215755.1). Classification (NCBI taxonomy): domain Bacteria; kingdom Bacillati; phylum Actinomycetota; class Actinomycetes; order Propionibacteriales; family Nocardioidaceae; genus Nocardioides; species Nocardioides sp. Z50_6. The sequence goes on along the minus strand of NZ_JBZAJB010000003.1, from coordinate 128,226 downwards.
CCGTCTTCCGCACCGCTCCGCGCCGGATCATCGTCTCCAGCTTCGCCAGCCACGTGCACCGGATCCAGCAGGTGCTCGACGCCGCCCAGGAGCACGGCCGCAAGGTCGCGTTCGTCGGGCGCTCGATGGTCCGCAACATGGGCGTCGCCCGCGACCTCGGCTACCTGAAGTACCCCGAGAGCCTCGTCGTCCCGTTCGAGCAGCTCGAGAAGATGAACCCGAAGAAGGTCGCCATCGTCTGCACCGGCTCGCAGGGCGAGCCGATGGCCGCCCTCGCCCGGATGGCCAACCGTGAGCACAAGATCCGGGTGGCGCCGGGCGACACGGTGCTGATGGCCAGCTCGGTCATCCCCGGCAACGAGAACGCCATCTCCGGCCTGATCAACGGGCTCACCCGGTGGGGCGCCAAGGTGGTGCACAAGGGCAACGCGAAGGTGCACGTCTCGGGTCACGCCAGCGCGGGCGAGCTCGTCTACTGCTACAACATCGTCCGTCCGACCAACGTGATGCCGATCCACGGCGAGTGGCGGCACCTGCAGGCCAACGCCGACCTGGCGATCAGCACCGGCGTCCCGGCCGACCACGTCGTGCTGGCCGAGGACGGCGTGGTCGTCGACCTGGTCAAGGGCCACGCGACGATCACCGGCAAGGTCCCGGCCGGCAACGTCTACGTCGACGCCCAGACGGTCGGCGGCGCCACCGAGAACACCCTCAAGGACCGGCGGACGCTCGCCGAGGAGGGCGTGGTGACGGTGCTCGCCCTGGTCGACGCCGACACCGGCAAGCTGGCCGAGGAGCCCGACTTCATGATCCGCGGCTTCGTGCACGACCCGGAGAGCTTCCGCGACGCGGTCCCGGTGGTGGAGAAGACACTGGCCCGGGCCGCGGCCGAGGGCATCGGTGAGGCCCACCGCCTCGAGCAGATGATCACCCGCGAGGTCGGCCGGTGGGCACACCGCAAGTTCCGCCGCAGCCCGCTCATCATCGCCATCGTCGTCGACGCCTGAGCAGCGCGGGCCCGGGCACGCGGACGCCGCGTGCCCGGCCTAGAGGTCGACCTCCTCGTGGTCGGCGTCGAGGGTGTCGCCGGTCATCTTCGCCTTGACGAACGAGACCACGGTGGCAACCCGGCCTCCCGGCGCCGCCCAGTACTCCGCCGAGACGCCGGCGACCTTCAGCACGCGCAGCCGAGGGTCGTCCGGCCCCTCGGGGAACCACGCCTGCGAGGCGGCGCTCCAGAACTCCTCGATCCGCGACCGGTCCTCCAGCAGCTCGGCACGTCCGGCCACCGACAGCCACGCCCCGCTCTCGGCGAAGGCCACGTTGACCTCGGCGGCGGTCGCGAGGTCGCGAGCCAGCTCGGTGTCGGCGGCCGCGAGGAACCAGATGGCTGCCTGGTCGTCGACCAGCTGCGGCGTCATCGGCCGGGAGTGCAGCTGGCCGTCCGCGCTGCGGCTGGTCACCATGGCGATCCGGGCCTTCCGGGCGATCTCGAGCACCCGCTCCCGGTCGGTGTCCTGGTCGCTCATCGTCGGCTCCTCTGGTCAGCTGGGCTCTCCGCCTCGTCCCCGAGCCGTACCCGGCCCGCTAGGTTCGGAACCATGAGCGTCCCCTGGATCGATCCCGCACACGTCGACCTCATGCTCGACGAGTGCCAGACCTGGGCCGTCGTCGGCCTCTCCGGCGACCCCTCGCGCACGGCGTACTCGATCGCCGCGCTGCTCCAGCAGCGCGGCAAGCGCATCGTGCCCGTCCACCCCGACGCCCCCGTCGTGCTGGGCGAGCAGGGCTACGCCTCGCTGGCCGAGGTGCCCTTCGAGATCGACGTGGTCGACGTCTTCCGGCGTTCGGAGGCGGCCGGGCGGTTCGCCGACGAGGCCGTGCAGGTGGGCGCCAGGGGCGTCTGGTTCCAGCTCGGCGTCGTCGACCACGACGCCTTCGAGCGCACCACCCGGGCCGGCGTCCCCATGGTGATGGACGCCTGCCCGGCCATCGAGTGGCGGGCCCGCGGGTGACCGCGGGCCGGGCTCAGCGCCCGAAGGGGAGCAGCGACCGCACCCGGGCGTGGGCCAGCGCGGCCCGCGCCGCGTTGTTGCCGCAGGCGCCGTGGACGCCGCCGCCGGGGTGCGCGGAGGCCGAGGCGAGGTAGAGCCCCTTCACCGGTGTCTCGGCCCGCCCCAGGCCCGGCACCGGGCGGAAGACCAGCTGCTGGTGCAGCTGGGCCGTCCCCCCGCCGAGCGCCCCGCCGATGAGGTTGGCGTTGCGGGCCTCCATCTCGTGCGGGCCGAGGACCCGGCGCGCGACCACCAGGTCGGCGAAGCCCGGGGCGAGCTCCTCGAGCTGGGCCTGCATCCGGTCGGCGAAGCGCTCGTTCTCGTCGTGGTCCCACCGCCCGGTCAGGCCGTCCTCCCCCGCGTCGGAGGTGACGTCCTGCGGCACGTGCGTGTAGGCCCAGAAGGACTCGGTCCCGGCGGGCGACCGGGTCGGGTCGGTGGTGGTCATCTGACCGGTGAGCATGAACGGTCGGGCCGGCACGGCCCCGGTCTGGACCTGCGTCAGCGCCCGGGTCATCTCCTCCACCGAGGAGGCCACGTGGACCGTGCCCGGGGCGTGCTCGGGCTCGGTGCGCCACGGGATCGGCCCCGACAGCGCCCAGTCGACCTTGACGGTCCCCGGGTCCAGCTGGAAGCCCCGCATCCTCCGGTGGACCCGCTCGGGCAGGTGCTCGGGCGCGACCAGCCGGCCGTAGAGGTGCGGGGCGGCGACGTCGGCCAGCACCGCCCTGGCCGGGTGCCGCGTCCCGTCGAGGGTCTCCACGCCCACCGTGCGTCCGTCCTCGACCAGCACCCGGGAGACCTCCGCCGAGACCAGGGTCGTGCCGCCACGGGAGGTGAAGCGCCGGTGCAGCGCCTCGGCGAGCTTCGCGGCCCCGCCCTCCGGCACCGGGAAGCCGACCGTCTGGCCCATCATCGACATCATCAGGGCCATCAGCCCCGACCCCGGGGCGTCCAGCGGGATGTCGGCGTGCCCGGCGTTGCCGGTGAGCAGCAGCTGCGCCCCCGCCCCGCCGAACCGTCCACGGGCCAGGTCGAGCGCCGGGGTGAGCAGCGTCCGCACCATCTCCAGCCCCCCGACGCGGGGCAGTCGCGCCGCGAGACCGACGCCCGCCCTGACCGGCGGGAAGGGGGAGAGCAGTCCGTCGACGAGCCGGTCGCCGACGGTGTCCCACTCCCGGCACAGCGCCAGCCAGGCGGCGCCGTCACCGGGCGAGAACGCCTCGAGGCTGCGCGCGGTCACCTCCCTGTCCCGGTGCAGCAGCGCCCAGCGGTCCCCCACCAGGTGCCCCAGCACGGCCGGGGCGTGCCGCCAGGTCAGCCCGTGCTCCTCGAGCCCGAAGGAGCGGATCGTCGGCGAGACCCCCGCCAAGGGGTAGAAGGCGCTGAAGGTGTCGTGCACGAAGTCGTCGTGCACGTCGGTGTCGCTGCGTACCGCGCCGCCGATCGTGGGCTGGGCCTCCAGCAGCAGCACCTGCCAGCCGGCGTCCACCAGCCGGTTGGCCGCCACCAGCCCGTTGGGGCCGGCACCGACGACCACGGCGTCCCAGCCCCGGCCGGCTGGGAGCGTCGGTGCCACCTCAGATCCGCTCATGGGGGCAGGCTAGCGGCGGCGCTCGGCCAGGTAGGCCAGGCGGCGCAGCGACTCGGTGTTGCGCCAGACCAGGGCGGGCTGGCGCACGGCCGAGGGCACCAGCGCGGCGGGTCCGCTGCGGGCGTCCTCGCGCATCACCACCTCGGTGGCCGGCCCGGAGGTCCCGGTGGCCGGGAGCAGCTCGATCTCCACCATCGCGTCACCCGCCGGCCAGGCGCGCGCCTTGAGCAGCAGGCGGCGCCCCTCCTCGCACTCCACCACCTCGGTGCTGTCGTCGATGAGCAGCGGCCAGCTGCCCACGGAGTGGTGGAGCTGCGTGCCCGCGGCCGGCCAGCCGTCGTCGACCTCGCGCATCCGGGACGCGCCGACCACCCAGAGGGGGTAGAGCCACCCGTCGCACAGCACCCGCCACACCTGCTCGGGCGGCGCCTCGAGGACCCGCCGGTTCTCGCTCACGGTCGGGTCACCGGGAGGACTCGTTGGACTCTTCGGGGATCCCGTGGCGCGGCGGCGCGTCCGGTCCCTGCGTCCCCTCCTGGGCCCGGTCGTCGCCGGCGGAGTGGTCGGGGGCGCCGGCCACCGAGTCGCCCGGCGAGACCTCCCCCGCCTCGGCCATCGAGCTGACCTCGGAGACCTGGCCCTCGGACTGGCCCTCGGACCGGTCGGCAGGCTTGGCTCCCGACTCGGCCTCGGTGCTGTCGTCCTCGCCGGAGCGGGGCTTGTCGTCGTGGTTGGCATCCATGACCCCTGCGTACCCCGTGCACCCCCCGGGCCATTCGTGCCCCCGCCAGGAGCGTCGCCCTCAGGTCGCTCGCGGCCTCGCCACGGCGCTCACCGTGGCACCGGCTCCCCGGGCCGCGGCTCCCACCACCGCCTCCAGGGGGCCGCGCCGCCCCAGCGCCACCAGCACCGCCCCGGCACCGGCCAGGACCAGCACGTGCCACCGGAAGCTGTCCGGACCGTCGGCGGGCCAGAGCCACTCCGAGCGCATCGCCACGTGGAGCGCATAGAGGGTCAGCGTCGCGGTGCCGGCGCCGAAGAGCACCGCCACCCCCCGGCGCCCGGCGGCCGGCAGCCGCTCCACCACCAGCAGCGCCAGCCCGATCACCAGCAGGGCGCAGCCGATCGTGTGGAGCAGGTCGAAGGGGGTGGCGCTGTGCGGCGCCCGCACCAGCAGCCACTGCCAGGCGCCCGTCGGCGTGGTGCCGAACATGCCGCCCGCGACCTGGTCGAGCAGCGCCTCGCGGGAGGCCGGCTCCGGGCCCAGCGCCGACGGCTCGGCCAGCAGCGCCTCGACCACGTCGCCGCGCCGGGTGGCCAGGTCGGAGGCCACCCACGCCACCACGGCGGCCACCGCGCCCGCGCCCGCGACGCCCGCGGCCACCCGGGCCCGGGCGAGGTCCAGGCGACCGACGCCCATCCCCACCAGCAGGTAGGCGATCCAGGGCAGCACCGGGTAGTAGCCGGTGAGCACCAGCTCGCCGAGCAGCTGCCCGGGGTCGGCCAGCTGCTCGAACGACGGGCTCGCCCACCCGCGCTGGGGCAGCGCGGGCCGCAGCAGGTGGGAGAGGACCGGCGTTGCCACGACCCAGACGGCCGCCCACCCGAAGAGCGCCCGCGAGCTCAGCCCCAGGAAGGGCAGCGCGCAGACGAACAGGAGGCCGTAGTAGGTCAGGATCACCGCGATCCCGCTGTCCAGCTCGGCCAGCACGAGGCCGACCAGGGCCATCAGCCCCGCCCGGACCACCAGGCTCGCCGCCGCCGACGCCCACGCGGCGCCCCGCGGCGGCCGCCGGCGGCCGGTGACCAGGGCGATGCTCACCCCCGCCAGCACGGCGAAGAGCGCCGAGGCTCGACCTCCCGCGAGCTCCTGGGCGAGGGCGAGGTCGCCGTCCGGCGTCCGCGGCTCGAGCACGTGCGTGGCCACCATGCCCAGCAGGGCGAGGCAGCGCGCCACGTCGAGTCCGACGAGGCGGGACACGGCCGTCAGAAGCCGGCGCGGGGCTTGTCGCCGCGGGCTGCCTCGTGGACCGCCCGGCCGCGGGTCATCGCCTCCTCGCGCAGCGCCGCCTGGAAGTCGACCATCCGCTGCCTGAGCACCGGGTCACCGGCCGCCAGCATCCGCACGGCGAGGAGACCGGCGTTGCGGGCGTTGCCCACCGCCACCGTCGCCACCGGGACGCCGGCCGGCATCTGCACGATGGAGAGCAGCGAGTCCATCCCGTCGAGGTAGCGCAGCGCGACCGGCACCCCGATCACCGGCAGCGGCGTCAGGGAGGCCAGCATCCCGGGCAGGTGGGCCGCCCCGCCCGCGCCGGCCACGATGACCGAGAGACCGCGCTCCACGGCACCCCGGCCGTAGGCCACCATCTCCTCGGGCATGCGGTGGGCGGAGACCACCTCCACGTCGCGGGCGACGCCGAACTCGTCGAGGGCGAGCGCGGCCGCCTCCATCACCGGCCAGTCCGAGGCCGAGCCCATCACGATGCCGACCCGGGGGGTCACGGCGCCCTTCTCGTCCACGCTCTGCTCGTCCACGCTCTGCTCACTCACTCTCGTCTCCCAGCTCTCCGGCGAACCACGCGGCGGCGTGGCGGGCGCGTTCCAGGCAGTCCTCCAGGTCGTCCCCGAAGGCGTTGACGTGGCCGACCTTGCGACCCGGCCGCCAGTCCTTGCCGTAGAGGTGGACCCGCAGCCGCGGGTCCCGGGCCAGCGCGTGGTTGAGGCCGTCGTAGAGCCGGCCCGCGTCCTGGGGGCCGCCCAGGATGTTGACCATCACCGTCCACCGCTCCCGGGGCTCCGGGGAGCCCAGCGGCAGGTCCATCACCGCCCGCAGGTGGTTCTCGAACTGCGAGGTGACCGCGCCGTCCTGGGTCCAGTGGCCGGTGTTGTGGGGACGCATCGCCAGCTCGTTGACCAGGATCCGGCCGTCGGTGGTCTCGAAGAGCTCGACGGCGAGGATGCCGGTGACGTCCAGGGCCCCGGCGACGGTCAGCGCCACCTGCTGGGCGCGGCCGGCGAGCTCGGGGTCGAGGTCGGGGGCCGGCGCGACGACCTCCTTGCAGACGCCGTCGACCTGGGTGGAGGCCACCACCGGGTAGGCGGCGGCCTGGCCGCTGGGCGAGCGGGCGACCAGCGCGGAGAGCTCGCGGCGGAAGTCCACGAGCTCCTCGGCGAGCACCTGGACGCCGGCCCGGTCGGCGGCGTCGAACGCCGCGGCGACGTCCTCGGGGCCGCGCACCACCCACACGCCCTTGCCGTCGTAGCCGCCCCGGGTGGTCTTGAGCACGCAGGGGAAGCCGAAGCCGGCCACGTCCTCGGCGTTCATCACCAGCGCGTGCCGCGGGCTCGGGATCCCGAGCTCGTCGAGCCGGGCCCGCATCACCGCCTTGTCCTGGGCGTGCACCAGGGCGTCGGGGCCGGGGCGGACGGCGAGCCCGTCGGCGGACAGCGCGCGCAGGTGCTCGGTGGGCACGTGCTCGTGGTCGAAGGTGACCACGGCGCAGCCGCGGGTCACCGCGCGGAGGTCGTCGAGGTCGCGGTGGTCGCCGACGAGGTGGTCGACGACGACCTGGGCCGCCGAGACCCCGTCGGCCTCGGCGAGCAGCCGCAGCGGCAGGCCCAGCGCGATCGCGGGCTGGGCCATCATCCGGGCCAGCTGGCCACCACCGATGACGGCGAGGGTCGGAGCGAGCGGGGTCGGCACGGGCAGCACCCTAGCCCGAGGCGCTGCGCCCCTCCGGGCGGACGTCCGCGGAGGCGTCCTGGCCGGTCTCGAAGCGGAGCCCCCGGCCCCGGACCGTGGTGATCAGCCGCGGGTTCCGGCTGTCGTCGCCCAGCTTGCGGCGGACCCACCCCAGGTGGACGTCGATGGTCTTCGAGGAGGTGTAGAAGGTGGCCCCCCACACCTGCTGCATCAGCTCCTGCCGAGTCACCAGGCAGCCGGCGCGCGAGATCAGCGCATGGAGCAGGTCGAACTCCATCCGAGAGAGCCTGACCTCCGCACCGGCGCGCGTGACCCGCCGGGCGACGGGGTCTAGGCAGACGTCCTGCACCACGATCACCTCCTGACCGTAGGAAATCCCGGCCCGATCCGCTGGGGATTCGACCAGCTGGTTCCCGGTGGTCCAGACCAGTCGGGATCAGCGGCGGCGGACCGCGAGGGGCTCCACCACGCCGAAGCCGCGCACCGGGCGGGCCGGCAGCCGGCGGGTCTCGAACTCCGAGTCCGGCAGCAGCTCCGCGGTCGCGGCGTCGACGATGATCCGGTTGCGCCGGGCCACCGCGGTCATCCGGGAGGCGAGGTTGACCGGCGGCCCGAAGACGTCGCCCATCCGGGTGACCACCGAGCCGGAGGCCAGGCCGAGCCGCACGTCGGGCATCCGCGGGTCGCGCCCGATCACCGCGATGATCCCCTCGGCGATCTCGAAGGCGCTCACGGCGGTGTCGGTGACGAAGAGGACCGAGTCGCCGATCGACTTGATCACCCGACCCCCCGCGTTGGAGACCACGTCGTGGCAGCGGGCCTCGAAGATCTCCACCAGGTCGCCGATCCGGGTCTGGGTGAGCTTGTTGGAGAGCGCCGTGAAGTGGACGATGTCGGCGAAGCCGACGGTGACGTGGGTCGTGTGCAGGTCCTCGTCGCCGGCCCCGATCGCCTCCATCCGGGAGACGGCGGCGGCCAGGTGGCGCCGCCAGGCGTAGATGATCAGGTCCTCGAAGGCCGGGTTGACCTCGTCGACCAGCCTCATCGCCGAGCCCATCCGGGAGCCGGTGGCGTCCTCCCCCTGCTCGAGCTCCTCGACCCGGCCGGCGAGGGTGGCCACCTCCCAGTCGGCCAGCTTGGACATGGTCTGCCCCAGGGCCCGGGTCAGCGCCACCGCCATGTCGAAGCCGAGGGTCCCGCTGTCGACGGTGGAGAAGAGACGGGAGACGGCCTCGACGTCGGAGCGGGTGAAGATCGCCTCGCCCACCGCCTCGGGGAAGCCGAGCGCCCGCCACAGGCGTCTGACCTGGTCGAGGGTGACGCCGGCCTCGGCGGCCACCTCGACGGCGGTGAACTCCGGGGCACGCCCGAGGATGGTCTCCTCCAGCCGCTCCCGGCTGGGACGCTGTGGGTCGCTCATCTGCGGCTCCTCCGCCTCAGGCACCGTCGTCACGGCGGTCGGAGAGCCGGTGCAGCTCCTCGGCGACCTGGAGCTGGATCTCCTCCACCCGCGGGACGTCGTGCACGTCGACCCGTCCCTGCGCGCTGGCGTCGCTGACGATCAGGGTGCCGCACCCGAAGATCCGGTCGATCACGCCGATCTCGAAGTCCACCCCGCTGATCCGGTTGAGGGGGATGGTCCGCCCCTCCTTGGCGATGATGCCGCTGCGCTTGATGAAGCGACGGTTGGTGAAGGTGTAGGTGGTGGTCAGCCAACGCAGCAGCGGCAGCAGGGTGAGCCAGCCGAACAGCAGCACCGCGGCGACCCCTCCGGCGACCCCCAGCACGGTCGCCACGGTGTCGTTGGCCAGGTCGTTGACCAGGCCGCCCAGCACCACCACCGCCGCGACCAGCACGACCACCGCCAGGACGGGCCCGATGAGGGCCTTGGGGTGGGTCCGGGTCGAGACGACGACGCGCTCGCCGTCGTTCAGGAGCTTGCTGGGAAATGCCATGGCGCGATCATGTCATCCGACGGCTCGGACGTGGACGACATCGCCGGCACTCACCGTCCAGGTCCCGTCGCCGCTGCTGACCACCAGCGCACCGGAGGCGTCGAGGTCCAGTGCCTCCCCCCGTACCACCTCGCCACCGGGCAGGTGCACGTCGACGGTGCGCCCCAGCGTCGCGCACACGTCGGCGTAGGCGGGCCGCAGGGCGGCGGTCTCGGCGAGCAGCGGCTCCAGGGCGTGCAGCGACAGCACCACCTGGACGAGCAGGTCGGAGCGGTCGAAGGTCTCCCCCAGCTCGGCGCAGAGCGAGGTGGCGGTCTCCACCGGGAGCTCGGCAGCGGTCTGGTTGACGTTGATCCCGACCCCCACCACCGCGGCGGGCCCGGTGGGCGTCTCGATCCGCTCCACCAGGATGCCGGCGATCTTGCGCTCCGCGACCAGCACGTCGTTGGGCCACTTGAGTGCCACGTCGGGGAGCCGGTCGGCCAGCGACGCCTGCACGGCGTACCCGGTCAGCAGCGGCACCCACGGCCAGGACTCCGGTCCGATCTCGGGACGCAGCAGCACCGAGAACGTGAGCGCCACCCGGGGCGGGGTGTGCCAGACCCGGTCGAGCCGGCCCCGGCCGGCGCTCTGGTGCTCGGTGACCACGACCAGGCCGGCGGCCTCCCCGGCCCGGGCGCGGTCGGCCACCAGGGCGTTCGTCGAGGGCGTCTCGGCGACCACCTCGACCCGCAGCGGAGGCGGCAGAGCGAGGAAGCGGTCGGGATCGAGTGCTGGGCGCGGTGCGGGTCGCTCGGACATGAGGACTACATTGACCCACACCGCCTGAGAGCACACCCCCCGACCCAGCACAGCCGAGGAGACCTACCGGTGAGCGCCGAAGCAACCAACACCCCCGAGATCGACATCCACACCACGGCGGGCAAGCTGGCCGATCTCGACCGACGGATCGACGAGGCCGTCCACTCCGGGTCGGCGAAGGCCATCGAGAAGCAGCACGCCAAGGGCCGCCAGACCGCCCGCGAGCGCATCGAGATGCTCTTCGACGAGGGGTCGTTCGTCGAGATCGACGAGCTGGCGCGCCACCGCTCCACCGCCTTCGGCCTGGAGAAGACCCGTCCCTACGGCGACGGCGTGGTCACCGGCTATGGCACCATCGACGGCCGCCAGGTCTGCGTCTTCTCCCAGGACTTCACCGTCTTCGGCGGCTCGCTGGGCGAGGTCTACGGCGAGAAGATCACCAAGATCATGGACCTCGCCATCAAGACCGGCAGCCCGATCATCGGCATCAACGAGGGTGCCGGGGCGCGGATCCAGGAGGGCGTGGTCTCGCTCGGCCTCTACGGCGAGATCTTCAAGCGCAACGTGCACGCCTCCGGGGTCATCCCGCAGATCTCGCTCATCATGGGCAACTGCGCCGGCGGCCACGTCTACTCCCCCGCGGTCACCGACTTCACCATCATGGTCGACAAGACCTCGGCCATGTTCATCACCGGCCCGGACGTGATCAAGACCGTCACCGGCGAGGACGTCTCGATGGAGGAGCTGGGCGGCGCCCGGACCCACAACACCAAGTCCGGCAACGCCCACTACATGGCCTCCGACGAGGCCGACGCCCTGGACTACGTCAAGGCGCTGCTCTCCTACCTGCCGCAGAACAACATGGACGAGGCCCCGGTCCACGACGACCCGGCCGACCTCGAGGTCAACGACACCGACCGGGCGCTGGACACCCTGATCCCGGACTCCCCCAACCAGCCCTACGACATGCACGACGTGCTCACCGCCGTGCTCGACGACGAGGAGTTCCTGGAGGTCCAGGAGCTCTTCGCGCCCAACATCATCGTCGGCTTCGGCCGCGTCGAGGGCCGCCCCGTCGGGGTGGTCGCCAACCAGCCGATGCAGTTCGCCGGCACCCTGGACATCGACGCCTCCGAGAAGGCCGCCCGCTTCGTGCGGTTCTGCGACGCCTTCAACCTGCCGGTGCTGACCTTCGTCGACGTGCCCGGCTTCCTGCCCGGCACCGACCAGGAGTGGGACGGCATCATCCGCCGCGGCGCCAAGCTGATCTACGCCTACGCCGAGGCGACGGTCCCGCTGGTCACCACCATCACCCGCAAGGCCTACGGCGGCGCCTACGACGTGATGGGCTCCAAGCACCTCGGAGCCGACATGAACATCGCCTGGCCCACCGCCCAGATCGCGGTGATGGGGGCCCAGGGCGCGGCCAACATCGTCCACCGCAAGACCCTGAAGAAGATCGAGGACGAGGGCGGCGACGTCGAGGCCAAGCGGGCCGAGCTGATCGACGAGTACGAGACCACTCTGGCCAACCCCTACGTCGCCGCCGAGCGCGGCTACATCGACGCGGTGATCCCGCCGCACGAGACCCGGATCGAGATCGTCCGGGCGCTGCGGCTCCTGCGCTCCAAGCGGGAGACCCTGCCGGCCAAGAAGCACGGGAACATCCCGCTCTGATGGCCGACCCGACCCCCGACGTGACCCCCGACCAGGACGCCACCCCGGCACCGGCCGCCCCGGTGCTGCGGGTGGTCAACCCCGACGCCACGCCCGAGGAGGTGGCGGCGCTGGTCGCCGTCCTCTCCGCCATGGGCGGCGTGCCCGTGGCCGCCCGCGAGCGGCCGCAGTGGTCGGCGCCGGCCCGGCTGGTGCGGCGCACCCTGCCGCACGGCCCCGGGGGCTGGCGCAGCAGCGGGCTGCCCCACTGAGCCGGTGAGCTCCCCCACCGTGCCGGCCGCCGGGCCGGCGAGGGCGCTGGTGCTGGGCTCGGCCTCGCCGGCAAGGCTGGACACGCTGCGCCGGGCCGGCATCGAGCCCACCGTGGTCGTCTCCGGCGTCGACGAGGACCAGGTCACCGGGCTCCCGCCGGCCGAGCTGGCCCTGCGCCTGGCCTCGCTGAAGTGCGCGGCGGTGCTGGGTCGGCCCGAGGTGCCCGCCGGGGCGCTGGTGCTCGGGTGCGACTCGGTGCTGGAGCTCGACGGGCGCGCCCTGGGCAAGCCGGGCACCGCGCCCGAGGCCACCGCCCGGTGGCGGGAGATGCGCGGGCGCAGCGGGGTGCTGCACACCGGCCACAGCCTGGCCGACACGGCGACCGGGCGCACCGCCGAGGCGACCGCCAGCACCACGGTGCACTTCGCGGACGTCAGCGACGAGGAGATCGCGGCCTACGTCGCCACCGGCGAGCCGCTCCAGGTGGCGGGCGCCTTCACCGTGGACGGCCTCGGCGGAGCCTTCGTCGCCGGCATCGAGGGCGACCACCACAACGTGGTGGGGGTCAGCCTGCCCCTGCTGCGCGACCTGGCGGCCCGGCTGGGCGTCGCCTGGCCCGCCCTGTGGTCAGGTCTCTGAGACCTGCTCCGGGGCGCTCACCCTCGCCTGGTCGGTGACCGTGAAGCTGCGCGGGAAGACGTACTGGCGCAGCAGCGCGAAGCGCACCAGGGTGCCGGCGAAGAGGCCGAGCACGTTGGCGGCGATGTTGTCCGAGACGGGGTCGTCGAGACCCAGCAGGTTGCGGCTGATCATCAGGAAGCCCATCGGGATGAGCATCGTGACCAGGTTGATCACCACGAAGGCGGTCCGGCCGCCGTCGCCGTGCCGGGTGCTGCGGTTGCGGAAGGCCCAGTCGCGGGTGCCCCGGAAGCTCACCAGCATCCCGACCACGTTGGCCAGGAAGTAGGCGAGCTGGGGCTGGTCGTTGAGCGGCGCCTCGGAGCCGGTGGTGAACCCGTGCACCAGGCCGTTGAAGATCACCAGGGCCACGGTGGTGGCGACCGCCCCCACCACGAGGAACCTCGTGGCGTCGGCGGCGACCCGCCTCTTCCCGCGTGGCATGGGAGAAAGGCTAACCCGCGGGCGCCCGGGCTCACTCCACCGGGAGGCCGAGTCCGCGGGCGATCAGCATCCGCTGCACCTCCGAGGTGCCCTCGCCGATCTCCAGGACCTTGGCGTCGCGGTAGAGACGCGCCACCGGGTACTCCTCCATGAAGCCGTAGCCGCCGAAGACCTGAGTGGCGATCCGGGTGGCGCTGACCGCCGACTCGGTGGAGTAGAGCTTGGCCACCGCCGCCGCCTGCTTGAACTGCGCCGTGGTCACCGCGGCGCCCGCGTCCATCGCGTCCTTCATCGCCGCCGCGCGGTAGGTGAGCAGCCGGCTGGCGTCGAGCATCACCTGCAGGTCCGCGACCTGGAAGGCCAACCCCTGCTTGCGGCCGATCGGACCGCCGAAGGTCTGGCGCTCCCCGGCGTAGGCCAGGCTCAGGTCGAGGCAGGCCTGGATGCAGCCGACGGCGAGGGCGGCGATCGCCACCCGGCCGTCGTCGAGGGTGGCCAGGAACTGGGCGTAGCCGCGGCCCCGCTCGCCCAGCAGGTTGGCCTCGGGGACCCGGGCGTCCTCGAAGGAGAGGGGGTGGGTGTCGGAGGCGTGCCAGCCGAGCTTGTCGTAGCCCTTCTCCGCGGTGAAGCCCGGCGTCCCGGCCGGCACCATGATCGTGGAGATCTCGGGGCGCCCGTCGGGGCGCTGTCCGGTCCGGGCGGTGACGGTGACCACGCTGGTGATCTCCGAGCCCGAGTTGGTGATGAACTGCTTGGCGCCGTTGACCACCCACTGGCCGTCGACCAGCTCGGCCCGCGTCCGGGTGGCCCCGGCGTCGGAGCCCGCGCCGGGCTCGGTGAGGCCGAACCCGGCCAGGCGCCGCCCGGCCACCAGGTCGGGGAGCCACTGCTCGCGCTGCTCGGCACTGCCGTAGGTGAGGATCGGGTTGATGCCCAGGCCGACGGCGGCCTCGAGGGTGATGCCCATCGACTGGTCGACCCGGCCGATCTCCTCGATCGCCAGGCAGAGGCTGGTGAAGCCGCCGTCCTCCCCCGCCATGCCGGCGCCGCCGAACTCCTCCGGCGCGGTGAGGCCCATCAGGCCCAGCTGCCCCATCTTCTGGACCACGTCGGTCGGGAAGTGGTGGTCGCGGTCCCACTGCGCGGCGTACGGCGCGATCTCGGCCTCGGCGAAGTCGCGGACGCTGCGACGGAACTCTTCGTGCTCACGGGACAGTTCGAACGACATGGCCGCGATGCTACCGGCGAAGTTAACGTTTGTTAACCACCTCCGGGAGATCCGCTCCCCGCCCTCCCCGACCTCCGGCGTGTCCGTGGCACAGACCCCCACGGCCGCCGGGGGCGACGACAGGTAATCTGCGGGGGTCCCACCGCCCTCGTCATGTGTGTCAGGAGCCCGGAGTGAGCTTGAAGAAGGTCCTCATCGCCAACCGCGGCGAGATCGCCGTCCGTGTGATCCGCGCCTGCAAGGACGCCGGCATCGGCAGCGTGGCGGTCTACGCGGAGCCCGACCGCGACGCCCTCTTCGTGCGCCTCGCCGACGAGGCGCACTCCCTGGACGGCGCCACCCCGGCCGACTCCTACCTGGACATCGAGAAGATCGTCGCGGTGGCCAAGAAGTCCGGCGCCGACTCGGTCCACCCCGGCTACGGCTTCCTGGCCGAGAACGCCCAGTTCGCCCAGGCCGTCCTCGACGCCGGCCTGATCTGGATCGGCCCCTCCCCCGAGGCGATCGACGCGCTGGGTGACAAGGCCAAGGCCAAGCACATCGCGCAGAAGGCCAACGCGCCGCTCGCCCCCGGCACCAAGGACCCGGTCAAGGACGCCGACGAGGTCGTCGCCCTGGCCAAGGAGTACGGCCTGCCCGTCGCCATCAAGGCGGTCTACGGCGGTGGCGGCCGGGGTCTCAAGGTCGCCCGCACGCTCGAGGAGATCCCCGAACTCTTCGAGTCGGCGGTCCGCGAGGCCGTCGGCGCCTTCGGCCGCGGCGAGTGCCTGGTCGAGAAGTTCCTCGACCGCCCCCGCCACGTCGAGACCCAGTGCCTGGCCGACCAGCACGGCAACGTGGTCGTCGTCTCGACCCGCGACTGCTCGCTGCAGCGTCGCCACCAGAAGGTCGTGGAGGAGGCCCCGGCCCCCTTCCTCACCGACGACCAGGTCAAGCGCCTCTACGAGTCGTCGAAGGCGATCCTCAAGGAGGCCGGCTACGTCGGCGCCGGGACGTGCGAGTTCCTGGTCGCGGCCGACGGCACCATCTCCTTCCTCGAGGTCAACACCCGCCTCCAGGTCGAGCACTGCGTCTCCGAGGAGGTCACCGGCATCGACCTGGTCCGTGAGATGTTCCGGATCGCCGCCGGCGAGGAGCTCGGCTACGACGACCCCGAGATCAAGGGCCACGCGATCGAGTTCCGGATCAACGCCGAGGACGCCGGCCGCAACTTCATGCCCGCCCCGGGGACCCTCACCGAGTGGGCGCCGCCGAGCGGCCCCGGCGTCCGCCTGGACTCCGGCTACGAGAAGGGCGAGACCATCCCGGGCGCCTTCGACTCGCTGGTCGCCAAGCTCATCGTCTCCGGCCGCGACCGGACCGAGGCCATCGGCCGCTCCAAGCGCGCGCTGAGCGAGTTCCGCGTCGACGGCATGCCGACGATCATCCCGTTCTTCACCCGTGTTCTCGACGAGCCGGCCTACGTCGGGGCGTCCAACCCCTCCGGCGAGGGCTCGTTCGGCGTCTACACCACGTGGATCGAGACCGAGTTCGTCAACGACATCGAGCCCTACGCCGGCGACAGCGCCGAGGCCGAGGAGGCCGGTGAGCGCCAGAAGGTGACCGTCGAGGTCGGCGGCCGCCGCCTCGAGGTCGTGCTGCCCGCCGGGCTGGCCGGGCTCGGCGGTGGCGCCGCGGCCGGGGCCGCCAAGAAGCCCAAGCGCAGCGGTGGCAAGAAGGCCGCCGCGGCCGCCTCGGGTGACTCCGTCGCCAGCCCGATGCAGGGCACCATCGTCAAGATCGCGGTCGAGGAGGGCCAGGAGGTCGCCGAGGGCGACGTCGTGGTGGTCATCGAGGCGATGAAGATGGAGCAGCCGCTCAAGGCCCACAAGGCGGGCACCGTCACCGGCCTGGCCGCCGAGGTTGGGGCGACCGTGACCAGCGGCGCGGTCATCTGCGAGCTGAAGGACTGACCCGGGCGGACCCCGCGGTCCGACCAGCCCAGCCGCCCGCGGTGCCTACCAGGCGCCGCGGGCGCTGCGTGTGGTGACCTCGAAGGTGAACCAGCTCGAGCGCAGGCCCAGCGCGCTGCGCACCTGGTCCCCGGTGACCTCGACCTGTCCGGCGCTGCCGACCAGCGTCATGGAGACCACCCGGCCACCCCACTCACCGTTGCCGTCGCGGCCGGTGACGGCGATCTGCTGCAGGTCGCCGATGCTCGGCCACGCCGTCTCGATCCCTTCGTCGCCCAGCGTCACCTCCCACACGTGGTTGGGGTTGCCCGCCCAGCCGTCGTAGGGGTCCGCCTGGGCGGCCAGGTAGGGACGCGACCCCGCCGAGCTCCACCCTCCGTTGCTGGAGGCGAACTGGGTGAACGCCGGGGCTCCGTCGACGGTCAGCACCTGGCCGGCCGTGGCCTGGACCGCGGCGGTGGCCAAGGGGTGCTCGGCCGACTTCCCGCCGTACACCTGGCAGGCGGTGGTGTCGCAGATCTGGTAGTGCCGGGCGAGGGGCTCGGCCCGCTCGAAGGCCGCGTAGGTCCGGGCGGCCACCGACTGGGCGCGGACCGCCTCGGCGCTCCACGAGGCCGGGATCTCCAGCGGGACCACGCCCCGCAGGTAGTTCTCCAGCGAGACCACGTTGACGGTGTCGCGCTCCCGGCTGCCGGGTGTGGGGGTGGCGGCGCGGAGCTTGCCGCGGTAGGTCGTCGAGCCGCCGGGGGTGACCAGGGTCAGGCCGCCCGGAGCGGCGAGCTCGCCGTCGCCGGCCAGCACCTTCCACCGGCGCCAGGCGCCGCGGTCGCGCCACTCGACCACGGCCCTGTTGCGGGCGTTCGTGGTCAGCCGCCACTGGCGGGCCCGACCCTCCGGCAGGCGCCACCGCTGCTTGGACGCGAGGTCCTTGACGGTGATGCCGGGACGGGCGTCGACCACGACGTCGTCGGTGGTGTCGGCGGTGAGGTGCACCCGGACCTTGCCGTCGGCGGCGCCCCACTGGGTGCCGGGGTAGTAGAACTCGACGATCTGCTGGTAGGTCAGGCCGGCGCGAGCGGCACCCTCGGCGCCGTACTGCGACATGCCGTGCCCGTGCCCGTAGCCGCGCCCGATGATCCGCACCGACGAGGAGCCCAGGACCGACCAGGACTCGGTGGCGGCCACCGGAGGGGCCGGTGCGGGGTCGTCTGCGCCGGCGCCGGAGGCGAGCGGCACCAGGACCAGGGCGGCCGCGAGCGCGACGGCTCGGGCGGCGCGCTTGCGGCGCGGAGCAGGACGCGGGCCAGGACGCATGAGGCGGGTACACCTTCTCGGGATCCGGGACCCGGGGGCCCCTGTGACAGCAGTGAACTCGCAGGGAAACACACCGCTGGTCGGGGCACAAACGGAACTGGGGAACTACCGCGCTGTAGTTCCCCGGCGGCGCCCTGGCTCCTCCTGCTTCCCGGCGGGGACCACGCTCGACACCCGGACCCGGGGCCATACGCGGGGCCCCGGGTCCGGGTACCGTCCTGACATGTTCAACAAGGTGCTGGTGGCCAATCGCGGCGAGATCGCGATCCGCGCCTTCCGGGCGGCCCACGAGGTCGGCGCCCGGACGGTGGCGGTCTTCCCCTACGAGGACCGATGGTCCGAGCACCGGCTGCGCGCCGACGAGGCCTACGAGATCGGCGAGCGCGGCCACCCGGTCCGGGCCTACCTCGACCCGCACGCCATCGTCGAGGCGGCGCTGAGGTCCGGCGCCGACGCGGTCTACCCGGGCTACGGCTTCCTGTCCGAGAACCCGCAGCTGGCCGAGGCCTGCGCCGACGCCGGGCTCACCTTCGTCGGCCCGACCGCCGAGGTGCTCACCCTCACCGGCAACAAGTCCCGCGCGATCGCGGCCGCTCGGGCCGCCGGCGTGCCCACCCTGTCCGGCACCACCCCGTCGGCCGACGTCGAGGAGCTCCTGGCCGCCGCCGAGTCGATCCCCTACCCGCTGTTCGTCAAGGCGGTGGCCGGCGGCGGGGGCCGGGGCATGCGCCGGGTCGACGACCCCGCACAGCTGCGCGCGGCGATCGAGGCCTGCATGCGCGAGGCCGAGGGCGCCTTCGGGGACGGCACCGTCTTCGTGGAGCAGGCCGTGGTCGACCCCCGCCACATCGAGGTCCAGGTCCTCGCCGACGGCGAGGGCGGCGTGATGCACCTCTTCGAGCGCGACTGCTCGGTGCAGCGCCGGCACCAGAAGGTCGTCGAGATCGCGCCCGCGCCCCACCTCGACCCCGCGGTGCGCGAGCGGATGTGCGCCGACGCCGTCCGCTTCGCCCGCGACATCGGCTACCGCAACGCCGGCACCGTGGAGTTCCTGCTCAACCCCGACGGCGACTACGTCTTCATCGAGATGAACCCCCGCATCCAGGTCGAGCACACGGTGACCGAGGAGGTCACCGACGTCGACCTGGTCCAGTCCCAGCTGCGGATCGCGGCCGGCGCGACCCTGGTCGACCTCGGCCTCAGCCAGGAGACCCTGGTCCTGCGCGGCGCCGCGCTGCAGTGCCGGATCACCACCGAGGACCCGGCCAACGACTTCCGCCCCGACACCGGCAAGATCACCACCTACCGCTCCCCCGGCGGGGCGGGGGTGCGCCTGGACGGCGGCACCACCTACACCGGCGCCGAGGTCAGCGCCCACTTCGACTCCCTGCTGGCCAAGCTCACCTGCCGCGGCCGGACCCACGAGCTGGCGGTGCAGAAGGCGCGGCGGGCGCTCGCGGAGTTCCGGATCCGCGGCGTGACCACCAACCTCGCCTTCCTCGAGGCGGTGCTGGCCGACCCCGACTTCGCCGCCGGGCGGGTGACCACCTCCTTCATCGAGGACCACCCCCACCTGCTGGCCACCAAGGCCGACCCCGACCTGGGCACCGCACTCCTCGCCCACCTGGCCGACGTGACCGTCAACCAGCCCTACGGCCCCTCCCCGATCGAGATCGACCCCGCGGCCAAGCTGCCCCCGGTCGACCTGAGCGTCCCGGCTCCCGACGGCACCCGCCAGCGGCTGCTCGCCGTGGGCCCCGAGGCGTTCGCCGCCGAGCTGCGGGCCGCCACCTCGGTGGCGGTCACCGACACCACCTTCCGCGACGCCCACCAGTCCCTGCTCGCCACGCGGGTCCGGACCCGCGACCTGGTCCAGGTCGCCGGCCACGTCGCCCGGCTCACCCCCTCGCTGTGGTCGGTCGAGGCGTGGGGCGGGGCCACCTACGACGTGGCCCTGCGCTTCCTGGGCGAGGACCCCTGGGAGCGGCTGGCCGCGATGCGCCAGGCGCTGCCCAACGTGTGCCTCCAGATGCTGCTGCGCGGCCGCAACACGGTGGGCTACACGCCGTACCCGACCGAGGTCACCGACGCCTTCGTCGCCGAGGCGGCCCGCACGGGTCTCGACGTCTTCCGCATCTTCGACGCGCTCAACGACGTCGAGCAGATGCGGCCCGCCATCGACGCCGTCCGGGCCACCGGCACCACCGTGGCCGAGGTGGCGCTCTGCTACACCGGGGACCTCTCCTCCCCCGGCGAGCGGCTCTACACCCTCGACTACTACCTGCGGCTGGCGGAGCGGATCGTGGAGGCCGGCGCCCACGTGCTGGCGATCAAGGACATGGCCGGGCTGCTGCGCGCGCCGGCGGCCCGGACGCTGGTGACCGCGCTCCGCGAGCGCTTCGACCTCCCGGTGCACCTGCACACCCACGACACCCCCGGAGGGCAGCTGGGGACCCTGCTGGCCGCCATCGACGCCGGGGTGGACGCCGTGGACGCCGCTGCGGCCCCGATGGCCGGCACCACCTCCCAGCCGCCCCTCTCGGCCCTCGTCTCGGCGACCGACCACTCCGAGCGGGAGACCGGTCTCTCCCTGGAGGCGGTGTGCAGCCTCGAGCCCTACTGGGAGGCCACCCGCCGGCTCTACGCGCCCTTCGAGTCGGGGCTGCCCTCGCCGACCGGCCGGGTCTACACCCACGAGATCCCCGGCGGCCAGCTCTCCAACCTGCGCCAGCAGGCCATCGCGCTCGGTCTCGGCGAGAAGTTCGAGCAGATCGAGGACATGTACGCCGCCGCCAACGACATCCTGGGCAACGTGGTCAAGGTGACCCCCTCCTCCAAGGTGGTCGGCGACCTGGCCCTGCACCTGGTGGCCGTGGGGGCCGACGCGGCCGAGTTCGCCGAGGACCCGGGCCGGTTCGACATCCCCGACTCGGTGATCGGCTTCCTGCACGGCGAGCTCGGCGATCCTCCCGGCGGCTGGCCCGAGCCGTTCCGCACCAAGGCGCTGGCGGGGCGCAGCTGGCGCCGGCCCGACGAGACGCTCAGCGACGAGCAGCGCGCCAGCCTGGCCGAGCACCCCCGCGAGACCCTCAACGAGCTGCTGTTCCCGGGCCCCACCGCCGACTTCCGCAAGGCCCGGACCGTCTCCGGCGACCTGACGGTGCTGCCCACCCGCGGCTGGCTCTACGGGCTCGAGCAGGGCGAGGAGCTCCAGGTCGACCTCGGCCAGGGCAAGCAGGTCCTCTTCGGCCTCCAGGCCATCGGCGACCCCGACGAGCGCGGCTACCGGACCGTGATGGCCACCCTGCACGGCCAGCTGCGCCCGGTCAGCGTCCGCGACCGCAGCGTCTCCTCCGACGTCGCGGCCACCGAGAAGGCCGACCCCGCCCAGCCCGGCCAGGTGGCGGCGCCGTTCCAGGGCGCGGTCACCGTGCTGGTCTCCGAGGGCGACCAGGTCGCCGCGGGCGACACGGTGGCCACCATCGAGGCGATGAAGATGGAGGCGGCGATCACCGCGCCCTCCGCGGGCCGGGTGGCGCGGGTGGCCGTCGGCGGGACCCGCCAGGTCGAGGGCGGCGACCTGCTGCTCGTGCTGGAGTGAGACCGCGGGGCCCGGGCGGCCGCCTCACTCCCAGGAGCCCCGCCGGCCCTGCTTGACGTCGCCGCGGCGCTTCTTGGCCGTCAGCCGGCGCTCCACCGACCCGCGGGTGGGCCGGGTGCGTCGCCGGGGCCGGGGCGGCTCGACCGCCTCGGTCACCAGCTCGACCAGCCGCGCCCTCGCCGCCTCCCGGTTGCGGTGCTGTGAGCGGTACTGCGAGGAGGCCACGGTCAGCGTCCCGTCGACCAGCCGGCCGCGCAGCCGCTGCGCGGCGAGCTCCTTCTGCACCGGCGTGAGGGCGCTGGTCGCGGTCAGCGACCACATCAGCTCCGCCCGGGTGTCGCTGGTGTTGACGTGCTGACCGCCCGGGCCCGACGACCGGGAGAACCGCCACGTCAGCTCGCTGTCGTCGATGACGACCCGTCCCGGGCGACCCATGGGCCCAGTATGCGTCCCAGACCGGAGCACCCGGCAGGGACGGTCCCCCGCATTGCATAGTGTGGCCACATGAAGGCCTTGCTCCTGGAGAACATCCACCCCCGCGCCGTCGAGGCGCTCGAGCGCCGCGGCCTCGAGGTCGAGCTGCTGCCCGGCTCCCTCACCGAGTCCGAGCTCGTCCGGGCCCTCGACGGCGTCTCGCTGCTCGGCATCCGCTCCAACACCAAGGTCGGCGCCGCCGTCCTCGACGCGGCTCCCGACCTGATCGCGATCGGCTGCTTCTGCATCGGCACCAACCAGGTCGACCTGGCCGCGGCGGCCCAGCGAGGCGTGGCGGTCTTCAACGCCCCCTACTCCAACACCCGCAGCGTCGTCGAGCTGGTGATCGGCGAGATCATCGCGCTCGCCCGCCGCCTGCCGGAGAAGATCCAGCGGATGCACGACGGCGTCTGGGACAAGTCGGCCCGCGGCAGCCACGAGGTGCGCGGGCGCACCCTCGGCATCGTCGGCTACGGCAACATCGGCACCCAGCTCTCCAACCTCGCCGAGGCGCTGGGGCTGCGCGTGGTCTTCTTCGACACCGCCGACCGCCCCGCCCACGGCAACGCCCAGCGGATGCACACCCTGGAGGAGCTGCTCGCCGTCGCCGATGTCGTCAGCCTCCACATCGACGGCCGGCCCGGCAACGAGGGGTTCTTCGGCGCCCGCCAGTTCGCCGCGATGAAGCCGCGCTCGCTCTTCATCAACGCCTCGCGCGGCATGGTCGTCGATGACCTCGCGCTGCGCGACCACCTGCTCTCCGGCCACATCGCCGGCGCCGCCCTCGACGTCTTCCCGGTCGAGCCCAAGGCGCAGGGCGACAAGTTCGAGTCGGTGCTGCGCGGCCTCGACAACGTCATCCTCACCCCGCACGTCGGCGGCTCCACCCAGGAGGCGCAGGAGGAGATCGGCTGGTTCGTGGCCGGCAAGCTGCTCGGCTTCGCCTTCGAGGGCAGCACCTCCCTCTCGGTCAACCTGCCCCAGGTGCAGCCGCCGCAGCACGACGGCCACCGGATCGGCATCCTGCACCACAACGTGCCCGGGGTGCTGGCCGGCTTCAACACGCTGCTGGCCGCCGAGGGCGACAACATCACCGGCCAGCAGCTCGCCACCCACGGGGCGCTGGGCTACGTGGTCACCGACGCCGCCGACGCCCTCTCGCCGGCGTCGCTGGAGGAGCTGCGCAACTCCGAGCACACCGTGTGGGTCCGCACCTGGTGAACCCCCGCAGCGGGTCCGCCCGGGTCGGACCCGCGTCCGCCCGGGTCGGACCCGCGTCCGTCCGGGTCAGACCCGGTGCAGCCGCCGGGCAGCCTCCGCGAGCGACCCGCTCATGGAGGGATAGACGGTGAAGGCCTGGGCGAGCTGGTCGGCGGTCAGCGACTCGCTCACCGCGAGGGAGACGGCGTGGATCAGCTCGCTGGCGCGGGGGCCGACCACCACCCCGCCCACCACGATGCCCGTGCCGGGACGGCAGAAGAGCTTGACGAAGCCGTCCTTGACGCCCTGCATCTTGGCGCGCGCGTTGCCCGCCAGCGGCAGGGTCACCACCTCGGCGTCGATCTCGCCGTTGTCCACGGCCTGCTGCGACCAGCCGACGGTCGCGATCTCGGGCGCGGTGAAGACGTTGGAGGAGACCTTCTTCAGATCCAGCGGGGCCACCGCGTCGCCGAGGAAGTGCCACATGGCGATCCGGCCCTGCATGGCCGCGACCGAGGCGAGCATCAGCACGCCGGTGCAGTCCCCGGCGGCGTAGACGCCGCGGGCGGCGGTCCGCGAGACCCGGTCGACCCGGATGAAGCCGCCCTCGTCGAGCCGCACCCCCGCCTCCTCCAGGCCGAGCCCGGCGGTCTTGGGGACCGAGCCGAGCGCCAGCACGCAGTGGGAGGCCTCGACGGTGCGCCCGTCGGTGAGGGTGACGGTGACCTTGTCGCCCTCCCGGGTGACCGACTCCATCCGGGACTTGGAGAGCACGTTCATGCCGCGGCGCACCGCCACCTCCTCCAGCACCGCGGAGGCGTCCGCGTCCTCGCCGGGCAGCACCCGGTCGCGGGAGGAGACCAGGGTGACGGGGATGCCGAGGGCGAGGTAGGCGGAGGCGAACTCGGCCCCGGTCACCCCGGACCCGACCACGACCAGGCTCTCGGGGACCTCGGTGAGGTCGTAGACCTGCTCCCAGGTCAGGATCCGCTCACCGTCGGGCTGGGCGCTCGGGAGCGTGCGCGGCGCCGCGCCGGTGGCGACCAGGATCGCGTCGGTGTCGATCGTCTCGGTCCCGCCGTCGGCGAGGTCGACGACCACCTGCTGCGGGCCGGCCAGCCGGCCGTGGCCGCGCACCACCCGGACGCCGTCGCGCTCGAGGCGTCGCTGGATGTCCGCCGACTGCTCGGCGGCCAGCGCCTTGACCCGGGCGTTGACCCGGCCCAGGTCGACGACCACCCGCGCCGCGGAGTCGCCCTCGAGGTCGGTGAGGCTCACCCCGAGCTCCGATGCGGTGGTCAGCTCGGTCATCACCTCGGCGGTGGCGATCAGCGTCTTGGACGGCACGCAGTCGGTGAGCACCGCGGAGCCGCCGATCCCGTCGCTGTCCACCACGGTGACCGCGGCACCCAGCTGGGCGGCGACGTGGGCGGCCTCGTAGCCGCCGGGGCCTCCCCCGATGATGACGACCCGGTCGGTGGACGGGTTTCGGGTGGCCATGACGTCAGAAGTTGATCATGTGGCCGGCGATGCCGTGGACGGCTTCCTTGACCGCCTCGGACAGCGTCGGGTGGGCGAAGACGTTGCGGGAGACCTCGTCGGCGGTGAGGTCCCACTGCTGGGCCAGGGTGAGCACCGGCAGCAGCTCGGTGACGTCCGGCCCGATCATGTGGGCGCCGAGGATCTCGTTGTACTTCGCGTCGGCGACCACCTTGACGAAGCCGGCGGTCTCGCCGAGCCCGGCGGCCTTGCCGTTGGCACTGAAGGGGAAGGTGGCCGTCTTGACGTCGTAGCCCTTCTCCTTGGCCTGCTCCTCGGAGAGGCCGAAGGAGCCGATCTGCGGCTGGCAGTAGGTGGCCCGCGGGATCATGTCGAAGTCGATCTCCATGGTCTCGGCGCCGGCGATCGTCTCGGCCGCCACGATCCCCATCGCCTCGGCCACGTGGGCGAGCATCATCTTGCCGGTCACGTCGCCGATCGCGTAGACGTGCTCGACGTTGGTCCGGCCGCGCTCGTCGACCGCGATCGCGCCGCGGTCGGTGGTCTTCACCCCGATGGCGTCGAGGCCGTAGCCCTCGAGCCGGGGGGCGAAGCCGAAGGCGGCGAGCATCTTGTCGGCCTCGATGACCTGGGAGTCGCCACCGGCCGCGGGGCTGACGGTGACGCGCACGCCGTCGCCGGTGTCCTCGACGTTCTCGACCTTGGTGGAGAGCATGACCTTGACGCCGAGCTTCTTGTAGTGCTTGAGGAGCTCCTTGGAGACGTCGGCGTCCTCGGTGGGCACCATCCGGTCCAGGAACTCCACGATGGTGACGTCGACGCCGAAGTTCTTCATCACGTAGGCGAACTCGACGCCGATCGCGCCCGACCCACCGATGATGATCGAGCTCGGCAGCTCCTCGTCGAGGATCTGCTCCTCGTAGGTCACGACGTTCTTGCTGACCTCCATCCCGGGCAGCATCCGCACGGTGGCGCCGGTGGCGATGATCAGGTCGTCGAAGGTCAGCTGGCGGGTGGAGTCGTCGTTCGTCGCGACGTCCATCGAGGACGGCGAGGTCAGGGTGCCCCACCCGTCGATCTCGGTGATCTTGTTCTTCTTCATCAGGAAGTGGACGCCCTTGACGATCCCGGCGCTCACCTGGCGGGAGCGCTTGTGGGTCGGGCCGAACGACATCGTCGCGTCGCCCTCGATGCCGTACTTGGCCTTCTCGTGGGTCAGCGTGTGGGCCAGCTCGGCGTTCTTGAGCAGCGCCTTGGAGGGGATGCAGCCGACGTTGAGGCACACCCCGCCCCAGTACTGCTTCTCCACCACCGCCACGGACTTGCCGAGCTGGGCGGCGCGGATGGCGGCGACGTACCCACCGGGGCCGGCACCGAGGACAACGACGTCGAAGTGTGCGGAGTCAGTCACGGCCACAGCCTAGGCCGCGGCCGGTGGCCGGCATAACCCACCTCCGTTGCGCGATAGCCTGCACCCGTGACGCTGTACGCCGCCTACGGCACCAACCTGGATCCCGGCCGGATGGGTGAGCGCTGCCCGCACTCCCCGTTGCGGGGCACGGGCTGGCTCACCGGCTGGCGCCTCACCTTCGGCGGGGAGGAGCACGGCTGGGACGGCGCCCTGCCCACGATCGTCCAGGATCCGGCCGAGCAGGTCTTCGTCGCCGTCTACGACATCGGCGGCGAGGACGAGGTCGCCCTCGACGGCTGGGAGTCGGCCGACACCGGTCTCTACCGCAAGACCCGGGTGCGGGTGGCCACCCTCAACGGCGAGGTCACCGCCTGGGCCTACGTGCTCGACGCCTACGAGGGCGGTCTGCCGAGCGCCTCCTACCTCGGGGTCCTGGCCGCCGCCGCGGAGGCCGCCGCCGCCCCCGACGACTACGTCGCAGCCCTGCGGGCGCGGGCCTGCCGCTCCACCGGCCTCTGAGCCGTCGCCCCTCAGAAGTCGAGGCGGACGTCGAGCTCGTCGCGGCTCATCCCGGTGGCGAAGAGCACGTCGGCGGCCAGGGAGCGCACCTGCGAGGCCACCGCGGCGCGGTTGAGGGTCATGTGGTCGGTCAGCGAGGCCACCGCCAGCCGCACCGACTCCACCAGGTGGTCCCTCGCCTCGCGCACCTCCGCGGCGTCCGGCGCCTCCTCCAGGCCCGACTCGAAGATCCGCACCCCCCGGGTCAGCGCCTCCACCGAGGCCGCCATCAGGCCGGAGCTCTCCTCCCCCAGCCGCAGCATCGAGGCCACCCGCCGGGCCAGCACCCGGGCGTCACGGACCGCGTTGTCGATGTCGGCCAGCACCGCCGCGAAGCGGGCGACCTCGGAGCGCTGCCGCCACCGCATCGGCGAGATGGTCGCGACCTCCGAGACGTGGGTGGCCGTGGTCTGGGCCGTCTCGACGCGACCCTGCATCCCACGAGCCAGCGCCAGCGCCTCCTCCGCCAGCGCCGCGTCGCCGGCGCGCATCGCCCGGGCCAGCACCTCCAGCACCTGCTCCAGCTCGGCCAGCAGGGGGTGCACCTCCTCGGTGAGGTCGCGCACCGCGTTGCGCGGCACGATCAGCACCATCGCCAGGCCGCAGAGCCCGCCCACCAGGGCGTCCAGGAAGCGGGTCACGGCGGGGTTCTGCGCGCCCGCCGCCGGCAACACCGCCGCGAGCAGGGCCGCGGAGTTGGCCGCCTGGGTGCGGGCCACGCCCGTGAGCCCGGCGAAGATCGCCAGCGCCGAGCTGGAGACGACGACCAGCGCGATCTGCCACACCCCCCGCCCGATGGCCAGGATGAGCATCTCCCCGACCAGCACCCCCACGGCCACCCCCAGCACCAGCTCGACCAGGGTGCGCTGGCGCAGGCCGCCCCCCGCGACCAGCACGATCACCGCCGCGACGGGGGCGAAGAACGCCTGCTGGTGACCCAGCACCTGGGTGGAGATGGCGAACGCCGCAGCCGTGGCGCCGCCCAGCCGCACCAGCTGGCGCCAGCGCGAGGCCACCGCGTGCAGGCGCTCGCCCAGGGTCATGGGCGCCCGGTCCTGCGCGGGGCAGCGTCGGCCATGACCACACACTCCCACCGACGCGAGTGGCTGGACCAGTAGGTGGCTGCCTAGGATCGACGGGTGACCGAGACCGACCCCACTGCCCTGGCCTCCGCGGCCGCCGCGACGCTGCGTGAGCTCACCGGCGTCGACTCCCACGACGTGGCCCTGGTGCTCGGCTCCGGCTGGCTGCCGGCCGTCGACGCCCTCGGGCCGGCGACCGCGGAGATCTCCACCACCGACCTCCCCGGCTTCCACGCCGCCGGGGTGGCGGGCCACTCCGGCAAGATCCGCAGCATCCGGGTCGGCGACTCCGACGTGCTGGTCTTCCTCTCCCGCACCCACTTCTACGAGGGCAAGGGTGTGCGGGCCGTCGTACACCCGGTGCGCACCGCGGCCGCCGCGGGCTGCCGGGCCATCGTGCTGACCAACGGGTGCGGCGGGCTGCGCGACACCTGGGCCCCCGGGACGCCGGTGCTGATCAGCGACCACATCAACCTCACCGCCACCTCGCCCATCGAGGGCGCCCACTTCGTCGACCTCACCGACCTCTACTCCAGCCGGCTGCGGGCCCTGTGCCGCGAGGTCGACCCCAGCCTCGACGAGGGCGTCTACGTGCAGTTCCCCGGCCCCCACTACGAGACGCCCGCCGAGATCCGCATGGTGCGCGCCATCGGCGGCGACCTGGTCGGGATGAGCACCACCCTGGAGGCCATCGCTGCCCGCCAGGCCGGCATGGAGGTGCTCGGCATCAGCCTGGTCACCAACGCCGCGGCCGGCATCTCCGGCGACCCCCTCAACCACGAGGAGGTCCTCGAGGCCGGCCGGTCGGCCGCGACCCGGATGGGCGCCCTGCTCGGCGACCTGGTCCCGCGGATCTGATGCGGGTCCTGGTCACCGGCGCCGCCGGCTCCATCGGCCGGGTCGTGCTGCCCGGGCTCGCCGAGGCCGGGCACGAGGTCGTCGGGTTCGACCTGGTCCCCACGCCCGAGGGCGTCGACGTCGCCTGGCACACCGGGGACTGCACCGACCCCGACGCCGTGGACGCCGTCTTCGCCGCCGAGTCCCTCGACGCCGTGGTCCACCTCGCCGGCCACCCCGACGAGCTCGACCTGCCCGGGTCGCTCTCGTCCCACGTGGTCACCACCGCGGCGCTCCTCGACGCCTGCGTCGCCCACCGGGTGGACCGCTTCGTCTACGCCTCGAGCAACCACGCCGTCGGGCGGACCCCCCGCACCGACTGCGTGGGCGTCGACGCCCGGCCCCGACCCGACACCTTCTACGGCGTCGGCAAGGTGGCCGCCGAGGCGGTGATGAGCCTGTACGCCGACCGCTACGGCCTGGACGCGGTGGCCTGCCGCATCGGCTCGTTCCTGCCGCGGCCCACCACCGCCCGCCACCTGGCGACCTGGCTCTCCCACGGCGACTGCGTGCGGATGGTCGAGGCCGCGCTGACCACCCGGGCGCCAGGCTTCGCGGTGCTCTACGGCATCTCGGCGAACGCCGACGCCTGGTGGGACCTCGAGCCCGGGCGGGCCCTGGGCTACGAGCCGCAGGACGACGCCTCCTCGTACGCCGAGGCGATCGCGCCGCGCCCCGAGGACCCCGCCGAGGCCGCGCACGTCGGGGGCCCCTTCGCCGGCGAGGAGTTCTGGCGCCCGGCACTCCCCCGCCCCTGATCCCCTGGCGCCCCCGGTGCGGGGGCGCCAAGGGCCGAGGTCAGCGGGTGACGCGGAACTTCACGACCTTCTGCACGCGCTTGTAGCTGTCGTCGCCCAGGTAGCGGACGACGAGCCGGTAGGCGCCGCGCTTGCCCTTGGGCAGCTTGATGACGGCCTTGCCCACCTTGTTCAGGGTGGCGCCGAGCGAGACCTTCTTCTTCTTGCCCGGGACCTTGAGCTTCGCCTGGACCTTGCCCGTGCCCGCGCCGGCCTTGCCGGCGACGTCGACCACGACCTTGCCGGGCCTGCGGGTGGTGGGCGCCTTCTTCAGCGTCGCCTTGGCCCGCGGCTTCACCTGCGCCGCCGGGGTGGGCGCCGGGGCCGGGGCCGGGGCCGGGGCCGGGGCCGGGGCCGGGGCCTCGGTCGCCGTGGGCGGCGGAGTCGGCTGCCTCAGCACCCCGATCGGGGTCTCGGTGTCGAGGGCGGTCGTCGAGTGCCGGTGCGCCTGCCAGGTGTAGAGCGAGTAGGAGGTGCCGGGGGTGACCTTGGCGAGGTCGACAGCGAAGTTGCGGGTGAAGCCGCCGTTCACCACGGCGCTGGCCGGGACCCAGTCGAAGCCGGCGAACCCGGACTGGCCACCGATGGTGGAGACGTCAGGCAGGCCGCCGGAAGGGGCGACGCCGACGTAGACCCCGTTGTAGTCGGCGTTGCCGCCGAAGAAGTCGGACCCGGTCGCGGTGACCGAGAGCCCGCTCGCGTCCTCGACCACCTGCGCCGTGGTGCTGGGCGCGGCGATGGTGAACGGCGCCGGGTTCTTGAGCTCGGTGGAGCCGTTGAAGTGCGGCTCCACACCGGTGACCATCTGGTCGAGGAACGCCGTCGAGAAGCCGGTGATGGTGGCGGACAGCGTGGAGTCGAGGGTGCCCGTGCTGCTGGTGAACTCGCCAACGACCACGCGCTCCGGTGCCTCGCTGGTGGCGCCGACCTCGCTGGAGACCTCGGCGGTGAGCTGGCCGCTGCCGTCGGCGTCGAGGGTGACGGCCGGGTCGGCGATCGTCACCGAGTAGAGCGGGACGCCCGCGTTGACGAACTGCGTCTTCACGGATCCCTCGTAGCCCACCGTGACGGCGTCGCCGGAGGAGCTCACCGCGCTCTGCGGGAAGGTGGCGACCTTGGGGGTCTTCGCGTACGCGCCACCCGTCAGCTCCCAGGACGGCATGCGGGCGCCGACCTGGGCCGAGATCGACCAGCTGAAGGAGCCGGCGACCGAGTCGGGGGCGACGGGGGCGGCCTGGGCCGCGGGAAGACCGGCGAACGCCGCGGCGGTGAGCGCGACGCTGGCGACCCCCGCGGTCCCGACGGAGAGCCGTCGGCGCAGGAAACGTGAGGTGGACATGCGGGTGTTCCTTTCGGTGGGTGCTGAGCGATGGGTGCTGAGCGATGGGTGCTGGGCGAGGAGGTGACGGTCAGGCCGGGCGGCGAGCCGGCACGAGCAGGAGGAGACCGGCCCCGAGGAGCAGCGCTCCCCCGCCCCACCAGGCCGGGTGGACCTCGGCGCGGTCCGCGGCGAGGGGTTGCAGCTGGTCCCCGGCGGCGACCTGCACAGCGAGCGGCGGTCCCACCGCGACCGGCGACCCCGGGCCGGACGTGGCGGAGGGTCCGGTCGCCGGGTCCGGGGCGGGCGGGTCGGACGGCGACGGGGCGGCCGGGGCGGGGCCGGCGGGACCGGCGGGACCGGCGGGACCGGCGCCGGGGCCTTGCTGGCGGGGCCCACCGGAGGGGGCAGCGGACGGTGCGGCGGACGGTGGCGTGCGCACCTTGTTGGTGACCTTCGGCGGCTTCGGCGCTGCACCCGCGCCCGTCGTCGCGGGCGGGGGCGGGGCGGGCAGCTCGGCGCCGGTGTCGGCGCCGTAGCCGACCACCACAGGCGCGGGGAGCTTGGTCCAGTCGGACTGGAGCCCGGTGGAGTACCAGAACTGGTCCACCCCCAGCGGTGCGAGGAAGTCGATCATCGGCGCCGGGAAGCTCCCCCAGTGCTCCCCCGTGCGCAGCTGCGGGACCGAGCCGGTCACCTCGACGCCGTGGTAGGCCGGGGTGGCGACCAGGCCGGTCTCCGTCACGTCGACGCCGGAGAGGGTCGCGACGGCGACCCGGCGCCCCTCCACGGGGGTCCAGGTCCGGGTGTCGGTGCGGTCCGCCAGCCAGCCCCCGAGCACTGCGGTGACCTCGCCCGTGCCGCCGCTCAGGCTCAGCTGCGGGTCGGAGACGGTGAAGACGGTGTTGCCCCCGTAGTAGACGACCGTGAAGGTGCCGGTCCACGCCAGGGAGGCGTCCTCGGCGACCGGGTCCACGGTGCCCGCGCCACCGGACACCTTCACCCGGTGACCGCTGAAGGGCCCGTAGAGATCGATGGGCGCGCCCTGGGCGTCGGTGCCCAGCCCCTGCCAGGTGGCGGTCTGCCACGTGCCCGCGGCGTCGAGCTTCTCGATGGTGGTGTTCCCCGCCGCGGCCGACCACTTCGAGGAGGGCAGCGTCGCGCCGCCGCGGCCGGGGTCGGCCACCCCGGCGGCGAGGAAGTTGATGGCCGCCGGGTTGTGGGAGCGCGCGTTGGTCTGCTCGTTGAGGCTCCAGGCGAAGACCACGTCGGAGACCTCGACGGTGCTGCCCGGGGCCGGTTCCTGCGGCGACGCGACGGCGGGGGGCTGGCCCGGGCCCAGGGTCGCCAGCAGGGCGACCGCGGCCGAGGCCAGCAGCGCGCCGACGCGCTCAGGCCTGCGCACGACGGCTCCGCAGGGTCCGGTGGGTCGCCGCGCCGGCGGCGGCGACGAAGACGAGGGCGCTGATCGCGACGAAGACGGCGGCCGGGGCGCCCTGGGACCACCACGAGGAGCCCGACGACGAGTCCGGCGAGGCGTCCGGGTCCTCACCGGCCACCGGCTGCACGTCGGCCGAGACGTCCGCGCTGACGCCGAACATCACCGAGGCGTCGCGGCCGCCGCCGAAGAGGCGCAGCTCGTGGGTGCCTTCCGGCAGTCCTGCCGGCAGCCCCACGACCCCGACCGCCCGGCCGTCCGCGCCCACCGTGTGCGGTCCGCTGGCCGAGAGCCCGTCGTCGAGGACGACGGTGAACTGCTCGCCCGGGCGCAGTCCGCGGGCGACGAACGACAGTGCCCGCCCGGGCACCGCGGAGGCCCGGTCGACCCGGAGCACGGGCTTGCCCTGCCGACCCTGCTTCGCCGGCGCGCCGGGTGCCGCGACCTTCCCGGTGCCGTCCCGGGGGGTCCCGGTGGCCGGGGTGCCCGTCCCGGGGGCCGCGGTCTCACCCGGATCCGTGGCGGGCTGCTCGCCGCCCTCGGCCGCCGGCTCGAGGTCGGCGACCCGCACCGGGGTGAAGGTCTCGTTGTTGGCGTTGTGCACCCCGTGCGCGCCCACGGTGATGACCCCGCAGGTCACCTTGCGGCAGTCGACGGTGCGGACCGTGCCGTTGCGCCCGACCCCCTGGAAGGTGGGCCCCGGGACGACGAGCCGCACCGACCAGGAGCCGTCGGCGGACATGGTGCCCCCGTTGGCCGAGGAGGCGGTGTCCGAGCCGGGGAAGGCGACGTAGCGCTGGAACCCGGCGTTGCTGCGCGACTCGCTGTCGGGGACGTAGACGTAGTCGCTGCCCGACCTGCCGCCCTTGCTGGGCTGCCAGCGACCGCTCACCGTGCCGAACCAGACGTAGAGGCCGCCGTGGCCGCCCTTGACCGACTGGAAGCCCCGGCCGGAGACCGTCAGCTCGGTGGAGTAGCGGGAGTCGATGACCTGGCCGCGTCCGTCGTTGTCGACCGTCACCCGCCCGGCCGCCTGCGCCGGGGCGGAGCCGAGGAGCACGACCCCACCGAGCAGGGCCAGGACGGGGAGGAGAGCCAGGGCCGCGGCTCGGCGCGATCCTCGGTGGGGACTCAGGAGGGGCACGAGGTCTCCTTCTCGACGACCTTGACGGCAGGGGGGACGACAGGGGGGACGGCAGGGGGGACAGCTGGGGGGACAGCAGCGGGGCCGGGGTCGGCGGTCGCTCGCACCGGGACCACCAGGAGGTTCCCGGCGTGCTCCAGCACCTCGACGGGATGCTCGTAGACCTCGGTGAGCAGGACCGAGGTCAGCACCTCCGACGGGCGCCCGACCGCCCGCACGGCGCCCCGGGAGAGGACGCAGACGCGGTCGGCGAAAGCGGCCGCGAGGCTCAGGTCGTGCAGCACCACCACGACCGCGGCGCCCGCGCGGGCGCTGGCGCGCGCGTGCGTGAGCAGGGCCTCCTGGTGGCGGATGTCCAGCGCGGCGGTCGGCTCGTCGAGCAGGTGCACCTCGACCTCCTGGGCCAGCATCCGGGCGAACGCCACCCGGCCCTGCTCCCCTCCCGACAGGGTGGGCACCACCCGCGAGGCGAGGTGGTCGACCTCGGTGACCTCCATCGCCTCCTGGACCCGGGCGTCGTCGTCCTCGGCGCGAGGCGTACGACGCCACACCGCCCGTCCCATCTCGACCACCTCGCGCACCCGGAAGCCGAAGGCGAGGATCTGCTTCTGCTGGAGCACCGCCCGGCGGCGGGCCATCTGGGCCGCCGACTGGTCCTCGAGCGGGCGGCCAGCCAGCTCGATCCGCCCGCTGTCGGGGCGGAGGTCGCCCGCGAGCACGGCCAGCAGGGTCGACTTCCCCGCGCCGTTGGGTCCCACCAGCGCGACCAGCTCGCCGGGGCGGGCCTCGAAGGAGACGTCGTGAAGGATGCGGTGCCCGGCGATCTCGACGCACACGCCCCGGGCGCTGAGCACCGGCTCGGCGGCGGTGCCGCGGGCGGCCGTCATGCCCAGCCCCCCGCCGTACGCCGGGCGCGCCGCAGCAGCCAGAAGAAGACGGGGCCGCCGACCAGCGAGGTGAGCATCCCGATCGGCAGGTCGGCGTAGGCGATCGCGGTGCGGGCCCACAGGTCCGCCAGGACCAGCAGGACCGCGCCCCCCAGGGCGCTGGCCGGGACCAGCGCCCGGTGCCCCGGGCCCACCACCATCCGCATCAGGTGCGGGATGATCAACCCGACGAAGGCGATGATGCCGGCGAAGGAGACGGCCGCCGCGGTGAGCACGGCGACCACCACGATGCTGGCCATCCGGAGCCGCTCCACGTCGACGCCGACGTGCCTGGCGCCCCGGTCTCCCAGCGAGAGCAGGTCGAGCCGCCTGGAGAGCAGCAGCGCGGCGACGACGCCCACCAGCGCGGTCGGCGCGGTCACCAGGACCTGCTCGGCGCGCGAGCCGTTGAGGCTGCCGAGCTGCCAGAAGACGATCTCCTCGCGCGCCTGGGTGTCGCCGAGGAACATCAGGAACGCCAGCGCGGCGCCCGCCATGGCGTTGACCGCGACCCCGGTCAGGACCAGGGTCACGACCTCGGTGCGCCCGGAGTCCCGGGAGAGCAGGTAGACCGCGATCGTGGTGAGCAGGCCGCCGACGAAGGCGGCCACGGCGAGGGTCCACTGGCCCAGGAAGGCCACGTCGAAGACGAGCACCGCCGCCGCCGCCAGCGCGGCACCCGAGGAGACGCCGACCACCCCCGGCTCGGCGAGCGGGTTGCCGAAGACGCCCTGCATCACGGCGCCCGCGACGCCCAGGCAGGCGCCCACCAGGACCGCCATCGCCAGCCGGGGGAAGCGCACCTGCCACAGGGTCGACTCCCCCTGCGGGTGGCTGGGCAGGGGTCCGAGGTCGAGCCCGAGGCGGTGGAGCAGGGAGCCGACCACCTCCTCCGCGGGGATGTGGAGCTGCCCCGCGCCCGCGGCCATCGTGACCGCCACCAGCAGCAGGGCGCCGAGCGCACCCAGCACCAGGCGCCGGCTGGTGCTGGTGGCCGGCAGCGGGAGGCTCAGGCTCACGTGAGCTCCTGCGGGGCGTGCACCGCCACCGCGAGGGCGTTGAGGACGTCGGCGGTGCGGGGGCCGTAGCCGAGGATCAGCGAGTCGTCGACGTCGACGAACCGCTCGTTGCGCCCGGCGGGGGTGTTGGCCAGGGCGGGGAGACGCTCCAGCAGCCCCTCGACGCCGCCGGTCGACTCCAGGCCGCCGCGCATCATCACCACCAGCTCGGGCGCCGCGGCGACCAGGCCCTCGGCGGTCACCGGGCGCATCCCCGACCAGCCGATCTCCTCGGCCACGTCGTAGGCGCCGACGGCGTCGATCAGGTCGTCGGCCCCGGACCCCCGGCCGAACATGTAGTAGACCCCGGCGTTGCCGCGCACGTAGAGGAAGATGGTGCGCAGCCGCCGCCGCTCGTCCTGCGGGGCCACCTCGGCGATGTCGGCCTCGACGGCCTCGATCTCGGCGCCGATCCGGTCGGCCAGCGCCTCGCCGGCGTCCGGGACACCGAGGGCGGCCGCGGTCTGGCGGGTGATCTCGCCGACGTTGTCCAGGGTGCGCGAGGACTCCACCACCACGACCGGGATACCGGCCTCGCGCATCTGGAGCACCACGTCCCAGGGGCCCAGCGAGGTGTCGGTGAGGATCAGGGTGGGGTCGAGGTCGAGGATCGCCTCGGCGTTGAGCTCGTGACCGCTGCCGCCGGTCACCAGCGGGAGGTCCGCGGCCTGCTCGAAGCCGGTGGAGAGGTCACGGCCCACCAGGCGGTCACCCAGACCGAGCTCGAAGACCGTGCGGGACAGGGTGCCGTGCAGGTCCAGGGCCAGCACCCGGGAGACGTCCTTCACCACCACCTCGGTGCCCTGGGAGTCGGTCAGGGTGACGGGGAGCTCGGGCTCGGGGTCGGTGGCGACGGGCACGATGTCCGTCTCCTCGACGCCGGCGCTCACCGCGCCGCGCCAGGCGCGCGGGTCCTCGGCGGGGGTGGTGCTCGCCAGTGGCGGCGCGGCCTTCACGGTGCCGGCCGGGCCGGACTCCTCAGCCCGGTCCGGGCCCTGGATCCCGCACCCGGCCACCAGTGCGGTCACCACGGCCAGGGCGCCGGCGCGGAGTACATGCGACCTGAGCAATCTCAACCTCTCCTCGACGTGTGACCGGACCCGGTGGCCGATGCAGCGCGTGGCACCGGGGCCGGGCGATCGGGTTCCGCACCCGGTCGGGGGTCCCGAGCGGGAACCCGATCGCTTAGGTTAGCCTAACCCAACTAAGGTTCCCCTAAGCATGCGGGTGCCAGCCCTGGCCGCACCCGACCACGACCTGATCCGGAGACCGCCCATGACCGTCCTGGACGCCACGTCCACACCCCTGTCGACCGCGCTGCGCGAGGGCTCACGGGCCCAGCACGACGCCGCCGAGAGCGCCACGTTCATCGAGGACCTGATGGGCGGGCGGATCAACGAAGCCGGATACGTCAACTATCTGCGTCAGCTGCGGACAGTCTATGCGGCCCTGGAAGAGACCGGCCGTGCCCTGGCCGGCCATCCCCTGGTCGCCCCGCTCCACGACGCCGCCCTGGAGCGGCTCCCCAGCCTGGACGCCGACCTGGCGGCGTGGAGCACCGGCGAGGACGCCGAGCGGGTCTGCCCCGGGGCCGCTGCCGCCGAGTACGCCGCCCGCATCCGCGCCACGGCCGACCACCCGGTCCGCTTCGTCGCCCACCACTACACCCGCTACCTGGGCGACCTCTCCGGCGGCCAGGCGATCGGCCGGATCCTCGACCGCGACTTCGACCGCCGGGGCAGCGGCCTGTCGTTCTACCGGTTCGACACGATCGCGAAGGTCAAGGCCTACAAGGACGGCTACCGCGCCCGCCTGGACGAGCTGCCCCTCGACGAGGCGCAGCAGGCCGAGGCGGTCGCGGAGGTCCAGCACGCCTTCAGCCACAACCAGGCGGTCTTCGCCGAGCTCGGCCGGCACACGGCACACTTCGCCCGGGCCTGAGACCCGGCGCCGGCGGTTGTCGCCGCAGTGTAGGAATGGTCCATGGCTACCACTGCACTCAAGGGCAACACCGTCCACACCGTCGGCGAGCTGCCGGCCGTCGGCAGCTCCGCTCCGGGCTGGGACCTGGTCGGCGAGGGACTCTCCCAGCTGACCCAGGCCGACTCCCAGGGCACCCGGGTCGTGCTCAACATCTTCCCGAGCGTCGACACCGGGATCTGCGCGGCGAGCGTCAGGAAGTTCAACGAGCTGGCCGCCGGGCTGGAGAACACCACCGTGGTCAACGTGTCGAAGGACCTCCCCTTCGCCCAGGCCCGGTTCTGCGGCGCCGAGGGCATCGACCAGGTCAAGGTCGGCTCGGCGTTCCGCTCCAGCTTCGGCGAGGACTACGGCGTCACGCTGGCCGACGGCCCGATGGCCGGGCTGCTGGCCCGCGCGGTCGTGGTGCTCGACGCCGACGGCAAGGTGACCTACACCCAGCTGGTCGACGAGATCACCACCGAGCCGGACTACGACGCCGCGCTCGCCGCCCTCTCCTGACCCTGCTGCGACGCGAGCCGGCTCGCCCGGGCGGCCCATGCGGCCCCTGGGCGGCCGCGCTACCGTGCGGCCATGACGTCTGAGAACTCCCCCGCAAGCCTGCTCGACCGCGCCCGCGCCTGGGTCGCCGAGGATCCCGACGACGTCACCCGCGCTGAGCTGGCGGCGGTCATCGCCGAGGTGGAGGCCGGCAGCGACGACGCCGACCTCGCCGACCGCTTCCGCGGCACCCTGGAGTTCGGCACCGCCGGGCTGCGCGGCGCCCTCGGCGCCGGGCCCAACCGGATGAACCGCGTCGTCGTGCTGCGCGCCGCCGCCGGCCTGGCGGCCTACCTGCGCGACCAGGGCGTCGTCGGCGAGGCGTCCGTGGTGGTCGGCTACGACGCCCGGCACAACAGCGAGGTCTTCGCCCGCGACACGTGCGAGGTGATGACGGGCGCCGGCTTCCGCGCCTTCGTCATGCCCCGCCCCCTGCCGACGCCGCTGCTGGCCTACGCCATCCGCGAGCTCGGCTGCGTCGCCGGGGTGATGGTCACCGCCAGCCACAACCCCCCGGCCGACAACGGCTACAAGGTCTATCTCGGCGACGGCAGCCAGATCGTGCCTCCCGCCGACACCGGGATCGCGGCCCGCATCGCCGCGGTCGGCGCGGTCGCCGACATCCCGCGCGGAGGCCCCGGCACCCTGGTCGGCGAGGAGCTCATCGACCGCTACCTCGACACCACGGCGTCGCTGGTGGCCGACGGCCCGCGCGACCTGAAGATCGTCTACACGCCCCTGCACGGCGTGGGCGGCGCCAGCGTCGCGCAGGTGCTGGAGACCGCCGGCTTCTCCGAGCTCCACGTGGTGGAGCAGCAGGAGCAGCCGGACCCGGACTTCCCCACCGTCGCGTTCCCCAACCCCGAGGAGCCCGGCGCGATGGATCTCGCGCTGGCGCTGGCCGCCGGGCGCCGCGCCGACCTGGTGGTCGCCAACGACCCGGACGCCGACCGGTGCGCCGCCGCGATCGAGGGTCCGCACGGCTGGCGGATGCTGCGCGGCGACGAGGTCGGCGCCATCCTGGCCCAGCACCTCCTCGACAGCGGCCGCAGCGGGGTGTACGCCACCTCCATCGTCTCCTCCTCGCTGCTGGGCAAGATGGCGGCGGCGGCCGGCCAGCCCTACACCGAGACCCTGACCGGCTTCAAGTGGATCGGCCGGCTGGAGGGCCTCGCCTTCGGCTACGAGGAGGCGCTCGGCTACTGCGTCGACCCCGAGCACGTGCGCGACAAGGACGGCGTCTCGGCCCTGCTGCTGCTCTGCGAGATCGCGGCCGCGGCCAAGGCGGAGGGGCGCACCCTCGGCGACCTGCTCGACGACATCGCGACCCGTCACGGGCTGCACGCCACCGACCAGCTCTCGGTGCGCTTCACCGACACCGCCGGGATCGAGGCGGCGATGGAGCGGCTGCGCTCGACCCCTCCGACCTCGCTGGGCGGCCTGGCCGTGGAGCGCGTCGAGGATCTCGCGGAGGGCTCCGCCGCCCTGCCGCCGACCGACGGGCTGCGCTACACCCTGGCCGAGGGCGCCCGGGTGATCGTGCGTCCCTCGGGCACCGAGCCGAAGGTCAAGTGCTACCTCGAGGTGGTCGTCCCGGTCTCGCCGGAGGACGGCGTCGACGCCGCCCGCATCTGTGCCGCTGGCCGGCTCGACGCCCTCAAGAACGACGTGCGGGCGGCCGCCGGGCTCTGAGCGCCCGGCGTCCCCCCGGGACGGGCCGGGAGGGTGCGCGGTTTGTCGCCGCGCGGCGTGCCACGCCTATGCTGTCGGAGTGACAGCCCCTTCTGCCTCGACGACGAGTGCAGGCCCGGCCGGAGCAGACCTCGCCGCCTCGTTCGGCGACGTGACCGCCTCGGACGCCTCCCTGCGCCGCTTCCTCCACGGACTCCCCGGGGTCGACCAGGTCGGCTGCGAGGCGCGCGTCGCCGGCCTCGGCACCCGGTCCATCAAGACCACCGCCAAGGCCCACGCCCTCGACCTCGCGATCCGGATGGTCGACCTGACCACGCTGGAGGGCATGGACACCCCCGGCAAGGTGCGCGCCCTGGCCGCCAAGGCGATGCGCCCCGACCCGGCCGACCCGACCTGCCCGTCCGCCGCGGCGGTCTGCGTCTATCCCGACATGGTCGCGACCGCCAAGGAGACGCTCGGCGACTCCGGCGTCCACGTGGCCGCGGTGGCCACCGCCTTCCCCAGCGGTCGCGCCGCCCTGGACGTCAAGCTCGCCGACACCCGCGACGCCGTCGAGGCGGGTGCGGACGAGATCGACATGGTCATCGACCGCGGTGCCTTCCTCTCCGGCCGCTACCTGCAGGTCTTCGAGGAGATCGTCGCCGTGCGCGAGGCGTGCGCGCGTCCCGGTGGCGGGGCCGCCCACCTCAAGGTGATCTTCGAGACCGGCGAGCTGCAGACCTACGACAACGTGCGCCGGGTCAGCTGGCTGGCCATGATGGCGGGCGGCGACTTCATCAAGACCTCCACCGGCAAGGTGCAGCCGGCCGCGACCCTGCCGGTGACCCTGACCATGCTCGAGGCGGTCCGCGACTTCCGCGCCCAGACGGGCCGGATGGTCGGGGTCAAGCCGGCCGGTGGCATCCGCACCGCCAAGGACGCCATCAAGTACCTGGTGATGGTCAACGAGGTCGTCGGCCAGGACTGGCTCGACCCGGACTGGTTCCGCTTCGGCGCCTCCACGCTCCTCAACGACCTGCTGATGCAGCGCACGAAGATGACCACCGGCCGCTACAGCGGTCCCGACTACTTCACCCTGGACTGAGGAAAGCAGAGCATGGTCAAGGTTCCCGAGTCGAGCCCCGCGGCTCCCCTCTTCGACTACGCCCCCGCCCCGGAGTCCCGGGCGGTCGTCGACATCCGGTCCTCCTACGGCCTCTTCGTCGACGGCGACTTCGTCGACGGCCGGGGTCAGTCGTTCAAGACCCTCAACCCGGCCACCGAGGAGGTGCTCGCCGAGGTCGCGGAGGCCGACGAGGCCGACGTCGACCTCGCGGTGCGGGCCGCCCGCCGGGCCTTCACCTCGGTCTGGTCGAAGATGAGCGGGCGCGAGCGGGCCAAGTACCTCTACCGGATCGCCCGGATCCTCCAGGAGCGCGCCCGGGAGTTCGCCGTCCTGGAGTCCCTGGACAACGGCAAGCCGATCCGGGAGAGCCGCGACTTCGACGTCCCGAGCGCCGCGGCGCACTTCTTCTACTACGCCGGCTGGGCCGACAAGCTCGACTACGCCGTCCCCGGCAACCGCGACCCGCGTCCGGTCGGCGTCGCCGGACAGGTGATCCCCTGGAACTTCCCGCTGCTGATGCTGGCCTGGAAGGTCGCCCCGGCGCTGGCCGCCGGCAACACGGTGGTGCTCAAGCCCGCGGAGACCACGCCGCTCACCGCACTCCTCTTCGCCGAGGTCTGCCAGCAGGCCGACCTCCCCCCGGGCGTGGTCAACATCCTCACCGGCGCCGGCGCCACCGGCCAGGCGCTGGTCGCCCACGCGGACGTCGACAAGGTCGCCTTCACCGGCTCCACCGAGGTCGGGCGCCGGATCGCACGCACCGTGGCCGGCACCGACAAGAAGGTGACCCTCGAGCTCGGGGGCAAGGCCGCCAACATCGTCTTCGAGGACGCTCCCCTCGACCAGGCCGTCGAGGGGATCGTGACCGGGATCTTCTTCAACCAGGGCCACGTCTGCTGCGCCGGCTCGCGGCTGCTCGTCCAGGAGAGCGTCGCCGAGGAGGTGCTCGAGCGCCTCAAGCAGCGGATGGCGACGCTGCGCGTGGGCGACCCGCTCGACAAGAACACCGACGTCGGCGCCATCAACTCCGCCGAGCAGCTGGGCCGCATCCGCGAGCTGGCCGCGGTGGGTGAGGACGAGGTCGGCAGCACGGGCGGCGCCGGTCGCTGGTCCCCGCCGTGCGAGCTGCCCGACCGCGGCTTCTGGTTCCCCCCGACGCTCTTCACCGGCGTCTCGCAGGCCCACCGGATCGCCCGCGAGGAGATCTTCGGGCCGGTGCTCTCGGTGCTGACCTTCCGCACCCCCAGCGAGGCGGTCGAGAAGGCCAACAACACCCCGTTCGGCCTCTCCGCCGGGGTCTGGACCGAGAAGGGGTCCCGGATCCTGTGGATGGCCAACCAGCTGCGCGCCGGCGTGGTCTGGGCCAACACGTTCAACAAGTTCGACCCCACCTCGCCGTTCGGCGGCTACAAGGAGTCGGGCTACGGCCGCGAGGGCGGCCGTCACGGACTGGAGGGATACCTCAAGTGAGCAGCACGCCCCCCGCCCGCGCCGCGGTGCGCAAGACCTGGAAGCTCTACATCGGCGGCGCGTTCCCGCGCTCGGAGTCGGGCTACTCCTACGTGGTCGAGGACGCGCACGGCGACTTCGTGGCCAACGTGGCCCAGGCCTCGCGCAAGGACGCCCGGGACGCCGTCCAGGCGGCCCGCAAGGCCTTCGGCGGCTGGTCCGCCAGGACGGCCTACAACCGGGCCCAGATCCTCTACCGGGTCGCGGAGATCATGGAGGACCGCCGGCCGCAGCTGGTCGAGGTGGTCCGCCTCTCCGAGGGGCTGGACGCGGCGGCCGCCGCCCGCACCGTCGACGAGGCCGTCGACCGGATGGTCTGGTACGCCGGCTGGGCCGACAAGATCACCCAGGTCGTCGGGTCGGCCAACCCGGTCGCGGGTCCGTACTTCAACCTCTCCTCCCCCGAGCCCACCGGGGTGGTCGCCGTGATCGCCCCCCAGCGCTCCTCGCTGCTCGGGCTGGTCTCGGTGCTCGCCCCCGTCGTGGTCACCGGCAACACCGCCGTGGTGCTGGCCTCGCAGGAGCGCCCGCTCCCCGCGGTCACCCTCGCCGAGGTGCTGGCCACCTCCGACGTCCCCGGCGGGGTGGTCAACATCCTGACCGGGCCGACGTCGGCCACCGCCCCCTGGCTCGCCGAGCACATGGACGTCAACGCGATCGACCTCACCGGGGTCGCGGGCGACGCCGAGGTCGCCACGGCCTACGAGGCAGCGGCCGCGGAGAACCTCAAGCGGGTGCTGCGCGCGCCCGCCGCGGAGCCCGACTGGCTGGGCGACCCTGGGCTGGAGCGGATGACCGCGTTCCTGGAGACCAAGACGGTCTGGCACCCGATCGGCCGCTGAGGCCGGCAGGCCGGTCAGCGCGACATCAGGGCCTCGGTGAAGACGTCGATGATGTCGCGGGGGTCCATGGCCTGGTAGGCCTCACCGCCGGTGGCCTTCGAGATCTTCCGCAGGGCCGGCATGTCGGCGTCCCCGCTGATGCCGACGGAGATGATCCGCACCGGCCGGTCGGGGTCCCTCAGGCTCTGCAGGCGCGAGAGCACCTGCTCCAGCCGCAGCGAGCCCGGGTCCTCGTTGGCCCCGTCGCTGAGCAGGATGACGGCGTTGAAGAAGTTCTCGTCGTAGGCACGGACCGCCTTGGCGTAGGCCGCCACCACCGTGTCGTAGAGGCCGGTGCCGCCCTGGGTGATGCCCTTGAGGGTGGGGACGCGGCCGCGCAGGTAGTCGATGTGCGGCCTGCCCTGGGTGGTGTCGTTGAGGCGCCGCATCGGGGCGAGCTCGCGCCAGTCCTGGCCGGGGCCACCCTGGTCGATGGAGAACGCCCACATCCCGATCCGGGCGTGGCCGGGGAAGACGTCGAGCGCGGTGAGCGCCGCGCCGACCGCGAGGTCCATCCGGGTCTGGCCGTCGCCGGCGGGGAAGTCCATCGAGCCGGAGGCGTCGAAGACCGCCAGCAGGCTCGAGGGCACGCTGAGCACCCGCCACGCGCCGAGCGCGTCGTTGAAGACGTCGCCGGGGACCTCGGTGAAGAGGGTGAGCTCACCCATCCCCCGGCCGGCGATCGGGGCGCCGCCGGGCACCCGCAGGCCGGCCGCGGCGAGCGCGCCCTCGCCGGCGGGCGAGTCGAACCACTCGGCGAGGGCGGCCCCGGCCCGGTCGACCTTGGTGCCCCCGTCGGTCTTGACCAGGGGGAAGGTGAGCAGGGGGGCGCCCGTCTCCGGGGTGACCAGCTGGAGGTCCGGCACGGCCGCACCGGTGGCCAGGAGGTCCTGCTCGGTGACGGGGATCAGCTGGCTGAAGGTGGTGTTGATCCGGTCGAGGGCGACCTCGTCGGCCTGGCCGGAGGTGGCGCGCACGCCGTACGCCTGCGCCGCGTTGACCACCGCCGCGTCGATGCGCTCCGCGACGGCGGCGGCGTCGGCGGAGGAGCCCTCCAGCGCGGGAGCGACGATCCCCAGCGCCGAGGCACCGTCGACCTCGGGGTCGGAGAGCAGCATCCGGCCCGACTCCAGGGCCTCCAGCCAGGTGGCCGGTCGCTCGACCGACGGCCCGCCGGCCAGGCCCACCGGGGTGCTGGCCAGCGAGTCGCTGATCGTGCTGGCCTGGATGCCGACCGCGGCCAGGGCCGCCACCCGGGCCGGGGAGTCGGCCACCCACAGGTGGGGTCGGCCGCCGCCGAACAGGGAGTCCTCGACCGCCGCCGCGCTCTCGGCGCGCAGCTCCACCGGGAAGCACGACTCCTGCTGCTTGAGCGCGATGATGGCCTGCTCCACCGGGACCTCCATCGCGGGCGCGACGCTGACCACGATCGGGTCGTCCGACTCGCAGTCCTCGGCGGAGGCCCCCTCCGGGCCGTCGGGCCGCAGGAAGAGCCAGGCGACGACGGCGAGGACGGCGATCAGCGCCACCACCGGCACGGCCGAGCGCATGCCACCCTCGGCCTTCTCGCTGTGGGCATGGCGTCCTGACCCCATCGGTGTGCTCCCCTCCAACAGCCTCTGCAACAGCCTCTGCTCCACAGTGTGGGTCGAGGATACGGTCCGTCTACCCCTGAGTAAGGGTGTTCGGGCAATCCGTCCACTACGGGGGCGTCGGGCACAATGGTCGCGTGCATGCCCGAGTGATCGTCCTGGCCGGTCCTTCGGGGGCCGGCAAGTCCCGTCTCGCCGAGCGCCTGGGGCTCCCCGTGCTCCGGCTCGACGACTTCTACCGCGACGGCACCGACCCGGACCTCCCCCGCATCACGTCCGGCGCCAACGCCGGGCTGGTCGACTGGGACGACCCGGCGTCCTGGCACCGCGACCGGGCCCTGGCCGCCCTGGAGGAGCTGTGCCGTCGCGGCCGCACCGAGGTGCCGGACTACTCGATCCCCCACAGCCGGGCGGTCGGCAGCCGCCCCCTGGAGCTGGGGTCGCACCGCTTCTTCGTCGCCGAGGGCATCTTCGCCGCCGAGGTGGTGCCGCAGTGCGACGCCGCCGGGCTGCTGGCCGGCGCCTACTGCGTGCGCCAGCAGCGCCTGGTCACCTTCTGGCGGCGGCTGGTGCGCGACCTGCGCGAGCACCGCAAGCCGCCGGGGGTGCTGGTCCGTCGGGGCCTGGCCCTGCTGCG
Source organism: Nocardioides sp. Z50_6 (assembly GCF_058215755.1). NCBI lineage: Bacteria > Bacillati > Actinomycetota > Actinomycetes > Propionibacteriales > Nocardioidaceae > Nocardioides > Nocardioides sp. Z50_6. The sequence continues at coordinate 83,231 of NZ_JBZAJB010000003.1, read as the reverse complement.
CGACCAGCGCCGGGTCGTCGACCACGCCGTCTCCCTGGGGTGTCGCCCGGTCACCGGGGACGAGGGGTACGACGAGATCCGCGCGTCCATGGCAGAGGCGCTGACGGAGGCCTCGTGACGGCCCCGGGTGCCTGGGCGCGCGAGCTGCTGGCGCGCCCGCTGCCCCAGCCCGACGGGCGCTCCTGCGGTGCGACCGCCCTGGTGGTGGCCGAGGCCTTCCGTGACGAGCGCTACGCCCGCCGCCTCATCCTCGGCGGGGACGCTCGGGTCCGCGAGGAGGCGCTGGCGATGCACCGCCGGGTGACGGGCCCCGTCGACGTCCGCGGCCGTCTCCAGGCGCCCTGGCCGCGCGCGGTGGGCACCCCGCCGTGGGCGGTGGCCCGCCAGCTCGGCGGACGCAGCGGCACCCGGTACCGGGTGCGGCCGGTGTGGCCGGTCCAGCGGGCCCGCCGGTGGGAGGAGGCCTGCGCGGCGCTCGCGCAGGGCGGCCCCATGGCGCTCTACGTCGGCAGCCGGACGTTGCCCCGGCACGTGGTCCTGGCGGTGGCGGCCGACGAGCAGGCCCGGGAGCTCCGCGTCTTCGACCCCGCACCCGGCCGGCTGCGGCGGATCCGCCGCCAGGACTTCGTGGCCGCCACGATCCCCTTCACCTGGCCGGTGCCGTGGTTCACGGTCGTGCCGCAGCCGCCTCCGCAGCCAGCGCCTCGTAACCCGGCTTCACCACCCGGTCGATGATCTCCAGCCGCTCGTCGAAGGGCAGGAACGCCGACTTCATGGCGTTGAGGGTGAACCAGCGCAGGTCGTCGAACCCGTAGCCGAAGGCCTCCACCAGGCTGGCCATCTCCTGGGTCATCGAGGTGCCGCTCATCAGCCGGTTGTCGGTGTTGACGGTGACCCGGAAGCGCAGCCGGGTGAGCAGCCCGATCGGGTGCTCGGCGATCGAGGTGGCCGCGCCGGTCTGCACGTTTGAGGTCGGGCACATCTCCAGCGGGATCCGGTTGTCGCGCACGTAGGCGGCCAGCCGGCCCAGGCGGACGCTGCCGTCCTCGTCGACCTCGATGTCGTCGACGATGCGGACGCCGTGGCCGAGGCGGTCCGCGCCGCACCACTGGATCGCCTGCCAGATCGACGGCAGGCCGAATGCCTCGCCGGCGTGGATGGTGAAGTGGCTGTTCTCCCGCTGGAGGTACTCGAAGGCGTCCAGGTGGCGGGTGGGCGGGTAGCCGGCCTCGGCGCCGGCGATGTCGAAGCCGGCCACGCCCCGGTCGCGCCAGGCGACCGCCAGCTCGGCGATCTCCCGGGAGCGGGCCTGGTGGCGCATCGCGGTGAGGAGCTGGCGCACCACGATCCGGCCGCCGGCCGCCGCGGTGGCCTCGTCGATCCCCTCCTGCACCGCAGCGACCACCTCGTCGAGCGTGAGCCCGCCCTCCACGTGCTGCTCCGGCGCGTAGCGCACCTCGGCGTAGACCACGCCGTCGTCGACCAGGTCCTCCACGAACTCGGTGGCCACCCGGCGCAGCGCCGCCGCGGTCTGCATCACCGCGACCGTGTGGTCGAAGGTCTCCAGGTAGCGCTCCAGGCTGCCGGAGTCGGCCGACTCGGTGAACCAGCGCCCGAGCGCCTCCGCCCCGGACGCCGGGAGCGGGTGTCGGATCTCCTCGGCCAGCTCGATGATGGTGGCTGGGCGCAGACCACCGTCGAGGTGGTCGTGGAGCACAACTTTGGGGGCACGGCGGACCTGGTCTCTGCTGGGTGTCGTCACGTCCTTATCCTTTCATCCATGCGCACCTTTACCACGCTCGAGGAGATCAAGGCCGCCACCGGGGAGCAGCTCGGCACCAGCGACTGGCTGAGGGTCGACCAGGCCCGGGTGGACCAGTTCGCCGAGGCGACCGGGGACCACCAGTGGATCCACGTCGACGTCGAGCGGGCGGCCGAGGGCCCGTTCGGTGGCACCATCGCCCACGGCTACCTGACCCTCTCGCTCATCCCGCTGCTCGGCACCGACATCTTCACCCTGGACACCCCGGGGGCCAAGCTCAACTACGGCGTCAACAAGGTGCGGTTCCCGGCGCCGCTGCGGGTCGGCAAGCGGATCCGCTGCCACGTCACGATGGGTGAGTGCCTGGACCTGCCCGCCGGCGTCCAGATGACCCTGAAGCACACCATCGAGATCGAGGACGAGCCGAAGCCGGCCTGCGTCGCCGAGACCGTGGTCCTGCTCCTGCCCTAGGGGTGATGGCCCGGCCGGCTCAGCCGATCCGGTCGATGATCAGGTCGCCGGGGACGTACGCCGTGGTGTCGACGACGTCGTAGCCGCCCTCCAGGGAGGCCAGGGCCCGGTCGAAGCGCGAGGCGTCGTCGGTGAGCAGGGTGAAGAGCGGGTCGCCGGCGCTGACCCGGTCGCCGGGTCGCGCGTGCCACACCACGCCCGCGCCCGCCTGCACCGGGTCCTCCTTGCGGGCCCGGCCCGCCCCGAGCCGCCAGGCGGCCAGGCCGACGGCCATCGCGTCGAGCCGCGTCAGCACGCCGGAGGACGGGGCGGTCACCACGTGGGACTCGCGCGCGGTGGGCAGCGCGGCGTCGGGATCGCCGTCCTGGGCACGCACCATCGCCCGCCACACGTCCATGGCCGAGCCGTCGGCGAGCTTGTCGGCGGGGTCGACGTCGGTCACACCGGCGCCGGCCAGCATCTCGCGGGCCAGCGCCACGGTCAGCTCCACCACGTCGGCGGGTCCCCCACCGGCCAGCACCTCGACGGACTCGGCCACCTCGATCGCGTTGCCGGCGGTCAGACCGAGCGGGGTGGACATGTCGGTGAGGAGGGCCACCGTGTGCACCCCGGCGTCCTTGCCGAGCGCCACCATGGTGTGCGCCAGCTCGCGGGCCCGCTCGAGGTCCTTCATGAAGGCACCCGTCCCGACCTTGACGTCGAGCACCAGCGCGCCGGTGCCCTCGGCGATCTTCTTGCTCATGATCGAGGAGGCGATCAGCGGGATCGCCTCGACGGTGCCGGTCACGTCGCGCAGCGCGTAGAGCTTCTTGTCGGCCGGGGCCAGCCCGTCGCCGGCGGCGCAGATGACCGCGCCGACGGACTCCAGTTGGGCCATGATCTCCTCGTTGGACAACGCGGCGCGCCATCCGGGGATCGACTCCAGCTTGTCGAGGGTCCCACCGGTGTGGCCCAGCCCGCGACCCGACAGCTGCGGCACCGCCACGCCGCAGGCGGCCACCAGGGGCGCCAGGGGCAGGGTGATCTTGTCCCCCACTCCCCCGGTGGAGTGCTTGTCGGCGGTGGGGCGCGAGAGCCCGGAGAAGTCCATCCGCTCGCCCGAGGCGATCATCGCGTGCGTCCAGCGGGCGATCTCGCGCCGCTCCATGCCGTTGAGCAGGATCGCCATCGCCAGGGCGGCCATCTGCTCGTCGGCCACGTCACCGCGGGTGTAGGCCCCGATGACCCAGTCGATCTGGCTGTCGCTGAGCTCGTGGTGCTCCCGCTTGGCGGTGATCACCTCGACGGCGTCGTGCTGGGCTCCTGTGCCGGCCTCCGAGTTGGCCACGTCTCACACATCCTTCAGGTCGTCGGGCCCGAACGCATCGGGCAGTACCTGGTCCATCCGGCGGATGCCGGAGACCGTCCACAGCAGCAGGTCGCGACCGCCGTGCTCGAAGAGCAGCTGGCGGCACCGCCCACAGGGCATGATCACCGCGCCGGTCCCGTCCACGCAGACGAAGTGGGTCAGCACCCCGCCCCCGGTGGCGTGCAGCTGGGAGACCAGCCCGCACTCGGCGCAGAGCGTCACGCCGTAGGCGGCGTTCTCCACGTTGCAGCCGACCAGCACCCGGGCGCTCCCGTCGGGCCCCTCGGCCCGGGCGGCCGCGCCGACCCGGTACCTGCTGTAGGGCGCGTAGGCACGGCCGGCGACCTCCGACGCCGCCCGCGCCAGCTCCTCCCAGTCGTCCTGGGTCCACTCCCGCGACTCGAGCGCCACGTCAGCTCTTCACGTAGGGCTCGCCGTCGGCGGCCGGCGGGCGGACCCGCCCGACGAAGCCGGCCACCGCGATCACCGTGGCCAGGTAGGGAGAGGCCCGCAGCAGCTCGCCCGGGATCTTGTCCAGGAAGGCGAGCTGGGCCTGCAGGGTCCACATGAAGCCGAAGAACAGCGCCGCGAGCGAGGCGAAGACGGGGTGCCACCGGCCCATGATCACCGCGGCGAGGGCGATGAAGCCGTTGCCGGCCGAGGCGCCGTTGTCGAAGGAGCCGGTGGAGCCCACGGTGAAGTAGGCGCCGCCCAGACCGGCGAGGGCGCCGCCCAGCAGCACGGCCTGCCAGCGGACCCGGTTGACCTTGATGCCGACCGTGTCCGCCGCCTTGGGGTGCTCCCCGACGCTGCGCACCCGCAGCCCCCAGCGGGTCTGGAAGAGCAGCCAGCTGACCAGGACGACCGAGAAGTACATCAGGTAGACCAGCAGCGACTGGTTGAACAGCGTCGGCCCCAGGACGGGGATCTCACTGAGCACCGGAACCTCGATCCGCGGCAGGATCAGCGGCTCGTTGAGGTACTGCTTGATCTCCGGGTCGCTGGGGATCTGGCTGAGCAGGAAGCTGGACAGGCCGGTGGCCAGAGCGATCAGCACCACCCCGAGGACGACCTGGTTGACCAGGTAGCGCATCGCGAAGACACCGAGCAGGGCCGCCATCCCGACGCCCGCGAGGACGGCGCCGACCAGGCCCATCTCCGCGCTGTAGGCCAGCGACGAGGCGACCGCCGCGAAGAAGGCGCCCATCAGGAACTGGCCCTCGATGGCGATGTTGATGACACCCGCGCGCTCGCACAGCACCCCGGCCAGGGCACCGAGGACCAGCGGCGTCGCCAGCCGGATGGTGCCCGGCAGCGGGTTGGTCATCACGATGGAGCCGGCGCTGGTCTGGTCGGAGTAGACCCACACCAGGAAGCCGCCGAAGAAGGCGGCACCGACGGCGAGGTGCACCACGATCCCGACCCAGTTCCGGGGCACCCGGTTGACGGCGGCGAGCACCACCGCGACCGCGGCGAGGACGACGGCCGGCCACAGGATGAAGAGCCCGTTGGCCTCCACCGGCGGGTGCTCCTTGCGGTTGACCCGGTCCTCGAGGGTGAACCAGACGGTGGCGTCCTTGGTGGTCAGCGCGAACGCCACCAGGGCGGCCAGGACCAGGGCGTAGACGACCACCAGCTTGATCTGGCGTCGGACGTCGGCACGGTCACGCACCTCGACGGTGCCGGTGCTGCTCACTGCGGTCGCGGTGCTCATCCGCCCCATCCCTTCGCCTGCACGGTGGACCCGGACGCCGTGGTCCTCATTCGGGTCATGCCGCGGACCAGCGCAGGTGCCGCGACGAACAACACGATCAGGGCCTGGAGCACCTGCGCGAGCTCCTTGGGCGTGCCGGCCGAGGCCTGCATCGCCACGCCACCCACGCTCAGGGCGCCGAAGAGCAGGCCCGCGAGCACGGTGCCCAGCGGGGTGGCCCGGCCCAGCAGCGCGACGGTGATCGCGTCGAAGCCGATGGCGCCGGCCAGGGTCGGGCTCAGCGAGGACTGATCGCCGAGCACCTGCATGGTCGCCGCCAGGCCGGAGAGCGCCCCGGCCATCAGCATCGCGACGGTGAAGACCTTCGCCACGTTCATGCCGGCGGTGCGCGAGGCGTCGGGGTTGGCGCCGACGGCGCGCAGCTCGAAGCCGAGCGTGCTCCGCTCCAGCACCCACCAGACGGCCAGCGCGGCCAGGAAGGCCAGGAGCACGCCGAGGTGCACGTCGCGCAGCGCCCCGAAGGCCGCCGAGTCGGCCACCGGTGGCGACTGGGTGTTGTCGCTGCCCGGCCGCTGGAAGGCGTCCTTGCTGAGGGCGTAGAGCAGGATCGAGGCCGCCAGGTAGTTGAACATGATGGTGGTGATGACCTCGTGGGCGCCGGTGCGGGCCTTGAGGAAGCCGACCAGCGCGCCGTAGAGCCCACCCGCGGCGACGCCGGCGAGGAGGGCCACCAGCATGTGCAGCACCGGCGGCAGGTCCCAGGTGAAGCCGACGTAGCCGGCGGCCAGGAAGCCGAAGACCATCTGGCCGGTCGCGCCGATGTTGAAGAGCCCGGCGCGGAAGGCCAGCGAGACGCCGAGGCCGGCACAGATCAGCGGGGCCGACCGCTCCAGCGTGGTCCCGAGCCGGCCGGGGCTGCCGACCGAGCCCTTCACCAGCGCGGAGTAGGAAGACCAGATGGCGTCCCAGGAGGCGCTGAGGAAGTCGGCTGGGTAGGTGAAGAGGTAGGGCAGCGCCTCGATCGCGTCCTGGTCGCTGAGCACCACCAGCAGCGCGCCGATGACGAGCGCCACCACGATGGCCACCGCCGTCTCCATCAGGGTCGGCAGCCAGCTCACCGGCTTGCGCAGGTCGGCGCGGGTGGGCTGCGTCTCCTCCGGCTTGGGGTCCGTCCCCGTGACGGGGGTCTGCGCGCTCATGCCTTCACCTCGGTGCTCTCCGTGCCGGCCCCTGCCATCAGCAGGCCGATCTCCTCGCGGGGCGTGTCGGGACCGACGACGCCGACCACCCGCCCGTCGTACATCACTGCGATCCGGTCCGAGAGGGCGTAGATCTCGTCGAGCTCGGTCGAGACGATCACCACCGCGGTGCCGAGGTCGCGCTCGGCGATGATCCGTTTGTGGATGAACTCGATCGAGCCGACGTCGACGCCGCGGGTGGGCTGGGCGGCGACGAGCACCTTCAGCGGCCGGGAGAACTCCCGGGCCACCACCACCTTCTGCTGGTTGCCGCCTGACAGCGAGCTGACCGGGGTCTCGGCGTTCTCGGTGCGGATGTCGAACTCCTCGATCCGCGCGTCGGCGTTCTTCGCCATGGCGTCCAGCCGCAGGGCGGGGCCGCGGGAGAACTCCTCGCTTCGGTAGAGGTCGAGGACCAGGTTCTCCCGGACGCTGAAGTCGCCCACGTAGCCGTCGTGGGAGCGGTCCTCGGGGATGTAGCCGATGCCGGCGTCCAGGCTCTCGCGGGGACCGTGCCGGGTGATGTCCTCGCCGTCGAGCCGGATGGTGCCGGCGTCGGGACGGATCAGGCCGAGCAGCGACTTGACCAGCTCGGTCTGCCCGTTGCCCTGCACGCCCGCGATGCCCAGCACCTCACCGCCCCGGGCGGCGAGGGAGACGTCCTTGAGCACCTGGTGGCCACGCGGGTCCACGACGGTGAGGTTCTCGACCGCGAGGACCTCGGCCCCGGTGTGGGGCGGCTCCTTGTCGACCACGAGCTTGACCGCACGGCCGACCATCATCTCGGCCAGCTCGGTCTCCGAGGCGGTGGGCGGGGCGGTGCCGACGACCTTGCCGCGACGGATCACGCTGATCCGGTCACCGACGGCCTTGACCTCGCGCAGCTTGTGGGTGATGAAGACGATCGAGGTGCCCTGCTCCTTGAGCGCACGCATGATGGTCATCAGCTCGTCGATCTCCTGCGGCGTCAGCACCGCGGTGGGCTCGTCGAGGATCAGCACCTTGGCGTCGTGGGAGAGCGCCTTGATGATCTCGACCCGCTGCTGCACGCCGACGGGGAGGTCCTCGATCAGGGCGTCGGGATCGACCGCCAGGTTGTAGCGCTCCGAGAGCTCGCGCACCGTCTGCGCCGCCTTGGCCCGGTTGAGGACGCCGAGGCCGCGGGTGTGCTCCCGGCCCAGCATCAGGTTCTCGGCGACGGTGAAGACCGGCACCAGCATGAAGTGCTGGTGGACCATGCCGATGCCCGCGTCGATGGCGTCACGCGGCGAGGCGAAGGTGACCGGCTCGCCGTCGACGAGGATCTGCCCCTCCGTCGGGTCCAACAGCCCGTAGAGCATGTTCATGAGCGTCGACTTGCCTGCACCGTTCTCGCCCAGCAGGCAATGGATCTCGCCGGGCTCGATGGTCAGGTCGATGTGGTCGTTGGCCGTGAAGGCGCCGAACCGCTTGGTCAGCCCCTGGATCTCGAGCCTCACTGGAATCCTCTCGACGTCGATGTCGGACGCCTCGTCCGCGACCCGGCCCCGGGCGGGCGTCGGATCGACCCTGGAACACCGACGCCGGAGTGGGGAGCGTGCCCCCCACCCCGGCGCCGGGAATTGCTTTCAGACCCTCGGGGTCACTTGACCTCGAGCTCGCCGGAGACGATCTGCTCCTGCAGCTCGGCGATCTTGTCGGCCACCTCGGGGTCGACGTCGTCGGAGAGGTCGGCCAGCGAGACGCCGCCGTTCTCCAGGGTGCCGACGTAGACCTCGTTGTTGAACTCGTCGTTGAGCGAGGCCTCGATGGCCGCCTCGACGGCGACGTCCATGCCCTTGACCACGGAGGTCAGCAGCACGTCGCAGTACTCCGAGGCCGAGACGCAGCCGTCGGTGTCGACCCAGATCGCGTGGACGTCGGCGTCCTTGGCGGCCTGGAGCGCGCCCAGACCGGCCGGACCGGCAACCGGGAAGACGATGTCCGCGCCCTGGCCGATCATCTGCTCGGCGATCGCCTGGCCCTTGGTCTTGTCCTCGAAGTCATCGGTGAAGGAGCCGGACTTGCCGTCCCAGCCGAGGAGCTTGACGTCGGCGTCCTCGTCCTCGTTGTACTTCTCGATGCCCTGGCGGAAGCCCTCCATGAAGATGGTCACGGTCGGGATGTTCATGCCGCCGAGGGTGCCGACGGTGCCGGTCTCGGAGGTCGCCGCGGCGAGGTAGCCGGCGAGGAAGGAGTTCTCGTTGGCGTTGAAGGTCAGGCCCTTGACGTTCTTGGGGGCCTTCTCGTAGGCGAAGTCGACGATCGAGAAGTCGACGTCCTTGTTCTTCTTCGCGGCCGCCAGCGTGGCGTCGCCGAGGAGGAAGCCCACGGTGGTGATGGAGTCGCAGCCCTCGGAGACGAGCGCGGCGATGTTGTCGCCGTACTCGCTGTCGGACTGGGACTCGACCTCGCCGGTCTGGACGCCCAGGTTGGTGGCGGCGTCCTCCATGCCGTCGTGGGAGGTCTGGTTGAAGGACTTGTCGTCGAAGCCACCCGAGTCGGAGACCATGCAGGCCTTGAAGTCGACCTGCTCGGCGGGCGCCGAGCTCGCCGTGGCGGCGGGGGTGCTGGTGTCGTCCGCCTCATCGTTGGAACGCTCGCCACATGCGGCGAGGGTGAGAGCAGCGATACTGACCACTGCGGCGATACGGGCCGTCTTCTTCACGGCGCCTCCTGATCTTTGTTCCTGGCGCTCGGGGCGCATTTCGGCATCACAGTAATACCGGCGAGGAGCGGGCGAGGCGCCGCACCCCCCTTCGTTACCGGAGGGTGACCTAGCGGGCTCAGACCCGGCCCCGGGGCCGGTCCAGGGCGACCACCGCCGCCTCGGCCAGCACCCGGGCCGCGATCGCCACGGCACCCTCGTCGACCCTCAGGTTGCCCTGGTGCAGGTCGTACGTCGGGCCGCCGGGGGTCCGGGTGCCCAGCCGCCCCATCGCGCCGGGGACCCGGTCCAGGTACCACCCGAAGTCCTCCCCGCCGAGGCTCTGGCTGGTCGGCACGTGCCCGTGGCCGCCGAGCACGGACTCGACCGCCGAGGCGAGCACCGCGGTCGGCTCGGCACCGTTGACCACCGGCGGCACGCCGCGCTGGTAGGAGACCTCGGCGGTCACGCCGTAGGGGGCCACGATCTGGCTCACCAGGGTCCGGACCAGGTGCTCGGCCTCCGCCCACGCGACCGCGTCGAGCATCCGCACCGTGCCGGCCAGCTCGCCCGTGCCCGGGATCACGTTGTGGGCGGAGCCGGCGTGGACGCTCCCCCAGACCACGCTGGCCCCCGCCCGCGGGTCCAGCCGGCGCGACAGGATCGCGGGCAGCTCGGTGAGCAGCTTGCCGAGGGCGAAGGTGAGGTCCTCGGTCAGGTGCGGCCGGGAGGTGTGCCCGCCCTTGCCGGAGAGCCGGACGTTCAAGGCGTCCGCGGCCCCGGTCAGGGGGCCCACCCGGAGCCCGACCCGGCCGACGTCGAGGCTGGGGTCGCAGTGCAGGCCGAAGATCTGGTCGACGTCGTCGAGCGCCCCGGCGTCGATCAGGTGCAGTGCGCCGCCGGGCATGACCTCCTCGGCGGGCTGGAAGATCAGCCGCACCCGGCCCGCCAGGAGTCCTCGGGCGTGCACCTCCTCCAACGCCAGCGCGGCGCCGACCAGGCCGGCGATGTGCACGTCGTGACCGCACGCGTGGGCCACCCCCGGCACGGTGCTGACCCAGGGGTCCTTGATCCGGTCCTCGACCGGGAGGGCGTCCAGGTCGGCGCGCAGCGCCACCCGGGGGCCGCTGCTCCCGAGCTCGGCGATCACCCCTCCCCCGGCGATCCGCCGGGCCTGCCACGCCGTCGGGTCGAGCAGGTCGACGACCACGTCGCTGGTCCGGCTCTCGGCCCAGGACAGCTCGGGGTGGGCGTGCAGGTCGCGCCGGAGCTCGATCAGGTGGTCGGCGTACTTCGTCACCACCTCGGTCACGACGGCGGCGGCGACCGGGGCGGAGGCGCGGGAGGTGCGTTCGCTCATATTGCCTCCAGAGTAGTAGCCGGGTCGCTCAGCGTTCGTCGTAGGCGGCGAGAACACGGTCGGCCGCCTCCGGGGCGGCCATCCGACCGGCCAGCACCTCGGCCCGGACCTCCTCGCGCACCGCGTCGACCGCCGGCGAGCGCCGCAGCCGGTGCTCGAGCTCCTCGAGCACCAGGGCCCAGGTGAACTCCAGCTGCTGGCCGGCGCGCTTCGCGGCCAGGCCCTCGGCGGCGAGGTGCTCGCGGTGGGAGAGCACCCGGGCCCAGACGTCGGCGACGCCGGTCCCGGTGAGTCCGGAGCAGGTCACCACGGGTGGCGCCCACTCGTGGTGGCCCCGGACCAGGCGCAGCGCCCCGGCCAGCTCGCGGGCCGCCACCCGGGCCTCGCCCTCGCGGTCCTCGTCGGCCTTGTTGACCGCGACCACGTCGGCGATCTCCAAGATGCCCTTCTTGATCCCCTGGAGCTGGTCCCCGGTGCGGGCGATGGTGAGGAAGAGGAAGGTGTCGACCATCCGCGAGACGGTGATCTCGGACTGGCCGACCCCGACCGTCTCCACCAGCACGACGTCGTGGCCGGCGGCCTCGAGCACCGTCATCGCCTGGCTCGTCGCCCGGGCCACGCCCCCCAGGGTCCCGGCGGACGGCGAGGGCCGGATGTAGGCCCGCGGGTCCACGGCCAGCCTGGCCATCCGGGTCTTGTCGCCCAGCACCGACCCGCCGGTCCGCACCGAGGAGGGGTCCACCGCCAGCACCCCGACTCGGCGTCCCTCGCCGGTGAGGTGGGTGCCCAGCGCCTCGATGAAGGTGGACTTGCCGACCCCGGGGACGCCGGAGATACCCACCCGCACCGCAGGCGAGCCGACGCCCGCGACCGGGGTCAGCTCGGCGAGCAGCTCGCGGGCAGCGGCGCGGTGGTCCGCCCGGGACGACTCCACCAACGTGATGGCACGCGAGACGGCCGCGCGGCGTCCCTCACGGACGCCGGCGACCAGCTCGGCCACGTCGACCGGCGGGGCCGGGCTCACTGCTCGCGGAGCCTGGCCAGCAGGCCGAGCGCGCTCTCGGCGAGGACGGTGCCGGGGAGGAAGACCTCGGCGGCACCCATCTCCTTGAGCGTCGCCACGTCGTCGGGCGGGATGACCCCGCCGATGACGACCATGACGTCGGGGCGCCCCAGCTCCGCGAGCGCCTTCTTCAGCGCGGGCAGCAGCGTGAGGTGTCCGGCCGCGAGCGAGGAGACCCCGACGATGTGCACGTCGGCGTCGACCGCCTGCTGGGCCACCTCCTCCGGGGTGGAGAACAGGGGGCCCACGTCGACGTCGAAGCCGAGGTCGGCGAAGGCGGTGACCACCACCTTCTGGCCCCGGTCGTGGCCGTCCTGGCCCATCTTGGCCACCAGGATGCGGGGACGGCGTCCCTCCTCCTCCTCGAACTCCGCGGTGGCGGCGAGCACCTCCTCGACCCGCGAGTCCTGTCCGCTCTTCGCCTCGTCCCGGTACACGCCGCTGATCGTACGGATCACCGCCTGGTGCCGGCCGTAGACCTTCTCCAGCGCGTCCGAGATCTCCCCGACGGTGGCCTTGGCCCGGGCGGCGTCGACCGCGAGGGCGAGCAGGTTGCCCTCCAGGCTGCCGCCGCCCCCTCCCGTCGACTCAGTGCCGCGCTCGGCGGAGGCGGTCAGCGCGTCGAGGGTCCGGCGGACCTCGTCGTCGTCCCGCTCCGCGCGCAGCCGCTCCAGCTTGGCGATCTGCTGGCGGTAGACCTCGTCGTTGTCGACCCGGAGCACGTCCAGCGGGTCCTCGTCGGCGAGGCGGAAGGTGTTGACGCCGATGACCTTCTGGGCCCCGGAGTCGATCCGCGCCTGGGTGCGCGCCGCCGCCTCCTCGATGCGCATCTTGGGGATCCCCTGCTCGATCGCCTTGGCCATGCCGCCGGCGGCCTCGGCCTCCACGATGTGCGCCCACGCGCGCTCCGCGAGGTCGTGGGTCAGCTTCTCCACGTAGTAGGAGCCGCCCCACGGGTCGATGATCTCGGTGGTGCGCGACTCCTGCTGGAGCAGCAGCTGGGTGTTGCGGGCGATCCGGGCGGAGAAGTCCGTGGGCAGCGCGATCGCCTCGTCGAGGGCGTTGGTGTGCAGCGACTGGGTGTGCCCCTGGGTCGCGGCCATCGCCTCGATCGCGGTGCGCTGGACGTTGTTGAAGACGTCCTGGGCGGTCAGCGACCAGCCGCTGGTCTGGCTGTGGGTGCGCAGCGAGAGCGACTTGGGGTTCTTCGGGTCGAACTGGCGCACCAGCCTGGCCCACAGCGCGCGGGCGGCGCGCATCTTGGCGACCTCCATGAAGAAGTTCATCCCGATCGCCCAGAAGAACGAGAGCCGCGGCGCGAAGTGGTCGATGTCGAGCCCCGCGTCGAGGCCGGCCCGGATGTACTCCACCCCGTCGGCCAGCGTGTAGGCCAGCTCCAGGTCGGCGGTCGCCCCGGCCTCCTGCATGTGGTAGCCGGAGATGGAGATCGAGTTGAACCGCGGCATCCGCTGGGAGGTGAAGGCGAAGATGTCGCTGATGATCCGCATGCTCGGCAGCGGCGGGTAGATGTAGGTGTTGCGGACCATGAACTCCTTGAGGATGTCGTTCTGGATGGTCCCCGTGAGCTGCTCCGGCTTCACCCCCTGCTCCTCGGCCGCCACGATGTAGAGCGCCAGGACCGGCAGCACCGCGCCGTTCATCGTCATCGACACCGACATCTTGTCCAGCGGGATGCCGTCGAAGAGCGTGCGCGTGTCGTAGATGGAGTCGATCGCCACGCCCGCCATGCCCACGTCCCCGCGCACCCGCGGGTGGTCGGAGTCGTAGCCGCGGTGGGTCGCCAGGTCGAAGGCGACGCTGAGCCCCTTCTGGCCGGCCGCCAGGTTGCGGCGGTAGAAGGCGTTGGACTCCTCGGCGGTGGAGAAGCCGGCGTACTGGCGCACCGTCCACGGCTGGGTGGTGTACATGGTCGGGTAGGGACCGCGCAGGAACGGGCTCAGGCCGGGCCAGGTGTCCAGCGCGTCGAGCCCCTCGAGGTGCTCGGGGCCGTAGACGGGCAGCACCTGGACGCCCTCGGGGCTGAGCCAGCCGTCCCCGTCGGTGCGCGGGGTCTCGGCCCGCTCGCCGGTGGCGGCCAGGTCGACCTCGGCGAAGTTGCTCGGAATGGTCATGCCAGTGCCTCCCGGATCCGGGACAGGAACGACAGCGCGTCCACGCCCATGGCGGCGGAGTCGTCCACCGTGTCCTCGGTGATGTTGATCTTCTCGCCGGGCTTGCCGGCCAGCACGACGTAGGACGCGCCCGCGGCGCGCAACGCGGCCACCGCGTCGGCACCCCACTCCGCGTACGCCCGGTCGGTGCCGGCCAGGCAGACCACCGGCTGGCCGGAGTAGGCGGCGAGCAGCGACTCGACGCCGTCGGTCGGTCCCGCCACCTCCACGGCGACGCCGCCGGCGGCGAGCAGGTTGGTGGCGAACGTCGCCCGTGCGGTGTGCGCCGCGATCGGGCCCATCGTCGCCAGGAAGACCGGACGTTGCGCCGGCTCGTCGCGCAGCCCCTCGAAGAGGCTGCCGTAGGGGCGCACGCCCCGGTCCGGCGCGGGTTCCCGCGTGGGCAGCACCTCGGCCAGGTTCGGGAACTCCGACAGGCCGGTGATCGGCCAGGAGCGGTCGGCGACCTGCGCCTGCCGTTGCGCCGAGGTCGCGACCACGCGCTCGACGAGGGCCTCGCGGGCCTCGAAGGAGGCGGCCCCGCCCGCCGACTCGATCCGGCCGAGCTCGGCCCAGCCGGCGACGGCCAGGTCGTCGGTCAGCTTCTCCACCGCGTAGGAGCCGCCCGCCGGGTCCGCGACCACGGCCAGGTGCGACTCCTCGATCAGCAGCGAGGAGGTGTTCCTCGCGATCCGCCGGCCGAACGCGTCGGGACGCCCGAGCCGCTCGTCGAAGGGCAGCACGGTGACGACGTCCGCGCCACCCACGCCCGCGGCGAAGGCCGCGACGGTGGTCCGGAGCATGTTCACCCACGGGTCGAACCGCGTCATCATCGGACGGCTGGTCACCGCGTGCTGGACCTGCGGCACGTCACCGGCGCCGGAGGCCTCCAGGACCCTGGCCCACAGCCGGCGGGCGGCGCGCAGCTTGGCGATCGTCGGGAACTGCTCGTCGGTGGCCGCGTAGCGGAACTCGATGACCCGGGCCGCCTCCTCGACCGGCATCCCGGCCTCGGTCAGGACGCGCAGGTAGTGGACGCCGACCGCCATCGTCCAGCCGAGCTCCTGGACGTCGCCGGCTCCCTTGTCGTGGAGCGCGGTGCCGTCGACGACGAGACCCAGGATCCCCAGCTGCCAGGCCCGGCGGGCCAGCGCGGCCAGGTGCTCGATCGGCTCCACGCCCTCCTCGGACTCCCCGGCGCCGAACAGGTCGAGCGTCTGCGGGTCGAAGGAGAGGTTGGCGCCGGCCGCGACGGGTCCGTCCCAGGCCTCCAGCAGGTCCGCCAGGGCGGCGGCCTGCGCCGGCGTGGGCCGGTCCAGGGCCACCGGGGCGAGGTCGAGCAGCACGCCGGCCAGGGCGGCCTCGAGGTCCACCTCGGCGTCGCCGAGGGTCAGCAGCAGCGAGGTGGCGCCGTTCTCCAGGTCGACCAGGGCGGCCTCGTTGAGCGCCGAGGCGTCGTCGCCGACCAACGGCGTGCGGACGTCCCAGGCGCCGGCGCGGGCCGGCCGGCCCGAGGTGGTCAGGCCCTCGAGGGAGGCGGGGCTGCCGATGGGGTCGACGACGATGCCGTCCAGCGTGGTGCGCGCGAGCTTCTGCCAGACCAGGTCGTCCGGCTCGTCGTCGCGCATCCGGCCGGTCTTGCGGAGCACGGCCGCGGTGGCGCGCTCCCAGTCCGCGGCGGTGGCGGCGTCGGCCTCGGAGGAGAGCGCGAGTCGCTCGTGGGGTGAGGTCATGCTGGGCAGGATAGGCCGGACCCCTCCTCGCGCCGTGCGCCTGGTCGCATGTCAGGACCCCGGGTGCCCCGCTCCCGGGAGCCGGGCGGGGGTGACCCGTCAGTAACCGGACGCATCTCACACCGTGACCCGGAGCCGGTGGTCCGCAGCGCCTGGGAGGCGCGGTAGTTTGTCCTCTTGTGGCAACCCATACTCCTACGCGGACCCTGGCCAAAGGGTCACGCTCCACGCGCTCGACCGTCGCCCTGAAGATCACCATGGCCGTCAGCGGCCTCATCTTCATCGGCTACCTGGTCCTTCACATGTACGGCAACCTCAAGGTCTTCTCGGGGCACGACGCCTTCAACGAGTACGCGCACCACCTGCGGGTCTTCGGGGAGCCGATGCTCCCGGAGAACGGCCTGCTGTGGATCATGCGTGTGCTGCTGATCGTCGCCTTGATCGCGCACGTCTACGCGGCCGCCGTCCTGGCCCGCCGGGCCCAGGCGGCCCGGACCACCAAGTACGTGATGAAGAAGAACCTGGGCTCCTCGCTCTCCTCGCGCACCATGCGCTGGGGCGGCATCACGATCCTGTTCTTCGTCATCTGGCACCTGCTCAACTTCACCATCGGGAAGATCAACCCCAACCCCGACGGCACCGGCACCGCGGACCCCTACAACCTGCTGGTCGAGTCCTTCGAGCTGTGGTGGATGACCGGCATCTACCTGCTGGCCATGGTCGCCCTCGGCATGCACCTGCACCACGGCACCTGGAGCGCCATGCAGACGCTGGGCTTCACCAACACCGCCCGCTCCCGGGCCCGCGCCAAGGCGGCCGGCTGGGTGGTGGCGATCGTCATCGCCGGCGGCTTCGCGCTCGTCCCGATCTCGGTGCTCCTCGGCATCGTCTCCAAGTAAGGACCCCCCTCTCCCATGGCTCTCCTGGACGGAACCACCCAGCTCAACCAGCCACCGGTGCAGATCTCCGACGACGCCCGGGGCTACTACACGCTCGGCGACAAGCTCGTCGACCCGGTCGCCCCCACCGGACCCATCAAGGACCGCTGGACCAACCGCAAGTTCGAGAACCGCCTGGTCAACCCGGCCAACCGCCGCAAGATGAGCGTCATCATCGTCGGCACCGGGCTGGCCGGCGGCGCCGCCGCCGCCACCCTGGGCGAGGCGGGCTACCACGTGAAGTCCTTCTGCTACCAGGACTCCCCGCGCCGGGCCCACTCGATCGCCGCGCAGGGCGGCATCAACGCGGCCAAGAACTACAAGGAGGACGGCGACTCCACGCACCGCCTCTTCTACGACACCGTCAAGGGCGGCGACTACCGCGCCCGTGAGAACAACGTCTACCGGCTCGCCGAGGTCAGCGCCAACATCATCGACCAGTGCGTGGCCCAGGGCGTCCCGTTCGCCCGGGAGTACGGCGGCCTGCTGGACAACCGCTCCTTCGGCGGCGTCCAGGTCTCGCGCACCTTCTACGCCCGCGGCCAGACCGGTCAGCAGCTGCTGATCGGCGCCTACCAGGCGATGGAGCGGCAGGTGGCCGCCGGCACCGTCGAGCAGTTCACCCGTCACGAGATGCTCGAGCTGGTCATCGTCGACGGCAAGGCCCGCGGCATCGTGGCCCGCGACCTGGTGACCGGAGAGGTCCAGACCCACCTGGCCGACGCGGTCGTGCTCGCCTCCGGCGGCTACGGCAACGTCTTCTACCTCTCCACCAACGCGATGGGCTCCAACGTCACCGCCACCTGGCGGGCGCACCGCAAGGGCGCCTACATGGCCAACCCCTGCTACACGCAGATCCACCCGACCTGCATCCCGGTCTCCGGGGACCACCAGTCCAAGCTCACGCTGATGTCGGAGTCGCTGCGCAACGACGGCCGGATCTGGGTCCCGAAGAACGTCGAGGACTGCGAGAAGGACCCGCGCGACATCCCGGAGGAGGACCGCGACTACTACCTGGAGCGGATCTACCCCGCCTTCGGCAACCTGGTCCCCCGCGACATCGCCTCCCGCGCCGCCAAGTACATGTGCGACGAGGGCCGCGGTGTCGGGCCCGCCGTGCGCGAGGTGGACAAGGACGGCAACGAGCGGATGGTCCGTCGGGGCGTCTACCTCGACTTCGCCGACGCGATCCAGCGTCTGGGCGAGGACGCCGTCCGGGAGAAGTACGACAACCTCTTCGACATGTACCAGCGGATCACCGGGGAGAACCCCTACCAGGTGCCGATGCGCATCTACCCCGCGGTGCACTACGTGATGGGCGGCCTGTGGGTCGACTACCACCTGCAGTCCAACATCGAGGGCCTCTTCGTCACCGGTGAGGCCAACTTCTCCGACCACGGGGCCAACCGGCTGGGCGCCTCGGCGCTCATGCAGGGGCTGGCGGACGGCTACTTCGTCCTGCCCAACACCATCCGCGACTACCTCGCGGACGCCCCCTTCGAGAAGATCGCCGAGGACCACCCCGACGTGGTCGCGGCGCGCCAGGACGTGGAGCAGCGGATTCAGCGGCTGCTCTCCATCAACGGCACCCGCAGCGCCGACAGCTACCACAAGGCCCTGGGCAACATCATGTGGGAGTACTGCGGCATGGAGCGCAACGAGGCGGGGCTGCGCAAGGCGATCGACATGATCCGCGAGCTCAAGGCCGACTTCTGGAGCAACCTGAAGGTGCTCGGCACCGCCGACAGCCTCAACCAGAGCCTGGAGAAGGCCGGCCGGGTGGCCGACTTCATCGAGCTCGGCGAGCTCATGTGCATCGACGCCCTCAACCGCCGCGAGTCGTGCGGCGGTCACTTCCGGGCCGAGTCGCAGACCGAGGACGGCGAGGCGCTGCGCCACGACGACGAGTTCGCCTACGTGGCAGCCTGGGAGTGGGGCGGCGACGAGGGCCTGCCGGTCCTGCACAAGGAAGACCTGATCTACACGGCCATCGAGATGAAGCAGCGGAGCTACAAGTGAGCATGAACCTGACCCTGAAGATCTGGCGTCAGCCGGACGGTGCCGACAAGGGCGCCATGCACACCTACCAGGTCTCCGACATCTCCCCCGACATGAGCTTCCTGGAGATGCTCGACCAGCTCAACGAGGAGCTCAACGAGCGGGGCGAGGAGCCGGTGGCCTTCGACTCCGACTGTCGCGAGGGCATCTGCGGCATGTGCGGCATGATGATCAACGGCCAGGCGCACGGCCCCGAGGTCACCACCACCTGCCAGCTCCACATGCGCTCCTTCTCCGACGGCGACACCATCACTATCGAGCCGTGGCGCTCGGACGCCTTCCCGGTCATCAAGGACCTGGTCGTCGACCGTGGCGCCTTCGACCGGATCATCCAGTCCGGCGGCTTCATCTCGGTCAACACCGGGTCGGCCCCCGAGGCCAACTCGGTGCCGGCTCCCCGCGACAAGGCGATGCGGGCCTTCAACGTGGCCACCTGCATCAGCTGCGGCGCGTGCGTGGCCGCCTGCCCCAACGGCTCGGCCTCGCTCTTCCTGGGCGCCAAGATCACCCACCTCGGCGAGCTCCCCCAGGGCCAGCCGGAGCGGAACTCGCGCGTGGTCGACATGCTCGGCCAGCACGACCACGAGGGCTTCGGCGGGTGCACCAACATCGGTGAGTGCACCGCGGCCTGCCCCAAGGAGATCCCGCTCGACGTCATCTCGCAGCTCAACAAGGACCTGCGCACGGCGATGAAGAACGGTCTCTGAAGACCAGAGCACCTACGCGGACGGCCGGCCCCTCGGGGCCGGCCGTTCGTGCGTCCGGGGGCTCAGGCGCCGAGGGGGAATGACCGGGTGGGCATCCACCCCTCCCCCTCGTGGTGGTGATAGAGGTGGAACTCCCGGGCCTCGAAGTGGCACTCGAAGTCGGCCAGCTCGGCGAAGGCGCGGTCCAGGCGCTCGTCGTCCACCTCGTGGGCGACGGTGACGTGCGGGTGGTAGGGGAAGGTCAGGCGGACGTCGAGCGGCGTCGTCCGCACGTCCTTGGCGAGCGCCTCGCACTGGGAGATCCCGCGCGCGACCGTCACGAAGACCACCGGGGAGACCGGCCGGAAGGTGCCGGTGCCGCGCAGGTGGATCGGGAACGGGCGGTGGCGCGAGGCCACCCGGAGCAGGTGCTGCTCCACCTCGGCCATCGCCTGGTCCCCCGCCACCGCCGTGGGCGGGATGAGGGTGATGTGGGTGGGGATCAGCGTGGCCGACACGTCGCCCAGGGCGGACCGGTAGTCCTGGAGCTGCTTGCCCCAGGGCTCCGGCACGGCGATGGCCACGCCGATGGTCTGCACGCGCGCGCCTCTAACGGCCGGCCGGCGCGACGAAGCCCACGCGCTCGTAGACGTCGCGCAGCGTCGCCTCGGCCACCGCCGAGGCCTTCTCCGCGCCCAGGGCCAGCACCTCGTCGAGGTGTGCCCTGTCCTCGAGCAGCTCTAGGGTGCGCTCCCGGAAGGGCGTCACGAACTCCACCACCACCTCGGCCACCTCCTTCTTGAGGTCACCGTAGCCGCGACCGGCGAAGCGCTCCTCCAACTCCTCGACACTGGTGCCCGAGAGTGCGGAGTGGATGGTGAGCAGGTTGCTCACCCCGGGCTTCTCCTCGGTGTCGAAGCGGATCTCGCTGCCCGAGTCGGTGACCGCCGAACGGATCTTCTTCGCACTCACCGACGGGGGGTCGAGCATCTCGATGATGCCGTTGGGCGACGAGGCCGACTTCGACATCTTGGCCGTCGGGTCCTGGAGGTCGGCGATCCTCGCCGTCTCCTTGAGGATGAACGGCTCCGGCAGCCGGAAGGTCTTCTTGTAGCGGTGGTTGAACCGCTGGGCCAGGTCGCGGGTCAGCTCGAGGTGCTGGCGCTGGTCCTCGCCGACCGGGACGTACTGCGGACGGTAGAGCAGGATGTCGGCGGCCATCAGGATGGGATAGGTGAACAGGCCCACGCTGGCCGCTCCCTCGCCCTGCTTGGCGGACTTGTCCTTGAACTGGGTCATCCGACGGGCCTCACCGAAGCCGGTCAGGCACTGCAGGACCCAGCCGAGCTGGGCGTGCGCCGGCACCTGGCTCTGCACGAAGATCGCCGCCCGCTCCGGGTCGATCCCGGCGGCGATCAGCTGGGCGCCCGCGCGCAGCGTGCGCTCGCGGAGCACCTTGGGGTCCTGCTCGACGGTGATCGCGTGCTGGTCGGCGATGAAGAAGAACGGCTCGTACTCGGCCTGCAGGTCGACCCACTGCCGCAGCGCACCGAGGTAGTTGCCGAAGTGGAAGGAGTCGGCGGTGGGCTGGATGCCGGAGAGCACGCGGGGTCGGGCGGTCGGAGCGGACATGGCAGCCATTGTCACAGGCGACGCCCGACCCGCAGAAACCGGCTCGGCCACCGATCCGTTCGTCCGCGCCGCGTACTGCGCACTATCCTCTCGCGGGTGGGGAAGAGAGCAGGCAGCCTGCCGCCGTCGGCGCTGCCGGTCGTCGCGCTGGTGGTCCTCGACGTCGTGGTGGTGCTGCTCCTGCTGGGGGCCACCGGCGGGGTCGACCATGCCGCCCAGGGACTCGACCGCTCCACCCGGTGGAGCTGCACGGACCGGGCGCTGGAGTCCGACGAGCGCGCCGGGGGCTACGACGTCGGTGAGGAGTCCCGCTTCGTCGGCCCCAACACCATCGAGTTCGAGGTGCGCCGCGACGACCGGGAGGCGCAGCGCATCCGGTGCGTGTTCGAGGCGGGCGGGGACGAGATCGGCGACCCCCTGCGGGTCGTCGAGGCGCGGGTGCTGCCATGACCTCGTCCTCCCTGACCCAGCCGTCGGCGCCCGGCGACTGGCCGGACCCGGCCCGCGCCCACCCGTGGCTGGCGGTGGCGGTGCTGGCGGTGACCAACCTGCTGCCCCTCGTCCTGGTCGTCCAGGGCTCGCTCGACCTGCCGCTGCTGGTCGTCTGCTACGTCGTGGAGGCCGTGCTGGTCACCCTCTCCACCCGCGCCCGCGAGGGGAGGTTCGCGACGCTGCGCGGCCGCGCCCTCTTCGCCCTGGGCCTGGTGCTCTTCGCCGGGGCGCCGCTGACCGCCGTCACCTGGGGCGCGTCCACCGGGGCGGTCCTGATCGCGACGGTGCTCCTCTTCGTGGTCGGCCTGCGCACCGCCGAGCGGCAGGCCGGACCCACCGAGCAGGGCTGGGTCGGGACCTACAGCTGGCACCTGTGCGTCGTCTTCGTCGGCTCGGCGATCGCCGTCCCCTACATGGAGGACCTCTCGGTGCTGCACCAGGCGGGATGGCAGCCCGCGCCCCTGGGGGAGTTCCCGCTCTCCGGGCTCGCGCTCGGCGTCAACCGGGCCATCGTGGACAGCGGCGTGGCGCCCGAGGTCCTCGGCACCGCCGTCTTCGTGCTCTTCAAGACGGTCAACGAGGTGACGATGGCGGCCCGGCGCGCCTACCTGTCGACCCGCTGGAGGTGGAGCCGGGCGGAGAGTCCCAGCACGCCCAGCCCCAGCACGGAGAGCCCGAAGCCCACGAGCCCGGGCGCCCGGTAGCCCCAGCCGGCCGCGATGACCAGCCCGCCGAGCCAGGCGCCCAGCGCGTTGGCGACGTTGAGGGCGACGTGGTTCATCGTCGCGCCGATCGTCTCCGCGTCGCCGGCGACCTCCATCAGGCGCAGCTGCAGGTTGACCACCAGGATCGACCCGGTGGCGGTGATCCCGAAGACGATCGGCAGGGTCCACCAGCCGGTGGGCGCCAGCACGGAGAAGGCGAGCAGCAGCAGGCCCTGACCGCCGCCGCCGATGAAGAGCGAGCGGAAGACCGACCAGGCGGCGAGCTCGCCGGCCAGCCAGGTGCCGACGACCATGCCCAGCCCGAAGGCCAGCAGGAAGACCGGCGCCACGGACTCGGAGAGCCCGCCCACCTCGGTCAGCGTCGGGACGATGTAGGTGTAGACCGCGAACATCCCCCCGAAGCCGACCGCCCCGGCGAGCACCGTCAGGAGCACCTGGGGCTTGGCCAGGGCGCTGAGCTCGCGGCGCCAGTGCGCGTCGGCGTCGCCGGGCTGGGAGGGCACGAAGGCGAGCACCAGGGCCAGGGTGAGCAGACCCATCCCGGAGACCAGCCAGTACGCCGCCCGGTAGCCGGCCGTCTGGCCCAGCCAGGTTGCGGCAGGCACGCCGAGCAGGTTGGCGACCGAGAGACCCAGCATCACCATCGCCACCGCCCGGCCCCGGCGGCCCGGGCTGGCCAGCCCGGCGGCCACCAGCGAGGCGACCCCGAAGAAGGCGCCGTGGGGCAGCCCGGAGACGAAGCGCGCGACGAGCAGGGCGTCGTAGGAGGAGACGAGGGCGGTCGCCACGTTGCCCACGGCGAAGAGGACCATCAGGCCCACGAGCAGGGCACGGCGCGGCCAGCCGGACCCCAGGAAGGCCACCACGGGCGCGCCCACCACCACGCCCAGGGCGTAGGCGGAGATGGCGTGGCCGGTCGAGGGGATGCTCGCCCCGACGCCGCGGGCCATCTGCGGCAGCAGGCCCATCGAGACGAACTCGGTGGTGCCGATGGCGAAACCGCCCATCGCCAGGGCGGGGATCGCGAGGCCGGCGTGCCTGGCGGCCGCGCGCCCTTCCGGAGCTCGTTCAGTCGTCGTCTGCGCCACGAGGGTGCAGCACCACGCCGCCGCCGGCTATTCCGATCTCGGGGGACGGATCCTCCACCGCGCGCGCCCGGCGCCTCTCCCGGAGGTGGAACCCGAGGTCGAGGACGGTCTTGAGACCGCAGAGGAGGAGCACCGGTGCCAGCAGGCTGGTCGTCCCCAGCGGCCCGGGTCCCTCGACCTGGTCGCGGACCATCAGCAGGAAGCCCACGATGATCGAGAAGTGGAGCACCAGCATCCGCGGATAGGGCTGCCACATCGCCTGGCTGGGCGAGAGCTGCGAGCGCTCGTCCTCGCCGAACCAGTTGACCGCCAGCGAGACCACGTGGCTGAGCAGGAAGGCGAGGCCGGTCAGCAGCCAGTACCTGCCGTTGAGCTCCCCCGCGGCGGCGAACGCCAGGCCGAAGGCGAAGAAGCCGTGGACCAGGGTGAAGATCCCGAAGTGGAAGGAGAAGAACCCGGCGAGCATGCCGCGGGGCATCAGGTGGGCGGGGCGGTCGTTGATCCTCAGGCTCGAGCCGGCTGGCTCGGCGCCGCGGGCGCTGGCGATCTTGACCACGCCCACCGCCCAGACGGCGAGGTTCTCCAGCCAGTAGACGACGAAGACGTCGCCCATCGTCATCCACCCGGCCAGCACCGCCGCGACCGGCAGCAGGTTGACCGCGACCAGGGCGAAGGCGGAGAGCAGCGGCGCCGCCGACACGAGGTCGGCGGCGCCGCGGCGGTCCGGGCGCTGGCTCATCAGCCGAGGGAGGCGATCGCCTCGTTGAGGGTTCGCGAGGGACGCATCACCGCGGTGACCTTCTCCTCGTCGGGGCGGAAGTAGCCGCCGATGTCGGCCGGCGCCCCCTGCACCGCGTTGAGCTCGTCGACGATGGCCGACTCGCTCTCGCGCAGCGAGGAGGCCAGCGAGGCGAACGCCGCCGCCAGCTCCGCGTCCTCGGTCTGCCCGGCCAGCTCCTCGGCCCAGTAGAGGGCGAGGTAGAAGTGCGACCCGCGGTTGTCGATCGTGCCGAGCTTGCGCCCCGGGGAGCGGTCCTCGTTGAGGAAGGTCCCGGTCGCGCGGTCCAGGGTGTCGGCCAGGATCTGGGCCCGCGCGTTGTCGGTGCTCTGCGCGAGGTGCTCGAAGCTGGCGGCCAGCGCGAAGAACTCGCCCAGGCTGTCCCAGCGCAGGTAGTTCTCCTTGACCAGCTGCTGCACGTGCTTCGGCGCGGAGCCGCCGGCGCCGGTCTCGAAGAGGCCGCCACCGTTCATCAGCGGGACGACGGAGAGCATCTTGGCGCTGGTGCCCAGCTCCAGGATCGGGAAGAGGTCGGTGTTGTAGTCGCGCAGCACGTTGCCGGTCACCGAGATGGTGTCCTCGCCGCGACGGATCCGCTCCAGCGAGTACGCCGTCGCCTCGGCGGGCGCCATGATCTCGATGGTCAGGCCCTCGGTGTCGTGGTCGGTCAGGTACTCCTCGACCTTGGCGATCAGGTTGGCGTCGTGCGCACGCTCGGCGTCCAGCCAGAAGACCGCCGGGGAACCGGTCGCCCGGGCGCGGGTCACGGCCAGCTTGACCCAGTCGCGGATCGGGTCGTCCTTGGTCTGGCAGGCGCGCCAGATGTCGCCCGCCGCGACCTGGTGCTCCATCAGCACCTCGCCGGTCGAGCTGACCACCTGCACCGTGCCGTCGGCGGGCACCTCGAAGGTCTTGTCGTGGGAGCCGTACTCCTCGGCCGCCTTGGCCATCAGGCCGACGTTGGGCACCGAGCCCATGGTGGCCGGGTCGAAGGCGCCGTGGGCCCGGCAGTCGTCGATGACGGTCTGGTAGACCCCGGCGTAGGAGGAGTCCGGGATCACCGCGAGGGTGTCCTGCTCCTCCCCCGCGGCGTTCCACATGTGACCCGAGGTGCGGATCATCGCCGGCATCGAGGCGTCGATGATCACGTCGGAGGGCACGTGCAGGTTGGTGATCCCCTTGTCGGAGTCGACCATCGCCAGGTCGGGACCCGCGGCGATGGCCTGCTCGAAGGCGGCCTTGATCTCGGCACCGCCCTCGACGGCGTCGAGCCCGGAGAGGATGCCGCCGAGCCCGTCGTTGGCCGAGAGGCCCGCGGCGGCGAGCTGCTCGCCGTACTTCTCGAAGACGTCGGCGAAGAAGACCTCGACCACGTGGCCGAAGATGATGGGGTCCGAGACCTTCATCATCGTCGCCTTGAGGTGGGCGGAGAAGAGGACGCCCTCCTTCTCGGCCCGGGCCACCTGGTCGGCCAGGAAGCTGCGCAGCGCCGAGACGCTCATGAAGGTGCCGTCCACGACCTCGCCCGCGAGGACCGGGACCGACTCCTTGAGCACCGTGGTGCTGCCGTCGGCGGCGACGAGCTGGATCTTGAGCGTGTCCTCGGCGGGCAGCACGACGGACTTCTCGTTGTCGCGGAAGTCGTCCTTGCCCATCGTGGCCACGTTGGTCTTGGAGTCGCTCGACCAGGCACCCATGCGGTGCGGGTGCGCCTTGGCGTAGTTCTTCACCGACGCCGGCGCACGGCGGTCGGAGTTGCCCTCGCGCAGGACCGGGTTGACGGCCGAGCCCTTGACCCGGTCGTACTTGGCGCGGACCTCGCGCTCCTCGTCGGTCTGCGGGTTCTCGGGGTAGTCGGGCAGGTCGAAGCCCTGCTCGCGCAGCTCCTTGACCGCCGCCTTGAGCTGCGGGATCGAGGCCGAGATGTTGGGCAGCTTGATGATGTTGGCCTCGGGCCGGGTGGCCAGCTCGCCCAGCTCGGCGAGCGCGTCGTGGACCCGCTGCTCGGCGGTCAGCCGCTCGGGGAACTGGGCCAGGATCCGGCCGGCGAGCGAGATGTCGCGCGTCTCCACCTCCACACCCGCGGTCCTGGCGTAGGCCGAGACGATCGGGAGGAAGGAGTACGTCGCCAGGAGCGGCGCCTCGTCGGTGAGGGTGTAGATGATCTTTGCCATGTGGCAGCGACTCCTTGTCGGAACTGTCCGGATGGATTGCTTGACGTCAAGATACCCGACGGAGGGGTATCTCTAGCCTCGCACCCGTGGACATGGGAGGCTAGGCCCCATGACTGGGGGAACTGCGCCCGAGACGGCGCCCATGCAGCAGGATTCGCCGACCACCGCACAGAAGCTGGCAGCCGAGGTGCTCGGGACCTTCGTCCTGGTGCTGTTCGGGTGCGGTACAGCCGCGATGAGCGGTGACTTCGTGGCGACGGGCCTGGCCTTCGGCCTCGCCGTCCTGGTCATGATCGCCGCCTTCGGCCGGATCTCCGGCGGTCACTTCAACCCCGCGGTCACCCTCGGCGCCGCCCTGGGCGGCCGCCTCGCCTGGCGCCTCGCCCCGGGCTACATGGCCGCCCAGCTGCTCGGCGCCATCCTCGCGGGCGCCTGCCTCTTCGGCCTGATGCACGGCTTCGAGGTCTTCTCGACCGGCGACTCGCTGGGCCAGAACGTCTTCGGCGACGAGAGCCGGGGCAACTACGCCTGGTGGGCCGCACTCCTCCTCGAGCTGCTGATGACGATGATCTTCGTCTTCGTGGTCCTCGGGGTCACCGACGCCCGCAACTCCACCCTCGCCGCCCTGGCGCCGATCGCCATCGGCCTGGCGCTGGCCGCCATCCACTTCGCCTCCATGTCGGCCACCGGCACCTCGGTCAACCCGGCCCGGTCCATCGGCGTCGCGCTCTTCACCGACACCGACGCGATGGCCCAGCTGTGGGTCTTCGTGCTCGCCCCGCTGCTCGGCGCCGCGCTCGCCGGGGCCACCTACCCGCTGCTCTTCGGCCAGGGCGCCCCTCCGGTCCCCGGCTCCGGGCTGCACCTCTCCGGCCCCAAGGCCCCGGCGGGCCAGCAGCCCCCCGGCTACGGCCAGCCGGCCCCCGGCGCACCCTGGGCGGGCGTCGCCGGCCAGCCGCACCCCGGCCAGCCGCAGCCCCAGCCCGGCCAGTGGGGCGCGCCCCCGCAGGCACCGCAGGCACCTCCGGGCCAGCAGCCCCAGAGCGGCCAGTGGGGCGCGCCCCAGGACCCGTCCTGGGGCCAGGCGGCTCCCACCCAGACCCGCCAGCCCTACCCGCCGGAGCAGGGCCAGCCTCCCGCGCCGGGCGGCCAGTGGGGTGCTCCGCCCCAGCAGCAGGGATGGGGAGCCCCGCCCCCCGACGAGGAGGACGGTCGCACCCAGATCCGTCCCGGCGGCTGACCCCTCAGCCGCCCGGGCGGTAGTCGACCAGCTCGGCACGCTCGGTGCCGGCGAGGCGCTCGCGCAGCACCTCGCCGACGCCCTCGGCGTGGTAGGCGGTCCACTCCGTCCCGTCCGGCGCGGTCAGGGTCGTCTCGAGCAGGTCGGCGAACCGCCCGGCCGGCACGGTGGCGGAGACCTCGCGCTCCCCCACCTGGACCACCCCCCTGGGCTCGCCGTCCAGCGCCCAGCGGGCGAACCCGTCACCGCGACGCGGGGCGGCCGGCATCGCCAGTCCGGCCTGCGCGCCGTCGGTGCCGGCCTCCCACTCGCCCTGCACCCCCATCGCCCAGACGTTGCCGCGGAGGTCCTGGGCGAACCACGCGACCTCCCGCGTCGCCACACCCGCGTCGTCCTCGGGCCCCTCGCGCTCGGTGAGCACCTGGGTCGCGGCCACGCCGGCCACGGTCCGCGACTGCGGCAGCACCCGGGTGGTCTCGGTGACGGCCCCCGACGCGGTGTCCAGCTCGCGGGTCCAGACCGCACCGGCCCGCAGCGGCAGCCAGGGGTTGTCGATCCCGGCGACGAAGTCCGCGGGGTCCGGCGACGGCGTCGGGACCACCAGCTCGTCGACGCCCGAGGGCGGGCTCTGCGGGGGCGCGGCACCGCAGCCGGCGCCCAGGCAGGCCAGCAGCACCGCGGCCACGACGCCGCGCCGCCGGCCCCCCGCGCTCAGCACCCGGCCGGGTGTGGGTGAGTCGGTCATGGGGAGCCATGATGCCAGCGTGCGACCCCGCGCCCGCCCGGCGCATGCCCGGGACTAGAGTCGAGTCGCTCATCCTTTTCGTCGAGTCACCACTCCAGGAGTCCTCGTGTCAACCAGCGCCCCGCTCAAGGTGGCCGTGACCGGTGCCGCCGGTCAGATCGGCTACAGCCTCCTCTTCCGTCTCGCCAGCGGCTCCCTGCTCGGCGCCGACCGCCCGATCCAGCTGCAGCTCCTCGAGATCGAGCCCGCGCTCAAGGCGCTCGAGGGCGTCGTCATGGAGCTCGACGACTGCGCCTTCCCGACGCTGGCCGGCGTCGAGATCGGTGCCGACCCCGAGAAGATCTTCGACGGCGTCAACCTCGCCCTGCTCGTCGGCGCCCGGCCCCGTGGGCCCGGCATGGAGCGTGGCGACCTGCTGTCGGCCAACGGCGCGATCTTCACCGCCCAGGGCAAGGCGCTCAACAAGGTCGCCGCGGACGACGTGCGCATCGGCGTCACCGGCAACCCCGCCAACACCAACGCGCTGATCGCCGCGACCAACGCGCCCGACATCCCCAACGACCGCTTCTCGGCCCTGACCCGGCTGGACCACAACCGGGCCATCTCCCAGCTCGCGGCCCGGACCGGCGCGAAGGTCACCGACATCAAGAAGATGACCATCTGGGGCAACCACTCGGCCACCCAGTACCCGGACCTCTTCAACGCCGAGGTCAACGGCCAGAACGCCGCCGCCGCGGTGGACGACCAGGACTGGCTGGAGAACACCTTCATCCCCACCGTCGCCAAGCGTGGTGCGGCGATCATCGAGGCCCGGGGCTCGTCGTCGGCCGCCTCCGCCGCGTCGGCCACCATCGACGCCGCCCGCGACTGGCTGCTCGGCAGCCCCGAGGGTGACTGGGTCTCCATGGCCGTCGCCTCCGACGGCTCCTACGGCGTGCCCGAGGGTCTCATCTCGTCGTTCCCGGTCACCACCAAGGACGGCAACTGGGAGATCGTCCAGGGCCTGGAGGTCAACGACTTCTCCCGCGCCCGGATCGACGCCTCGGTCGCCGAGCTCGAGGACGAGCGCAAGGCGGTCACCGAGCTCGGCCTGATCTGAGCCACGCTCCCCCGCACGACGGCGTCGACCCACCGGGTCGGCGCCGTCGTCGTCCCTTTAGTCCGGCTGGTCCGGGATGGAGCTGGCGAGGACCACCAGGGCCAGGCCCACCGCAGAGAGCAGGCCGGCGTCCACGGCCTTGCTCCGCACCGCCAGCATCCCGGCGTCGCGGCTGCCGAGCAGCACCCGGACGACGGCGGCCACCAGGAGGACCCCGCCGAAGATCCGGATCCCGGTCCGCCAGGACCCGAGGACCACGACCACCAGGGCACCGGCGGTGATCCCCAGGAAGAGCAGGTAGAAGGCGCCACCGATGGTCGAGGGGTAGGTCCGCTCCCCCGGCTCGTGCTCCTCGGGCTCGCGCACCTCGCCGTCGACCAGCGACTCCGCCGAGACCGGGGGGACGTCCTCGGGCGGCACGATCTCGCCGTCGCTCACTGCGAGCGCTCCGCCGCCTGCTGCTCGGCGAGGGTCACGATGTTGGACAGCAGCATGGCGCGGGTCATCGGGCCCACTCCCCCGGGGTTGGGCGAGACCCAGCCGGCGACGTCCCACACCTCGGGCGCCACGTCGCCGGCGAGCCGGCCGTCGACCCGGGAGACCCCGACGTCGAGCACCGCCGCACCCGGCTTGACCATGTCGGCGGTGATGATCCCCGGGACGCCGGCGGCCGCCACCACGATGTCGGCCCGGCGCACGTGCGCGGCCAGGTCGACCGTGCCGGTGTGGCACAGGGTGACGGTCGCGTTCTCGGAGCGGCGGGTGAGGAGCAGCCCCAGCGGCCGGCCCACGGTCACGCCGCGCCCCACCACCACGACCTCGGCGCCCGCGATCGGCACGTCGTGGCGGCGCAGCAGCTCCACGATCCCGAACGGCGTGCACGGCAGCGGCGCCTCGTGGCCCAGGACCAGCCAGCCGAGGTTGGTGGGGTGCAGGCCGTCGGCGTCCTTGGCGGGGTCGATGAGGCCGAGCACCCGGTTCTCGTCGCGGCCCCGCGGCAGGGGCAGCTGGACGATGTAGCCGGTGCAGGCCGGGTCGGCGTTGAGCCCCCGGACGGCCTCCTCGATCTCCTCCTGGGAGGCGGTCTCGGGCAGGTCGACGCGGATCGACTCGATCCCGACCTCGGCGCAGTCCTTGTGCTTGCCGTTGACGTACCACCGCGAGCCGGGGTCGTCGCCGACCAGGACCGTGCCGAGGCCCGGGTGGATGCCGCGCTCCTTGAGCGCGGCGACCCGCACCGTGAGCTCCTGCTTGATCGCCGCTGCGGTCGCCGTGCCGTCGAGCCTGAGTGCAGTCACGTGAGGCAGTCTAGGAGCCCCGAGCACCTTCACCGCGCCCCGGTCAGTGGAAGAAGTGGCGGGTGCCGGTGAAGTACGTCGTCACCCCTGCTGCGGCGAGCGCCTCCACCACCTCCGGGTCGCGGACCGAGCCCCCCGGGGCCACGATCGCCCGCACCCCGGCCTCGACCAGGATCTGCGGTCCGTCGGCGAAGGGGAAGAAGGCGTCGGAGGCCGCCACGGAGCCCGCGGCCCGGTCGCCGGCGCGCTCGACGGCCAGCTTGCAGGAGTCGACCCGGTTGACCTGGCCCATCCCCACCCCGACCGAGGCGCCACCGGCGGCCAGCAGGATCGCGTTGGACTTCACCGAGCGGCAGGCCCGCCAGGCGAACTCCAGGTCGGCGAGCATCTCCGGCGTCGCGGGCTCGCCGGCGACCAGGCGCCAGTCGGACGGGTCGTCCCCGCCGCCCTCGACGACGGCGTCGACCAGGTCGCGGTGCTGCACCAGGAGCCCGCCGGAGATGGGCCGGCTCTCCACGCCCGTGCGGCCGGGCGGGTCGCACTCGAGAAGACGGATGTTGCGCTTGGTGCTCAGCAGCTCCACCGCGCCCTCCTCGTAGCCGGGCGCCACCACGACCTCGGTGAAGACCTCGGAGACCTGGCGCGCCATCTCGACCGAGACCGGCACGTTGGTGGCGATCACCCCCCCGAAGGCGGAGACCGGGTCGCAGGCGTGGGCCTTGCGGTGTGCGGCGGCCACGTCGTCCCCGACCGCGAGGCCGCAGGGGTTGGCGTGCTTGATGATCGCCACGGCCGGACCGGCGAAGTCGTAGGCGGCGCGGCGCGCGGCGTCCGCGTCGACGTAGTTGTTGTAGGACATCTCCTTGCCGTGCAGCTGCCGGGCCTGTGCCAGCCCGGGCTCGACCACGTGGCCGTCGGCGTAGAGCGCGGCCGCCTGGTGCGGGTTCTCGCCGTAGCGCAGCACCGCCTGCTTCTGCCAGGTCGCCCCGGTCCACGCGGGGAAGCCGGTGCCGTCGCTGGTGTCGGTCAGCACGTTGCCCATCCAGGAGGCGACCGCGACGTCGTAGGAGGCGGTGTGCACGAAGGCCTCCGCGGCGAGGCGCTGCCGCTGCGCGAGGGTGAAGCCGCCCTCCGAGGCCGCGGTGAGGACCTCGTCGTAGCGGTCCGGGGAGGTCACGATGGCCACCGAGGGGTGGTTCTTGGCCGCGGCCCGGACCATCGAGGGCCCGCCGATGTCGATCTGCTCCACGCACTCGTCGGGGCCGGCACCGGAGGCGACCGTCTGGGCGAAGGGGTAGAGGTTGCAGACGACCAGGTCGAAGGGCTCGACCTCCAGCTCCTCGAGCTGGGCGACGTGGCTCTCGAGCCGGCGGTCGGCGAGGATCCCGGCGTGCACCCGGGGGTGCAGGGTCTTGACCCGGCCGTCCAGGCACTCGGGGAAGCCGGTCAGGTCCTCGACGCGGGTGACCGGCAGGCCGAGGCCCTCGATCAGCGCGGCCGAGCCGCCCGTGGAGACCAGGGCGACGCCGGCGTCGTGCAGGCCCCGGACGAGGGCCTCCAGGCCGGTCTTGTCATAGACGGAGACGAGCGCTCGGCGGAGCGGGATGCGGTCGGACACGGTGACTCTCCTCGGCAGGGGACGGACGATCCTCCGGGGCACCCAGGCGTTCGATGCCGCGCGACGTCACTCCCTGGTGGTGTCCCACCTGCGCCAGTCGTGTGGCCCAACCCTACGACGCCGGGGAGCCGAAGCGCACCTTGCGCCCCTGCACGGACAGACCCTCGCGGGCGATCCGGCCCACGGCCTCGACGAGCATCGCGCGCTCGGCGGTCTTGATCCGCTCGTGCAGCGACGCCGGGTCGTCGCCGTCCTCGACCGGGACCACCCGCTGGGCGATGATCGGGCCGGTGTCGACCCCGCCGTCGACCACGAAGAGGGTGCAGCCGGTCACCTTGACGCCGTACTCGAGGGCGTCGGCCGGGCCACGGACGCCCGGGAACGACGGGGAGAGAGCGGGGTGGGTGTTGACGACCCGCCCGGGGAAGAGGGCCAGGAACTCCTCGCTCAGCAGCCGCATGAAGCCGGCCAGCACCACCAGGTCGGGCTCGAAGCCGGCCACCGCCCGGGCCATGGCGTGGTCCCAGGTCTCGCGGGACTCGAACCGGCTCAGCTCCTTGACGAAGGTCGGCACCCCGTGGCGCTCGGCGCGGGCGAGCCCCTCGGCGTCCGGGCGGTCGGAGCCGACGCCGACGACCCGGGCCCCGAAGGACGGGTCGGCGCAGGCGTCGAGGAGGGCCTGCAGGTTGGTCCCCGCGCCGGAGACGAGGACGACGAGCCGGGCGGGAGCGGGGAGGCTGGACACGCGGGGAGTCTAGTGACCCCGGTCGGCCTCGTCCGCATCGTCAGCCGGCACCGAGGTGTGCCGCTGCCACCAGGTGATCGCCAGCCCCCCGACCAGGCCGCCGACGCCCATCGCGGTGACCAGGTGGACGAGCACCTCGGAGGTGAACGGCCCCACGAACCGCATCCGGCCCGGGCCCGCCGCTCCCCCGGCCAGCGACGTCAGGGCGGTGAGCACGACGCCGGCGAGCAGGCCACCGCCGCAGCCGCGCAGCGCACCGTGGTCCCAGCGCAGGGCGGGACGCCGGCGCTGGGTGCGCACGGCGGCGGCCGCCGCCACGGCGGCCGGGACGAGCATGATCGCCGCGGCCCCCGGCAGCACGGTGCCCTCGTCGGGCAGGGCGGCCAGGAGCGGCAGGATCGGCAGGGGCCCCAGCGCCACCGCCGCCGGGGAGACCAGGGTGCCGCCGCCCACCGCGAAGCCGGGGCCGGCCAGGAAGGCGCTCGCGCAGAGCACGGCGTTGGGCAGCAGGGCGAGACAGGCCAGGACCAGCAGCACGGTCTCGCCCGGCGACGTGCCCAGCTGCTCGACCATGTTGGCCGCCTCGCCGAGGCCCAGGGCGAGCGCGGCGAGCAGCAGCAGTGCGGCGACCAGCAGGTGCAGCAGCACCGCCGACCTGGCGGTGATGAGGGTGTGGCGCAGCACCGGGGAGAGCGCCGAGCCCCAGACCGCGGCCCGGCCGGAGCCGGCGGCCACCGCCGGCGCGGCGACGAGCACGGTGAGGCCGGCCACCCACGTCAGCACCGGGCCCTGGGCGGAGGCGAGCTCCTCGCCGAGGACGCCGCCCAGCCCGAGGGCGACCGCGGAGTACCCGAGGCCGAAGCCGAGGACCGCGACCGGGACGGTCCAGTCGCGCTGTCCGTCGTCGATGCCGTGGGCGTCGGGACCGTGGCCCCACAGCCGCTCGCCGAGCCGGTACCCGCTGCGCCAGACGCTCCACAGCGCCAGCAGCGTCAGCCCCAGCGGGACCAGCGTCACCGGGGCGCCGCGCACGACGACGCCGGAGCCGTGGGCGACCAGCCAGCCGCCGGCGCCGACGGCCAGGGCGGCCCGCGGCTCCCCGTGGGCACCGAGGTCGCTCAGGAACCAGCCGAGCAGGGCCAGCACGACGCAGGCGGCCAGGACCAGCCCGGCGGCCAGCACCCCCGCGAGCAGCGCGAGCACCAGGACCGGTCGGCGGCGCGGCCCGGGCGGCGTCTCCTGGGAGGCCGCTCGTGCCCCGGACGCGGTGGAGGACAGCAACGAGGTCATGGCGCTGCCATCATCTCCCCCGCGACCTGCCCCCGGGCGCAGGCACGCCGTCCCCGCACCTGGGCACCGCGCGGCCCGCGGCGGCGAGCGCGACGAATGCCGGAGACCGCTGCGTGGCCTCCACCCCTCACGTACCTTGGAACCGCCATGACGCAAGCGAACGACTTCGACGACCTCTACAAGGACGTGCGCGACCGCCTCCTTGCCGAGGCCTACGCACTGACCGGCGACCTGCACGTGTCGCGGACCGCCGTCCGCGACGCCTTCGCCGTCGCCTGGCACCACTGGCACAAGGTTCGCACGCTGGCCGACAAGGAGGCGTGGCTGCGGCCGCTGGTCTGGCGCCGGGCCCGGCACCGGCACACCGCCCGACTGTGGCACAAGGAGAAGGACGTGCCCGCCGAGGTCGCCGCGACCCTCGATGCGCTGTCCACGCTCTCCACGGCCCAGCGCAAGGTCCTGGTGCTGGCCGACCTGCCGGGCCTGCCGATGCCGGAGATCGCCCGCGAGGTCGGCGTCCCCCAGGACACCGCGCGCCGGCTCCTGACCGAGGGCACCGCGGCCTTCGCCGAGGCCCGGGACTGCCGGGGGCCGGAGGTCGAGGGGCACCTCGAGGCGCTGGCGACCTTCACCGCGGGCGGACGCTGGCCGCGCAGCACCGCGTTGCGGCGGGCCGGGACCGCCCGGCGCCGTACCCACACCCTGGTCGGGGTGGCCGCCACCGTTGTCGCGGTGGTGGCCAGCGGGGTGGTCGTGGCCCAGGGCGACACGGTCGGCGCCAGCCTCGGCGACCAGGGCTTCGAGCGCCGGGCCACCCAGGTCCAGGCCGAGGAGGTCGCTCCCACCCTGACCGAGGAGGTGCTGCTGCGGCCCGAGCAGGTCCGGCGGGTCAGCCGGGGACTGAAGTGGACCGAGACCTCCACCCACGACAACCGGGACGGCGACGGGCTGGTGCTGCCGTGCCAGGGGGCCCGGTACGCCGACCCCGAGGGCCTCGGCACCCTGGTCCGGTCCTTCGAGGGCAGCACCCGGCCCAAGGCGGCCCGCGGCAAGAAGAACCGGAAGAAGCGCGCCGAGCCGAAGGTCACCGCCACCGCCACCGAGGTGGTCGACCTCTCGGCCACCCCCGAGGCGGCCGCCGAGGCCTTCCGCACCGTCCAGGGATGGATGGGTGCCTGCACGGCGCCGCGGACCCAGCTGCTCGCCGTCCACGACCTGCGCCGGGTCGGTGACGAGGCCCGCCTCTACACCCTGCGCCAGTGGTCGGGCCCGACCCGCACCCTGCAGGTCGGCGTCGCCCGCTCCGGCCAGGTGTTGACCACCGTCGCCACCCGGGTCCCTGGGGTGCGCCGCGCCACCCGCCCGACCGCCCAGCTGCTCGCGGCCGCGGTGAACGCCGGGTGCGGCCTGCCCGGCACCGGCGCCTGCGCCTCCCCGCCACGGGCCCGCCCCGCCAAGGTCCCCGTCTCGGCGGTGGCCCCGGGGATGCTCACCGAGTCCGACCTCCCCCCGGTCTCCGGCGCCGTCGGCCCCTGGGTCGGCACCACCCCGAAGCCGGCCGGGAGCAACGCGGCCTCCACCCGCTGCGACCGCGCCGACTTCCAGGCCAAGGGACTGCGGGACAGCCAGACCCGTACCTTCCTCTTCCCGCGGGGCAACCGGACCGACGAGTTCGGGCTCACCGAGACGGCCGCGACGGCGCGGTCGCCGAAGGTGGGCCGGGCCTTCGTCGACCAGGTCCGCTCCCGGTTGGCCCGGTGCGCCCAGGAGGGCTTCGGGACCGAGGTCTCCCGCCTCTACAACCGCGACGGGAAGAAGGTCGACCTCACGGTGTGGCGCCTGGAGCTGGCGATCTCCGACGCGCAGTCGGTGGAGTTCCTGATGGCGGTCATGCGCCACGGCGACAAGGTCGCCCAGGTGGGCTTCACCCCCGCGCGGGACCGCACCATGGCGCGTGACGACTTCGTCTGGCTCGCCAAGCGAGCGCTGGAGCGGCTGCCCCGCTTCGAGAAGCAGGGCTGACGACGAGACGCCCCGACCACCGGTGGGTGGTCGGGGCGTCTCGCGGTGCGCGTGCGCGCGGGGCCTCAGAGGCTCTTGAGGATCTCCCGCATCAGCGCGGCGGTCTCCGAGGGGGTCTTGCCGACCTTGACTCCGGCAGCCTCCAGGGCCTCCTTCTTGGCCTGGGCGGTGCCCGAGGAGCCGGAGACGATGGCGCCGGCGTGGCCCATCGTCTTGCCCTCCGGGGCGGTGAAGCCGGCCACGTAGCCGACGACCGGCTTGGTGACGTGCTCCTTGATGTAGGCGGCCGCCCGCTCCTCGGCGTCGCCGCCGATCTCGCCGATCATCACGATCGCCTTGGTCTCCGGGTCGTTCTCGAAGGCCTCGAGGGCGTCGATGTGGGTGGTGCCGATGATCGGGTCGCCACCGATGCCGATCGCGGTGGTGAAGCCGTAGTCCTTGAGCTCGTACATCATCTGGTAGGTCAGGGTGCCGGACTTCGAGACGAGACCGATCGGACCCTTGCCCGCGATGGTGTGCGGCGTGATGCCGGCCAGCGACTCCTCCGGCGTGATGATGCCGGGGCAGTTGGGGCCGATCATCCGGGTGGACTTGCCCTCGAGGTAGGCGAAGACCTCCGCGGTGTCCTGCACCGGGACGCCCTCGGTGATGACGACCAGCAGGCCGATGCCGGCGTCGATGGCCTCGATGCAGGCGTCCTTGGTGAAGGCCGGGGGGACGAAGACGACCGACACGTCGGCGCCGGTCTCCTTCATGGCCTCCGCGACGCTGCCGAAGACGGGCAGCTCCTTGCCGGCCAGCTCGACGGAGGTGCCGGCCTTGCGGGCGTTGACACCGCCCACGATGTTGGACCCGGCCTCGACCATGAGGGTGGTGTGCTTGGAGCCCATCCCGCCCGTCATGCCCTGGACGATGATCTTGGAGTCCTTGTTCAGGTAGATAGACATGTGTTCGTGCTCCGTCTCAGGCGCTGTGCTTGTCGGTGTTGGCCAGCTCGGCGGCCTTGTCGGCCGCGCCGTCCATGGTGTCGACGAGGGTCACCAGCGGGTGGTTCGCCTCGTTGAGGATGCGGCGCCCCTCCTCGACGTTGTTGCCGTCGAGACGGACGACCAGCGGCTTGGTGGCCTCGTCACCGAGGATCTCCAGGGCGCCGACGATCCCGTTGGCGACCTCGTCGCACGCGGTGATGCCGCCGAAGACGTTGACGAAGACGCTCTTGACCTGGGGGTCGTGGAGGATCACGTCGAGGCCGTCGGCCATCACCTGGGCGTTGGCGCCGCCCCCGATGTCGAGGAAGTTGGCCGGGGTCACGTTGCCGTGGGCCTCGCCGGCGTAGGCGACCACGTCGAGGGTCGACATGACCAGGCCCGCGCCGTTGCCGATGATGCCGACCTGGCCGTCGAGCTTGACGTAGTTGAGGCCCTTGTCCTTGGCCTTCGCCTCGAGCGGGTCCTCCTCGTCGCGGATGGTGAACGCGGCGTGGTCCTCGTGGCGGAACTCGGCGTTCTCGTCGAGCGAGACCTTGCCGTCGAGCGCCTCGAGCTTGTCGCCCTCGAGGCGGGCCAGCGGGTTGACCTCGACCAGCGTCGCGTCCTCCTCGACGTAGACCTTCCACAGCGCCTGGACCATCTCGATGGCCTGGTCGCGCAGCTCGGCGGGGAACTTCGCCTCGTCGACGATCGCGGCGGCCTTCTCCGGGGTCACGCCCTCCAGGGCGTCGATCGGGATCTGGCGCACGGCCTCGGGGTTGGTCTTGGCGACCTCCTCGATCTCCACACCACCCTCGACGGACGCGATGCACAGGTGCGAGCGGTTGGCGCGGTCCAGCAGGAAGGAGAAGTAGTACTCCTCCACCGGCGGGGTCGCCGGGGTCACCAGGACCCGGTTGACCGTGAGGCCCTTGATCTCCATCCCGAGGATGTTGGCGGCGTGCTGCTGCGCCTCGTCGGGGGTCTTGGCCAGCTTCACCCCGCCGGCCTTGCCACGGCCGCCGGCCTTGACCTGGGCCTTGATGACGGTGACGCCACCCATCTGCTCAGCAGCGGCCCTGGCCTCGTCGGCCGACTCCACGACGACACCGAGGGTCGTGGTGACACCGTGCTTGGCGAAGAGCTCCTTCGCCTGGTACTCCATCAGGTCTGACATCCACCCAGTCCTTTTTTTCTCATTGACAGTCCGGGGATTCCTTCGGGCACCATAGACCTCAGCACCGCTCACGCCCGAGTCCGGGTCCGGCCATGGACGCACAGTGATCAGGCCCCGGCCAGCCGACCCGTCGATAGCGTGGGCGCATGGGCGCAGTGACGTGGTTCCGGCGGGACCTCCGCACCCGCGACCACCCCGCGCTCCTGGCCTCCACGACGGCCGGGCCAACCCTTCCCGCCTTCGTGGTCGACCCCCGCCTGTGGGCACAGGCCTCGCCGCTGCGCCGCGCGTGGCTGGCCCGCAGTCTCCGGGCCCTGGACGAGCGACTGGGCGGCGGCCTGGTGGTCCGCCTCGGGGACCCCGCCGTGGTGCTGCCCCGGCTGGTCGAGGAGGTGGCGGCGACCTCGGTGCACGTCTCGGCCGAGACCACGCCGTACGGCGCCCGCCGGGACCGCGCGGTGGAGCGGGCGCTGGCCGAGCAGGGTGTGGCGCAGTGGCGCCCCTCGGGCTCCCCCTACCTGGTGGGGCCGGGCCTGGTGCGCAACCAGGCGGGGAGCCCCTACCAGGTCTTCACCCCCTGGGCGCGCGCGTGGCGCGCGGCGCCCCGGCCCGACCCGGCGCCGACACCCCGGGCACCGCAACTGGTGGCGGCACCCTCCGACCCGGAGGCGCTGCGCCTGCTGCGTGAGGCCGCCGCGGCACTGGCCCGGCTGCCCACCGCCGGGGAGGAGGCCGCCTGGCGCCGGTGGCGCCGGTTCCGCGACGACCTGCTCGAGGACTACGACCGCGACCGCCCCGACCGCGACGCCACCTCGCGCCTCTCCCCGTGGCTGAGCGTGGGCGCCCTGCATCCGCGCTCGCTGCTCGCCGACCTCGCGGGTCAGGGCGGGCCCGGCGCCCAGCGCTTCGTCACCGAGCTGGGGTGGCGGGAGTTCTACGCCGACGTGCTCCACCACCGGCCCGACTCGGCCTGGGCGGACCTCCGCCCGGCGCTGAGCGGCCTGCGCTACTCCCACGAGGAGGACGCGGTCGAGGCCTGGCGCACCGGCACCACCGGCTTCCCCTTCGTCGACGCCGGCATGCGCCAGCTGCGCGAGGAGGGGTGGATGCACAACCGGCTGCGGATGGTGACCGCCAGCTTCCTGACCAAGGACCTGCACGTGTGGTGGCCGGTCGGCGCCCGGTTCTTCCTGGACCACCTCGCCGACGCCGACCTCGCCTCCAACAACCACGGGTGGCAGTGGGTGGCGGGCACCGGCACCGATGCCTCCCCCTACTTCCGGGTATTCAACCCCGTCGCCCAGGGGCTCCGCTTCGACCCGGACGGCGTCTACGTGCGCCGATGGGTGCCCGAGCTGGCCCACCTGCCCGGCGCCGCCGCGCACGAGCCGTGGCGTCACGAGGGTGGCCTCGACCACGGCTACCCGCTCCGGATCGTCGACCACGCGGCCGAGCGCGAGGAGGCTCTGCGGCGCTACGCGGAGGCCCGCTGAGCGGGCGCCGGGTGTGATTGTCCCCACCGC
This sequence comes from Nocardioides sp. Z50_6, assembly GCF_058215755.1. NCBI lineage: Bacteria > Bacillati > Actinomycetota > Actinomycetes > Propionibacteriales > Nocardioidaceae > Nocardioides > Nocardioides sp. Z50_6. The sequence continues at coordinate 43,410 of NZ_JBZAJB010000003.1, read as the reverse complement.
CACGGGCTGGTCTGGACCGGCGAACCCGCCCTGTCCTGCGGTTATGCCGCGCGCCCAGCAAAGTTGTTCCACACTGGGAGACCTGGGCATTCCGGCAGGGGCCGAAGATCCGGTACAGTCGCCCGAGTTGTCCGGCCTACTGGCCAGTTGTACCCCCTACTTTGCGAGGTAAACCTAGATGGGAAACCACCGAGCTGAGCGCGGCTCCCGCCGCGCAACCTCGGAGGTTCGCGCACCGCGCAAGCCCCTTGTCACCCGCCACTCGGCCCCCGCACCCCAGGCGAGCACGCCGCTCCGCTCCGAGGTCCCGACCTCGGAGCCGCGCACCGGCTCGACGCCCGTCGCCGGCAAGCGCGCCGCACGACCCGAGCCCAAGCGCGCCGCCCGGGCACCCCGGTCCCTCTCCGCCGCCAAGCCCGCCCGCCGGGCGCGTGTCTCGCGCAGCGAGGTCGAGCGCACCCCCGCCGTCGCCGCCAGCCGGCCCGGGCCGGTCCGCGTCGCCTCCGCCTCCAGCTCGACCGAGATCCTGAGCCCCGCCACCGGGAAGCGCCGGGCCGCCCGCTCCAGCGCCGCCGACACCCGCGGCTCCTTCCTCAAGGCCCTGCCCTCCGCGCCGATCCTGGCCGGGGTGGCCGCGCTGGCCGTCTCGGCCGGCGGTGCCCTCACCGCCGGTCCGTCGCTGACCGAGGCCTCGCACAGCACCACCTCCGAGGTCGCCGCCGCGGCCTCCGCCGCCGGCTTCGCGGTCGACGAGGAGATCCTCGAGGAGCGCACCGGTGTCGTGAGCCGCGACTCCAACCGGCTCGAGGCCGCCGAGCGCGTCGAGGCCAAGCTGGTCGCCAAGGCCGAGAAGGCCGCCGCCCAGCGCTCGAAGACGCTGGAGAGCCTCTCGGTCCAGGCCGACCGGCAGGCGGCCAAGATCGAGGCCAACCAGTGGGTCATGCCGGTGGAGGGCTACCGCCTCTCCGCCACCTTCGGGATGTCGAGCAGCCTGTGGTCGACCACCCACACCGGCCTCGACTTCGCCGCTCCCTCCGGCACGCCGCTGCGCGCGGTCGCCAACGGGACGATCACCGAGGTCGGCTACGACGGCTCCTACGGCAACAAGACCGTGCTCACCCTGGAGGACGGCACCGAGGTCTGGTACTGCCACCAGACCAGCATGAACGTCAGCGTCGGCACCAAGGTCACCGGCGGCCAGGTCATCGGCACCGTCGGCAGCACCGGCAACTCGACCGGTCCGCACCTCCACCTGGAGATCCGCCCCGGCGGCTCGAACCCGGTCGACCCGTACTCGAGCCTGCTCGAGCACGGCCTGCGTCCCTGACGCCGCGGCGGACGGACCCTCGGCCCGCGGGCTCGGCCCCCCGGCCGGCCGCCCTCGGCTAGAGCTTCTCCACCGGGGCGTAGCGCAGCAGCAGCCGCTTGACGCCCTCGGACCCGAAGTCGATCGACGCCACCGACTTCTCGGCCGCGCCCTCGACGCTCACCACGGTGCCCAGGCCGAACGAGTCGTGTGCCACCCGGTCGCCCGGCGACAGGGACGGGATCGGCCGCGAGGGCCGGGCCTTCGAGGCCGCGTCGGCACGCAACGCTGCCGAGGAGAAGTTGCGGCGACCCGCGGCCGTGGGCGCTCCCAGGCCGGCCGGGGACCCCGACGCCAAGTCCGGACGCGACCACCTGGTCTGGGCCGCCTCGGTGCGGCGCCAGTCGACCAGGTCGACGGGGAGCTCGTCGAGGAACCGGGAGGCCGGGTTGTGCGAGGGCGCTCCCCAGGCCGAGCGGACGACGGCGCGTGAGATGTAGAGCCGCTCCCGGGCCCGGGTGATGCCGACGTAGGCCAGCCGGCGCTCCTCCTCGAGCTCGGTCTGGTCGCCGAGGGAGCGCATGTGCGGGAAGACGCCGTCCTCCATGCCGGTGAGGAAGACCACCGGAAACTCCAGGCCCTTGGCGGTGTGCAGGGTCATCAGCGTCACCACTCCCTGCTCCTGCTCCTCGGGGCTCTCGGGGATCTGGTCGCTGTCGGCGACCAGGGCGACGCGCTCGAGGAAGTCAGCGAGCCCGGGGGCGACGGTGCCCGCCTCCACGTCGGTGGGATCGGCGGACGGCGCGGCCACCGGGTCCTCGGCGAACTCCCGGGCCACGGCCACGAGCTCGGCGAGGTTCTCCACCCGGGTGGCGTCCTGGGGGTCGTCGGAGGCCTCCAGCTCGGCGAGGTAGCCCGAGCGCTCCAGCACCGACTCGAGCACCACGTCGGCCCGCTCGCCGGCGTCGACCATCGACATCAGCTCCTCGATCACGCCCACGAAGGAGGTGATGCTACGCAGGGAGCGAGTCGCCAGGCCGGGCGCTTCGTCGGCCCGGGTCAGCGCCTCCCAGAAGGTGAGCCCGTCACGTTGGGCCAGCGCCGCGACACACGCCTCGGCGCGGTCACCGATGCCGCGCTTGGGGGTGTTGAGGATGCGGCGCAGCGAGATCTCGTCGGCGGGGTTGACCAGCAGCCGCAGGTAGGCCAGCGCGTCGCGCACCTCCTTGCGCTCGTAGAAGCGCACTCCCCCGACCACCTTGTAGGGCTGCCCGGTGCGGATGAAGATCTCCTCGAAGACCCGCGACTGGGCGTTGGTGCGGTAGAAGACCGCGACGTCGCCGGCCCGCAGGCCGCCGTCGACCAGCCGGTCGATCTCGTCGGAGACGAACCGGGCCTCGTCGTGCTCGTCGTCGGCCACGTAGCCGACGATCCGCTCCCCCTCGCCGGCGTCGGTCCACAGGCGCTTGGGCTTGCGTCCCTTGTTGTTGCCGATGACCGCGTTGGCGGTGGTCAGGATCGTCTGGGTGGAGCGGTAGTTCTGCTCGAGCAGGATCGAGGTGGCGTCGGGGAAGTCCTGCTCGAAGTCGAGGATGTTGCGGATGTTGGCGCCCCGGAAGGCGTAGATCGACTGGTCGGCGTCGCCGACCACCATCAGCTCCGCCGGCTCCACCCGCTCGGCGGCGGGGGTGCTGCCGATCTCCTCGGGGTCGTGGGCGCAGAGCTGGTGGATCAGCGCGTACTGCGCGTGGTTGGTGTCCTGGTACTCATCGACGAGCACGTGCCGGAACCGCCGCCGGTAGGTCTCCCGCACCTCCGGGAAGGCCTGGAGGATGTGGACGGTGAGCATCAGGATGTCGTCGAAGTCCAGCGCGTTGGCCTCGCTCAGCCGACGCTGGTAGAGCGCGTAGATCGAGGCATAGGTCTCCTCGAAGCCGTTCCGCGTCTCCTTCGCCGCCTCGTCGGGGTCGCGCAGGTCGTTCTTCTGGTCGGAGATCCAGTTGAGGACCGCGCCCGGCTGGTACCGCTTCGGGTCGAGCTCGAGGTCGCGCAGCACCAGGGTGACCAGGCGCTTGGAGTCGGCCGCGTCGTAGATCGAGAAGCCGGACTTGTAGCCGATGCGCTCGATCTCCTTGCGCAGGATCCGGACGCAGGCGGAGTGGAAGGTGGAGACCCACATCATCCGGGCGCGCTTGCCGACCAGGTCCTCGACCCGCTCCTTCATCTCGGCGGCGGCCTTGTTGGTAAAGGTGATCGCCAGGATCGAGCCGGGGTGCACCCCGCGCTGGGCCACCAGCCAGGCGATCCGCCTGGCCAGCACCCGGGTCTTGCCCGAGCCCGCCCCGGCCACCACCAGCAGGGGCGCGCCCTCGTGCACGACGGCCTGGCGCTGGGGCTCGTTGAGGCCCTCCAGCAGCTCTTCGGCACTGGGGCCGCGGCGGCCGCCGGGCGGACCGCCCGCGGGGCGCTCGGGCTGCTGGGGGTGTTCGAGTCCGGGAAGGGTGAAGGGGCTGCTCATCTCGGTGCCACCCTACGTGGCGGCACCGACGGGTCAGGCCGCGTGCACCGGGCTCCAGAAGATCGCCACCGCGATGTTGATCACCGTGAGCGCGAGCAGCCCGTAGAAGAGGCCGTCCGGGATGCGGGGCTTGCGCATGTTGGCCATCACCAGCACCAGGAGCAGGAGGGTGATCGCGAACTTGACGCCGATCTTCATGTGGTCGGGGTCACCCACCGACTCCAGGACGCCGACCAGGAGCACGCCGCTGACGAAGGCGGTGCCGATCCCGTCGCGCATCAGCCTGTTGACGCGCTTCTCCCCGTCGGAGAGCTGCACCAGCAGCCCGCCGAGCAGAGCGGCGAAGCCCAGGATGTGGATGAGGAGCAGGACCAGACGCAGGATCTCCATGCGGCGAAGGGTAGTGCCTCAGGCCGCCCACGCCTTGGGCGGGCCCAGCGCGGACGGCGGCCTCAGGCCGCCCACGCCGTGGGCGGGCCCAGCGCGGACGGCGGCCTCAGGCCTTCCGGGCGCGCCGCGGCCGCGGCGCCGGACGCACCACGAGCACCGGGCAGGGCGCGTACTGCTGGACGCGCTGCGCGGTGCTGCCCACCAGCACGGTGTCGCTGATCCCGCGGCTGCCGCTGGCCACCACGACCAGGCCGGCGTCGACCTGCTTGGCCAGCTTGAGGATCTCGTTGGCCGGGGAGCCGCTGCGGATCCGGCGCTGCACCTTGGGGCCCCAGCCGTCGAAGACCTCCGCGACCGCGGCGACCGCGCGCTCGGCGGCCGTCCGGAAGGACGCGGACTCCACGGCCCCGACCCGCTCGGGGCCGTGCAGGTCGTCGGCGAACGGCACCGCCGCCAGGGGACGGACCACGGCGACCACGGTGATGACCGTGATCTTGGCCGGGTCGGCGAACGACTTCAGGTGGCGGGCCGCAGCCAGCGACTGCTTGGACCCGTCGGTGGCGACGACAACATGCATCTCAGGCTGCCTTTCTCCGGCTGACCACATACTGCACCACATAGAGGACGAAGCCCACCGCCACGAGTGCCGCACACCACAGCAGCGAGGAGGGATCGTCCCAGATCACGTAGACGAGCAGCACCAGGTTGCCGACCAGCCCGACCACCAGCAGGGGGCGGTTGGCGTGGAAGGTGCGCTCGTGGGCGTCCTGGTCGCCGAGCTTGAGGGCGGCGGTGATGACCAGGGCGTAGATGAAGAGCAGGAAGACGACCGTCACCGTGGCCAGGCGGCCGACGAGGTCGAGCCCGCCGTCGGTCACCTCGGTGACCCAGGTGCCGATCACCAGCAGCAGCACCAGGACGAGCGCCGAGAAGATGAGACCGACCCAGGGGCTTCGGCGCGCGGCGTGGATGCGGCCGAAGACCCGGGGCACGACGTCCTCGTTGGCCATCCCGTAGAGGATGCGCGGCTGCGTGACGACCGCGACGAGCGTGGTGTTGGTGATCGCGATGCACGCGATGATGGTGAACAGCACCGTCAGGAAGCCGACGGGGACCGGGACCAGGTCGGCTTCCACCACCTCGAGAAGAGCCACCTCGGAGTCCGCGAGGGTGGAGGCCCCCACGGTCAGCGCGGCGGCGATCGAGACGAGCACGTAGATCACACCGGCGGCCACCATGCCCCCGATCAGCGCGCGGGGGAAGGACTTCTCCGGCGCCACCGTCTCCTCGGCGACGTTGACGGCGTTCTCGAAGCCCGTCATGGAGAAGAAGGCCAGCGCGACGCCCGCCACGATCGCGAAGATCGCGTTGTCGCCGTCCCGGGTGTCGAACTCGGTGAGCACCCCGAAGTCCGCGTCGCCCTGGGCGACGTACCAGATCCCGATGCCGACGATGATGATCAGCCCGGCGACCTCGATGAAGGTCATGACCATGTTGGCGACCACCGACTCGGTGATGCCCAGGAAGTTGATGACCGTGAGCACCAGCAGGAAGACGAGCGCGACGACCAGCGTGGGCGGGAACGCCCAGAGCTCGCCGAAGTACTGCGCGAAGCCGGTGGCCAGCGAGCCGGCGGCGGCGAAGCTGGCGGAGAGGAAGCTGACCGTGATGAGGAAGGTCAGCGCCCGGTTGCCGAAGGCCTTGTTGACGTAGAGCGCGGCGCCCGCCGCCTGGGGGTACTTCGTGGCGAGCTCGGCGTAGGCGAGCCCGGTGATCGCGGCGACCGAGACGCCCACCGCGAAGGCGATCCAGAACGCACCGCCCACCACGCCGGCGACCTGTCCGATGAGGACGTAGATGCCGGAGCCGAGGACGTCGCCGAGGACGTAGAAGAAGAGCAGGCGGCCGGTGATGGACCGCTTGAGCCCGGAGTCGTCGTCCTGGTCGGCCGCCGGCGGGCTCGTCGTCCCTGAGTCGTTCACCTGCCTGGCGTTCCCCCTCACCGCCGCCGCGAAACGTGACGCGGGCGCTCAGAGCAGGCGTCGCTCGGAGGCCCAGCGGGTCAGCTCGTGGCGCGAGGAGAGCTGGAGCTTGCGCAGCACCGAGGACATGTGGGTCTCCACCGTCTTGATCGAGATGAAGAGCTCGCGGGCCACCTCCTTGTAGGCGTAGCCCCGGGCGATCAGCCGCATCACCTCGCGCTCGCGCTCGGTGAGCCGGTCCAGGTCCTCGTCGACCGCCGCAACCTCGATCGACCCGGCGAAGGCGTCCAGCACGAAGCCGGCCAGGCGCGGGGAGAAGACCGCGTCGCCCTCCGCGATCCGGCGGATCGCGTCGACCAGCTCGGGGCCGGTGATCGTCTTGGTCACGTAGCCCCGGGCCCCGCCACGGATGGTGCCGATCACGTCCTCGGCCGCGTCGCTCACGCTCAGCGCCAGGAACTGGGTGGCCGGGGCCGCCACGGGCGCCGCCGCGATCCGGCGCATCACCTGGACTCCCCCACCGCCGGGCAGGTGGACGTCGAGGAGGACGACGTCGGGCCGGTGCTCCTGGATCGCCAGGACCGCCTGGTCCACGTCCGCCGCCTCGGCGACCACGTCGACCGTCGCGGCCCCCGCGGAGGCGAGCTCGGCGCGCACCCCGGCCCGGAACATCGCATGGTCGTCGACGACCACGACCCTGGTCCTGCTCTGCTCCACCTATGCCTCCTCGAGCGGCATCCGCAGCCGCACCTCGGTGCCGTCGCCGGGCGCGGACCGCACCTCGGCGGTGCCGCCGTGCCGCTCCATCCGGTCCATGATGCTCCCTCGCACGCCGAGGCGGTCCTCCGGCACCCCCGTGAGGTCGAAGCCGGCGCCGCGGTCGCGCACGAAGACCTCCACGGCCTCCGGCCCGACCTCGGCGTAGACGTCGACCCGGCCGGTGCCGGCGTGCCGGGCGGCGTTGACCACCGCCTCGCGCATCGCCAGCACCAGCGGCCGGAGAGCCTCGGTCAGTGTCACGTCCTCACCGACGGTCACCACGTCGACGACCGCGCCGTGCTCGTCCTCCACCCGGGCGGCCGCCTGACGGATCGAACCCAGCAGGGTGTCGGCGTCGGTCGCCTCCCCGGCGTAGAGCCAGGCCCGCAGCTCTCGCTCCTGGGCCCGGGCGAGCCGGGCCACGGTGGCCCCGTCGTCGGCGTTCTTCTGGATCAGCGCGAGCGTCTGCAGCACCGAGTCGTGCAGGTGGGCGGCCATGTCGGCGCGCTCCTGGGTACGGATCCGCTCGGCCCGCTCCGCCCCCAGGTCGGAGGCGAGCCGGAGGATCCAGGGCCCGAGCACCACCGCGAGCCCGACGATGCCCAGGAGCGCTGCCAGGCCCACCTCGCGCACCTGGGCGAAGCCGTCGTTGCTCACCGCGAACAGGGTGATCGCCCCGGCCACCAGGCCCGCCCCGGCCACCAGGCGCAGGTAGGAGGCCAGGGTCCCCCGGCCGAAGACCGCCCGCACCGGTCCGAGCCGGCCGGTGGTGTCGAGCCAGCGCTCGCGCTGCGCCTCGTCGGCCTGCCGCCACAGCAGGGCCACCCCCGCGACGGCGAGCACCAAGGGCCACAGGGCGCCGCCCGTCCCGACGAACGCCTGGAGCACCAGCACCATGCCGAGGCCCAGCGCCCCCAGCGCGATCGCCGGTCCGACGTCGGTGAACCGGGCCACCCGGCCCGGACGCCGGCCCGTCCGGGTGGCGCCCTCCACCCCGGGCGCGGCGGTCTCGAACCGGGCGTCCGAGGGCAGGAAGAGCCACATCGCGGCATACATGGCGACGCCCAGACCACCGAGCGCGGTCGCCGCCACGAAGGCGGCCCGGACCCAGAGCACGGGCACGGCGAGATGGCGCGCGAGCCCCGAGGCGACCCCGCCGAGGACGAGCTCCTCGGAGTCCCGGGTGGCGCGCCGGGGCTCCGGCCACGTCTCGGGGCCGGGTGGGAGGATGCCGGAGGTGGTCATGAGAGCACCATCGTCTCAGGCCGGCACCCCGGCGACCATGAGGTCAGCCCCCGACACGACCCCGAGATCGGTCGGGTCGGGTCCGGGCCGGGCCAGGGTCTCCCCCGATGGCGGGCACGCGTGGAGCAGAGCAGGGTGGAGCACATGGACGAGACCTCAGGACCCGACACCCGGGCCACCGGACCGACACCCCCGCGCGGTGAGCCGTCGAACGCCCCCGGGCCACGCGTGACCAGCGAGCAGGTGCGAGACGTCAACCGCCTCCGTCGCCCGGTCGACCGCAAGATCGCCGGCGTCGCCGCCGGACTCGCCCGGCACCTCGACATCGACCCGCTGCTGGTCCGCATCGCCTTCGTGGTGCTGGTCTTCTTCGGCGGTTCCGGCCTGGTGCTCTACGGCGCCCTGTGGCTCCTTCTCCCCGAGGACGGCGCGAGCGAGGCGCCCCTGCATCTCGACGAGCGCAGTCGCGGGATCGCCGTGATCGGGGCCGGAGTGCTGGCCGCCGTCCTGCTGCTCGGCGACACCTGGAACCTCTACTGGTTCCCGTGGCCGCTGGCCCTGGTCGCGCTCGCGGTCTGGTACTTCTTCTTCCGCGACCAGACGCGGCGGCCCGCGCCCACGCCGTACGCCGGCACTCCCCCGCCGACCGCGGGCCCGGCGCCGGGCACGGCGCCGCTCGATCCGGTCGCGCCGGCCTCCCCGGTGGACCCGGTGGACCCGGTGGACCCGGTGGACCCGGCCGTGGGCTACGCCCCGAGCTATGCCGAGACCTACGGCGGACCCCCGCTCCCGGCGCGGCCCCCGCTGACCAGGCCCAGGGACCCGCACAAGCGCGGCCCCCTGCTCTTCTGGCTCACCTGCGCGCTGATCGCCCTCTGTCTCGGCGTGCTCGGCATCGTCGACCTGGCCGGTGCGCAGGTCGTGGAGAGCGCCTACCCGGCGCTGGCCCTGGGGATCGTCGCCACCATGCTCGTGGTCGGCGCCTTCTACGGCCGGGCCGGCGGGCTCATCGCGCTGGGCCTGGTGGCGGCCGGCTGGATGGCCGGGAGCATGGCCACCGAGGAGTTCCGCGGCGATCGCCTCGAGATCGTCCCGATCACCCCGACCGAGCTGCAGCGCACCTACGAGATGAACACCGGCGAGCTGCTCCTGGACCTGCGTGAGGTCGACGACCTCGACGCCCTGGACGGCCGCGACGTGGACGTCTCCGGTGGCGTGGGACGCATCGAGGTGCTGCTGCCGGACGGCCTGGCCGCCGACGTCGACGCCAGCGTCGGAGGCCCGGGCCGGGTGGAGCTCTTCGACTCCGTGGACCGCGGCGGGATCGGCGCCAGCGCCTCGGCCTCCAGCAGCAACGACGACGACCAGCCCAGGATCAGCCTCGACGTCGGCATCGGCGTCGGCGAGATCGTGGTCACCAGCGAAGGAGCGATCCGATGACCGAGCACGGGTACGACGCAGGCACCGACGTGTCCACCGACCCCTTCGCCCCCGAGGGGCCGGTCCAGGAGCCGGGGGGCCGGCACCCGCTCAACATCACCCACCTGGTGATGGGCATCGCCTTCCTCGGGTTCGTGGCGGTGTGGGCGGCGATCGTCTCCGACCTGGTCCACGTCGACGACCTGCGCTGGCTGCTGCCGGTGCCGTGGGTACTGGCGGGTCTCGGCGGGCTGCTCGCGGTCGCCTTCGGCAGCCGCCGTACGACCTGACACGTCACCCCCCACCACTTCTGCTCAGCGGACCCGGCCCGGCCCGAGGCCGAGCCGCGCGGCGAACGCCGACCGCCCCGCGGGGATGAAGCAGGAGTGGCGCAGCAGGTGGTACCAGGCGTCGATGCGCCTCGGGTCGTGGGCGCGAGCGAGGCTGTCGTCCGCGTCGCGCAGGACGCCGACCGCCCGGTGCACCAGGTCGTCCGCGGTGTAGCCCCTCCGGATCCAGCCGGCACGCACCAGCGCCCTGGCCCGCCGCAGGTCGGCCCGCTGCCGGGACACCTCGAGGTGGTGGCCGCCGTCGTACTCGTGGAGCACCCGGGTGCCGGCCAGCCGGAGATCGCCGCGCGCCACGAAGAGCCCGTCGTCGTCACGGACGTCGGCCTGCGGCTCCACCTCGACGCCACAGACCTGGTGGAGCCGTCGCAGCACCGTCTCCCACGCGGACTCCGACCGGCCGTCGGCCAGTGCGAGCACCCGGCGCAGCCGCGGTGCGCCGCGGCAGCGCACGCGTGCGCACTCCTCCAGCCCGGCACGATCGGTGACGGCGAGGTGGAGCGCGGAGTCGACCAGCACGGTGAGGTCCAGGTCGAACAGGTGGCGACCGAGGCTCAGCAGGGTGGGCCCTGGCGGATCCACCGGCACTCCCGCGATCACCACGGGCTCCTCGAGCCGGCTCGGGCGCTGCACGGCGAGCCCCGGCCGCACCGGCCGGCTCCCCTCCGGCGGCATCGCCACGAAGACCGGGATCCCGGCGGGGAGGGGTGGCAGCCAGAGCCCGTGGAGCACCGCGGCGGTGAGGTGGGTGAAGCGCGCAGCCGGCGGGAGCACCAGGCTCCAGGCCCGCAGGTCGGCCAGGAACGGGTCCGGCGTCTCCACCCGCCGGTGCACGCCTCGGGTCACCGCCGTCCATCCGGCGCCGGCTCGGGTCCCGCTCGTGGTCCGCTTGGTCTCCGCCACGGCGATCAGCCTGGTGGTCGAGCCGACGTCGTGCCTCGTGGCCGTCCCGTGCGTGTGGAGTCGTCCGGGAAGTGGTGGGTTGGTGACGACGAGCGGGCCGGACGGCGCATCATCTCGCCAGTTCCGCCCCGCACGGGCGGCCCGGGCGGGGCGCAAATGATTCGTCCCGGCGGCCGCCACTCCGTAGAATCGAGCGAGTGCGCCAACTGCCTCTGACCGACCCGGGAACCGCCGACCACCGGTCCCCGGGACGCTTCCTCTGGTGGATGGCCAAGGGCCAGTGGCAGACGCTGGCCGGGGGGATGGCCTTCGGCATCGTCTGGATGGGCGCGCAGGCCGTGATGCCCGCGGTGCTGGGCCGGGCCATCGACCGCGGTGTCGCCGCCCGCGACGGCGACCAGCTGCTCCTCTGGGCCGGGGTGATGCTCGCGATCGGCCTCGTCCAGGCCTTCAGCGGGATCATGCGGCACCGTTTCGCGGTGACCAACTGGCTGATCGCCGCCTACCGCACGGTGCAGCTGGTGGGCCGGCACACGGTGCACCTGGGCGGCACCCTGCCCCGCAAGGTCTCGGCCGGCGAGGTGATCGCGATCGGCACGAGCGACATCTCCCACCTGGGCCAGGTGATGGACGTGACCGCCCGCTTCGCCGGGGCGATCGTCTCCTTCGCCCTGGTCTCCGCGATCCTGCTCAGCACCTCGGTGACGCTGGGCCTGGTGGTGCTGATCGGCGTCCCGCTGCTGATGCTGCTGGTCGGTCCGCTGCTGAGCCCCCTGCAGCGCCGCAGCGCCCACCAGCGTCACCTGATGGGCGAGCTGTCCAACACCGCCACCGACATCGTCAGCGGGCTGCGGGTGCTGCGCGGGATCGGCGGCGAGCAGGTCTTCCTGTCCCGCTACCGGCGGCAGTCGCAGGAGACCCGGCAGGCCGGCGTCCAGGTGGCCCGGGTCCAGTCGGTCCTCGATGCGCTGCAGGTCTTCCTGCCCGGGTTCTTCGTGGTGCTGGTGGTCTGGCTGGGTGCCCGCTCCGCGGTCGCCGGTGACATCACCGTCGGCGAGCTCGTCGCCTTCTACGGCTACGCGGCGTTCCTGATGATCCCGCTGCGCACGGTCACCGAGTACGCCAACAAGTTCATCCGGGCCCGCGTCTCCGCCCGACGGGTCTGCACCGTGCTGGCCCTGACACCGGAGCACACCGACCCGCAGACCCCCGCCCCCTCCCCGCCCCCGGGCTCGGAGCTGTACGACGCCCGCAGCGGCCTGCGGGTCCGCCCCGGCCGGCTGCTCGCGGTCGTCTCCGAGCGCCCCGACGAGTCGGCGCTCCTGGCCGACCGGCTGGGGATGGCGGCCGCGGAGCTCGACCACGACGTCACCCTCGGCGGGGTGCCGCTGCCCGCCCTGAGCCGCCGGGAGGTCCGGGAGCGGATCGTGGTCTCCGACACCGGGGCGACCCTCTTCTCCGGCCGGCTGGCCGACCGGCTCGACGTCAGTGGGCAGGGCGGGGAGCAGGCCGTGCGCGCCGCCCTGGCCACGGCCAGCGCCGAGGACGTGCTCGAAGCGCTGCCCGACGGGCTGGACACGGTGGTCGCCGAGCGCGGGCGCAGCTTCTCCGGCGGGCAGCGCCAGCGGCTGGTGCTGGCCCGGGCGCTGACCGGCGACCCGGAGGTCCTGGTCCTGGTCGAGCCCACCTCGGCGGTCGACGCCCACACCGAGGCGCGGATCGCGGCGCGACTGCGCAGGCACCGCGCCGGGCGGACCACCGTGGTCACCACCACCAGCCCGCTGATGCTGGACGCCGCCGACGAGGTGGTGCTGCTGGCCGACGGCCGCGTGGTGGCCACCGGCACGCACGCCGAGCTGCTCGACTCGTGCCCGGACTACCGGGCCGTGGTCACCCGCGAGTCCGAGACGGAGCCCACCCGATGAGCGCGGGCACCACCCTGCCGGTGGCGCAGAGCGGCGAGGTCGGGCGCTATGCCGTCTCGGTCCTGCGCCGCCATCCCCGGCTCCTGGTCGGGGCGCTGACCCTGCACGTGCTCGCCGCGGTCGCGGCGCTGGCCGCTCCCCGGCTGCTCGGCGACCTGGTGGAGGCGGTCGAGAACGGGACCACCGTGGGTCACGTCGACCGGATCATCCTGCTGCTCGCCGGCTTCCTGCTCGTGCAGACGGTGATGACCCGCTACGCCCGCCTGGTGAGCCAGATCCTCGGCGAGCAGGTGCTGGCCGAGCTGCGTGAGGACTTCGTCGACAACGCCCTGGCGCTGCCGATCGGCACCGTGGAGTCGGCGGGCTCGGGCGACCTGATGACCCGGACCAGCCGCGACGTCGAGCAGCTCGGCTGGTCGGTGCGCTGGGCGCTGCCGGAGTGGACGATCGCGGCCGTGACCGCGGTGCTCACCCTGGCCGCGGCGATCAGCGTCGGGTGGTGGGTGGCGCTCCCCTGCCTGCTGGCGCTGCCACCCCTGGTGATCGGGCTGCGGTGGTACCTGGCCCGGGCCAAGGACGGCTACCTGCGCGAGTCCGCGACGTACTCCCAGATCAACTCCACCCTCACCGAGACCGTCGAGGGCGCCCGGACCGTCGAGGCCCTGGGCCTGGCCGAGGAGCGGGTCGCCCGGATCGACGCGGACTGCAAGGACTCCTTCGACGCCGAGCGCTACACCCTCTCGCTGCGCACCCGCTTCTTCCCCAGCATGGAGATCTCCTACCTGCTGCCCACCGTCGCGACGCTGCTCTTCGGCGGCTGGCTCTACACCCGGGGCAGCGTCAGCCTGGGCGAGGTCACCGCGGCCACCCTCTACGTGCAGATGCTCATCGACCCGGTGGACCGGATCGTGGCGATCCTCGACGAGCTCCAGATGGGCGCCGCCTCCCTGGCCCGGCTCCTCGGCGTCGCCCAGGTCCCCGACGACCGCGAGGCGACCGACGCCCGACCGGTGGACGAGCGGCTGCGGGCCGAGGACGTCCGGTTCGCCTACGTCGAGGGCCGCGACGTGCTGCACGGTGTCTCGATGGACATCGGCGTGGGCGAGCGGATCGCGATGGTCGGGCCGTCGGGGGCCGGGAAGTCCACGCTGGGCCGCCTGCTGGCCGGCATCCACCCGCCGCGCACCGGCTCGGTGACCGTCGGCGGGGTCGGGCTGACCGAGCTCCCGCTGGCCGACCTGCGCGGCCACGTGGCGCTGGTGACCCAGGAGCACCACGTCTTCGTCGGCTCGCTGCGCGACAACCTGGCGCTGGCGGTGCCCGAGGGGCGCACCGCCACCGACGACGACGTGCGCGCCGCCCTCGACGCGGTGGACGCCCTCGACTGGGTCGAGGCGCTGCCCGACGGGCTCGACACCGAGGTGGGCTCCGGCGGCCTGGCGCTCAGCGCGCCGCAGGCCCAGCAGGTCGCGCTGGCCAGGCTGGTGCTGGCCGACCCGCACACCCTGGTGCTGGACGAGGCGACGTCGCTGATCGACCCGCGCGCGGCCCGCCACCTGGAGCGCTCGCTGGCCGCGGTGCTGCACGGGCGCACCGTGGTGGCGATCGCGCACCGGCTCTTCAGCGCCCACGACGCCGACCGGGTCGCGGTGGTGGAGGACGGCGTGATCACCGAGTTCGGCTCCCACGACGAGCTGGTCGCCGCGGGCGGGTCCTACGCCGCCCTCTGGGAGTCCTGGCACGGGCGCGACTGAGCACCGCAAGGCTCACAGATTTCGGGCGCGGGTCTTCACCGGCCGCGACAAACTGTGACAGTGTTGCTGTCACAGTCTCGTCCGCAGAGGAGTAGGAACCCGATGAAGCTCGCCACGCAGCTGATGTACGACGGCAACCCGCGCGACACCGCCGACACGGTGGTGGGGTGGGAGAAGGCGGGCCTCGACGTCGTCTGGGTGGCCGAGGCCTACGGCTTCGACTCGCCCACCCTGATGGGCTACCTCGCCGCCAAGACCGAGACCGTGCAGATCGGCTCGGCCATCCTCAACATCTACTCCCGCACTCCCGGCGCGCTGCTGCAGACCGCCGCCGGCCTGGACAACGTCTCCGGCGGCCGGGCGATCCTGGGCCTGGGCGCCTCTGGCCCCCAGGTGATCGAGGGCTTCCACGGCGTGCCCTACAGCAAGCCGCTGGCCCGGACCGCCGAGGTGATCGACCTCGTCCGGCGGGGCCTCGAGCGCCAGCCGCTCACCTCCGAGGGCCTCTTCCACCTGCCGCTGGACAAGGAGCACGGCGCGGTCACGGGGCTCGGCAAGGCCCTCAAGCTGCTGACCCGTCCCGAGCGGGCCTCGATCCCGATCTGGATCGCGGCGCTCGGCGAGAAGAGCGTCGCCCAGACCGCCGAGATCGCCGACGGCTGGATCCCGCACCTCTTCCACCCCGAGAAGGCCCACCTGGTCTGGGGCGACGCCCTGGAGGCCGGCAAGGCCAAGCGGCTGCCCGGCCTCGACCCGCTCCAGATCACCGCCGGGGGCATGGTCGCCATCGGCGAGGGCCCGGAGACCAAGGCGCTGCTCGACTTCGTGCGGCCGATGTTCGCCCTCTACGTCGGGGGCATGGGCGCGAAGGGCAAGAACTTCTACAACGACGTGGCCAAGGCCTACGGCTACGAGCAGGAGGCCGAGGAGATCCAGGACCTCTACCTCTCGGGCAAGAAGAAGGAGGCCGAGGCGCGGATCCCGCTCGACTGGCTGGAGGCCGCCAACCTGGTCGGACCGGCCTCCTACGTCAAGGAGCGGATCGCCGCCTTCGAGGAGGCCGGGGTCACCCACCTCAACATCACCCCGGTCGGCGCCGACCCGACGGCCACGATGGCCCAGGTCAAGGAGATGGTCTCCTGATGAGCACCAGCACCGTCTTCGAGGCCGAGCACGAGGACTTCCGCGCGACCGTGCGCACCTTCTTGGAGAAGGAGGTCGTGCCGCACCACAAGCAGTGGGACGCCGACGGCATCGTGCCGCGCGAGCTCTGGGCCAAGGCCGGCCAGGCCGGCCTGCTCTGCTTCGACGTCCCCGAGGAGTACGGCGGCCCCGGGATCGACGACTTCCGGTTCAACGTCATCGTCTCCGAGGAGGCGACCCGGGTCGGCGCGAGCGGCCCCGGCTTCTCGGTGCACACCGACATCATCGTCCCCTACCTGGTCAGCCTGGCCGACGAGGAGCAGAAGCGGCGCTGGCTGCCCGGCTGCGTCTCCGGCGAGATCATCACCGCGATCGCGATGACCGAGCCGGGCGCCGGCTCGGACCTGCAGGGCATCAGGACCACGGCGGTCGACGCCGGTGACCACTACGTGCTCAACGGGTCGAAGACGTTCATCTCCAACGGCATCAACGCCGACCTGGTCATCGTGGTGGCGCGCACCGACCCCGAGGCCGGCCACCAGGGCATCAGCCTGCTGGTGGTCGAACGCGGGATGGAGGGCTTCGAGCGCGGCCGCAACCTGGACAAGATCGGCATGCACGCCCAGGACACCGCCGAGCTGTCGTTCACCGACGTCCGGGTGCCCAAGGAGAACCTGCTCGGCGAGGCCGGCCAGGGGTTCATCTACCTGATGATGAACCTGCCGCAGGAGCGGCTGATCATCGGCGCCCAGGCGGTGGCCGCCGCCGAGCACGTCGTGGAGCTGTGCCTGTCCTACGCCAAGGAGCGGGAGGCCTTCGGCCGCCCGATCGGCAAGTTCCAGCACACCCGGTTCCTCCTGGCCGAGATGGCCACCGAGGCCCGGGTGGCCCGGGCGTTCCTCGACGACTGCATGCGCAAGCACCTGGCCAAGGAGCTGACCGCCGTCGACGCCGCGATGATCAAGTGGTGGGCCACCGAGCTGCAGAACAAGCTGGTCACCCAGGGCGTCCAGCTGCACGGCGGCTACGGCTACATGATGGAGTACCCGATCGCCCGGGCGTTCATCGACAGCCGGATCTCCACCATCTACGGCGGCACCACCGAGATCCAGAAGGAGATCATCGGGCGCAGCCTCGGCATCTGACCCGGCCCGGGCCCGACGACGCGGCTACTCCCCCGCGTCGTCGTGGTCGTCGGTCCCCAGCGTCTGGCTGGACTCGGCGCGGCTGCGGGAGGGGTCCTCGGTGCGACCCGCGGACTCCTCGAGGATCACCCGCGCCTGCCCGGCCGGGTCCTCGCTGCCGGCCGCCCGCTCCTCGGGCAGCAGCTCGGCTCGCCGGTCCACGTCGTCGTGGTCGGCCGGGGCTGGGGTCTGCTCGTTCGGTGTCTGGCTCATGCGCCCCCCGTACCTTGCGCGCAGCGCCCACAAACGTTCGGACGCTGCGCCGAACCGCTTGCGGACATACCCCCGGTAGGTGAGACTCGCGTCACACTCAACCCGAGGGAGCATCTGAATGACCGACGTCCTTGCCGAGCGCGACCGGATCCAGCAGCAGGTGGAGGGCCGGACGCTGATCGACGCGCTGGCCGACACCGTCGACAGGCACGGCGACGAGCCGGCGTACTCCGACCGCCACCGCGTCGAGGAGGGGTGGCGGACCCTCTCCTGGCGCGAGACCCGGGAGCTCGCCCTCGACGTCGCCGCGGGCCTGGCGGCGATGGGCGTCGCGCCGGGCGACCCCGTCGCGGTGATGTCCAGCAACCGGATCGAGCACGTGGTCGCCGACATGGGCGCGGTGCACGCCGCCGCGGTCCCGATGTCGATCTACCAGACCCTCTCCCCCGAGCAGGTCGCCTACGTCGCCGAGCACTCCGGCACGAAGGTCGCGATCCTGGAGCACGAGGACCACCTCGCCCGCTGGAAGTCGGCCCTGGACGCCGACGGCGAGATCCGGGTCGTGCTGATCGACGCCGGCTCCCCCGGCGGCGACCGCTTCTCCACCTGGGACGAGCTCGTCGAGTCCGGGCGGGCCAGGCGCGCCGAGCGCCCGGGCGAGCTCGAGGAGCGGCACCGCGCGCTGACCCCCGACAGCCCGGCGACGATCCTCTACACCTCGGGGACCACCGGCAACCCCAAGGGCGTGGTGCTCACCCACCACAACGTCGCCTTCGAGGCCGTGAGCACCCTGGAGGCGGCCGGCCTGGTCGACGACCGGCAGACCCAGATCAGCTACCTCCCGCTGGCCCACATCGCCGAGCGGATCCTCGGCGTCTACGGACCCCAGATGCAGGGCAGCCACCAGTACTGCATCGCCGACCCGTCGATGCTGCTCGCCACCCTCGGCGAGGTCCACCCCACCGCGTTCTTCGGCGTCCCGCGGGTCTGGGAGAAGATCCAGACCGGCATCGCGGCCAAGCTCGCGGCCGACCCGAACCCCGACAACGTCCGGATGGTCCAGGAGTCGATGGCCGCCGGTCTCGCCTGGGTCGAGGCGCAGGAGGTCGGGGGCACGATGACGCCCGAGGTCGAGGAGGCCTACCGCAAGGCCGACGAGGCCATCCTGGGCTTCCTCAAGCTGCTCCTGGGCCTCGACCAGGTGCGCTGGGCCGGCTCCGCGTCGGCCCCGATGCCGCTGGAGACCACCCGCTTCATGGCGGGCCTGGGCCTGAAGGTCTTCGACGTGTACGGGATGACGGAGACCTGCGGCGCGGTCACCGCCAACGGGCCGGGCGGCTTCCGGATGGGCACCGTCGGCCGGGCGACCCCGGGCATGGAGGTCACGCTGGGCGAGGACGGCGAGGTGCTGGTGCGCGGGCCGGTCAACACGCCGGGCTACCACAAGCAGGAGGACGCCACCCGGGCCCTGATCGACGCCGAGGGCTGGCTGCACACCGGGGACATCGGCACCATCGACGAGGACGGCTTCGTCTCGATCGTGGACCGCAAGAAGGAGCTGATCATCACCTCGCAGGGCAAGAACATCGCGCCCTCCAACATCGAGAACTACCTCAAGGAGTCGCCGATCATCGGCCACGCCATGGCGATCGGCGACGGCCGCCCCTACGTCGTGGCGGTGCTGACGCTGGACGGCGAGGTCGCCCCGGTGGTGGCCCAGCAGCTGGGCCTGGAGTTCACCGACCTGGCCGACCTCGCCTCCCGCCCGGAGATCCGGGCGATGGCACAGGCTGCGGTCGACAAGGCCAACGAGCGGCTCTCGCGGCCCGAGCAGGTCAAGGCGTTCGAGCTGCTCGGCACCGAGTGGACCGCGGAGTCCGAGGAGCTCACCCCCACGCTCAAGCTGAAGCGCCGCGTGGTCAACCGCAAGTACTCCGACCTGGTCGACCGGCTCTACAGCTAGTCGGCAGCACCACCCGGGCGCCGGACCGTAGTAGATCGAGTGATTTACTGCGGTCCGGCGTTCCACGTCAAGCGGGAACGAGAACGGAGACACAGCACGTGAAGCAGGAACGGGCGCAGGCACCGACCTACGCGGTGATCGGCGCCGGCCCCAGCGGACTGGCCGCCGCCCGATCCCTCCAGCGCCGAGGGCTGGCGTGGACCGGCTACGAGCGCGCCGACGGCGTCGGCGGCCTGTGGGACATCGACGCCGAGCACAGCACCGTCTACGAGTCGGCCCACCTGATCTCGTCGAAGACCACCACGCAGTTCGCCGAGTTCCCGATGGACGACGCGGTCGCCGACTATCCCGGGCACCGCGAGCTGCTGGCCTACTTCAACGCCTTCGCCGACCGCTTCGGGCTCCGCGAGGGCTTCCGGTTCCGGACCACGGTGACCCGGGTGGAGCCGGACGGCGAGGCCTGGCTGGTGACCGTCACCGGCCCCGACGGCACCCGGACCGAGCGCCACGCCGGCGTCCTGGTGGCCAACGGCACCCTCAGCGAGCCGGCCGTGCCCAGCTTCCGCGGCAGCTTCGACGGCGAGGTGCTGCACACCAGCGCCTACAAGCGGGCGCAGGTCTTCGCCGGCAAGCGGGTGCTGGTGATCGGGGCCGGAAACTCCGGCTGCGACATCGCCGTGGACGCCGTGCACCACGCCGCGTCGGTCGACCTCAGCGTGCGCCGCGGCTACTACTTCGTCCCCAAGTACCTCTTCGGCCGTCCCTCCGACACCCTCAACCAGGGCAAGCCCCTCCCCCCGCGGATCAAGCAGGCGATCGACACCCGGGTGCTCAAGGCGTTCACCGGCGACCCGGCGCGGTTCGGCCTGCCCGAGCCGGACTACAAGATCTACGAGTCCCACCCGGTGGTGAACTCGCTGGTCCTGCACCACCTCGGTCACGGCGACATCACGGTGCGCCGCGACGTGGACTGCTTCGACGGGGACGGCGTGCGGTTCGTGGACGGCGAGCGCGCGGCCTACGACCTGGTGGTCCTGGCCACCGGCTACCGGCTGCACTACCCCTTCCTGGACCCGGCGCTCCTCGACTGGGCCGGCCCGGGCA
The DNA here is from genome assembly GCF_058215755.1 of Nocardioides sp. Z50_6. NCBI lineage: Bacteria > Bacillati > Actinomycetota > Actinomycetes > Propionibacteriales > Nocardioidaceae > Nocardioides > Nocardioides sp. Z50_6. The sequence goes on along the minus strand of NZ_JBZAJB010000003.1, from coordinate 23,255 downwards.
GCGGCACCTCCCCGGACCTGCACCTCAACATCTTCGCCAGGAACTCCCCCGGCCTGTTCGTCCTCGGGATGGTCGAGGCATCCGGGCTGGGCTGGCAGGGCCGCTACGAGCAGGCCGACCTGGTCGCCGCCTACCTGGCCGCCCGGCGCGACGACCCGGTGCGCGCGACCCGCTTCGAGCGCGAGCAGGTCCACGGCCCGGCGCCCGACCTCACCGGCGGCTACAAGTACCTCGGGCTGGAGCGGATGAGCTACTACGTCAACAAGGACGCCTACCGGTCCGCGGTCCGCGAGGCCCTCGCCACCCTCCAGCAGAAGGAGCAAGCCTCGTGATCGCCCAGTTCACCCCGCTCGTCGCGGACGTGGACAGCATCAGGATCGCCTTCGAGGAAGGCTCGCTGACCACCCTCAAGATCGTCATCGGGGCGATCCTGTTCGGCATCGCCCTGGACACCACGCTGGAGGACTTCAAGCTCGCGGCCCGGCGCCCGGGCACGATCGCCATCGGCGTGGTGGCGCAGTTCCTGCTGCTGCCGGCGCTGACCTTCGGGCTGACCCTGCTGCTCGACGTCCGCGGGTCCGTCGCGCTCGGGATGATCCTGGTGGCCTGCTGCCCACCCGGCAACGTCTCCAACATCCTGACCCACCGGGCCCGCGGCGACGTGGCGCTCTCGGTCTCGATGACCGCGGTGGGCAACGTGCTGGCGATCTTCGCGATGCCGCTCAACGTCGCGTTCTGGGGCGCCCTGCACCCCACCGGCAAGGCGGTGCTGGAGGAGATCGAGCTCTCCGCCTGGGACATGCTCTCCGAGATCGCGCTGGTGATCGGCCTGCCGTTCGTCGCGGGCCTCACGATCGCCCGGTTCTGGCCGGTCGTCGCCGCGAAGGCGGGCAAGGTCGTGGGGCCGCTCGCCTTCCTGGGCCTGGGCGCGGTGATCGTGGTCGGCGTCGCCAACAACTGGTCGATCTTCGTCGACTACATCGGCGTGGTGGTGATCGCGGTCTTCCTGCACGACGCGCTCGCCCTGCTGCTCGGCTACGGCATCGCCAAGGCCACCCGGCTCCCCGACCCCAGCACCCGGGCGATGACCTTCGAGGTCGGCATCCGCAACGCCGGACTCGGCCTGCTGCTGGTCTTCTCCTACTTCGACGGGCTGGGCGGCATGGCGCTCGTCGCCGCCTGGTGGGGCATCTGGGACATCATCGCCGGGCTGGCCGTCGCCCAGTGGTGGCGGTCCAGGTCGACGGCACCGCGGAACCAGGAGGCAGCGGTATGACCACGATCCTGGTCACCGGGGGCAGCGGCTTCCTCGGCACCTCGGTGGTGCGCGGGCTCGCCGAGGCCGGCCACCGGGTCCTCAGCGCCGACCTGCGCACGCCGCCGGAGCCCGCTGGGGGCGTGGAGCACCTGGTCATGGACGTCACCGACCCGAGCGCCGTCGAGGCCGTCTTCGCCGGCCGCGACGTCGAGGTGGTCGTCCACCTGGCCTCGATCGTCACTCCCGGCAAGGACAGCTCCCGCGAGCTCGAGCACGCCGTCGACGTCACCGGCACCCAGCACGTGCTGGAGGCCTGCCTGGCCCACGGCGTCCGCCGGGTCGTCGTCTCCTCCTCCGGGGCCGCCTACGGCTACCACCCCGACAACGGCGCCGCCCACGGCGGCTGGCTCACCGAGGACGACCCGGTGCGCGGCAACGAGGAGTTCGCCTACAGCCACCACAAGCGGCTGGTGGAGGAGATGCTCGCCGGGCTGCGGGTCAGCGACCCGCAGCTGGAGCAGGTGGTGCTGCGGATCGGCACGATCCTCGGCGAGCGGGTCGACAACCAGATCACCGCCCTCTTCGAGAAGAAGCGGCTGCTGAAGATCCGGGGCAGCGCCTCCCCGTTCGTCTTCATCTGGGACACCGACGTGGTCGGCGCGATCGAGCGGGCCGCGACCGGTGAGGTGACCGGCGTCTTCAACGTGGCCGGCGACGGGGCGATGACCATCGACGAGATCGCGGCCGCGCTGGGCAAGAGCACCCTGGCGATCCCCGAGCCGTTGCTGCGCGCCGTCCTGGCGGTGGGCAAGCGGCTCGGCCTCACCGCCTACGGTCCGGAGCAGACCGTCTTCCTGGCCCACCGCCCGGTCCTGGACAACACCAGGCTCAAGACGGTGCTCGGGTACGTGCCGTCGCGCACCACCGCGGAGGCGTTCGACGCCTGGCGGACGGCGCGCGGGCAGGCGGGCGCACTGCCTCAGATGAGGTAGCCCGGAGCGCCCTAGGGGAAAACCCCGATGCGCCTGGGGGCCTGCGGTGCTGCACTGGACGGATGAACCGTCAGATCGCCGGCCGGCTCACCGGCCCCGTCGCCAAGTGGGTCGTGCTGGCCCTGTGGCTCGGCATCACCATGGGCTCCTCCGTCTTCGCCGCCAAGCTGGTCGACGAGCAGAACAACGAGGCGAGCTCCTGGCTCCCTGAGAGCGCCGAGGCCACCCGCGCCCTGAGCAAGCTGGAGGCGTTCCAGGACCCGGACGCCATCCCCACCGTGGTGGTCTACGACAAGTCCTCGGGGCTGACCGAGGCCGATCTGGCCGCCGCCGCCGCCGACGCCGACGAGTTCGCCGCGCTCGACGACGTCGAGGGCGAGGTGGTCGGCCCGATCCCGTCGGAGGACGGCGAGGTGGCGCAGACGATCGTCACCTTCGACCTCGGCGCGGAGGGATGGAACCAGATGCCGGACGTCGCCGACGACCTGCGCGAGATCGCGACCCTCGACGGCGGTGACGTCTACGTCGCGGGCCCGGGCGGCCAGGCGGCCGACGCGGCCGAGGCGTTCGGGGGCATCGACACCACCCTGCTCTTCTCCACGCTCGGCATCGTGGTCGTGATCCTGCTGCTGACCTACCGCAGCCCGGTGCTGTGGGTGCTGCCGATCATCTGCGCCGGGGTGGCGCTCTTCGGCGCCCAGGCGCTCATCTACTTCCTGGCTCGCTACGCCGACCTCACGGTCAACGGGCAGAGCTATGCCATCCTCACCATCCTGGTGATCGGCGCCGGCACCGACTACGCCCTGCTGATCGTGGCGCGCTACCGCGAGGAGCTGCGCCGCCACGAGGACCGGCACGAGGCGATGGCCTTCGCGCTGCACCGCGCCGCGCCGGCGATCCTGGCCAGCGCGGCCACCGTCACCATCGGGATGCTCTGCCTGATGCTCGCCCAGATGAACTCCACCGCAGGGCTGGGCCCGGTGGCGGCCATCGGCATCGCGGTCACCTTCCTGGTCCAGATCACGCTGCTCCCGGCCCTGCTGGTGGTCTGCGGGCGCTGGGTCTTCTGGCCCAAGCGCCCCACCTACGGCTCCCCCGAGCCGACGCGGACGGGCTTCTGGGCCAGGGTCGGGTCCTGGATCGCGCCGCGGCCGCGGCAGGTGTGGGTGGTCACCGCCGCCCTGCTGGGGATCGCCTGCCTCGGCCTGTTCCGGCTCGACTCCGGCGGCCTGTCGACCGAGGACTCCTACACCGAGGAGTTCTCCTCGATCACCGGCCAGCAGGTGCTCGAGGAGCACGGCCTGGTCGACCGGTCCAACACGGTCCAGGTGGTCGCCGACGCCGACCAGGCAGCCGCGGTGCGGCAGGCGATGACCGGCATCGAGGGGCTGAGGGAGCCCTCCGAGCCGGTGGTCAAGGACGGGGTGGCCTTCGTGGAGGGCGTGGTCACCCACGACATCTCCTCGCCGGAGGCGTTCGACGTGGTGGAGGAGGTCCGGACCGCCACCCATGCGGTGCCGGGCGCGGACGCCCTGGTGGGCGGAGGGACCGCCTTCCTCCTCGACACCAGGGAGGCCTCCGCCCGCGACAACCAGGTGATCATCCCGACCATCCTGCTGGTCGTCTTCCTGATCCTGGTGCTGCTGCTGCGGGCGCTCGTCTCGCCGCTGATCCTGGTGGCGACGGTGGTCCTCTCCTTCGGCGCCGCCCTGGGCATCTCGGCGCTCGTCTTCGAGTACGTGCTGGGGTTCGCAGGCTCCGACTCGTCGTTCCCGCTCTTCGCCTTCGTCTTCCTGGTCGCCCTGGGCATCGACTACAACATCTTCCTGATGACCCGGGTGCGCGAGGAGTCCCAGACGCTCGGCACCCGGGCCGGCTCGCTGGCCGCGCTCACCTCCACCGGAGGGGTGATCACCTCCGCGGGCCTGGTGCTGGCCGCCACCTTCGGGGTGCTGGGCACCATCCCGGTGGTCTTCCTCGCCGAGCTCGGGTTCGCCGTGGCGCTGGGGGTCATCCTCGACACCATGATCGTGCGGTCCGTCCTGGTCACCGCCATCAACCTCGACCTCGGCCCCCGCATCTGGTGGCCCAGCCGGCTCGAACCGACCGGCACCCCGCCGACGGCGTCGGTCACCCCTGCCGGAGCGATCCCGCCACGGGACGGAGTCGACGGCGAGCGCGAGGACCAGCACGTCGACGGTGGGCGTGAGGCGCACCGCGCCTGAGCTCGCTCAGCTCAACGCAGGGCCAGCCTCTCGCAGGCCGAGGCCAGCTCGGGCGTGCAGATCTCGTCGAGCGTGAAGACCTGGTCGCGCACCACGGTGCGGCTGATCGTCGCGCTCGTCACCGGCTGCGGCTCGAGCAGGAAGGAGGCAACGCCCTCGTAGTCCGCGGTGCCGGTCACCTCCGTGCCCGAGAGCAGGCTGACCGAGAGGTCGGCCGCCTGCCTGGCCAGGGCGGGGATCGGCTTGTAGATCGTGACCCCCTGCTCCCCCGCGACCAGGCGGTGCACGGCGTCCAGCTGGCCGTCCTGGCCGGTGAGGAACGGCCCCGGACCCGGGAGGTCCAGGTCCGCCAGCGCGGCGGCGACCCCGCCCGCCTGGGTGTCGTTGGCGGCCACCACCGCGTCGACCCGGCGCATCCGGGAGCCCTGGGACTCGATGAATTCCTGTGCCTCGTCCGCGTCCCAGGTGTCGGGTGAGAGCTCGTCGACCACGCGGATGCCGGCCGCGTCGAAGACCTTGCCCAGGGCCGGCCGGAGGGCCGCGGCGTTGGAGTCGCCGGCGCCGCCGTTGATCACCACCACCTCGGCCCGGCGACCGACGGCGTCGACCACCGCTTCGGCCATCTGGGTGCCGATCGTGGTCGGGTCCACCGAGACGAACCAGTCCGCCCCGGCCACGTAGCGGTCGTAGGCGACCACCTCCACGTCGCCGGCCTCCAGCACCATCCGCTCGCCGGACTCGGAGTCGACCGCGTTGAGGACGACGACGTCCGCCCCCGCCTCCAGCGCCTCGGCGAGCTGCTCCTCCTGGCGGGCGGCGTCCTGGTCGGCCTGGTAGAAGAGGTAGTCGCACCCCCGGCAGGTCTCCGCCACCCGGGCGCGGAAGACCGGCTCGTCGATCTCCTCCCAGCGGTCGGCCCCGGTGCCGGCCAGCAGCAGCGCCACCACCGCCCGGTCCGGCCGCACGCAGGCGGAGAGCGTCGAGGCGAGGAGGAGGCCGAGCACGAGTGCGATCAGTCGCCGGGGAGCGGTCACGGCGACGGATCCTCCCCGGCGCCGCCCCCGCCGAGAGGCAGGAAGCCGTCGTCCGGCGGGCAGTGCCCGGCGGTCTGGAGGTCGCTGCTCATCGCGGCGGCGTTCCACCGGGTCACGTCCGTGCCGGCGGGCGTGCCCTCGGCCTTGGGGAAGACCGCGACCAGCCGGTCGCCGTCCACCTCCGGCTCGGTCTCGACCGTGGTCCTCGCGTACTCCGGGCCGAGCACGGAGACGCTGTGGTCTCGCACCTCGCCGTCGAAGTACTTCAGGACGAGCTGGACCAGGGCCTGCTCGTCGTCGGCCAGCACCACGGAGTAGTCGAAGCCGCTCCGCGCCGGCACCGGGTAGCCCTCCCAGGTCACGGTGTAGGCGTCGTCGTCCTCGGCCACCGTGACCCGGCCGGGCGAGGAGCCCTCCAGCTCGCAGGAGGCCTCCCTGGCCTGCGTCTCCCCCTCCTCGGTGCCCTCGGACGACGCGCTGCACCCGGCCGCCAGCAGCAGTCCGGCCAGCAGTGCCGAGGTGATGGCATGCCTCGTCATGGTCCTCCCCCCGTCGTGACTCACTCCCACTCGATGGTGCCCGGCGGCTTCGAGGTGATGTCGACCGTGACCCGGTTGACCTCGGCCACCTCGTTGGTGATCCGCGTCGAGATCCGCTCCAGCACCTCGTAAGGCAGCCGGGCCCAGTCGGCCGTCATCGCGTCCTCCGAGGTCACCGGGCGCAGCACGACGGGGTGCCCGTAGGTGCGGCCGTCGCCCTGGACGCCGACGGAGCGGACGTCGGCCAGCAGCACCACGGGCATCTGCCACACGTCGCGGTCGAGCCCGGCCCGGGTGAGCTCCTCGCGGGCGATGGCGTCGGCCTCGCGGAGCAGGTCGAGCCGCTCGCGGGTGACCTCGCCGATGATCCGGATCCCGAGCCCGGGACCGGGGAAGGGCTGGCGCCAGACGATCTCGGGCGGCAGGCCGAGCTGCTCCCCGACGAGGCGGACCTCGTCCTTGAAGAGGGTGCGCAACGGCTCGACCAGCTCGAACTCGAGGTCGTCGGGGAGCCCGCCGACGTTGTGGTGGGACTTGATGTTGGAGGTGCCGGCGCCGCCGCCGGACTCGACCACGTCGGGGTAGAGCGTCCCCTGGACGAGGAAGGCGACCTTGTCGCCCGCCTCCATCGCCTCGCCGAGCACGTCGGCCTCGGCGGCCTCGAAGACCCGGATGAACTCGCGTCCGATGATCTTGCGCTTCTCCTCGGGGTCGGTGACCCCGGACAGCGCCGAGAGGAACCGCTCCTCGGCGTCGACCACGTGCAGCTTGACCCCGGTGGCGGCGACGAAGTCGCGCTCCACCTGCTCGGCCTCGCCCTTGCGCAGCAGCCCGTGGTCGACGAAGACGCAGTCGAGGCGGTCGCCGATGGCGCGCTGGACCAGCGCCGCGGCGACCGCGGAGTCGACGCCGCCGGAGAGCCCGCAGATGGCGCGGCCGCCCTCGCCGACCTGGTTGCGGATCCGCTCGATCTGCTCCTCGACGATGTTGACCATCGTCCAGGTGGGGCGGCAGCCCGCGATCTCGTGCAGGAAGTGCTCGAGCACCCGCTGGCCGTGCTCGGAGTGCAGCACCTCGGGGTGCCACTGGACCCCGGCGAGCCGGCGCTCGGTGTGCTCGAAGGCCGCGACCGGGGTGACGTCGGTCGAGGCCAGCACGGTGAAGCCGTCCGGAGCGGCCCGCACCGAGTCGCCGTGGGACATCCACACGTTGTGCTCGGCGGGGATCTCGGCCAGCAGGGTGCCGGGCTCGACCACCCGCACCGGCGTCCGGCCGTACTCGCGGGCCCCGGTGTGGGCCACCTCGCCACCGAGACCGCTGGCCATCAGCTGGAAGCCGTAGCACATCCCGAACGTCGGGACCCCGGCGTCGAAGAGGGAGGAGTCCAGGCCGGGCGCCCCCTCGGCGTAGACGCTGGAGGGGCCGCCGGACAGGATGATGGCCGCGGGCTTGCGGGCGAGCATCTCGGCGACCGGCATGGTGTGCGGCACGATCTCGGAGTAGACCCGTGCCTCGCGCACCCGGCGGGCGATCAGCTGGGCGTACTGCGCCCCGAAGTCGACCACCAGGACCAGGTCGTGCTCAGCAGGCGCAGTCATGCCAGCACTCTAGCGAGGCGGACGACACCGGAAATGCACCAGGGCCCGACCGGGGAGGGAGGTTGGCCGAGCCCTGATCGTCCACGTCGCTGAGAAAGGACCTGGACGTCGACCCGGCTTTCATGGGAGGGAGTGCCGGGCCTGCACTTCAAGGACAACGATGCCCTACCACTCCAAGTTATGCCCGTCTATCGGACTATTTCGTGTCCGATCTGCTCCCGTGGCGCCCCGGTGACCTGCACGATCGGCAGCCGCAGCGCGGCCGGGGCGGTCCGCGGCACCGCCGGGTTGCGCGGCTCGACGGGCGGCACCGGCCGGTAGGCCTCGCCCAGCGCCGGCCTGGGGTCCGCCTCTCCCTTGTTGGGCCACAGGGCCATCGCCCGCTCGGCCTGGGCGGTGATCGTCAGCGACGGGTTGACGCCGAGGTTGGCCGAGATGGCCGACCCGTCGACGACGTGCACCCCCGGGTGGCCGAAGAGTCGCTGGTAGGGGTCGATGACCCCGTTCTCGGGGGAGTCGCCGATGGTGCACCCGCCGATGAAGTGGGCCGTCAGCGGCCGCTCGAACGGCTCGCCGATGTTGCCCCCCGGCGTGCCCCCGATCTCCTCGGCCATCCGGCGGGCCGCCTCGTAGGCCTGCGGGATGTACGTCGGGTTCGGCTCGCCGTGCCCCTGCTTGCTCGACATCCGCCAGCCGAACGGCGTCCGCACCCGGATCGTGGTGATCGAGTTGTCCAGGGTCTGCATCACCAACGCGATCACCGAGCGCTCCGACCAGTGCTTGAAGTCGTAGAGGTCCAGGGCGTTGGCCCGCTCCCGCCACAGCTCCCGCAGCCAGGTCCGGACCCGGGACCGTCCGGGCACCGGGTCGGCCAGCACCGTCTGCATCAGCGCCATCACGTTGCTGCCCTTGCCGTAGCGGACCGGCTCGATGTGGGTGTGCTCGTCGGGGTGGAAGGAGGAGGTGATGGCCACGCCCTGGCTGTAGTCGGTGGCCAGGTCGGGCGCGAGCGCCCCGAGGATCGCCTCGGAGTTGGTCCGCGCCAGCATCCCCAGCCGGTCCGAGACGTGCGGCAGGTCGCCGTCGCCCTTCAGCTTGTGCAGCAGCTTCTGGGTGCCCAGCGCGGCCGCGGAGAAGACCACCTGGTCGCAGGTGAACTCCTTGACCGCGTTGCGCCGCGACAGCTTGGCCTTGGTCCAGCGCGCCTGCACCGTGTAGCCGCCCTCCGGGCGCGGCCGCACCCGGGTCACGGTGGTGAGCGGGTGCACGACCGCGCCCAGCCGCTCGGCGAGGTGGAGGTAGTTCTTGACCAGGGTGTTCTTGGCGTTGTGACGGCAGCCCGTCATGCACTCCCCACACCCCAGGCAGGTGTTGCGGGCGGGCCCGGCGCCCCCGAAGTAGGGGTCCTCCACCGTCTCGCCCGGCGTCTGCCCCGGGCCGCCGAAGAAGACGCCGACCGGGGTCGGGTGGAAGGTCTCCCCCACCCCCATCCTCTCCGCGACCCGCTCCATCACGTCGTCCGAGGGGGTGCGCAGCGGGTTCTCCACCACGCCCAGCATCCGCTTGGCCTGGTCGTAGTAGGGCGCCAGCTCGGCCCGCCAGTCGGTGATGTGGGCCCACGACGGGTCGCGGTAGAACGCGTCCAGCGGCTCGTACAGCGTGTTGGCGTAGACCAGGGAGCCGCCGCCCACACCCGCTCCGGCGAGGATCAGGCAGTCCTTGAGCAGGTCGATGCGCTGGATGCCGTAGAGCCCGGCCCCGGGCATGAACAGGTAGCGCTTGAGGTCGAACGAGGTGGGGGCGAAGTCGGCGTCGTCGAACCGGGCGCCCGCCTCGAGCACGCCGACCCGGTAGCCCTTCTCCGAGAGCCGCAGGGCGCTGACCGAGCCGCCGAAGCCCGACCCGATGACCAGGACGTCGTAGTGCGCGGCCACGGCGCGGGGGCGCGCCATCAGGCGCGGCCGAGCCGGTTGAGCAGGCGCAGGCTGACGGTCATCATCCGGGCGTAGGCCTCCTCCGACATCCCCGCCGGCGGACGGATCGGCAGGCCGCGCTGGGTGCCCACCGACTGGGTCTCGGTGTAGCGCAGGATGCCCTCGGCGCCCTGCCGGCGGCCGAGCCCGGAGTCCCGCATCCCGCCCATCGGGGCCGCGAGCGTGCCGAAGGCCGCGCCGTACGGCTCGTTGACGTTGACCGTGCCGCAGCGCAGCTGCCGGGCGATCTCCCGGCCACGGGTCCCGTCGGCGGTGTAGACCGAGGCGTTCAGCCCGTAGCCGCCCTGGTTGGCGCGGGAGACGGCGTCCGCCTCGTCGTGGAAGCGGTAGAGGGAGATCACCGGGCCGAAGGTCTCGGTGCCGAAGCAGGCCATGTCGGGGGTGACGCCCTCGAGCACGGTCGGCTCGTAGTAGTAGGGCCCGAGGTCGGGCCGGGCCCGGCCCCCGGTCAGCACCCGGGCACCCTTGGCCACCGCGTCGTCGACGTGGGCGGTGACCGCCTCGAGCTGGCGGGCGCTGATCAGCGTCCCCATGTCGACCTCCCAGTCGGAGCTGGCCCCCAGGGCCATCGCCTCGGTGCGGGCCACGAACCGCTCCACGAAGCGGTCGTAGACCTGGTCGGCGACGTAGAGGCGCTCCATCGAGATGCAGAGCTGGCCGGAGTTGGAGAAGGCGCCCCGCACCGCGCCGTCGGCCGCGCGCTCGACCTGGGCGTCGCGCAGCACCAGCATCGGGTTCTTGCCGCCCAGCTCCAGGGAGCAGCCGATGAGCCGCTCCGCGCACTGCTGGGCGATCACCCTGCCGGTAGCGGTGGAGCCGGTGAAGCAGAGGTAGTCGACGCCGGCGATCAGCGGGGTGCCGACCTCGGCCCCCTGGCCGGCCACGACCTGCCACAGGTCGACCGGGAACCCGGCCGCCTCGAGCAGCTCGAGGCCCAGCAGGGCCGTGAGCGTGGTCTGGGAGTCGGGCTTGGCGACCACCGCGTTGCCGGCCATCAGGGCGGGGAGGCCGTCGCACAGGGCCAGGGTGAAGGGGTAGTTCCACGGCGAGATGATTCCGACGACGCCCTTGGGGATCCGGTTGACGTCGACCCGGGTGAGCATCGGGAACATGCCCGGGACCCGGTGGGTGGCGAGGTGGCCGGCGCCGGTGCGGGCGTAGTAGCGCGCGGTCATCGCGACGTGCGCCACCTCCAGGAAGGCGTCCTTGCGGGCCTTGCCCGACTCCAGGCAGATGAGCTCGGTGATCTCGTCCTGCCGGTCCAGCACCAGGTCGTGCAGCCGCAGCAGCATCCGCGCCCGGTCGGCGACCGGGGTCCGGGCCCACGACTCCTGGACGCGGCGCGCCCGGGCCAGGGCGAGCTCGACGTCCTCGGGGCTGCTCTGGGGCAGGCGGGCCAGCGGTGCGTCGTCCAGCGGGGAGCGCACCTCGTGGGTCCGCGACCCGGAGGCGACGACCCGGCCCGTCAGCCGCGCCACGTAGTCGGGCTCGAGCGCCCAGCTGGCGCTCGGGTCGTGCTCGGGGTCACGGGGACCGTCGGTCAGCGGGCCGCGGGGGGAGCTGGCAGTCATGTACTGAGAGTATGTGACCCACGTCTCCGCTGCTACCCCGCAGTAGGCACCGGCCTCCCAGGGGTCCGCGACCGGTCAGGCGGGCGGACCGCCCACGATTTCCGGGGCCTGCACCCGCGCCTCGTCGGCCTCCTGGTCGGTGGCCATCAGCTGGCTGCGGCGCTCCGCCTCGACCCGGCGCAGGTAGTGGTCGACCTCCGAGTCGGTGGTCGCCTCGTCCCAGTCGAGCTCGCCGGCCATCAGCCGGGCCGCCTCGGGGGCCGCGAGCACCCCGCGGTCGAAGGTCTCGATGGAGATCCGGGTACGCCGGGTCAGCACGTCGTCGAGGTGCCGGGCGCCCTCGTGGGTCACCGCGTAGACGACCTCGGCGGCCAGGTAGTCCGGAGCACCGGTCAGCGGCGCCGCGAGCTCGGGCCGGGCCTCCACCAGGGCCAGCACCTCGTCGACCAGGCCGCCGTAGCGGCCCAGCAGGTGGTCGATCCGTCCGACCTGCAGGCCGGCGGCCCGGGCCAGGGCCACCCGCTGGTTGGTCCGCGTCTCGAACCCGTAGGCCCCGACCAGCGGGACCCGGTCGGTGATGCTGGGCAGCACCGACCCGACGCCGTCGAAGGCGACGTCGACCGCGTCCTTGCCCATCACCCGGTAGGTGGTGAGCTTGCCGCCCGCGATCAGCACCAGACCGGGGACCGGGCTGATCGTGGTGTGCTCCCGCGACAGCTTGGTGGTCTCCGCCTCGGCGCCGACCTTGCGCAGCGGCTTGAGCAGCGGGCGCAGGCCGGCGTAGACCCCGACCACGTCCTCGAGGTCGAGCGGCACCTTGAGCAGCCGGTTGATGTGCTCGAGCAGGTAGGTGATGTCGGTGCGACTGGCCGCCGGGTGGGCCAGGTCGAGGTCCCAGGGGGTGTCGGTGGTGCCGATGATCCAGTGCGGGCCCCACGGGATCACGAAGAGCACCGACTTCTCGGTCTTGGTGATGAAGCCGCACTCGGAGCGGATCCGGTCGCGGGGCACCACCAGGTGGATGCCCTTGGAGGCGTCCACCTCCAGCGCTCCCTCGCCGCCCATCATCTCCTGGATCTGGTCGGTCCAGACGCCGGCCGCGTTGATCACGACCTTGGCCCGCACCTCCAGGTCGACGCCGTTCTCCAGGTCCCGGGCACTCACCCCGACCACCCGGTCCCCCTCGCGCAGGAAGCCGGTCACCTTGGTCCGGGTCGCGACGTGCGCGCCGTTGTTGGCCGCCGTGCGGGCCACGGTCATCACCAGCCGGGCGTCGTCGACCTGGCAGTCGTAGTAGCGGATCGCGCCGTGCAGGTCGTCGGTGCGCAGGTCGGGCGCCATCCGGGCCAGCTGCTTGCGGAACAGGTGCTTGTGCTTCGGCACGCCCATGTCGTACTTGCCGGCCATGGCCATCGAGTCGTAGAGCGCGACGCCGGCGCCGACGTACGGGCGCTGCCAGGCGTGCTCCAGCGGGTAGAGGAAGGGCACCGGGCGGACCAGGTGGGGGGCCAGCCGGGTCAGCAGCAGGCCGCGCTCCTCCAGCGCCTCCTTGACCAGCGCGAAGTCGAACATCTCCAGGTACCTCAGCCCGCCGTGCACCAGCTTGGAGCTGCGGCTGCTGGTGCCGCTGGCGAGGTCGCGCTGCTCGACCAGCGCCGTGCTCAGGCCCCGGGTGACGGCGTCGAGCGCCGCGCCGACGCCGACGATCCCGCCGCCCACGACCAGGACGTCGAGCTCGGTGGACTGCATCGCCTCGAGCGCGGCGGCGCGGGAGGCCGGGTTCAGTGCGATGGGAGTGGCCATGCCTCCATTTTGCCGGACGGCCGGTGCCGGCCGACCGGGCGTCCCCTCACGCCCGCAGTCGCGAGGGCTCAGCCAAGGACCACTTCGACGCGCTGGAACTCCTTGAGCTCGGTGTAGCCGGTGGTGGCCATCGACCGCTTGAGCGCACCGATCAGGTTCATCGTGCCGTCGGCCACGTGCGAGGGGCCGAAGAGGATCTCCTCCAGCGTCCCGACGGGCTCGAAGCCGACGCGCTGCCCGCGCGGCAGGTCGGCGTGGTGCGCCTCGGTGCCCCAGTGGAACCCACGCCCCGGCGCGTCCGAGGCCCGGGCCAGCGGCGAGCCGACCATCACCGCGTCGGCGCCGCAGGCGATCGCCTTGGCCACGTCGCCGGAGCGACCGATCGAGCCGTCCGCGATCACGTGCACGTAGCGCCCGCCCGACTCGTCGAGGTAGTCGCGGCGGGCCGCGGCGACGTCGGCCACCGCGCTGGCCATCGGCACGGCGATCCCCAGCACGGTGCGGGTGGTGTGCGCCGCGCCGCCGCCGAAGCCGACCAGGACGCCGGCCGCACCGGTCCGCATCAGGTGCAGGGCGGCCTGGTAGGTCGCGCAGCCGCCGACGACCACCGGCACGTCGAGCTCGTAGATGAACTCCTTGAGGTTGAGCGGCTCGGACTGGCTGGAGACGTGCTCGGCCGAGACGGTGGTGCCGCGGATGACGAACATGTCGACGCCCGCGTCGACCACCGTCTTGGCGAACTCCTTGGTCCGCTGCGGGGAGAGCGAGCCGGCGACCGTGACGCCCGCGTCACGCATCTGGTGGAGCCGGGCGCTGATCAGCTCGGCCTTGACCGGCTCGGCGTAGATCTCCTGCATCCGCGCGGTCGCGTCGACGCCGGAGAGCGAGGCGACCTCCTCCAGCAGGGGCGAGGGGTCCTCGTAGCGGGTCCACAGGCCCTCGAGGTTGAGCACGCCCAGCCCGCCGAGCCGCCCGAAGGCGATCGCGGTCTCCGGCGACATCACCGAGTCCATCGGCGCCGCGAGCACCGGGAGGTCGAAGCGGTAGGCGTCGATCTGCCACGCCACGCTCACCTCCTCGGGGTCGCGGGTGCGGCGCGAGGGCACGATGGCCACGTCGTCGAAGGCGTAGGCCCGGCGGGCACGCTTGTTCTTGCCGATCTCGATCTCGGTCACGGGGTGCAGCCTTTCACGAGCGGGTCACGGGTGTGGGCGGGCACGACCTCACAGGCCGGAGTAGTTGGGCGCCTCGACGGTCATCTGGACGCCGTGCGGGTGGCTCTCCTTGAGCGACGCCGAGGTGATCCGGACGAACTGGCCCTTCTCCTGGAGCTCGGGCACGGTGCGGGCGCCGACGTAGAACATGGACTGGTTGAGGCCGCCGATCAGCTGGTGGGCGACCGCCCCGAGCGGGCCGCGGTAGGCCACCTGACCCTCGATGCCCTCGGGCACGATCTGGTCGTCGCTGGTGACCTCGGCCTGGAAGTAGCGGTCCTTGGAGTAGGACTTCTTGCCCCGGCTCGACATCGCGGCCAGCGATCCCATGCCGCGGTAGGACTTGAACTGCTTGCCGTTGACGAAGACCAGCTCGCCCGGGGACTCCTCGCAGCCGGCGAGCAGCGAGCCCAGCATCACCGAGTCGGCGCCGGCGACCAGCGCCTTGGCGATCTCGCCGGAGTGCTTCATCCCGCCGTCGGCGATCACCGGGACGCCGGCGGGCCGCGCCGCCAGCGACGCCTCGTAGATGGCGCTGACCTGCGGGACACCGACGCCGGTGACCACCCGGGTGGTGCAGATCGACCCGGGGCCGACGCCGACCTTGACCGCGTCGGCACCGGCGTCGACGAAGGCCTGGGCGCCCGCGCGGGTGGCGACGTTGCCGCCGATCACCTGGACGTGGCGGGTCGCCGGGTCGGCCTTGAGCCGGCGGACCATCTCCAGGAGCAGGTGCACGTGACCGTGGGCGGTGTCGGCGACCAGCACGTCGACGCCGGCCTCGACCAGGGTGGTGGCGCGTTGCCAGGCGTCGCCGAAGTAGCCGATGGCCGCGCCCACGAGCAGGCGCCCGTCGGCGTCCTTGGAGGCGCGGGGGAACTGCTCGGACTTCACGAAGTCCTTGACCGTGATCAGCCCGGCCAGGCGGCCGTCGGCGTCGACCAGCGGGAGTCGCTCGCGCTTGTGCTGGCGCAGCAGTGCGGTGGCGTCCTCCCGCGAGATGCCCACCTCGCCGGTGACCAGCGGCATGTGGGTCATCACCTCGTCGACCTTGGTGGTCGCCCACTCGGCCAGGGGGGTGAAGCGCAGGTCGCGGTTGGTGATGATGCCCAGGAGCCGCTGGTCGCCGTCGACCACCGGGAGCCCGGAGACCCGGTACTCCCCGCAGATGCGGTCGAGGTCCTCCAGGGTGGCGTCCGGCCCGATCACCACGGGGTTGGAGATGATGCCGGTCTGGGTCCGCTTGACCAGGTCGACCTGGTAGGCCTGGTCCTCGATCGACAGGTTGCGGTGGAGCACGCCCATGCCGCCCTCACGGGCCATGGCGATCGCCATCCGCGACTCGGTGACGGTGTCCATGGCGGCGCTGATCAGGGGCACGCGCAGGGAGATCTCCCGGGTCAGCCGCGTCGTGGTGTCGATCTCGTCGGGCGCGAGGTCGGACTCCCCCGGCAGCAGCAGCACGTCGTCGTAGGTGAGGCCGAGGCTTGCGAACTTCTCAGGGATCTCCACCTCTCCATCCTACTTTGACCACACAGGATCCGAGCCGCATGCTGGCTCAGGGCAGACCACACCCGAGGGGGGACATGCCGCTCAAGCAGCACCACCGCTGGGTGGTCGGTGGATGCGCACTCGTCGTGCTCGTCCTGCGCCTCCTCGGCGTCGGCCAGTCCCCGGGCGCGGACGAGGCGGGTTTCACACTGGTGGCCCGCAGCTGGGACCCTGCGCCCGACTCCCTCTACGGCCCCTACTTCGTGGACCGTCCGCCCCTGCTGATCCTCGTCTTCCGGGTGCTCGACGCCCTCGGTGGCATCACCGCGGTCCGCATCCTGGGAGCGGTCGGCTGCGCGCTCGTCGTCCTCCTCGCGGCCGGCGCGGCCCGGAGCATCGCCGGGGAGAGGGCGCCGGTCTGGGTGGCGATCTGCACCGCGGCCATCCTCGGCAACCCGCTCATCGACCCCGTCGACGTCAAGGGCGAGGTGCTCGGCATCCCGCTCGTGATGGGGAGCTGCTGGCTCGCCCTCCTGGCACTGCGCCGCGAGGCGACCCGCGGCGCCTGGGCGCTGGCCCTGCTGGCGGGGCTGACCGGCTCGCTGGCCACGGGGCTCAAGCAGAGCCTGCTGGGGTCCCTGGTCTTCGCCGCGGTGCTGCTGATCGCCTCGTGGGCGACCGACCGGATCAGCGGGGCCTCGTTCGCCCGGCTCGCCGCCGCGGGGCTGGTCGGCGCGGCCGTCCAGCCCGTCGCCACCGTGCTCTGGGCGCTCTGGGCCGGTGTCGACCTCGACACCCTGGCCTACGCCGTCGTCGGCTTCCGCGCCGACGCCAACGCCGTCCTGGAGGCGCGCCCCTCCGCCGCCAACCACCTGCGGGCGCTGGGGCTGCTCGCGGTGGCGTTCCTCTCCGGGATAGCGGTGGTCCTCAGCCTCTTCGTCGCGCGACTCCCCCGTCTGTTCCGTGCCCATCCCGCCCTGACCGCGGCCATCACCGCGATGGTCGCCTACGAGCTCTACGCCCTCGTCGCCAGTGGGAGCTTCTGGCGCGACTACCTCTTCGCCCTCGTCCCGGCCACCGCGCTGGCCCTCGCGGCGCTCTGCGGCACCCTGGAGCGCGGCGCGATGCTCGTGCCGGGCCCGGTGATCGCGGCCGCGGTCTCCTGCCTGGTCTGCGTGACGGCCTGGCTGGTCGTCGACCCGGGCTGGATAGGCAGCACCGGTGAGGACGACACCGGCTCCTCGGTGGCCGAGGTCGCCGAGCCCGGTGACACGCTGACCGTCTTCGGCGGACGCGCGGACGTGCAGGCCGGCAGCGGCCTCCCCTCGCCGTACCCGTACATGTGGAGCCTCCCGATGCGCACGCTGGACCCCGACTACGAGGAGCTCGTCTCGCTGGTGGAGGGGCCCGACGCCCCGACCTGGCTGGTGGAGGTGGCCCCGTTCGAGGTCTGGAATGCCGAGGCCGGCCACCGGCTCCGCAAGGCGGTGGAGAGCCGCTACGACGTCACGGTGCCCGAGTGCGGGATGGCCAAGCGGATCTGGCGCCTCAAGACCGCGGACCGGGCGGTCCCCCGGCCCCGCTGCTGAGGCTGCGCTCAGCTCCGGCCCTCCGCCTCCTGGGCGTGGTGCAGGGCGGCGGCCTCGTCGGCCTGCTCCGGCATCCAGGTCGCGGGGAGCACGTCGAAGCCGGCGGCGCGGGAGGCCGCGACCACCTCCGGGTCGTCGTCGACGTGCACCACGACCTCGGCCTCCGTGGCGATCCGCCGCAGCTCGCCGACCTTCATCACCCGAGCCGGTCGCCGGTCCCGGCTCCCGCGCAGCAGCAGCTCGCCGGGCGGCAGCCGGTGGCGGCGGAACCACTCCTCGGTGTCGCGCCGGCACTGCTCCGGGCGCCCGGAGAGGTAGACGATGTCGTAGACCTCGGCCAGCCGGCGGACCACCTCGATCCCCTCGGCGAGCGGCGGGTCGTGCCGGGCGGCGGCGAAGAAGGCGCCCCAGTCCTTGGGCGAGGACGTCACGTGACGCACGCGGTGGCGCACGTCGGCGAGCACGCCGTCGATGTCGACGACCGCGACCTGACGCTTCTCCACCCCCACACCGTACGGGCGGTCGCCGAAATGGCGACGGCCCGCCACCCCCTGGGGGGCGGCGGGCCGCAGCGTGTGGTGAGGCGTCGGTCAGTGGCCGTGGCCGTGGCCGGCGGCCGGAGCCTCGTCCTCGTCGGCGGGCTTCTCCACGACCAGGGTCTCGGTCGTCAGCAGCATGCCGGCGATCGAGGTGGCGTTGACCAGGGCCGAGCGCGTGACCTTGACCGGGTCGAGCACCCCCTGGGCGACCAGGTCGCCGTACTCGTCGGTGGCGGCGTTGTAGCCGTTGCCGACGCCCAGCTCACGGACCTTGGTGGTCACGACGTAGCCGTTGATCCCACCGTTCTCCGCGATCCAGCGCAGCGGCTCGTCGGCGGAGCGACGCACGATGCGCACACCCATCGCCTCGTCGCCGGTCAGCCCGAGGTTGTCCTCGAGCACGGAGACGGCGTGCACCAGGGCGGAGCCGCCGCCGGCGACGATGCCCTCCTCGATCGCGGCGCGCGTCGCGGAGACGGCGTCCTCGATCCGGTGCTTCTTCTCCTTGAGCTCGACCTCGGTGTGGGCGCCGACCTTGATGACGCACACGCCGCCGGCCAGCTTCGCGAGCCGCTCCTGGAGCTTCTCCCGGTCCCAGTCGGAGTCGGTGTTCTCGATCTCGGCCTTGATCTGGTTGACCCGGCCCTCGACCTCGGCCTTGTCGCCGGCGCCGTCGACGATGGTGGTCTCGTCCTTGGTGACCACGACCCGGCGGGCCTGGCCCAGGACCTCGAGCCCGACCTGGTCGAGCTTGAGGCCGACCTCGGCGGCGATGACCTGACCACCGGTCAGGGTCGCGATGTCCTGCATCATCGCCTTGCGGCGGTCACCGAAGGCGGGGCTCTTGACGGCCACCGCGTTGAAGGTGCCGCGGATCTTGTTGACCACCAGGGTGGAGAGCGCCTCGCCCTCGACGTCCTCGGCGAGGATGAAGAGCGGCTTCCCGGTGGCGATGACCTTCTCCAGCAGGGGCAGCAGCTCGGCGACCGAGGAGATCTTGCTCTGCACCAGGAGGATGTAGGGGTCGTCCAGGACGGCCTCCATCCGCTCGGGGTCGGAGACGAAGTACGCCGAGATGTAGCCCTTGTCGAACTGCATCCCCTCGGTGAACTCCAGCTCGGTGCCCATGGTGTTGGACTCCTCGACGGTGATCACGCCGTCCTTGCCGACCTTGTCGAAGGCCTCGGCGAGCAGCTCGCCGATGTGGGCGTCGCGGCTGGAGATGGTGGCCACCGAGGCCATGTCCTCCTTGGACTCCACCTCGCGGGCCGCCTCGCGCAGCGCGTCGCCGACCGCCTCGGCGGCGGCGTCCATGCCGCGCTTGAGACCCATCGGGTTCGCGCCGGCCGCGACGGCGCGCAGGCCCTCGTGGACCATCGCCTGGGCCAGCACGGTCGCGGTGGTGGTGCCGTCACCCGCGATGTCGTTGGTCTTGGTGGCGACCTCCTTGGTGAGCTGGGCGCCGAGGTTCTCGAACGGGTCGTCGAGCTCGATCTCACGCGCGACGGTGACACCGTCGTTGGTGATCGTGGGGGCGCCCCACTTCTTGTCCAGGACGACGTAGCGCCCCTTCGGGCCGAGCGTCACCTTGACGGTGTTGGCGAGCGCGTCGACTCCGCGCTCGAGGGCACGACGAGCGTTCTCGTCGAACTCCAGGATCTTGGGCATGTGGACTCCTCCTCAAATGGACGGACCCGGACGCCCGGCCGACCGGCACAGGTGCACGGTGGGCCGGGGCGTCCGGGACCGGGGAACGATCAGGAAACGATGGCCAGCACGTCGCGGCCGGAGAGGATGAGGTACTCGCCACCGGAGTACTTCACCTCGGTGCCGCCGTACTTGCTGTAGATGACCTTGTCGCCCACGGAGATGTCCATGGGAATGCGCTCGGTGCCACCCTCGCCGAAGCGACCCGGACCCACGGCCACGACCTCGCCCTCCTGGGGCTTCTCCTTGGCGGTGTCCGGGATGACCAGGCCAGAGGCCGTGGTCTGCTCGGCGTCGAGCGGCTTGACGACGATGCGGTCCTCGAGGGGCTTGATGTTGACCGACACAGTGCCGACCTCCACTTTCTCCACGTAGCGTGCGCCCGCGGGGCGCGGACTGTCTGGGTTCTCGTGGCTGGCCAGCGCCGTCGCGGGGATCACGGACCGTTCACGAGTGTTGGCAGCCTCAGGGTGAGAGTGCCAGTGGAAACGTTAGCACTCCCCCTGACCGAGTGCCAGAGAGGTCCCCTCCTGCCACTATGTCGTCCGTGGACCTGGAGACCTTCCGCTGGCTGCTCACCGACGACGGCCAGCGACTGCTGGAGCAGGCCACCCATGCCTATGCCGACGCCGAGGGCGATCCCCTGCGCGCCGCCGCCGCCGTCCGCCGGCTGGGTCACGACCCCGACCGGGCCGCCGCGGCCCTGACCACCGTCGGGCTGAGGGTCCGCGCCGTGCCCAAGTTCGGCGAGGACGCGGTCTCGATGTACTTCACCCCCGACGCGCTGGAGCAGGCGACCCGGCGCCGGGTCGCCGACCACCGGGCCGCCCGGCTGGCCGCGGCGCGGCCCGCGTCGGTGGTCGACCTCGGCTGCGGGATCGGCGGCGACCTGGCCGCCTTCTCCCGCGCCGGGCTGGTCAGCGCCGGGGTCGACCTCGACCCGGTCCGGGTGGCGATGGCGGAGGCCAACCTGGCCGCTCTCGGGCTCGCGGGCGCGGTGATGGCCGCCGACGCCACGGCCCTGGACCTCGGCACCTTCGGCGCGGTCTTCGCCGATCCCGCCCGACGAGGCGCGCGCGGCCGTGTCTTCGACCGGGAGGGATGGACCCCGCCCTGGTCGTTCGTGGCCGACCTCCTCACCGGCGGGCGGGCGGCGAGCGCCGTGGTCAAGGTGGCCCCCGGCATCGGTCACGACCTGGTCCCCGAGGGCGTCGAGGCGGAGTGGGTCAGCGACGAGGGCGAGGTCAAGGAAGCGGCGCTCTGGTCGTCCTCGCTGGCCACCACCAGCCGCCGGGCGACGGTGATCTCCGGGGCGGGCCTCGCCTCCCTGACGGCCGAGGACGACCCCTACGACGGGCAGGAGCGCCCGGTGCGCCCGCTGGGCCAGCACCTCTACGAGCCGGACGGCGCGGTCATCCGGGCCGGACTGGTGACCGCGGTCGCGGCCGGGGTCGAGGGCGGCCTGCTCGACCCCCACATCGCCTACGTCACCTCGGACAAGTCCTTCCGCAGCCCCTTCATGCGCTCCTACTACGTCATCGACGAGCTGCCCTTCCGGGAGAAGCAGCTGCGGGCCGCGCTGGTCGCGCGCAACATCGGCCCGCTGACGATCAAGAAGCGTGGCGTCGAGGTGGTGCCCGAGCAGCTGCGCAAGCGACTGGCGCTCACCGGCGACGAGGAGGCGACGGTGGTGCTGACCCGGGTCGACGGCGTCGGCCGGGCACTGCTGGTGCGCCCGTTCTGAGCCGCCCGACCTGGGCTCAGCAGCCGGGTCGCTGCGACCCGGGAACCGGCACCGGCAACCGTCCGGGAGCCGGCCGCCGGCCGACCAGCACGTCGGCCACCGCCCGCATCGCCAGCGGGGTGTCGCCGTAGGCCGCCACCCGGACCCGCGACCGGGCCCGGGCCAGCACCCAGGGGGCGTCGACCGCCACCGTCACGGCCGCGGGGAGCGCGGGGGCCCCGGGGCGCAGGAAGGCGACCCGGGCTCCTCGCGGTCCCACCCGCAGCCCGGCGGCCCGGGCGGCGGGCAGGAAGGCCCGGACCGCGCCCCGGTCGCCCACCGGCGTCACCCGGCGCCCCACCAGCCGCCCGTGGCACGGCCCGGAGGCGACCGTCACCGCGGCCCGGGACCAGGCCAGGGCCGCGGACCGGGCCGACCCGGGCGGCGCGCCCGTGGCCCGGCGGTGGTGCAGGAGCAGGGCGACCTGACGCGCCGCAGCCTGCTCCAGCCGGGTGCGGGAGAGGTGGCCCCGGCGCACCGCCCGGACGATCCCGGCGCGAGCCCGGCCCACGTCGGCCGGCATCAGCAGCACGTCGGACCCCGCGCGCAGCGCCTGGACCGCCGCCTGTTCCGGCGACCGGGTGCGGGTGACCGCCGCCATGCTCAGCGAGTCGGTGACGACCAGGCCGTCGAAGCCGAGCTGCTGGCGCAGCAGCCCGTGCACCACGCGACGTGACAGCGAGGCGGGGGTGCCGGGGTCCACCGCCCGCACGTCGAGGTGGCCGGTCATCACCGCGGGGGCGCCGGCGCGCACCGCCTCGGCGAAGGGCCTCAGGTCGGCGCGGCGCAGCGCCGCCAGGCGGCGTTCCTGCCGGGGCAGGGTGAGATGGCTGTCGCCGCGCACCGACCCGTGCCCGGGGAAGTGCTTGAGCGGGGCCACCAGGCCCGCGTCACCCAGCCCGCGGACCGCGGCCAGCGCCTGCACCGCGACCTGGGCGGGCGAGGACGAGGCCGACCGGGCGCCGATGGTGGGGTCCGCGGGACCCACGGTGACGTCGGCGACCGGGGCGAAGTTGGCGGTGAACCCCAAAGCCCTCAGCTCGCGCCCGCCGGCTGCCGCGGCCGCCCGGGTCAGCCCGGGGCGGCGGGCCGCACCGGCCGTCATGAAGCTGGGCAGCCGGGTCACGCCGCGCTCGAGACGGGCCACGGCTCCCCCCTCCTGGTCGATCCCGAGGAACAGGGGCCACTCCCGGCCAGAGGCCCGGCGCAGCGCCCGGTTGACCCGGCGCACCTGCGCCACGGAGACGACGTTGTCGGAGAACCAGATGAACCCACCGACATGGTGGCGGCGCAGCAGCCGGGTGGGCGCGCGGACCCCCGACCAGGGCACCACCATCACCTGGCCGGCGAGCTCGGCGGTACTCAGCCCCGCCACCAGGGTGGCGGCGTGGTCCAGCTCGGCCGCCGTAGGACCCCACCCCTCGGCGAGCCCGAGGGCCTCGGCGGCCGAGGGCTCCGCGGCGGCCAGGACGCCCGCCTCGGGGACGGCCTCGTCCGCCCGCCCCCGGGGCTCCTGCGTCGCCGGGCCCGGGGAGCTGCAGGCGGCGAGGAGGACGGCCAGCACGAGCACCACGGGGAGCAGCGGTGGGAGCCTGCGCCTGTTCACGGGGAGCGGCATGAGGAGGGAGTCTAGAGGCTCCGGACACGCAGAACGGCCCGTCCCCGAGGGGACGAGCCGTTCCTTCCGAACCGCTCAGGCCTCCGCGCTGGCAACCTTGCGCGAGTGGGCGAGACCGAGCAGGCCCAGGATCAGGAAGAGAGCAGCGCCCACGAAGGCGGCGATCGCGGCGTACCCGGCGATGGTGCCGATCGTGGCGAACGCGTACCCGTACAGGAGCAGGCCCCGCAGCGTGTTGCCCATGAACAGCGACTCCCGCAGCTCCATCCAGGCCTCCGCCTCGGCAACCTCGTCGTCGGT
>NZ_JBZAJB010000002.1:0-901370 GCF_058215755.1 Nocardioides sp. Z50_6 | reverse complement strand
CGAAATGAGAGCGACAGCCCGGGCGCCTGGACCGAGCCTCGCCAGGCACCGGTCCTGGGTCAATGGAACAAGCAGCCAAGATCCGGATGGCGGATGGGTGGGTGAGATGGCCCTCCGGACACATGGGTGCGTCACCAGCGTGCAGCGAAGGAGCCTCATGGAGCGGGTCACCGGCATCGGCGGGGTGTTCTTCAGAGCAGAGAATCCCAGCAAGCTCACGGCTTGGTATGCCCAGCATCTGGGCGTCGACCCGCCGCCGCAGTCGTATGAGACCCCGTCTTGGTGGCAACAGCCAGATCCAGCTCTGGCAACCCGCGGGAGCCGATCTGCGCGGTGCCCCATGAGGCGGCCGCGCTGGCCCACCCCCACCTGCAGATCTGAGATGGCTGCTCCAGCATCCTCGACGCCGCGTGCTCGCCTGCCGGGCCCGTTGAACACGTTCCACTGCTCATCGGTCAGACCGGGAGCGGGGGCGGCTTGCCGTGATAGATGCGGCCGTTGCTGGTGAAGCCGCGGATCTCGGGGCCACCGGCGGAGAAGCCGACCCAGCTTGTCCAGCCGGGTGCCTCCTTGACCTGGTTGCAGGCCTCGCAGAGCCCCTGACCGTTCTCGAAGCTGGTCGGACCGCCCTCGCGGTCCGGGACCACGTGGTCGAGGTGCCGGATGGGGGCGTCGCACCACGGCGTCCGGCAGGTCCCGCCGTCGCGCAGCCGGATCATCTCCGCGAGCAACCCGTCGAAGCAGCGCCTCGGGCGCTCCATGGCGACCAGCTGTCCGTCGTCGGGGAGGGCGAAGAGGCGCCGCACGGTGACCTCGTGCCGCGCGAAGGCCTCCCCGAGCAGCTGACGGCAGACCTCCACCGGCAGGTGGCCCGACTCCGGGACCCAGGCCGGGTCGTCGCAGTCACCCCACAGGCTGGAGAGGCTCATCACGAGCCGCAGGTCGATCCGTCGCGGAGCTACCGGGTCGATGCCGGTCACCCGCTCGACGAGGACGTCGGCGCGGACCTGGTCGGCGGTCCGCGGGTCCCCCGCGGCCCGGGCGGAGGCGGCGGCCTCCTGGAGTGCCTTCATCACCGGCCCGTAGTGCTCGGAGCGGACCACCGCGGTGATCCGCCCGGTGCCGTCGCCCAGCAGCCTGCCGGCCACGTGACGTCGGGCGCGGGCCCGGACCATCCGCCTGGTCGCCGCCTCGGAGTCGGCGGCGGTGACCAGACGACGGAGCAGCTCGCGGAGTTGGTCGGTGCCGAGGGTGGCGGCACAGCCCGCGCCGGTGCCGGCCCACAGGTCGGCGTCGACCCGGGTGCGGTCCTCCCGGCTCAGGTCGTCGGTCTCCCGGACGATCAGCAGGGCGCGCTCCTCGGTCAGCTCGCCACGCTCCAGCGCCGCCAGGGTCAACGGCAGCTCCTCGACCAACGCGGTGGCCGCCCCCACCAGGAAGCGGCCGCGGGCCGGTGACTCCCGTCGAGCCAGCCCGAGCTGGCTGCCGATCACCGGCTCTGCCGCGGCGCGGCGACGCTCCCGCGCCGCGAAGGCGGCGGTGACCCTGGCCTGGGCGGCGGCCGCCGCCGCCTTGAGTGCCTCCAGGGCCTCGACCTGGGCCAGGCACTCCGAGGTGCGGGCCGGGGCGGCGCCGACGTCCGCCAGGCTGCTCGCCAGCGCGGAGAGCGCCTCGCTGGACCAGGCCTCTCCGTCACCCGCGGGTGGGAGCATGGGGCCGGTCTCCGCGTCCCAGCACCGCACCAAGGTCTCGATCATGTGTTCGAGAATAGTCGTAATCGCCGACACTGCGGCTCGTCATCCACAGGCAGTCACGGCTCAGGTGAGGGCCACCTCGGTCAGCGTGAAGCCGTCCCAGTGCACGAGCATCACCAGCTCACGGTGAGCGGCGCGCAGCCTGAGGACGGCGTCCCGCACGGGTGAACGTGGGGCCGCCCCACTCGCCCTGGCCCGGATCTCGCAGGTCTGCCCGCCCGAGGTCGTCCACTTCGTCCAGCCGGGAAGGATGCCGGCCGCGGAGGCGACGGTGCCAAGGCCCAGCAGCGCACCGACGCAGGCGCTCGCGTCCACCCGCTCCTAGTGCGGCACCACCATCGGCGTCCCGGCGACCGGGTCGGGCACCACGGTGCAGGCGAGCCCGAAGACCTCCTGGATCAGCGCGGCGTCCACCACCTCGGCCGGGGCCCCCTGGGTCACGATCCGCCCCGCCTTCATCGCCACCACGTGGTCGGCGAAGCGGCACGCCTGGTTGATGTCGTGGAGCACGGTGACCACGGTCCGCCCCTCGTCGCGGAGCCGGGCGAGCAGGCCGAGCAGCTCGTACTGGTGGGCGATGTCGAGGAAGGTGGTCGGCTCGTCGAGGAGCAGGTACGGCGTCTCCTGGGCGAGCACCATCGCGATCCAGACCCGCTGGGCCTGGCCGCCCGAGAGCTCCTCCACCTGCCGGTCCGCCAGGTCGTCGACCCCGGCGGCCGCCATCGCGGCGACGACGGCCACCTGGTCCTCGGCGGTCCAGGCGGAGAGCAGCGACTGGTGCGGGTAGCGGCCGCGCCGCACCAGCGCCTCCACCCGGATCCCCTCCGGCGGGACGAGGCCCTGGGGCAGGAAGCCCAGCTCGCGGGCGACGGCGCGTGGGCGCAGCCGGCGCACGTCGGTGCCGTCGAGCTCGACCCGCCCGGCGCGCGGCTGGAGCAGCCGGACGAGCGAGCGGAGCAGCGTCGACTTGCCGCAGGCGTTGGCGCCGACGATGGCGGTGAACGCCCGGTCGGGGACGGCGAGGGAGAGGCCGCTGGAGACCGTCCGCTCCCCGTAGCCGAGGGTCAGGTCGTGGGCCTGCAGACGGGTCATCGTCTCACTTCCTTGACGAGCAGCCAGATGAGGTAGAGCCCGCCCAGCGCGGTGGTGACGACGCCGACCGGCAGCGGCACCGGCCGGGTGAGCACCTGGGCGAGGAGGTCCGCGGAGACCAGGAGCAGGGCACCGGTGAGCGCGGCGGGCACGAGCGGGACGCCGGCGCTGCCGGTGAGCCGCCGGCCGATCTGCGGTGCCGCCAGCGCGACGAAGACGATCGGTCCGGCCGCCGCCGTGACCGTCGCCGTGCAGGCCACCCCGATCGCCACCATCGCCAGCCGGTGCCGGCCGAGCCGGACCCCGGTGGTGACCGCGACCTCGTCGCCGAGCGCGGCCTGGTGCATGGCCCGGCCCTGGGTGAGGAGCAGCAGCGCCAGCACCCCGACCACCGCGAAGGGCAGACGCGCCTCGTCCCAGTCCATGCCGTTGAGCGACCCGGCGCTCCAGGCGGTGGCCGCGATCGCGACCTCGAGCTCGGCGCGCAGCACGATCCAGGAGTTGACCGCGGTCAGCATCGCGTTGACCGCGATCCCGATCACGATCAGCCGCAGCCCGCTGAAGCCCTGCTTGAGGGAGAGCAGGTAGATGACCAGCGCCGTGGCCGTCGCGGAGAGGACCGCACCGGTCGCCAGCTGCCCCGAGGTGCCGCCGAGCAGGGCGACCACGACGAGCGCGCCGGTCCAGGCACCGGCATCGAGCCCGATCACGTCCGGGCTGCCCAGCGGGTTGCGGGTCAGGTTCTGGAAGATCGCGCCGGCCAGGCCCAGGGCCACGCCGAAGACGACGCCGGCGGCGACCTGCGGGAGCCGCCACTGGGTGATCACGAACGCCTTGTCCCCGCGCCCGAGGAGGCCGGCGAGCGTCTCCGACGGGGTGGTCCAGGTCGATCCCTGGCAGAGCGCGGTGAAGGCGACGGCCACGATGGCCGCCGCGATCAGCGCGCAGGCCACCGCCTCGCGTCGCGTCATGCCGGTCGCGATCACAGCGCCACCGCGCCGTACCGGCGGACCACCCAGATGAGCACCGGGCCGCCGAGGAACGCCGTCACCAGGGCGACCGGCACCTCCCCGGTGGGCAGCAGCACCCGCGCCACCACGTCGGAGAGCAGCACGAGCGCCGGGCCGAGCACGAGCGTCAGCACCATCAGCCAGGCGATCGAGCCCCGGGCCGCACGCCGCGCGAGGTGGGGGACGATCAGCCCGACGAAGCCGATCGGGCCGGCGACGGCCGTGGCCGCTCCGGCCAGCAGGGTGACCAGCGCGATGGTGAGCACCCGGGTCCGCACCACGTGCGCCCCCAGGGTGTGGGCGAGGTGCTCGCCCAGCGCCACGGCGCCGAGGGCCCGGACCAGCATCAGCGCCCCGACGAGCCCGGCACCGATCGCCAGCAGCGGCAGGCCCAGCGCGACCTGCTCACGCCCGGCGAGCGAGCCGACCGACCAGAAGCGGTAGCTGTCGAAGACGTCCGGCATCGCCAGCCGCACCCCGAGCGTCACCCCGGCCAGCACCGCGGAGAGGGCGACGCCGGCGAGCACGAGGCGCAGCGGCGAGGAGCCACCCACTGCGTAGACCACCACGGTGGCCACCGCGGCGCCGACGAAGGCGGCGAGCAGCATCGCGGCCTGGGAGTCGACGCCCCACAGCGCCACCGCCATCACGATCGAGAACGACGCGCCCGCGGTGACGCCCAGGATCCCCGGCTCGGCGAGCGGGTTGCGGGTCAGCGTCTGGACCAGCGCACCGGAGACGGCGAGCGCCGCCCCGACCGCCAGGGCGAGCAGGGTGCGGGGCAGGCGGACGTCCCGGACGACGACGTGGTCGTCGGTGCCGGCGTAGTCGGTGAAGGCGGTCACCACCTCCGAGAGGGGGACCGGTCGCGACCCGACGCACAAGCTGAGCACGGCCAGTGCCGCGAGCAGCAGGACCGCTCCCAGGAGCGCCGGGAGCCTCAGGCGGGGGGTCTCACTCATCCAGCCCGGCGACCCCGCGCTTCCAGTAGCCGGTGACCAGCGCCTCCGTGGCGTGCTCCTTGCCCCAGGCGCGCAGGGGCTTGACGTCGCCGGCCTCGCCGGCCGCGAAGAGGAAGGTCCGACCGTGGGCCGAGAGGTCCAGCGCGCCGACCTCCTCGGCCAGCCGCGACCCCGCGCTGCGGTCGAGCCAGCGCACCCGTACGCCGTCGCGCGCGGCCAGCGGGTAGTCCCGCTCGTGGGCGTGGTCGACGTCGACGAAGGCGTCGGCCGACACGTTGGCCGGCGACTCCTCGAGCCAGCGCGCCAGCGCCGGGAGCGCGGTGGTGTCGACGGCGAAGACGTAGTGGTCGTAGGTCTGCGCGAAGGCCTTCGCCCCGGGCGGGCCGGCCACCACGACGTCGTCGCCCGGCCGCACCGCCCGCACCCAGTCCGACGCCAGGCCGCCGTCGTGGACCACGAAGTCCAGGTCGAGCTCGAGGGCGTGGGCGTCCCAGCGCCGCACCGTGTACTTGCGCGTGGGGGGCAGCGGCCGGGGCCAGTCCAGCTCCGCGTCGGCGTTGGCGACCGGGTCGTGGCGGGTGCCGTCGGGCATCGCGAAGACCACCTTCACGTGGTCGTCGGCCTGGTAGGTGTGGAAGCCGGCCAGTCCGGCACCGCCGAGGGTGAGCCGCAGCATCGACGGCGTCACCGCCTCGACCCGCACCACCTGGGCCGTCCGCACCCCGATGGGGTAGCCGATCCGGGTCACGCCCTCGCCGGCGGCCGGACGCGCCGCGTGGTGGGCGGCGACCCGCTCCGCGGCGCGGTCGCGCTCCATCGCCCGGCTCACGAGAGCAGCGGCTCGAGCGCGGTGTCGAGGGAGTCGAGCGCCTTCAGCGCGGAGCCGAAGGTGACCGCCTCGGTGTAGCGGATGCCGAAGACGTTGCCCTCCTTGACGGCCGGCAGGTTCTTCCACAGCTTGTGCTCGAGCACGTAGGCCACCGCCTCCGCCGGCTTGCCGTCGGGCCCGAGGGTGTAGGTGATCGCGTCGGCCTCGCCGAGCTTCTCGGGGAGCTCCTCGATCGAGGGGTACTCGGTGACCGCGTCGGCACCCTCGCCCGGCTCGCTGGGCTCGCCGTAGTAGTCGACGCCCATGTCGACCGCGATGTTGGTGCCCCACGAGCCGGCGTACTCCCGGTGGAAGCTGCCCGCCGAGACGTCGCCGTAGGCGCCCACGTGGCCGAACTGCAGGTCGGCGAGCACGTCGCCGTACTTCTCGGAGAGCTCCTCGGCCCGCTCCTCGTAGGTGGCCCGGGTGGCCTCGAAGCCCTCGCTGGCACCGGCCGCGTCGGCCTGGCGCTCGGAGAGCTCGCGCCAGGAGTCCGGGGCGCTCGGGCCCAGCACGACCACGGGGGCGATGTCCTCGAGGCGGTCCATGTCGAGGTCGACCAGCGCGGGGGCGGGGACGCCGATCACGATCAGGTCGGGCGACGCCTCGGCGATCGCCTCGTAGTTGGTCTCCGCGGCGCTCTCGCCGGCGACCTTGTCCAGCTCCTCGTAGGTGGCCAGCTGCTCATCGGTCATCATCGCGGTGCCGCGGGACCACTCCGAGATGCCCACCAGGTCGGCGTCCGACTCGATCAGCACCGGCACGGCGTAGCCGGTGGCCACCACGCGCTGCGGGTCGGCGGGGATCTCGATCTCGCCGTTGTCGGCGCTGAAGGTGCGGGTGCCGGACTCCGTCGCCTCGGTCTCGTCGGCGTCGTCGCCGCAGGCGGCCAGGCCCAGGACGAGGAGACCCGTGAGGGCGGCGGCGGAGGCGCGCGCGCGGGCGCGGCGAGTGGGGCGGGCAGTCGTCATGGGCTCTAAGGTAAGGCTTACCTACTGAGGTTTGATGTCGCGGAGAGGACACCTGATGTCGCCGAAAGGACACCGTGACACCTGGGTCGAGGAGTTCGGTCACGGCCTCGGCCCACCCACCGGCGTCCTGGTGCTCCGCTACCCGCCGACCTGGGGGGTGCCCCACTTCGCCGAGGCCCGCGACGACCTGAGGCACCAGCTCTTCTGGTCACCCGACGGCGTGCTCGCGGTGCGCCGCGGCGCCCGACTGACCCACATCGCCCCCGACCAGGCCTTCTGGGCGCGACGGGGCTCCACCCTCGAGGTCAGCGGCTGCGAGCTCCAGACCGTCCACGTGGTCTGCCTGCGCCAGGCGCCGGCCACCCTGATGGAGGTGGCGGCCGCGAGCGTCCCGTTCGGCGAGGAGGCCGCCCGGGCGGTCCGCACCCTGTGCCGCGCCGACCTCGACCACGAGCTCGCCATGGAGCTGAAGGACCGGCTGCTCGCCGACCTCGGCGCCCCGGTCCCGCTGGAGCACACGGCGCGCGGCAGCGGCCTGGCCCGCCAGGTGGCGGCCGCCCTGCTCAGCGATCCCGGCGACCCCACCGAGCTGACCGTCTGGGCCGAGCGGCTGCACGTCGCCACCAAGACCCTGCAGCGCGACTTCGTCCGCGAGTACGGCGTCCCGTGGTCGACCTGGCGCACCCGGATGCGGTTGGAGGCGTCCCGGGCGCTGCTGGGCCTCCGCCCGGTGGGCGAGGTGGCGCACCGGGTGGGCTACGCGAGCGCGTCGGCGTTCGTCAGCGCCTTCCGGCGCGAGTACGGCGAGACCCCCGCGCGCTGGGCGGCCCGCTCGCGCCTCAGCGGTAGGTGAACTCGCAGACCCGGTCGTCGCGGTCGGTGTCCCAGAGCCACGGGCGGCCGCTCTTCACCCAGTAGGCGTAGGCGACGTCGTAGCTGTAGCCCGCACGCTTGAGGCTGTCGCAGGTCTGGCCCGACAGCCCCGCGGCGATCTCGGCCGCGCTGGGCGGCGCCGGGCTGGGGGCCTCCTCGGGCGGAGCGGCGGACGCGGTCGGCGTCGGGGTCGGCGTCGGGGTGGGCGGCGCGGGTGTGGGTGTCGGGGCGGGCGGCTCGGTCGGCGACTGCGTGGGCGGGGCCGCCGTCGGGGTCGGGGTCTTGGGTGACTTCGGCTTCGGCTTGCGGGTCTTGGGCGCCTTGGGCGTGGGGGTGGCCGACGGCGTGGGCTGCGCGCTGGGCGCCGTGCTCGGCGAGGCGCTGGGCGACTCGCTCGGCGACGCGGTCGGCGACGCGGTCGGCGACATCGTGGGCGACGCGCTGGGCGACGCGCTCGGGGACTCGCTGGGCACCTCGGTCGAGGACTCGCTGGGCGCGAGGGCGGCCTTGCGGGCCTCACGACGGGCCTGGCGACGCGCCTTCTTGTCCTCGGGGCTCTCGTCCAGGGACTCGGCGGCCTCCTCGGGGGTGGGGGCGAGGCCGGGCGGCTGGAACGGAGCACCGTCGGCGGCCACGTCGTCGTCGGGCGAGAGGCCGATGAGCACCATCGCGCCGACGAGCACCAGCACCGCCAGCAGCGCGAGGATCCCGGCCCGGGAGGCACCCTCCGACTGGTGGGGGACGGGGGTGCCGGCAGCGGCCAGCAGCGGGACCCGGCCGGGCAGCGGGGGGTGGATCTCGGGGACGAGCTGTTGGAATCCGCAGTCAGCGCACCACTGCGTCCCCGCTTGTACCTGCATGCCGCACCTGGGACACCCCATGGCAAAAACCCCCCTCAAGATTCGTGAGCCAGGTCACCTTAGCGCCGATCTCTACCGGGCGGTAACGAAACGGCCCAGTCTCAGGCGAGGCACTCCTGGGTGGCCGCGCCGAGGGAGGCCTTGATGTCGGGATCGACGCGCTCGAGGTCACGCTCGTGGTAGGCGAGAGCGTCGTCGAGGAAACCCGCCGCGATCAGCCTCCCCAGGCCGACCTCCTCCACCCAGCGCCCGGCGATGCAGCGCGCGTTGTCGTGGTCGACCATCAGCTGGTCGACGAAGGAGGCGGCGACGCTGTTGACGGCACGAGCCTCGGGGTTGAGGCTCGCACCATCCGCGCCCGCCGAGCCCCCCGCGCCGTCCGAGGCACGCACGCCCACCGAAGCGGCGGTGACCGGCGCCGCGGAGGACTCGCGGTCGATGAGGAGCAGGGTCCCGACGACCCCGACCGCCACGGCCGCCGCCAGACCGGCCGCGCCGACGAGGCGGGAGCGCCACGAGCGCCGACCGCCGTCGTCGGCGCCGGTGCCGGTGCGCGCCGCGGGCACCGGCACGACCCGTGGGTCACCGGCGCCGGCCAGGGTGCGGGCCCGGCGCAGGACCTCGACGACCTGACGGGCCGAGGCGGGGCGCCGACCGGGCTCCTTGGCCATGGTCCGGGCGAGCAGCGCGTTGAGCTCCAGGACCAGGGGCGAGCCGCCGGCGAGCTGGCGCGGCGGCTCCTGCAGGTGAGCGGTGGCCTGCTGGAAGTCGGTGGTGCCGGCGTACGGCGGCTCCCCGGTCAGGGTCGCCCACAGCACGCAGCCCAGCGAGTAGAGGTCCGAGGAGCGCGACGGGGTCGCCCCGTTGTGCAGCTCGGGGGCCGACCAGCGGGCGCTGCCGGGGGCGATCGGCAGGTTGCCGTGCGCCGTCCCGAAGTCGGTCAGGCAGGCGCGGAAGCCGTCTCCCACGCGGCGCAGCATCACGTTGGCCGGCTTCAGCGAGCCATGGACCAGGCCCGCCTCGTGGGCGTCGACCAGACCCTGGGCGATCTCCAGGACGAGCTGGAGGGCGAGGTCGAGGGGCGGCGGACCGTGCAGGCGCAGCATCCGCTCCAGGTCGCCGTCGGGGACCAGGTCGCTGACGACGTAGAGCTGCCCGGCCTCCTCGCCGTAGCCGCGGACCGGCAGCACGTGCGGCGACTCCAGGCCGGCGAGCGTGCGCGCCTCGCGGGTGAACCGCGCCCGGAACGCGCGGTCCTGGGCGAGCTCGCCGGGGAGCAGCTTGAGGGCCACTTCGGGCGCACGGCCCGGCTGCTGGGGCACCGCCGCGTGGACGACCCCGACGCCCCCGCGACCGAGCTGACGCCCGACCACGTAGGGGCCGATTCGCGGAGATGGCAAGGTCACGGGCGCCTTCTACCCGGGTGGGTGAACCCGAAACCATCTTCGGGCAAAATCTTGCGCCGGGTCAGAAGACCAGCGCGGTGCCCGGGTCGGCCAGGATGCCCGCGACGTCGGCGAGGAAGCGCGAGCCCTTCTCCCCGTCGATGTGGCGGTGGTCGAAGGAGAGCGCCAGCGTGGTGACGTCCCGGGCCACGATCTCGCCGGTCTCCTCGTCGACCCAGGGCCGCTTGCTCACCGCCCCGAGGCAGATGATCGCGGACTCGCCGGGGTTGATGATCGGCGTGCCCGCGTCGACGCCGAAGACCCCGACGTTGGTGATGGTGAAGGTGCCGCCGCTCATCTCGGCCGGCTGGGTGCGGCCCTCGCGGGCGGTCACGACCAGCTCGCCCAGGGCGCGGCCCAGCTCGGCCAGCGACATCGCGTCGGCGTCCTTGATGGTGGGCACCACCAACCCACGCGGCGTCGCGGCGGCGATACCGAGGTTGACCCGGCCCCGGTAGAGGACCTCCTGGGCCTCCTCGTCCCACCAGGAGTTGATCTCCGGGGTACGGCGCATCGCCAGGATGCAGGCGCGGGCCAGCACCAGCAGCGGGCCCACCCGCACGTCGGCCAGCTCGCGCCGTGCGCTGAGCCGCTCCACCAGCTGGACGGTCCGGGTGACGTCGACGGTGATCCACTCGGTGACGTGCGGCGCGGTGAACGCCGAGCTGGTCATCGCCTGGGCCATCGCCTTGCGCACGCCCTTGACCGGCTCGCGGTGCTCGCGGGCCTGCGGCGTGGGGCGGTCGGCGTGGGACCGGGGCGCCGCCGGGGCGGCCGCCTGCTGGACGTCGTCGCGGGTCACCGCGCCGCCCGGCCCGGAGCCGGTGAGCGAGGCCAGGTCGACACCGAGGTCCTTGGCCAGCTTGCGTACCGGCGGCTTGGCCAGCGCCCGGACGCCGCCGCGCGCCGGGGCGGGTTCCGGCTCGGGCTCGGGCTCGGTGGCCGGGACCGGCGACTCGTCGGCCGGTGCGACGGGCTGGGACTGCGCGCCACCGGGCGCGAAGGCTCCCTGCAGCTGGAGCTGTGCCTGGGCGCCCGCCTCCGACGACGGCGACGCGGAGCCCTTGCGGGCGCGGCGCTGGGGACCGCGGTCGGCCTTGTTGCGGCCCACCAGGGACTCCCCCTCGCCGCCGCCGCTGGCGGCGGGGTTGGAGAGGTCGATGTCCATCGGCGCGGCTCCCGGCACACCGATCGAGATGATCGTCGTCCCGACCTCCACGGTCTCCCCCACCGCGGCCATCAGGGCCAGGACGGTCCCGGCGAACGGGGAGGGGAGCTCCACGATCGACTTGGCGGTCTCGATCTCGCAGATGATCTCGTTGATCTCGACCTGGTCACCCTCCTTGACCCTCCAGGAGACGATCTCGGCCTCGGTGAGGCCCTCACCGACGTCGGGCAGCTTGAACTCGTGCATGGGTCGGCTCCTCAGAAGTGCAGCGAACGGTCGACGGCGTCGAGCACCCGGTCGAGGTCGGGGAGGAACTCCTCCTCGATCCGCGACGCCGGGTAGGGGGTGTCGAACCCCCCGACCCGCAGCACGGGCGCCTCGAGGGAGTAGAAGCACTCCTCGGTGATCCGGGCCGCCAGCTCGGCCCCGAGGCCGAGGTTGACGTGGGCCTCGTGGGTGACCACCGCCCGGCCGGTGCGCCGCACCGACTCCAGCACCGGCCCCATGTCGAGCGGCGAGAGGGTGCGCAGGTCGATCACCTCCAGCGACCTGCCCTCCCCCGCCGCCGCCTCGGCCGCCGTCAGCGCGGTCTTGACGGTGGGGCCGTAGGCCAGCAGCGTGAGGTCGTCGCCGCGACGTACCACCCGCGAGGCGAAGAGCGGGCCGGGGGCCTGCGACTCGTCGAGCCGGGCCTTGTCGGCGTGGTACTGCCGCTTGGGCTCGAGGAAGATGACCGGGTCGTCGCAGGCGATGGCCTGCTGGATCATCCAGTAGCCGTCGACCGGGTTCGAGCAGGCCACCACCTTCAGGCCCGGGGTGTGGGCGAACTGCGCCTCGGGGGACTCCGAGTGGTGCTCCACCGCACCGATGCCGCCGCCGAACGGGATCCGGATCACCAGGGGCATCTTCGACCGCCCCCGGGAGCGGTAGTGCATCTTGGCGACCTGGCAGACGATCTGGTCGTAGGCGGGGTAGACGAAGCCGTCGAACTGGATCTCCACCACCGGGCGGTAGCCCCGCAGCGCCATCCCGACCGCGGTCCCGACGATCCCGGACTCGGCCAGCGGGGAGTCGATGACCCGGTCCTCGCCGAAGTCCTTCTGCAGGCCGTCGGTGATCCTGAAGACCCCGCCGAGCTTGCCGACGTCCTCCCCCATCACCAGCACCTTGGGGTCGTCCTCCATCGCCTTGCGCAGGCCCATGTTGAGGCCCTTGGCCAGGGTGATCATCGGCGTGCCCCGTCCTCGAAGGTCTCCAGGTAGGCCGCGTAGCCCTCGCGCTGGACGCGCAGCTCCTCGGTCTCCTCGGCATAGACGTGGTCGAACATCTCCAGCGGCTTCGGGTCCGGCATCGCCTTGCACCCCTCGCGGAGCACGTGACCCAGCTCGTCGGCCTCGTCCTTGAGCTCGGCCACGAAGTCGTCGTCGACCAGCCCGTTGCGGCGCAGGTAGACCTCGACCCGCGAGATGGGGTCGCGCAGCTTCCAGCGCTCCACGTCGTCGGAGAGCCGGTAGCGGGTCGGGTCGTCGGTCGTGGTGTGGGCGCCCATCCGGTAGGTGTAGGCCTCCACCAGAGTCGGGCCCTGCCCGTCGCGGGCGCGCTGCAGCGCCGCCTCGGTCACCGCGTAGGTCGCGAGCACGTCGTTGCCGTCGACCCGGACGCCGGGGAAGCCGAAGCCCAGGGCCCGCTGGTAGAGCGGGATCCGGGACTGCCGCTCGATCGGCTCGGAGATGGCCCACTGGTTGTTCTGGCAGAAGAAGACCACCGGGGCGTTGTAGGAGGCGGCGAAGATGAAGGCCTCGTTGACGTCGCCCTGGCTGGAGGCGCCGTCGCCGAAGTGGGCGACCACCGCCGCATCCCGGTCGGGGTCGCCGGTGCCGACCACGCCGTCGCGCTGCATGCCCATGGCATAGCCGGTGGCGTGCAGGGCCTGGGCGCCGATCACGATCGTGTAGAGCCCGAAGTGCTTCTCCTCCGGGTCCCAGGAGCCGTGGTCCACGCCGCGGAAGAGGCCGAGCAGCGCCAGCGGGTCGATCCCGCGGCACCAGGCGACGCCGTGCTCGCGGTAGGTCGGGAAGACGTGGTCCTGGGGGCGCAGCGCCCGGCCGGCGCCGATCTGGGCCGCCTCCTGGCCCAGCAGCTGGGCCCAGATGCCAAGCTCGCCGTGGCGCTGGAGCGCGGTGGCCTCGGTGTCGATCCGGCGGGTCAGCACCATGTCGCGGTAGAGGCCGCGCAGCTCCTCGGCGGTGAAGTCCCGGTCGAACTGGGGATGGTGGGTGCGCTCCCCCTCCGGGGTGAGCAGCTGGACCAGCTCGGGTCCCCCGTCGGACTGGGAGGGGCCGAACACCTCGGCCAGGTCCGGACCGAAACCATGATGGCTCACGTGCACTCCTTCGTGTCGCGCGGCCTCCCGGGGTCTCCGTCGGGTCGCTCGCCGCCGGTGCCGGTCGGGGTGTGACCCGCACCACAGGGCTCGTAACTTACCGGGAGGCTCCAGCAGGTGACCAGCCGGGCTGGGCCGGCGCCGACGCGGCGGTGTGCGGGCGGGTGCGGAGCGTCTCGTTGGGCAGCACCCCGAAGGCCTCGCGGTAGTGGGCGGCGAACCGGCCCGCCTGGCTGAACCCCCACTG
The DNA here is from genome assembly GCF_058215755.1 of Nocardioides sp. Z50_6. Lineage (NCBI taxonomy): Bacteria > Bacillati > Actinomycetota > Actinomycetes > Propionibacteriales > Nocardioidaceae > Nocardioides > Nocardioides sp. Z50_6. The sequence continues at coordinate 887,737 of NZ_JBZAJB010000002.1, read as the reverse complement.
CGCCGCCACGTCGGCGACGGTGACCCCGCTGTCGAGCTCGGCGGCGGCCAGGTCGCGGTGCGCCCCCTCGAGCCGGACCCGGCGCAGGTAGGCGGTGGGGCTGGTGTCGTGGTGGCGGACGAAGGCCTGCTGGAGCGCCCGGACGCTGATGCCGGCGGCCTCGGCGATGTCGCCGACCCGCAGCGGCGAGCCGGCGTTCGCCTCGATGAAGGCGGTCGCCCGGGCGACCGGGTGCTCGGCGTCGACGCCGCCGGTCTCGGCCGCCCCCGTGGTCGGGCGGACGCCGAAGGTGGACAGCGCCGCCTCGGCCAGGCGCCGGGCCACGTCGTCGAGGGAGTGGCCGCCATCGCGCAGGTGCTCGGTGATCTCGCGGTTGGCGCGCCGGACCGCCTGGCGCCACCGCTCCGTGGCCGTGCCGGCCGGCACCGGACCGCGCGGCAGGCTCAGGTCCTCCACCGCGACGCCCGCGGCCTGGGCGAGCAGCTCACGACTCAGGGTGACCACCCCGACGTTGACCGACCTGCTCACCGAGAGCGGGCTGCTCACCTCGTCCATGGCGACCAGGTCGCCGGGGACCAGGCGGGTGACCTCGTCGCCGTCCTCCAGGGTGAGGGTGCCGCCGAGCACCTCGATCACCTGCACCGGGCCGGGCACGGCGGTGGTGGTGAAGCGCAGGCTCGAGGTGTGGGCGAAGCGTTCGACGCGGAAGTCTTCGGAGCGCACCCCGTTGACCTGGAGGGAGAAGCGCGGGCCGAACTCGACTCGGCCCAGGCTGCCCCAACGGTCCCGCAGGAACTCCTCCGCGCTCGCCAAGTCGCTGGTCGCGAAGCGGTGTGGTCGGACCTCCATCCTCCGGGCGTACCCGCAAGGACGCCACGCCATTCATCTACGGTGCTCCCATGGGCTGGGGTCACGGGCACGGACACGGGGGCGCGCCCGGACACGCGGGCGCTCGTCACCGCTGGCGCCTGGTGGCGTCGTTCGTCCTGATCGGCTCCTTCTTCGTGGTCGAGCTCGTGGCGGGCCTGGTCGCCGACTCCCTGGCGCTGCTCTCCGACGCGGGCCACATGGCCGCCGACGTGGTCGCGCTGGGCGCCGCCCTGGCTGCCACCCGGATCGCGGTCCGCCCCGACCGGAGCGGGCTGCGCACCTACGGCTCCTACCGCGCCGAGGTCTTCGCCGCCGGTCTGACCGTGCTGCTGATGCTCGGTGCGGCGGCCTACGTCGGCATCGAGGCGCTGCGGCGAGTGGGCCGGGAGGTCGAGGTCGCGAGCGGGCCGATGCTGGTGGTCGGCGCGCTCGGCCTGGTCGCCAACCTGGTGGCCCTGGTGCTGCTCCGTGGTGGCGCCCGGGAGTCGCTCAACGTGCGCGGCGCCTACCTCGAGGTCGTCGCCGACACCCTCGGCTCGGTCGGCGTGCTGGTCGCCGGGGCGCTGGTGGCCACCACCGGAGAGGCCGGCTGGGACACCGCGGTGGCGATCGGCATCGCGCTCTTCGTGGCGGTCCGCGCGGTGCTGCTGGGTCGCGAGGTGCTGGCCGTGCTCGGCCAGCACGCGCCCGCCGGGATGGTGCCCGCCGACGTCGAGACCGCCCTCGAGGCGGTGCCGGGCGTGCAGGAGGTGCACGACCTCCACCTGTGGACCCTGACGTCGGGGATGAACGTGGCCACCGCCCACCTGGTCGCCGCGGACGCCCCGTCCGAGACCGTGCTCCGCGACGCCCGCTCGGTGCTGCGGGAGCGCTTCGGCGTCGAGCACGCGACTCTCCAGGTCGAGAGCAACGGCACCGACTGCGGCGAGGTCAGCTGGTGAGAGCCCTCGTCCTGGCCGTCCTGGTGACGGCGTCGTTGCTGGCGCCCCTCACCCCCGCCGCCGCGGGCGTGCCGCGGCCGGTGCTGCCGGGCAACTTCGCCGACCCGGCGGTCGAGAGGTTCGGCGGCGGCTACGTCGGGTTCGCCACCGGGGAGCGGGCCCCGCGCGCGTGGACCAGGAGCCGCAACGGGACCTGGCGCCCGCACGGGCCGGCCCTGGTGCGGCTGCCGTCATGGTCGCGGCGCGGCGACATCTGGGCCGCCGACGTGAAGAAGGTGCGCGGCTGGTGGCTCCTCTACTACTCCGCGCCGGTGCCCGGGCTCGGCGAGTACGGCCGGTGCATCGGGGTGGCCAGGTCGCGGCATCCGCTGCGCGGCTTCAAGCCCGTCGGCGGACGCCCACTGGTCTGCCCCGCCTACGTGCGCCAGGTGCCGACCGCCCAGGACCCGCTGCTGCCCCGCGACCCCACCCTGCCCCGCGCCGGGGTCATCGACCCGTCGCTCCACCTCGGCGAGGACGGCCCGGTGCTGCTCTACAAGACCGACCGGATCCCGTCCTCGATCCGGGCGGTGCCGCTGACCCGCGGCGGCACCGCGGTGAAGCGCGCGGCGGTGAGCGTCGAGCTCTACCGCTATCCGGGGGTGGTGGAGAACCCGGTGCTGGTGCAGCGCCCCGAGGGGTGGGTGCTGCTCCTCTCCGAGGGCGACTACACCCGGTGCAGCTACCGCACCATCTGGCTGCGCTCGGCGACCCCCACCGACTGGAGCGCCGCGGAGTCGGGGGTGCTGCTCGACCGGGAGACCACCGGGCTCTGCGGACCGGGCGGCGCCGACATCGCCGGCAAGCGCCTCTTCCTGCACGGCTGGGTCTGCCACGGGAAGCCGAAGCCCTGCGCGTCGGGCTTCGACTGGTCCAAGAAGGAGCGCCAGCGCGGCCAGCGGGCCATGTATGCCGCCCGCCTGCGCTGGGTCGGCGGCCTGCCGACCGTGACCGGGTGGCTGCGCCGCTGATCGGGTACCCACCCGGCATGGACCTCGTCGCTCTGCTGGCCGCCGCGGGCCGCGCCGCGTTCCGGCTCGGCTCCCGGGCCCGCGGGGCACGCTTCTTCCACCCTCGCGGGGTGACGCTCGTGGCCCGGCTCCGGGTCAGCGGCCAGGGTCCGCTCCCCGTCGGCGAGACCGACTGCCTGGTGCGGATCTCCAAGGCCCTCGGCACCCCGGGCGACGCGCCCGACATCCTCGGTCTGGGGCTGCGCTACGCCGACCGCGACCGGCCGGTCGACGTCCTGGTGGCCAGCAGCGCCGGTGGCCGGGGCTGGCGGCGCTCCACCCTGTGGCCGGCGGGCGCCTGGGGTGCGGTGAGCCTGACCTCGCTGCTGGCCTGGGAGTCCGAGGACGGCGTCCGGGGCCGCGTCGTGGTGGAGTCCGACGACCCGCGCCTGGCCACCCCCGACGTGCACGACGTCGTGGCGCTCCTCCCGGCCCTGTTCCAGGTGCGCGTCGACGGGGTGGACGGTGTCCTGCAGCGCGGGGAGCTGGAGCTCACCGGCCCGGAGCGCCCGGCCGTCGACTTCGACCCGGTGCTGCACGAGCCGCCCGGCTGGCACTTCGTCCCGCGCTGGGTGGCCCGGGTGCGGGCCGCCTCCTACGCCGGCAGCCGGGAGGGGCGGTCGAGCCGTTCCAGCAGCCCCGTCGCGTCGTGCGGGGCGAACCCCTTCGCGTCGTTGTCGAAGTAGACGAAGACGTCCTGGCCGGCCTCGGACCACTCCCGGCACCTGCGCGCCCAGGCGTCGAGCGCCGCGGCGGAGTAGCCGCTGGTGTAGAGCTCGGAGTCGCCGTGCAGCCGGACGTAGCGGAAGTCGGCGGTGTCCTGCTCGACCCGGGGCCAGCGACCCGCCGTGTCGGCGAGCACGCAGGCCACCCCGTGCTCGCGCAGCAGGTCGTAGGCGCGGTCGGTGACGAACGTCGGGGAGCGGAACTCCAGCGCGTGGCGCACCGGGAGGTCGGCCTCGGCCACGGTCAGCGCCCGGTCCTCGGCGAGCTTGTCGTCGTGTCGGGCGGCCAGCCGCGCGAGCTCCTCGGTGGTGCGGGGCAGCCGGGAGAGGAAGTCGTCGAGCACCTCGGCGTCGAAGGCGAGGTTCGCCGGGAGCTGCCAGAGCACCGGACCCAGCTTGGGCCCCAGGGCCAGCACGCCGGAGGCGAAGAAGTTGGCCAGGGCGGCGTCGACGTCGCGCAGCCGCTTGAGGTGGGTGATGAACCGCCCGCCCTTGACGGCGAAGACGAAGTCGTCCGGGGTGGCCTCACGCCACGCGGCGTACGAGCTGGGGCGCTGGAGGGAGTAGAAGGACCCGTTGATCTCGATGGAGGTGAGCCGGGAGGCGGCGTGCTCCAGCTCGCGCCGCTGGGGCAGCCCCTTCGGGTAGAAGTCGCCCCGCCAGCCGGCGTACCGCCAGCCACTGATGCCGATCCTCAGCTCGCCACGTCCCATGGCCTCCCCGTACCCCCGATACCCTCGCGGCCATGACCTCGGCTCCCCCGCGCAGGATCGTCCTGGCCGCGATAGCCAAGGACGAGGGGTCCTACCTGGTGGACTGGATCCACCACCACCTGCGCGCCGGGTTCGACGAGATCGACCTCTTCCTCAACCGGACCAGCGACACCTCGGTGGAGATCCTGGAGGCGGTCCGCGCGGTGGAGCCGCGGGTGCACTACCGCAACGCCGACCGGATGCTCGACAGGTGCCTGGCGACGGGGCGCAACTTCCAGCACCGGGCCTACGCCCAGCTCGCGCGTCGCGCCGAGCAGCGCGGCGCCACCCACGTGGCCTTCCTCGACCTCGACGAGTACTGGGTCCCGCGCGACCTGACCACCCCGGTCGGCGCCTTCGTCGGCGGCGACGAGGAGGTCGCCGTCGTCTCCTTCCCCTGGTGCCTCGACGTCCCCGACGACGACGCCGCGCCCTTCCGGCACCCCTTCGCGAGCCGGCCCGCCCTCCAGCTCGACCCGCACGTCAAGTCGGTGGTCCGGCTCGGTGACCGGGTCCGCCAACTGCGCACCCACACCGCGCGCACCCACAGCGGACGACGGCTGCTGGTCCGCGAGCCCTTCCCGCTGACCGACGAGGAGGCGCAGCAGTGGGGCAGCCTGGTCCCGGCCGACTGGCTCGCGGAGCGCTGCCACACCCTGCCCGAGGCGTTCGTGCTGCACGCGGTGCACCGCTCGCCGGTGGAGTATCTCGGCTCCCTGGCGCGCGGGCTGCGACAGACCGGCAGCGAGATCGCGGTCAAGGCCAACCGCCCCGGGTTCGTCGCTGCCGGCACGCCGGTGCTGCCCTTCCCCGACCTGCCCGGCCCGCTGGCCGACCACGCCCGGTCCCTGGCCGCCTTCCGCGCCCGGGTCGGGGCCGGGGCCGCCGTCGCGCGGGCGCAGCAGGCCCTGACGGAGCGCGGCGAGGCCCTGGTCGTCGCCGCCGCCGAGGACCTGGGCGTGCTGCAGCAGCTGCGGGCCCCGGCCCGCGGTCTCACCCTCCCGCTGCTCGACGCCCGGCGCCCCGGGTGGGACCACCGGCTGCCGTGGTGCGTGGACGAGGTGTCCGGGAGCGTCGCCACCGGCTGGGCCTACGACCCGCGGGGGCGTCCGCTGGAGTTCGCGGTGCGCGCCGCCGGGTCGCCGCAGGACCGGCCGGTGCGGGCCACCAGGCTGCCGCGGCCGGACGTGGTCGCCGGCCACCCGGCCGCCCCGCCGGGCTGCGGCTTCGCGGTGGAGCTGGCCGACGACGCCGGCGCGGTCGAGGCCGACCCGGTGCTGCGGGTGCGTCCGGCCGGCACCGTGCTCTGGGAGGAGTGGCCGCTCTAGCGCGCTCCCGGCCCCAGCCGCTCGCGCCCGTGGGCGCTGTGCCACGACTCGAGCTCGGGGCCCTTCGGGATGATCCCGGACGGGTTGATGTCGGTGTGCACCACGTAGTAGTGCGCCTTGATCTGCTCGAAGTCGACCGTCTCGCCGAAGCCGGGGGTCTGGAAGAGGTCGCGGGCGTAGCCCCACAGGTTCGGCATCTCGGTGAGCTTGTTGCGGTTGCACTTGAAGTGACCGTGGTAGACCGGGTCGAACCTGACCAGGGTGGTGAAGAGCCGCACGTCGGCCTCGGTGATCGCCTCGCCCATCAGGTAGCGACGGTCCGAGAGCCGCTCCTCCAGCCAGTCCATCGCGGTCCAGAGCCGGTCGTAGGCGTCGTCGTACGCCTCCTGGGAGCCGGCGAAGCCGCACCGGTAGACGCCGTTGTTGACCTCGGTGAAGATCCGCTTCATCACGGTCTCCATCTCGTCGCGGACGTCGTCGGGCCACAGGTCCGGGGCGTCGGGGCGGTGGTGCTCGCGCCACTCGAAGAACAGGTCGTGGGTGATCCACGGGAAGTCGTTGGTGACGACCTGCGTGGTCTCGACCTCGACCATCGCGGGGACGGTGATCCCCTTGGGGTAGTCGGGGTACCGGTTGAGGTAGGCCTCCTGGAGGCGCTCGATCCCGAGCACGGGGTCGCGCCCGCCCGGGTCGCGGTCGAAGGTCCACGAGCGCTTGTCGTGGGTGGGGCCGGGCTTGCCGACGCTGATCACGTCCTGCAGGCCGAGCAGCTCGCGGACGATCAGCGACCGGTTGGCCCACGGGCACGCGGGGGCGGCGACGAGGCGGTAGCGGCCCGGCTCGACCGGCCAGACCTGCACGCCGTCGCGGCCGCCGTACTCGGCGTCGTGCGGGTCCCGGGGACGCTCCCCGGCGAGGATCCGGTCGGGGATGTAGTCCATGTCCCGCTCGAACGCCTTGCCCTTCTCGGTGTAGGTCGGGGTCAGGTCGGCGCTCATGGCCTCGACCCTAGCCCGGCCCCCGCGAGGGTCAGCCGGCGACTCGGGAGCGAGCGCCGGCCTCGTCCCAGCCGCTGGGCAGGGTGGTCGCGGCCCAGTCGGCGGGGGGCGTCCAGGCGGCCCAGGAGCGGTCCCACCACTGGTTGCGCCACGAGAGCATCGACTCGATCCCGGCCGCGACGCCCCGGATCTGCTCGGCCTGCGCGGCGTCGTAGCGGCCCTGGGCCACCCGCTGCTCGAAGGTGGTGTCGGGCAGCCGCTTCCAGCTGCCGTCGGGGGCCATCTCGAAGTCGAGGCCGTGGCCGAGGGTGTCGAAGCCACGCGGGTGGCGGCGGATGGGCTCCTGGAGCAGGATGCGCCAGCCCTCGAACTCGCGCTGCGGGCCCTTCCAGGACAGCTCCACGGCGTAGGCGTCGTCGGGGCGCTGGAGGACCAGCTTGCCGTGACCGCTCCAGGCGCGGCGGCCGGCGGACTTCCACGGGTGCTCCCAGCCGAGCGACTCGGCGGCGCCGAAGCCCAGCTCGGAGCCGGAGGGCAGGAAGACGGCCAGCAGGTCGAAGGAGTCCTCGACGACCCGGACGGACCAGCCGATCCACGGCTGGCCGCGCAGGATCTCACGTCGCACGACGACGTCACCGGGCTTCCACGTGGTGCTCATGGGCAAGACCGTAACCCGCCGGGCCGGAGGGAGGCGAGACGGGACCGGGTACTGATCGGTCACATCACCTGCTCAGGGGGTGACCCGCCGGGCCAGCTCCACGATCCGCTCGCACGCCTCGGGCTCCCCGATGCTCACCCGCACGCCCTCGCCGGCGAAGGGCCGCACCGTGATGCCCAGCTCCTCGGCGGCCGCGACCAGCTCCGGCGTCCGCTCGCCTGCGGGGAACCAGACGAAGTTGCCCTGGGCCTCAGGGATCCGCCAGCCGGCCTCCCGGACGCCCGCGAGGACCCGCTCGCGCAGCCCGACCAGCGCCTCGACCCGCTCCAGCAGCTCGGGCTCGGCGGCCAGCGACGCGATCGCCGCCGCCTGGGCGACGTGGCTGACGCCGAAGGGCAGCGAGACCGCCCGCAGCGCCGCGGCGAGCGGGGGCTGGGCGATCGCGTAGCCGATCCGGAAGCCGGCCAGCCCGTAGGCCTTGGAGAAGGTGCGGGTGGAGACCACGTGGGGGTGACGGCGTACGCAGTCCACCCCGTCGACCGGGTCGGCCATCCGGACGAACTCGGTGTAGGCCTCGTCGACCACCACCAGCACGTGCCGCGGGACGGCGTTCAGGAAGGCCTCGAGCTCGGTCGCGGTGACCGCGGGCCCGGTGGGGTTGTTGGGGGTGCAGACCAGCACCACCCGGGTCCGGTCGGTGATGGCCGCCGCCATCGCGTCGAGGTCGTGGCGCCCCTCGGGGGTCAGCGGCACCGGCACCGCGACGGCCCCGGCCACCGCGATCGCGATCGGGTAGGCCTCGAAGGAGCGCCAGGCGTGCACCACCTCGTCGCCGGGGTCGCAGAAGGCGCTGACCAGCTGGTAGATCAGCCCCACGCTGCCGGTGGCGACGGCCAGGTGGTCGGTCGGCACCTCCAGCCGGTCCGAGAGCGCCTCGTAGAGCGCGGCGCTGCCCATGTCGGGGTAGCGGTTCACCTGCGCCGCCGCCTCCACGGCGGCCTCCAGCACGCCGGGCAGCGGCGGGTAGGGGTTCTCGTTGGAGGAGAGCTTGTAGGTCGTCAGCCCGGGACGCGGGGTCGGCGGCCGGCCGGCGACGTAGGCCCCGAGGGCGGAGACGGCGCTCCGGGGGCGGGGGGTCTGGTCCATGCCCGTCACCCTAGTGACGCCGCCGCCAGGGCTGGAGGATGAGGGTCAGGGCCAGCCCGACCGCCGCCCCGAGCAGCGCCCCGGTGGAGTTGTCGACCACGTCGGTGACGTCGCAGGAGCGGTCGATGCGGGCCAGCTCGAGCTGGGTCAGCTCGATCAGCACCGAGTAGCCGACCAGGCCGGCCAGGCCCAGCGGCACCAGCACCCAGGCCGCCCGCCAGCGCCCCAGGCCGAGCACCAGCAGGGCGCCGGCCGGCACGAAGAGGGCGGTGTTGAGCATCCGCTGGGTGCCGCTGAAGATCCAGAACCCCTCGGGCGCCGGCCCCCCGTAGTCGGTGGAGCAGACCTCACCCCCGGGCTGGGCCGGCACCAGGGTCGTGGTGCCGGTCGGCGGCACCAGGGTGACCAGGGCGATGACCACCAGGGCCCACACGAAGCCGGTCAGCGCGAAGGCCGTCACGGGCCCCAGCCATCTGGCCAGGATCAGCCCGACCAGGGCCAGGAAGAGCCCCGAGACCGCGGCTCCTCCCACCATCAGCGCCGCGGCCCCCACCTCGATCATCGACAATCAGCCTACCTGCGGGACAATGCACCTATGGCTGCCCCGCGCCGGATCGGCGTCTCCCTGGTGGTCCTGGGCGCGGTGCTGTTCATCATCAACTCCGGGGTCTCCCGGGTCGCCCTGCGCAACGGGATCGAGTCGCTGGAGCTGACCTCGCTGCGGATCACCGGCACCTTCGTCACGCTGCTGGTGATCGCGGCGCTGTGGCAGCGCTCCGCTCTCCGGCTGCCCCGTGGCCGCCAGGTGCCGCTGGTCCTCGGCCTGGGCCTCGTCGGGGTGGCGCTGCTCCAGCTGTGCTACTTCGTGGCGCTCGACCGGTTGACCATCAGCCTGGCGCTGCTGCTGGAGTACCAGGCGCCGATCCTGGTGGCGCTGTGGGCCAAGTTCGTCCAGGGCGCCCGGGTCACCGCCCGCCTCTGGTGGGGCCTGGGCCTGGCGGTGGCCGGGCTGGCCGCGGCCACCGAGATCTGGGAGGGCGCCTCCTTCGACTCCCTGGGGGTGCTCGCAGGGCTGGGGGGCGCCGTCTGCTTCGCGGCGTACTTCCTGCTCGGCGAGGCCTGCCACGAGAGGGGCATGTCGTCGGTCCAGGTGATGCTCTGGGGCTTCGGGGTCGCCACCGTGGCGATGAACATCGCCTCGCCGGTGTGGAGCGTGAAGGCCGACTTCGCCGCGTCGGTCTCGCTGCAGGGCAACCTCGACCACCTCTCGGTGCCGCTGTGGCTGGTGCTCGCCTGGGTGGTGCTGCTCGGCACCCTCGCCCCCTTCGGCGTCGAGCTGGTCGCGCTGCGCTTCATCCCCGCCACCCTGGTCACCGCGATCGCGATGCTGGAGCCGGTGGGCGCGGCCGCCCTGGGCTGGGCCTGGTACGCCGAGAGCCTCAGCGCCGTGGCCGTCATGGGCTGCGTGGCCGTGGTCGCCGGGATCCTGCTGGCGCAGACCGCCCGCGCCACCCACCCCGAGGACCCCGTCGCGCTCACCTGACCCCGCCCACCCGGGCGCCCCTAGGGTGGGGGCATGCGCTTCCTCATCTGGCTCGTGGCCACGGCCCTCGCCGTGGCGACCGCCGCCTGGCTCTTCGACGGCATCTCCTTCGAGGGAGCCTCGGCCCCCTTCAGCACCGAGGTGCAGGACAAGATCGGCCCGCTGATCGCGGTCTCGCTCGTCCTGGGAGCGGTCAACATCGTGGTCGGCAAGCTCCTCAAGCTGCTCTCGCTGCCCTTCATCATCCTCACCCTGGGCCTGCTGCTCCTGGTGATCAACGCCTTCCTGCTCAAGCTCACCGCGTGGATCGCCGACGAGCTGGGCCTCGGCTTCGAGGTGCACGGGTTCTGGACCGCGGTCGGCGGGTCGGTGGTCATCTCCCTGGTCGGCTGGTTCTTCGAGACGGTGCTGAGCGACGACTGAGATGCCGCGCCCTCCTCGCCCGCGCACCCTGGGCCGCTACCGGATCGCGGTGGTCTGCCTGGGCAACATCTGCCGCTCGCCGATGGCCCACGTGGTCCTCGAGCGGCAGGTCGCCGAGGCCGGGCTCGCGGCCCGCGTCGAGGTCCGCAGCGCCGGCACCGCCGGCTGGCACGTCGGCAAGGAGATGGACCCACGGGCCGCCGCCACCCTGAGCGCCGCCGGCTACGACGCCACCCGGCACCGGGCCCGGCAGTTCACGGCCGACTGCTTCGACGACCTCGACCTGGTCCTGGTGATGGACCGCAGCAACGAGACCGACGTGCGCGCCCTGGCGCCCGCGGAGGAGGACGCCCGGGTGCGGCTCTTCCGCGACTTCGACCCCGTCGACCCCGGGGGCGAGGTTCCGGACCCGTACTACGGTGGTGAGGAGGGCTTCTCGGAGGTGTTGCAGATGGTCGAGCGGACGAGCGCCGCCCTGGTCGAGGCCGTGGGCGACGAGCTCGCGTCAGGGCCGTGACCCGGCAGCCCGCCGTGGCCCGCCGCGCGGAGGCCCTGCTGGGCACTCCCGTGGTGAGCACCGCACCGGTGGCCGGCGGCGACATCGCCACCGCCACCCGGCTGCGCCTCAACGACGGCACCACCGCCCTGATGAAGAGCCTGCCGCACCCTCCCCGGGACTTCTTCGCCGTCGAGGCGCAGGGCCTGCGGTGGCTGGGCGAGGTGGCCGACGGCGCGCCGGTGGCGCGGGTGCTGGCCGTCGACCAGGACTGCCTGATCGTGGGCTGGATCGAGCCGGGAAGGCCCGGCGCCGACGCCGCCGCCGACTTCGGGCACCGGCTGGCCGCCACCCACCGTGCCGGCGCGGCGGCCTTCGGGGCCACCGGCGCCGGGCACCGCGACGGCTTCATCGGCCGCCTCCCCCTGCCCAACCGCGCGGCGCCGACCTGGGCGGAGTTCTTCGCCACCCGCCGGGTGCTGCCCTACCTCAAGCTGGCCCAGGACCGCGGCGCGATCGAGCCCGACGACGCGCGCAGCATCGAGGCCCTGGTGGGCCGCCTCCCCGCGCTCGTCCCCGACGAGCCGCCGGCCCGGCTGCACGGCGACCTGTGGAACGGGAACTGCCTGTGGGGCCACGACGGTCGCGTCCACCTGGTCGACCCGGCCGCCCACGGCGGCCACCGGGAGACCGACCTGGCGATGCTCTCCCTCTTCGGGCTCCCCCACCTGGCGCGGGTGATGGCCGGGTACCAGGAGAGCGCCCCGCTCGCCGACGGGTGGGAGGAGCGCCAGGGGCTGCACCAGCTCTTCCCGCTGCTCGTCCACGCGTGCATGTTCGGGGGCGGCTACGGGTCGCGGGCCGGCGAGGTGGCGCGGCGCTACTAGCGCGGCGCTACTGGAGCAGTGGCCCCGGCCAGGGGGTGGAGCGCCCCATCTCCAGCGCCCGGGAGAGGACGAACGGGTCCGCCTGGTAGTGGAGCCACGGGCGGCCGAACCAGACGAAGCCGTCGACGTGGCGCCGCGCCAGCCGCCGGATGTCGGCGGGCAGGCCCCAGCGGTCGTCCGCCGTCCGGACGGTCGGCGGGATGCCGAGCGTCACGCAGCGGTTCATCCGGTGGCTCCGGCAGGTGCGGGCGTTGTCGTTCTTCTCGCCCGGCGCCGCCGGGATGACCTGCGGCCACATCGTTGGCCGGCCGGACTTGGCCGTGTCGATGATGAAGTTCTTGTGCCCGAAGCCGCGCTTGCGCAGGATCCGCACGATCTCGCTGCCGTGCAGGATGTTCTCCACCGGCCCGGTGTAGTGGGTGGAGTCGAGGGCGAAGCCGCGGGCGTACTGGATGCCGACCCGGCTCAGCAGGTCGGCGCAGTGCTCGGGCTGCTGGCCGGTGCCCTTCTTGCACCAGTCCGCGGCGCCGGCGTCGAGGTAGACCTCGGTGCGCGGCAGCTCGCTGAGGATCCGGGTCGCGTAGGAGAGCAGCCGGGCCTTCGCGCCCCGGTCGGGGGTGCACCAGAAGAACGGCATGTCCGGCTGCATCACCACGAGTGCCGGGGCGGAGCCGATGCCCGCGGCCACGTTGCGCATCCAGGTCTTGTAGCTGCTCCGCTCCTCGGGGGTGGAGGGGCGCTCGCACGCCTCGCCCTCCCACGGCGACATCCGGAAGAGGGCCATCTGCACCAGCGCCTCCGGGTCGCCCGCCTGGGAGGTCTCGACGTAGCTCGCGACCTTGGCGGTGATCTCCTCGTCCGGGATCCAGCCGCCGAACCACTTCGTCCGGGGCCGGTTCGCGATCTTGGCCAGCTGTGCCTGCTCCTCGCCGGTGGCCGCGAGGAAGGGGGAGTAGACCTGGTCCTGCGGACCGAGGTAGACCCCCCAGCGACGTCCCGCCAGCGGGTTCGACGGGTTCTGGGGGTACGCCGCCTCAGGCACCTGCCACACCTCGGCCGCGGGCAGCAGGCCCGCGGCGGCCTCGCGCTGGTCGTAGCGGGCCGCCTGCCGCGTGTACTCGCGGGTGGTCCTGGAGGAGTCGGACGCCGCGGCGACGGTGGCCGGCAGCAGGCCGGTCAGCGTCGTCAGCAGGCCCAGGACGACCACGGCGGCGGGGTGCAGGAGACGGCTCACGCCACGAGAGTAGGGACGCGGCGCGCCGGTTGTCCCGGTTCCGTCCGAATCGGGCCGGCGCTCACAGGCGACACTCAGGCGCGGCTGGCACAGTGGTGCCGTGCAGAACGCTCCCGCCCGCCCCCGGGTCCTGGTCGTCGACGACGACCGGGCCGTCCGAGAGTCGCTGCGCCGTTCCCTGGAGTTCAACGGCTACGCCGTGTCGCTGGCCTCCGACGGGGCCGAGGCGCTGGCCAGCATCGCCGCCGCCGCCCCCGACGTGGTGGTGATGGACGTGATGATGCCGCGGCTCGACGGGCTCGACGCCACCCGCGCCCTGCGCGCCGCCGGGCACGACCTGCCCATCCTGGTGCTCACCGCCCGCGACGCGGTCGGCGACCGCGTCGAGGGTCTCGACGCCGGTGCCGACGACTACCTCACCAAGCCCTTCGCCCTCGAGGAGCTGCTCGCCCGGCTGCGGGCCCTGCTGCGCCGGGCCGCGCCCGGGGACGACGGCGAGGACGAGGTGCTGACCTTCGCCGACCTGTCGATGGACCTCGCCACCCGCGAGGTGCGGCGCGGCGAGCGCCTGATCGAGCTGACCCGCACCGAGTTCACCCTGCTGGAGATGTTCATGCGCCGGCCACGACGGGTGCTGGAGCGCTCGTTCATCCTCGAGGAGGTGTGGGGCTACGACTTCCCCACCAGCGCCAACTCGCTGGAGGTCTACGTCGGCTACCTGCGCCGCAAGACCGAGGCCGACCACGAGCCGCGGCTGATCCACACCGTCCGCGGCGTCGGCTACGTGCTCAGGGAGGCGTGAGCCGAGGCATGACCGGGTTCCACTACCGGCGCTCGCTGGCCAGCCGGGTCGCCCTGCTCACCACCATGGCCGTGGGCGTGGCGATCGCCTTCATGGCCGCTGGCGCCTTCCTGACGGTGCGGATGCAGCTCCAGTCGAGCCTGGACTCCTCGCTGCTCGACCGCGCCTCCCGCGCGGCCTCCTACAGCACCCTCGCGGAGATGACCTTCCGCGAGGTGCCCCCGTGGATGCTCGGCGCCGCCGACGTCCGCGTCGTCTTCATCACCTCCGACCGCCGGTGGTTCACCGCCGACAGCGACGGGCCCGCCTTCCGCCTCGGCCCCCCCGAGCTCGAGGTGGCTGCCGGCGAGCGCCCCGAGTCCGTCCGCACCCTGAGGGCAGAGGGCGGGGTCCGCTACCGGGTGGCGACCGTCCCCGCCGGGCCGGGGCAGGCGCTGGTGCTGCTCCAGCCGCTGGCCGACACCGACCGGACCCTGCGCGGCGTCGGCACCGTGATGTCGATCTTCGGCGGCACCGGGGTGCTGGTGGCGGCGCTGGCCGGCTGGCTGGTGGCGCGCAACGGGCTGCGCCCGGTACGCCGGCTCACCGGCGCCGTGGAGCGGATCGCCCGCACCCAGGACCTGCGGCCGATCAAGGTCGAGGGCGACGACGAGGTGGCCCGGCTGGCCCGGGCCTTCAACGAGATGGTGCAGGCCGTCTCGGCCTCCCGGGACCGGGAGCGGCGCCTGGTCGCCGACGCCGGCCACGAGCTGCGCACCCCGCTGACCAGCCTGCGCACCAACCTCGACCTGCTCAGCCAGGCCGGGGACGGGCTGCCCCCCGAGGCCAGGGCCGAGCTGCTCGACGACGTGCGCGCCCAGATCGAGGAGCTCTCCACGCTGGTCGGCGACCTGGTCGAGCTGGCCCGCGACGAGCCGCTCTCCCACGTGGTCGCCGAGCTCGACCTCGCCGAGGTGGTGCAGCGGGCGGTCGCCCGGGTGCGCCGCCGCTCCGCCGCCCGGTTCGACGTCCACGTGGAGCCGTGGCCGATGCGCGGCGAGGCCCCGGCGCTGGAGCGGGCGGTGACGAACCTGCTCGACAACGCCGCGAAGTGGAGCCCGCCCGACGGGACCGTCACGGTGCGGCTCTCCGAGGGCGTGCTGATCGTCGACGACGAGGGGCCGGGGATCGCCCCGGAGGACCTGCCACACGTCTTCGACCGGTTTTACCGCTCCGACGACGCCCGGGCGCTGCCCGGCTCCGGCCTGGGCCTGTCCATCGTCCGCCAGGCGGCCGAGCGCCACTCCGGAGCGGTGCGCGCCGACACCTCCCCCAGCGGCGGCGCCCGCCTGGTCATGTGGCTGCCGGGGACCTCGACGACGGAGCCGGGCTGAGGCTTCGCCGTGGGCCCCGCTGGGTACCGGGTGACATGGCCACCACCTCCTCGAACCCGCTCGTCCGCGCGACCCAGGCGCTGGAGCGCAGCCCGCGCCTCGACCCCCTCGTCGGCTTCTACCAGCCGCTGGTCGACGCCCTGGTCGGCAGCGAGGGCCGGCGTCGGCTCCTCCAGGGTGAGTGGCTGGGCCATGCCCTCCACCCCGTGATGACCGATGCGCCCATCGGGATGTGGATGTCGGCGACCGTGCTCGACCTGGTCGGCGGGGAGCGCTCGCGCCCGGCCGCCGAGGTGCTGGTCGCCGGCGGTCTCGCCACCTCCGTGCCGACCGCGCTGGCGGGCTGGGCGGAGTGGCACCGCACCGGGACGGCCGAGAAGCGGGTGGGCGTGGTGCACGCCCTCTCCAACGTCGCCGCGATCGGTCTCTACGGCGCCTCCCTGGTGGCCCGCAAGCGCGACCGGCACGCGGGCGGCGTGCTGCTCGGGCTGGCCGGCAGCACCGCCCTGGGGGTCGGCGGCTACCTCGGCGGACATCTCTCGGCGGGGCGCAAGGTCGGCAGCCGGCACCCGGACCTCGAGGCGGACGGGCTCACCTGAGCGCAGCGAGGAGCGGTTCGGCCTTCCACACCGTCTCGGCGTGCTCCTCGGCGACCTCCGACCGGACCGTGACACCCCCGCCGGTGCCGAGGGTCCAGCGCCCGTCGCCCGGCGTGGTCAGCGACCGGATGACCACCCCGAGGTCCGCGCGACCGTCGCCGGCCAGCCAGCCGAAGGCGCCCGCGTAGGCACCCCGCGGGGTCGACTCGACCGCGTCGATGATCTCCATGGTCCGCAGCTTCGGGGCGCCGGTCATCGAGCCGGCGGGGAAGAGCTCGCGCAGCGCCTGCACGGTGGAGACGTCGTCGCGCAGCAGGCCACGGACCGTGGAGACCAGCTGGTGGACGGACTCGTAGGACTCCACCTCCATCAGGGTCGGGACCTCGACGGTCCCCGGCACGCAGACGCGGGCGAGGTCGTGGCGGAGCAGGTCGACGATCATCAGGTTCTCGGCGCGGAACTTCGGCTCAGCCGCGAGCCGCCGCCGCGACTCCTCGTCCTCGGTCGCGCTCGCACCCCGCGCGGTGGTGCCCTTGATGGGTCGGGTCTCCAGCACCCGGTCGGCCGTGACCAGCGCGTAGCGCTCCGGGGAGGAGCTGAGCAGCCAGGCGCGGTGACCCGCCACGTCGTGCTGCAGGAAGCCGGCGTACGGCGCCGGGTTGAGCTCGCGCAGCCGCAGGTAGACCGCGGCCGGATCCAGCGCGGAGCCGCTCTCGAGCCGGTGGGTCAGGTTGACCTCGTAGGAGTTGCCGGCGTGCAGCTCCTCCTGCACCCGCGCGAAGGCAGCGGCGTACTCCGGCGGCACCGGCGGGGGCGCGGCCGCGCTCCCGGGCCGCGGCGGCCTCACCGGCCGCGACGGCGGGTCGTGGAGGAACGCACGCACGTGGTGCGGGCGCATCCACACGGCGTCGGGCAGGTGCGGGTCGGGCCGGGCCGGCAGGTCGGGCCGGCTGGCGGAGCCCAGGTAGCCGAACCACCGGGCGTCGGCCGGGCCGGCGGCCAGCTCCTGCTCCAGCACCGCGAAGACGTCCTCGCCGACCACCTCGGCCCGGGCCGAGGAGCCGGTGCCGGTGTGGCGGCGCACCACCCGCGCGGCCGCGTCGTAGGTCAGGGAGACGTCGTCCTCGTCGAGCCAGCCGATGATCGAGCGGCGGCCCGACCAGGCGCGCGCGCCGCCGCCGTCGAGCCAGAAGCACCGCGGACGGGTCGCCGCGACCGCGGCGAAGGTCTCCTCCGGCGTCACCGCGCCACCCGGCCGGGGGCGTGGAGGAAGTTGGCGACGATCTGGTGCCCGTGCTCGGAGAGCACCGACTCGGGGTGGAACTGGACGCCCTCCAGCGGCAGGTGCCGGTGGCGCACGCCCATCACGGTGCCGTCCTCGGCCCAGGCGGTGGCGACCAGCTCGGCGGGCAGCGCGAGGGCGGCCAGGGAGTGGTAGCGGACCGCCGCGAACCCCTGCGGCAGCCCGGCGAAGACCCCGACCCCGTCGTGCTCCACGCGGGCGACCTCGCCGTGCGCCGGCCGCACCCGGCCGACGACGCCGCCGAAGACGGCGACCAGGCCCTGCATCCCCAGGCAGACCCCCAGCACCGGCCGGGTCGCGGCGCGGAGCACCTCGGCGCCCACCGCGAAGTCGCGGACGTGGTCGGGGCGGCCCGGCCCGGGCGAGAGGACGACGTGGGTGTGGGCCAGCACCTCCTGCGCCGTCGCCTCGTCGTGCTGCACCACGTGGGGCAGCACCCCGGTGACCGCGGCGACCAGGTGCACCAGGCTCCAGGTGTAGGAGTCGTGGTGGTCGACCACGACCACGTCGATGCCCTGCACCCCACGGAACCTAGTCGGTCCGTGATCCCTGCCGCGGGCGCGGGTCGCGACAGGACGCCGGCACCGCGGTGTCGCCGCGCACCCTCGCGCACCGGTCGAACGCCGCGAGGCGCCCCATCAGCTCGGCCTGCAGGTCGGCGTACTTGGCGACGCCGAACTTGTTCTTCTTCTCCCAGGGGTGCTTGTCGTAGGAGTAGAGCTCGTAGCCGTGCCAGGTCCGGTCCTCGGCGGGGTCGAGGTCGTGGCGGACCAGCAGGGCGTCCCGGGTGCGGACCGCGACATAGCTGGGGATCCGCAGCAGCTCGCCGCCGGTGAACGCCCGGTCGGGGTCGCCGCCGGCGGTGCCGGTGGTGTGCTCGAAGAAGACGTGGGTCCGGGTGCGCAGCCCTGGGTCGGTGAGGCCGGGCACCAGCGAGGTGCCCGAGCGGTACGGCGCCGGCGGGAGCCCGGCCAGCTCCTCGAAGGTGGGCGCGAGGTCGATGTTGCTGGTCATCTCGTGCCGCTGCCCCGGCACCACCCCGGCGCCGGCCAGCAGCAGCGGCACCCGCACGTCGGTGTCGTAGGGGGTGCCCTTGCCCATCCCCAGGCCCAGCTGCCCGAGGTGGAATCCGTTGTCGGAGGTGAGGACGACGAGCGTGTCGTCGTCGACGGCGCGCAGGATGCGCCGCACCGTGCGGTCGACCGACTGCACCATGCGGGCCCGGTCGCGCAGGTGGGTGACGGCCTCGCGCGCGGAGGTGGTGCGGATGGTGTTCCAGGGCCGCGTCCGCTTCCCGGCGCGGGTCCGCGGCACGTTGTCGCGCCGGTTGTCGCCGAAGCCGGGGAGGTCCCGGGTGGTCAGCGAGCGGCACTTCACCCGGCCGCAGTCGCCCCCGGCCTTGGTGCCGCCGGGCCGGTCGGCGAAGGCGGGCGGGAAGACGGGGTCGCCGGGGTAGGCGCCGTCGGGGTTGGTCCGGTTGTGCGGGGCGTACGGCGCGACCTCGAGGAAGTAGGGCTGGTCGGAGTCGCGCTGCGCGGCGATGAAGTCGAGCGCGTAGTCCTCGATCACCTGCCCGGCGTAGGCCCGGTCGAGGACCTCGGGTGGGGAGCCGGCGGCGGGAGCGGGGTGGTGGTCGACCCGGACCTCGCCGTCGACGACCGCGCTGGCATCGAAGCCCCAGCCGTCGTAGGCGGAGCCGAAGAGCACGTTGAACTGGCTCCACCCCGGCGGCACGGGCGGCATGGCCTCCACCCCGGGGACGTACTCGAACTCGTTGAGGTACTTGCCGACGAACCCGGTGGTGTAGCCGACCTCCTGGAGGCGCACGTTGAAGCTGCGCGGCCCGTTGCCGTAGCGGGCGAAGGCCGGGTAGCCGCCGTAGGGCAGCACGCCGTCGGAGGTGTTGGTGCGCACCCCCGTCTGGTGCGGGTACTGGCCGGTCATCAGGCTGGCGCGGGAGACGCAGCACAGCGAGTCGACCGCGAAGTGGTCGTAGCGGGCCCCGGTCCGGGCGAGCCGGCGGGCGCTGCGCATGGTGGGCAGCAGGTCCATGGAGAAGTCGTCCATCAGCACCAGCACGATGTCGGGACGCGAGCCCGCCAGGCTGGGCGCCTCCTCGGTGCCCCGCGCCTCGGCCTGGGCGCGGGCCTCGCCGCCGGTGCGCTCGGGCCGCTCCACCTGCACGGGCCCGCCGGGCGGGAGCGCCTCGCCCTCCTGCCCCGCGGCGGTGCCGCAGGCCGTCATGGCCACGAGTGCGAGGGCGCCGGCGAGCGGCGACCGCCACCCGGACGTGCGCTCTCGCACTCGTGACCTCCCCCGGCCGATCCGCCACGTGACGTGGCGACAACCTAGGAGACGTCCGGGGCCGACGTCCGGTTGCCACACCGGACGAAGTCGGGACCAAGGTCCCTCAGTCGTGGCCGTCCCCCAGCAGCAGGTCGGAGACCAGGTCGTTGACCAGGTCGAAGCCCCGCTCGGTGAGGATCGACTCGGCGTGGAACTGGATGCCCCGGTAGTGCGGGCCGCGCACCAGGTGGACGTCGCCGGTGGCGGGGTCCGCCTCGACGCTCACCTGGTCGGGCAGCGCCGCGTCGCCGACCCGGCCGACGAAGGTGTTGTAGAACCCGACCCGCTCCACCCGGTCGCCGAGCGGGACGGCCGCCTGGGTGCCCTGGAAGACGATGTCCTTGAAGACCAGCGGGATCCCCAGCGTGTGGCACAGCGTCTGGTGGCCCAGGCAGACGGCGAGGAAGGGCTGCTCGCGCGCCAGCAGCCGCTCGGTGGCCCGGCGGACCGTGGCGATCTTGGGGTCGTCGCCGTCGCGCGGGTCGCCCGGGCCGGGCCCGACGATCACCAGGTCGTAGTCGTCCAGGCAGCCCTCGACGTACGCCTCGTGCCGGATCACCTCGCTGGTCATCCCCATCACCGCGAGCAGGTGCCTGAGCATGTTGACGAAGTCGTCCTCGGCGTCGAGGATCCCGACCCGCTTGCCGGCCAGCTCGGGGTCGGGCGTGGCGCCCGCCTGGTCGGTGAGCCAGAACGTGGAGAGCCGGCGGTTGCGCGACTGCAGCGCGATCAGCACGTCCTCGTCGCGGGCCAGGTCGGCCAACCCCTCGGAGGGGGAGCCGGCGGCCGGCACCAGGCCGAACGCCGACAGGATGCCGCCGGCCTTCGCGTGCGTCTCGGCGACCTCGTAGGCCGGGTCGGAGTCGCGGACCAGGGTGGCCCCGGCCGTCACCTTCATCCGCCCCTTCAGGTCGACGTCGGCGCTGCGGATCACGATCGGACTGTCGGCGGTGGGCAGCCCCTCGTCGTCGCGGCCCAGCAGCGCCAGCGCCGCGCCGTAGTAGCCGCGGCCCTGGGTCTCGTACTGCTTGATCAGCCGGACGGCGTTCTCCACCGGGCTGCCGGTGACGGTGGCGGCGAACATGGTGTCGCGCAGGATCTCGCGGACGTCGCGGCGCGACCGGCCGGCCAGCAGGTACTCGGTGTGCACCAGGTGGGTCATCGGCTTCAGGAACGGGCCGAGCACCATCCCGCCCTCGTGGCACAGGTCGCACATCATCTTGAGCTCTTCGTCGACGACCATGAAGAGCTCGTAGATCTCCTTCTCGTCGCGCAGGAAGTCCAGCAGGGCCGGCTTCATCTCGGCGGCGGTGCGGCCGCCGACGCGGAAGGTCCCCGAGATGGGGTTCATCCGGACGTCGCCGCCGTGCACGCTGACGTGGCGCTCGGGGCTGGCGCCGACCAGGAAGCGGTCGCCGGTGAAGAAGACGTAGGTCCAGTAGGCCCCCCGCTCCCGCTCCAGCAGACGGCGGAAGACGGTCAGCGCCTTGTCGACGCCCCAGTCGGCGACCACCGCGCGGTAGTGGCGCCCGACCACCAGGTTGGCGCCCTCGCCCTGCCCGATCTCGTCGCGGATGATCGCCTCGACGACCTCGGCGTAGTCCTCGTCGGAGGTGTCGAAGCCGCCGCGGTCGGTGAAGTCGATCCCGGTGTCGGGGATCGCGGCGAGCACGTCGGCCACCGGGTGGCGGCGCTCCAGCTCGATGTCGACCACCACCAGCGGCGCGCCGTCGTCGTGGGCCTCGAAGCCGCGCTCGCGGACCTGGCGGAAGGGGACGGCGAGCAGCCGGTCGAAGCGACGGCCCGCGGCCGGGACGCCGTCCTCGAGCGGCACGTCGAGGAGCGACTCGACCTCGCTGCGCGCGCCGCCGACGAAGGTGACGACGTCGGCGTCGCCGGGCTCCTTGCGGGCGAGGCGGATCACGGCCCACGCCTCGTGCCCCTGGAGCTCGGCGAGCGTGGCTCGCACCTCCTGGGCCGGCGCGGGTGTGGTCTCCATGCCGTGCACCCTAGTTCGGCCCACCCTGGGCGGGGCCGCCGGTCTCAGCAGCCCGGTGCGACCTGGGGCACACTGTGCGCCATGTCCGACTCCGCACCCGAGGCCCCCTACGTGACCTATGCCGTCGCCGACGGCGTCACCACGATCACCCTCGACTCCCCGCACAACCGCAACGCGCTCTCCCGGCGGCTGGTCACCGAGCTCTACGAGCACCTCGAGGCCGCGGCCGCCGACGACTCCGTCCGCGTCGTGCTGATCCAGAGCTCCGGCAAGGTCTTCTGCTCCGGCGCCGACCTCTCCGAGGCGGCCACCACCAGCATGGAGGAGGGCACGAAGCGGATCATCGCGCTGCAGCGCCTGATCGCGACCATGCCCAAGGTGGTCGTGACCAAGAACCTCGGCGCCGTCCGGGCCGGCGGCATCGGCATCGTCGCCTCGGCCGACATCGCGGTCTCGGCCGAGGAGGCCACCTTCGCGCTGACCGAGGTCAAGCTCGGCCTGGCCGCGGCGATCATCAGCCTGTCGGTCTTCCACCGGATGACCCCGCGGGCCGCCTCGCTGACGGCGCTGAGCGGCGAGGTCTTCACCGGCGCGCAGGCTGCGGAGTTCGGCCTGGTCACCAAGGCGGTGCCGGCCGCGGAGCTCGACGAGCACGTCGCGAAGCTCTGCGCCGACGTGGCGACCGGCGCCAACCAGGGCATCCGGGAGACCAAGGGCATCCTCAACGCCGGCCTGGTCGCGCGGATCGACGAGCTCGGCGACGACATGTCCGCGCTGAGCACCCGGCTCTTCGGCTCCGACGAGGCCCGCGAGGCGATGACCGCCTTCCTGAGCCGCAAGAAGTAGCAGGCAACCCTTTCCCCCTGCCGACGGGTAGTAGGGGGCATGACCGTCCTGTCTGCCCACGAGACCCGGGAGGGGCCGGTGCCCGAGCCCGTCGGCTTCGACGACTTCGTCGCGGCCCGGTCCCCCCACCTGCTGCGGACCGCCTATCTGCTCACCCGGGACCACGCCCTGGCCGAGGACCTGCTCCAGACTGCCCTGGCCAAGGCGTGGTTCGCCTGGCGGCGGATCGACGGGCACCCCGAGCCCTACGTCCGGCGCATCCTGGTCACCACCTACTCCACGTGGTGGCGCCGCCGGTGGAACGACGAGCGACCCACCGGGGAGCTGCCGGAGAACGGCACCGCGGACACCACCGGAGCCGCCGAGGACACCCACGACCTGTGGACCGCGATGGGTCGGCTGCCGCGCCGGATGCGTGCCGTCGTGGTGCTGCGCTACTTCGAGGACCTCTCCGTCGAGGAGACGGCCGCGCTGCTCCAGTGCTCGACCGGGACGGTCAAGAGCCAGACCAGCAAGGCGCTGGCCAAGCTGCGGATCGACCCTGCTCTCGGCGACGCCCGACCGGACGGAGACCTGCGATGAACGACCTCGACGACCTGCGCACCGCGCTGCACGACCGCGCCCACGGCCTCGCCGCCCCGCTCGACGCCGGCACCCGGACCTCGCAGGTGCGCGGCCGGGTCCGCGCCGCCCGCCGGCGCCGTACCGCCGGGGTGGCGGTGGTCACCGCAGCCGTGGTCGCCGCCGTCGCCCTGGCGCCGGCGCTGCTCCCCGGGGACCGGGCGCCCGGCCCCGCCTCCGTGCCCACCGAGCTCGCCGGGCACCCGGTGCCCGCGACCATCGAGGCGGCCGGGTGGACCTACGAGTACGCCGGCTCGGTCACGGGCACCGACCACGTGGAGCTCGACCTGGAAGGCCTGGGCCACCCGATCGTGATCGCCTGGGCCAACGAGGCGGTCCCACCGCCGGGTGAGCTGGACGACTGGAAGGTCGCGGAGCCCGACGGGGACGTCTACCAGCCGACGGCGGCGGACTTCTCCCAGTACTGGCGGGCGGACGCGGGCGAGGAAGGGACCTTCGAGTTCCACGGACCGGGCGTGAACACGCTGGCCTTCTACGAGCTCTCCGACGAGCGGCCGCCCGGCGTGACCGTGGAGGGACTCACCTTCCGCGACCGGGTCGCAGGAGACCGGCTGATCGTCGCCGACGCGGTGCGGGGGCAGGAGTCGCTGCGGCTCCCCGTGGAGGTGCCCGACGGCGCCCTGCGGTTCGGTGCGGTCTGCTCAGGCACCGAGGAGTCCGTCCAGTACGAGCTCCTGCTCGAGGGTGAGCCCGTGGTCTCCGGCGGCAGCTGCACCGACGAGGTCACCTTCGACCCCGGCACCGTCACGCTGGCCACCCTGACCGACGGGGTGGAGACCGAGGCCGGCCGGCTCGCGCCCGGCGAGATCGTGCAGGCGGAGGTGCGGCTCGTCGACGCCGACGGTCGCCCGGTGGAGGGATCCGACGCCCTGCTCGCCGCGGGGTTCTACGAGGTGGCCGAGCCGGCCAGCCTGCTGGAGCCTGGCGGGGTGCCGTTGCCCGAGCTGGTGGAGGTGGACGGGGTGACCTGGACGCTGGCACAGGCCAGCAGTGGCGACCTCGGAAGGCTCCGGACCCGGAGCGGGACCGTCGACGAGCCGTCCATGGGATACGCGTTCGCCTCCGGGATTCCGAGGAGGTCCGAGGCCGTCGTCACCGTCGACGGTGAGATCCGAAGCACCATGCAAGGAGGCGGCGGCATGGGTCCCTTCTTCCTCCCCGCGGGCAGCCGGATCGACGTCCGGGTCGATGACCTCCCGGCGGGCGAGAACTCCACCCTGGGCACGGCGGTCTACACACGGACGCCCTGACGCCCCGCGGGCGCGGGGTCGGTAGTCTTGACGACTTGCCGAAACCGCGTCCGCGGTCGCACAGGAGTGAGGAAGCCGAGTTGTCCGAAGAGCTCGTCGAGCGGGAGATCGCCACCGAGCAGGCGTTCGTCGACCGGGTCTACCTGCAGCTGGAGAAGTCCGCTGCCGCCGCGCAGCAGCTCGCCAAGGAAGGGCACAGCCGCGCCCACCTCGGCCACGAGGGCGGACTGGTCGAGCGTGACGCGATGGTCTTCCAGGCGTCCCGGCGGATGGCCCAGCTCGACGCTGCGCACGAGGGGCTGGTCTTCGGCCGCCTCGACCTGCGCGACGAGCTCGACCCCGAGCCTCGCTACGTCGGCCGGATCGGCCTGCGCGACGAGCACCGGGACTCCCTGCTGATCGACTGGCGCGCCCCGGCCGCCGCCGTCTTCTACCAGGCCACGGCCGCCACCCCCCAAGGCGTCATCCGCCGCCGGGTGCTCCGCTCCGACCACCACACGGTCGTCGGCGTGGAGGACGAGCTGCTCGACGCCGAGGCGCTGGCGGAGTCCGGACGCGACCTGCCGATCGTCGGCGAGGGGGCCCTGATGGCCCAGCTCTCCCGCGCCCGCGACCGCTCCATGCACTCCATCGTGGCCACCATCCAGGCCGAGCAGGACCGGGCGATCCGGGCGCCCGGCAAGGGCGTGGTCTCCATCTCCGGGGGCCCGGGCACCGGGAAGACGGTGGTCGCCCTGCACCGCGCCGCCTACCTCCTCTACGCCGACCGCCGCCGCTACGAGAGCGGCGGGGTGCTGGTGGTCGGGCCCAGCGGCGTCTTCATGCGCTACATCGAGCGGGTCCTGCCCTCCCTCGGCGAGACCGCGGTGGCGCTGCGCTCGCTCGGCGAGGTGGTCGACGGGGTGCGCGCGACCCGGCACGACGCGCCCGAGGTCGCCGCGGTCAAGGGCGCGGCCCGGATGGCCGAGGTGCTGCGCCGCGCCGCGCGGCAGCAGGCCCCGGGTAGCCCCCGGGAGTTCCGGATCTTCTGGCGCGACGACTCGATCCGCCTCGACGCGGCCGTGCTGCGCCGGGTCCGCGGACAGCTGATGGGTCAGGGCGGGCGCAACCGCCAGCTGCCCCGGGTGGCCAACGCGCTGCTCGACGCGATGTGGCGCCAGGTCAAGGGTGAGCGCGGGCGCGAGCGCGGCCGCGAGCACTTCAACGACGACATGCTCTCCACCGCCGCCTTCGTCGACTTCGCCGCCGCCTGGTGGCCGCCGCTGGAGGCCCGCGACGTGCTGGGCTGGCTTCGCGACCCGGAGTTCCTGGCCCGGGTGGCCGAGGGCGTGCTCTCCGTGGACGACCAGAAGCTGCTGCTGCGCTCCTGGCAGGAGGCCGACCCCGAAGGGCTGGGCCTGCTGCCCACCCGCCCCGGCCACACCGAGCCGCTGAGCGTCGAGGACGTGGCGCTGCTCGACGAGCTGCGCTACCTGCTCGGCGACGTGCCCCAGCGCACCGACGAGGACCACGACCTCGACGACACCCTCGCCTACCGCGACGGCGGGGTCGACCTCCAGGAGCTCACCACCGCCGCGGAGCGCGAGTTCGCCCCCCGCGGGCGGGTCTGGTCGCCGCCGCTGCACAAGCTCGAGGACGACCCCTTCGCCCACGTGCTCATCGACGAGGCCCAGGACCTCACCCCCATGCAGTGGCGGATGGTCGGCCGGCGCGGCAGGGCGGCGTCGTGGACGATCGTCGGCGACCCGGCACAGTCGTCCTGGCCGGTGCGGTCCGAGGCCGAGGAGGCCCGGGCGGCCGCGCTGACCGGCAAGGAGGTGCACTCCTTCCACCTGTCGAAGAACTACCGAAACTCCGCCGAGATCTACGACTACGCCGCGGCGTACGCCCGACGGGCGGGCCTGGACGCCGACCTCCCGGAAGCGGTCCGCTCCACCGGGGAGGCACCCGTGGAGCGCGAGGCCGGGCCCGACCTGCGCGCGGCCGTGCGCGCCGCCGTCGGGGAGATCGCCGCGCGGGTCACCGGCACGGTCGGCATCGTGGTGCCGGCCGAGCGCCGCTCGCTGGTCAACGAGTGGCTGGCCTCCTGGCCGGAGTTCGCGGCAGACGCCAAGGGCGCCCGCGCGGCCATCGACCCGGCGGTGCCGCCGTCGGGCGACGACCGGGTCGTGGTGCTGTCCGGCCTGGACACCAAGGGCCTGGAGTTCGACGGGATCGTGGTGGTGCGCCCTGAGGAGATCGAGACCGAGTCGGCCACCGGGCGCGCGACGCTCTACGTGGTGCTGACCCGGGCGACCCAGCTGCTCACGGTCCTCAGCGGCTCCTGAGCCGGCCCGCCCGCGGGCGGGCTCAGTCCCCGGAGAGCTGCCGCTCGACCCGGGCGCGCTGGGTCGGCTTCAGCGCCGCGGCGAAGGCGTCGGCCCGGCGGGTGGCCGCCGCGACCCGCTTCGCCGCCTTGGCCTTGCGCTTCTCGAGCCGCTCGGTGAGCGTGCCGACCCGCGCCGACAGCGACTCCAGCGTCTCCCGCGCCTGGGCGAGCTCTTGGTCCCTGGCGGCGACCACCAGGTTGAGGTCGTGCACGAGGGTGAGCGCGTCGCGCAGCTCGTCGTTGACCTCGCTGACCCGGGCGGCGAGCCAGGCCCGCGCCTCCTCGTGCTGGCGGCGGATGTCGTCGATCAGCTCCTCCTGCTCGCCGACGATCTGCTCGGCCCGGCGCAGGCGCCCCAGGTCCTCCCGGAGCACCGAGGTCTCCCCGGCGGGGAGCAGCAGCGGTCGGGAGTCGATGAAGCGGTTGATGGCCGCGTTGTTCTGGGCCCACTCCTCCGGCGAGTGGATCGACCGCGAGGACTCCCGGCGGGTCCACCACTGGTAGAGGGCGATGACGCGCGGGATGTCGGTGACGCCGGTCAGGCTCGCGGAGCGGAGCAGGAAGTCCCAGTCCTCGGTGGTGGAGAGGTCCTCGTTGAAGGAGAGCCCGAAGTCGGCGTGCAGCGACCGGGGGAAGGCGAAGGAGAGCGGCGGCGTCTGGTTGCGGACGAGGTGGTGGGCCAGCGAGAACTCCTGGTCGTAGACCGCCTCGGGGGCGTCCAGCGCCCGGACGCCGGGCTCGCCCCGGACGTCGACCACGTCGACGTCCTGGCGCAGCGCGACGCCGCGCAGGATCCGGCCCCGGTTGTCCTGCTCGGCCTTCCGGAACGACTCGACCCAGTGCGCGAGCAGCACGTCGTCGTCGTCGAAGATCGAGACGTAGCGCCCGCGCGCCTGGCGGAGCGCGACGTTGAGCGGCGCCGTCCGGCCGCCGCTGTCGAGCAGCACCAGCTTGACCCGGCGGCGCAGGCTCGGCGGCTGGTCCTCCAGCACCCGCTCGACGGCGACCTGCTCCTCCCGGGTGGTGCGGTGGGCCACGAGGATGACCTCGAAGTCCTGGCAGGACTGCGCGGCCAGGCAGAGCATCGCCTCCCGCAGCTCCTGAGGACGCCGGCCCTGGGTGCGCATGAGGACGCTGAGGAAGACCTCGGACTCCGCGCGGTGGGTCGGCGCGTCCGGCTGCGCGGGGGCAGGGCCCAGCGCCCAGACGAACTGGTTGGTGCTGCCGTGCGGCTCGGCGTCGGCGCGCACCACCTGGAGCAGGTGACCCAGCGAGCTGCGCTGGGAGAGGCCGAGGTGGTCGGCCGGCAGGTGCTGGTCGCTACGGGCCAGCACGACGTCGGCGGAGTCCAGGCGCGCGAGCCCGGCGGCGCGCAGCACCGCCTCCAGGGTGCGGGCGCCGAAGAGCTGCACGTGGGTGGAGTCCAGCAGCCCAGCGTCGGTGTACTCCCACTCGCCCAGCAGCGCCTTGGTCGCCACGTCCAGGTGGGTGACGTTGGGGACGCTGGTGACGGCGACGGCGCGGTGGGTCGCCAGCAGGTGGGAGATCGCCCGCAGCACCGGTGCGCCGTCGACGAGGTGCTCGAGGCCGTCGAGGAAGGTGACCGAGGCGAGCCGGCGGCCGTCGAGGATCCGCTCGAGCACCTCGGTGACGTCAGCGTCGGTCAGGCTGGCCCGGTGGGTCTCCAGCCCACGCGCGGAGAGCGCGGCGAGCGAGTCGGCGTCGAGGTCCACGCCGACGTAGTGGAGGCCGAACCGCTCGGCCACCGGCTCGGCGACGTGGCCGAAGCCGCAGGCGAGGTCGAGATGGACCGCACCGACGACGTCGGGGGCGAGGTGCTTGCCGAGCAGCGCGAGAGCGTGGCCGTAGACGTTATCGTCGGCGATCTCGTTGTCGTAGCGGTGCCGGCCGTCGGGGGCGGTCACAGCGCGAACCTGTGCTCGGCGTACATGTCCCCGACGAACGTCGCGACGCGGTGCTCCGGGTCGCGCTGGGGCACCAGCAGCCCCGCGTCGCGGCGGCGCCGGAACTCCGCGGCCGCCCGCCGCTCGTCCTCGACGTCGGAGTGGTCGAAGTAGCCCAGGACCCTGCGCACCACGTCGTCCCGCGACCACTTGTGGGCCAGCAGCAGCGCCGCCTCGGCCGAGAAGCGGCGCTCGGCGCCGGTCGGCATCCACTGGGCGTCCACGGTGAGCTCCTTGTCGTGGAAGACCACCGCGGCGGGCAGGAAGACGACGCGCAGCCCCGCCTCCCGGACCAGCCACGAGTAGTCGACGTCGTCGCAGTACATGAAGAAGGTCTGCTCGTCGAAGCCGCCGAGGCGCTCGAAGAGGGCCCGCGGGGTCATCGCGAACGCCGTCGTCGCCCAGGAGGTGTGCCCGGTGCCCAGGTCGTAGTCCTTGGGGTGCTCGAAGGGCAGCTGCTTGGCCTCGACCATCCCCACCGCCGGGTCGGCGGCGGCCGAGGCCATCCGCCACAGCGCTCGGGCGTCGGCCACGACGTCGGGGTTGGCGGTGACGACCAGGTCGGTGTCGCTGAGCCGGGACAGCGCGTTGTGCCCCTTGGAGGTGCCGACGTTCTCGTCGAAGAAGACGTACTCGATCCGGTCGAGGGCGTCGAACCGCTCCCGGAGGCCGGCGAGCGTCGTCTCGTCGAGCAGGGGAACGCTGCTGGCGTCACCGAGGAGAACCTCGAGGCGGGCGCACAGGCCCTCGGCCCGGCCGATCCGGGCCGAGTGGTCGAGCGCCTCGAGGGCCCGCTCCAGCGCCGGCACGGCGGTGTGGAAGAGGATCGACTGGACGGCGACCGAGGCGCCAGGAAGGTGGGCAGCCCCTGAGGCTTCCGGCACGAGTGAATTCCCCCTGATTATCTGCGGTCGGACGCGCTTATGGCGGGTCACCTTACAGTGGCCGGTCCGAACGCTCCTATGCTGACCCCGCCCCGCACCTACAGAGAGCCTGCGCCTTGACCCAGCCACTTCGCCTGGCCGTCCTGCTGACGGACTGGAGCCAGGACGCCGCCCCCAGCACGGAGGCGTGGCAGCCCACGCTGGAGCGGGCCCGCCGGGACCACGACCTCGAGGCCCCGTCGGTCCGCGTGGTCCACCCGCGTGACGACCGGTGGTGGGAGCAGCCGGTCGCGGAGCTCGGCCTGGGTGACGACGACCTCGTGCTCGTCTCGGAGGCCGTGTCGGTCCCCTCCCCCTTCCTGCTCACCCGCCTGCTGGCGCGGCACGCCTCGACCGCCCCCGACGTCCTGCTCGACGCACGGGTGCTGCCCGCCGACAACCGGGCCACGCTGCCCGAGCACGACGACGCCCAAGACGAGCAGGAGCCGGCCGAGGACGACGACGTCGAGGCGCCCGGCGACCTCGACGAGGACGAGCTGCTCGGCAGGCCGCTGCCGCCCGTCGGCCCGTGGCTGGTCTCGGGCGCCGCCTCCCTGCTCCAGGTCCGCACGCTGCGGGCCGTGGGCGCGGCCTGGCGCTCCTCCCCGCAGGACGGCGCCGGCGCGCGGCTCGAGGAGCTCCTCGCGGCCGCCGGCATCCGGGCGGTCCCCGAGCCGGCCGCGACGGTCTTCCGCCGGGTCCGCTTCGACAGCACCGGGCACCCGCTGCCGCTCGACCGGGCCCGCGACACCACGCCCGTCCCCGCGCCGCGGGCCTCGGGCACCCTGCATCCGGCCGCCCTCCCCGCCACGACTCTGCACCGCTTCCTGCGCTCCCTCGGGCTGACCCAGGAGCCGGGCGACGAGGCCGTGGTTCAACGGCCCTTCCTGTCGGTCGTCACCCGCACCCAGGGCACCCGGCCGCGCTGCCTGGAGGACGTGCTCTCCTGCCTCGCCGCCCAGACCGACCGCGACTTCGAGCTGCTCCTCATGTGTCACCGTGCAGCACCCGAGGCCGTCGCCGAGACCCGCGAGATCCTCTCGGCGTTCCCTGGCTGGCTCCAGGAGCGCACCCGTCTGGTCGAGGTCGAGCGGCCGGGCCGCTCCGCCCCGCTGAACGACGGCTTCGAGCAGGCCCGCGGCCGCTACCTGGTGATGCTGGACGACGACGACACCGTCACCGAGCACTGGGTCGAGGCCTTCCACCGCGCCGAGCAGGACGGCGAGGGGCGGCTGCTGCGCTCCGTGGCGCTGCTCCAGCCGGTGCGTCAGGACCCGGACACCGAGGACTTCGTGCCCCGGGCCGTCGGCCCGGTCGAGCGGGAGTGGCCGCTGCAGTTCGAGATGGTCGACCACCTGCGGGCCAACTACAGCCCCTGCATGACCATCGCCTTCCCCCGCGGCACCTTCCACGACCTCGGGCTGCGCTTCGACGAGAGCCTCAACACCACCGAGGACTGGGACCTCATCGTCCGCTCCGCGGGCGTCGTGGGCGTCCGGTCGACCCCGGAGATCACCTCGGTCTACCGCTGGTGGGGTGCGGGCTCCTCGCGCGACGAGCACTCCAAGAAGGAGTGGGACGAGGCGATGTACCGGGTGATGGACAAGTTCGACTCGGTCGAGATGCTCATGCCACCACACGCCTTCGACCGGTTCCGCGCGCTGATCAAGAAGGCGCAGGCCGACTCCAAGGAGATGAACGACAAGGCCCGCGACTTCGCGACCCTGCTGCACGAGACCAACCTGCACGTCAGCGCGCTGAGCGAGGAGCGCGACGCCACGCTCACCGACCGCGACCACTGGCAGGAGCAGGCGCAGGCCACCCGGGAGAAGCTGCTCAAGCGCACCGCACGCCACGAGCAGCGGCTCGAGCTGCTCCGCGAGGTCGACCTCCTGCTCGCCGAGCGGCCGAGCCTGCGCCCCGAGGGGTCGATCGTCGACCTCGGGATCAAGAAGCTCGAGGAGCTCGCCGCGCAGCTGCGCGAGGCCGACCCGGAGCCGGAGCCCGAGCGCCGCGGGTGGCGGCTGCGGAAGTAGGGGCCGCTCAGCGGTCCCGGCGGCCCCAGCGACGCTTCCCGGACTCGGCCGAGTCCTCCGGGGTGGTCACCGGGTCGTCCGACTTCACCTTGGCGCGCAGCTTCCGGATCCGCTCGTCCTTGCGCTCGACGGTCTCCTCCAGGGCCGCGACCCGCTCGCCGAGCCGGGCCACGTCGGCCTCGACATTGGTGATGTGGTCGTCCTTGAGCCCGAGCTGGCGGCGCAGCTCCGCGGCCTCGGCGGCGAGCTCGTCGCGCCCCTCGATCAGTGCCCCGAGCGACCGGCCGGGCAGAGGCCACGGCTGGCCGTCCAGCCGGGCCAGCAGCCGGTCGAGGTCCTCGGGGGTCTCGTCGGGGCCGGCCTCGGAGCGGATCGCCACGACCTCGTCGATCTCGGTGACCCCGGTCCGGGCGACCGCGCGCAGCAGCAGCTCGCGCTCGGCCGCGCTGCCCCACGACGGGTCGGGCACGAGGTCCCGGAGCACGGTCGTCGGGACGGCGTACCCGTGCCGCGAGGCGACCGGCGGGTGCTGGGGCGCGGCGGTGCCCCGGACGCCGGCGCGGCCACCGACCCCGGCGACCACGGCGGGCTGGTGCAGCACGAGCCCGTGCAGCGTCGTCGTCCCGTCGCCGGCGTGCGCCTCGCACGCCTCCACCCAGTGGGCGAACCAGGTGAGGCCGCGGGAGACGGTCACGTAGGCGCCGCGCGCGGCGGCCAGCGCCGCCGCGCGGTCCTCGACGACCCGGAGCCGCGAGGTCAGCGTCCGCGGCTGCCCGGACAGCACCTCGTGCGGCGGGGCCCCCGTCGCCCCGGGCACCAGGAGCACCTCGAACGACGTGGAGGTCTGCGCGGTGAGCGACAGCAGCTCCTCGGCCAGCGCCTCGGGGGTGCCGTCGGCGAGGACGAGGAAGGTCATGAACGGGCGATCTCGGTCATTCACAGCGGGTACCTGTGCCTCGCGTAGAAGCCGCCGGCGAACTCCGCCACGCGGTGGTCGGGGTCGTGCCGCGCGACGAGGCGGCCGGCGTGGCGGCGCTGCTCGAACTCGGAGACGGCGTCGTGGTGCTCGCTCAGCTCCGAGGCCCGGAAGTCGGCCGCCACCTGCTCGACGACGTCGTCGCGCGACCACTTGTGGGCGAGCAGCAGTGCGGCCTGGGCCGAGTAGAAGATCTCGGCGCTGGTCGGCTGCCAGCCGCCGGCGGTCGAGAGCCGCTTGTCGTGGAAGGCCAGGGCGGCAGGCTGGAACCGCACCTGGTGCCCTGCCTCGCGGACCAGCCACGAGTAGTCGACGTCGTCGCAGTACATGAAGAAGGTCTGCTCGTCGAAGCCGCCGAGCCGGTCGAAGAGCTCGCGGGAGGTCATCGCGAAGGCGGTCGCCGCCCAGCCGGTCTCACCGGTCTCGGCGTCGTACTCCTTGGGGTGCTCGACCGGGAGCTGCTTGGCCTCGACCATCCCCGTGACCGGGTCGTCGAAGAGCTCCAGCATCCGCCACAGCGCCCGGGGGTCGGGGACGATGTCGGGGTTGCTGGTGACGAGGTAGGCCGAACCGGTCATCCGCGCCATCAGGTTGTGGCCCTTGGCGGTGCCGGTGTTCTCGTCGAAGAAGACGTAGTCGAGCGACCTCAGCGCGGGGAACCGCTCGCGGTAGTCGTCGAGGACGTGGTCGGCGACCAGGCGGCTGGGCGAGGCGTCGCCGAGCACGACGGAGAGGCCGTCGCCCCACCCCTCGCGCGCGGCCAGGGCGGCGGAGGCGTCGAGCGCCTCCAGCGTCCGTTCGAGGGCGTCGAGCCGGGTGCCGTAGAGGATCGACTGGACGGTGACGCTGCGCTCACGCGCGGCGTCGCGCTCGTTCGGGGAGGTCATGGCGTCCCGTATGCTACAAGCCCCGGTGCGCCCCGCTCGTCCGGCGCTCCCTCCCGCTCGCGGTCAACAGAAGGTGCTCCGTCATGTCCTCACGCCTCGGTCCGGTCCTGGTCACGGGAGGCGCGGGCTTCATCGGCTGCGCCCTCTCCCAGGAGCTCGCCGCCGACGCCGAGCGGTGGGTCGTGCTCGACAACCTCCACCCGCAGGTCCACCCCGTCGCCGAGCGCCCCGCCGCGCTGCACGAGGCGGCCGAGCTGGTCGTCGGTGACGTCACCGTCGCAGCCGACCTCGACGCGGTCCTGGCCGACCTGCGGCCGCAGGTCGTCGTCCACCTCGCCGCCGAGACCGGCACCGCGCAGTCGCTCGACGAGAGCACCCGGCACGGGCTGGTCAACGTCGTCGGGACCACCCAGGTCCTCGACGCCCTCACCCGCGTCGGCCACGTGCCGGAGCACGTCGTGCTCACCAGCAGCCGCGCCGTCTACGGCGAGGGCGAGTGGCGGCGCGCCGACGGCTCCTCCTTCTACCCGGGGCTGCGCACCCACGCGCAGCTGGAGGCGGCGCGCTGGGACCACGAGTCCGGCACCGCCCAGCCGCACCGCGCCGGCCACACCGTGCCCGCGCCGGTCAACGTGTACGGCGCGACCAAGCTCGCCCAGGAACACGTCCTCTCGGCGTGGACCGGCTCCCGCGACACCTCGCTGACCGCGCTGCGGCTGCAGAACGTCTACGGTCCCGGCCAGTCACTGACCAACCCCTACACCGGGATCGTGTCGCTCTTCTCCCAGCTCGCCATGCGCGGGGAGTCCATCCCGCTCTACGAGGACGGCGACATCACCCGCGACTTCGTCTTCATCGACGACGTCGTCTCCGCCCTGGTCACCGCGGTCCGCAACCGGCCCGACGGGACGCGCCTGGGCGACGTCGGCTCCGGCCAGCCGTCGACGATCCGCCAGCTGGCCGAGACGATCGCCGCGCACCACGGCGCCCCGGCCCCGCACGTCACCGGCCAGTACCGCGACGGCGACGTCCGCCACGCCTCCACCGGCGTGGACCCGGGCCTCGTCGAGCTCGGCTGGAAGCCGCAGGTGTCCCTCGCCGAGGGCGTCGCCCGGCTGCAGGACTGGATCCGAGACCAGCTCGCGGCCGGCTGACCGTGGCCTCGACCCAGCCGACCACCGCGGCCACCCCGGCGGGGGTCCGGTCCAACAACCTGGACTTCCTGCGCCTCGTCGGAGCGGTCGCGGTGATCATCGGGCACTCCTACCCGCTCACCGCCCGGGTCGCTCCGGTGCCGCACCTCGTCGGCTACTCGGTCTCCACGCTCGGCGTGGTCATCTTCTTCTCGATCAGCGGCTACCTGATCACCGCCAGCTGGCTGCGCACCCGCGACCTGTTCGGCTACCTGGCGGCGCGCTGCCTGCGGATCTTCCCGGCGCTCGTCGTCGTGGTGGCGGTCAGCGCCCTCGTCGTCGGGCCGCTGGTCTCCTCCCTGCCGGCCGGCGACTACTTCGCGAACGCCCGCACGTGGAGCTACTTCGACAACATCCGGCTCTACGTCCAGTACGACCTGCCCGGCGTCTTCGGGGACCTCCCCTACGCCGGCGCGGTGAACGGCTCGCTGTGGACCCTGCCGGCGGAGTTCTTCTGCTACCTGGCCGTCCCGGTGGCGTTCCTGGTGCCGCGGGTGCTGCGGGTCCCGATGGTCCTCGCCCTGCTGGCCGTGAGCCTCTGGCTCGCCTCCACCCCCGCGTTGGAGTCCCCCGTCATCTACGGCTCGCGCCTCAGCGACGCCGCCTCGATGTGGGTCTTCTTCGCCGCCGGTGCGCTGCTGCGGCTCGCGCACGACCGGTGGCGGGGCCTCTTCCGCACCGACGTGGCGGCCGGCCTGCTCGCGACGTACCTCATGGTGATCGCGGTCTACGGCACGTGGATCCCGTGGGTCTCCTGGGTCGCGCTGCCCTACGTGGTGATGACCGTCGGCCTGGCGAACACGCCGTACGTGCGCCGGGCGGCGCGGTACGGCGACCTCTCCTACGGCCTCTACGTGTGGGCGTTCCCGGTGCAGCAGGTGTTCGTCCATCTCGTCGGGGTGCAGGGGATGTGGCTCAACCTGGTCGTGGTCGTCGGCGTCAGCGCGGCGCTCGCGTGGCTCTCCTGGCACGTCGTGGAGAACCCGTCGCTCCGGCTCAAGGACCGGCTGCTGGAGCGCCGCAAGGCCCGCCGGACGGCGCGCGTCAGTCGCGAGCGGGAGGCCCTCATCCCGGCGACTGAGTGAAGGGCGTGGGGCCCGTGTACGACCTCCCCGCGGTGCTGAGCCGGTAGACCTCGCGCCGCTCCTCCTCGGTGAGGTCGGACTCGGCGAGGACCTTCTGCAGCACCAGCGACTTGCCCGCCACGTAGGTCTCGACGTCCATCTCCGGCTGGGCGGCGAGCATCGTCTTGACGGCGGCGTACTCGTCACGCAGGTCGTCGCGGGCCCGCAGCACGTCGCGCACCGCGAGGTGGTTGCGCAGGGCCAGCGTGCCCGTCAGGCAGACGTAGACGTTGCGCCGGGGCTCCTGGTCGGGCGCGCTGAACGCCTCCCGCCCGGTGACCCCGAGGTCGCCACGGTGCAGGTAGCCGATCGACTCCAGGGCGTCGATCGCCGCCTCCGTGTCCGGGCCGTCGACCACCACGTCGACGTCGAGCACCGGCTTGGCGGCCAGGCCCGGCACCGAGGTCGAGCCCACGTGCTCGACCCGGGCGGAGGCCACCTCGCGCAGCGCGTCGCGCAGCACGGCCGCGACCTCCTCGAACTGCCCGGCCCACGCGGGCGACCACGCCACCACCTCGATCATGGCCCCATCCTGCCCGACCAATCCGCAGGGGCCGCCGCGACGAACCCCTGCCATGTCCTGGACCGCGCGTGCCCGCTGTGCCCTGGCCGGAGTCCTGGCCGCCCTCACCGGCGCAGCGGCGGGTCACCTCGTCGCGGCCCTCACCGATCCGGCGACCTCCCCGGTGCTGGCGGTGGGCTCTCAGGTCATCGACCTCACCCCCACGCCGGTCAAGGAGTGGGCGGTGGCCCGGTTCGGCTCCGCCGACAAGCCGATCCTGATCGGCAGCGTCCTGGCCGGGACGCTGCTCCTGGCCGCGGTGGCCGGGCTGGTGGCCGGCCGCCGGCTGTGGTGGGGCGTCACGCTCCTCGGTCTCCTCGCCGCCGTGGCGGGCCGGGTCGCGGTGGCCCGCCCAGAGGCCGGTCCGGCGGCCGTGCTGCCGGCCGTGGCCACGGCGGCGGTGGGGATCCTCGTCCTGGTGCGGCTGACCCCGGCGGCGGCCGGCGTCCCCTCGCCGCGCGCCGGTCTCCTCTCCGGCGGCCCGGACCGGCGCGCCTTCCTGGTCGCCGCGGGCCTCGCGACGGCGTTCGCCGCCGGCGGGGAGTGGCTGGCCCGGGCCCGCACCCGGATCGCCGACGTGGTGCTGCCCGCCGCCGCCCGCCGGGCGCCGCCGCTGCCGGCCGGGCTGGAGGGGGAGGTCCCGGGGATCTCCCCCTTCCGCACCCCCACCCGCGACTTCTACCGGATCGACACCCGCCTCACCCTGCCGATCGTCGACCTCGACTCCTGGCGCCTCACGATCGACGGCGACGTGCCGCGCCGGGTCGAGCTCTCCTTCGACGACCTGCTGGGGATGGACCTGGTCGAGCGGGACATCACCATGACCTGCGTCAGCAACGAGGTGGGCGGCGAGTACGTGGGCGCCGCGAGGTGGCTGGGCGTCCCGCTGCCCCGCCTGCTGGCGATGGCCGGGGTGCGCCGGACCTCCGACACCGGCGCCGACCAGCTCCTGTCGACCGATGTCGACGGCTTCACCATCAGCACCCCCCTGGAGGTGGTGCTGGACGGCCGCGACCCGCTGGTGGCGGTCGGCATGAACGGCGACCCCCTCCCCCGCGAGCACGGCTTCCCGGTCCGGCTGGTCACCCCCGGCCTCTACGGCTACGTCGGCTCCACCAAGTGGCTGACCCGGCTGACCCTGACCGGCTACTCGGCCGAGGAGGCCTACTGGACCGAGCGCGGCTGGGCCACCGAGGGGCCGGTCAAGGTCTCCAGCCGGATCGACACCCCCCGCCCGCTGGCCGAGGTGCCGGCGGGGGCGACCGTGGTCGGTGGGGTCGCCTGGGCGCAGCGCCGCGGCATCGAGCGGGTCGAGCTGCGCGTCGACGGCGGAGCCTGGCAGGAGTGCGAGATCGGGCCGGACGCGGGGATCGACTACTGGCGGCAGTGGTTCTACCGCTGGGACGCCACCCCCGGCTCCCACCGGCTGGCGGTCCGCGCGAGGACCGCCGACGGCGAGGTCCAGACGGCCGTCCGGGCGGCGCCCTTCCCGGAGGGCTCCAGCGGCGTCCAGGAGATCGTCGTCCGGGTCGCCTGAGCCGGCCCGGGAACTTTTCTTCCGATCCGACCAATCCGCCTCCCGCCCGGCCCCGAATCCCTCCCGACACCGACCGAGAAGGTCACCCCCGAGCAAAGGACGAGCACCATGCGCACCACGACCCGCTCCATGACCCGCACCGGCGGACTGGCCGCACTGGCCCTGACCCTCTCCCTCGGTCTCGCGGCCTGTGGCGACGACAGCGACAGCGACAGCAGCGCCAGCGACACCACCACCTCCTCGAGCCCGATGGAGTCGGA
Organism: Nocardioides sp. Z50_6; assembly: GCF_058215755.1. Lineage (NCBI taxonomy): Bacteria > Bacillati > Actinomycetota > Actinomycetes > Propionibacteriales > Nocardioidaceae > Nocardioides > Nocardioides sp. Z50_6. Next base: position 849,697 of record NZ_JBZAJB010000002.1, on the reverse strand, counting down.
GTCCCCGATGGAGTCCCCCAGCGAGTCGATGTCCGGCTCGGCCAGCATGGACGAGGACGCGGCGTTCGGTGAGGCCTGCGCCTCCCTGCCGGCCGACGGCCCCGGCTCGGCGACCGTGATGGCGGAGGAGCCGGTCGCCACCGCGGCCTCCGGGAACCCGCTGCTCAAGACGCTGGTCACCGCCGTCACCGAGGCCGAGCTGGTCGACACCCTCAACAACGCCGAGGAGCTGACCGTCTTCGCCCCGACCGACGAGGCGTTCGCCAAGATCCCGAAGAAGGACCTCAAGGCCCTGCTCAAGGACAAGCAGGCGCTGACCCAGGTGCTGACCCACCACGTGGTCGAGGGCGAGCTGGAGCCCGACGAGATCGCCGGCGAGCACACCACCCTCAACGGCGACACCGTCGAGGTGACCGGCGAGGGCGAGATGTGGCAGGTCGGCGACGAGATGGCCCAGGTCCTCTGCGGCAACGTCGAGACCGCCAACGCCAAGGTCTACGTCATCGACACCGTGCTGATGCCCTGACCGGCCCTGGCCCCCTGCTGTTACATGGATCCCATGAGCCACCTCTCTCCCGTCCCCTCCGGTCCGCCGGGGGGGACGGGAGACGAGCTCGCCGCGCTGCTCCACCTCGCCGCCCGCGGCGACGAGCAGGCGTTCGCGTCGGTCTACGACGCCACCGCGCCGCGGGTGCACGGGCTGGTGCTGCGCGTGCTGCGCGACCCCGCCCAGTCGGAGGAGGTGACCCAGGAGATCTACCTGGAGGTCTGGCGGACGGCGGCGCGGTTCGACACCGCGCGCGGGTCCGCGCTGGCCTGGCTGATGACCATGGCCCACCGCCGGGCCGTCGACCGGGTGCGGGCCGCCCAGGCCGCCACCCGGCGGGAGACCACCTACCACGAGCAGAACCAGGAGGTGGCGCACGACGTCACCTCCGACGCGGCGACCGCCGCCCTGGACGCCCACCGGGTGCGCCAGGCGCTGGAGTCGCTGACAGACGTGCAGCGCGAGGCCGTCGGCCTCGCGTTCTTCGGTGGCTACACGCACACCGAGGTGGCCCAGCTGCTCGACCTCCCGGTCGGCACGGCCAAGACCCGCATCCGGGACGGACTGATCCGGCTGCGCGACCAGATGGGAGTGGCGTCATGAGCGACATCCACGCCCTCTCCGGTGCCTACGCGATCCACGCCGTCGACGAGGTCGAGCAGGCGAAGTTCGAGCGGCACCTCGAGGGGTGCTCCGAGTGCCGCGCCGAGGTGGACTCGTTCCGGGAGGCGACGGCGCTGCTGGCCGGCCTGGCCGCGCTCGACGCCGCTGCCCCTCCCCCCGACCTGCGCGGCCGGGTCCTGAGCGGGATCCGCACGGTGCGGCCACTGCCGCCCCGGTCCGAGGCCGGCGGACGCCGCTCGGCCGACCGCGGACGGCGCTGGCTGCCGGCCACGGTCGCCGCGGCGGTCGCGGTGCTCGGGCTCGGCGTCGGCATCGGTGTCGCGGTCTGGCCCGAGGACGACGCCGGCGGGTCCTCGCGCGTGCTGACCGCCAGCGACCGGGTGCTGGCCGACACCGACGCCGACCGGGTGGTGCTCGAGCTGGGCGAGGCCCGGGCCACGCTCGTCCGGTCCCGTGCCGAGGGCCGGGCGGTGCTGGTCACCGAGGCGATGCCGCCGGCCCCCGACGGCAAGGTCTACGAGCTGTGGTTCCAGACCCCCGACGACGACATGGTGCCCGCGGGCCTGATGCCGCGCCGCACCGACCAGACGGTGCTGCTCGACGGCGACGCCTCCGACGCCACCGCGGTGGGGATCACCGTGGAGCCCCGGGGCGGGTCGGCCAGGCCCACCAGCGACCCGATCGCGCTCTTCGAGCTGGGCTGAGCGCGGCCGAGGGTTGATCCCGGGCCGCCGCGCCCGTCCAATGGAGGGATGGACGCGGTCGACCGGGCCTTCGGGCGTCTCCCCCGCGAGGGGTTCCTGCCCCCGCAGGTGCGCGACCGCGCCGGCCACGACGGTCCGCTGGAGATCGGCGCGGGGCAGACCAGCTCCCAGCCGCGCACCGTCGCCGAGATGCTCCGTCTCCTCGACGTCCGGCCCGACCAGCACGTCCTCGACGTCGGGGCCGGGTCGGGCTGGACCACCGCCCTCCTCGCGCACCTGGTGGGCCCGGGGGGCCGGGTCCGCGGGGTGGAGCGGGTGGCGGAGCTGGTCGCCTTCGGCGCCGCCAACCTGGCGCGCACCGGGCAGCCGTGGGCCAGCCTGGAGCCGGCGGTGCCCGGCGTGCTGGGCCTGCCCGGGCACGCGCCGTACGACCGGGTGCTGGTCTCGGCGATGGCCACCCGGCTGCCCGCCGAGCTGCGCGCCCAGCTCGGCGCCGAGGGGGTGATGGTGGTGCCGGTGGACGGGGTGATGCTGCGGGTCACGCCCGAGGAGGTGACCGAGCACGGGCACTACCGGTTCGTGCCCCTGCTGTGACGCGGATTGTCACTCCACGTTGCACTCGGTGTCCGTTCCGGTCTGGACCACTCGCTCGGCGGGCTCCCTGAAATCGGGGATTCCGGAGGCTCGAAGTCCCACGCCCCCGTCGGCTTCTCCAAGATGGGCGACCATGACGAGGACCCACTCCAGCACCAATGCGGTCGCCGACCTCTTCGGTCGGGTCGAGTACCTGCTGGCGCGATGCGCCCAGCGCGACCCCAGGGCACTGGTCCACCTCTTCGACCTCACCGGCACCCGGGTGCTCGGGCTCGCCTCCCGCGTCGCCGGCCCCGGCGAGGAGGCGCACGACGTCGTGACCGAGGTCTTCCGCGCGCTGTGGCAGGGCCACGAGGTCCCGGCGGGGGCGAGCCTGCCGTGGCTGATGCACCAGACCCACCGGGTCGCGGTGGCCCGCTCCCGGACCCGGGTCCCCCAGCAGCGCGGCGCCGCCGGCGCGGTCAGGGCGTTCCCGCCGGACCGGGGCTGGCTGCCCGGTCTGGCCGAGGACGAGCGCGAGGCCCTCTCGGAGGTCTACCTGCGCGGCCACAGCGTCGAGGTCGCCGACCAGCGGCTCGGGTGGACCCCGGGCACCGCGGTCGCCACCCTGCACCGGGCGATGCTCCACCTCGCCGAGATCCACAACGGCGCCGGCCTCCCGGTCGCCGAGGCGCACCTGTCCACCGATCGCGAGGTGCTGGCATGAGCACGGTCCACGACATGTCGGTCGCCTACGCCCTCGAGGGCCTCGAGGGGATCGAGGTGCTCCGCTTCGAGGGGCACCTGCTCGAGTGCCCGGAGTGCCGCGACGACGTGGACGACGTCCGCGACGCCGCCGAGCTGCTCTCCGTCGGCATCGAGCTTCCCACCCCCGCCGAGCTGCGCACGCGGGTCCAGGAGCTCACCAGTCTTCCGGTCGAGACCGTGCCGGAGCCCGTCCTCGCCGAGCCCGCGGCGCCACGCGAGCGTCGCCGCCGCTGGCTCTCGTCGGGGGGATGAAACGGGGGGCGAGGGAGGCTCACGCCGGGGATCCGTTGGTCCGGCCCCGGCGTGAGCCCCTCCCGTGCTCGGCGTCGCGCCGCAGCACTCAGTAGGACTTCGGCAGCCCCAGCGAGTGCATCGCCACGAAGTTGAGGATCATCTCGCGGCTCACCGGGGCGATCCGGCCCAGCCGGGCTGCGACCAGCATGTTGGCCAGCCCCAGCTCGGAGGTCAGGCCCGACCCGCCGTGGGTGTGGACCGCGACGTCGGTGGAGTTGCAGGCCACCTCACCGGCGGCGTACTTGGCCATGTTGGCGTACTCCCCGGCCCCCATGTCGTCGCCGGCGTCGTAGAGCGCCGCCGCCTTCTGCTGGAGCAGCCTGGACTGCTCGAGCTCGATCTTGATCTTGGCCAGCGGGTGGGCGATGCCCTGGTGGCTGCCGATCGGCCGGTCCCGCCAGACCGCGCGGGTCTTGGCGTAGTCGACCGCGGCGTTGAGCGCGAAGCGCGACATGCCGTTGGAGTAGGCCGCCCCCATGATCCGCTCGGGGTTGAGGCCAGCGAAGAGCTGGAGCAGACCGGCGTCCTCGTCGCCCACCAGCGCGTCGGCCGGCAGCCGGACGTCGTCGAAGAAGAGGGTGAACTGCTTCTCCGGGGCGTCGAAGGTCATGTCGATGACCTGCTTCTCCAGGCCGGCGGCGTCGGTCGGGACGACGAAGAGGCACGGCTTGAGGTTGCCGGTCTTCGCGTCGGCCAGGCGACCGACCACCAGGATCCCCTGGGCCTCGTCGACCCCGGAGATGTAGGTCTTCGAGCCCTTCAGCACCCACTCGTCGCCGTCGCGGGTCGCGGTGGTGGTGATGTTGTGGGAGTTGGAGCCGGCGTCGGCCTCGGTGATCGCGAAGGCCATCGTGTAGGAGCCGTCGGCGATGCCGGGCAGCCAGCGCTGCTTCTGCTCCTCGGTGCCGAAGCGGCCGATGACCGACCCGCAGATGGCCTGGGAGACGACCATCATCAGCATCGGGGCACCCGCCGCCGCCGCCTCCTCGAGGACGGCCGCGAGGTCGCCGATGCCGCCGCCGCCACCGCCGTGCTCCTCGGCGATGTTGACGCCGAGGAAGCCGTGCTTGCCCATGTCCTGCCACAGCTCGGTGACCTTGCCACCGGTCTTCGCCTTCTCGGCGACGTAGCTGTGGCCGTACTTGCTGGCGAGCGAGAAGACCGCCTTGCGCAGCTCGCGGCGCTCCTCGGACTCGGTGAACGGGTTCTCGCTCATCACTCTTCCCCCTCTGCGCCGTCGACGACGGCAAGCACGTCCCCGGCCCCGACCTGGGACCCGGTCTTCACGTTGATCTCCGAGACCACGCCGTCGGTCGGCGCGCTCACGGTGTGCTGCATCTTCATGGCCTCCATCACCAGGATGGTCTGGCCGGCGGTGACCTGCTGCCCGAGCTCGACGGAGACGCTCAGGACGCTGCCCGGCATCGGTGCCAGCAGCGACCCGGTCGCGACCTGCTCGGACGGGTCGACGAAACGAGGCACCCGGGTGAGCCGCACGTAGCCCAGCGGCGAGTCGACGTGCACGACCGGGGCGGTGAGCGAGGTGCTGGTGTCGACCACCACGGCGTACGTCGTCGCGACGCCGTCGTGCTCCAGGGTCACGCTCCTGGAGGAGGCGGCCAGCACGGCGACGTCCCCGTGGGCGTCGCGGTAGCCGTCACGACCGCCGAACCACTCGACCCTGATCGGCTCCTCGGCACCGTCGAGGAGCAGCTCGGTGACCTGGGGCGCGGAGACCACGTTGCGCCAGGCGACCGGGATCCCCCGCTGGACCGTCCGCGTCTCGCGGGCCACCTCGGCCAGCGCCACCGTGGCGGCGAACGCCGAGCGGGCCACCGCGGTCTCGTCGACCCCGGTGCCGCGGGTGGCGAGCTCCTGGGTGTCGAAGAAGTCGGTCGACACGTCGCCGGCCACGAAGACCGGGTGACGCAGCACCTCGACCAGCAGGTCGCGGTTGGTGGTCAGCCCGTGGACCTTCGACTTCGCCAGGGCGCCGGAGAGCCGGCGCAGGGCCTGCTCGCGGGTGGGGGCGAAGGCGATCACCTTGGCGAGCATCGCGTCGTAGTGGGTGCCGACCTCGGAGCCGGCGACGAAGCCGGTGTCGAGGCGGATCCCGGAGTCGAGGTTCTCGAACTCGGCCTCGACGCCGGGCACCTCGAATGAGGTCAGCGTGCCGGACTGGGGCTGCCAGTCGTGGGCCGGGTCCTCGGCGTAGAGGCGCACCTCCACGGCGTGACCCCGGGGCTCGCCGGGCAGGTACGGCGTGATCGGACGGCCCTCGGCCACCGCGATCTGGGCCTCCACCAGGTCGACCCCGAAGATCGCCTCGGTGACCGGGTGCTCCACCTGGAGGCGGGTGTTCATCTCCAGGAACCAGAAGCGGCTCGGGTCGTTGGCGTCGACCAGGAACTCGACCGTGCCGGCCCCGACGTAGTCGATGGCCGCGGCGGCGTTGCGGGCCGCCTCGTGGAGCGCGGCGCGGGTCTCGTCGGAGAGCCCGGGGGCCGGGGCCTCCTCGACGACCTTCTGGTGGCGGCGCTGGATCGAGCAGTCGCGCTCGCCGTAGACGGCCACGGTGCCGTGGGTGTCGCCGACGACCTGGACCTCGACGTGGCGGCCGTGCTCGACGTACGGCTCGACGAAGACGGTGCCGTCGCCGAACGCCGAGGCCGCCTCGGCCGACGCCTTCCCGACCTCCGAGGGCAGGTCGGCCAGCGACCGGACGATGCGCATGCCGCGGCCGCCGCCGCCGGCGCTGGCCTTGACCAGCAGCGGGAGGTCAGCCTCGGTCGCGGTCTCGCCGAGGTCGGCGAGCACCGGCACGCCGGCGGCCTCCATCAGCTTCTTGGACTCGATCTTGGAGCCCATCGAGACGATCGAGGACGGGTCCGGGCCGATCCAGGCGAGCCCCGCGGCGGTCACCGCGGCGGCGAAGTCGGCGTTCTCCGACAGGAAGCCGTAGCCGGGGTGCACCGCGTCGGCGCCCGCCTTGCGGGCGGCCTCGATGACGAGGTCGGCGCGCAGGTAGGTCTCGGCGGGGGTGTTGCCGGGCAGCCGCACCGCGGCGTCGGCCTCCGCCACGAAGGGCAGCAGCGCGTCGGCGTCGGAGTGGACGGCCACGGTCTCGATGCCGAGACGGCGGGCGGTGGCGAAGACGCGACGGGCGATCTCGCCGCGGTTCGCGACGAGGATCCGGGTGATGGTGGTGTTGGTCATGGAGTCACTCACATCCTGAAGACGCCGAAGCGGTCGGTGCCCTCGACGGGCACCGTGTCGATGGCTGAGAAGGCGATCCCGAGGATCGTCCGGGTGTCGCGCGGGTCGATGACGCCGTCGTCGTAGAGCATCCCGCTCAGGACGTAGGGCAGGGACTGCTCCTCGACCATCTGCTCGACGAAGGCACGCATCCCGGCGTCGCCCTCCTCGTCGTACTCCTTGCCCTTGGCCTCGGCGGCGGCGCGCGAGACGATCGACAGGACACCGGCGAGCTGGGCCGGGCCCATCACCGCCGACTTGGCGTTGGGCCAGGTGAAGAGGAAGCGCGGGTCGTAGGCGCGTCCGTTCATGCCGTAGTTGCCGGCGCCGTAGGAGGCGCCGATCAGCACCGAGATGTGCGGGACGGTCGAGTTGGAGACCGCGTTGATCATCGCCGCACCGTGCTTGATGATGCCGCCCTGCTCGTACTCCTTGCCGACCATGTAGCCGGTGGTGTTGTGCAGGAAGAGCAGCGGGGTGTCCTTGGCGTTGGCCAGCTGGATGAACTGCGTGGCCTTCTGGGCCTCCTCGCTGAAGAGCACGCCCTGGGCGTTGGCGAGGATGCCGATCGGGCGGCCGTGCAGCTGGGCCCACCCGGTGACGAGCGAGGAGCCGTAGAGCGGCTTGAACTCGTCGAAGGGCACCTCGTTGCTGGGGGAGACACCGTCGACGATCCGGACGATGACCTCGCGCGGGTCGAAGGGCTCCTTGAGGTCGGTCGGGATCAGGTCGAGCAGCGTCTCCGGGTCGTGCTCCGGCTCGGCGTAGGTGCGCTCCTGCTCGGGGCGCGCCTTGCGCCAGTTGAGGCGGGCCACGATGCGGCGCCCGATCCGGATGGCGTCGCGCTCGTCCTCGGCGAGGTAGTCGGCGAGGCCGGAGGTCCGGGCGTGCATCTCGGCGCCGCCCAGCTCCTCGTCGTCGGTCTCCTCGCCGGTGGCCATCTTGACCAGCGGCGGGCCGGCGAGGAAGACCTTCGCCTGCTCCTTGACCATCACCGTGTAGTCGGAGAGGCCGGGGACGTAGGCGCCGCCGGCGGTCGAGTTGCCGAAGACCAGGGCGACGGTCGGCTGGCGGCGGCCCGAGGCGCGGGCCAGGTCGCGGAAGATCTTGCCGCCCGGGATGAAGATCTCCTTCTGGGTCGGCAGGTCGGCACCGGCCGACTCGACCAGGGAGATCATCGGGAGGTTGTTCTCACTCGCGATCTGCGCCGCCCGGAAGGTCTTCTTCAGCGTCCAGGGGTTCGAGGCGCCCCCCTTCACGGTGGGGTCGTTGGCGCTGATCATGCACTCGACGCCCTCGATGACGCCGATGCCGCAGACGGTGGAGGCGCCGACGGTGAAGTCGGAGCCCCAGCCCGCCAGCGGGCTCAGCTCGAGGAAGGCCGAGCCCTCGTCGATCAGCAGCTCGATGCGCTCGCGCGGCAGCAGCTTGCCGCGCTTGCGGTGGCGCTCGATGTACTTCTCCCCACCCCCCGCCACGGCCTTGGCGTGCTCGGCGTCGAGGTCGGTCAGCTTGGCGAGCAGGCTGTTGCGGCGCTGCTCCTCCACGGTGGTCTCTTCCACGGTCGTCTCAGTCACTTCGTGTATCCCAACAGCTTGGCGGCAAGGTCAGTGAGTACTTCGGTGGCTCCGCCCCCGATGGGCAGCAGCCGGGCGTCGCGGTAGTGCCGCTCGACCTCGGTCCCGTGCATGTAGCCCGCCCCGCCGTGCAGCTGGACGGCCTGGTCGCAGACGTAGGTCGCGGCGTTGCAGGCGGTCTCCTTGGCCATGCAGGCCGCGGCGATGACGGCCTCGTTCGGTCCCCCCGCCGCCACGTACTGCGCGGCGACGGCGTGCGTGTAGGCCTTCGCGGCCTCCACCTGGCGGCGCATCTCCACCAGCTTGTGGCGCACCACCTGGCGCTTGATCAGCGGCTCGCCGAAGGTGCTGCGCTGGCGGCAGTAGTCGACCGTGAGCTCCAGGGAGCGCTCGGCGATGCCGTAGCCGTGGATCGCCAGCGCCATCCGCTCGACCACGAACTGCTCGGCGATGTACCAGAAGCCGGCGTTCTCGTCGCCGACCAGGTTGGTCACCGGCACCCGGACGTCGACGTAGCTGAGCTCGGCGGTGTCGGAGCTGTGCCAGCCCATCTTGGCCAGCCTGCGGTCGACGGTGAAGCCGGGGGTGTCGGTCGGCACCACGATCAGCGAGACGCCGCCGGCGCCGGGGCCGCCGGTGCGGACCGCGGTGGTGACGAAGTCGGCGCGGGTGCCGGAGGTGATGAAGGTCTTGGCCCCGTTGATCACCCACTCCTCGCCGTCGCGCCCTGTCACTCTCCGGGCGGTGGTCGCGATGTTGCCGACGTCGGAGCCGCCGCCGGGCTCGGTGATGCCCAGCGAGCCGATCAGCTCACCGGCCAGCGTCGGGCGCACCCAGCGGTCGACCAGCTCGGGGCTGCCGTGCGCGGCGATGTGCGGACAGGCGATGCCGTGGGTGAAGAGCGCCGACATCAGGCCGCTCGAGGCGCCTTCGGAGAACATCCCCTCCTGCAGCGCCACGGTGTCGAGCAGGTCGCCGCCGGAGCCGCCGACCGACTCGGGGAAGCTGACGCCGAGCAGGCCGGCGGCACCCGCCTTGCGGTGGAGCTCGCGCGGCAGCGCGCCGGCGTCCTCCCACTCCTGCAGGTGCGGGGCGATCTCGCGGCGGGTGAAGTCGGCGGCCATCTTCCGCAGCGCGTCGCGCTCCTCGGCGCTCGATCCGGTCACAGCAGGTCTCCTTGGATGTGGACGTGACGGGCGCGGCCCCACTCGCCCAGGGCCTTGGCCTGGGGGTCGATCCGGGTGGAGGCGGCCACCCCGGCGCCGAGCAGCCCGTGGATCAGCACGTTGACCGCGCCGAGCTTGGGCAGCGCGAAGACCTCGACCTCGAGGTCGGCGGCCTCCGGCAGCAGCTCCTTGATCCGGGCGGGGGTGACGAACGCGGTGAGCCACTCGACCCGGGCGCGGTGCTTCTCCTCGTCGGCCGAGGCGTCGTCCCGGGCGACCCAGAGACCGAGGTTGGCGTTGCCGCCCTTGTCCCCGGAGCGGGCGTGCACGAAGGTGCCCAGCGGCACCTTGCGGGTGACGGTCTCCGCGGGCGCCTCGGGCGACCCGGCACTGAGGCCGGCCCGCGGCACGGCGGCGAGCTCCTCGGCGGTGAGGAACGTCGTCGGGTCGGCGACCACCTCGCGGGTGCCGTCGGCGTGCACGACCGTGTGCTCGACCGCCGCGCGGTCGACGTACTCCGGGCGGTAGATGCCGTACGGCGTCGCCGGTCCGGGCGGGGCCATCAGGGTGAGCCCGGGGAACGAGCCGAGCGCCACCTCGACCGCGGGGGCGGTGAAGCCCTTGCCCGCGACCTTGGGGTCGGCGTCCAGCGCCATCACCCGGAGCACGCACGAGGCGAGCTCCTGGGAGTCGGGGTCCTCGACCGGCGGGGCGGAGCGCGACCAGGCGACGGTGGCCGGGGCCTTGTCGCCCCAGGCCGCGACCATCTGCTCCTTGACCCACGCCTCCTTGGCGTCGATCTCCAGGCCGGTGAGCAGGATCTCCATGCTGTTGCGCCAGCCGCCGAGCTCGTTGACGCAGACCTTGAGGGTGGCCGGCGGCGCCTCGCCGCGCACCCCGGAGACCGCGACCCGGTCCGGGCCCTGCTGGGTGAGCTCGACGGTGTCGAGCCGGGTGGAGACGTCGGGGTTGAGGTAGGTGGCCGACTGGATCTCGTAGACGAGCTGCGCGGTGACGGTGTCGACCGTGACCGCACCCCCGGTGCCCTCGTGCTTGGTGACCACGAAGGAGCCGTCGGCGGCGATCTCGGCGAGCGGGAAGCCGAGCGGCCTGGCCCGCAGCGCCGGGTCGATCCCGGTGAACCCGGAGAAGTTGCCGCCGGTGGCGTGCGTGCCGCACTCGATCACGTGGCCGGCGACCACGGCGCCGGCCAGCTCGTCGTACTGCTCGGGGGTCCAGCCGTGGTGGAAGGCCGCGGGGCCGACGATCACCGAGGCGTCGGTGACCCGGCCGGTGACGACCACGTCGGCGCCGCCGCGCAGCGCGGCGACGATCCCGAAGCCGCCGAGGTAGGCGTTGGCGGTGAGCGCGTTCGGGAAGCCGAGCTCGGCGGCCCTCGGCCGCAGGTCGTCACCCTCGACGTGCGCGATCTTGGCGTCGAGGCCCAGGCCGGTGGCCACCTCGCGGAGCTTGTCGGCCAGCCCGGCGGGGTTGAGCCCGCCGGCGTTGGCGACGATCCGGACGCCCTTCTCCAGGGCCAGGCCGAGGCAGTCCTCGGCCTGGCGGACGAAGGTCCGCGCGTAGCCGAGGCTCGGGTCCTTCATGGTGTCCCTGCCGAGGATCAGCATGGTCAGCTCGGCCAGGTAGTCGCCGGTCAGGTAGTCCAGCTCCCCTCCCTCGAGCATCTCGCGCATCGCCGAGAGGCGGTCGCCGTAGAAGCCGGAGCAGTTGCCGATCCGCACGGGCGCGGTCATCGCGCGGCCCTGCCTTCCCCGGCCGGGCCGGCGAAGCACTGCGCGATGTCGAGCCACCGGTCGGCGTCGGCGCCGGTGGCGACCAGCGCGGTGTCGGCGCGGTGGATCCGCTGGGTGGCCAGCAGGCAGAGGTCGTAGGCCGGACCGGTAACGGTCTGCGCGGCGTCCTCGGGGCCGTAGACCCAGGTCTCGCCCGACGGGGAGACGAGCTCGATCCGGAACTCCTCGGCCGGCTTCTCCAGCCCGCGGTTGGCGAAGGAGTAGTTGCGGGTGCGGACCGTGAGGTGCGCGACGTGCCGGATCCGGTCGGTCCGCTCCGGCTCGGCGCCGAGCGCCTCGTGCACGTCGAAGGAGTGCGCCCAGGTCTCCATCAGCCGGGCGGTGGCCATCGAGGTGGGCGACATCGGCGGGCCGAACCAGGGCAGCTTCTGGCCCTCGGGGACGTCGCGCAGGGTCTGCGCCAGGGCGGCCCGGGCGGTGCGCCAGCGGGCGAGCAGCTCGGCGGGGTCGACGGCGCCGCCCTTGAGCGCCATCTCGTCGACGTAGCCCTCGGGGTTGCCGATCGCGCCCATCACCTCGGCGTCCCAGGCCTCCTTGTCGGTCGCCGCCTTGACGGCGACCTCGTCGGTCCAGGCAAGGTGGGCTACCTGGGTGGCCACGTCCCAGCCCGCGGCGGGCGTGGGAGTGCGCCACTGCTCGGGGGCGAGCGGGGTGACCAGCGCTTCGAGGCGGTCACCCTCCGCGGTGAGGTCGGCCAGGACGTCGTCCAGCAAGGTTCAGGCTCCTTCGGTGGTGGGCTCGTCGGTCGAGCTTGTCGAGACCAGCGCGGCGTCGAGGGTGACCGCCCACTGGTCGAGGATCCGCTCGCGGCGACGGGTGTCGTCGGAGAAGGTGTTGGCCAGGCCGAGCCCGCGCAGCAGGTCGAGGGTCGCCTGGACCAGCTCGCGGGTGCCCGGGGCGCTGCCGTCGACCCCGAGCGCCGCGGCGGTCAGCTGGTGGGTCTGCCGGCCGACCCGCTGCTCCAGCGGCTGGACCGCGGCCAGCAGCTGCTCGTCGGTGCGGGCGGCGACCCACAGCTCGAGGGCCGCGACGAAGACCGGCGAGGTGAAGTGGTCGGCCAGGATGCCCAGCACCGCGCGGGTGCCGTGCTCGCGGCGCGCGTCCTCCCCCAGGACGGTGGCCAGCTCGGAGGCGCGCTTGACGGTCAGGTGCTCGACGGCGGCGACCACCAGGTCGTTCTTGGTCGGGAAGTGGTGCAGCTGGGCGCCGCGGGAGACCCCGGCGCGCTGGGAGACCAGCGTGGTCGAGGTGCCGGAGAAGCCGCGTTCGACCAGGCACTCCACGGTCGCCTCCAGCAGGCGCGCCCGCATGGCGCGGGTCCGCTCCTCCTGCGGGACGCGGGTCGGCTGGTCGGTCATGTGCACAGCCTGCGTCACGAACTAACAAACAGTCAAGCCTGACTTTTTGTGGATTCGTGCATGACGAAGCGGTAGCCCATGCCCGGTTCGGTGAGGAAGAGCTGCGGATGCGCGGGGTCGCGCTCCAGCTTGTGGCGGATGCTGGACATGTGGACCCGCAGGTAGTTGGTCTGCCGATCGAAGCGGGGCCCCCACACGGCGTGCAGCAGGTCGCTCTGGCGCACCAGCCGCCCGCGGCGGCGGACCAGGTGCTCGACGATCCGCCACTCGGTCGGGGTGAGCCGGAGCTCCTCGCCGTCGCGGCTGGCGGTGCAGTCAGTGACGTCGAGGACCAGCCCGTCGACCTCCACCCGCAGCGCCGGGGACTCGGCTCCGGCCCGGCGGGTGGCCGCACGCACCCGGGCCAACAGCTCCTCGATCGAGAAGGGCTTGGTGATGTAGTCGTCCGCGCCCAGGTCCAGCGCCTCCACCTTGTCGTCGGACTCGGTGCGCGCCGAGACCACGATCACCGGCACCTCGGCCATCGCGCGCAGCCGGCCGAGCACGGTCACCCCGTCGAGGTCGGGCAGGCCGAGGTCGAGCAGCACCACGTCGGGCGCCTGCTCGTCCACCGCCTGCAGGGCCGAGCGGCCGTCGCCGGCGGTCTCCACCTCGTAGCCGCGGGCCCGCAGGTTGACCCCGAGGGTACGGCGGATCGCAGGGTCGTCGTCGACCACCAGGACACGGGTCACGAGAGCTCCTCCTCGAGGGCGGGTGACAGGACGGGTGACAGGGCGGGCAGCTCCAGCACGAAGGTCAGGCCGCCGCCGGGGGTCTCCTCGGCGCTCAGCGTCCCGCCCATCGCCTCGGTCAGGCCGCGGGCCACGGCCAGCCCCAGCCCCACCCCGTCCTCCCGGGGCACGTCGCCGAACCGCTGGAAGGGGTCGAAGAGCCGGTCCCGGTCGCCGGAACCGACGCCCGGCCCGGTGTCGGCGATCCGGAGCACCACCCGGTCGCCGGCGAGGGTCGTCGCGTCGACCCGGATCCCCGCCGTCGCGGACGTGTGCTTGAGCGCGTTCTCGCAGAGGTTGGCCAGCACCCGGTCCAGCAGCCCCGGGTCGGCGAGCGCCACCAGCCGCTCGTCGACCGCGACCTCGATCCGCGCCGACCCCGTCAGCGGGGCGAGCGCGTCGTGCACCGCGTGGGCCAGCACCACCTCGGCGCTCCGGGGCCGGATCGACCCGGTGTGCACCCGGCTCATGTCCAGCAGGTTGGTGACCAGGCCGATCAGCCGGTCGGTCGCCTCCTGGATCGTCGCCAGGAGCTCGCGCTCGTCCTCGGGCGACCACTCCACGTCGGGGCTGCACAGGCTGTCCACCGCCACCTTGACCGCGGCCAGCGGCGAGCGCAGGTCGTGCGAGACCGCGGAGAGCAGGGCGGTCCGGGTGCGGTCCGCCTCGGCCAGTCGTAGCCGCTCCACCTCCCCCTCGGTGGCGCGGCGGCGGTCGGCCATCACGCCGGCGTAGGCGGCGTAGGCGTTGAGCAGGCTGCGCTGCGAAGCCGGCAGGTCGGCGCCCGCCAACGCCAGCGTGCTCCGCTCGTCGATGGCCGCGGTCACGTCGGCGGCCTCGCGGTCCCGCGGCGCCTTCCCCCAGGTAGCCACCGCCACCTCCGCCGTGCCCGTGCCGTCCTCACGCCGGAAGATCGCCGCACCGTCGGCGTTCAGGAGCTCGCACGCCGAGGCGAGCAGCCCGTCGGTGTCGTCGGTGGCGTTGAGCAGGCTGTGGGCGAGCACCGTGAGGGCGTCGGCCTCGGCCCGGGCCCGGGTCGCCTGGGCCGAACGGCGGGCTGCGTCGCCCACGACCGTGGCCACCGCGATGCCCACCATCAGGAAGAGCGCGATCGTGACCGCGTTCTCCGGCTCCGCGATGGTCAGGGTGTCCACCGGCGGGGTCAGCAGCAGGTTGAGCAGCAGTCCGCTGGCGAGGGCGGAGACCAGGGCCGGCGCCAGCCCGCCGATCAGGGCGGTCGCCACCACCACGACCATCAGCACCATCGCCTCGGTGGGCAGCGCGTGCAGGTCCTGGGTCCAGCGCAGCAGCAGGCTCACCAGCAGCGGGACGAGGATCCCGAAGACCAGGCCCACGGCTCTGCGTCGACGTCCCAGGCCCTCGGGCGGGTGCGACCTCGCCACTCCCTGGCGGGCGTGCTCGTGGGCGACGATGTGGACGTCGATGTCGCCGGAGCCGGCGACCACGCGCTCGCCGACCCCAGGGCGCAGCAGCGTGGAGACCCGGCCGCGCCGACTGGCACCGATGGTGATCTGGGTGGCGTTCTCGGCGCGGGCGAAGTCCAGGATGGCCTCGGCCGGATCGTCCCCGACCACGGTGTGGAAGGTGCCGCCGAGCTCCTCGGCCTTGCGTCGCAGGCTGATCAGCGTGTCGGGGGAGACGCCGGTGAGACCGTCGTTGCGGGTGACGTAGAGGGCACGCCAGCCCGCCCCCGAGGAGCGCGAGGTGATCCGGGCGGCCCGGCGCATCAGGGTGGTGGACTCCGGTCCGCCGGAGACCGGGACGACGATCCGCTCGCGGGTGGCCCACGTGGAGTCGATCTGGTGCGCGTCGCGGTAGCGCTCCATTCCCTCGTCGACCCGGTCGGCGAGCCAGAGCAGGGCCAGCTCGCGCAGCGCGGTCAGGTTGCCCTCCCGGAAGTACTGCGAGAGCGCCGCGTCGACCCGGTCGGCGCTGTAGATGTTGCCGTGCGCCATCCTGCGCCGCAGCGACTGGGGGCTCATGTCGACCAGCTCGATCTGGTCCGCGGAGCGCACCACGTGGTCGGGCACCGTCTCCCGCTGGCGGACGCCGGTGATCGACTCGGTCACGTCGTTGAGCGACTCCAGGTGCTGGATGTTGACGGTGGTGACCACCTCGATCCCGGCATCCCGCAGGGCCTGCACGTCCTGCCACCGCTTCTCGTGCCTGCTGCCCGGCACGTTGGTGTGCGCCAGCTCGTCGACCAGGGCCACCGCCGGGCGTCTCGCCAGGACGGCGTCCAGGTCCATCTCCTCCACCACGGTGCCCCGGTAGCCGATCGCGCACCGCGGCACCACCTCGAGACCCGCCGCGGCCTCCGCGGTGCGGGGCCGCCCGTGGGTCTCCACGTAGGCCACCACCACGTCGGTGCCGCGCTCGACCCGGCGATGACCCTCGTCGAGCATCGCGAACGTCTTGCCCACCCCGGGCGCGGCTCCCAGGTAGACCCGGAGCCTCCCGCGTTCGCCAGGCCTCATGGCATCAGTCTCCACCCTCGTCCGCCCGCAGCACCGCCAGGTTGAGCTCCAGCACGTTGACGCCCGGCTCGCCCAGGAAGCCCAGGCTGCGTCCGTCGGTGCTCGCCTCCACCAGGTCACGCACCTGCTGCACGTCCAGGCCCCGAGCCGCCGCCACCCGGGGCGCCTGGATCGCGGCGTACTCCGGCGAGATGTGCGGGTCCAGGCCGGAGCCGGAGGCGGTCAGCGCGTCCGGCGGTACGTCGTCGGCCGCCACCGACTCCCGCGCCGCGACCTCGGCGCGACGCTCCTCGATCAGCTCGAGCAGGTCGGTGTTGCTGGGTCCGAGGTTGCTGGGAGCCGAGGCCAGGGTGTCGTAGTCGTTGGCCGAGGGACGGGAGTGGAACCACTCCTCTCCTTCGAACTGCTGACCCAGCAGGCGGGAGCCGACGACCTGCCCGTCGTGGCGCAGCGGCTGCCCCTCGGCCCGGTCGCCGAGCGCCTGGCCGGCCGCCCACACCGTCACGGGGTAGGCGACCCCGAGGATCACGGTGAAGACGAGCATGGCCCGCAGGGCGGTGAGTGACTGGCGTACGAAGTCGGTGTTCATGTGATCAGCCAATTCCTGGGATGTGGGAGACGACGAGGTCGATGAGCTTGATGCCGACGAAGGGGACGAGGACGCCGCCCAGCCCGAAGACGAGCATGTTGCGACGCAGCACCTGGGTGGCCGAGGACGCCCGGAACCGGACGCCGCGCAGGGCCAGCGGGATCAGGAAGACGATCACCAGGGCGTTGAAGATCACCGCCGACAGGATCGCCGACTGCGGTGTCGCCAGGCCCATCACGTTGAGGGCGTCCAGGGAGGGGTAGGCGGCCACGAACATGGCCGGGATGATCGCGAAGTACTTCGCGACGTCGTTGGCGATGGAGAAGGTGGTCAGGGCGCCGCGGGTGATGAGCAGCTGCTTGCCGATCTCCACGATGTCGATGAGCTTGGTGGGGTCGGAGTCCAGGTCCACCATGTTGCCGGCCTCCTTGGCCGCCGCGGTGCCGCTGTTCATCGCGACCCCCACGTCGGCGGCGGCCAGCGCCGGCGCGTCGTTGGTGCCGTCGCCGGTCATCGCCACCAGCCGTCCCCCGGACTGCTCACGGCGGATGTAGGCCAGCTTGTCCTCCGGAGTCGCCTCGGCGAGGAAGTCGTCGACCCCGGCCTCGTCGGCGATCGCCCGCGCGGTGAGGGCGTTGTCGCCGGTGATCATCACCGTGCGGATGCCCATCGAGCGGAGCTCGGCGAACCGCTCGGCCATCCCCTCCTTCACCACGTCCTTGAGGTGGATGACACCCAGCACCCCCGAGTCGGTGCCCGCACCGCAGCGAGCCACCACCAGCGGGGTGCCCCCGGCGCGGGCGATCTCGTCGACCACGTCGGCCATCTCGGCCGCAGGGCCGGCGCCCAGCCACGCCGCCACCGCGGAGCCCGCCCCCTTGCGGATCTGGGTGCCGTCGGCCAGGTCGACCCCCGACATCCTGGTCTGTGCGGTGAACTCGACGAACGTCGCACCAGCCGGCAGGTCCCGGTCGTCGGCGCCCAGGCTCAGCGCCAGCTCGACCACGGACCGACCCTCCGGGGTCTGGTCGGCGAGGCTGGAGAGCCGCGCCGCGGCCAGCAGCTCCGCCTCGCTCACGCCCGGAGCGGGGATGAACCGGGCGGCCTGCCGGTTGCCGAGGGTGATGGTGCCGGTCTTGTCCAGCAGCAGCGTGGAGACGTCGCCCGCTGCCTCGACCGCGCGGCCCGACATGGCCAGCACGTTGACCCGCACCAGCCGGTCCATGCCGGCGATGCCGATCGCGGAGAGCAGGGCGCCGATGGTGGTGGGGATCAGGCAGACCAGCAGGGCCACCAGGACGACCAGGTCCTGGGGCGCCCCGGCGTACTCGGCCATCGGTGCCAGCGTGGCGACGGCGGCCAGGAAGACCAGGGTCAGGCTGGTGAGCAGGATCGAGAGGGCCACCTCGTTGGGCGTCTTGCGCCGAGAGGTGCCCTCCACCAGGGCGATCATCTTGTCCAGGAAGGTCTCCCCCGCGGCCGCGGTGATCCGTACGACGATCCGGTCGGAGAGGACCCGGGTGCCGCCGGTCACCGCGCTGCGGTCCCCTCCGGCCTCGCGGATCACCGGCGCGGACTCCCCGGTGATCGCCGACTCGTCGACGCTGGCGATGCCCTCGACCACGTCGCCGTCGCCGGGGATCACCTCACCGGCCTCCACCACCACGCGATCCCCGACGAGCAGTTGGGTGCCGGGCACCGCGGTCTCGTGGCCGGCCGCGTCGAGCCGCCGGGCGACCGTGTCGGTCCGGGCCGCCCGCAGCGAGGCGGCCTGGGCCTTGCCGCGGCCCTCGGCCACGGCCTCGGCCAGGTTGCCGAAGACGACGGTCAGCCACAGCCACACCGCGAGCGCCGCGGTGAAGACACTGGGGTCCACGACCGCGGCCACCGTGGTCACGATCGATCCCAGCCAGACCAGGAACATCACCGGGGAGCGCCAGAGGTGGCGCGGGTCGAGCTTGCGCAGCGCCTCGGGGAGCTGCGCCAGGCCTTGGGCGACCAGCTGGCGGGAGGAGATGGACTGGGCGGTGGACTGGGCGGTGCTCATGCGAGTGCCTCTGCGATCGGTCCGAGGGAAAGGGCGGGGAAGTAGGTGAGCGCGGTCATGATCACGATCACGCCGACCACCAGGCCCACGAAGAGCGGCTTGTGGGTCGGCAGCGTGCCGGCGGTGGCCGGGACCTTGCCCTGCTCGGCGAGCGAGCCGGCGAGCAGCAGGACCATCACGATCGGCACCAGACGGCCGAGCAGCATGGCGAGCCCGAGGGTGATCTGGAAGAAGTCCGAGGTCACCGTGATGCCGCCGAACGCGCTGCCGTTGTTGTTGGCCGCCGAGGTGTAGGCGTAGAGCACCTCGCTGAACCCGTGGCCGCCCGGGTTGCCCATCGCCTCCGGCGTGGAGTCCAGCGAGATCGCGAGGCCGGTGCCGATCAGCACCAGGGCGGGGGTGGTGAGCGTGTAGAGGGCGACGTAGGTCATCTGCCGCGAGCCGATCTTCTTGCCGAACAGCTCAGGGGTGCGGCCGACCATCAGCCCGGCGACGAAGACCGCGAGGATCGCCATCATCAGGATCCCGTAGAGCCCCGTCCCGACGCCGCCCGGTGTCACCTCGCCGAACATCATGTTCATCAGCACCATCCCGCCCCCGAGCGGGGTCAGCGAGTCGTGGCTGGCGTTGACCGCCCCGGTGGAGGTGCCGGTGGTGGCGACCGCGAAGAGCGCGGAGGCCCATTCGCCCAGGCGGGTCTCCTTGCCCTCCATCGCGGCGCCCGCCGCCTGTGCGGCGTCCGACCGGGCGCCGACCTCGGCGGCGGTCACGACCACGAGCGAGAGGGTGACCAGCACGCCCATCGCGCCGAGCACCGCCAGACCCTGGCGACGGTCGCCCAGCAGGGTGCCCATGGTGCGGGTCAGGCAGACCGGGATGAGCAGGATCAGGAAGATCTCCAGCAGGTTGGTGAACCCGCTGGGGTTCTCGAACGGGTGGGCGGAGTTGGCGTTGTAGAAGCCACCGCCGTTGGTGCCGAGCTCCTTGATCGACTCCTGGCTGGCCACCGGTCCGCCGGTAAGCACCTGGCTGTGGCCGGCGAGGGTCTCCATGGCGGTGTCGGAGAAGCTCTGCACCACTCCGCCGAGGATCAGCAGCAGTGCGCCGACGAAGGCGATCGGCAGCAGGATCCGCAGCGTGCCCCGGGTCAGGTCGACCCAGAAGTTGCCCAGCGACCCGCTGCGCACCCGGACGAAGCCGCGGATCAGGGCGACCGCGACCGCCATGCCGACAGCCGCGGAGAGGAAGTTCTGCACCGCCAACCCGGCCATCTGCACGGTGAAGCCGAGGGTCGACTCGCCACCGTAGGACTGCCAGTTGGTGTTGGCGACGAAGGAGGCCGCGGTGTTGAAGGACATCCAGAAGGGGGTGCCTGGCAGGTCCCTGCTCATCGGCAGGTGCGCCTGGGCCATCTGCATGACCATCAGCAGCACGACCCCGACCAACGAGAAGCCGAGCACGCTGACGGCGTAGGAGCGCGGGCTCTGCTCGACGTCGGGGTTCACCCCGGTGAGCCGGTAGACGCCGCGTTCGGCCCGCAGGTGCCGGGCCCCGTCGTAGACGCGGGCCATGTAGTCGCCGAGGGGGACGTAGAGGAGGGCGAGCAGCCCGAGGAGGGTGGCGATCGAGAGGAGGCCGGAGACGGTGTCGGACACTAGAAACGCTCCGGGAGGATCAACGCCGTGAGCAGGTACGCCGCGATCGCGAGGACCGCCGCGATCAGGAGGCCGGTTGCAAGACTCATGCGACCAGCCAAGCCGTGGACAGACCTCCGGGCGCCGATGTTGACGCGATCTTGACGCCTCTTGACGCCCTCTTGTCGAGTCACCGCGGCGACCCCTGTCACCGGGGCGCGGACAGGGCTACCGTCGAATCCTCGGGCGTCGTCCACCGGCGTCGGGCAGGAGGCTGGAGATGTCCGTCCGTCACAGGCGCACGATCGTGGGAGCCGTGGTGGCCCCTCTGCTGGTCACGCTGCTGGCCTCCGGCAGCGCAGCCGAGTCACCCGGCGGCCCCGGCGCGGGGGACCCGTACTTCCCGCTGGCGGGGAACCGGGGCTACGACGTGAAGCACTATGACCTGACCCTCGACTACACCCCACCCCGGGCGGGTGCCCCGCGGCTGCGGGGGCGGCTCGACGCCGTGGCCAGGATCAGGATGGTGCCGAGCGAACGCCTGGGCCGATTCAACCTCGACCTGCGGGGGCTGCGGGCGACGTCGGTCGTGGTCGACGGCCGCCCGGCGCGGTTCCGCCAGGTCCGTGACCACGAGCTGGTGGTCACCCCGCGCGCCTCGCTGCGCCCCTGGCAGCGGCACACGGTGGTGGTCCGGTACGGCGGCACCACCGGCCGCCCCAAGGACGCCGAGGGCGCCCTCTACGGCTGGGTCACCACCCGCGACGGCGCGATCGTGGTCAACGAGCCGGACGGCGCCCCCACCTGGTTCCCGGTCAACGACACCCCGAAGGACAAGGCCACCTACCGCTTCGAGGTCACCGTGCCGAAGGGTTTGGCCGTGGCGGCCAACGGGCTGCTGGAGAGCCGGCGCACCCGCCACGGCCGGACCACCTGGGTCTGGGACGCCCCCGACCCGATGGCCTCCTACCTCGCCACCGCCACGATCGGGGACTTCCGGATGCGCCGCTCCACCGTCGCCGGCGGACTGCCGGTGATCGACTTCCTCGACCGGGACCTCCCTGCCCGCGACCGGCGGGTCAGCCGGGCCACCCTGGCCCTGACGGGTCCGATGGTGAGGTTCTTCGAGGAGCGGTTCGGTCCCTACCCGTTCGTCGCCTACGGCGCCACGGTCGACGAGGACTCGGTCGGCTACGCGCTGGAGACCCAGACCCGCTCGGTCTTCAGCAAGGTGGCGACCGAGTCCACCGCGGCGCACGAGCTGGCCCACCAGTGGCTGGGCGACTGGGTCGGCCCGCGCCGCTGGTCCGACATCTGGCTCAACGAGGGCTGGGCGGAGTACGCGTCGTGGCTGTGGACCGAGGCCCGGGGCGGCACCACCACGCAGCAGGCGTTCGACGAGGTGCTGGCCACGCCGGCCGACGACGAGTTCTGGACCACCGTGGTCTCCGACCCGGGCCGCGACGACCTCTTCGCCGACGCGGTCTACGAGCGGGGCGCCGCCACCCTGCACGCGTTGCGCCAGCGGCTCGGCGACGAGACGTTCTTCCGCCTCGCGAAGACTTGGATCAGCACCTACGGCGGCCAGGTCGTCAAGATCGAGCAGTTCCGCCGACTGGCGGCCCGGGTCAGCGGCCAGGACCTCGAGGCGTTCTTCGACACCTGGCTGGACAACCCGGCCAGGCCGACCACCTGGTGAGGCGTCACCCGGCGAGCAGCCGCAGCGTCTCCTCGCGGGCCGGGGTCGCGGCGGCGGGAGTGCCGGCGTAGGAGCCGGCGACCGGGTGGACCATCACCTCGTCGACGCCGAACTGCGCGGCGAGGTCGGCGATCCGGCGCCTCGAGGACTCCGCGTCGCCGATCACCCAGCGGTCCATCATGCCGTCGGCGATCCGCTGCCGGCCGGCGTCGAGCTCGACCTTCTCGGCCTCCTCGACCAACGCCTGCGGGGTCAGCGTCCCGCCGGTGACGATGGCGAGCATCTGCAGCACCTGCGGCCGGGCCAGCCGGCGCGCCTCCTCCTCGGTCTGCGCGACGCAGGCATTGACGGTGAGGAAGGTGCGCGGCGTGGGGAAGCGCTCCGAGGGCTGGTAGGTCGAGCGGTAGAGCTCGAGCGCCTCGGCCGTGCCCTGCCCGGAGAAGTGGTGGGCGAAGACGTAGGGCAGCCCGCGGGAGGCGGCCAGTCGCGCGGAGTAGTCGGAGGAGCCGAGCAGCCAGATCTGCGCGACCGACGCGGCCTTGGGGGTCGCCTTGAGCGGGTGCTCACGGCCCTGGAAGGCCATCGCCGCGCCGTGCTCGGACATCAGCACGCCGATGTCGTCGACGTACCTCGGGAACTCCGCGACCGGGTCCTCGCCGCCGGCGCCCTGACGCAGCGCGTAGCGGGTGAGCTGGTCGGTGCCCGGGGCGCGGCCGATGCCGAGGTCGATCCGGTCGGGGTACGCCGCCTCGAGGAGCGCGAACTGCTCGGCGACCACCAGCGGGGAGTGGTTGGGCAGCATCACGCCGCCGCTGCCCACCCGGATCCGCTGCGTGGCGCCGGCGACCATCGCGATCAGCAGCGGCGGGTTGGTCGCCGCGACCGCCGGCATGTTGTGGTGCTCGGCCAGCCAGTAGCGGGCGTAGCCCAGCTCGTCGGCGGTCTTCGCCAAGGAGAGCGTCGCGTGGACCGCGTCCCCGGTGGTCTGGTCGGTGCGCACCGGCACCAGGTCGAGCACGGACAGGGCGGGCATGGCGGGGTCGGTCACCCCGGGTCAACCCCGTGGACCCGGGGTGTCATTCCCCCTCACTCCAGCCGTGCCGCCATCGGCAGCCGGGACCGCGTGCACAGCGCCACCAGGGCGGCGGTGAGCAGCGGGAGCAGCAGCACGACGGCGCCGATCATCAGCCAGGGGATCTCCACGAAGGGACCCACGGAGGCGTCGCCGGCGTTGCCGTAGGACCGGGTCAGCGGGAAGGCGACCGCGATCCCCGGCACCAGCCCGACCAGCGCCCCCAGCACGGCGCCGACGAACCCGACCACCAGGGCGTACGACGCCGCCACCGCCCGCCGGGTCCGGGGCGCGGCGCCCACCGCTGCCAGGGTCGCCAGGTCGGGGCGCGCGTCGCTGAGGGCCAGGAAGGTGACGGTGAGCGTGCCGCCCACCATCAGCACCCCGCCCAGCGCCGCCAGCACCCAGGTCACCCACCGCTCGGCCGGGTGCGGCGCGTAGCCGCGCTCCAGGTAGAACCCGGCGTACTCCCCCGTGGCCGCCACCGCCTCGTCGAGATCGTCCGCGGCCTGCTCCGGGATCACCACGCCGCTGACGTGCAGGGCGACGGTCGACACCTCCATCCCCAGCCCGGCGGCCACCTCGGTGGGGACCACGGCCGGGACCGGGTAGCCGGGGGTCTCCACCTGGACGAAGGTGGCGGGCAGCGTCTGGGGGCCGAAGATCGTCGTCTGCTCCATGGCCTGGTCGTCCCACATGGTGCCCTTGACCCGCACCTGGTCGGCCTCGACCGGGTCGGTGGTGAAGACGACCAGCCGGCCCTCGGCGAGCGCCCGGTCGCCGCGCTCACGCTCGGCGTCGCTCAGGTCGCGCAGCACCGCGGGCAGCTCGTCGGCGACCAGGCCCGAGGTGCCCAGGTTCCCGCCCACCCACTCCAGGAACCAGCCGGACCCGCGCTCCCCGGGCAGCCGGTACCCGACCTCGACGTGGCCGTCCATCAGCTCGGGCACCCCGACCACCGGGGTCACCGTCGCCGCGGGCAGCTCCCGGCGCACCAGCTCCTCCAGCTGCTGCCACTGGGCGGACGGCGACCCACCGGCCCTGACGATCCCGTCGCCGTGCGGCAGCTGCGGAGCGTAGGTCGCCTCGTTCTCGCGGGCGTCGCTGCTGGTGCTGATGCCCAGGGCCACCACGCCGCAGACGGTCGCGGCGACTGCCGCCACCGCGGGCACGGTCCTGGTGCGGTGGCGCACCGCGTCGCGCACGGCGTACCGCAGGGGCAGGGGCAGCCGCCCGCCCACCCGGGAGAGCAGACCGAGGACCACCGGCACGATCAGCACCATGCCGAGGACCGACACGATGGCCGACCCGGCGATGAAGGTCTCGCCGCCGGACTCCTTCCGGGCCCCGACCACGGCGCCGGCGACACCTGCGCCCAGCAGCACCACGCCGAGCAGGGGCGAGCGGGTCGAGGGGGCGGCGTCGCCACGCCGGCCGGCGAGCACCGCCACCACGTCGGTCCGCGAGGCCAGCCAGGCCGGTGCCGCCGCGGCGAGCAGCGCCGCCAGCAGGCCGCAGCCCGCGACGACCGCCACCAGCGGCCAGGGCACGTCGAAGGGGCCGAGCCAGGAGCTGCTGTAGTGCTCGACCACCGGGGCGATGCCGCGGGCCAGCGCGATCCCGCCCAGCGCCCCCGCCGCGGCCGCGAGGCCCCCGAGCACCAGGGCGACCGCCAGGATCGCGCCGCGCGCCTGGGCGGGGGTGCCGCCGACGGCGGCCATCAGGGCCAGCGTCCGCGACTGCCGGCGGGCGGTCACCGCGAAGGCCGGGCCGGCGAGCAGCACCACCTCCAGCAGCACCATCACCACGACCAGCAGCAGCACCGTCATCGCCTCGTCGCCACTGCCTCCGCGCAGCTCGGGGGCGACCGCGGAGTCCGGCGGCGGGTCGCGCAGGACGGCGCGGGAGAGGACCCTGGCGCCGTGCTCGTTGAGGGCCCGCACCTCCTCCCAGGTCACCTCACCGGCGTCGACGAGCCAGCTGACGGGAGTCCCGGTCGCGGACGGCGGCGCCTGGGGCGTGAAGAACGTCGGGAACTGCTTCGTCACCGCGTCCTCGCCGACGCCGACCACCTCGTAGGTGGTGCCGTCGGCCAGGGTGAGCGTCTCGCCGAGCCCGGGGCCACGGTCGGCCAGCGCGCGGTTGACCAGCGCCTCCCCGGCCTCGCCGGGGAACCGGCCCTCCTCGAGCGTGGCCAGGCCCTCGGTCAGCGGGTCGGCCAGGTCGAGGTAGGAGGCACCCGCTCGGACGACACCGCGGTCGGTCTCCACCCCCAGCTCGGTGCGGCGCCACTCCACCGCCCGGACGTCGCGGTCCAGCACCTGCTCCAGGGTGCCGAGGGTGAACCGCGCGTCCCGGCCGTCCCCCTCGCCGGCTCCCATGCCCCTGTCGGGATCGGGGGTCTGGGAGACCCGGGAGGAGTAGCCGTCGAACTCGACCAGCGCGTCGGCCGCGCCGAGCCGACGCTCCAGCGCCTCGGTCCCGGTCACCAGCGCGGTGGAGGTCAGCACCAGCGCCGTGGTCACCGCGAGCACGGGCAGCGCGATCAGCACCAGCACCAGGGCGCTGCGCGCCCGGGCACGGCGTACGTCGCGCCAGGCCAGCCGCAGCAGCGGCCGCCAGCCACGCATCAGGCACCGCCGGTCGCGCTCGGCGTGAGCAGGTCGTCGGCCGCCGGGACACCCGACTCGTCGACGACCATCCCGTCGCGGAGGAAGACCACCCGGTCGGCCCAGGCCGCGTGCCGGGCCTCGTGGGTGACCAGCACCCCCGCGGCGCCCGCATCGCAGCGCTCCCGCAGCAGGCGCAGGATCTCCTCCCCCGTCTCGGTGTCCAGCGCCCCGGTCGGCTCGTCGGCGAGGATCAGCCGACGCTCCCCGACGACCGCCCGGGCGATCGCGATGCGCTGCTGCTGGCCGCCGGACATGTCGTCGGGGAAGCGGTCGGCGAGCTCGAGGACGCCGACCTCCTCCAGCGCCGCCCGGGCCTGCCGGCGGGCCTCCGCGGAGCGGACGCCGCCGAGCTCGAGCGGCAGGGCCACGTTCTCGGCCGCGCTCAGTGCCGGGATCAGGTTGAAGTCCTGGAAGACGTAGCCGACCGACGTGCGCCGCAGCCTGGCCCGGGCGGCGAGATCGAGGCCGGCCAGGTCGACCCCGTCCACCGTCACCGTGCCGGCGGTGGGCTGGTCCAGCCCACCCGCGACCGTCAGCAGCGAGGACTTGCCGGAGCCGGAGGGCCCCATCAGCGCGACCAGCTCTCCGGGGGCGGCACGGAAGGAGACACCGCGCAGTGCGTGCACCTCGGTCGCGCCCGTGCCGTGGACGCGGGTCACCGCGTCGAGTCGCAGGATCGCTTCGTTGCTCATCGATTCCCCCGGTTCGTCGGTGTCGTGCTGGTCGTCGTGCCGGCGGACTTCCGTCGCAGGCGGGCCTCGCAGTGGTCCAGCCACCGGATCTCTGCCTCGGCGGCGAAGACCAGCGAGTCCAGGACCAGGCTCCAGGCGAGCTCCTCGGGCTCCGTCGGCTGCGCAGCCCGCCCGGTGCGCTTGAGCCGGGTGTACTCCTGGAGGGCGGTCATCGTCGCGGTGCGCTGAGCCTGAATCAGCGCCTCGACGTCCACTCCCGGCAGCGTGACCGCGATCGCCAGCTTGATCGCCAGCTCGTCGCGGGGCGGCGGCTGCTCGCGCGGCACCGGGGTCACGAACCAGCTGCTCGCCTCCGCGCGGCCGGCCTCGGTGATCTGGTAGGTGACATGACCCTCGTCGTCGGCCGCCCCGTCGCTCTCCACGAGCTGGTCGCGCTCCAGCCGGGACAACGTCGTGTACACCTGCCCGATGTTGAGCGGCCACGTCGCGCCGGTGCGCTCCTCGAACTCCGTGCGCAGCTGGTAGCCGTACTTGGGTCCCTGCTCGAGCAGCGCCAGGAGCGCCTGCTTGACCGACATCCCTCCCCCGTCCCGGCGACACCTCGGCGCCACCATACTCGGTATGTATACCGGGTATGCGCGTGGCCGGCAAGCATCCCGGACCCCGTGGTTTGGTCCGGTCTTCAGCGGGCAGAAGGTCCCCGCGCTCACTAGGCTGCGAGGCGCAGCCCGGCGCCGCCAGGCAATCTGCAGAGGGAGAGACGATGTCGAACTACGGAAACCCGCCCGAGAACCCGTACGGCCAGGAGAACCCGTACGGGCAGGGCGACCCGCAGGGCGGCCAGCCCTACGGCCAGCAGCCCTACGGCGAGCAGCCCACCGCGCCGTACGGCAGCCAGCCGGCGTACGGCGGCTACGGCACCGACCCCAGCCTGCCGCAGGGGCAGTCGGACAAGGGGTTCTTCGGCAGCCTCTTCGACTTCTCCTTCACCAGCTTCATCACGCCCAAGGTGGTCAAGGTCGTCTACGCCTTGGCGGTCGGCCTGATGGTCCTCTTCTGGCTGTTCTTCGTGCTCGCGAGCTTCGTCCAGAGCGCCGGCGCCGGGCTGGCCGTGCTGATCCTCGGCCCGGTCGTCCTGGTCTTCTACCTGTGCCTGATCCGGATGACGCTGGAGTTCTACGTCGCGATCGTGCGGATGAGCGAAGACATCCACCAGCGCCTGCGCTGACGCCTCACGCCCATCCCGGTCCCGCACCTCGGCGGGCCGGGGTGGGCGATGTGCGTCACACTGGCGCCATGACCCAGGCGAGCACCATCGCGAAGACCACCCTGATCACCGGCGCCAGCAGCGGGCTGGGCGCCGAGATGGCCCGCCAGCTCGCCGCCCTCGGGCACCCGCTCGCCCTCGGCGCCCGGCGCACCGAGCGGCTCGAGGAGCTGCGCACCGAGATCCAGGCCGCCCACCCCGGCCACCCGGTCCACCTGCGCGCCCTCGACGTCAACGACCACGACCAGGTCTTCGAGGTGGTCCGCGGGTTCCGCGACGACTTCGCCGCCGACGGGCGCACCCTGGACCGGGTGGTGGTCAACGCCGGCATCGGCAAGGGCGCCCCGTTGGGCACCGGGCGGTTCGACGCCAACCGGGAGACCGCGATGACCAACTTCGTCGGCGCGCTGGCCCAGGTCGAGGCGGCGATGGAGGTCTTCCGCGCCCAGGGCAGCGGCCACCTGGTGATCGTCTCCAGCGTCTCGGCGGTGCGCGGGATGCCGAAGTCGATGACGACGTACGCCGCCAGCAAGGCCGCCGTCGCCCACCTGGCCGAGGGGCTTCGCGCCGAGCTGCACGGCAGCCCGATCAAGTTCTCGGTCATCTACCCCGGCTACATCGCCTCGGAGATGAACCCCACCGGCCCGGGCACCACCCCGCCCCCGCTGATGGTCTCCACCGAGCGTGGGGTGCGCTCGATGGTCGCCGCGATCGAGGCCGAGCGCGCCTCCGCGCACGTGCCCGGCCTGCCGTGGGAGGTGCTGGCCCGGGTGATCCGGCACGCGCCGACGCCGCTGTTCCGCAGGCTGGTCTGAGCGGACGGGGCCGGGCAGGTCAGGCCGGCAGCACCCGGCGCAGGAACTGCCGGGTCCGCTCCTCGCGCGGCGCGGTGAAGATCTCCTCGGGCGGGCCCGCCTCCAGGATCCGGCCGCCGTCGAGGAAGCAGACGCGGCTGGCCACGTCGCGGGCGAACCGCATCTCGTGGGTGGCCAGCACCAGGGTGGTGCCGGCCTCCGCGAGGGCGCGCACCGCGTCGAGCACGTCGCCGACCAGCTCGGGGTCCAGGGCGGCGGTGATCTCGTCGAGCAGGAGCAGGCTCGGCGCCGGGGCCAGGGCCCGGACCAGCGCGGCCCGCTGCTGCTGCCCGCCGGAGAGCCGGTCGGGGTGCGCGTCGGCCTTGTCGCCGAGGCCGAACCGCTCGAGCAGCTCGCGGGCCCGCTCCTCGGCCTCCCGCCGTCCCACCCCGTGCACCTTGCGGGGCGCGAGGGTGACGTTGTCGAGCACGCTCAGGTGCGGGAACAGGTTGTAGGCCTGGAAGACCATCCCCATCCGGGAGCGCACCGCCCGGCGGTCGACCCGCGGGTCCGAGATGTCCACGCCGTCGAGCTCGACCAGCCCGTCGTCGATCTCCTCGAGCAGGTTGAGGCAGCGCAGCAGCGTCGACTTGCCCGAGCCCGAGGAGCCGATCAGGCAGACCACGTCGCCGGTCGCGACGTCGAGGTCGATGTCGTGCAGCACCACCTTGTCGCCGTAGCTCTTGCGCAGCCCGCGGACCCGCAGCAGGTCGGTCATCGGGCACCCGCCCTCTCCCGTGCCGCGGTCCGCCTGGCCAGGTAGTCGGTCAGCCGGGCCAGCGGGATGGTGATCGCGACGAAGAAGAGCGCCACCACCACCAGCGGGGTGTCGTTGAAGTTGTAGTTGCCGTAGTCGCGGGCCGCGAAGACGGCGTCGAAGATGCCGACCGTGGAGACCAGCGCGGTGTCCTTCTGCAGCGAGACGAAGTCGTTGAGCAGCGGCGGCACCACCCGGCGTACGGCCTGGGGCACCACGACGTGCCGCATGGTCTGGAAGCGGGTGAGCCCCAGCGTCTCCGCGCTGGCCAGCTGGGAGGGGTGCACCGACTCGATGCCCGCCCGGAAGACCTCGCCGACATAGGCGCCGTAGGAGAGCACCAGCGCCACCAGCGCCCAGAAGAACCGGTCGTTGGTCACCCCCTGCAGCTGCAGCGCCGGCATCCCGAAGGCGAGCAGCACCACCAGCAGGATGGTCGGGATCCCCCGGAACAGGTCGGTGTAGAGGGTGGCCAGCAGCCGCAGCGGGGTCAGCCACGGCACCCGGGCCTGGCGCGCCAGGGCCAGGCCCAGGCCGAGCACCAGGATCAGCGGCTCCGCGATCAGGAACATCTTCACGTTGAGCCAGAAGCCGGCCCAGATCGCCGGGAACGACTCCCGGGCGGCCTCGGGGTCGAAGAAGTAGTCCTGGACCGTGGCCCAGCCGGGCGAGGTGACCACGCCGGCCGCCATCGCGCCGAAGACCACCACCGTCGCCAGGACGGCGACCGTCAGCGAGCGGCGGCGCAGGGAACGGCGGACCCGGCGCCGCTCGAGCTCACGCTCGCTGGGCTGCCAGGCCGCCTCCGGAAGGGTCACGGGCGTGAGGTCACTTGAGCTCGGGCACGCCGACGGTCTCCGAGAGCCACTCCTCCTCGAGCGAGGCCAGGGTGCCGTCCTCCTCCATCTGCTCCAGCGCGGCGTCGACGCAGGCGGTCATCGGGCTGCCCTTCTCCAGCAGCAGGCCGAACTCCTCCTGGTCGCCGGTCTCGGGCTGGAACTGGCCGACGATGGAGCCCTTCGGGATCTCCACCGCGGTGATGTAGAAGGCGGTCGGCAGGTCGGCCAGGATCGCGTCGACCTGGTCGTTCATCAGGGCCTGCTTGGCGGCGTTGGTGTCCTCGAAGACCGAGACCTCGGCGTCGGGCTGGATCACGTCGCGGATCGCGGTCAGCGAGGTGGTGCCGGTCTGGGCGCCGAGCCGCAGGTCGGCCAGCTCCTCGACCGAGGTGGCGTCGGCGGCCGGGCTGCCGTCGAGGGCGATGACGGCCTGGGCGGCGGAGTAGTAGCCGCGGGAGAAGTCGACCCGCTCGGCGCGCTCGGGGGTGATCGAGATCTGGTTGATGTCGAAGTCGAACTCCTTGGGCCCGGGCTTGTAGGAGGTGTTGAAGGGCACCGTCACCCAGGTGACCTCGTCCTCGGAGAAGCCCAGGCGGTCCGCGACCTCGTAGGCCACCGCCGACTCGAAGCCCTCACCGGTGGCGGGGTCGTTGTCGGTGAACCACGGCTCGTAGGCCGGGGAGTCGGTGGCGATGGTCAGGGTGCCCTCGGTGCGCACGGCGTCGGCGGCGCACTCGGCGGGGTCGACGGTGGCGGCCGAGGACTCCGGGCCGGCCTCGGCGGCGGTGTCGTCCGAGTCCTCGGTGGGGGCGCAGGCGGCGCCGACGAGCAGCAGCGGGGCGGCCGCCAGGGCGCCGATACGGCGTACGGCGGGACGGGAGAGACGGAGGGAACGGCGCGGGTGCATGAGCGAATCGTAGGCGCTCGGCTCAGGCTGCGACGGTGGTGCTCACCCACGCGCGGGCGACCGGGTCGGCCCACCGGCGGGCGGCCCGGCGCCAGCGCAGCGCCGACCAGCCCAGCATCGGCAGCGCCACCACCACGCTGACCCAGCCCGGGGCCGTCCAGGAGAGGGTGGAGAAGACCATGGCGGTGATCGTGGTGCTGGTCGCGAGGCGGGCGGAGTAGCCCACCATCACCGCCGGCGGGGCCGGGGTGGCTCGCGCCGAGCGCAGGTCGACCGAGAACGGCCGCCGGATCGACCAGGTCATCGCCACCGCCACCACCTGCCCGGTCACCACCAGCAGGGCGCAGAGCAGCGCGACCGCCTCCGCGCCGGTGGGGCGGCCGGCGCGGAGCGAGGCCAGCACCACGGTGAGCAGCGCCGCGCACAGCAGCCACTCGGTCATCACCCAGCTGCGGGCCCGGAAGACCAGCGCGGGGTCCACCGGGAGGCTCTCGCGCCACAGGCCCCCGCGGCCGTCGAGCGCCCAGGCATTGACCCCGAAGAGCAGCACCCCGCCGCTGACCACCAGCCCCGGGAGGATCACCACCACGTCCCAGGAGAGCGCCCCGGCGAGCGCGACCAGCCCGGGTCCGAGGGCCAGCACCCAGAGGCCGCGGCGCATCGGGACCGCCCGCCACACCGAGGCGCGGTCGAGCCGCACCAGCATCGCCAGCTCCGAGCGCGGGGTCGGCCGGGCCGGATAGGTGGCGCTCTCGACCCGCTGCTCGTCGCGGGCCAGCCGGCGGGCCGCGGCGTGCGCCGGCACCGCCCCGAGGACCACCGCCGCCACGATCGCGGCCGCCTCGAACGCGACCGCCGCGACCCAGGTGCCCGACCAGCCGCTCACGCCGGCCACGACCAGGTCCAGCGTCGGCAGGGCGTCCAGCACCGGCAGCCAGCGCCCGGACAGCTGCAGCCACAGCGCCACGCCCGCGCCGCCGACGCCCAGCAGACGGACGAGGTGGATCCCGTGGCGACCGCGCCGCAGCGCCTCGACCCACCAGGCGAGCACCTGCGCGAGCGCGGTGGCCAGGGCCAGCCAGAGCAGCAGGACCACCTGGAGGGGAAGCAGGCCTGCCGGGCCGTTGCCCCAGGCGGCCGCGCCCAGCAGGAACCACGCCTGGATCAGCCAGGCGATGTTGAGGGGCGCCTGGAGCAGCGCCCCGAGGTGGTCGGTGGTGGGGCTGACCGGGAAGGCGACGGCCTGGGCGTGCGGCAGCAGCTCGCGCCCGCCGCCCGAGGCGACCGCGGAGACCACGGCCAGGCCCAGGAAGCCGGCCATGAAGGTGGGCAGCAGGATCAGCACGTCGAGGCTGCGCCCCGACTCCTCCCCCGCGCCGGGGGCCAGGGCGGGGGCGACGAGGGCCACCGCGGTGATCCCCAGCAGCACCCCCCAGCCGATCCGGGCCGCCCGGGGGCGGCGTACGGCGGCGGCCCGGAAGCGGACCAGGTGGGCGGTGTCGGCCAGGGGCCGGAGCACGCGCATCTCCCAGGCGCCGGGCGCGGGCGCCGGCTCAGTCGAGGAGAGCGCGGTAGGCATCGGCGCCGACCTCCCCGAGCAGCTCGCCGGCGTCCAGGGTGGCCACCCGCTCACCGCCGCGCAGCACCAGCGCGGAGGTGCAGACCTCGACGGCCAGCTCGCGCAGGTGGGTGGAGAGGAGCACGCTGGCCCCCCGGGCCCGCGCGTCGGCGACCACGTCGAAGGTCGCCTCCACGCCCAGCGGGTCGACCCCGTCGAAGGGCTCGTCGAGGAGCAGCACGTCGGGGCGGTGGAACGCGGCCAGCACGACCGAGAGGCGCCGTCCCATGCCGTGGGAGAAGCCGGCTGTCACCCGGTGGGCGACGTCGCCGAGCTCGAAGCGCTCGAGCAGGTCGCGCGCCCGCGGCTCCCAGTCGGGCAGCCGCCGCAGCCGGGCGGCGAGCTGGAGGTGCTCCCAGGGGGTGGCCCGGGGCACCAGGCCGCCCACGTCGGGGCAGTAGCCGACGGCGCGCTTGACCGCCAGCGGGTCGCGGGCCACGTCGTGGCCGGCCACCAGCACCCGGCCGGAGGTCGGGGGGACGACCCCGGCGAGGACCCGCATGGTGGTCGACTTGCCGGCGCCGTTGCGGCCCAGCAGGGCGGTGGACTGGCCGGCCAGGGCGGTGAAGGAGACGCCGGCGACCGCCTCCACCTCGCCGAAGCGGACGTGCAGGTCCTCGACCGCGACGGCGGCAGGCTGGGGGACGGCGTCGGTCATTCGCCGATTCTCACCGACCGCAGCCTCCGGCGGGGCAGAACCGGGGACATGGGTGGAGACCCCCACCCACGCCAGTGAGGGGAAGCAGGAGCACCACCTCCGGTCCGGAAATGGTGCTCCCGCTTCCCCTCGGCGCGGGTCAGGCGCGGGTCAGGCGGGGAAGGACTCGCCCTTCTCCGCCATCTCGCGCAGCCGCGAGGTCGGCGCGAAGCGCTCGCCGTACGCCGCCGCGAGCTCGTCGGCGCGAGCCACGAACGCCTTCAGGCCCACGGAGCCGTCGGCACCCTCGTAGCCGGTCATGAACTGCGCCGCCCCACCGGTGCGGGCGGGGAAGCCGATGCCCATGATCGAGCCGATGTTGGCCGCGGCGGCGGAGGTGATGACGTCCTCCTCGAAGCAGCGGGCGGTCTCCAGCGCCTCGATGAAGAGCATCCGGTCCTGCACGTCGCGGAACGGGATCTGCTCCTGCGCGGGCGGGAAGGTCTCGGCCAGGCCGGACCAGAGGCCGGCGCGCCGGCCGTCGGCGTACTCGTAGAAGCCGGCGCCCTTGAGCTTGGAGGAGCGGCCGAGCTCCAGCATCTTCTCCACCACCTGGGTCGACGGGTCGGCGGCGACGTCCTTGCCCTCGGCCTGCCAGGCGGCCTCGTTGGCGATCCGGATCTTCTTCATCAGCTCGAGGTTGAGCTCGTCGCTGATCTGCAGCGGCCCGACCGGGAAGCCCGCCTGGGTGGCGGCCCGCTCCAGCGTCATCGGGCGGACGCCCTCGCCGAGCATCCGCAGCCCCTCGTTGATCTGGGTGCCGATCACCCGCGAGGTGTAGAAGCCGCGGCTGTCGTTGACCACGATCGGGGTCTTGCGGATCTGCTGCACCACGTCGTAGGCCTTGGCCAGCGTGGCGTCCGAGGTCTCACGACCGCGGATGATCTCCACCAGCGGCATCTTGTCGACCGGGGAGAAGAAGTGCAGGCCGATGAAGTCGGCCGGCCGGTCGACGCCCTCGGCGAGCTCGGTGATCGGCAGGGTGGAGGTGTTGGAGCACAGCAGCGCGTCGGGGTTGACGTACGGCGCCACCTCGGCGAAGACCTTCGCCTTGAGCGAGGCGTCCTCGAAGACCGCCTCGATCACCAGGTCGCAGCCGGCCAGGTCGGCCGGGTCGGCGGTCGGGGTGATCCGGCCGAGCAGCTCGTCGGACTTCGCACTCGTCAGCTTGCCGCGCGAGACGGCCTTGGCGTTGAGCTTCTCGCTGTAGGCCTTGCCCTTCTCGGCGTTCGCCTGCTCGACGTCCTTGAGCACCACCTGCATGCCGGCGCGGGCGCAGACGTAGGCGATGCCGGCGCCCATCATCCCGGCGCCCAGGACGCCGACCTTGGTGGCCTTGAACTTCTCGATGCCCTGCGGGCGCAGCGAGCCGGAGTTGATCGCCTGCAGGTCGAAGAAGAACGCCTGGATCATGTTCTTGGAGTTCTGACCGGTGATCAGGCTGGTGATGTAGCGCGACTCGATCCGCGAGGCGGTCTCGAAGTCGCTGGTCGCACCCTCGACCGCGGCGGCCAGGATCGCCTTCTGGGCCGGGTAGTCCGCACCCTTGAGCTGCTTGCGCAGCAGCGCCGGGAAGGCCGGCAGGAAGGCCGCCATCGCGGGCGACTTGGGGTTGCCGCCGGGCATCTTGTAGCCGGGGCGGTCCCACGGCTGCTTCGCCGCGGCCTCGTCGTCCTTGACCGAGGCCAGCCAGGCGCGCGCCGCGGGGAGCAGCTCGTCCTGGGTGGCCACCAGCTCGTCGACGAGGCCCTTGGCCTGGGCGTCGGCCGGCTTGAACTGGGTGCCCTGGAGCAGCACGTCCATCAGGGCGGTCTGCAGGCCGAGCATCCGCACGGTGCGGGTGACCCCGCCGCCGCCCGGGAGCAGGCCCAGGGTCGCCTCGGGCAGGCCGATCTTGATCCGGCTGTCGTCGACGGCGATCCGCCTGTTGGTGGCCAGCGCGATCTCCAGGCCGCCACCGAGGGCGGCGCCGTTGATCGCGGCGACCACGGGACGGGGGAAGGTCTCCAGGCGGCGCAGGGTGGCCTTCATCGCCTCGACCTCGGCGAAGATCCGCTCGGCGTCGTCCTTGGTCGCCTGGCTCATCATCTTGAGGTTGCCGCCGGCGAAGAAGGTCTTCTTCGCGCTGGTGACGATCACGCCGGTGACGGAGTCCACCTCGTCGTGCAGACGGCTGACGGCCGCCTCCATCGAGCGCTGGTAGAGCTCGTTCATGGTGTTGGCGCTGGACGTCGGGTCGTCCATCGTCAGGGTGACGACGCCGTCGGCGTCCTTGTCGTAGCGCACGGCGCTCTGGTCTGTCTGGGTGCTGCTCATGTCAGTCGTGGTTCCTTCGCGGAGGGTGAAAGAGAGGGGGAGGTCAGACCAGCTCGACGATGGTGGCGATGCCCATGCCGCCGCCGACGCAGAGCGTGGCCAGGCCGCGGCGCTGACCACGGCGCTCCAGCTCGTCGATCAGGGTGCCGAGGATCATCGCGCCGGTGGCGCCGAGCGGGTGGCCCATCGCGATGGCGCCGCCGTTGACGTTGGTGATCTCGTCGTCGATCCCCATGTCGCGCATGAAGCGCATGGCGACGGCGGCGAACGCCTCGTTGATCTCGAAGAGGTCGATGTCGGAGACCTCCAGGCCGGCCTTGGCCAGCGCCTTGCGGGCGGCGGGCGCCGGTCCGGTCAGCATGATCACCGGGTCGGCGCCGGAGACGGCGGTGGCGATGATCCGGGCCCGCGGGGTGAGTCCGAGGTCGGTGCCCACCTGCTCGGAGCCGATCGCCATCAGCGCGGCGCCGTCGACGATGCCCGAGGAGTTGCCCGCGTGGTGCACGTGGTCGATCCGCTCCAGCCAGTGGTACTTCTCCAGCGCGACCTCGTCGAAGCCGGCGTCGGCGCCGATCTGGGCGAAGGACGGCTTGAGCGCGGCCAGGCTCTCCTGGGTGGTGCCGGGACGGATGGTCTCGTCGCGGTCGAGCACCACGAGGCCGTTGATGTCGCGCACCGGCACCACGGCACCGTCGAAGTAGCCGTTGGCCCACGCCTTGGCGGCCCGCGCGTGCGACTGGGCGGCGTAGGTGTCGACGTCCTCGCGGTTCCAGCCCTCGACGGTCGCGATCAGGTCGGCGCCGATGCCCTGGGGCACGAAGCCGGTCTTGAGCGCGGTGGCCGGGTCCTGCGCCCAGGCGCCGCCGTCGGAGCCCATCGGCACCCGGCTCATCGACTCCACGCCGCCGGCGAGGATCAGGTCCTCGAAGCCGCCGCGGACCCGGGAGGCGGCCTGGTTGACGGCCTCGAGGCCCGAGGCGCAGAAACGGTTGAGCTGCACGCCCGCCACGGTGTCGGGGTAGCCGGCGGCGATGGCCGCGGTCTTGGCGATGTCGGCACCCTGCTCGCCGACCGGCGAGACGACGCCGAGCACGACGTCGTCGACGCGCGCCGGGTCGAGGCCGGGGTTGCGCTCGCGCACCGCGTCGAGCAGCCCGACGGCGAGGTCGATGGGCTTGACCTCGTGGAGCGTGCCGTTGGCCTTGCCCTTGCCGCGCGGGGTGCGGATGTGGTCGTACACGAATGCTTCTGCCATGACCGTCCTTGCTGGTGCCTGTGGTGCCCCGGCGCGACGCGAGGCGCGCCGCCGGTGGCTGGGTGTCCCATGATTGTGACACTCTTACTGTCACAATCGTCAAGGGATCATGCGATCCGGGTCGCGTGTGATCCGGGGCACAGTCCGCAGTGCCGAGCGAGAGGAAGGGGGTGGACCGGTGTCCGAGCGTGCCGAGGGCCTGCTGACCCTGGAGGAGCTGACCTCACGGGTGGGGATGAGCGTGCGCAACGTGCGCTTCTACACCTCCCGCGGCCTGGTGCCGCCGCCGATCCGCCGGGGCCGCTCGGGGTTCTACACCGCCGACCACGTGGCCCGCCTCGAGCTGGTCCAGGAGCTGCAGAGCCACGGGCTCACGCTGTCGGCGATCGAGCGCTACGTCGCCTCGATCCCCGAGAGCGCCACCGCCGAGGACGTCGCCCTGCACCGGACCATGCTGGCCCCCTGGATGGCCGAGCACCCGGTCCGGATGACCCGGGCCGAGCTGGAGGGCCGCGCCGGCCGCGCGCTGAGCGAGGAGGACCTGCTGACGCTGCAGGCGCTGGACATCGTGCTGCCCGGCCCGGACGGCGACCACACCGTCGCGGTCTCGCAGCTCTCCGTCGGCCTGGGACTGCTCGAGCTCGGCTACCCGGTGGAGGCGGCCAAGGCCGCCACCGCGCTCTACGCCCGGCACGGCCGGGAGCTCGCCGAGGAGCTCTACGAGCTCTTCCGCACCATGGTCTGGCCCAAGTACAAGGAGTCCGGGATGACCCCGGAGCGGCTCCAGGAGGTGGTCGAGCGACTCAAGCCGCTCTCGGTCACCGCGCTCGTCTCCGCCTACGAGGCGGCGATGGACGAGGCCAAGCGCGAGGGCATCCGGCGGCGCACCGGCTGAGCCGACCGGCTCACTCCTCCTCGCCCGAGGTGATCCGGGCCAGGTGCGAGACCATCGCCGCCGGGTCGGAGCCGGCGAGGAGCTCGCGCTGACGGGCCGAGCCGGTGCCGTGCGCGAAGACCCGCTCGACGCCGGCGTGCACGGCCTCCCGGTCGCCGTAGGTGCCCAGCGCGTCGTCCACGTGCTCGAGCAGCCCGTCGATCACCTCGCGCGCGGCCCGCGGGACGCAGGACGTCGGGCAGACCAGGTTGCCGGTCAGGCCGTAGCGACCGGCCTGCCAGGTCGCGAGCCGCAGCACCGGCACCTCCGCGGTCGGCACCGGTCGCCCCTCGCGCCACTCCCGGGAGGCGGTCTCCACCAGCGCGCGGCTGAGCGCGGCCACCAGCACGGTGTCGCGCACGTCGAGGCAGACGTCGGCCGCCCGCACCTCGACGGTCGGGTGCTGCGCCGAGACCCGGGCGTCGGAGTAGACCATCGCCTCGTCGAGCAGCACCTCGGTCGCGAGCATGGCGTCGACGTGCGCCCGGTAGGCCTTGACCGACCCGAAGACCGGCGTGGGGCCGCTGCTCGGCCACCGGATCATCATCTGCGACCGGTAGCTCTCGTACGCCGTGTCGGCGCCGTTGACCCACGGGGAGTTGGCGCTGATCGCCAGCAGCGACGGAAGCCAGACCCGGATCCGGTCCAGGACCGCGACGCCCTCCTCGTCGTCCTCCACGTCGACGTGCACGTGGCACCCGCAGGTCAGCTGCTCGGCCATGGTCAGGCCGTAGCGGGCCGCCATCGCGTCGAACCGGGGCGTGCGCAGGTGGCCGGTGCGCCCCTCCAGCGGGGAGGTGCCGGTGGCCAGCACCCGGGCACCGACCTCCAGGGCGCTCGCCCGGGTCCGCTCGCGCCAGGCGCGCAGGGACGACTCGAGGCCCTCCAGCGTGGCCTCCGGCGGGGTGTCGGTCTCGACCTGGCTCTTCTGCAGCTCGTGGCCCAGGGACCCGCCCTCCTCGGTGGCGGGCGCGGGGTCGTTCTCCTCGCGCACGGCCGCGGCGCGCAGCACCTGGGCCGCCCGCGGGGTGGGCGCTCCCGTCGTCGGGTCGACCAGCAGCAGCTCTTCCTCGACACCCATCGCTCGCATGCGCTCCATTACCCGGCGACACTCTGTCGAGAAACGTCCCGGGTGGGGGATTCATGGCCTGGCGGGGATCGGGCACGGGGTGGGGAACATCCGATCCTGAGGAGGAACCTCCCTGATGTGCCGCTTGCTGGGCTATGTCCGACGTACGCCGACCTCGGTCGAGGAGCTGCTGGGGCCCGACGGCCTCGAGGGGTTCACCGCCCTCACCGCGGTCCACGCCGACGGTTGGGGCATGGCCTGGCAGGACCAGGAGGGCACGACGCACTCGGCCTCCTCCCCCGGCTCCGCGGCCACCGACCCCGCGTACGCCGACCTGGTGCGGCAGCCGCTGGGCCGGGCGGGCCTCGTGCACCTGCGCTGGGCGACCGGCGGCCTCCCGGTGCGCCCGGAGAACACCCACCCGTTCGTGGAGGGCGACTACGCCTTCGCCCACAACGGGCACGTCTCCCCGATCGGCGAGCTCGAGACGCTGCTCAAGCCCGAGACCCGGGAGGCGCTGGTCGGCGACACCGACAGCGAGCGCTACTTCCGCTTCGTCAAGCAGTCCGTCGACGAGCACGGCAGCGTGGAGGCCGGCGTCCGGCACGCCCTGGGCCGGTTGCTGCGCGACTTCGCCGACTGCAGCCTCAACGCGCTGATGCTCACCCCGACCCACATGGTCGCGATCCACGTCAACAGCCGGGCCACCTCGCCGCGCGAAGGGCTGCGCGACCTCTTCGACGACGAGGACGACGTGCCGCCCCGCCACCTCACGGAGTACTTCGCGATGGACTACCGGACCGACGAGGACGGGCTCACCATCATCTCCAGCGGCCTGGACGAGCCCGGCTGGACCGCGGTGCCCGACGACATGGCGGTGATGGTCGACCTGGAGACCCTCGAGCTGACCAGGCTGGACCCGGTCGAGGCGCTCAAGGAGCAGGCGCTGGAGTGACCGGCTGCCTCAGGCGTCGTGCCGCATGTGCAGCCACGGCCGGTCCAGGTGGAAACGGCGACCGCTGATCTCGGTGGGCCGGATCTCGACCACGTTGTACTTCAGCGTGTCGACCCAGGGGCGCAGCGGCACGTTCTCGGCCCGGTGCTCCTCGTCCTCCTCGAGCTTGCGGGCCACGCCGCGCACGATCACGCTCGTGGCCTGCTGGGCGTCGTGCTCGTCGACCTCGAACGCGACGTCGGAGTTCATCACGATCCCGAGGAGCTTGCTGCCCTCCGCGGTGCGGAAGAGCAGGGTGCCGTGGTCGACGGCGTAGTTGATCGGCGCGATGTGCACCTCGTCGAGGAGGTGGAAGGCCAGCCTGCCCAGCTCGTTGCTGCGCAGGAACTCCCACGCCTCGGCCTCGTCGAGGGCACCCGGAACGAAGTCGCTGCTCATGCCACCCAACCTACTCCTGCCTAGAGTCGGCAGCATGACCTCGAGCCCAGTCCTCGTCACCGGCGCCACCGGCTTCGTCGGCCGGTGCCTGGTCCCGGCCCTGCTGGCGGAGGGGCACGACGTCCGGGCGATGACGCGGCGCCCCGACTCCTACGACGGGCCCGGCACGCCGGTGGGGGCCGACGTCACCGACCCCGCCGCCCTGGCCGCCGCGCTGGCGGGGGTGGAGGTGGCTTTCTACCTGGTCCACTCCCTGGACAGCGACGACTTCGAGGCCGAGGACGCGCGCGCGGCCCGCACCTTCGGCGAGCAGGCGGCGGCCGCCGGCGTCCGGCAGATCGTCTACCTCGGCGGCCTGGGCAGCGACGACGGCGACCTCTCCGCGCACCTGCGCAGCCGCCGCGAGGTCGAGGGCCTGCTCGCCGAGGCCGGCTGCCCGGTCACGGTGCTGCGGGCCGCCATCGTGGTCGGGCGCGGCGGGGTCTCGTGGGAGCTCACCCGTCAGCTGGTCAAGAACCTGCCGGCGATGGTGGTGCCCCGCTGGGTCTCGACCCGCACCCAACCCATCGCCCTGGACGACGTGGTCCGCTACCTGGTGGGGGTGGTGGGCGACGACCGCGCCCTGGGCCGCGTCTTCGAGGTCGGCGGCTCGGAGGTGCTCACCTACCGGCGGATGCTCGAGATCGCCGCGGAGGTGATGCACGGGGAGGCCGTCCCGATCGTCCCCGTCCCGGTCTTCACGCCCCGCCTCTCCTCCTACTGGCTCTCCTTCGTCACCGACGTCGACACCACCACCGGCCGCAACCTGATCGACTCGATGAGCACCGAGGTCGTGGTCTCCGACCACTCGATCCGCGAGCTGCTCCCCTTCGAGCCGATCGGCTACGAGGAGGCGGTACGCCGGGCGCTGGAGGAGGGCGGCCGCTAGCCCCCCGCGTCAGCCGATGAGCTGCGGCAGCACCAGCAGCATGGTCAGCGACCAGGACACGTGGGTGATCGCGGGGGCCAGGATCCCGCCGGAGGCCCGCCGCTGCAGGCCGCAGAGCACCCCGAGCAGCCCGGCGGCGAAGGTGAGCATCACGTTGCCGGTGGCGGCGGTGGCCACCACGTAGGCGAGGCTGGTCCACAGCACCGGGTGCCGCGGGATAGCGGCGTAGGCGGCGCCCCGGAAGAAGAGCTCCTCGGCGATCCCGCTGACGGCGGTGATCAGCACCAGCAGCGGCACCGAGCCCTCGTCGGCGAAGTCGAGGACCGAGCCCACCTGGCCCTCCAGGAACGGGACCTGCCGCACCACCAGGGCGCCCAGGATGAAGATTCCCGCCAGCCCGAGGCCCAGCGCCAGCGGGGTGAGCACCGGGCGGGTCAGCCGGTCCCGGAAGGCGATCCGGCCCAGGTGGAGCCGGCCCGAGACGAACGAGCCGGCCGTCCAGAGCGCGGCCAGCGCGGCGGTGCCGACGTAGAAGAGGTCGTCGCCGGGCTCCAGGCGCACCGACCAGCCGAGCAGGGCGGCGCCGAGCAGCACCACCACGACCACGACGACCTGGCGGCGGCGCAGCCCGGCGGCGGTGTCGCGCTGGTCGCGCGGGACGACGTCGACCAGCGCCCGACGCAGGAACGACCGCACGCCGACCACCTGCCTCTCGCGGCCCCTGCCGCCCCAGGTCCCGACTCTACGAGGGGCACGCGCACGACGACCCCGCACGGCGCCGGAGCGCCGTACGGGGTCGTCGGGAGGTGCTGGGCAGAGCCTGGGGTCAGCGGCGTCCGCTGAACGACGACGCGCTGTGCGAGGAGCCGCCCGTGGAGGTGCTGTAGACCGAGGCGCTGCCGGAGCCGCCGCGACGACGGTTGCCGCCGCCCTGGCCACCGGTCTTGGCGCCTGCCTTGGCGCCGGTGCGGCTGCCGCCGGCGCGGGAGGAGGACTGGCCGGTGCCGCCCTGGCCGCCGGAGCGACGCGAGCGGTTGCGAGCGCCGCCGCCGCTGCGGGCCTGGCCCTGCTCGCCGGCGGGGCGCGTACCCGCCGGTGCCGGGGGTGCGTAACCACCCGGCACCAGCGTGCGCTCGCCCGGCGCGAGCTGGACGAGGATCGGGTGGCCCATCGAGGTGACCTTGGTGGTGGTCGGCTTGATGCCGGCCAGCCGGGTCAGGTCGCGCACGTCGCGCACCTGGTCGTCGGTCATCAGGGTGATCACGGTGCCCTCGGCGCCGGCGCGGGCGGTGCGGCCCGAGCGGTGCAGGTAGGCCTTGTGCTCGGACGGCGGGTCGGCGTGCACCACGAGGGCGACGTCGTCGACGTGGATGCCGCGGGCCGCCACGTCGGTCGCCACCAGGGTGGAGGCCTTGCCGGAGTGGAACGCCTCCATGTTGCGGGTGCGGGCGTTCTGCGACAGGTTGCCGTGCAGCTCGACCGCGGTGACGCCCTTGCTGTTGAGCTGGCGGGTCAGCGCCTTGGCACCGTGCTTGGTGCGGGTGAAGATCACCGTGCGGCCGGGGGCGCTGGTCAGGTCGACCAGGACCGGGACGCGCTGCTCGCGGCCCACGTGGAGCACGTGGTGCGACATCTTCGAGACCGGCGACTGCGCCGAGTCGGCCTGGTGGGTGACCGGGTTGGTCAGGTAGCTCTTGACCAGGACGTCGATCGCCTTGTCGAGGGTGGCGGAGAAGAGCAGCCGCTGGCCCTGCTTGGGGGTCTTGTCCATGATCCGCTTGACGCCGGGCAGGAAGCCCAGGTCGGCCATGTGGTCGGCCTCGTCGAGGATGGTGACCTCGATGGCCGAGAGGTCGCAGTGACCCTGGCCCATCAGGTCCTCGAGGCGGCCGGGGCAGGCGATGACGATGTCGACGCCCTTCTTCAGGCCGGCGACCTGCGGGCCCTGGCCGACGCCGCCGAAGACGGTCAGCGTGGAGAGGCCGGCCTCCTTGGCGAGGGGCGCCAGGGCGTCACGCAGCTGGGTGACCAGCTCGCGGGTCGGCGCCAGGATCAGCGCGCGGGGCTTGCGCGTCATCGCGGGCAGCTTGCTCGCGTCGAGGCGGGCGACCAGCGGCAGCAGGAAGGCGTAGGACTTGCCCGAGCCGGTCCGGCCGCGGCCGAGGACGTCGCGTCCGGCCAGCGAGTCGGGCAGCGTGGCCGCCTGGATGGGGGTGGGGATGGTGATGCCTTGCGCCTCGAGCACTGCGGACAGGTTCGAGGGCACGCCGAGTTCGGCGAAGTTCATGTGTTGATCTTTCGGTTGGTGTCTCACCAACGCGCTTCCGCCGGTGGCGGGGCTGACGGTCTCGGACCGCTGCGTGTGCCTCACGAGTGTGAGGGCGGGGCCCGAGCGTGTCGGGCTCCGCAGGACGCTCGAGGCAAGACTTGACGAGGCGTCTGCAGGGGACACTACTCCGCCGTTC
Source organism: Nocardioides sp. Z50_6 (assembly GCF_058215755.1). NCBI lineage: Bacteria > Bacillati > Actinomycetota > Actinomycetes > Propionibacteriales > Nocardioidaceae > Nocardioides > Nocardioides sp. Z50_6. The sequence continues at coordinate 806,045 of NZ_JBZAJB010000002.1, read as the reverse complement.
CGATATCCGGTGAATCCCCGGCCTTTATCACCGCTGGGGCGGCGGCTGGCTCAATGGAAGGCGAGGACCCCGTCGTCGATCGCCCCGCGCCGGATGGTGCGCACGTCGTGCACGTAGTTCTGCCGCAGCTTCCACGGCTCGACCGAGCCCTGCTTGGGCAGCCGGTCGAGCGCGCGCAGCACGTAGCCGGCGCCGAAGTCCATGAACGGCGCCTCGCCCACGGCCGGGTCGCGGACCGGGACGGCCGAGGCATACCCGTGCGCGTCGAGGTGGGTCAGGAGGCGGCAGACGTACTCGGCGACCAGGTCGGCCTTGAGCGTCCACGAGGCGTTGGTGTAGCCGATCGTGAAGGCGAAGTTCGGCACGCCGGTGAGCATCATCGCCTTGTAGGCCATGGTCGAGGGCAGGTCGACCGGCTTCCCGTCGACGCTCAGCTCCAGCCCGCCGAAGGCGAGCAGGTTGAGACCGGTGGCGGTGACCACCAGGTCGGCGTCCAGATGGGTCCCGTCGGTGAGCCGCACGCCGGTCTCGTCGAAGGTCTCGATGGTGCCGGTGGCGACCGCGGCGTCGCCCTGCTTGATCGCGCGGAAGAGGTCGCCGTCGGGGACCAGGCACATCCGCTGGTCCCACGGCCCGTAGGTCGGCTTGAAGTGCACGTCGACCGGGTAGTCCTCGGGCAGCATCCGTGCGTTGAGCTTGCGGATCATCTTCCGCACCGGGCCCGGCCACTTCTGCGAGGCCTCGAAGAGCAGCGTCGCCTGGGCGACGTTCTTCCAGCGGGTCACGGCGTACGACGCCTTCTCCGGCAGGAACCGCTTGAAGGCGCGGCCGATCTTGTCGATGCCGGGCACCGGCAGCACGTAGGTCGGGGAGCGCTGCAGCATGGTCACGTGCGCCGCGCCGCCCTCCTCGACGGCCGGCAGCGCCATCGCCGGCACCAGGGTCACCGCGGTCGCACCGGAGCCGATCACCACCACCCGCTTCCCGGCGTAGTCCAGGCCGGCCGGCCAGTGCTGCGGGTGCACGACGGTGCCGCCGAAGTCGGCCAGGCCGGGCAGCTCGGGCAGGTAGCCGCGGTCGTAGTCGTAGTAGCCGCTGCAGGCCCAGAGGAAGGAGCAGGTGTAGGTCTCGTGCGCTGTGATCATCCCCCCGCCGACGTCCTCGTGGGTGGTCTCCACGGTGACCGTCCAGAGGGCGTCGTCGGAGTCCCAGTCGGCGGCGACGACGCGGCGGTCGTAGCGCACGTGCCGGTCCACCCCGTGCTCGGCGGCGGTCTCCTTGACGTACTCCAGGATCGAGGCGCCGTCGGCCAGCGCCTTCTCCCCGCGCCACGGCTTGAACCGGTAGCCGAGGGTGAACATGTCGGAGTCCGAACGGACGCCGGGGTAGCGGAAGAGGTCCCAGGTGCCGCCCATCCGCGGGCGGCGCTCGAGGACCAGGTAGCTCTTGCCCGGCAGCTCGCGGCTCAGCTGGCTGGCCGCTCCGACCCCGGAGAGGCCGGCTCCGATGATCAGTACGTCGACGTGCTCGACGGGGGCGTGAGTGTGCATCCGGTGAATGTAGCCGCCGGGACCCTCAGACGGCAGGGGGCCGCAGCGCGTCCTCGGGGTTGTCGCCGGGCGACTCGTCGGCGAGCAGCACGCTGACCATGCCGTTGGGCTCCAGGTAGGCGCGACGGACCGTCGAGACGTCGTCGATCCCGTGCAGCCGCAGCTGCGACATCACCTCGTCGTAGGACATGAACTCGCGCCGCATCACGTGCCGGTTGAGCTCGCCGTCGCGGATCAAGGGCTTCGCCCTGGCCTTGACCACCTTGCCCAGGGCCGGCCACCGGTAGGAGAGAGCGTCGAGCAGCACGCTCCAGAAGAGCAGGGTGACCACCAGGACCAGCCCGTCGCCGACGGAGCTGGCCTCGCCGGTGAGCCCCGCGCTGGCGGCGTTGACCACCAGGACGACCAGCAGCAGGTCGGTGAGGCCGAGCCCGCCGGCCTCGCGCTGGCCGACGATCCTCATGAGGAGCATCAGCGCCAGGAAGGTGACCGTTCCGCGCAGGACGAGCTCAAGCACCGGCGCGTTGAGCGCGAAGACCGTGGCGAAGTCAGGCATGCCCCCACTTTGTCAGGCCTGGACGGCCGCCCCGGAGGCGAGCAGTCCGTCGACGTCGGAGACGCCCCAGGCCTCCAGCGCCTCCCGGGTGCTGCCGCCCACCGCCTGCGGGGAGCACTGCACGGTCGCCGCGGTCCGGGAGAAGCGCGGCGCCGGGGCCGGCTGCAGCACGCCGTCGCGCTCGACGTAGGTGCCTCGGGAGGCCAGGTGGGGGTGGCGCGCGGCTTCGGCCATCGGCACGATCGGGAAGACGCAGGCGTCGGTGCCGTCGAAGACCTCGGCCCACTCGGCCTGGGTGCCCTCCTTGAAGCGGGCGGTGAACGCCTCGCGGATGGCGGGCAGGTTGGCCGGGTCGTCGCGGTCGGGCAGCTCCTCGAGCCCGAGCAGCCGGAGCAGCTCGGCGTAGAACTGCGGCTCGAGCGCGCCGACCGACACGTGCTTGCCGTCGCTGGTCTCGTAGACGTCGTAGTACGGGACGCCGCCGTCGAGCAGCGAGGCGGCGCGTCGCTCCCCCAGCACGCCCATGGCCTGCAGGCTGGCGCCCATCAGGTTGAGGTGCGCGGTGCCGTCGACGATCGCGGCGTCGACCACCTGCCCCTGCCCGGAGACCTTCGCCTCGAGCAGCGCGGCGAGCACGCCGATCACCAGGTAGGTGGAGCCGCCGCCGAAGTCGCCGAGCAGGTTGCTCGGGAAGTGCGGCCGCGCCCGGTCCTGGCCGAGGCCGTGCAGCACCCCGGCGGCCGCCACGTAGTTCATGTCGTGCCCGGCGACCTCGGCGAGCGGGCCGTCCTGGCCCCAGCCCGTCATCCGGCCGTAGACCAGCGCCGGGTTCTTCTCCCAGCACTGCTCGGGCCCGAGGCCGAGGCGCTCGGTGACGCCGGGGCGCATCCCCTCGACGAGGACGTCGGCGCTCGCGACCAGCTCGAGGACGGCGGCCACCGCCGCCGGATTCTTCAGGTCGAGGGCGACGCTGGGCCGCCCCCGGGTGAGCAGGTCGGCCGGACCGCCGCCGAGCGGGTTGCCGCCCGGCCGCTCGATGCGGATCACGTCGGCGCCCAGGTCGGCCAGGATCGTGCAGGCGTGCGGCCCGGGCCCGATCCCGGCGATCTCCACGACCTTGACCCCGCGCAGCGGACCGGTGCCCTTCCCCAGCTCGTATGTCATGCGCCACATTGTGACAGAACTGCTGTCACGGTTGGGGCACGTCAGTCAAGCCGGTGCCGCATCTACCGGACTGGGTATTCCCGGTTTGGTGCTGCCGCGACCGGGCATGCGCTGGTTCGGGAGGTGCGCCCATGAGCGTTCAGGTGATTCACGACGCGTTCACCCAGGCGAGGAGAGACGTGGCGGAGGCGAGCGCGCGGCTGGACCGGGACCGAGCCAGGATCGACCGCAGGGTGTCGGCGTTCCTCGGCAGCGCTTGTTGTAGTGCCTGAGGGCGTTCTTGGGATTGGAGTGCCACTTGCCCTGGGACTACTTCCTCTCGCAATAGGACTCGACATGACTGTCAACAACCACTGCCGCGTCTGTGGCTACGACTGGGGCGAGCCGCCGTGGGGCGTCACGGGCAAGACCCCGAACTTCGAGATCTGCCCTGTGTGCGAGGTGGAGGCCGGATACGAGGACAACAGCCCCGAGAGCACCCGCGCTTACCGCGCGAGCTGGCTCGCCCGAGGCGCGCCATGGGCGGACGAGGAGGTCCCGCACGACGGTCTCAGCACCGAGGAGCGCCTGCGCCATGTCCCTCCGGGGTTCGAGTGAGGCCGCGATGACTCACGGACCGGTCCTCGGAGCGGCGGACCGGCCGGACCCGCTCGAGGAGATGGCCCGATCCGCGCCGGCCGCCGCGCTCCTGCGCAGCAGCCTCACCGCCCTGGCCCAGCAGCACGAAGGGACACCCCTGGCCGGGTTGCTCCGTGACGTGCTGGCCGGGAGACGTCCGTGGCAGGACCTACGCCATGACCCCGTGCTCATGGAGACCGCCCGGCGGGGGGTGCAGGACTACCGCGACCATCTCGCCTCTCTCACGCCTGAGGAGCGCGTCGCCCTGACGGCCGAGGCGGAGTCGCTGGCAGCCCGCGACGAGGGCTGACGCCCAGCTAACCGGCCACCAGCCCGTGCGCGTGCGCGAAGACCACGATCTGCACCCGGTCGCGCAGCGCGAGCTTGCGCAGGATCGCGCCCACGTGGGTCTTCACCGTGGACTCGCTGGTGAAGACCCGCCCGGCGATCTCGGTGTTGGACAGCCCCAGGGCCACCGCGTCGAAGATCTCCCGCTCCTTCTCGGTGAGCGCCAGGTACGCCGCCGGCGCGGGGCCGGGCGAACGGAACTGACCGTCGAGCAGGGTGGAGAGGTCCTGCGGCGCGAGCACCGCGTTGCCGGCGTGCACCGTGCGGATCGCGTCGCCGCCCGGTCGTCGAGGTTGAAGGTGGTCAGCACCACCACCCGCAGCGGCTTGGTGCGGCGGGCGGCCCGCTCGCGGGAGAAGAGCTGCCGGGTGGCCTCCACGCCGTCCATCTCCGGCATCCGGATGTCCATCAGCACCACGTCCGGCTCGAGCTCGTCGACCAGGCGCACCGCCTCGAACCCGTCACCGGCCTCGCCGACCACGCACATGCCCTCCTGGGCGTCGACGATCACCGCGACGCCGGCGCGGAAGAGCACCTGGTCGTCGACGAGCAGCACCCGGATCTGCTCGGCGGTCACGACTCACCCGCCCGCAGCGGTATCCACGCGGTCACGGTGAAGGTCGGGCCGGACTCCTCCTGCCGGCGGCGTACGTCGAGTCGCCCACCGACCGCCTCGACCCGGCGTCGCATCCCCTCCAGGCCGCGACCGGCCGAGGGCCGCGGCTCCTCGGGCAGCCAGGCCGTCAGCGGCTCCTCGTCCAGCGCCCGGATCGGCATGGTCGGCACGTCGCCGGTCAGGTCCTCGCCGGCGTCGGTGGTGGGCTCGACCTCGTTGCGCACCTCGATCCGCAGCTCACCCTCCCAGTGCCGCTCCACGTGCACCACGCCGTCGCGCCGCCCGTGCCGGATCGCGTTGGTGAGCATCTCCTGGAGCACCCGGAAGGCGACGGTCTCCAGCTCGGGAGGCAGCGGACGCGGAGCGCCCTCCTCGGTGGAGAGCACCCGGTGGCCGCTGCCCGGACCCGAGGGTCCGACAGGAGGATCATCATGGCTCCACGCTCCCCCGGCGCGGGGGGCGAGCGGCTCCACCTGAAGTGCCGGAGCGCTGTCCTGGAGGACGAGACGGCACCCCCGAGGGCCAGGTCCGGATCCCACTTTGGGGGATTGCAACTCGTTGCACACTGTGTCACTCTTCCGCGGTGGCCCTTGAACACGCCCTTCTGGTGGCACTCCGCGAGAAGCCCGGCTCCGGACTGGAGCTGGCCCGCCGGTTCGACAGGTCGATCGGCTTCTTCTGGCACGCCACCCACCAGCAGATCTACCGGGTGCTGGGCCGGATGGAGTCCGACGGCTGGCTCGCCGTCGAGGTGGTGCCCCAAGCCGGCAAGCCGGACAAGAAGGTCTACGCCGTCACCGACGCCGGGGCCGAGGTGCTCGCGCGGTGGCTGGCCGCGCCCAGCCCGATGGAGGACCCGCGCAGCGAGATTGCGGTGAAGATGCGCGGCGCCTCGTTCGGCGATCGGGAGGCCGTGCTGGAGACGGTGCGGGGCAACCTCGCCGACCACCAGCTGCGGCTGGCCCACTACCGCCAGCTGCACAAGCAGTACGCCGACCCGTCGGCACTGACCGGCCACGAGCTCGACCAGTACCTCGTGCTCCAGGGCGGCATCGGCCTGGAGCAGTTCTGGGTCGGCTGGCTCGAGGACTACATCGACGCCCACAGCAAGGACCGCTCATGAGTGACTACCCCCACCTGCTCGCCCCGCTCGAGCTCGGCCCGCTGACCCTGCGCAACCGCGTGGTGATGGGCTCGATGCACACCGGCCTGGAGGACGCCCCCTGGCACCTCGACCGGCTCTCGGCCTACTTCGCCGAGCGCGCCCGCGGCGGCGTCGGCCTCATCGTCACCGGCGGCTACGCGCCCAACAAGCGCGGCTGGCTCAAGCCCTTCGCCTCGGAGATGACCACCCGGCTGCAGGCGATGCGGCACCAACAGGTCACCGAGGCGGTGCACGCCGAGGGCGGCGCGATCGCGATGCAGATCCTGCACGCCGGGCGCTACGCCTACCACCCGTTCAGCGCCGGCGCCTCGACGCGCAAGTCGCCGATCACCCCGTTCAAGCCCGCCGCGCTGTCGGCCAAGGCCGTCGACCGGACCGCGACCGACTTCGCCAAGTCCGTCGCGCTGGCCAAGAAGGCCGGCTACGACGCGGTCGAGATCATGGGCTCCGAGGGCTACCTGATCAACCAGTTCCTCGCCGCCCGCACCAACGACCGCACCGACGCCTGGGGCGGCAGCGCGGAGAAGCGGATGCGCTTCCCGATCGAGGTGGTGCGCCGCACCCGCGAGCTGGTCGGCGACTTCCCGGTGATGTACCGCATCTCGCTCCTCGACCTGGTCGAGGAGGGCCAGACGTGGGAGGAGACCGCCGAGCTCGCGCTGCGCCTGGAGGAGGCCGGCGTCACCGCGTTCAACACCGGCATCGGCTGGCACGAGGCACGGGTGCCCACGATCATCACCCAGGTGCCGCGGGCGGCGTGGCGCTCGGTCACCGCCCGGCTCAAGGCCGAGGTCTCGGTCCCGGTCTGCGCCTCCAACCGGATCAACACCCCCGAGGTGGCCGAGGAGATCCTGGCCGCCGGCGAGGCCGACCTCGTCTCCATGGCCCGCCCGCTGCTCGCCGACCCCGACTTCGTGGCCAAGGCCGCCGCCGGCCGCGCCGACGAGATCAACACCTGCATCGCCTGCAACCAGGCCTGCCTGGACCACACCTTCTCCAACAAGACGTCGTCCTGCCTGGTCAACCCCCGCGCCTGCCACGAGACCCTGCTGGTGCTCTCCCCCGCCCGCCGCAAGGAGTCGGTCGCGGTCGTCGGCGCCGGCCCCGCCGGCCTGGCCACCGCGGTCAGCGCCGCGGAGCGCGGGCTGGCGGTCACCGTCTTCGAGAAGGCCCCGCAGATCGGCGGGCAGTTCCGGCTGGCCATGCAGGTGCCCGGCAAGGAGGAGTTCGCCGAGACGCTGCGCTACTACGCCCGGCGCCTCGAGGTGCTCGGCGTCGACGTCCGGCTCTCCACCGAGGCCCGCCCCGACGACCTGGCCGGCTTCGACCACGTCGTGGTGGCCACCGGGGTGGAGCCCCGGGTGCCGCAGATCGACGGCATCGACCACCCCAAGGCGGTCTCCTACGCCGACGTGCTGGCCGGCCGGGTCACGGTCGGGCGCCGGGTGGCGGTGATCGGTGCCGGCGGCATCGGCGTCGACGTCTCGCACTTCCTCGCCCACGACCCGGGCGAGACCTTCGACGACTGGATGGCGCAGTGGGGCGTCGGCGACCCGTCGCTGCACCGCGGCGGGCTGACGGAGCGCAAGCCCCGGCCGGTGGTGCGGGAGGTGACGCTGGTCCAGCGCAAGGAGACCCCGATCGGGATCGGCCTGGGCAAGACCTCGGGCTGGGCCCACCGCGCGGTGCTCAAGCAGTCCGGCGTGCGCCAGGTCAGCGGGGCGACGTACGACCGGATCGACGACGCCGGCCTGCACCTGACCGTCGGCGGCGAGCCGGAGCTGCTCGAGGTCGACCACGTGGTGGTCTGCGCCGGGCAGGAGTCGGTGCGCGACCTGTACGACGCCCTGCAGCGCCCGGCCCAGCTCCCCGGCGGTGCCGCTCCGCACCGGGTCGGCGGAGCCACGGTGCATCTGGTCGGCGGAGCCGACGTCGCCGCCGAGCTCGACGCCAAGCGGGCGATCAAGCAGGGCACCGAGGTCGCGGCCGCGCTGGGCTCCTGACCCGACGCCCGGACCTGCTCAGCGGGTGAGCTCGGCGGTGACGTAGTCGTCGTTGCAGGGCTGGGAGCGGCCGCCCACGATCGGGCACTGCGGGCCGTGGTCCGCACCCTTGGTGACGGTGTAGACGTCGAGGCGCGCCTTGCGGTTGAAGGGCTTCGGGTCCTCGGCGCCGTCCAGCGAGATGGTGACCCGGTTCCTGGTCCGGTCCCACTGGGCCTGCGCGGGCAGCGAGGCCCCCTCCTCCTCACCGGCGCGGGTGAAGGTGGCGCGGGTGACGACCTTGCCCGATCGGAAGCGGGTGCGCACCTTCACCGTGCTGCCGTCGGGGTAGTACACGCTGCCGAAGACCCGGGTGCGCTTGCGGTTGATCCGCTCCAGCTTGGCCACGAAGACCGTCTCGGCCTCGTCGTAGGTCAGGGTGCCGCGCACCAGCTGGTTGGCTCGGTCCTGCAGACGGGGCCCCGCCTCGTCGGTGACGGTCACGCTCTCGGCCCAGGCCGGCTGCGCGGCCGCGAGCAGACCCGCGGTCAGCACCGCGGCGACCGCGCCGGCGCGTCGCCGCCCGGCGGCGCCGCTCACCGCTTGCCCGCTCGCCTGGCCTTGGCCTTCTCTACGGCTGACCTGATCTTCGCCTGGTTGTGAGGCTTGCGCGCCTCGTCGTAGACCTTCTTGGCGACACCGGCCATGGCGAGCTTCCGCATGATCTTCATGGGCCCGTCGTACCCCTGATGCCCCCCTCCTCATGCGTCGGCCGTGCTCCGGCCGTGCTCCGGCCATGCGTCGTCAGGCGCCGGTGGCGTGCCGGACCCACACGTTCGGCTCCACGTAGACCGCGGTGCCGTGCTCCGCGTCGCAGTGCACAGGCGTCAGGGCTCCCGGCACCTCCACCGGTCCGGTGCGGTCGAACGGCAGGCCGGTCCAGGCCCGCCACTGCGCCAGGGTCCCCGGGATCACCATCGAGCGCGGCGCGACCTTCTCGATCCGGCCACCCACGCGGGCGTGCACCCGCAGCCACGGGTCGACGGGCAGTCCGTCGTCGCGGGTGCGGAAGGCGTAGCGCGCCATCGGCTCGGCGGGGTCCTTCGTGCCGTTGGGTCGCACCGGGGCGAGCAGCTCGCCGAACCCGAGCCGGGCGGCGTTGTCGCGCAGCGCGAGCAGGACCGGACCCGACAGCCCACGGCCCTGCAGGTCGGGGCGGATCGCGATCTCGATCGCGGAGACGTGCGTGGCCGGCTCGCCGGTGAGCCCGGCCTGCACTGCCCGGCGGATCACCCCGTCCCAGCCGTCGTCCGGCAGCTCGTCGCCGGCCAGCGGGAACGGCACCGAGTGGGCCTTGGCCACCATCGCACCGTCCGCGTCGAGGCAGACCAGGACGAACTCGGCGAACCGCTCGAGGTTGCCGTAGTAGATGTTGCCGATCGGGTCGTGGAGCATGAACTCCGGCCACGAGCTCTCCATGTCCCAGAACCGGTCCATCAGGTCCGGGCGCTCGGCCAGGGTCACGATCTCGGCGATCCCGGCGATCCCGGCGATGTCGGCGTTCATGCCGCCATCCTCCCAACCTCCGCCTCGGACTCGGCCCGCGGGCTTCGCCCCTACACTCACTGCTCGTGAGCCAAGAGCCGAGCCGGACCGCCTCCCCCGTCGTCGAGGACTGCCCCACGATCGCGGTCGTCGGTCTGGGCTACGTCGGCCTGTCGATCGCGGTGCTGCTCTCCCAGCACTGCGACGTGGTCGGCGTCGAGGTCGACCCCGCCAAGGTCGAGGCGCTCAACGCCCGCCGCTCACCGATCCACGACGCCGAGATCTCCGACTTCCTGGCCACCCGCGACCTGCGGCTCACCTTCACCCTCGACGGCACCGAGGCCTACGCCGGCGCCGAGTACGTCGTGATCGCCACCCCCACCGACTACGACCCGGCCACCAACTACTTCGACACCTCCTCGGTCGAGACCGTCATCGCCCAGGTCCACGCCGCCAACCCCGACGCGGTGATGGTGATCAAGTCGACCATTCCCGTCGGTTTCGTCGACGACGTCCGGGCGCGCCTCGGCACCGACAACGTCATCTTCTCCCCCGAGTTCCTGCGCGAGGGCAAGGCCCTGCTCGACAACCTCCATCCCTCGCGGATCATCGTCGGGGAGCGCAGCGCGCGGGCCCGGCGCTTCGCCGACCTGCTGCTCGCCGGCTCCCTGGAGTCCGACGTCCCGGTGCTGCTCACCGACCCCACCGAGGCCGAGGCGATCAAGCTCTTCGCCAACACCTACCTCGCGATGCGGGTCGCCTACTTCAACGAGCTCGACTCCTTCGCCGTCACCCGCGGCCTCGACACCCGCGCGATCATCGACGGCGTCGGCCTCGACCCCCGGATCGGCACCCACTACAACAACCCGTCGTTCGGGTACGGCGGCTACTGCCTGCCCAAGGACACCAAGCAGCTGCTCGCCAACTACTCCGAGGTCCCGCAGACCCTGATCTCCGCGATCGTCGAGGCCAACCGCACCCGCAAGGACTTCATCGCCTTCGACATCCTCGACCGGAAGCCCTCCGTGGTCGGGATCCACCGCCTGATCATGAAGGCGGGCTCGGACAACTTCCGCTCCTCCTCGGTGCAGGGCATCATGAAGCGGATCAAGGCCAAGGGCGTGGAGGTCGTCGTCTACGAGCCCGAGCTCACCGACGACACCTTCTACGGCTCCCGGGTCATCCGTGACCTCGACACCTTCAAGGCCGAGGCCGACCTCATCGTCGCCAACCGCCTCACCAACGACATCAAGGACGTCGCCGACCGCGTCTACACCCGGGATCTCTTCGGCTCCGACTGAGGCGGGCGCCACCCGGGCGGCGGTGGATGACCAGGGAGATCAACGCGATGCGACCGCTCCGCTACTCGATCAACGTCACGCTCGACGGCTCCTGCCACCACGAGGCGGGCCTGCCCCCCGACGAGGAGTCGATGCGCTACTGGACCGACGCGATGGCGCGCGCCGACGCCCTGCTGCTCGGCCGGGTGACCTACGAGATGATGGAGTCGGCGTGGCGCCGGCCGGCCACGGGCACCTGGCCGGACTGGATGAGCGAGTGGGAGGTCCCGTTCGCCGAGGCCATGGACACCGCCAGGAAGTACGTCGTGTCGAGCACGCTGAGCGAGGCCGACTGGAACGCCGAGCTCGTGACGGGCGACCTGGGCGAGACGGTCCGGCGGCTCAAGCAGGAGCCGGGCGAGGGCCTGTGGGTGGGCGGGGTGACGCTGCCCACCGCCCTGGCGGACCTGGGGCTCATCGACGAGTACGAGTTCGTGGTGCAGCCGGTCCTCGCCGGACACGGTCCGACGCTGCTCGCCGGCCTGCGCACGCCCACCCGGCTCGAGCTGGTGGACCGCCACGAGCTCGGGTCGGGGGCGGTCGCCCTGCGCTACCGGCCCACGCCGGCTCCGGCCTGAGACGAGGCGCCGAGGCAGACCGGTCGCAGACGCCTGCTCAGTAGTGTCGCGCCATGACCGGTGCCGAAGAGCTCGAGCTGACCAAGACCTCCCGCAAGGCCTGGGGTGCCCTGGAGGTGGTGCACGTCCTGGCCCACTTCGCGGCGCCCGTCACCCAGGCCTACGTCGACCTGGGGCTACGGCCCCGGCTCTCCTACTTCGCGGCGCGCTCCGCACCGTTCGGCGCGGTCGGCCCGGCGGTGCCGGCGGCCACCTTCTACGGCTTCGCCCCCTGGCTCTTCGACAAGACCCTGCCCTCCTCCTGGGAGATCGCCTCGCCCGAGGAGGTGCTCGACGCCCAGCGCCGGTCGATCACCGAGGTGATGGCGCAGGTGACGGCTCCGATCGAGGAGGGGGACGTCGCCGAGCTCGCCGGCCTGCTCCGGACGGTCTGCGACGGCCTGACCGCCCCGGGACGTCCGCTCTACGCCGCCTACGCGGCCCTCCCCTGGCCCGAGGACCGCGGGCTCGCGCTCTGGCACGCGGCCACCCTCATCCGCGAGCACCGCGGCGACGGCCACCTCGCCCTGCTGGTCCGCGCCGAGCTCGACCCGGTGGAGGCGGGCGTCCTCAACGGCCTCTTCGCGGGCACCACGGAGTTCCTCCGGGCCACCCGCGGCTGGAGCGACGAGGAGTACGACGCCGCCCGGGCGCGGTTGGCGGCCCGGGGCCTGGTCGCCGACGGAGCGCTCACCGAGGAGGGCGTGCGCTTCCGCCGCGAGCTGGAGCGCGAGACCGACCGGCTGGCCCTGGAGGGCTGGCGCCACCTCGGCCTCGACGGCACCCGCCGGGTCCTGGAGCTGGCGGTGCCGCTGCGCGACGCCACGCTGGCCAGCGGATTCCTCCCCGACTGGATGACCGGGGGCCGCTGACCGCGCGGGTCAGGTCACGCGCCGGCGCGCTCCTCGGCCCGGAAGGAGTCCCGTCCGCGACCACCCGAGAGGTGGTCGCGCCGGCGGTCGGCCACCAGGACGTCGTTCCCACGCTGGCCGAACATCGAGTCCCGGCCGTAGCCACCCCGGAGCACGTCGTCGCCGGAGCCGCCGCAGAGCAGGTCCTTGCCCGCGCTGCCGGCGAGGATGTCGTCGCCGCCCCGGCCGATCAGGACGTCCGTCCCGCGACCGCCCACCAGGTGGTCGGCGCCGTCGGTGCCCACCTGGACCCGGATCGTCAGTGACGCCCGGCCGGTGGGACCGGTCGCCCGGAGGCGGATGCTGGCCGCCCCGGAGATCCGGGCGCGGGGACGCAGCTCCAGCACGGCCCGGTCACCGTCGCGGGTCACGGAGATCCGGGAGGCCGGCAGCAGCTTCCGGTTCGAGGAGCGGGCGGTCACGGTCGCGCCGTCGAGGTCGTCGAGGCGGACCGCCACCCGGGCGACGTCGCCCCGGCAGGACTGGTCGAAGACCGGAACCAGAGCCGGGGCCGGTGTCGGCGCGGGCGCCGGGGCCGGTGTCGGCGCGGGCGCCGGCGCGGGCGCCGGCGTCGGCGCGGGCGCCGGCGTCGGCGTCGGCGTCAAGGCCGGCGCCTGCCACGCCACGAGCGGCGAGTCGGTCCGGGCGCTGCCGTTCCCAGCGGCGTCCTCCACCGCGCCGGCCGAGACCCGCAGGCCCACCGTCCCGGTCGAGGTCATCCCGGTGACGGCGACCCGGAAGGTCCGGTCGCCCGTCCGCGTGACCACGGCGGTGGTCCCACCCGCGGCACCCAGGACGCCCACGTCCCCGGCCCCCAGCGCGGAGACCGGCTCGTCGGCGGAGACCATGAAGACGACCTCGTCGCCGGTGACCGGGTCCGGCTGCCCTGCCGCCGGCGCCACGCTCAGCGTCGGGGCGGTGGTGTCCACGGTCCAGGACCGCGACGCGGCCGCGCCGGCGTTGCCGGCGGCGTCGACCGCGCGGACCTCGAACGCCCGGGTGCCGTCGGCGAGACCGGTCAACGTCACCGGGCTGGTGCACGCGGCCCAGGCCCCACTGTCGGTGCGGCACTCGAACGAGGTCACGTCGGCGTCCGGGCTGGAGAACGCGAACGTCGCCTCGTCCGACGACCGCAGCGAGCCGTCGGCCGGGCCGGCGTCCACGACCACGGCCGGGGCCGTGGTGTCCACGGTCCAGGACCGGGCCGCGGCCGCGCCGGTGTTGCCGGCGGCGTCGACCGCGCGGACCCCGAAGGTGTGGCCACCGTCGGCGAGCCCGGTCAACGTCACCGGGCTGGTGCACGCGGCCCAGGCCCCGCCGTCGGTGCGGCACTCGAACGACGCCACGTCGGCGTCCGGGCTGGAGAACGCGAACGTCGCCTCGTCCGACGACCGCAGCGAGCCGTCGGCCGGGCCGGCGTCCACGACCACGGCCGGGGCCGTGGTGTCGACCGTCCAGGACCGGACCGCGGCCGCGCTGCGGTTGCCCGCACGGTCGACGGACCGGACCGCGAACGCCCGGGTGCCGTCGGCGAGACCGGTCAACGTCACCGGGCTGGTGCACGCGGCCCAGGCCCCACTGTCGGTGCGGCACTCGAACGAGGTCACGTCGGCGTCCGGGCTGGAGAACGCGAACGTCGCCTCATCCGACGACCGCAGCGAGCCGTCGGCCGGGCCGGCGTCCACGACCACGGCCGCGGCCGTGGTGTCCACGGTCCAGGACCGGGCCGCGGCCGCGCTGCGGTTGCCCGCGCGGTCGACGGACCGGACCGCGAACGCCCGGGTGCCGTCGGCGAGACCGGTCAACGTCACCGGGCTCGCGCACGCGGCCCAGGCCCCGCCATCAGTGCGGCACTCGAACGAGGCCACGTCGGCGTCGGCACTGGAGAAGCTGAACGAAGCCTCGCGGGTCCTCACGAGCGAGCCCTCGGCCGGGCCGGCGTTGAGCGAGACGTCCGGCGCGGTGACGTCGATCGTCCACTCGCGCGATGAGGGGGTCCGGTCCCGGTTGCCCGCCTGGTCGACGGCGCGGACCGCGAAGGTGTGTGCGCCCTCGACCAACCCGGTGTAGGTGGTGGTCTCCGCGCACGCGACGAACGCTGCCCCGTCGAGGCTGCACTCGTAGGTGACGGGCTCGCCGTCCGGGTTGAACATCACGAACGTCGCCGAGCCGCTGCTCTGGAAGGACGCGTTGTCGGGGGCGGTGGCGATCCGCGTGTCCGGCGGGACGGTGTCGACCGTGACGGTCGACGTCGCGGGGGTGGGGTCGACGTCGCCGTCACCGTCCACGGCCCGGACCTGGAACGTGGTGGTGACGTTCTCCGTGAGGTTCTCCGAGCGCGGCGAGGTGCAGGAGACCCACGTCGAGCCGCCGTCGAGGGAGCACTGGAACCCCACGGCGGTGGGGGATCCCGTGAACGTCCAGGTGGCACGGCTCGTGTTGATCAGAGCCGCCGGGGCGCTCGTGATCGTGGTGTCCAGGGGCAGTTCGGCCGTCAGGGAACCGGCGGTCACGTCACGCCAGGGAGAGCAGTTGTAGCACTCCGTGCTGCCCGGGACGTCGAGGGGCACGGCTGCGCCGGGCAGGGCATCACGCAGCGCCGTCCGGTCGACGAGCAGCCGGAGCAGGCGTTCGCCCGCCTTCGTGCGATCAGCGAAGACGGTGAACCCGGTCGAGAGGGTCCACAAGTCGGCGCCGGCGCCGGTGTCGTAGGTGAAGGGTGAGACGAAGGCCGCGGTGGTGCCGCCCGACACGGTGATGTCAGCGGCCACCACGGAGATGGTGTCGTCGACCACCAGGGTGCCGACCGCCTTGGCGCCGTCTGAGAAGGTCACGCCGGTGAGGTGGAAGACCCGTTCCCCCGTCGCTTGGGCGGGCGCTGGCAGGCCGACCAGCACGACCAGCGCGGGGAGGAGGGCCAGCAGCCCCCCGGCAGCCGCCAGGACCCGTCGGTGCAGCGGGGATTTCTGGGCAGGGGGAAGTGCCTCGGGATCGCTCACGAGGCAACAAGGTAGGGCGGCGGGTCCGGTCGCCGCAGGCGTTCGGCCGAAATAGCACCACAACAGCCGACTTTGTTGACCGGGACATCATCGACTCCCCCTCCTCGGGCACGACCACCGCCGAATCATGCTGCGCACACCAGCGGGTACAGGACGCCATGACCACGACACCAGGCGAGCCCCTGACCGACCCCGAGATCGTCCCCAGCGGCGACCCCGCGCCGATCCCAGACCCCGGCGCCCCCATGCCCGGCGAGGACCCGGGAACGATCCCGGACCCCGACTCCCCGGAGACCGAGCCCGCACCGCTCTAGCGTGCTCCCCGGCGCGCTCAGGCTGGTGACCGCCAACGCCGCCGCCGGACGCAGCGGGGAGGGTCCGCCCGACCTCGCGCCGTTCGCGGCGGCCGCGGCGGCGCTGGGCCCTGACGTCCTCGCGGTCCAGGAGGTCGACCACCTGCTGCCGCGCTCCGGGGACGTCGACCAGACCGGACTGCTGGCCCGCACGCTGGCGGCAGGCGGACCGGAGTGGCACGCCCGCTTCGCAGCGGCGGTCCTCGGGACACCGGGGAACGTCGCCACCATGCGGTCCGCTCCCGCCACCGACCTCGCCGAGCCGTCGTACGGCGTCGCGCTGCTGAGCCGGCACCCGGTGCAGGAGTGGTGGGAGCACCGGATGGCGCCGTCGTCGGTGAAGGTGCCGGTGCGCAAGCCCTCGTGGACCGACGAGGAGCACGTCGTCGTCGGCGACGAGCAGCGGGTCGCGCTCGCGGCCCGGGTGGCGGCACCGGGCGGCCCGGTCACCGTGGTCACCACCCACCTCTCGTTCGTCCCGTGGCGGGCGGCGGGCCAGCTGCGCGAGCTGGTCGCCTGGGCCCGGGACCTGCCGCGGCCGCTGGTGCTGATGGGCGATCTCAACCTGCCGGCCGGCCTGGTCACCCGGTTGACCGGCTGGTCACGGGTGCCCTCGGGATCGACCTACCCGGCACACCGGCCGGTCGCCGCGCTCGACCACGTGCTGCTGGCGGCGGGATCCGCGCTGCGGCCGGTCACCGGGGCGACGACCCACCGGCTGGCGGGCAGCGACCACCTGGGGGTGCTGGTGAAGCTGGGCGCCGGGGGGCGCTGACTACCGGCGCCACCAGGGCTTGCGCCCGGCGTCGCCGGGCTCGCCGGCGTCGTCGGGCTCGCCGCCGGGCTGCGGCGCGGACGGCGGGGTCGCCTCGCCGAGCAGGATGGCGCGCGACTCCTCCGGGCTCATGGCGGGCTTCGGCTTCAGCACGAACCGCGGCACCTCGCGCTCCTCGGTGGGCACGAAGCCGACCTGGGCGGCGTCGTACGAGGCCGTCCCGAAGGCCTGCTCCATCAGCTCGTCGCGGTCGTCGCCGACCTGGGCGACCCGCTCGACCCGCGCCAGCGCGGCGATCCGCTCCAGCCGCGCCTCGGCGCCGTCGGGGTAGACGATGACGCGCCGGCCGTGGTGGGTGCGCTCCAGGTCGTCGAGCAGGGCCTGGAGCGCGTGCGGCAGCGGGGCGTGGGAGGTGTCGGGCAGGGTCAGCCGGAACTCGGCGTCGGTGGCGTCGGGGGTGCCGGGCGGCAGCTCCTCCACCAGCCGGACCCGCGGCTCACCGCGGTAGGAGCGGTGCACGATCCGCAGCTCGAGGGTGGGGTCCTCCACCGGCTGGGTGCGCTCCTCGTGCACCCGGCTCCACGGAGCCGCCAGCAGCACCCGCAGGTCGGAGAACTCCGCGTCGAGCAGGGCGTCGACGCAGCCGATCACCTCGTCGGCGGCCTGCTCGAGCGAGCAGTCGGTGAGCCGTTCGGCCACCGGCACCACCACCTCGAGGTAGGGCACCTCGTAGTTGCGCCCGTGCACCCGGCGCTTGGGGCGCATCGCCGGGACCAGGTTGGCCAGGTAGGGGTCGTTGTAGCGGTTGACCTGGTCGGCGCGGCGCAGCACCTGCGACCGGCCCAGGTGCCACGACCGGGCCTCCCGGTCGACCACGAAGACGGCCCCGACCTGGGCCAGCTCGTGACCCAGCGCCATGTCCTCGCCGAGCCGCAGCGTCGGGTCGAAGCCGCGGGAGGCGCGGTAGAGGTCGCGGGTCACCGACCCGGTCATCCCGATGTGCACCCGCTGGGCCCGCGGCCCGGCCAGGGTGAGGTCGCGGGTGCGGCGCCAGTAGCCCTCCACCCACTTGTGCTCCTCGTGCGGCTGGCCAGGGAAGAAGTCGCCCGCCTCGCCGGCCGCGACCCGGTCGCGCACCAGCGCGGGGTCGAGCTCCAGGACCCACTCGGGGTCCACGAAGCGCTTGTCGCCGCCGGGCACCGCGTAGTCGAGGAGGTGGTGCCACCGCATGTGCGCCTCGACCTCCTCGCGGTAGGGGAGCATGTCGGCGTCGTACCAGTGCAGCACGTCGCCGTCGCTGCCCTCGAAGCCGAGGTGGCAGGCGTTGGCCCGGCCCCAGCCGGCCTCGACCCGCAGGATGCGGGTGTGCTCCGGCCGCACCTCCGGCAGCTCCAGCGGCGGGGTGGACTGGTCGTCGACCACCACCACCTCGAGCAGGTGACCCGGATAGCTCTGCCCGGCCAGCCCGGCCAGCACGTAGGGCAGCGTCCGGTGGTAGTTGAACGCCGGTACGACCACGGAGACCGACAGGCGCGGCTCCCACTCCCCCAGCCGCGGCGGCTCCAGGGAGCTGTAGTCGTTGTGCCGCACCAGCGGCTGTCGTGGCATCAGTCGACTCCCCCGTCGGCTCCTGACTCGATCTCGCTGCTGGGCCGGAAGCCCGACCACTCGGTGTCGATGATCTCGGGTCGCCGGAACTCGTCGTCGTCCCGGGTCCAGGTGTGGCCGTCGCCGACCCGGCGCAGCACGTAGCCGAGCCCGTGGGTGCGGTAGATCCGGCCCCCGGCCGCCTCCACGCCGCTGAGCAGCTGGGTGTCGACGAACCGGCGGACCCGGCGGAAGCCGCCGAGCGAGTCGAGCAGCTCGCGGCTCAGCAGGGTCGTGCCGCCGGCGACGAACCGGTTGAAGACCTCGGAGGGGTGGTTGCGCCGCACCGTGAGGTCGCGCTCGGCGAGGTAGACGAACTCGCTCGGCATCCCGACCACGTCGGCTCCGGAGAAGCGCCGCGCCATCAGCAGGTCGTGGACGGCGTTCGGGGAGTACCAGTCGTCGTCGTCGATCTTGAGCAGCAGCCCGGCCGAGGCGGCGGCCTTGGCGGCGTTGAGGACGTCGCCGAAGTAGGCCTCCTCGGGGATCTCCAGCACCGTGGCCGGCACGTCGCCGAGCAGCTCGCGGACCCGGTCGCGGTCGGGCGAGAAGCCGTGGGCGGCGAGCACCAGCTCGACGTCCGCGCCGCGCTGACGGGCGACCTGGCCGAGCACGAACTCCAGCTGGTGGGGCCGGCGGGTGGCGAGCAGGATGCTGACCGGCGGGAGGGCGGAGCGGCTCCCCAGGCCCGCCGTGGCGGCCAGCTGCGCGCGCCAGACCAGCGTGGAGTGGGCGTCGAAGGCGGCGCGCCGCACCCGCAGCGCGTGCTCCTCGCGGGCCAGCGGGTCGTCGAGGTCGCCGGCGCCGTCGAGCGTGGCCCGCAGCACCGGGTCGAGCTGGGGAGCGTCGTGCGGCTGCTGGCCGGTCGCCAGCAGCGGGACGCCGGCCATCGCCAGCCGCAGCACCTGGGCGGCGTCGTCACGGGACAGGTCGACCCGGACGCCCTGGTGTGCGCGGGCTGCGGCGACCACGGCCTCGGTGACGCCGGCCGGGCCGGGTGCGAGGTCGAAGAGGTCCACGACCGGCTTCTCCCACTGCTTGCGCCAGCCGATCGGGTTGAAGACCAGCTCGTCGACCGGGTCGAGCCCCGGGGAGCGGACCACCGTCGGGGCACGGTCGATCACGTGGTGGCTGGCCGGTACCGGCGCGCCCGACTCCACCGATCCGGCTGCCGCCGCGTCGGTCAGCACGACGTCGGGCGGCACGTCGCGCTCTGGGTCGCCGGCCTGCTCGGGGTCGCCCAGGTGCAGGGCGCGCGGGTCGAGGCCGGGCGCCGGCCCGCGGCCGGCGTAGGCCAGCACGACGCCGTGGTGGGTGGGGTCCGCTGCCGGCACGGACTGGCGGGCCAGCTCGGCGATCACCAGGTGGGCGCCGACCGGCTCGGCGAAGCGAGCCACCGTGAGGAAGCCGGCGTGGTCCTGCTCGCCCTTCTCACCGTGCAGCGGCCGCGCGTGCAGGCTGGTCATCAGCGGCCACTCGCCGCGCGGGTGCAGCACCAGCGGCGCGCACCCCTCGGTGAGCCAGACGCCGACGGTGCGGCACTGGCCCAGCCGCGGCACCATCGAGGCGGCCCGGCGCAGCGCGGCGCGGTCGGAGGCGACCAGCAGCACGGTCTTCCAGCCCCGCTTGACCGGCTGCCCGGGCTCGACCTGCGACAGCGCGAGCAGCGAGCCCTCGAACCCGATGGGGAGCGCGGCCACCACCGGGTCGTCGCCGGCGACCACCAGCACGGGGGCCGGGGAGTTGGCGAAGAAGGAGTCGAGGGGGTGGGTCACCGGGTGGTCCTCTCACGCGGGGCCCGCTCCCGCAGGGCGGCGGGCAGGCTGTGCTTGACCAGGGGCCTGGGGGCCTGGCGAAGCCAAGTCTGGGTCACGTGGTCGATGACGTGCACGCCGGGCGGGGCGGTCACCTTCGTCAGCCCGCCCAGCTCCTCGGCGCGGCCTTCCCGGATCGCCCGGTCGACCTCGAACTCGCGGAGCTTGCGGTAGAGACGGGTGGAGGTGAAGTCGACCCCCTCGGTGCGCCAGTGGGCGTACTCGTCGGCGTCGAGCCACTTGACCTCCACGACCAGGCCCTGGGGCAGCACCACCCGCTCGATGCCGGGCGGGAACTCGCGCAGCTCCCAGTCGAAGGCCTTGACGAAGGTGAACTCCGGGCCCATCGGATAGACCCACGGCTCGAGGAAGCGCAGGCTCAGGTCGAGCCAGCCGGTGGAGTCGTCGACCACGGTCAGCGGGTGGCGGGGCATCGCCACGATCGCCTCGGTCGCCTGGAGCTGCCAGGAGAGGTCGGCCAGGATCCGCGAGCCCTCCGGGGTGAGCACCATGTCGCCGTCCCACTTCATCGAGTAGGTGGTGCGGACCTGGCTGAAGGACCAGTTGTAGAAGTGGGTCAGGGAGTGCACCGAGGTGGCGGGGGTGGCCAGGTGCTCGCCGCCCGCCCGGGCGACCCGGTGGGGGTAGTCGAGCACGGTGAGCCGGTCGGCGGCGCCATGCTCGGCCGCCACCCGGCGGGCCACGTCGGCGGTGCCGTCGTCGGAGCCGTTGTCGACGACCAGCACGTGCTGGACCGCCGCCATGATCGGCGGCAGCACCCACGGCAGGTTGCGGGCCTCGTTGCGGAGCCGGAAGACGCAGGTCAGGCCGGGCTCGAGGGGGCGCGGGCGCCCCTGCTCGTCGTGCCAGGGCCAGTGCACGTCGAAGTCGGGGAGGCCCTCCAGGCAGGCGATGTCAGCGGGCACGCCCCATCGCCTTCCGGATCGTGCGCCGGGCGGAGGCCGGCACCATCGCGCGCACCCGGTGCGGCACCCGGTCGAGCCCGCCGCCCGGCTGCTCGGCTCGGCCCTCCTCGCGTCCCTGGCGCACCCCCTCGCGGCGGGCGGCCAGCACGCTGGAGGCCGCGAACGCCTCCGCCTCCTCGTACTGCTCGCCGTAGGCGGTGCGCAGCTGGTCGCAGGTCCGGTGCGCCTCGGGGGTGTCACCGCCGGGCTCGGCCATCGAGTCGAGCACCCGCCAGGTCTCGTCGGCGAGCTCGCGCAGTCGCGCCGGCACCTGGACGTCGTCCCAGGTGAGGGTGACGCGGCGCAGCGAGGGGTCGATGAAGGAGTGGACGGCGGCGATGTCGGTGGCCATCGCGGTCTTCACCGCGTGGAGGTCGAAGGCCTCGCCGAGGGCGAAGACCGGCACGGTCCAGTCGGCCAGCATGTCGGCGTACCGGACGAAGGCGCGCTGCTCCCCCCGGGTGGCCCGCTCGGTGCCGAGCATCATGTTGACCCACGCGGCGGTGCGGGTGGTGCCGCCCTGCTTGGCGTCGTAGTACTTCTGCTTGCTGCCGACCACCTCGGTGACCGGCCGCAGCATGGTCACGTAGGAGGTGGTGGCCCCGTTGCGCTCGGCCGCGGCGCGCCACAGGCCCAGGAACCAGGCGGCGCGGGGGTCCTTGAGCACCAGCTCGTCGGCGCCCCCGGACGCGGTGTCCAGCTGCTCGGCCAGCCACCCGGTGACCCGCTCGCGGACGGCGTGGTCGGCGCTCACCTGACCGGCGTCGAGCCAGGCACGGGGCCGGGCGTCGGAGACCTGCACCCCCGAGCGGCGCAGCAGCTCGTCGTGGAGGTCGACGAGCCACTGGGGCTCCCCGAACCCCTTGGGGTTGGTGGTGTCGGCGGCCACCTCGGGCTGCGGCACGTGCAGGCCCAGGGTGCGCAGCGTGCCGGCCATCGTGCTGGTGCCGCTGCGCCCCGACCCGACGACGTAGACGACACGACGGGGGCTGCTGGGCGCACTCGGCTCGGCACTCATGCGGGTCAGCGTAGTGGCCTGGCCGCCAGGCTCCGCGTCACCGGTCGGCGGGCTGCGAGGCGATCATGTCGGCGTACCAGCGGAAGGAGCGCTTCGGCGTGCGCCGCTGGGTCTCGAAGTCGACGTGCACCAGCCCGAAGCGGCGCTCCAGCCCCTTGGCCCACTCGAAGCAGTCCAGCAGCGACCAGGCGTAGAACGCGCGGACGTCGACGCCGCGGTTGACCGCCTCGGAGACGGCACGCAGGTGGGAGTCGTAGAAGTCGATCCGCGCCTGGTCGTCGACCACGCCGTCGGCGTCCGGGCCCGTGTCGTAGGCGCAGCCCGCCTCGGTGATGAAGATCGGCGGCAGCGCGGCCCGGTAGCGGGCCCGGAAGATGATCAGCCACTCGCGCAGCGCGTCGGGCACCACCGGGGAGCCGGCGTCGGTCTGCGGGTAGCCGACCACGTCGACGAACTCGAACGGGTTCTCCTGCTCCTCGGGAGCCGCCGCGATGCGCAGCGGGTAGTAGTAGTTGACGCCGTAGAAGTCGAGGGGCTGGCGGATGGTGGCCATGTCGCCGGGCTCGACGACGTCGTCCATCATCGGGGCCAGGTCGACCGGGTAGCGGCCGAGCAGCATCGGCTCCAGGAAGAGCCCGTTCCACATCTGGTCGAAGATCTTGCTCATCCCGGTGTCGGCCACGTCCTCGCTGGCCGGCCAGATGGGTGCGTGGTTGTTGGCGCACCCCACGCTCCGGGCGCCCGCGGCCCGCAGCGCGGAGGCGGCCCGGCCGTGGGCCAGCAGCTGGTGGTGGGCGGTGGGCAGCGAGTCGAAGAGGAGCCCCTTGCCGGGGGCGTGCCGGGTCTCGGCGTAGCCGAGCATGGTGACCACGTTGGGGTCGTTGATCGGCACCCAGTGGGTGACCCGGTCGGCGAGCCGCCCGGCCACCACGGCCGCGTAGTCGGCGAACCGGCCGGCGGTGGCCCGGTTGAGCCAGCCGCCGTCGTCCTCGAGCCCCTGGGGCAGGTCGTAGTGGTAGAGCGTCGCCATCGGCGAGAGGCCCTGCTCCAGCAGGCTGTCGACGAGCCGGTCGTAGAAGTCCAGGCCGGCGGCGTTGACCGGGCCGGAGCCGGTGGGCAGCACCCGCGGCCACGAGATCGAGAAGCGGTAGCCCGGGGCTCCCAGCTCGCCGAGCAGCGCGGCGTCCTCGGCGACCCGGTGGTAGTGGTCGGCCGCCCGGTCGCCGGTGCTGCCGTCGGCCACGTGGCCCGCCTCGTGGGTCCAGGTGTCCCAGACGCTCGGCCCGCGGCCGTCCTCGGCGACGGCGCCCTCGTGCTGGTAGGCGGCGGTGGCTGTCCCGAAGTGGAACCCGGCGGGCAGCAGGGGGAAGTCCCCCGACCCCCGGTTTTGGTTGGGACTGGTCACCCAGAGACGATATCTGGATGCAGATCAGCGTGTACGCCGGTTCGGAAAGGTTCGCCTCACGGCAGCCGGACCGCGTCACCCACCACTCGTTCTCGTTCGGGGAGTTCTACGACCCCGACAACGTCGCCTTCGGCCCGCTGATCGCCCACAACGACCACCACCTCGCCTGGGGGGCCGGCTACCCCGACCACCGCCACTTCGACGTCGAGCTGGTCACCTGGGTGCTGCACGGCGCGCTGGTCCACACCGACTCGCTGGGCACCACCTCCACCCTGCCGGCCGGGACCGTGCAGGTGCAGTCGGCCGGCTCCGGCATCACCCACGCGGAGATGGCCGCCACCGGCGCACAGCCGACCCGGTTCGTGCAGTCGTGGCTGCGGCCCGACGAGCCCGGGGAGCCGCCCGCCCGGTTCACCGCCGCCGGCCTGGCCGGCCCGGGCCTGGTCGCGGTGGCCGGCGAGGGTGGGCAGCTGCCGATCGGCACCCGCGGCGCCACCCTGTGGATCGGCAAGCTGGCCGCCGGCACCGACCACGGGCTCCCCACCAGCCCCCGCCACCACCTCTTCGTGGCCACGGGCACGGCGCGGCTGCTGCTGCCGGCGGGCGAGCCGACCCTGCTGGAGCCCGGCGACGCGGTCCGGCTGTGGGAGGCCGGCGACGAGCGCGACCTGGCGGTGGAGGCGGTCACCGACGCCGAGATCCTGCTCTGGACGTTGCCGGACTGAGGCCGACCCGGGGCCAGTGCCCGGGCGCGTGCCGGACTCAGTGGATCAGGGCCAGCGCCTGGGGCTTGAGCTCGATCCGCAGCAGCTCGGCGTGGTCGGGGGCCAGCGTGCCGAGCGGCTCGCCGTCGCCGCCGAGCAGCACCCCGCCCGGACAGTGCGCGGAGAGCTCCACCCGGACCCCGCGCAGCCGGGTGACCTCGGGCAGCCGCACGTGGCCGCCGTCGTAGACCCGGGGCAGCGACCGGATCAGCTGCCAGCGCGAGGCGGCCTCGATCACCACCACGTCGAGCAGGCCGTCGTCGACCACGGAGTCGGGCGAGATCATCATCCCGTTGCCGTAGTAGCGGGAGTTGGCCACCACCACCGTGGCGGCCCGGAACTCGTGCTGCTCCCCGTCGACCCGGATCCGGTGGTGGACCGGGGTGTAGGCGGCCAGCGCCCGGACGGCGGCCAGGGGGTACTGCGCGCGCCGCGGGACGCGCCGCATCGCGGCCACGTGGGCGGCCGCCTGGGCGTCGACCCCGGCATAGACCGAGCCGGCGACGACCCGTCTCCCCTGGGGGCCGGAGACCTCGAGCAGGTCGACCCGGGCCGCCGGGGCGTGCAGCAGGACGTCGGCGACCCCGGCCGGGTCGGAGGGGAGCCCGACCATCCGGGCGAAGTCGTTGCCCCGCCCGACCGGGACGATCCCCAGGGTGCCGCCGGAGTCGGCGACCGGGCCGACCACGCACGAGAGCATCCCGTCGCCGCCGACGGCCACCACCACGTCGCCGCGGGCCACGGCGGCCACGACCAGGTCGCCCGTCGCGGCCGGTCCGGGCGAGTAGGTGATCTCCACCCGGGCCCCGGCCTCCCGGAGCAGCCCGGCGACCGGCAGCACCGCGGCGGACGCGGCACCGCCGCCGGCAGCGGGGTTGACCAGCAGGCTGAAGCCCCGCGGCGCGTCGTCGTTCACGGGATCAGTATCCCGGGGTTGAGGATGCCCGCCGGATCGAGGCAGTCCTTGACGGCCCGCAGCGCCCGCACCCCCACCGCGCCGACCTCGTCGCCCAGCCAGGGTCGGTGGTCGGTGCCGACGGCGTGGTGGTGGGTGATGGTCGCGCCGGCCGCCACCATCGCGTCGGTGGCCCGCTCCTTGGCCGCCTGCCACTGGGACAGCGGGTCGGGGCCCTGCCGGACGGCGACGGTGAAGTAGAGCGAGGCGCCGGTCTCGTAGACGTGCGAGACGTGGCAGAGCACCAGGGCGCCCTCTCCCAGCGCCCCGGTCAGGGCGCTGCGGACGGCCTCGTGGACCGCGCCGATCCGCGACCAGTAGGTGGCGGTCTCCAGCGTCTCGACGAGCACGCCGGCGTCGAGCAGCGAGTCGCGCAGGTAGGGCGCGTCGAAGCGGCCACCGGCCCACCGCTGGCCCGGCTCGGACCCGGCGGGCGCCCCGCCGAGCTCGTCGGCCAGGCCGGAGAGCAGCGCGGTGAGAGCGGTACGCCGGGCAGCGACGGCCTCGGCGCTGCCCTCCTGGCCGACGATCATCAGGCAGCCCGCCCCGTCCCCGCCCCCGACGGCGGCGGGGTCGGCGAGGTTGATCGCGGTCTCGGTCTCGTCGGAGAGGCGCAGCACCGTGGGGAGCAGCCCGGCCTGCACCACCCGGCGCACCGCCTCGGTGCCGGCCGCGAACGAGGGCCAGCGCCACCCCTCGTACTCCTTGACCTCGGGCACCGGGCGGACCCGGACGGTGACCGAGGTGATCACGCCCAGCGTGCCCTCGGAGCCCAGCAGCAGCTGGCGCAGGTCGGGTCCCGCGGCGCTGGCCGGAGCCACCCCGAGGTCGAGCGGGCCCACGGGGGTGACCGCGGTCAGCCCGGTGACCAGGGAGTCGAAGCGGCCGTAGCCCGCCGACGACTGCCCCGAGGAGCGGGTGGCGGCGAACCCGCCGATCGAGCCGTGCTCGAAGCTCTGCGGGAAGTGGCCCAGCGTCAGCCCGTGCTCGGCCAGCAGCGCCTCGGCCTCGGGGCCGCGCAGCCCGGGCTCCAGGGTGGCGGTCCGCGAGACCGGGTCGACGGCGAGCAGGCGCTTCATCCGGACCAGGTCGAGCGAGACGGCGGCGGTCAGCGGGGCGCCCCGGCCGGCCCCGAGGTCGGCGACCAGACCCCCGGTCACGCAGGTGCCGCCGCCGAAGGGCACCACGGCGACCCGGTGCTCGCCGGCCCAGGCCAGGACCGCGGCCACCTGGTCGGCGTCGGCGGGGCGGACGACGGCGTCCGGGGCCTCCTCGAAGCGGCCGAGCCGGGCCTTGAGCAGGTCGGGGGTCGACTTGCCGCGAGTGCGGAGCCGGCGGGTCTCGTCGTCGACCAGGACGTGCCCGGGCCCGACGAGTGTCCGCAGTTCGTGCAGGCGCGCGGGGTCCAGGCGGATCGGTGGCAGGATCGCCCCGGAGGCGTCGGGGTCGGCGCTGGCCCGGTCCTGGTGACCGAAGGCCAGCTCGACGAGCCCGCGGGCGGATTCCGGGAGGGCTGCGGCACGATCGGGATCGCCCCACCGTGTGGGATGCATCTCATTGAGCCCTACGGGCGGGGTGGTCATGTGACACAATGTGACACATGACGTCACTCCGTCACAATGGTCGGCTGGAGGCCTCGCTGGCCCGCGCCGCCGGGCTCGACCCGCGGCTGGACCCCTACCTCGACGCCGCTCGCGCCTGCATCCTCGACGTCGGGTGGCGGCGTACCACACTCACCGAGGTCGCCCGCCGTGCCGGGGTGAGCCGGATGACGATCTATCGGGCGTGGCCCGACATGCGGGCGCTGATGGCCGACCTGATGACCCGCGAGTGGGGAGCCGTGGTGGCCGCGGGGGTGGCCACCGGCACCATCGCCGACGGCGTCATCGCCGTCGTGCAGCAGCTGCGCGACAACGAGTTCTTCGCCCGGATCGTCGAGCTCGACCCCGACCTGCTGCTGCCCTACCTGCTCGACCGCCGGGGTCGCAGCCAGCAGGCGATCCTGGAGTCGCTGAGCGCCCGGATCGCCAGGCACCAGGCCACCGGGGAGGTCCGCGCGGGCGACCCCGAGGCGATGGCCCGCGCGCTGCTGCTGATGGGCCACGGGTTCGTGCTGAGCCTGCACACCATGGTCGACGACGACGGCACCGCCGAGGCGGGGATCCTGGGCGAGCTCCACACCATGGTCACCCGGTTCCTGGCACCGTGATCCGGATGCCGGCGCGATGACCCCCGGCGGCCGGCTCGGCCACGGCACCGAAGGCCTGCCCGAGCGGGTCGACGTGCTGGTGGTCGGCCTCGGGGTCACCGGCGCCGGCTGCGCCCTGGACGCCGCCTCCCGCGGGCTGGAGGTGCTCGCCGTCGACGCCCACGACGTCGCCTTCGGCACCTCCCGCTGGTCCTCCAAGCTGGTCCACGGCGGGCTGCGCTACCTGGCCCGCGGGCAGCTCGGCGTCGCCCACGAGAGCGCGGTCGAGCGCGGCATCCTGATGGAGACCACCGCGCCGCACCTGACCCACCCGCAGCCGATGCTGATCCCCCTGACCACGGCCACCCCCCGGCTCCAGGAGCGGCTGACCCGCCTCGGGCTGGCCGGGGGCGACCTGCTGCGCCGGGGCGCCCGCACCGGCCGCGAGACGCTGCCCCCGCCGCGGCGGCTGACGGCGACCGAGACCGCGGCGATGGCGCCCGGCCTGCGCGCCGACGGTCTCCGCGGCGGGCTGCTCTCCTGGGACGGCCGGCTCGAGGACGACGCCCGCCTGGTCCTCACCCTCGCCCGGACCGCCGCGCAGCAGGGCGCCGTGGTGCGCAGCCGGGCGCGGGTCCTCGAGCTCGCCGGCGGTCAGGGGCCGGTCGCGGCCCGGCTGCTCGACACGCTCACCGGCCGTCACCGGACGGTGCACGCCGCCGCCGTGGTCAACGCCACCGGCGTGTGGGCCGACACCCTGGCCCCCGAGGTCCGGCTCCGCCCCAGCCGCGGCAGCCACCTGGTGCTCCGCGGCGAGACGCTGCCCGGCCTCGGCGCCGCGGTCACCGTGCCGGTGCCCGGCAGCCTCAACCGCTTCGTGCTGGTGCTGCCCCAGCCCGACGGCACCTTCTACGTCGGGCTCACCGACGAGCCGGTCGAGGGCCCGGTGCCCGACGTGCCTGAGCCGACCGAGGCCGAGATCGGCTTCCTGCTCGACGTGGTCTCGGCCGCCTTCGCCCGGCCGCTGCGGCGCGAGGACGTGGTCGGCTCCTTCGCCGGGCTGCGCCCGCTGCTCGAGGTCGACCAGGCGGGGGGCCGGGTCACCGCCGACCTCTCCCGGCGGCACGCGGTGCTGACCGGCGCCGGGCCTCGCGGCCGGGTGGTGACGGTGGTCGGCGGCAAGCTCACCACCTACCGGCGGATGGCCGAGGACGCCGTGGACGCCGCCGTCCGCGCCGCCGGGCTGGAGGCGGCTCCGTGCCGCACCCGGACGCTCCCTCTCACCGGGGCGGCGCCGCGGGCCGCGCTGGCCCGCCTGGAGGCACCGGCCCGGCTGGTACGCCGCTTCGGCACCGACGCCGCGCTGGTGCTGGCCACCGCGCGCGAGGTCACCGGCCTGGACGAGGAGGAGCTGCTCGTCCCGGTCTCCGCCGCGGTGCCGACGACCCTGGCCGAGCTGGTCTTCGGGGTCACCCACGAGGGTGCGCTCGACGTCGACGACCTGCTCGACCGGCGTACCCGGGTGGGGCTGGTGCCCGCCGACCGGGCCGCCGCGGTGCCGCTGGCCGAGCGCGCCCTGGCGCTGGTGGCCGCAGCCGGGGACCGGTAGGTCGGGGAGCGCGGTCAGCGCGGGATGGCCACGTAGGTGGTGTCGAGGTACTCCTCGATCCCCTCGAAGCCGCCCTCGCGGCCGAACCCGCTGGACTTCACGCCCCCGAAGGGGGCCGCGGCGTTGGAGACGATCCCGGTGTTGAGCCCGACCATCCCGAAGGCCAGCGCCTCGCTGACCCGCAGCGAGCGGTCCAGGTCGCGGGTCCAGACGTAGGCGACCAGCCCGTACTCGCTGGAGTTCGCCGCCGTCAGCGCCTCCTCCTCGGTGGTGAACCGGCTGACGGGGGCGACCGGGCCGAAGATCTCCTGCCGGTTGATCTCGGCCTCCGCCGGGACGTCGACCAGCACCGTCGGGGGGTAGAACCAGCCGGGCCCGGCCAGCGGGCTGCCGCCGGTGAGCACCTTGGCGCCGTCGTGGACCGCGTCGGTGACCAGCTGCGCGACCGACTCCACGGCGTCCTGGTCGATCAGCGGCCCGACGTCGACGCCTTCGTCCTGACCCCGGCCCACGGTCAGCGCACCCATCCGGGCCGCCAGCCGCTCGGCGAACTCGTCGGCGACGGAGTCGTGGACCAGGAAGCGGTTCGCGGCGGTGCAGGCCTCCCCCATGTTGCGCATCTTGGCCACCATCGCGCCGTCGACCGCCGCGTCGAGGTCGGCGTCCTCGAAGACGAGGAAGGGGGCGTTGCCGCCCAGCTCCATCGAGACCCGCTGGAGGTGCTCGGCCGACTGCCCGACCAGGCCGCGGCCCACGGGGGTGGAGCCGGTGAAGCTGACCTTGCGGAGGCGCTCGTCGCCCATCAGCGCCGCGCCCACCTCGCGGGAGGAGGTCGTGGTGACGATGTTGACCACGCCCGGCGGGACGCCGACCTCGGTGAGCACCTGGGCCAGCATCAGCATGGTCAGCGGGGTCTGGCTGGCCGGCTTGACCACGCAGGTGCAGCCGGCGGCGAGGGCGGCGCCGATCTTGCGGGTGCCCATCGCCAGCGGGAAGTTCCAGGGGGTGATCATCAGGCAGGGGCCGACCGGCTTCTTCATGGTCAGCATCCGGCTGCCGCCAGCCGGGTTGTCCATCCAGCGGCCGTGGACCCGGACGGCCTCCTCGGAGAACCAGCGCAGGAACTCGTTGCCGTAGGCGACCTCGCCGCGCGCCTCGGTCAGCGGCTTGCCCATCTCCAGGCTCATCACCCGGGCGAAGTCGTCGGCGCGCGCGGCGACCAGCTCGAAGGCCGCGCGCAGCAGCTCGCCGCGCTCGCGCGAGGGGGTGGCCGCCCAGGCGGCCTGCGCGCCGGCGGCCGCGTCGAGGGCCTCGAGGGCCTCACCCGTCCCCGCGTCCGCGACCCGCGCCAGCACCGACCCGTCGGCCGGGTCCAGCACCTCGAAGGTGGCGCCGTCGTCGGCGTCGCGCCACGTCCCGTCGATGAGCAGACGGGTCTCCACGCCCTTCAGGTCGTCGGTGCTGTCGGGCTGCTGGTGCGCCATCTTGATCTCCTGGTCCGGACACGTCGGTAAAACCTTGCGTACCACCACAACGGGCGGGGAGCCCGCGGGTAGGGTCCTCCCAGACCCCGTGCTGACCCCATGCAGCACGGGGTCTTCCCATCCTTGCGCGGCTCTCCGGGCAGCCTAGGCGGCGCCGCGCCCGAGGTCGTCGGGCGCAGCGCACAAGGCTGGTGCCCGGGTCGTCGGCAGGCCTCACTCGACGGTGACCGACTTGGCCAGGTTGCGGGGCTTGTCGATGTCGTGGCCCAGCGTCGTGGCCGCGTGGTAGGCCAGCAGCTGGAGCGGGACGGTGAGCAGCAGCGGGTCGAGCTCGGGCTCGGTACGCGGGACGTCGATGCGGGTGACCTCCAGGTCGCCCAGGTCGACCTCCGCGTGGGTGACGACCACCAGCGGGCCGCCGCGGGCCGCCACCTCGTGGAGGGCGGCCACGTTGCGCTCGGTCAGCTCGTCGTGGGGGACGATCGCCACCGTCGGCAGGGTCGGACTGATCAGCGCCAACGGGCCGTGCTTGAGCTCCGAGGTCTGGTAGGCCTCCGCGTGCCGGTAGCTGATCTCCTTGAACTTCTGCGCCCCCTCCCGCGCCACCGGGAACCCGCGCACCCGCCCGATGAAGAAGAGCGACTCGGCGGTGGCCAGCTCGGCGGCCACCTCGGCGATCCACGGCTCCAGCGCGAGCACCTCCCCGATCTGCTCGGGCAGCCGCTCCAGGGCCTGGACCAACCTGCGGCCGTCGGCGACGGAGAGGTCGCGGACCCGGCCGAGCTGGAGGGCGAGCAGGGCGAAGCCGAGGAACATGTTGGTCAGCGCCTTGGTGCTGGCGACCGCGACCTCGGGGCCGGCGTGCAGGTAGATGCCGCCGTCGCACTCCCGGGCGATCGCGCTGCCGACCACGTTGACCAGGCCGATCACCCGACCGCCCTTGCGCCGGATCTCCTGCACGGCGAGCAGGGTGTCGATCGTCTCCCCCGACTGGCTCACGGCGATGTAGAGGGTGTCGGGCTCGATGATCGGGTTGCGGTAGCGGAACTCGCTGGCCGGCTCGGCGTCGGCGGGGATCCGGGCCAGCTCCTCGATCAGCCCGGCCCCCATCTGGCCCACGTAGTAGGCGGAGCCGCAGCCGAGGATCTTGACCCGGCGCACGGCCCGGGTCTCCCGGGCGTCCATGTTGAGCCCGCCGAGGTGGGCGGTGCCGAAGCGCGTGTCGAGGCGCCCCTGCAGCATCCGGGCGGCGGTCTGCGGCTGCTCCAGCATCTCCTTCTGCATGAACGAGTCGTGCTCACCGGCCTCGTAGGACTCCGGGTCGATGTCGATGTGGGAGGCCACCTTGCCGGTGGTGGTGGTGAAGCCGGTGGCGGTCACCGAGGCCATCTCGCCGTCGTCGAGCATCACCACCGAGGTGGTGTGGCGGATCAGGGCGGCCAGGTCGGAGGCGACGTACATCTCGCCGTCGCCGACGCCGAGGATCAGCGGGCTGCCGTTGCGCGCCACCACGATCTCGCCGGGGTGGTCGACGTGCAGGACGGCCAGGCCCCAGGTGCCGGAGACCTGGGCGAGCGCCTCGCCGACCTTGTCCTCCAGGGTCTTCGCGGTGGAGCGGGCGACGAGGTGGGCGATGACCTCGGTGTCGGTGTCGCTGGCCAGCTCGACCCCCTCGTCGGCCAGCCGAGCGCGCAGGTCGTGGGCGTTGTCGAGGATCCCGTTGTGGACCACCGCGACCAGCCCCTTGCCGTCGGTGTGCGGGTGGGCGTTGACGTCGTTGGGCGGGCCGTGGGTGGCCCAGCGGGTGTGACCGATGCCGGTGTGCCCGGTGAACCGCTTGGGCAGCGTGGCGGCCAGGTCGCGGACCCGCCCCGCCCGCTTCTCGACGCGCAGCGTGCCGCGGTCGCTGATCACGGCCAGTCCGGCCGAGTCGTACCCGCGGTGCTCGAGCCGGGCCAGGCCCTCGACGAGCAGCGGCGTGGCGTCCTGCGGTCCCACGTAGCCGACGATTCCGCACATGGTGGTTCTCCTGGGGTTGGACGGCGTTCAGCCGTAGACGATCCGGCGCAGCTGGCGCTCGGTGAGCCGAGGTGCGGCCACCACGCGGGTGGCCAGCTCGGCGGCGATGAGGGGGAAGATCTCGGCGTTCTTGGCGCCGTACGTCTTGAGCTGGGCATGACGGCGACGCACGAGGTCTTCGACGGGCTCGTCGTAGAAGGCGAGCACGTCGCCGACCACCCGACGTACCTGCGACTCGGGGAGTCCGGTGGTCGCCCGTAGGTGACGGACCAGAGCCTCGTCGTCGTGATTCCCCGGCGCCCGCACCTGACCAGATTCCCTCGCCGACTCGTCCAGGGCAACTTCCTGCCCGAAATCGGGCAGGACTCTCTCGTGATCCAGGTCACATCACGCGACGGAATGTTGCGCGGGCACATTCGCTTCTAATAGTTGAAGACTTAATCAACTCCAGGCTCGCCGCCTGGCCACCGATCCCAGGGAGTCCCGCATGAGCATCTTCAGCCGCAAGGCCGACAAGTCCGAGTCCTTCGACGCCCCCACCACCGTCCTCGACGACGTGACCGGCGACTACACGATCGACGCGAGCCACTCGCGCCTCGGGTTCTCCGCCCGCCACGCCATGGTCACCACGGTCCGCGGCGCCTTCAAGGAGTTCGAGGGCACCGCCCACGTCGACACCGCCGACCCGGCCGCCTCGTCGGTCAAGGTCACCATCAAGACCGCCAGCATCGACACCGGCTCCGAGGACCGCGACGGCCACCTGCGCTCGGCCGACTTCTTCGACGCCGAGGCCAACCCCGAGATCACGTTCGTCTCCACCCGGGTCGCGCGCGACGGCGCCGACTGGTCCGTCACCGGCGACCTCACCATCAAGGGCGTCACCAAGCCGGTCACCATCGAGTTCGAGGAGACCGGCTCCGCGCAGGACCCCTTCGGCAACACCCGGATCGGCTTCGAGGGCGGCACCACCCTCAACCGCAAGGAGTGGGACCTGACCTGGAACGCCGCGCTGGAGACCGGCGGCGTGCTCGTCTCGGAGAAGATCAAGCTCGAGTTCGACATCTCGGCGATCAAGACCGCCTGAGCCCCGCGCCACCAGGCCACCAGGCCACCAGGCGCCACCAAGGCGTCACCAAAGAAGAAACTGGTGGGTCGGTGCGCCGGAGGACCCCTCCGGCGACACCTTCCCACCAGTTTCTTGTGTCAGTCCTTGTGCCGCGGCTTCTTCCGCTTGTCGAACCCGCCGTCGCGCTTCTCGTAGCCGCCCTCGCGGGGGGCCGACGAGCGCCGGGGACCGTTGTCCTTGGCCAGCTCGATCAGCTTGCCGGAGATCCGGGTCTCCTTGAGCGCCTCCCAGGTGCCCGGGGGCAGGGTGGCGGGGAGGTCGACCAGCGAGAAGTCGGGCCGGATGTCGATCTTGCCGAAGTCGTTGCGGCCCAGGCCGCCCTCGTTGGCCAGGGCGCCGACGATCTGCCGCGGCTCGACCTTGTGCCGCTTGCCCACCGAGATCCGGTACGTCGCCAGGTCGGCGTCCGAGCCCGCCCGGCGGGGGCCCTTGCCCTCGCGGCTCGGACGCGCGCCACGGTCGCTGCGACCGCCCCGGTCGTCGTGCTCCTTGGGGGCGTGCAGCACCTCGGCCTTGGGGTCGAGCAGCAGCGGCTGGGCGCCGTACATCACCGCGGCGAGGGCGGCGGCGACGTCGACCTCGGGCACGTCGTACTCGTTGACGTAGTGGTTGACCACGTCGCGGAAGAAGTCGATCCGCTCGGTGTCGGCCAGCGCCTGGGTGATCTGGTCGTCGAACCGGGAGAGCCGGGTGGAGTTGACGTCCTCGACGCTCGGCAGCTGCATCTGGGTCAGCGGCTGGCGGGTGGCCTTCTCGATCGCCCGCAGCAGGTGGCGCTCGCGCGGGGTGACGAAGGCGATCGAGTCGCCCTTGCGGCCGGCGCGGCCGGTGCGGCCGATCCGGTGCACGTAGGACTCGGTGTCGGTGGGGATGTCGAAGTTGACGACGTGGCTGATCCGCTCGACGTCGAGACCGCGGGCCGCCACGTCGGTGGCGACCAGGATGTCGAGCTTGGCGTCGCGCAGCTGGTTGATGGTGCGCTCGCGCACCGGCTGGGAGACGTCGCCGTTGATCGCCTGGGCGGAGAACCCACGGGCGCGCAGCTTCTCGGCGAGCGCCTCGGTGACCTGCTTGGTCCGGACGAAGACGATCATCCCCTCGAAGTTCTCGACCTCGAGGATGCGGGTCAGCGCGTCGACCTTCTGCGGGTAGCTGACCATCAGGTAGCGCTGGGTGATGTTGGCCGAGGTGGTCGTCTTGTTCTTGACCGTGACCTCGACGGGGTCGTTGAGGTGCTTCTTGGAGATGCGGCGGATCTGCGCCGGCATCGTCGCGGAGAAGAGCGCGACCTGCTTGGTCGCCGGGGTGTCGGCGAGGATCGTCTCGACGTCCTCGGCGAAGCCCATCTTGAGCATCTCGTCGGCCTCGTCGAGCACCAGGAAGCGCAGCTCGGAGAGGTCGAGGGTGCCCTTCTCGAGGTGGTCCATGATCCGGCCGGGGGTGCCCACGACCACGTGGACGCCGCGGCGCAGCGCGGAGAGCTGCACGCCGTAGCCCTGGCCGCCGTAGACCGGGAGCACCCGGACGTTCTTCTGGTGGGCGGCGTAGCGCTCGAACGCCTCGGAGACCTGGAGCGCGAGCTCACGGGTCGGCGCGAGCACCAGGGCCTGCGGCGTCTTCTGCGCGGGGTCGAGGTTGGAGAGGATCGGCAGCGCGAAGGCCGCCGTCTTGCCGGTCCCGGTCTGGGCCAGGCCGACGACGTCGCGGCCCGCCAGCAGCGGCGGGATGGTCGCGGCCTGGATCGGCGAGGGGCGCTCGTAGCCGACCTCGCGGAGGGTCTTCAGGACCGACGGGTCGAGCCCCAGCTCCTCGAACGTGGGTACTTCCGGGCTCGCCTGATCTGCCGGCACTTCGTCACTCATGGTTGACACGGTAGTCGCACGCGTGCCTGAGTGAGGATTTCGGGTCCGCGCGACCTCGGTCACCACGCGGCGGAAAGGCCCGCGACAGCACCTCGGGCGCGGTGGCCCGCTACCCGGATGGCGGCCCAGGAGCTGGCTGACCTGGGCCGGGTGGTGCGCCCATGACCCTGCCCATGACCAAGGCCTCTGGTCGGCCCCTGTCTCCCGGCCTACCGTCGGCCTGACCGGACGCCGTCCTGCCTCGGGAGACCTGCCATGGGAAATGGTGATGCCGCGGGGAGCGAGGCCGCCACGAAGCGCCCCGGCGGCAGCCCGGTGCTGATCGTGCTGATGCTCATCGTGGTCGTCCCGGCCGTCCTCCTCTCCGACGCGTGGGGAGCGGGCCCGGCGGCTGTGGTGGGCGGCCTGACCGGCCTCTTCGCGCTGGTGGCCTTCATGGGCGGGCCGCTGCGGGCCGACCTGCGCGTCGCCGCCGTGCTGGGTCCGCTGCTGGTCTTCGGCGCCGTCGTCCCCCGGACGGTGGCCGAGGCCTGGCGCCCCGCGGGGATCGCCCTGGTGGTGCTGCTCGGCTTCGTGGCGGCGCTGCTCCCGCTGCTGGGGCCCCGCTTCGCCAACGCCGGCCTGGGGCTCGGCATGACCACGGTCTACGGCTACGCCTACGCGATCAAGGGGTCCGCGGACCTCCAGCAGCTGGTCGCGGCCACCCTCGCGGGCGTCGCGGTGGCGCTGCTGCTCCGCCTACTGCTGGGCGTCTCGGACCCGTCGAAGCCGACCCGCGAGCAGGTGGCCGAGGTGCTCGTCGCCGACGACCCCGGCGCGGCCACCACCACCGCCTTCGGCACCTGGCTCAGCGACGGCAGGCAGCGCTGGCTGGCCGACGCCCTGGATGCGGCGTCGCGCTACCGCCTCGCCCTGCGCTCCCTGGAGCTCTCCGGCGCGGCCGGCGCCGAGGCGGACGAGGTCGCCTGGCTGCGCCGGCGCGCCGACGAGCTCGCCGACCGGTTGCGGGCCAAGCCCGCCCGCGACGGGTCTGCCGGCACCGCGGGCGCGGCCTCCCCGACCCGCGTCCCCGACGCCGCGACGGCGGTGCAGCAGGCCGCGGCCGCGCTGGAGGTCGTCGAGCACGCGATCACCGAGCACGACACCAGCGCCGTGGAGCTCGACCGGGACGGGCGGCGCCGCTTCAAGGACGCGGTGCTGCACCCGTCGGCCCGGCTGCGGTCGGTCCAGGTCCGCCACGCGCTGCGCACGGCGTTCGGGCTGCTGGTGATGCTGCTGGTCACCGCACCGCTGGGCTCCGGCGACCCGCTGGTGGCCACCGTGCTGCTCACCACCTTCTCGATCCTCCAGGCCAGCTGGCGCGACACCTTCGTGAAGGCCCGCGCCAAGGTCGTCGGCGTCTCGGCCGGCTCGCTCGCGGTCGCGCTGATCCTGCTGCTGGTGCCGTCACGGCACCTGGTCGAGGTCGCGGCCGTGGCCCTGTGCCTCGGGCTCTGGTTCATCGTCACCCGCCCGGCGCTGGGGGCGGCGTTCATGGTGATGGTCAGCGTCGGGCTCAACGCCGTGACCCGCGACCTCGACCCGGCCACCCTGCTGGTGCAGTACGTCGGGCTGACCGCCTGTGCGGTGGCGGTGGGGCTCGTCGGGGGCTTCGTCGTGATCCCGGCGTTCCGCCCGCCGCCCCTGCGCCGGCGCATCGAGGAGGCCACCGAGGCGACGACCGCCGCACTCCGGGCCGCCACCGGAGAGCGGAGGCCGCTCTCGGAGACGGTGGCGCTCCACCTGGACGCCGCGCAGAAGCAGGACGAGCTGGTCCCCGACCACGACGACCTCGACGCCCGCCAGCTCGACGAGCTCGACCGGCTGCGGACCGGGCTGCAGGACCTGACGACGCTGGTCGACGCGCGGCGACCCGACCCGGTGGCGCTGGGCCAGGTCGTCCGGGCGCTGGAGGCCGACGACCCGCCGGCGGCCGACGGGCTGCCCGGCTCGGCCTCCTCCACTCTCTGGGACCTCGCCAGGCAGGCCGGGGACGCGCGGCGCGACCTGCTGCGGACGCTGCCGGCGGCCTGACCGGCATCCCTCAGAGGACCGTGACCGGGTGGGAGGCGACCGCGCCGAAGAGGTAGCCCTGCTCGTTGAACGGCACGCTGTCGGGCTGGACGTTGCCCCGGTCGTCGCGGGCGCGGACCCGGATCCGGTGCTCGCCGGGCCTGGCGTGCCACAGGAGGCTCCACTGCCGCCACGCCTTCTCGTCGTTGCGCCACGACAGCTGCGCCGGGCGCCACGGGCCGTCGTCGACCGAGACGTCGACCCGGACGATCCGGCCCAGGCCGGACCAGGAGCGGCCGCTGAGGAGCCGGAGGCCCCGGCCCACGGTGGCGGGGAACGGCAGCTCCAGGGCGCTCTTGACCACCTGGGTGGTCACCAGCGGGGTGTCGGGGTAGTCGGGGCCGAAGAGGCGGTAGCT
Organism: Nocardioides sp. Z50_6; assembly: GCF_058215755.1. Lineage (NCBI taxonomy): Bacteria > Bacillati > Actinomycetota > Actinomycetes > Propionibacteriales > Nocardioidaceae > Nocardioides > Nocardioides sp. Z50_6. The sequence continues at coordinate 768,180 of NZ_JBZAJB010000002.1, read as the reverse complement.
GGTGGTGTTCCACTGGGAGAGCAGCGGCATGGTGGAGACCTCGATCTCGCCGACCCACTTCACGTGGGAGATGCCGACCCAGCCCGGTACGAGCAGCCGCACCGGGTAGCCGTGGTCGGGCGGCAGGGTGCGCCCGTTCATCCCGATCACCAGCAGGGTGTCGGAGGCGAGCGCCTTCTCCACCGGGATGGGGCGGCGGACGGCCATCGAGTCGAGCCCGACGGGCATGACGTCGAGGGCGGCGCGGTCGAGGCCGGCCCGGTCGAGGACGTCGGAGAGCCGGACGCCGGTCCAGGTCGCCACGCCGATCGCGCCGAGGCCCCAGGTGGTGCCGGCGGCAGGCGTGCCCTGCTGGCTGCCGAAGAGGTTGCGGGCGTTGCCGGCGCACTCCACCGCCCGGGTGACGGTGACCCGGGGCAGGCGCAGCAGGTCGTCGTAGGAGAGCGAGACCTCGCGGCGTACGCCGCTGCCGTGGATCCGCAGCCGCCAGGTGGCGACGTCGATCCGCGGGGTGGTGGTGTGGTTGCGGACGAAGAACCGGTCTGCCGGCGTCAGGTAGCCCTGGCCGCGCATCGCCTCCCAGCGCATCTCGGCGTTGGTGCCGCGCGGGGTGAAGAGCTCAGCCGGGAGCGGCTTCACGATCCCCGGCACGGGCGAGGGGGTGGGCGTGGGTGTCGGGGTCGGCAGCGCGGGATGCGCCCACGCCGGCGACGGTCCGAACACCCCGCCCACCTGGGCGGCGACCACTCCCCCCGAAGCCGCCGCCGCCCAGCTCAGGAGACGGCGGCGGCTGAGACCTGCCCGCTCCGCGCGCTCGGCGTCGTACTCGCCCTCGCGCATCAGACCACGTTCCATGCCGCCACCCCGTCCCAAAGTCATGTAATAAAGTCAAGAATAGGGAGATTCTCGGTCCTGGCAAGAGTGGACGGCTACCCAACCGTCGCGCGGGCGTAATGCTCGACGCACCGTCCTGAGGGCGTGCGGGACGCGCAGACGGCCTTCCCACCCCGCGTGCGCTGGGTGAGAATCCCGGACATGACCGACTCGACGGACGACCCGACCCCGGAGGCCGACGGCCCCGACGCACCTGACGAGCCCGGGGCACAGGGGCCCGACCGGAACAGGCGGATGGCGCTGGGGGTGGTGCTGGGCCTGTTGCTCGGGGTCGCACTCTCGGTGGTGTTCGAGAGCTGGGCGTACCTCGGCTTCGGCATCGCCCTGGGTGTGGCGTTCGGGGTGACCCCACAGGGGGCGGGGGACGCGAAGGGCGAAACCGAGGAGTAGGGACGGCGGCCGCCCGCTGTGGGTGATCGCTGCGCATCCTGATCAGGATCCTTGCCCGAGGGATCGCCCCGTGGCACCGTCGCGGACATGACTGACGAGCAGAGCCACCCTGCCGACGGCGAGAAGAGCAAGGACGACGAGAAGGCGACGAGGGTCGCGATGGGGGTCTCCCTCGGGCTCGCGTTCGGTGTCGCCCTCTCCCTGATCTTCGACAGCTGGGCGCTGCTCGGCGTCGGCCTCGTGCTGGGGCTCGCCTTCGCCGCGGCCCCCTGGAGCGGTAGCTGGAGCGGAAAGAAGTAGCCCTGCTTCTAGTTGACTGGGCCTCATGACGACCCGGCTCCTCCTCCTGGCCGACACCCACCTGCCCAAGCGCGCCCGCGACCTGCCCGCGCAGGTGTGGGCGGCGGTGGACGAGGCCGACGTGGTGGTGCACGCGGGCGACTGGGTCGACGTATCCCTCCTCGACGAGCTCGAGGCGCGCTCGCGCCGGCTGGTCGGCTGCTACGGCAACAACGACCACGGCGTGCTGCGCGAGCGGCTGCCGGAGGTGGCCCGCGTCGAGCTGGACGGCGTCCGGCTCGGGTTGGTCCACGAGACCGGGCAGGCCAAGGGGCGCGAGGAGCGGTGCGCCGCGGCGTACGACGACCTGGACGCGCTGGTCTTCGGCCACAGCCACATCCCCTGGGACACCACCGCCTCGACCGGGCTGCGGCTGCTCAACCCGGGCTCGCCGACCGACCGCCGACGTCAGCCGTTCTGCACCTACATGACCGCGGTCGCCGAGGCCGGCGAGCTGCGCGACGTGGCGCTGCACAGGCTTCCCCCGCGCCACCACGATCCCTCATAGTCGGGACATGAAGGTCCTGGTGCTGGGAGGGACGAGGTTCGTCGGGTGCGCCCTCGTCGAGGAGGCGGTGCGTCGCGGCGACGAGGTGACCGTGGTCAACCGCGGGAGCGCCGGCCCGCCCGACGGGGTGCGGGCGCTGCGAGCCGACCGGCGGGTCCCCGGCTCGCTCGCCGCCGCCCTCGACGAGGCCGGCGACGGGTGGGACACCGTCCTCGACACCTGGTCGGCGGAGCCCACGGCGGTCCGCGACGCCGTCCGTCTGCTGCGCGACCGGGTCGGCCACTACGGCTACGTCTCCAGCCGCTCGGTCTACCGCTGGCCGCTGCCGGTCGGTCTCGACGAGGCCGCGCCGGTGGTCGACGGCGACCCTGCCGGCACCGACCAGGCCGACTACGCGGCCGCCAAGCGGGGCGGCGAGCTCGCGGTGCTGGAGGGCTTCGACGACCGCTCCCTGCTGGCCCGCGCCGGCCTCATCCTCGGGCCCCACGAGGACGTCGGCCGGCTGCCGTGGTGGCTCGACCGGATCGCCCGCGGCGGCCGGGTGCCCGCGCCCGGTCCGGCGGAGCGCCCCCTGCAGTACGTCGACGCGCGCGACCTCGCCCGGTGGATGCTCGACGCCGCCGAGCGCGGGGTGACGGGCGCGTTCAACACGGTGAGCCGGCCCGGTCACGCCACCATGGGCAGCCTGCTCGAGGCGTGCCGCGCGGCCATCAGCGCCGACCGGCCGGAGCGTGCCGCGGGCGAGCTGGTGTGGCTCTCCCCCGAGGCGGTCGCGGCGGCGGGGGCGACCGGGTGGAACGACCTGCCGATCTGGGTGCCGCCCACCGGGGAGCTGGCGGGGCTGCACGACGGCGACGTCTCCGCGGCGCACGACGCGGGGCTGACCTGTCGCCCGGTCGAGGAGACCGTCGCCGACACCTGGCTCTGGCTGCGCACCCTGGGCGGGCTGCCGACGCGCACCGACCGGTCGCCGCTGGGGCTCAGCCCGGAGGTGGAGGCGGCGCTGGCGGCTGCCGCGGGCTGACCGGTCCGGGACGAGACGGTGGCGCCGGCCTCGCGCGTGTGCTCTGATGACGGGCAGCCGCCCGGCCGGGCGGCTGCGAGCACCACGGGGGTCCTGTGAATCGCGCACGTCTTCTCCTGCTTCCGACGGTCGCGCTGGCGACCGTCGTCCCCGCCCTGGCCCTCGGCGGCACGCTCGCCCCGGCCGGCGCCGCCGCGGCGACCACCTGCCAGGGCAAGCCCGTGACGATCGTGGCCTCCAGGACGGTGACGGTCGGCACGGAGGGCGACGACGTGGTCGCGATGTCGCCCGGCGACTGGCGGACGTTCGACGCGCTCGGCGGCAACGACACCATCTGCCTCGCGCTCGCCGCCAGCGTCCAGGGCCGCGACATCCTGGCGCCCGTCGGCGAGCTGCATGCGGGGCCGGGTGACGACGTGGTCGTCAACGAGACCGCCCCGGCTGCCTCCACCTCCTGGATGACGGTCTACCTCGGCGCCGGCAACGACACCTACACGGGCAGCGACACGACGGCCAGCGAGGCGGTCTTCACCGACGCCGAGTCCGACCAGGCGCTCATCCCGCCGACCGGCCCCCAGCGGGACGTCGTCGACATGCGGGGCGGCCCCGCCGACCCCGGGCTCCAGCGGGCCGACATCGTGATCACGGCGCCTCCCGCGGGTCAGGTCAACGACGACGTCATCGTCTTCGGTGCGGGTGTCGCCGAGGTCGTCTACGGCGGCGTGATGGCCGCCGAGGGCCGGGTCGACCTGTCCGCGGCGAGCAAGGCGACGGTGGCGCTGCGCGAGCTGCCGGGAGCGGCCGTGCCCGCTGGCGGTGAGCTGTTGATCGATGCACCCGCGGGGCGGGCCAGCGTGGGCGGCGTACCGGTGCTGACGTGGCAGGGTTCGGTCCGCCGGTGGGAGCTCGGCGCATGGGACGCGCCGGCGTGGCACAACCCGGTGACCTTCGTGGGCACCGACGCCGACGAGGTGCTCGACGTCGACGCCGGTCACGTCGTCGACCTGCGGATGGGCGGAGGCGACGACCTCGCGAGCCTGGGCTACGTCGGTGAGCCGCTGCGGGTGCTCGACGGTGGAGCCGGCCACGACCAGGTCTCGTTCTCGCAGTCGTGCACCCACCTGGAGGTGCGGGTCGGCGGCAAGGTCACCTGTGACTGGACGGCCTCCCCGCTCCTCGGGTTCGAGGGCGTGACCGCCGACAACCCGGCTCCGGGCGCGCGGCTGACGATGATCGGCACCGACCGGGCGGACCTGGTCGCCGGCACTGCGCACGAGATCACCTTCCGCGGCGGCCGGGGCGCGGACAAGGCCAAGTTGCAGGGCGAGACCCTGCGGGCCTTCGGCGGGCCGGGCGCCGACATGCTGAGAGCCTTCGGCGTCGACGTGGTGCTCCGCGGGCAGGCCGGCGCCGACCGGCTCGTCCTCGACCGCGGGATGGGCGGGCTCAGCCGGCAGCAGCTGGCCCTCGGCGGCGCTGGGCGCGACGTGCTGATCGGGAACTCGAACAAGGGCAAGGCCGTCGACCGGTTGATCGGTGGTCCCGGGCGCGACCGGGCCGACGGCATGAGCGGTGGGCGCGACTACTGTGACGCCGAGGTCACCCGGCGGTGCGAGCGGGGTCCGGGCGTGTGAGGGTCGCCGCGCTCGGGTAGGAAGTCGTCGATGACTTCCCCCGAACCTGACGGCTGCGTCCGCGTCCGCGGCGCCCGTGAGCACAACCTCCGCGACGTCGACGTCGACCTGCCCCGCGACGCGATCGTCGCCTTCACCGGCGTCTCCGGGTCCGGCAAGTCGTCCCTGGCCTTCGGCACCTTGTACGCCGAGGCGCAGCGCCGCTACTTCGAGTCGGTCGCTCCCTACGCCCGGCGCCTGCTCCAGCAGGTCGGCGTCCCGCACGTGGAGGAGATCACCGGCCTGCCGCCGGCGGTGGCGCTCCAGCAGCGCCGCGGCGCGGCCAGCTCGCGCTCCACGGTCGGCACCATCACCACGCTCTCCAACCTGCTGCGCATCCTCTACTCCCGCGCCGGCGACTACCCGGACGGTGCTGAGCACCTGGCCGCCGAGGCGTTCTCGCCGAACACCGCGGCGGGTGCCTGCCCGACCTGCCACGGGCTCGGGGTGGTGCACGACGTCGCCGAGGAGCTGCTCGTCCCCGACCCCTCGCTGAGCATCCGCGAGGGCGCGATCGCCGCCTGGCCCGGCGCCTGGCAGGCGCACAACCTGCGGCGGATCGTGAAGAACCTCGGCATCGACATCGACCGCCCCTGGCGCGATTTGAACCGGCGTGACCAGGAGTGGCTGCTCTTCACCGACGAGCAGCCGCGGGTGCTGATCCGCCCGCAGGACAAGGACGGCGGTGGGGGCCGCGACTACATGGGCACCTTCCGCAGCGCCCGGCGGCACGTGCGCCAGGTGCTGACCGGGTCGGGCAGCGAGAAGATGCGCGCCGACATGCAGCGGTTCGTCCGCAGCACCCCGTGCCACGACTGCTTCGGCAGCGGGATCCGGCCCGACGCCCTGCGGGTGAGGTTTGCCGGCATGTCGATCGCGGAGGCCAACGCGCTGCCGCTGACCGAGCTGGTGGAGCGGCTGCGCCCGGCCGCCGCGGGGCATGAGGACGACGCCGCCACCCGGCTGGGCGGCGACCTGGTCGCCCGGATCGAGGTGCTGCTCGGGCTGGGGCTGGGCTACCTGGCGCTGGGCCGCAGCTCGACCACCCTCTCGCCGGGCGAGGGGCAGCGGCTGCGGATCGCCACCCAGCTGCGCTCGGGGCTCTTCGGGGTCGTCTACGTGCTCGACGAGCCGTCCGCGGGGCTGCACCCGGCCGACGCCGAACCGCTGCTGGCGCTGCTCGACGACCTCAAGGCCGCGGGCAACACGCTCTTCGTGGTGGAGCACGACATGGACGTCGTACGCCGTGCCGACTGGGTCGTCGACATCGGCCCGGGCGCCGGGGAGAAGGGCGGTCAGGTGCTCTACTCCGGGCCGGTCGCCGGGCTGGAGGCGGTGGCCGAGTCGGCCACCTCCGACCACCTCTTCGGCCGTGCGGAGCGGCTGGAGCGGGAGCCGCGGGAGCCCTCGGGCTGGCTGCACCTGGTCGGGGTCTCCCGGCACAACCTGCGCGACGTCTCCCTCGACCTGCCGCTGGGCGCGATGACCGCGGTCACCGGGGTGTCGGGGTCGGGCAAGTCGACACTCGCCGTGCAGGTGCTCGGCGAGGTCGTACGCCGTCACCTGGGGCTGGCGCCACTCTCGGTCTCGTCTGGAGAGGACGACGAGGAGGAGGTCTTCACCGGGGAGGTCGACGTGCGCGAGGCCCGCGGGGTCGACGCCTTCGACCGGCTGGTGGTGGTGGACCAGAAGCCGATCGGCCGGACGCCGCGGTCCAACCTGGCGACGTACACCGGGCTCTTCGATGCGGTGCGCAAGATCTTCGCGGCGACGCCGCTGGCGAAGGAGCGCGGGTACGGCGCCGGCCGGTTCTCCTTCAACGTCGCCGAGGGACGGTGCGAGAAGTGCCAGGGCGAGGGGTTCGTCTCTGTCGAGCTGGTCTTCCTCCCCAGCACCTATGCCCCGTGCCCGGAGTGCGGCGGGGCTCGCTACAACCCCGAGACGCTCGAGGTGACCTACCGCGACCGGACCATCGCCGACGTGCTGGGGATGCCGGTCGACGAGGCCGCTGTGTTCTTGGCCGACGTGCCGGCGGCTGCGCGCGGGCTGGCCGCGCTGCAGTCGGTGGGGCTCGGCTACTTGCGGCTCGGGCAGCCGGCGACCGAGCTCAGCGGCGGCGAGGCGCAGCGGATCAAGCTCGCCACCGAGCTGCAGCGCACCGACCGCGGGCACACCCTCTACCTGCTGGATGAGCCGACGTCAGGCCTGCACCCCTCGGACACCGCGCTGCTGGTGCGGCAGCTGCACCGGCTCGTGGACGCGGGGAACACCGTGGTGCTGGTGGAGCACGACCTGGACACGATCGCGTCCGCGGACTGGGTGGTGGACCTGGGGCCGGGTGGTGGGGACGCCGGTGGGCAGGTGGTGGCGACGGGGACGCCGGCGGAGGTGGCTGCGGCGGGGGCCGGGGTCACGGCGAAGTACCTCGCCTCGCGGTCCGCCGGGTGACGCCGGACGGGTGGCCCCTTCCACCCAGACAGACGCAGATGGGACGCCGACTGGCCATGATCGCGGCCAAGCTCTATCACGTCGTCCTTGCCCGGTCGGCCCTGCCGCTGACTGGGGCAGCGGAGCCTCAGTGCCCGGTCGAACCCCCAAGGCGACTGGGGCTGCAGATGCTGCCAATCATTCGTAACGAACTCGCCTGGCAATCTGAAGAGCGCAGAGGGCTAGTGGGGTTTCCCGACGACGTCGGTGTACTTGGTGCTGCGGCTGGCGAACGCCTCCCGGGTTCCCTCCAGGACGTCAATTGTCGATTGTCCGATCTGCAATTCGGCTAGGGACCCAGAACGATAACTGAACTGCCCATCGAAGCTGGCGACGACAATCTGGTCCGCATCACCGACGACAGCAAAGTTTGGATTGTGGGTGACTGCGATTATCTGTCGGCGTCGAACCGCCTCTTGAAGCGCCGGAACAAGGACGTTGCGGACGGTTTGATTGTCCAAGTTCTCTTCCGGCTGGTCGAGCAGGAGAGGGCGCTCTGACTTGTCCACGAGCAGGTAGAACAGTAGGAGAACCAGCCCGCGTTGCCCAGGTGAGAGTTCGGACAACTCGGCCCCGTCCGCGCGGATAATGTATTGACTCTGGAGCCATTCCAGCCCGTAGATGGCAGTCAACAACTCCGCGGGCGCGTGGCCGCTTCGCATAATGACATCTAGGGAGCGAGAGGCACCGTCGAGCCGCCCCCCGTCTCGACCTAGTCGGTCGACTAGCCCGTCCAACGCCTTCAGGACCTTGTCAGCGTCGTCGAGGTCGACGTCTCCCAGGAGCGTGGCATCGCGGTCGGGCGCTGTCATGTCGGGGAATTGGCCGAGTCTCTGGCGATTGACCATGTCCGCCCAGCGATTCGCGAAGTCGCGTACGCGGAACTCGACGTCGAACGCCAAGCGCGCATCCATCGCTAGTTTGTTGGACTCTACGAACTGCGTAGCGGGTTGGTACGCGGCACGTTGAAGTTCCTTAATCGACGACAGTGCTGCGTGAACCTCGTTGAAGGCCGCTCGCAACGCCGTTGTGGCCGACTCAATCGCGTCAGGGATGCTTGCGAGTTCGGACTCTAGCGCTGCAACGCCACGGACGCTTTCCGGTTCTCCGGGCTCACCTAGCAGGCCTTCCTGCTGTGCACGAAGGTCAGACTGCTGAATCAGTAGCGCTTGCGCCTCGTCGTTCAACGATTGCAGTGCGGCTTGTTTCTCGGACACAACTCTCGTGACGACTGCAAGTTGGTCCTCTAGCCCTCCGGACTGCGCCTGTGCCCCTTGTAGAGCGGTCATCTCTTCCGATCGGGCAGTGATCCAGGACGTGATAGCTGAGTCCTCGAAGCCGATTTCGAGCAGAGTGTCCACCGCGACACCGATCCGCGTCCCAACGTCAACGGCGATGGAACGCGCTGTGTCGATGGCTCCTTGCAGACGCTTGTGGAGATCGCCAACCTCCTCGACACTGGTCGAGATGGCCTCGCGGCGAAGGCGTAAGTCCTCGACAGCATCGAGGAGTTTCTGTTGCTCCTCCCGCACAGAGCGAAGCTCCGCCGCTTGCACTTGCTGCTCGACCGACCCACTAGACTCAATTTCAAGCGACACCGCTTCAAGAGACGCGGACACCTCCGTCAACCGCGCGTCTAGGGCCGCCCTCCGCGTCGATAGGTCCAGCAGTTCGAGTTCCACTCGTCGGTGTTGCAGCGTGGACAAAGCTTCGGCGCTTGTGGCGATCTCGGCGCGCGATTCTTTGAGCGTCGCCTGGTGCGCGACACCCTGCGCATGAAGTAGTTGATTCAGGCTTGTTGCTGACCCGCGGTCCGCGTCATCAATGTGGCGGAAAACGACCCGCTCAATTTCCCTCTCGAAGTCTTGCTTCGTCGCGCTGTTCGGGTCCGCGGAGCACACCTTCTCGATCAAAGACTGCGGCAGATAGTCGACGCGGATGGCTGATGCGGGATCGAAGCCATCGTTAAGGCGGGCAGTCGACGTCGACCCGTCAGCCCACTTCACCTCGGCGCGATAGGCGCTCGCGACCCCGCGTTGAGCTCTGAAGCGCTTAGCGTTTAGGAAGGAGAAATCGTCGTGACGGTCGCTGTTCGCCGCTAATGCAATGCTGTCAAGTAGTGCGGACTTGCCCTGTCCCTTGTTTCCGATGACTACGATGAAGCCCGGGTTCAGCGGGATATGAGAATGAAACAGCGGATCGGCGATCTCACCGTCCACTGGGGCGATACAGACATTGGTAATCGAGGATCGGGGCGCGTGCGCTACTCGGGTCAGCACGTCGGGACGTTCCGCCGTGCTGACGCGATGATCGTATTCCTGAAGGGCTTGGCGAAGTCCCTTGAAGGTTGGGTCTGCGTTGATCCAGGTGAAGCAGTACCCGAGTCGCGTGTGCGAATCCGAGTTGGCCCAGGTGTGGGCATCGCTGCAGTCGAGAAGATGGTGTCGAACCTGGGCGCTCCGTAAGGAGGCAAGCGACTTATCGAACGCCTCTCGCGTCTTCGCGGCGGTGAATACGGCGTGCACGCTGTTCACGAAGGTCTTCTTGTGCGCGATCGATCCAGCGTTCCACTTGATGGTGTCCCACTCGACCTTACCGAGGGCGAGGATGACGTGTTGGCGTAAGTAGGAGTTGTCGGCAATGCCCTTTCGGAGGGCTTCGAAACTTACGTTGAGATTGTTGAAGCCGATTTCCAGTTCGGACTTGTGAGCGAACTCGCCTCGTTTCTCGGGCGGAGTGGACTCGATGATCTTCTTACCGAGACGTGCCATAGATGCGCGCGTGGGCACCTCTGTCCAATCAACGGGCTCTAAGCTCGGGGTCAACTGGTACCGACCGCGCAGAAGTGCAGAAAGTTGCTGCATTAGATCATCCACGGGCTCCGCGGGATCGAGGATCAGGTGGAGATTGAGGCGCTTGAGACTGCTCTCACTCCCACTGAAAGTGTCGCAACGAACTTCGATGACCGGGAACACCTCATCGATATTGGCTAGCCGTCCCGACTCCTTGGCTTGTCGAACCTTCGTGTAGCCGTCTAGAAACCAGTAGTCGTTGATGCCCAAGACCCGTACGTCACTGGGCAGTCCTTCCAGTTCGTCCAGGAATCGGGGCCATCGTTCGGCCTCCGCGCCCTTGTAATCCTGGATGATGGAGTCGGGCGTGTGCACATGCAGGTCCCACATCCGCCATTCGGAGCCTCGTTCATACGCGGTCATTCTTGGCATCCCTTCCCCGATGTGACGGCCGCTCCGAAGACTAGAGGTAGACGCCCTCCTTCGCAGAGTGAATCGAACACGGGAGGCGCGGTGGCAAGCCACGAGCGGTGGGGCTAAACACTTCACACTCGGTTCAGGCCAACATCCCTCCAATCATTCGCGCCCACCTCCCTAGCGAGAACGCTCGTTGGGGAGGGCCGATGCCCACGTTTGAGCAACCGCCGTCCGACACCGAGGAAGCACGGCGCGCTCTGCGCGGCCCAGCGCACGCGTCGCTAACGAATCTGGACCCGGCCCAGATCTATCCGATACTCGGTGCGCTTTCGGCAGCCGCGGACTCAAGGAGCCAGTCGCTGCGTCAGCTCGCGGCCTTGGGTCTGCTGCACGGACAGTTGACATTGCGGTGCGTCCCTTCGCCGCCTGCCGGCCTCGCGACCTGCGGGACGCGTTGCTCGACGCGAACGGAGCAAAACGGGGATCAGGTTATGCAGGCTGCCAGCGGTCGAAACAGCGGCGGGTCTCTGTGTGCCAAGGGGTCTTGCCGGCGCGAAACCCGGGTCCGGGCTCACCGGACTTCTCGTTGACGACCAAGACTGCAAGAGAAGGTTCCTTGCGATCCATGCAGTCCTGGCTGAGCCGATCCAGCACTCGACGAATGTGGTGGGAGAGCGGGACGTTGGGGTCGAGGTCGATGGCGCGGGCGAGCTCGCCGTACGTCATCGTGGAGCGGCGCATCGAAGCGGTGATGAGCGCGGGCCTGGCCTTAGCCGCCAAGTGGTCGTAATCCATGCCGGGCAGCCTGCCAGACGCAGCGTCAGCCCGGATCCGCTACGGCGGGCGCCAGAGTGGCCCATACCGCCGCGAATGTGACACAGAGTTTCCATCGCTCGCTGGAGTTCATCCGTGCCTCTGACAAGCGAGTCAATGCATCAACGACAGGACGACGATCTCTGGCCGTCCCGCACGGCGCGGTCGCACGCATCCACCGCTTCGCTTCTCCACTGCGCACGTATGTCTAGTTGTCGCACCTTCCTCCGTTCTCGGATCGCTGACAGTGACAAGACTCCGCGGGAGCGTGAAGCGACCGACAAGCAATGCACAGCGCTCGGTTTGGTTCACGCGCCGGCGTCGGCACGGACATGGGCTCGGGAGCTCGGATACTCGTCCGATCTCGCTCTTCGAGCTTGGCCTCCCGTAAGAGGCGGATAGCATCCTTCTGGATTCTCTTTAGTTGTTGAGGACCGGCGTATGTAGCGGATGCGGGCGCACTCTCCCCCTCCTGCCTCGCCACTCGAAGCCACAACTGGGGATCCAGGAATCCTCGAGCGCTGATCACTCGCCTAGCCGTCGTGCGCCAACACCCTTCAGGAAGCTGGGACAGGCGCCGCAGAGCCTGCAGGTCTGCTGGTCGGTCAGATTCAGGCATCGGATGACCAAGGGCCTGCTCCGCCACCCGTAGGAGTCTGGCGAGTAACTCGTAATTCCCCGCGGGGTCCCACATTGCCATCCAACGATGATCGTCGGAAGCGGGGTCACCCGCGCAGCATATTCAGAAGGCGCGGCCTCTTAGTGTGGCTCCGCGGAACTCATCGGACGTCGATGTGTGACCGGACCGAGCTGTCTCCGCTGACACTTGCGGCGGGTTCAGGGACGTATCCTTCCCTAGGTTCTCTGGCCCGGGGATGGGTGTAGATATCCCGCAACTAGGGGGCAGTCGGAGCCCAGATACTGCAGTACCTCAGCCAAGCCCTCGGCTGCTTGCGTGGCTGGAGCGTGGACCTTGAGCATCTTCTCCAGAGCCAGCAATGTGGGAAAGAGGCTGTTGGCCGACCACCTCGGTAGGCGCTTGCGATCCGTGTTCTTGCCGGTGAACGGGCAAGGGAGCTTGTTGTAGCGATGCCAGAGCTGAGCGTGGTGAGCGCAACTGTTGCGAAGGTAGCGCAAGGAGTTGATGACGCTCGGGAATTCCTTGCGCTTGAATCCGAGGGTCTCCGCGACTGAGTGGGCCGCGGTTTCATCGACGAGACACTCAATCAGCTGGGCTACGGTTCCGAACGAGGCATCTTCGATCGCGACCCAGATCGGGACAGCAGAGCAGTCCCCGTCCTGGATGTAGTGCCGCACCGCCGGATGCTTCGATGCCAACAGAGACTGTGTCCAGTCATCCGGAATACGTTGTGCACGTGCAAGATTGGCTTTGTAGGCCTGCTTCTGGAGGTAGAAGGCTCCGCTGCCGTGCGTCTGGGAGAGGTTATGAGCCAGTGGGCCGCGGATCAACCGCTCGGCCGCGAGTAGGGCCGGAAGCGTCTTGGCGCGAACCCAGTCGTCGCGCTCCATCGCGCCAGTGACATCCTCGAAAGTCACGCCATTTTGGAAGTCGTTCATGCCCGAGGTGGGGCGGATCTGAAACTCTCGCGCGTATCCGGACAGGCGGTAGTAGTTGTCGCGCCGGAGGTACGCCTCGGCTGCGGCCTTGTCAGAAACCTTCAGCTTGCGCTGCACCAGCAGCTGCACCTGTTGGGCGACGCTCAGGTGCGGCTTCGACGTGGAGAAAGCTGCGGGGGGTTTAAAAGACATTGGCCCTGCCGATTTGAGGGTTTCCGCTAACGCTGTGCGCCATCTAAGCGCGGAGGTGCGAACGGAACTTTAACCTTGGCAGGGCACTGATGGACGTAAGTTAGCACGAAGGGCCCGTCGTAGGGAAAGCCTTGACAGGATCCCGCGGCCACCCGCGTGGACACCTGGCTGTGTCCAGCTGGATCGGGACTGCCGTGACGGCTTCGGTCACGGCGAGGTTGAGGTAGGTGGCCCTTCCAGGGCACGCAGGATCGAACAGTGAGGCCACGACAGCCCGCAACTGGGCTGGCGGCGCCCATCATCAACGCCTTGTTGTCCGCTGACGCCGATGCGGTGGTCGGCGCCGAGTACGGCCGCCCGGATCCTGCGCGGACCGCGCAACGCAACGGCTATCGTCACCGTCCGCTGGACACCCGCGTGGGCACGATCGACGTGGCGATCCCAAAGCTGCGCAAGGGCACCTACTTCCCCGAGTGGCTCCTCGAGCGCCAAGCGCTCGAAGGCCGCGCTGATCACGGTGGTGGCTGATTGCAGATCGGACGAGTAGGGCTGCATCCGTGGCCGGAGTGGGACGAGCTCGAGCTCGGCTGGGTCCTGGCCCGGCGGAGCCAAGGTCGTGGACTGGCCCAGGAGGCTGCCCAGGCCTGGCTCACGTGGGCATCGGTCGCGCGCCCGGCGCCGTACCTCACGGCCGTCATCCACCCGGACAACCACGCGAGCATCCGGCTGGCCGAGCGGCTCTCCTTCACCTTCTTGCGGCCCGACGTGACGCCGTGGAGCGACGCCGTGATCTATCGCCATGACTTCTCCGCGAGGCCGGGCGCCACCTGATCAGCGGCGGCTACGCCGTCGGATCGATGCAGGCCTCCTCAGCGTCCCGGCCGCGTCAAGCCTTCCTCCTCGTCAGGCTCCGCCGAGCCGAACGCGTCCGCCGTGATGACGGCGATCATCACGATCCCGGCGACCACAGCCGCGGCCGACGCCGCGGCATCGGCGTACACCCAGCCGGCACCCAGGCCGATCGCACCGATCCCCGCCATGACCGCCCCCAGCCTGGTGAACATGGGCGTGGCGAAGGCCGCGGCGAAGGGCAGGAAATGCAGGCCCACGGCCACGACGATGAGGGCGGGGCGCAGCTCGTCGCGACCCGCCTCGTCCAGGAGCGCACTGCCGAGGCCGATCAGGAGCAGCATCCCGACGACGCTGCCCACGTAGACCAGGCCGGCGTACCTGCCGATTGGAGCAGGCGCCTCGAACCACCGGGGGGCGACGAGCACGAACCACAGGTAGGCGGCGAAGGCCACCAGCCAGACCAGGGCCGCGACGGTCGTCCACGGGTCGCCGAGCTCGCCGCGGTTGACCATCACGAAGACGGTGCCGCCGGCAGCTCCGATGGTCGTGCCCCACACCCGCGGGTCCCACAGCCGCTGCGCTCCGCGTTGCCGCGTGGGACGAGAGGTCTCCTGCGGGGTGGCTCTGCGCATCCGCAGACACTGGCACGTCGACTCCGAAGCCGCCAGCCTGAACGATGTCAGAGCGAGGTTGCCAGCCACGTCGCGGCTGCGGCGAGGACGATCAGTGCCACGTTCATCCCCGACTCCCGCTGCTCCCCGCGGCGCAGGTGCACGCCCATCGCCATCACCTGGAGGACGGTCAACCCGAGAGCGGCCGCCATGGCAAGCTCCACCGCCACGCCAGTCAGTGGAGGCAACACGAGACCGAGGGCGCCGAGCACCTCGACGGTGCCGATGAACCTCACCACCGGCATCGGCACGTCGGTCCCGGCCCAGGCCATCATGGGCTGCAGCTGCTCCTGACTACGAAGGATCTTCAGTGCCCCGGCGTAGGCATAGAACGCAGCGAGCAAGGCGGCGATGATCCAGTAGGCGATCTGCATGATGGGCTCCTTGGTTATCGTTAGTAACGGACCCCATCATGGGTAACCTGATCGAGGCCTACAAAAGGCACATCGGTGTCAGTGACGAACAGGGAAGTCCGTGTCGAAGTACGAGAAGTCATGCCTGATCCGCGGCGACGGTGGTCGCGCGATCCGCGGGATCCTCGACCGGATCGGCGACAAGTGGACCCTGCTGGTCGTAGCGACCTTGGACGGACCGCCGCTGCGGTTCTCCGAGCTGCAGACTCGGATCCCCGGCATCTCGCAACGGATGCTGACCCGGACGGTGCGCAACCTGGAGCGCGACGGCCTGGTGTCCCGGACGGTCTACGCCGAGGTCCCGCCGCGCGTCGAGTACGAGCTGACCGCGACCGGGCGGACCCTGATCGAGCCCGCAGTGGCGCTCGCCGAATGGGCCGTCGACCACAACCCGGAGATCGAGCAGAACCAATCTGCCTACGATGCGCGCAGCGAATAGGTCGCCGGCCCACGCAACCTGCGGTCAGGCCAGAAGGACGGCGTCAGTTCTCGGCGAAGTACCGCCGCAACCGGCGCTGGCGGTGCCGGAAGAACGCGTCGACCACCCACGCGAGCAGAGCGGCGAGACCCGGGACCGGCAGTCGCGGCTGCAGGGTCACCCGGTCGTGCACCCGCGTCCCGCCTGCGACGGGGGTCAAGGTGCGCTCGTGCTCCCAGCGCCGCATGCTCACCATGGTGGAGCTCTCCCGGAACCGCACGCCGGGCTCGACCTCGACCAGGGTGAGGTGGTCGAAGTCGAACGGGACGAGGCCGAAGAGCCGCAGCCAGGCCCGGCCGACCGGTCGTCCCAGCGGGATCGTCTCGATGGTCAGCCCCGACGCCTGGCGCGGCATGGTCATCGTCATCCAGGGGCGCATCTCGTGGTTGATGCCGTCGGGGTGGACGACTCGTTCCCACACCCGTGCGGGCTCAGCCGGCACGTCGACCTGCTGCTCGATGACTCTGTGCTGCACGCCGCCCCCTTGGCTCATGAAGTGATCGCGCAGTTTCGTCCAGACCTGTGCAGCCCGACCGGAGCTCGGGCCAAGACGGTGCGTCCGCTCACGTAGCCCGAGGACGAGCCCCCAGCACGTGAAGCACGGACCGAAGTGTGCCCTAGCTGTCGGTCCAGACCCGCGGCTCTCCCGGTGTGACGCTCATGTCCCTGAAGGTCGGGACCCTCTTCCGCGTTGCGGGCTTGTAGGGCACCCACACGACGATTGCGATGCCGTCACGATGCTCGAGCTCGACCTGGACTGCGTCGGACCCGTCGATGAGGACGTCGGAGACGAAGGCAGCTGCGCGGTTCTCACGCGCGGTCGCACGTGCTCCGTCGTACACGCTGGCCAGGACCTGGTCCGGCTGCGGGTGTTCTCCCAACCTCTCGGCGGACGCGGTGAGCGACGCCTCCCCGTCAGTCGACACCGTGGCGCCGAAGGGGTAGAACTGCCCGTTCTTGCCGAGGAGCTCCTGGGCCAGCGGCAGCACGAGGTTGAGGAGACCGTCGAGGTCTTCCTGAGCCGCAGCGGATGCTGTGTCGCGCCAAGAGGTCATGATGAAACTCTGGCACACCGCCCGCTGCACCGACCCCGCCGGCATGGGCCTCGGTGGTGACGCCGGCCAAGTTCTGCGCCAGGACCAGGTCCAGCATGTGCGGCACGATGCCGTAGTTGGGCGTCCGAGGCGGACGCGTGGAGCCTGCACCCACGAGTCCGGGCGACGCGCTCCACGCGCGCGGGATCGGCGACGAGCAGTCCTGATCAGGACCGCTGGTTGAGGAACCAGCGGTGGCCGAAGGGATCGCGGAAGACGGCCACGCGGCCGGCCGGCGGACTGTCCTCGGGTCCGCGGTCGAGGGTCACGCCCGAGCCCGTCACCCGCTGGCACAGCGCGTCGACGTCGTTCACCTCGAGGTGCAGCGAGACGGCAGCGCCGCGGGACGTGTCGGGCGCCGCGACGCCGGCCGAGTCGAACTCGTCCGACATCATCCAGCGACCGTCATCGACGGCGACCTCGACGTGGCCTACCCGCCCGTCCTCCATGAGGATCGGATCGTCGACGACCTGAGCGCCCAGCACGTCGACGTACCACTGGATCGCGCGGCGTGCGTCGGCGACGCAGATGTACGGCGTCAACTCACCCATACGCATCACTGCACCATGCGGGCGGACGCCTGTCCACCCATGGCGCGCCCGCTGACGAGGCTCGACCTGATCCAGGGCTGCCGCCCCCGGCGTCACGCCTCGGCCGTCGGCTGCCCCTGCTCGATCTCCTCGTACCGCTGGTGCAGCCGGTCGCGGACCTGCTCGGGCGTGTACGACTGCCGCTTCCGCTCTCCGCGGGTGACCACGACACCGGTCGCCACCACACCGGCCATGCCGGCCAGCCCGAGAACCTTCCACCACGTCGCCGCGCGCATACGGGCGACCCTAGCCGCCATGCGGCACGATGCCTCGCGTGAGTGACACACGCGCCGAGGGCATCTCCGTCGAGGAGGCCGCCGGCCTGACCCGCACCGGCGACCTCTGGCTGTTCCGCGGCCGCACCACCGCCGACCGCGCCATCCGCACCCTCACCAACGCCCCCGTCAACCACGTCGGCATGGCCGTGGTCATCGACGACCTGCCGCCGCTGCTGTGGCACGCCGAGATGGGCAAGGGGCTCGTCGACCACTGGTCCGGCGACTTCCACCGGGGCGTGCAGCTGCACGACCTCGGCGACGCGGTCACCCGGTGGCGCGAGACCTACGGCCAGGCGGCGTGGATGCGACAGCTCACCCCGGAGGCGGGTCGGGAGCAGGAGGACGGCGCACTGCGCGCGGTCGCCCGCCTCGACGGGGTCTCGTTCCCCAGCACCGCCCGCCTCGCCGCCCGGTGGCTGCGCGGGCGCGACGCCCACCAGCCGCGCCGCAAGCGCGGACAGCGGGCTCGTCCCGAGGCGGCGTTCTGCGCGGAGGCCGTGGCGCTGACCCTCCAGGAGATGGGGATCGTGGAGGACGGCTGGAAGCCGACCTGGTTCGACCCCGGCACCTTCTGGAGCGGCGAGTTCCTGCCGCTGCTCCCCGGGTGGTCCTACGGCGCGGAGATCCAGGTCGGCCCGCTCCCACCCAGGACCGCGAAGGTCCCGAGCGCCCGGCGGCGCTGGCGCTCGTGACATGGCCCGAGGGAACGTGGTGCAATCGGCCATGTCCGACTTGATGGCACTTCCCCCCGGGCTCTACCGCGGAACGGTGAGCGGGCAGGAGAGCGGTGACTGCCAGTGCCGGATCGAAGTCCGCCGCTTGACCGAGCACGCACTGAGCCTCGACTACGAGGCCGTCGGCCTGGACGGTCTCCAGCACGTCGAGCACACCATCGTGACCCCCACGGCTCTGCACGTGGCCGCAAGCGAGTTCCCTGACGTCGCCATCCTGCGGGCGACAGCAACCGGACACTACGTCGCTGAGGACGCCTTGTTCCCCATGGAGATCCGTGCGGGGTGGGACGGCAGCACCCTGACCTGGGCGTGGCACTGGGCGCTTCCCGGTGAGACCTTGCGGGAACAGTCCCGCGCGACCGCGCAGCCGGTGCGCTGATCGCCGAACGCCGTGAACTGCCTGCGGATCGGGGGTCGGCGCCGTCGGCGACGAGCTGACGGCAGAGCTCCTCGTCGTCCCGAACGGCGGGGTCGACAGCCATCCGCAGCAGTCCGTCGGGTCCATCCAGCAGTCCGAGCGCGAGGATCCTCACGCGAACTCTGGCCAAGGTCATGGCGACTCCGCCATCTTGACACCATGCCGCATCAGCGCAGACGAGACCATCGCCACGTCGTCCCATCCGAGAGCTCGGGCTCGCACACGCGCTGGCGACCTCACGAGGAGCTGCGCTCCATCGCTGGTCCGTGTCTCGTGCTCGGTCTCACGGCCACTGCGATCTTCGGGGGCCTGTGTCTCTACTACCTGCCACGCGCGTACGAGTGGAATCGGGTCGGTCTATGGATCGCCCAGGTGGGACTGCTGGCATCGGTCTTATGGGCGCTGCCGCACGCATCAGCACTCTGGTGGCTGCGCGGCGGTGGAGGCGGGCGCTACTTGACCTTCATCGGGTCCGGGCTCGCAAGCGCGATCGGCATCGGAGCGATCGTGTGGGGCGTGACCTCACACGTCGTGGGAGCGATCGCCGGTCTCGTCGTCGGGGGCTGGGTGTTCGTCGTTGAGCTTCGAGTGGGGGCTACACCTTCAAGCGGTCGACGGTCCGGGTGATGCTCTCGCCGTCCTTCTCCAGGAACACGATCTCCCCGAACTCCAGCGTCGACCAGTCGTCGGTGTCCTCACTGAGCGGCTCGGAGGCGAAGATGGCGGACGTCGCGTCCTCGACGTGGCAGTCCTCGAAGCCGTACGTCGAGTCGTTGTGGAAGTTCTTCCCCATCAGCAGATACATCGGCTCCAGGAGCATGCCGAGGGCGAAGTCGTCGGTGCCCGGCTCGGCCTTGAGCAGCTCCCGCCAGTCGCCCTCCGGTTCGGTCTCGCCCTGGTGGCCGGTGCCGACGTTGACCCCGATGATCCGGTCCGGGGAGACCAGGGCCATCTTCAGCTTGGTCAGGGCCGGCAGGTCGAGGTCCTTCATCGCCTGCACGAGCAGCCTCATCAGCTCCTCGAACGCCCGCTTCACGTCCTCGTCGCTGTCGCTCTCCAGCAGGGACAGCAGGAGCACGTAGAGGAACTCGGTGTCGGTGTTGCCGCGCATCTGCTTCAGGTACTCGTCCTTGCAGTGCTTCAGCAGCTCGCGCTGCAGGAGCTGCCAGTTCGGCACGTCACCGTTCTGCGCGACGATCCACGGGGTGCCGGTGTAGGAGAAGGGGTGGCAGTTCTCGTCGGCCAGCACGGTCTTCGCGTTGTAGTCCGCCGCCCGCACGTGAGCAAGCATCGTGCTGACCTGGAGGCTCGGCACGATGCCGGCGACGTTGTCGTCGTAGAAGGCAGCCATCGGGCGGTGGTAGAGGAACGGCTCCTCCTGCTTGAGCAGGTGCTCGCCCCACGCTCCGAATCCCCACCCGGCCAGCTGGAGCTGCGGGTGACGCTCCGGGTCGAGGGTCTGGTTGACCAGGCTGTTCTCCGGCTTGAGCAGCAGGTTCTCCAGGGGGATCTCCGACCCGATGTAGGCGAGGACTCGGCACATAGGTTTCCTTCACTGAGCTCGGTGCAGCCCGCGGCAGGCGGGCGAGGTCGGCGTAGCAGTACCCGTCGGCGGCTGGAGTAGCCCTGTGAGTCCGGCGACCCGAGTGGCGGTCTGCGCGTCTGCGCTGTGACTCAGGGCTTCCAGGTGAAGAAGGAGTTGTCGCTCGCCCCGAGCGGATCGTACGAACCGTCCCCGGTCCCTTGCGGGGTGGGGACGTAGGTGCCGGCCCGCCACTTCACCACCTTGGTGCCCTTCATGACCTGCTTGCGCTTCAGCACCACGCGCAAGGTCTTCTCGTCGACGTGCGAGAGCTTCACCGGCTTGCAGCCCGTGCGGTCCGTCACCACGCCGTTCTTGTCCAGGCGGTAGGTGCAGAAGACGGACTCGAACGCCCCGTCACGCGCGCCGAGCTGCACGGCGCGACCCGTTCGCGTGCCCACGCTGAAGTCCACCGTCAGGAGGCTCCCCGGCACGGCGAAGTCGTCGACCGTCAGCGGGTTGTGCAGGCGCACGGTGATCTCGATCTTCTGCTTCCCCTTCGTCCGCAGGGTGCCTCCTGCCAGGTCGAGCGTCGACGGATCGCCGATGTGGTCCCCGGCCGGGTCCTTCTTGCTCGTCGACGACGCCTGGGCCGGGGCGGCGACGAGCGCCACCGCCATCCCCAGGGCCAACGGCGCGGTCGTCAGCGCCAGCGCGCGACTCCTGATGCGGTTCATGAGATCTCCCCCTCGCGTGTGGTGTCCGGGCGCCTCCTACCCGTCCCGGGCTCTACCCAACCACCCGAGCGGGGCACTCCTCGCCGGTGCTCACGGCTGCCCACGGAGCGTCCTCTGTGCCACGATCCCTCCGTGGCCACTCGGATCATCGTCGGCGCCGCCGACGCCTCGCTCGACGAACGCCTCTCCGGTGAGCTCGACCTCGTCAACGCCGCCGCCGTGCCCGGCGCGGGGGCCGTCGAGCTCACCGTCCAGTCCCTCGACGAGGGCGGCGAGCTGCTCGGCGGCATCAGCGGCTGGACCTGGCAGGAGGCAGCCGGCATCGGTCTGACCTGGGTCCGCGCCGACCAACGAGGCACCGGCGTCGGGTCTCAGCTCATCAGCCGGTTCGAGGAGGCGGCCGGCGAACGAGGCGCACGACGGGTCTTCGTCACGTCCTTCACGTTCCAGGCACCCGGCTTCTACGAGAAGCACGGCTACCGCGAGATCTTCCGCTGGGACGGCGTACCCGTCGAGGGACAGGCGGACGTGCACTTCCGCAAGGACCTGCTCGAGCAGAGACGAGACTGAGCCCATGTGGGTCCAGGACTTCGCAGGGCCGGCAGGCACGCCGCCCGATCCGCGGGTCTGGACGCACGACCTCGGTGGCGGAGGCTGGGGTGATCGGCAGCGGCAGGTCTACACCGACGATCCGGCGAACGCCGCCCTCGACGGCGCCGGACACCTCCAGATCACGGCCCGGCGTGAGGTCGACGGCACCATCACCTCGGCGCGGCTGACGACGCGGGCCGGCTTCGCCGCCAGGTACGGCCGGGTGGAGGCACGCCTCAAGGTTCCCGGTGGCCGCGGCACCTGGCCCGCCTTCTGGATGCTCGGCGCCGACCTCGACGAGGTCGGCTGGCCGGCCTGCGGCGAGATCGACGTGATGGAGCACGTCGGGACGGATCCCCGACGCTGCCACGGGACGATCCACGGTCCCGGGTACGCCGGCCTCGGTGGCGGCGTCGGCAGGGCCATCGACGCGGGCGCGGACCTGTCCGCCGACTTCCACGAGTACGCCGTCGCCTGGGACGACTCCGGGATCACCTGGCTCCTCGACGGCCACGAGCACCACCGCCTCACGCCGTCCGACGTGCCGGGGCCGTGGCCCTTCGACCATCCGTTCTTCCTGGTCGTCAACCTGGCGATCGGGGGTGACTGGCCGGGCCAGGCCACTGACGACCCCGACCTCCCGGCCGTGCTGCTGGTGGATCGGATCCGCGTGGACCCACCCGGGGTGGCCACGCCGTAGCCAGGACCCGGGTGGGTCTCGATGCGACCGCGCTGCGAATCAGAGCTTCCAGCGGAAGGGCTTCTTGACCGACCCCAACGGGTCCAGGGACGTCCCAGCTGCCTGGAAGGCGGACGCCGTCCACTTCAGCACCTTCGCGCCCTTCTTTACCTGGTTCCGCTTCAGCTCGACCCGGAAGGTCTTCGCGTCGACCTGGGTGAGCGCGAGTGGGCTGCACTTCGTCGCCGGCGGGAGCTCCTCCTTGCGGGTGTCGTAGGTGCAGACGTTGCTCTCGATCACTCCGTCACGGGCAAAGACCTGCACGGCCCGCACGATCTTCTTCTCGACGGTGAAATTGACACCCATCGCGCCAGGAAGGGCGAGGTGCTCAGCGGTGGTGTCGTTGTGCAGCGCGAAGGTGATCTGGATCTTCTGCTTGCCCTTGGTCCGCATCGAGACCTTCGCCAGGTCGAGGGTGCCCCCCGAACCCATGACGTGGTCCCCGGCCGGGTCGCTCTTGCTCGTCGACGACGCCTGGGCCGGGGCGGCGACGAGCGCCACCGCCATCCCCAGCGCCACCGGTGCGGTCGTCAGCGCCAGCGCGCGACTCTTGATCCGGTTCATGAGATCTCCCCTCGTGTGTGGTGTCCGGGCGCCTCCTACCCGTCCCGGGCGCTACCCAACCACGCGGCTTCCGCCGATGACCCGGGCGCTCAGATTCACGTCGACTACCCGAAATCAGCGACTCGCTCCTGTCCCGCGCGGCCCTACCCTCGATCGAGACGTCCGACGCAGCCGAGAAGACGCAGTCGAGGAGGAGCAACGATGGGGCGCACGATCACAGTGACCCGACCGTCTCTGGTGAGCTCCTCGCTCCGGCTCGTCGACGACAGCGGCCACCAGGGGACCATCACGTTCCACGGCGTCCTCACGCGGTCGGCCCACCTGAGCCTGGGGCCCGATCGGCTGACCTTCTCCACGTCGGGCCTGCTCGGCCGCACCGTGCTCGCCGAGACCGCGGAGGGAAAGGCGGTCGGTGAGTTCCGTGAGACCGGCCTGCTGGGCCGAGGTGATGCCGAGGTGGGCGGCCGTCGTTACCGACTCAGGATCAGTGGGGTGTTCGCACGGCAGCTCTCCTGGGAGGACGTCGACGGCGCCCAGGCGATGTCGCTGAAGCTCGGCGGCCTGCTGCGGACCAGTGGCACCATCGAGGTCTCCGCCACGGCCGTCCCCGAGGATGTCGCCATCCTGATCGGTCTGGGAGTGATGGCGCACCGCGCCGCGGAGCGGGACTCCTCTGCCGGGGCGGCCGCGGTCTGAGGCGGCACGCCCGCGACGTATCCCGCGCACGATGCCCTGCCTCCCCCTAGGCTGGAGCGCACCGACCGGGAGGAGCGGCCATGACGCAGCAGGCACTGTCGCAGCGAGTCCTGCGGCAGCGGGAGCTGCTCCCCGCCCTGTACGCCGCGTTCGACCCCGAGCACCTGCCCGAGCGCCTCGCGCTGGGGCTCGACGATCCCAACGACCTGGACGACGTCGAGGGCGCGGACCGCGCCGAGCTGCTCGCCGACACCGAGCTGATGGACCTGATGGTGACCGCCACCCGGTTGGGGGACGCCGTCGCCGACGCCTACGCCATGCTCCTGCCGGAGCACGGGATGCGGGGCCTGATCACCATGCTCCAGACGGCGTGCCGCGAGGGCGTCGACGCGGTGCCCGACGCCCCGCCGCAGCTGCGCGCGCTGATGGCCGCGATGGAGGAGCGACCCGACTGGATCGACCCCGACCTGCTCGAGGAGGGCGCCCGCTGGGAGCGGATCGACGCCGCCCTGGTGACGCCGTTCGTGATCCGCGGGGCGTTCCTGGCCACCTTCCTCAACGCCTACGCCGCGCTGCCGATGGCGCTCACCGGCGCGCTGACCGGCGAGACCTCGGCACGCCGGGTGAAGGAGACCGCGTCGTTCTTCGCCGCGACCGTGCTGCCCGGCGGGACCGACCGCCGCGGCCCCGGCTTCGAGGCGGCCGCCATGGTGCGGCTCATGCACTCCACCGTCCGCGTGCACGCGCTGCGGTCGGGCAAGTGGAACCACGCCACGCACGGCACCCCCATCCCCCAGGTCGACCAGATGCCGGCGGGGCTGATCAGCAGCTTCCTCATCTCCGTCAAGGCGGTGAAGGCCGGCCGGGATGAGTTCGACACGCGCGAGCGGGCGATGATCGAGCTCGCGCGCTACCGCTGCTTCCTGCTCGGCCTGCCCGCCGAGCTGCTGCCCGAGGACCCGAAGGGGGTCATCCGGGTCTTCAAGGCGCGCGCCGCGACCCTGCGCAGCTCCTTCGACGACGAGACCTGCGGGGCGCTGGTCCGCTCCACCCTGGCCGCCCGGCTCCACCCCGACGCGGGCCGCTGGGGCCGGATCGTCGAGCAGTTCGAGCGCAGCTTCGCGACCATCACCTTCGTGAAGGCCTTCCTCCAGGGCGACTTCGACCGGGCCGCCCGGATGGGCGTCCACGTGACCCGGGCCGACCAGCTCCGGGCCTCGGTGATGCTGCCGTTCCTGATCGGCAGGGTGCTGCTGGTCCGCCGGATCTCCGGCGTCCGGGTCCTCTCCAAGGTCACCGACCGCTACGTGGTGGCGACGTTGCGTCGCCGGCTCCGCGGCTACGGGCACCCGGAGTACACCGCACAGGTCCCCGCCTGACACCGCCCGCTCAGAGCCCTGCCAACGGCACCGGCGACTAGCGGCTCAGCGGCGGGGCGTCCACCGCGTCGGGGCCGTGGCCACGGCGGGCCACCTCGGCCTGCGCCCGGTCGATGCCGCCGTGCTCGAGCGCGGCGAGCTGGGACTCGCCCTGCCAGACCAGGCGCCCCCGACGTCGTACCGAGACCCGCATGCTCGCCCCGAGGTGCTCGATGGCGCCGGCGATGTTGCGTCGCTCGGCCGGCAGCGGGACCGGGAGCACGTGTGCCTGGGCCAGGCTGCCGATCCCCTCGATCTCGACCGCCCACTGGGCGCTGCGCCCGCGCAGCAGCCAGCGCTCGTCGGTGACCTCCGCGCGGACCGGGGAGACCACCGGGTCGCCCAGCCGGAGGAGCCGCCCGTCGGGGAGGAGGACCACGACCGCCGTCACCGTGGTGCGCAGCGGTCCGGCGCTCACCTCTCCGCCCGCGAAGGCCACGCAGACCGACGGCTCGGCGAAGCCCTGCGCCTGCCCCCACCACCACGAGTCGGGGAAGCCGCCCTTCCCCCAGTTCTTCTCCGCGTAGACCGACCAGCCGTCGAGCTCCCAGGTCTCGTCCCCGACGACCGCCTTGCCGTGCGCGGTGCCGCCGAGGAGCCACGGGTGCCAGTACTGGTTGAGCCCCGGCACGGCCTGGAAGACGCTCGACCCGCCGAAGCTGCGCCGGGGCCACGGGGTGGCGTCACTGACGGTCACCTCGAGCTGAGCCTGCGGTCCGAGGTCGACGCGGACGCCGTCGGGGGTCCCGTGGAACGCCTCCCCGGAGAAGACGCCCAGCGCGTCGACACCGGCGGCGCCGGTCGGGTGAGCCACCGTCCGCAGGAAGCCGTGGGGGTGCGCCGCGAGACCGATCGTCGACCAGACCCCGTCGGCGGCCCGGTTCACCCCGTTGAGGGTTATCAGGACCCGCCCCGAGTCCGGGTCGGTGAACCGCCAGAAGTAGCCCTCCATCGCCACGCCGTGCGCGGGCAGCGGGTCGCCGAAGGGCCGGTCAGCCCCGCTCGCCCGATAGGCCCGCCATACCGCCGCCACTGGTCCTGAGATCCGCATCCCCGCACTATGGCAGCCCCGGCGGACAGCAGCCCGGGATCCTTGCCGGGCCCGCGCGGGTGTGGTCGGATGTGGAGCCGCCGGACGACGGGGACGACGGCTCGACACGAAGCACCGCGGGGGTCCTGAGTGATGCGTGCACGTCTTGTCTGGTCCGCGACGGTCGCACTGGCGACCGTCGTCCCCGGTCTCGCTCTCGCGGGGGCGCACGCGCCGGCCGCCGCGAGCGCCGCGACGACCTGCCAGGGCAAGGCGGTGACGATCGTCGCCACGACGGAGGTCACCACCGGCACCGAGGGCGACGACGTGGTGGCGATGACGCCCGGGGCGTGGGAGACGTTCGACGCCCTGGGCGGCGACGACACCATCTGCCTGGCCGTCGGCCGCTCCCGGGAGGGGTCGGGCTCGTTCGGCCTGGTGAACGCCGGGCCCGGCGACGACGTGGTGGTCAACGAGTCGGGCGCCGACCCGTCCGACTCCATGATGACGGTCTACCTCGGCGAGGGCGACGACACGTTCACCGGCGCCCCGATGGTCGAGGAGGTCTTCGCAGACTCCGACGAGTCGGGGGACGCCGTCACGGCACCGGCGGGCAGCCAGCGCGACGTGATCGACATGGGGGGCGCCCCCCGGCGGGCGGCGGCGGGCGAGGACACGGTCTGGTCCGTCCCACCCGTCGACGGGCTGAACGCCGACGACCTCACCTTCGGGCCCGGCGGCGCGAGGGTCGAATACCGCGGCGCGATGGCCCCGTCGGGGCACCTGGACGTCTCCGCGGCCACCTCGACCCGGCTGGTCCTCCCGGCCGTCCCGGCCGCGTCGACCCCGGGCAGCGACAGCGAGCTCGTGATCGACGCCGTCGCCGGGCGCGCCACCCTGGACGGCGTCCAGGTGCTGGCGTGGACGGGTCCGGTCCGCTCGTGGGATCTCGGCGAGCAGCGAGCCGCGTCGTGGCAGAGCGCCGTCTCCTTCGTGGGCTCCGACGCCGACGAGCACCTCTGGCTGACCTCCGGCGGCTACCGCGACGTGCGGCTGGGAGGCGGCGACGACAGCGTGGCGGGCGGGTCCCGCGCCTGGTACCGGGTGCGCTCCCTCGACGGCGGTCCCGGCCGGGACCGCCTCTACTTCCGGCGGGGGTGCGGGCACCTCACGGTCCGCGTCGCGACCCGGATGACGTGCGACGAGGGCACCATCGCGTTCACCGGTTTCGACGACGTCTACGTCAGCAACATGGCGAAGAACGGCGTCCTGGTCGTTGTCGGGACCGACGCCGACGACCACGTCGTCGCCAGCGCGGAGCGGGTGACGTTCCGCGGACGGGACGGGGCCGACCGGGCGTTCGCCGGGGGCCGGACCGTCCGGGTCGACGGAGGTGCGGGAGCCGACATCCTCGGCGCCCGCGGCGTGAACGTCGTGCTGCGGGGGCAGGGTGGGGCGGACCGCCTCAGGCTCGAGTCCGACGCGAGCATGAAGCGCCTTCCCGCCTCGTCGTTCCGTCGGGTCGCTCGGGGAGGTCCGGGCGCGGACGAGCTGCGCGGGGCGACCGACGAGCACGGCGACCGACTGGTCGGCGGCGCCGGGCGTGACAGTGCCGACGGACGCGAAGGCGCCCGCGACCACTGCGACGCCGAGGTCACCCGACGCTGCGAGCGGGGCTGACCAGCGGCCGCGCGTCCCTAGTCGTGGGGCAGCGCCCGCGTCTCCAGGATCTGCTCGGCCACCTTGCGCAGCTTCACGTTCCGCTGCTGCGACATCCGGGTGAGGGCGCCGAAGGCTCGGTCCGCGGTCAGGTCGAAGCGCTCCATCAGGATGCCGGTGGCCTGGCCGATGATCGTCCGGCTCACGAGCGCCTTCTCCAGGTTCTCGACCTCCTGCGCGCCGGCCAGGGCGACCCCGACGTGCGCGGCCAGCGCGATGCCGTCGTTGATGTCGTCGCTGCTGAAGGCTGACTTCTCCGTGCCGTAGAGGTTCAGCGCGCCGAGGCTGTTGCCCGTGGAGAACAGGCGGTAGCTGACGATGCTGAGGTATCCGGACTCCTCGGCGACGCGAGTCCCCCATCGGGGCCACCGCGCGTCGGTGGCGAGGTTGTCGCTGACCACCGTGTCGTGCTCCTGCAACGCGTCGATGCACGGGCCCTCCGCCAGCTCGTGCTGCAGCGCGTCGACCCGGCGAAGCGCGTCGGTGCTCGTGGCATGGGTGTCGACCCGCTCGCCGCGGTGGACGACGCAGACGCCTGCGGCCTCGCAACCGGGCAGGATCTCGGTGGCGATCGTCACCGCCCGCTCCATCGCCTGCTGGCTGCTGTCCTCGCCCTGCATGCCGCGCGCAGCGGCAGCCAGCTCCCGGTTGAAGTCGTCGTCGTCGGCCATGGTCGCATCATGACTGCCGCCGGAGCGCGGGCGCAAAATTGCCTCCGCTCCAGGTGTGACGCCCCGCGGCCTGCCTGCGCTCACACTACGACGGGCACCTCGGACACATCCTCCGCGTGAGCGGGGCGAGACGCCGAGTGCGACCTGCCGCGAGGGCCGGTCAGCGTCGCGACGAGGAGGACCAGGAAGTCGGCTACCGACCGGGGGTAGAGGCTCATCGACGCCCCTTGACGGGGTGGTGGCTGGTGCAGGCGGGCATGTGCTGACTCCTCGAGGTGGGATCCACGATGTGCCCGCTGGCTCGAGGCGCGCGGCTGCGTACCCCCGCGGCCGGGGGCGCATGCCGAACATGCGCAGAACGCGCGTCACCGGCCTCCTGACCCGGAGCCCGACCGCTAGCCTCTCGCCATGACGGGGACCCTGAACGACCTGGCCGAGCGTGTCCTCCTCCCGGCGGTCGCGCTCGCGGCCGCCGTCCCCGTGCTCGCGCTCGGCGCGGCGCTCGCCCCGGCCGGTGCGACGGTGGCCTCGACCTGCCTGGGCAAGCCGGTGACGATCGTCGCCACGACCGAGGTCACCAAGGGAACCGAGGGCGATGACGTGGTCGCCATGACGCCCGAGAGCTGGAACGGCTTCGACGCGCTGGGCGGGAACGACACCCTCTGCCTGGCCCTCCCCCGCGCCGTGAACGGCCGGGACCCGATCGGCCGGGTCGGGTACGTCCACGGCGGCGCCGGCGACGACGTCGTCGTCAACGAGGCCGTGACAGGCGAGGGCCGGGTGACGGTCTTCCTGGGCACCGGGAACGACACGTTCACCGGCAGCGCCGCGATGGTCGAGGTCGTGTACGCCGACGGCGACGAGGAGGACGACCTCGGGCGGCCGCCGGCGGGCGGGCAGCGGGACGTGATCTCCATGGGCGGGGGGCGCACGACACCCCCCGAGGAACTCGAGCTCTCCTCCGGCCAGCTCCCCCTCGACACCGTCCACTCCGCAGCACCCCTCGGCGAGCTCAACGACGACGAGATCACCTTCGGTCCCGGGTCGGCGGTCGTGCACTACCGGGGAGCGATGGCCCCCGAGGGTCGCCTCGACTTCTCCGCCGCCTCCACGGCCGCGCTCTACCTGCCCTACCCGGGCGAGGGCGACCCGTTGCCGGGCGGGGAGCTGCGGATCGACAACGCCGCCCGCCGCGCCACCGTCGGCGACGCGCAGGTGCTGACCTGGACGGGGCACGTCCGCACGTTCGAGCTGGGACTGGCCGAGGACGTGCCGGGAGGGGACAGCGTGCCGCAGTGGCCCTACCCGGTGTCGTTCGTCGGCTCGGACGCCGACGAGGTGGTGGCGTTCCCCAACGGCCGCTTCGGCGACGTCCGGCTGGGCGGCGGCGAGGACCGTCTGGGACGGCGGAGCCCCTACCGCGACGAGGAGCTGGTGCAGGTCCGCTCGGCGGACGGAGGGCCGGGCACCGACACCTTCGCCGCCCGGGTCTCGTGCCGGACCCTGACCATCCGGATGGCGAGTCGGTCGACCTGCGACGGCACGACCACGCCGTTCGAGGGGTTCGAGGATCTGCTGGTGGACAACCAGGCGCGGAGCGACCGCGTGCTGGTGCTCGGCACGCCCGGAGCCGACACCGTGGGAGTGGCGGGCGACCGGGTGACCTTCCGCGGGCGGGGCGGCGCCGACGATGCCTGGGGCAGGGGGCGGGTCGTGCGGCTCGACGGCGGCCCCGGACCCGACCGGCTGACCGGCGTGGGCCACGACGTGGTGGTGCGCGGGGGCAGCGGCGCTGACCGGATCCGGCTCGACGGACCCCGCCGCTCACCGCGCCGGCTCGTGGGCTTGGGTGGTCCCGGGCGGGACGTGCTGCGTGGCTCCGACCACGATCGTGGCGACCGGCTCGTCGGCGGCCCCGGCCGCGACCGCGCCGACGGGGGTGGCGGCGGGCGGGACCACTGCGACGCCGAGGTCACCCGGCGCTGCAAGCGGGGCTGAGCCACCCTCCAAGCCGACGGGGACGGCCCGTCAGGCGCTGGCCGGCCCAGCCCGACGTGCCCCCGGACTCGCACCAGCTGACGGAGACCTGGACCCGGCCGACGACCGGCCGCCCCGGCCGGAACCTCATCACGAGCCGGGTGAGGACCGTCGTGTCCGACCCCATGTAGTCCGTCCACGTCCCCTCGACCCTGCCCTTCTTGATCTTGAGGCTCGCGAGTCCTGGGTTTGCGCGGCCTCAGGGTCACGAGGTGACCTCCAGCCCGCACAAACCCTTGACAAGAAAACTTGTCAGGGCCACGCTGGAGACATGCAGGACATCGAGGTCATCGAGGCACCCGAGGCGGCGTCCGCCGCGCTCGACCCGGTGCGAGCCCGGTTGCTCGCCGAGCTGGCCGAGCCCGCCTCGGCGGCCGGGCTGGCCGCCCGGGTGGGCATCGCACGCCAGAAGGTCAACTACCACCTCAAGACGCTGGAGGCCCACGGGCTGGTCGAGCTGGCCGAGGAGCGGCGCCACGGCGGCATCACCGAGCGGGTGCTGCGCGCCTCCGCCGCGTCGTACGTCGTCTCGCCGGCGGCGGTCAGCGCCTCGGCCGCCGACCCGGACGCCAACGGCGACCACCTCTCCGCCGGCTACCTCGTCGCGCTGGCGGGCCGACTGGTCCGCGAGGTCGGCGCACTGGCCCGCCGGGCCGGCGCCTCCGGCAAGCGGCTGCCGACGCTGACCATCGACACCCGGATCGGCTTCCGCTCCGCCGAGGACCGGGCCGCCTTCGCCGACGAGCTCACCGCCGCGGTGCTCGACCTGGCCGCGCGCTACCACCACGACGACGGGCGCCCCCACCGGCTCGTCGTCGCCGCCCACCCCCTGCCCGAGAGCACCGAGAGCACCGAGAGCACCGAGAACACCACAGAGACCAGCACCCAGGAGAAGCCATGACCGCCACCCCCGACGTCCCCTACCGCCTCGAGTTCAGCATCGAGGTGCCCGGCACTCCCGAGCAGGTCTGGGAGGCCGTCGCCACCGCCAAGGGCATCAGCGCCTGGTTCCTGCCCACCGAGCTGGAGGAGCGCGAGGGCGGCGCGGTGCACTTCACCATGGGCCCCGAGATGGGCTCCGACGGCCACGTCACCGCCTGGGAGCCGCCCCACCGCCTCGTCTACGACGAGGACTGGGCGGCGCTGATGGGCAAGGAGCCCGACGAGCTCAGCCCGATGACCTCGGAGTTCCTGGTCGAGGCCCGCTCCGGCGGCACCTGCGTGGTCCGGGTGACCACCAGCGGGTTCGGCACCGGAGCCGACTGGGAGTCGGAGTTCTGGGACGACATGGGGCTCAACTGGAAGCCCTTCTTCGACAACCTGCGGCTCTACCTGACCCACTTCCCCGGCCAGGAGGCGACCCAGCTGGAGGTCGGCGTCGAGCTGCCCGGCGACGCCGACGCCCTCTGGGCCCGGCTGCACGACGAGCTGGGGCTGGGCCCCGTGGGTGCGGCCGTCGACGTGCGCGGCGTGCCCGGCGTCGTCGAGCGGCTCGGGGTGCGGATGGCGCTGCTCCGGCTCACCGGCTCGGTTCCGGGGCTGCTCAGCGTCTACGTCTTCGACTACGCCGAGGCCGCCGGCTCGGCGACCGCCGGCGTGCGCGCCTACCTGTTCTCCGACGAGGCGGCCGACTACACCAAGCGCGAGGAGCCGGCCTGGCGGGAGTGGCTGGAGGGGCTGGCGGTCAGCTCGTCCTGACCCCAGCGGCCCCGGCCGACTGCTCGGCGAGCTTCGCCAGGTCGCGGCGGACGTAGCGCAGGTGCGCCCACTCCTCCTCCAGGATCACCCGGACGCAGTCGCCGACGGTGGGGTGCCAGTCGTCGCTACCCCACGGGTCGTCGCGCTCCTCGGCGAGCTGCTCGGGGGTGACCGTCGCCAGGAAGTCGGTGACGCGCTGCTGCCGCTCGCCGCGCACGGCCAGGACCTCGTCGTAGGAGGGCGGGTCGGCGCGGAAGACGGAGGTGTCGAAGCCCATCCGCTCGGCTCCGGTGAAGACCAGGCCGATCTCGTGGAAGGGCTGGTCGACCCGTTGGATCCCGCCGCCCAGCCAGGCGTCGGTCGCCAGGACCAGGTGGCGCAGCGTCTGCACGAGGGACCACTCGTCCTCCACGTGGGCGTCGACCAGCTCCGGCGGCGTACCGGCCACCGTCGCCGCCCAGGCGGCCTGTACGGCGACCCAGCCCTCACGCAGTCCCTCGGGGGTCTGGGCCTTCTGCAGCTCGCGGCCGGGGAACCGCCGGTTCAGCTCGGCCTCGACGAACGGCACCACGTCGACGCCGTTGACCAACAGGCTGCCGAAGAAGAGGTCGTGGCTGTCGATGTCGAGGCCGTCCACGTCGACACCGCGCATGGTCACGCCGCTGACGTCGGAGAAGCGCAGGGTGGCTCCCTTGAGGCTGGCGCGCAGGAAGGTCGCGCCGGCGAACTCGTCCGTGCCTGAGTACGTCGTCATCGCCCCATCATGGCGCCGACGCCCGTCGCCGCGTCCGGGAAAGCCCTGGCCCACCTGTTGATCTTTGGTCAAGATCATCAATTTGAGGCACACCCTGGGCGGCCCCCCCGCTCGTAGAGTCGGAAGGCGGCCGACCGCTCGGCACGGCGCCGAACCCGTTCGTCGGCTGCTCCCAGGAGAAGCCCATGAACACAGCGTCCAAGCTGGTGGCGGCAGGCGCGACCGGCGTCCTGCTCGCCGGGGTGACCGTGTCGTCCGGAACTGCCACCGCAGGTCCCGACCGGCCCCAGGTCAGTGCCTCCAAGGCGTCGAAGCACGGCGTCACTCCCCGCGACCCGTCGGCGAGAAGGTTCGTGCGCGGGGTCTCCTTGTCGGAGATCACCGAGCACCAGGTCGCGCTCCAGCGGATCGCGTCGCTCAACGACGACACCCGCGAGGTGTTCTCCCCCGGCTACCAGGAGTCGATCGACTACGTGGTCGACACGCTCCGCGACGCGGGTCTGCGGGTGCGCATCGACCAGTTCAACTACCCGATCTGGGAGGAGACGCAGCCGCCGGTGCTCAACCAGGTCTCCCCGACCCCGACGACGTACACCCCGGGTGACGCCGAGGACGACAACTCGCCGTCGGTCGACTTCATCACGATGGCGAACTCCCCCACGGTCGAGCTCACGGGCGCGCCGGTCTTCCCGGTCGGCGGCATCCTCGACCCGCCCACCGGCGGCTCGACCAGCGGCTGCGCGGCCGTGGACTACGCCGGGGTGGAGGGCAAGGTCGCGCTCGTCCAGCGCGGCACCTGCGCATTCGTCGACAAGTGGGCGCTGGCCCAGGCGGCCGGCGCCACCGGGGTGATCATCTACAACGAGGGCAACACCCCGGAGCGGCAGAACCCGGTCTTCGTCGACAACCTGCCCGACGTCCCCGCGACGATCGCGGCGGTGGTCTCGAGCTACAGGGTGGGCAACGAGCTGCTCCAGGCCTACAAGGCGGGCGAGAACCCGACGGTCGACCTGAAGGTCTACGGCACCTTCACCGACCGCTTCCTGCCCCAGGTGATCGCCGAGACCCGCGGCGGCGACCCGAACCACGTGGTCGTGGTCGGTGCGCACCTCGACTCCGTGCCCGCGGGGCCGGGCATCAACGACGACGGCTCGGGGGTGGCGACGCTGCTCGCCCAGGCCGAGGAGCTCAGTGAGGGCCGGCACAGGCTGCGCAACAAGATCCGCTTCGGCTTCTGGGGGGCCGAGGAGAACGGCCTGGTCGGGTCGATCGAGTACGCATTCGGCCTCAGCGACGCCGAGGTGGACAAGATCGACGTGATGCTCGACTACGACATGCTCGCCTCGTCGAACTACGTCCGGTTCGTCTACGACGGTGACGGCAACGCCGCCCCCGGCAACCCGGCCGGGCCCGAGGGCTCGGGCAAGGTCGAGCAGGTGCACGACGACTGGTTCCGCTCCCAGGGGCTGACCAGCGACCGGGTGCCGTTCGACGGCCGTTCGGACTACGTGGGCTTCACCCTCCGCGGGATCCCCGCGGGCGGTGTCTTCGCCGGCGCCGAGGGCATCAAGACGCCCGAGCAGGCCCAGGAGTACGGCGGCGCGGCCGGCTCCTGGTACGACCCCTGCTACCACCAGCTCTGCGACAACCTGAACACGTTGTTCACCGGGGTGCCGCCGCTGGACGCCGAGGGTCTGGCGCCCGAGGGTGACGACGCCGCCAAGCGCGCCGCCCAGCGGCAGCTGGCCGGCGGGGCGCTGCAGGGCCTGGACGAGATGTCGGACGCGGCCAGCTATGCCGTGTACTACTTCGGCGCCTCGAAGGACCCGTTCGGCACCCGCGGTGGTCACCACAGCGGCAAGTCGAAGAGCAAGGCGAGGGCCGGGGCCAGCTACCCGTGGCGAGGACACCAGCGCATACGCCGCTGAGCGAGACCGGACGCCCCTGCACCCGACGCGCATCGGGTGCAGGGGCGTCCTTCGTCAGGGGGTCTCCGCCGACCACGTGCCGGGCGCGGTCACGTCGAGCACCCAGCTCGGCGGAGGCGGAGGCCACCTGCCCCCACATCACCTGGTCGGCCTCGGCCGGGTCGGTGACGGCCCCCGCGTCGCGGTGGGTGACGGCCGTGAGGGCGCCGCCGACTGACGCGGGTCGGCCTGCTTGTTCGGTCTCGCGCGAGCCCTCCGGCTAACCTCTCGGGCAGGCGACACTGGGGGGATCAGGATGAGCACGCACGCTGCCGGGTGGTACCCGGATCCGGTCGACAGATCCAAGCAGCGCTACTGGGACGGGACGGCCTGGACGGCGCAGCGCGCCGCCCCTGCGCTCCTTCCTCCGCCGCCTCCGGCGCCGGCTGCCCCGGCCAAGGGAGGGCGCGGGTGGTGGTACTTCGTCATCACGATCGCCTCCGCCGGCCTGTTCTCGGCGGTGCCGTTCTTCCACGCGGCCTCCCGGTTGGACCGGCCCCACCTGCGCAAGGTCGGCGCGGCCTTCGCCGCGGCAGGTCTCGTGTCCTTCATCCTGCTGGGCACCTCGCCCGAGGACGCCGAGGGCACACCGACGGGCTGGGCCGCCGACGCGGGCGGAATGATGGCGCTCGCGGTGATGCTCGTCGCGACGATCCTGCTCATCGGCCTCCGCCGCGAGGTCTACCTCCCGCGGGTCGTCTCGGCCCCGCCGGTCGGCAACGCCGGCGCGATGGCAGCCGTCGAGGAGGCCCGTCGCCGGAGGGCCGAGGCGCGCCAGCTCGCCGCGCGGGACCCGCTGATGGCACGCGAGCTCGGGATCGGCCGCCCGGAGTCACGGCACGGCTACGACGACGGCGGCCTGATCGACCTCAACGAGGTCAGCGCCCAGCAGCTGAGTGCCGTCTGCGGACTGCCCCCGGACGTCGCCGCCCAGGTCATCGAGTCGCGCGAGGCGCTGGGCCGTTTCACGCAGGTGGAGGACGCGATCGTCTTCGGGCAGGTCAGCGAGGTGCACGCCCCGGTGCTTCGGGAGCGGGCCATCGTGATCACCGACCCGGTCGGCTGACGAGGCCCCTCAGCCGGAAGTCACCGGCGCCTCGAGCGCCCCGGCCGCACAGGTCACCACCTCGAGCACCCAGCGCCAGGTCTCCGGGTCCGTCCCCACGGTCTCGGCAGCGGGGAAGCGACCGCGCCCGGTCGGTGTGCGGGGGTGCGCACCGCAGCCCAGGCGGCGGGACCCGGCGCCCGTGGCGTGTCGGTGGGCACTGCGATGCTGACGCCGTGAGCACCCAGATCCGTCCCAGCTATCCGGTGGTCCTGCTCGTCGGGCGGGAGGACTTCACCCCGCCGACCACGTTCGGCGACGCCAACGTCGTGGCCACCCGCGACTGCCTCGCGGTCGGCCTGCGCGACACCCAGCTCGGGGCGGTCCAGGTGCAGGTCGTGCCCTCGACCGAGTCCGCGATCGTCGACCGGCACGACCTCGACCACCTGGGCGACTTCGAGCTGGAGTCCGAGGGCCAGCTGGCCATCCGCGACGTCCACGGGCGTGAGTACGACGCCATCGGCGTCGAGCCCGGCACCCACCGGGTGACCGTGCTCGGCACCGACCCGGCCGAGCCGGACGACGTGGTCTTCGTGGTCGCCGTCGGCTAGGAGCGGCGCCGTCGTCGTCGGAAGTGCTACGCACCCGGGCCGTCGGGATGGGTGAGGTCGTAGGCGCGAGACAGCTTCTGTGGCACTACCATCCGCCACGCGTCGACCACGAGCTCGCGGGCCTCGCCCGGGTCCAGTGCCGCCAGGTCGGCCTCGACCCAGTTGAACCGCAGGTCGCCCTGCGAGGGCATCCGGAACTTCGTCGGGTCGCTCGCGACCAGCGCCGGCCGTTCCTCCCGCGGGAACGCGAACCCGATCACCCTCTCGTCCAGGGAGAAGGCGACGTAGACGAGCTGGCCGACCCGGAACTTCAGCCGCCGGTGCACGTAGACCTCGTACGAGCGCTCGAGCTCGGAGCCGAGGTGCCGTACGTCGTCGACCACCGCCATGTCGTCTCAGGCTCTGAAGTAGTCCGAGAGCACGGCCGTGACCCAGTCCGGCTGCTGGGCGTTGTCTGGCAAGAACTGGGCGATCACCGGCTTGAGGTCGATCACCGGTGTGCCGTCGACCGCGTCCAGCCCCACGACGGTGAGCTCGCGGCCGCGGGCCGACTCGATCCGGCAGACGCTCACGCCGATCCGGTTGGGCCGTCGAGGCCCGCGCCCGGCGAAGACGCCCATCGGCGGGAGGTGGACGATTCCCCGGTAGGGACGCGGCTCCTGGTGGCCGACGACCTCGGGGATCCGGTCGAAGACGAAGAGCACCTCGGCGTGGGAGAAGCCGTCCAGGCCCTGGAGGCACGCGTCACCGAACCGCTCGTCGACGACGATCGTGCTGCGGACATTGCCCCAGTGGTCGGAGTCCTGGATGTCGGTGCGGGAGTTCTGGACCGTGCCGATCGCGGTGATCTCGAAGGTGGGCATGGTCGGGCCCTCTCGTCCGGTGGCACGGTCTGCGTGCGCTCTAGACCCACGTTGTCCTCGCACGAACGCCTCGTCAAGCCGCTATCTCCCGCCGGTCTCGCGCCCGCACTCGCCCAAGCCCTTGCGTCGGCTGACAGACCACGACGCACGGCGGCACATCACCACGATTCGGGAGGGCGCTCGGCCCTTCCCTCGTGCCACGATGAGCAGCCCGGTCCGGTCGAGGAGCTCGAGGTCCCCATGGCGCGCTACGCGGTCAACGAAGCAGCGGTCGCGAAGGCGCGCGACCTGATCGCCGCCCGGCAGTACGTCCTCGACAGCGAGTGGGGCGACGTGCAACCCGACGCGGACGCCGGCAACGCCTTCCTCGAGCGGCACGGCTGGGGCGACTACGCCGCCTGGCACCTCGGGCTCAGGGTGGGCGTGAAGGACGGGACGAAGGGGCGCTGCGCGTTCGTCTACGGCGACTTCCGTCGCGTCCACCGCAGCGGCCTGATCGCCTGCATCTACCGGGCCGCGGAGTGGCGGCACAAGCAGGCCGAGACCGCCGCCCACGACCTGCTCCAGGAGCTGGACAGGGCCGCGGGCATCGAGTAGCGCGACCCGGACGGAAGCGCCGGCCCCGCTCAGCGCGTGCCGCCCGGCACCACCTCGTCGCCGACGCTGATCGACCCCGGCGCCGCGACGTCGGCGTACATCGCCAGCGACATGTCCCGCTCCTGAGCCAGCGGCTTGAGCCACCGGCCGTCGGCGGCCGCGCCGTCCTGGGCGACGTCGATCATCCGGCAGCGCGGGATGCGCTCGACGACGCGGAGCGCCGCGTCGCCGACGGTGATCGTGGTGCCCGCCCACTGCTCCTCGATGAACGGCTCGGTCGAGGAGAACACGATGTTCACCCGAAGCCGGCGGGGGTCGGGGTCGATGCCCCAGCGGGCGGCGCACCAGTCGAGGGTGGCCGTGCCGACCAGCGACACCGCACCGTCGTCCTGGTGCGGGACGCCTCCCTCGGGCAGGACCCGGACATCGGCCCCCATGGCCCGGCTCAGCTCGCCGTCGAGCGCCCGGTCGCCGACCATCCACCTGCCCGACCCGCCGGTCACCAGCACCTCGCCGGAGTCAGCCGTGCTGCTCGCGTAGTCGAAGACCTCGTCGTGCCGGCGGAAGCGTCGGCTGTCCTTGCCCGACGCGAGGTGGCCGTCCGCGTCCACGACGGCGTACCAGCGGTCACCCGCCAGCCCCCGGGGGTCGAGCGTCACGGCAGGGAGCGACTCGCCACCCATCGACTTGACCGGGTAGCGGCGAAGGGAGACCACCCTCATCTGCACCCCTCGACCCTAGCCGGACCCGGAGGGCGCCGCCCGCGCCCGCGTGAGCGACTCCTCGGCGAGGTGGGCGTGGCACCCCGCCAGTGACGCCGCTCACCCCGGCGTTGCAAGATGACGCCCTGCGTCCGCTCGGGCGCTCGCTCACCTCTCGGAAGGATCCCCCATGGCCCCTCGGCCCATGCGGCGCATGCCTGCGCTCGCCCTCGCCACCTCCGGAGTTCTCGCCGCGGCGCTCGTCGCGGTCTCCGGTGCCAACCTCGGCGCCAGCGCCGCCCCCACCGCCGCCGACCAGCCCGTCTCGACGCCGGTGCCGATCGCCACCCCCGACGGGGTGCTGTCCAGCTACGTGCTCAACGCCCGCAACGCCAACCCGGGCCACACCAAGCAGCTCGAGCGCGCGGTCGAGAAGGCCGGCGGGGTCGTCGTCCAGAGCTGGCCGCAGATCGGCGTCGTCGTCGCGCACGCCGACGTCGCCTCCTTCCGCGACGACGTCCGCAAGGCCGCGGGCAACAAGCTGGAGTCGGTGGGCGCCACCCGCACCGTCCCGGTCTCCGAGGGCACCCCGTCCGAGCTGGGCGTGAGCTGGGGCCCGGGCGCGTCCGGCTACAAGAAGGGCGCGAAGAAGCCCGCCAACGGCGACATCGGCGCCGAGGCGACCGTGGCCACGGTCGCCGACCCGCGTGAGAACGAGCAGTGGGACCTGCAGATGATCAAGGCCGACCAGGCCCACCGGATCACCGAGGGCAACCGCAACGTGCTCGTCGGCGTCCTCGACTCCGGCATCGACGCCGACCACCCCGACCTCGTCGCCAACCTCGACGTCTCCGAGTCGGTCAACTGCGCCGACGCCGGCCGGCCCGACCAGTCGCCCGAGGCGTGGGCGCCCACCACCAGCGACCACGGCACCCACGTGGCCGGCACCATCGCCGCCGCCCGCAACGGCGTCGGCATCGTCGGCGTCGCCCCCAACGTGCGGATGGCCTCGGTCAAGGTCGTCAACGACGACGGCTACATCTACCCGGAGTACGCCGTCTGCGGCTTCGTGTGGGCCGGTCAGCGCAACATGGACGTCACGAACAACAGCTACTACGTCGACCCGTTCCAGTTCTGGTGCGGCGACCAGCCCGACCAGTACGCCGCGATGGAGGCGGTCCGCCGCGCCGTCGCCTGGTCGACCGACCGGGGCGTCGTGCACGCCGCCGCCGCCGGCAACTCCTCCTACGACCTGGCCAACAAGACCGTCGACACCAGCGCGCCCAACGACAGCACGCCGATCACCCGGACCCTCAACGACACCTGCAAGAAGGTGCCGGGCGAGTTCGACGGCGTCGTCACCGTCTCCTCGGTGCAGCGGTTCCCGGCCGGCACCATGGACAGCCGGCTGTCCAGCTTCTCCAACCGCGGCCTCGGCTCCATCGACGTGGCCGCCCCGGGCTCGACCATCCTCTCCACGATCGTGCGCGACAACGGCTACGGCACCAAGAGCGGCACCTCGATGGCCTCCCCGCACGTCGCCGGGGTGCTGGCCCTGATGAAGTCCGCCCACCCCGGGCTCACGCCGGCTCAGATGATCGAGCGGCTGCGCGCGCAGGCCGACGACAAGCCGTGCGGCACCACCACCGCGGGCGCGCCGTGCGTCGGCACGGACGCGGACAACAGCTACTTCGGTGAGGGCATGGTCGACGCCCTCGACGCGGTGAGCTGACGCGGCATCCCCTGCACGCCGACCGGCGTCGATCCCTTCGGGGGTCGGCGCCGGTCGTGCGTTCCGGGCTCCGGCTACTTCTTCTTCTCGACGACCAGGTAGCGCAGGTCCAGGGTGAAGGTGGCGACGTCGAAGGCGTCGTCCCCCTCGGTCCAGAACTCCCACCAGGCGCCGGGAGGCAGACGCTTCGTGCGGCTGCTCCACCCCTGGCCGTCGCCGAAGACCGGGTCCTCGTCCCACTGGGTCTGCGCCGCGCTGCTGGAGGACACCACGGTGGCGTCCGTCCGGGAGGAGTGGACGGTCAGATGTGCGCGGTCGGTCTCGCCGGGATTGGTCGGCTCCCCAGCGAAGGCGACCCGGACGGCATCCACCCCGCGCACCGCCTTCGGCACCGGGACGAAGTAGCTGGACTCCGCCGCCCCGAAGACGTCGTCGTCGGGGTCGGCCCGGTGGGTCAGCCCGCCGGGGAACCGGACGCTGGGCGTCACCTCGCCCTGCGGGAGGTATGCCCAGCACTCCGGCCACGTGCTGCCGAAGCAACCCGGAGCCCAGGCCTCCTGCGCGGCCATGGTCCGCGTCTCCTCCCGCCACACCAGCGCGTCTTGGGAGACCCACAGCTTCAGTGGCTTGGTGGCACCCCGGTTGCCGACCCTGTCCGTGCCCGACAGGGTGGCGACGTAGCGCCCCGGCGGCAGCGGGACCCCGCGGGCGTCACGCCCCTCCCACGCCACGTCGGTGTGCCACTTCGGTCGGAAACGGACCTCGCGTCGCAGCACGACCCTGCCGTCGTCGTCGTGGAAGGTCACGACCCCGCGCTTCATGCCGTCGGTCCACCCGCCGGCGCCCAGCAGCACCCGGTCGCGGACGTCGACCGAGCGCGGGTAGACCTTGGGCACCACGTCCTTCTTCGCGCCGTACCGCTCCTGGACGCCGAGGTAGCCCTCGAACTTCAGATCGGCTGAGGCGGAAGCGTCGTCGCGACCCTGCGGCGTGATGACCTCGACGCGGTAGTACCCGTGAGGCACCAGCCTGCCCTGCGGGGTGCGACCGTTCCAGGTCCAGGTGTGGCGGCCTGCCGGCTTCCGCCCGAGCACGCGGGTGAACGGCGCGATCTTCTCGTCGAAAGGGGCCACCCGGATCCGCACCGTCGTGGCGACGGGCAGCTCGAACCGGACGGCGAGCCGGTC
The DNA here is from genome assembly GCF_058215755.1 of Nocardioides sp. Z50_6. Lineage (NCBI taxonomy): Bacteria > Bacillati > Actinomycetota > Actinomycetes > Propionibacteriales > Nocardioidaceae > Nocardioides > Nocardioides sp. Z50_6. The sequence continues at coordinate 726,666 of NZ_JBZAJB010000002.1, read as the reverse complement.
GCGGACCCCGTCGCCGTTCGGCGAGAACGTCATGCCGCGCTCGGCGAGCACCTGTGGCTCCTGACCCGGCGGAGCCGCGGCCTCGGAGGAGGTCGCCGCGGCGACCGGTCCCCCCAGCGCAGTCGTCACCAGCACCGTCGTCACCAGCGCCGCGGACAGCGCCGCCGCCTGCAGTCCCATCCCCCGTGCGTACATGCACGAAGCGTAGGGGTAGATCGCCCGGACGTGCGTCGACCGGCGGGACGTCTCAGTGACGAGCACGGCACACCGCACCCCTTGCCCGCGCCACCCGGGCGTGGTCGGATGTGACGCCGTCGCACGAGCAGCCGACGGCAAGACACGTACGACGGGGGTCCTTGTGAAGCGTCCGCACCTTGCCCTGCTCCCAGCCGTCGCTCTGGCGAGCGTCGCGTCCGCGCTGCCCCTGGCGCCACCGCCGGCCGGCGCCCAGGCCGCCGCGACCTGCCTGGGCAAGCCGGTCACCATCGTCGCTTCGTTAGACGTCCTGACCGGGACGGAGGGGGACGACGTGGTCGCCATGGAGCCGGAAAACTGGGCCAGGTTCGACGCCCTGGGCGGGGACGACACGATCTGCCTGACCCTGCCCTACTGGACCGTCAACTCCCGCGACTCCCAGCTGCCCTTCGGCTGGGTCGACGCCGGGCCGGGCGACGACGTCGTGGTCAACGAGGCGACCACCTACAGGCACCAGTCCATGTGGGTGGAGCTCGGCACCGGCAACGACACCTTCCAGGGCAACTCGACTCCCGAGACGGTCCACGCGGAGGAGGAGGGGAAGCGGCAGCCCGCCGGTGTCCCCCACCGCGACGTCATCGACACCGGCGACGGGAGGGACACCGTGTCCTCGTTCGCACCCGGCGGGGAGCTCAACGCCGACCGGATCACGCTCGGACGTGGCGGTCTGGCGGTCTCCTACGGCGGCCCGATGGCACCCGACGGGCTGATCGACGTCTCGGCGGCCGCCGATGCCACGCTGTGGCTGGACGCACCGCAGCCGCCGATGACCGGCGAGTTCGTGCTCGACAACACCGCTCGCCGCGGCACCGTGGACGGCGAGCAGGTGCTCACCTGGACCGGCACGGTGCGCCGGTTCCGTTTCTGGTACGCCGCCGCCCCCTCGCCGACGATCTCGTTCATCGGCTCAGCGGACCGCGAGGTCGTCGAGATCGACCGGCCCACGATCGGAGACGTGCGACTCGGCGGCGGCAACGACCGGCTCGTGCTGAACGTGAACACCGGCACGAGCCGCGCCGGCCTCCGGCTCCGCTCCCTGGACGGCGGCCCGGGCACCGACGGGATCACCCTGACCACCGAGTGCCGCGACGCGGTCGTCCGGATGGGTCGCGACCTGCGCTGCGCCACCAGCACGGCGCCCCTGCTCGACTTCGAGCGGCTCCGGGTCAAGAGCCTCCGGCCGGGCGGCACCCTCAGGCTGGTCGGCACCCGGGGCCCCGACCGCTTGAGCGCCACCGGCGACTCGGTGACCGTCCACGCCCGCGGCGGGGCGGACGACGTCCAGGTCGTGGCCAGCAGGCGGGTCCTGGTGACCGGCGGCGCCGGCACCGACCGGATCTTCACCCGGGCCCACGCCGCCGCCGTCCGCGGTCAGGCGGGCGCCGACAGCATCACCATGGCCACCCTGAGCGAGAAGGTCTTCGACCACCCGCCGCCCACCCGCACGCGACAGGTCGCCGACGGCGGCCAGGGCCGGGACACCTGCCGTGCCTCGGTGCGTCGCAGCTGCGAGCGAGGGTCAGCGCCGGCGCGCGATCAAGGCCGCGACGCCCAGTAGCCCGGTCAGCGCCGCCCCGCCGCCGACGACCAGCAGCACCAGCCCGACGGCCCACAGGCCGGAGTCGTCGGAGGAGGCGGCCTCGGCCGCCCAGGGCACCGCGAAGCCGAAGACGGCAGCAGGCGAGAGCGCCACGGCCGCCGCGGCTCCTCCGCCCCGCCTGTCCGGTCCGGCCGCTCGCACCCACAGCAGGGCCAGCACCGAGGCGACCGCGATCGAGGCACCGCACCCGATCACCTGCCACGGACGGTAGGGGCCCTGCCGCTCGCCGTCGACCAGGTAGTACTCCTGGTCCCAGCCGAGCCAGGCGAACCACATCCCCGCCGCGACCAGGGCGAGCACCAGCGCCGCCACGCCCAGGCGGGCGGCGTACGAGGAGGTCCTGGTGGGGGTGCTCGTCTGCGGGGAGGTCATGGCACGCAGTCTCCCCGACCGGGCGAAATCCGGGCGAAACACGGGTCGGGCACGATCGCGCCGTGCAGATCCGGCCAGCAGACTTCGACGACCCCGCGCTCGGGACTTTCCTCCAGCAACACCTGGACGACATGGCGCCCACCGCTCCGGCCGAGAGCCGGCACGCGCTCGCCCTCGACAGCCTCCGGGCGCCTGGGGTCCGGCTCCGGGTGGCGTACGACGACTCCGGCTCGATCGTGGCGACCGGCGCCCTTGCGGCACTGGCACCGGACCACGAGGAGCTCAAGAGCATGCGCACCGATCCTCGGCGCCGGGGTCAGGGGATCGCCGGCCAGGTGCTTGCGCACCTGCTTGCCGATGCTCGAGCACGCGGGGTCGCGCAGGTGTCCCTGGAGACGGGCAGCATGGACTTCTTCGCCCCCGCGCGGGCGCTGTACCGCAAGGCCGGGTTCGTGCCGTGCGGTCCCTTCGGAAGCTACCGGGAGGACCCGCACAGCGTCTTTCTGACGCTGCTCCTGTAGCCGGCGAGGAAGGTCCGGAGCCGATGTCGGATCCCTCCGTGCCCGTTCGACGTCCTGCTGAGAGGTGCGCAAGCACCACCAGCCGAGAGACGAGAGAAGGACACGACGATGCGCTACATGGGATTCGTACAGATGGACCCGTCCAAGGACGTCGACCCGCCCGAGGCCCTGATGAAGGCCATGGAGGAGCACATCTCCCAGGCGGTCGCCGCCGGGGTCTTCCTCGACGGCGGCCAGCAGTGCACGGAGGTGCGCCTGGCCGACGGCAAGGTCACCACCACCGACGGGCCGTACGCCGAGGCGAAGGAGATCGTCGGCGGCTACTCCGTCCTGGAGTTCCGGGACCACGCGGAGGCGGTCGAGGAGGCGCGCCGCCTGGTCGAGCTGCACCAGCAGCACTGGCCCGGGTGGCAGGCTCGGTCGTCGTGCGCCGGATCTGGGACGCCCCGCCCCCGCAGGCCTGATCCTGAGTGGGCTCCGCGTCGCTCCCCTACGCTGCCTGGATGGGGAGCGACGCGGACCCGGTCGTCCACGCGCGCGTCACCGCTGTCTGGCGGCGGGAGTCGACGCAGCTGGTCGCCGCGCTCGTGCGGGTCACCCGCGACCTCGACCTGGCCGAGGACCTCGCCCAGGACGCCCTGGTCGCTGCCCTCGAGCAGTGGCCGGACGCCGGGATCCCGGCGAACCCAGGGGCCTGGCTGATGACGGTGGCCAAGCGCCGCGCGGTCGACACCTTCCGCCGCAACGCCGCGCTGCGCACGAAGACCGCCGAGCTGGGCCACGCGATGCCCGAGGGTCAGGAGGCCGAGATGCCCGACCTGGACGCCGCGGTCGACCACGTCGAGGACGACGTGCTCCGGCTCATCCTGCTCACCTGCCATCCGGCACTGACCCCGGAGAGCCGGACCGCGCTGACCCTGCGGCTGGTCGCCGGCCTGACCACCGCCGAGATCGCCCGCGCCCTCATGGTCAAGGAGTCGGCCGTCGGGCAGCGGATCACCCGCGCCAAGCGGACGCTCGCCGAGGCCGGCTTCGCCCTCGACCTGCCGGTCGGCCGCGAGCGGACCGAGCGGCTCGACGACGTGATGTCGGTGGTCTACCTGATCTTCAACGAGGGCTACACCGCCACCGCGGGCGAAGCGTGGGTGCGGCCCGACCTGTGCCACGAGGGGATCCGGCTGGCCCGGATGCTCGCCGTCCTGGAGCCCCGGCACCCGGACGTGCACGGCCTCCAGGCACTGCTGGAGCTTCAGGCCCCCCGGCTCCCCGCCCGCACCGACGCCGCCGGCCGTCCGGTGCTGCTCGAGGCCCAGATCGCGGCCTGTCACGCCCGGGCGCGGACCGCCGAGGAGACCGACTGGCCCCGGATCGCCGGCTGGTACGACGCCCTCGCGGCGTCTGCTCCCGGACCTGTGGTCGAGGTCAACCGGGCGGTGGCGCACGGACGGGCCTTCGGCCCGGAGGCCGGGATGGCCGTGCTCGACGCGGTCGACCCGGCCGCCCTGCCGGGCTCACACCTGCTCCCCAGCGTTCGCGGCGACCTGCTGGCCCGCGCGGGCCGGCACCGCGAGGCCGCGGACTCCTTCGCCGAGGCGCTGGCGCTCACCGGGAACGAGGCGGAGCGGACGCTTCTCACCGGGCGGCGCGACGAGTGCCTGCGCGCTGCCCGTGATGGGTGATCACCGATGTCCCTGGACGACACCGCGCAGCGCGAGGCACGCTGGAAGACGCCGCCGCGTTCCTGGCGCCGTCCACCAGCGACGGCCACATGACAAGGGGACGACCACCTGAAAGGTGAGTGGCCAGATGGACCTCAAGACCCGGATCACCGAGCTGATGCCCCAGGCGCGTGCCGAGCTGGCCGAGCTGGTCTCGATCCCGTCGGTGTTCGACCCACGACAGTTCCCGGTCGAGGAGTGCACGCGGGCTGCGGAGTGGGTCCGCGACGCGTTCGCCGCGGTCGGGTTCGAGGACGCGCGGCTCGAGGAGACGCCGGACGGAAGCATGGCGGTGGTGGGCTCGCGGCCAGGTCCCGGCCCCGCTGCGCCGACGGTGCTGCTCTACAGCCACTACGACGTGCAGCCACCGCTCGACGACGCCGCGTGGCGGACGCCTCCGTTCGAGCTGACCGAGGTGGACGGGCGCTGGTACGGACGCGGCGCCGCAGACTGCAAGGGCAACATCGTCAGTCACCTGGCGGCGCTGCGGGCCCTAGGCGACGACGTGCCGGTCAACCTCAAGCTGGTCGTGGAGGGGTCCGAGGAGCTGGGCGACGGCGGGCTGGAGCGGTACGTGCCCGAGCACGCGGACCTGCTCCGCGCCGACGCCATCCTGGTCTGCGACACCGGCAACGCGGCGGTCGGGCAGCCGGCGATCACCGCCAGCCTGCGGGGCCTGGTCGAGATGGTGGTGCGGGTGGACGCGCTGCCGACCGAGCTGCACTCGGGGGTGTTCGGGGGAGCCGCCCCCGACGCCCTGGCCGCGTTGGTCGCCATGCTGGCCTCGCTGCGCAACGCGGCCGGGGACACCACGGTCGCCGGCCTGCCCCACGACGAGGTCTGGGACGGGGCGCCGTACTCGGAGGAGGCGTTCCGCAGCGACATCGGGATCGGGGACGAGGAGTCCCTGCTGGGGTCCGGGAGCGTGTCGGACATGCTGTGGGCCCGACCGGCGCTCACCGTCGTGGGGATCGACTGCCCGCCCGTGGTGGGGTCCAGCGCCTCCATCACCCCCACGGCGAGCGCCCGCCTGAACCTCCGCATCCCGCCGGGCACCGACCCCGACCAGGCCGAGCGTGCCCTGGCCAACCACCTGCGCGCGGCCGCTCCGTGGGGCGTCTCGGTCGAGTGCATCACCGAGTTCACCGGGGCGCCGTTCCGGGCCCGCACCGACGGGCCCGCCTACCGGACGATGCGCGCCGCGATGAGCCAGGCCTACGGGCGGGATCCCGTCCTCCTCGGGCAGGGTGGATCGATCCCGCTGTGCAACGTGTTCGAGGAGACCTACCCCGACGCCGAACAGGTGCTGATGGGCGTCGAGGAGCCGCAGACGCTGATCCACGCCCCCAACGAGAGCGTCGATCCCTCCGAGATCGAGCGGATGGCGCTGGTCCTGGCGCTCTTCCTGCAGGACTACGCCGGTTCCTAGCCGTCGCCGAGGGCGGTCAGCGGGTCACCCCGCCAGCTCCATCACCTGCGCGACCATCTCGAAGGAGCGCAGCGTCGCCTCGGTGCTGCGCGCCATCGAGGCGACGATCAGCTCGTCGGCGTCGGCGTGCACGGTGAACTTGTCGAGGTAGTCGCGCACCTCCGCGGGGTCGCCCACCGCGGTGTAGTGGCTCATCTGCTTGATCTGCTGCCCCGACGGGGAGTCGAGGACGGCGTCGGCCTCGGCGTCGCTGAAGGTGCGGCCCCGGCCGACGAGCTGGCTGACCCGCAGCCGCTGGGACTCACGCAGCAGCGCGTGCGCCTCCTCGCTGGAGTCGCACGCGACCACGTTGACCCCGGCGATGACGTAGGGCTCGGCCAGCTGCTCCGACGGCTGGAAGCTGCTCCGGTAGGTGGCCACCGCCTGGGTCAGGGCCTGGGGGGCGAAGTGCGAGGCGAAGGCGTAGGGCAGGCCCAGGGCGGCGGCCAGCTGGGCGCCGAAGAGCGAGGAGCCGAGGATGTAGAGGGGCACGTCCGTCCCCTTGCCGGGGATGGCGTCCACGCCCGGGATCTTCGAGTGGCCCGTCAGGTAGCCCTGGAGCTCCTGCACGTCGGTGGGGAAGGAGTCGGCCGACCTCGGGTCCCGGCGCAGGGCGCGCATCGTGTTCTGGTCGCTGCCGGGCGCGCGGCCCAGGCCCAGGTCGATCCGGTCGGGGTGCAGCGTGGCCAGGGTGCCGAACTGCTCGGCGATCACCAGCGGGGAGTGGTTGGGCAGCATCACCCCGCCGGCGCCGAGCCGGATCGTCGAGGTGTGCGCGGCGACGTGGGCGATCAGGACGGCGGTCGCCGAGGAGGCGATGGTCGGCATGTTGTGGTGCTCGGCGTACCAGACCCGGCGATAGCCGGTGCGCTCCGCGAGCCGAGCGATCTCGACGCTGGCGCGGAAGCTGTCCGCCGCGGTGTCTCCGGCTCCTACTTGGGCAAGGTCGAGGATCGAGATCGGGGTGGCGGTCATGACGGGCCAACGGTCCGGCGCGGGGGGACTATTCCGGTCCGCCCCGGCGAGTGCGTCCGACGCACCGCGCCGGCCCGTGCGGTGCAGCGCGTCGGAGGCTCGCATTGGTCGCATCTGGCTAGCGTGGGTCGTGTGAGCGAACTCACCTCCCTCTCGGTCCGAACCCCCGTGCCGGGTCCGGTCGCCGTCATCGTCCTGGACGTCGCGGCCAAGGTGATGCTGGTGGGTCTGCTGATCACCGCGCTCCGCTACCCCGAGCTCGGCCACCTCGAGGGCAAGGGCTCCACCGCCCGGGCGGTCGGCTACCCGCTGGCGGCGTTCGTCGTCCCGGCCCTCTGGTTCCTGCGCTGGCGCCACTGGGTGACGTTCCCGTGGGTCGTGGACCTGATGGTCACGCTGACCTGCTTCACCGACACCCTCGGCAACCGGATGGACCTCTACGACACGGTGCGTTGGTTCGACGACCTGATGCACTTCGTCAACACCGGCGTGCTGACCGCCGCCTTCATCCTCCTCACCCTGCCGCCGCGGGCGACCCGCGGCCAGGTGCTCGAGCGCTCCCTCGCCTTCGGCGTCACCGCGGCGCTCGGCTGGGAGATCGCCGAGTACTACGCCTTCCTCAGCACCTCGGGCGCCGTCGACAGGTACGCCGACACGCTGGGCGACCTCGCGCTCGGCTCGCTCGGCTCGGTGACCGCCGGTCTGCTCGTGCACTGGGCCTGGCGGCACCACCACCTCCTGACGGCCGGGCCCCAGCCCCTGCTGCCCGGCGTGCACCCGCCGGGCTGGCGACCGCGGCGGTGACCCGGAAGCCCTACGCTCGCCGGGTGACCCTGCGACTGATCGGCGCCGGCCTGCCGCGCACCGGCACCTCGTCGCTCCGCGAGGCGCTCAAGCACCTGCTGGGCGCACCCGTGCACCACATGAGCGAGGTCTTCGCCCATCCGGAGCAGGCGCCCGTCTGGGTCGCGGCGATCGCGGGCCGGCCGGAGACCGGCCCGATGGTGCCGCTCTTCCGCGCGATCTTCCGCGACCTGCTCCCCGACGCCGGCGCCCCGGGCGACGTGGTGGCCGGCTACGACCGGTGGAACGCCGAGGTCCGCGCGGAGGTGCCGCCCGAGCGGCTGGTCGAGTGGCAGCCGGGCGACGGCTGGGAGCCGCTCAGCCGCGCGCTCGGCGTCCCCGTCCCGGACCTGCCGTTCCCCCACGAGAACAGCACCGCGGCGTACCGGTCGCGCGCCGGGCTGCGCACCCGGCGCGACGAGTCGCGGACCCCGTCCGGCTGACGCGCGGCCTCGGTCCAGGTGACCGGTGGCTCAGACCTCGGGTCCGTCCGTCAGCCGCTTCGCGGGGCGTGCGGCCCGCCACGCAGGTTGTGCTGCGCCCGCCCGTGCAGGAGCGCCCGCTCGCGCTCGTTCTGGGTGAGTGCGGCAGCCCGGGTGAACGCCGCGGCCGCCTCGGCGTGGCGCCCCGCCCGCTCCAGCAGGTCGCCGCGGACGCTCGGGATGAGGGCGGAGCCGCCGAGCGCGTCGTCGCCCAACCGCCCGACCACGGCCAGGCCGGCGTCGGGGCCGAAGGCGCGACCGTGCGCGACGGCGCGGTTCACCTCCACGACCGGGCCGGGGGCGGCGTCGGCCAGCACGTCGTAGAGGGCGGCGATGCGCCGCCAGTCGGTCTCCTGCGCCCGCTCCGCGCGGGCGTGCTGCACGGCGATCGAGGCCTGCAGGAAGTACTTCCCGACCGGTCTGCCGCCCGCGGCCAGGCGCTCGGCCCGGCGCAGGGCCTCGCTCCCGCTCCGGATCAGCGACTGGTCCCAGCGGGCCCGGTCCTGCGCCTCCAGCAGCACCGGGGCGCCGGAGTCGTCGACCCGGGCGGCCGCCCGCGAGGCCTGCAGCTCCAGCAGCGCCTGCAGCCCCAGCACCTCCGGGTCGTCCGGGGTCAGCGCCGCCAGCATCCGCGCCAGCCGGATCGCCTCGTGGGAGAGGTCGGGCCGCATCCAGTCCTCGCCGGCGGTGGCGGTGTAGCCCTCGTTGAAGATCAGGTAGATCACGGTCATCACGTCGTCGAGGCGCTTGGCCCGCTCCGCTCCGGTGGGCAGGTCGAACTCGGCGCGCACCTCGGCGAGGGTCCTCTTGGCCCGCGAGATCCGCTGTCCCATCGCCTTCTCCGACGCCAGGAACCCTCGCGCGACCTCGGCGGTGGTGAGCCCTCCCACCAGCCGGAGCGTCAGCGCCGCGCGCGACTCGGCCGTGAGCACGGGGTGGCAGGTGAGGAAGACCAGCCGCAGGACGTCGTCCTCGACGTGGTCGATCTGGGAGTCGAGATCGGGCATCGCCTCCTCCTCCCCCACACCGGCGCGCCCGAGCTCGGCGACCCGCCGGCGCAGCACCTCGGCGCGCCGGAAGTGGTCGATGCCCCGTCGCTTCGCGGCCGTCATCAACCAGGCGCCCGGGTTGTCGGGCACGCCGCTCTCGGGCCACTGCTCGAGCGCGGCGACGAGCGCGTCCTGGGCGAGATCCTCCGCGAGGTCGACGTCGCGGGTCATCCGGGTCAGCGCGCCGACGAGGCGGGCCGACTCGGCCCGCCACGCGGCGACGACGGCCTGCTGGGGGTCGTCGGTCTGCTCTGCCGGCACCTGTGCAGCGTAGTGAACCCCCGTCGCGACCACCCGCTGCTCAGTCGCCCGGCGCCTCCGAGACCTGGCGCAGCGTCGCGACCACGGTCATCTCCGGCCAGTGCTTGGCGTGCAGGTCGGCGAAGAGCTGCTGGTCGGCGACGGCCTCCTCGAGGGTGTCGTACTGCAGGAGGGACCACCCGCCGACGACCTCCTTCGCCTCGGCGTACGGCCCGTCGACCCGGCTGACCTCGCCCTGGCGGACCACGAAGTTGACGGCGTCCTCGGTGCCGTAGAGCCCGCCACCGTCGAGGAACACCCCCTTCGCGGCGCGCTCACCGATGTATCCCTCCATCGCGGTGAACAGCGACTGCGGGGGCGGCGTGCTGACGCCCTCCTCCATCCTCACGAACCCCATGAAACGCGGCATCTCGATCACTCCTACTGGTTGCTGGAAGATGCTTCTCGCACACACGTCGAACGACCGGGCGCTCCTTCGACAACGAACCTCGAGTTTTTTCCCACCGCGTCTACGGCGAGGGGCCGGCCCTCGCCCGCGCCGCTGTCCGACCTATCCGCCGACGCGCTGGGCGATCGTCGGGATGAGGATCGGGAGGTTGAGACACAGGTGCAGCAGCATGCAGGCCGGCAGGTTCCGCGTCCGCGCGTAGAGGACGTAGAGCGCAAGGGTTCCGACGCCGCTCGTCCAGAGCCATGCGGGACCGAAGAACGCCACGTGTGGGGCGATGAAGAGCGGCATCGTGAGCGCGAAGGCGACCCAGCGACGTCCGGTCAGCTCGGTGAGGCGTTCGATCGGATAGCCGCGATAGACGATCTCCTCGCAGACGGCCGCGGAGACGATCATTGCCAGGACGGCGATGATCGGCAGCGAGGTGATCGATGCCGTGCCGGAGTCCTCCTCCGGAGGCCAGAAGGTCAGGACGACCCACTGCCACGTCATGGCGAAGCCGAACAGGTAGAGCGCCCACTCGACCTCCTTCCCCTGCGGACGCCGCAGGCCGATCGAGGCGAGGGGACGACGCTCGACGAGCAGCACGTAGGCGAGCAGGCACGCGACCGCCAGCACGTTCCACGGGATCGACGACGCGGGACCGGGTAGCGGTGGCTCGACGCCGACCGCCCGGCTCAGCCGCGGCAGCCACATCGGCGAGTAGGCGATGACGAGGCCCACCACCCCGACCAGCCAGGGCAGCCACCCCCGCCGGCCAGCCGTGCGGCCAGGCGGTGCGGAGGACGGGGTGGTCCGCGGCGAGCGATTCATAGAGTAGCCACTCTAGAGTAGTCACTCGCCTGATGCACGCAAGGTGCTCGACGGCCTATTCGCAGGCCACGCCGTCGCCGTCGCCGTCCAGGTGCGGGCCGTAGCCGGGGTCGCCGCGGCGGACCGGCGCGAGCCCGGCCGCTCGCGCCGCGGTGCAGTTCTCCAGGTGGCGGGCGCCCCCGGGGGCGGGCGGGGCCGGGGCGCCCGGGTCGGTGAGGTCGTGGTCGACGCGCACCGGCGCCCCCGAGTCAGCAGTGGCGGGCTGCTCCGGACAGCCGGTCAGCACCCGCTCGATCGCCGCGCGCTCGGCCGGGGTGACCCACAGCTCGTACTTCGCCTTCACACTCACCTGACGGGCCACGTAGTCGCAGCGGACTGCTCGGCGCGGCGGCAGCCAGGTGGCGGCGTCGCCGTCCCGCTTCTGGCGGTTGACCCCCGCGTCGACGGGCAGCAGGTTGAGCGGGTCGTTGGCCAGCGCCGCCCGCTTCCGGACGTCCCAGTCGAAGGCGCCGGTGGCCCAGGCGTTGCCGAGCGCCACCACGTGGTCGACGTCGACCAGGGCACCGTGGCCGAGGACGAAGTCGATCCGGCTCCCGGTGTAGGGATCCGCGAGCGTCCCGGAGGTGACCACGCAGTCGCGGGTCCCGGGCTCGAAGGCGAGGTCGACCAGGTGCGCGGCGAGCACGTCGTTGCGGGTGTCGCACCCGTTGCGGTCGGCGTCGAGCCAGGCCGGGCCGAACCGGGCCCGGTCGTATCCGGTCATCGGCGCCCGGCCCTTGGTCTCCAGGGTCGCCAGCAGCGCGGACGCCGTGCCGTGCGGTGCCACCGACGCGTTGGGCAGGGGCGGCGCCTGGGTGGCCCTCGTGGGCTCCGCCGTCGAGGGACCGGGCTCGACGAAGGCGCAGCCGCCCAGCGCGACCAGTGCGACTGCCGCCTGCATCGCGTGTCTCGTCAGCCCCCTCGTCATGGCGTGACCATAAGCCGATGACCGGCCCGGTCGTGGGCGTTGCGACGGGTCGACGCTGTCTGGGCCCACGTCGAGCGTGCTGACATGGAGTCAGGCCGAGCCGGCGACCGGGCCCGGCGCAGACGCCGCCGAGGATCCCCTGGCCGACCCCTGACCGGAGATCCTGAGTGCTGACATCTATCTAGATATGCTGCATACTTAGATACGTGACCGACACCCCTCGCTGGCCGATGCCCTGGATCCGGGCCGGGCTGGATCTGGCCGTGCTGGGCAGCCTGACCGGGGGGCCCCGGCACGGGTATGCCATCGCCCAGGAGTTGGCGGCGCACGGCTTCGGGGTGCTCAAGGGCGGCTCCCTCTACCCGGTCCTCAACCGGCTGGAGGAGGCCGGCAGCGTCGAGGCCGCCTGGGTCGAGGGCACGGGGGGCCCGGGGAAGCGGGAGTACCACCTGACCGCCGCCGGTCGCGCCCGACTCCACGAGGAGCTCACCTTGTGGCGCGAGCTCGCGGAGACGCTGAGCGCCATGGCCGGCGACGGCACCGGATCGACCACGACGGGGGAGACACGATGAACGAGGCCGACGAGCGATCCGCGGACCTGGAGCACTGGCTCGACGAAGCCCGGCTCGGACTGGTGCTCGCACACGTGGCGGCACCGGTGCGCGACGAGATCCTCCAGGAGGCCCGCGTGCTGATCGACCAGACCGGCGACTCCCCCGTCGAGCTCTTCGGCGAGCCTCGTGAGTGGGTGGACGGGCAGCTCGCCGAGCGCCGGAGCCAGGGCCTGCCCTCCGTCATCCCCGAACCGAGCAGCAGGTGGCGCGACGTCGCCGTGATCGGCATGTACCTGGCCGCCGGGCTCGCCGTCACCTTCCTCGTCGTGGGGGTGGCCCAGGAGGGCTGGGGGCTCGACTACGAACTCGGGCTCCTCGGCTTCCCCGTCCTCGGCGGGCTGGTGATGGTGAGCGCCCTCACCGCCTGGGAGAAGACGCTGGCCCGACGTCCGGTCGGCGTCGCGATCGCGGTGGGTGGGACGGTCATGGTGGGCGGGAGCCTCCTCACCGCCCTGCTGATCTGGTGGAGCAGGGAGCACCCCATCGGGCAGGCCGGCGCCTGGCAGCTCGTCCTGCTGGCACTGGCGTGCGCGCTGGCGGGCCGGGTCCTGGACAGCCTGCTCCCGGGCAAGGAGCCCGCCACCTGGCGCGCGCCGCGGGACGACGAGGAGTGGCTGCGGGTGCTGGCCGGCGTCCTGCGTCTGCGCGCCGACATGCCCGAGTCGCGGGTGCGCACCCTGGTGGCCGAGGCACAGGCCCACGCCCTCGAGGCCGGCACCACGCTGCAGGAGGAGTTCGGACGCCCCGAGGACTACGCGGCGCACTTCCCCGTGGACCGGGCCAACCGCACCCGGCGCAAGGCGTGGCTCCACTCGGGGCTGGCCGTGCTCGCCGGCTCCCTCGCCCTTCCGCCCGACGGCAGCTGGAGCAGCCGGGTCCTGACCGTGCTGTTGGCCTCCCTGGCCGCCTGGGAGTGGCGGCGGGTCCGGCGCTCCGCGGGATCGCCCGCCACCGGGGGCCGATGAGGGTCCGCGGTGTCAGGATGGCGTTATGCCCACGCCCCGCCTCGTCGCTGTCAGCCGCGACGAGACCCACCGCTTCAGCAAGGTACCGGCCGGGGTGATGGCCGTCGTGGAGCGCGGCGGCGACGTGGCGCCGGGCCAGCCGATCACCGTGACCCTGCCCGAGGGCCCCCACAGCCCGCTGGCGCCGGTGTAGGTCATGACCCGGCCCCACGAAGCGCCCCGCCGCACGGTCTACCTGGATCACAACGCCACGACGCCGGTCGATCCGGCGGTGACCGAGGCGGCCCTGCCCTACCTCCAGGACCACTTCGGCAACCCGTCGAGCTCGCACGAATTCGGGGCCGAGCCGCAGCGGGCCGTGGCACGGGCCCGCGCGGAGGTGGCCGCGCTGATCGGCGCCCGAGAGCGGGGAGGGACGGTGGTGTTCACCGGCTCCGGCTCCGAGGCGAACCTGCTGGCCCTGCGCGGCAGCGTGCTCTCCGCGTCGGCACCGCGGACGCACGTCATCACCCAGGCCACCGAGCACCCGTCGGTCCTCAGCACCTGCGAGGCGCTCGCACGACACCACCGCACCCGGGTCTCGCTCCTGCCGGTCGCCGACGACGGCGTCGTGGAGCCGGCCCTGCTGGCCCGGCTGCTGGAGCAGCCCTCTTCCGGGGCGAGGGCCGGCGAGCGGACGCTGGTCTCGGTGATGGCCGCCAACAACGAGACCGGTGCCCTGCAGCCGATCGCGGAGCTGGCGGCGATCGCCCACGAGCACGGCGCGCTCCTCCACTGCGACGCGGCCCAGGCGGCCGGGAAGATCCCGCTGGACGTGGAGGCGCTGGACGTGGACCTGCTCACCGTCGTCGGACACAAGATGTACGCCCCCAAGGGGATCGCGGCGCTCTACGTGCGTGCCGGGATCGACCTCGAGCCGGTGGTCTACGGCGGCGGGCAGGAGGCGGGACTCCGTGCGGGGACCGAGAGCGTGGCCCTCATCGTCGCCCTGGGGACGGCGGCACGGCTGGCCGCCGAGGACCTGGCCTCAGGCTCCGAGCAGCGACTCGCGGCGCTGCGCGACCGGCTGCACCACGCACTCGACCACGGGCTGCCGGGCCGGGTCCGGCTCAACGGACCCGAGCGCGATCGGCTGCCGAACACGCTCAACGTCAGCGTGAGCGGCGTGCTGGGCCACGAGCTGCTCGACTCGGCGCCGACGGTGGCGGCCTCGACCGGGTCGGCGTGCCACAGCGGTGAGCACACTCCGTCGCCGGTGCTGACCGCGATGGGAGCCGACCGGGACCGTGCCCTGGGCGCGCTGCGGCTCTCGCTGGGGCGCTGGACCACGACGGAGGAGATCGACCTCGCCGCGGCGGAGCTGGTGCGCGCGGCCTCCCGAGCGTGACCGACCCCTGGCGCGTCGCAACGGCGCAGCGTCAGGAGGTCAGCACCGAGCTCCCCGGCACCGCCGACGCGCTCTGGAAGTCGCTCTCCGGCGAGCTCGACCTCGGCGAGCAGGGCACGGACGTCGAGGTCCGCGGCGCCGCCGGCTACGCCGAGCGCGAGGAGCCGGCCTGGCGGGCCTGGCTGGAGGAGCTCGCCGTCACCTCGCCGGAGACGCAGACCGCGTGGCAAGGTGGACCGATGGGACCGGACCGCCCCCGCTTCACGGTCAGCACCGCCCGCGAGGCCCAGAGTGCGCGCCTGCGGCGGCGCCGGCGCTGGTACCTCGCCCTGATGGGCACCTGCCTCGTGCTGATCCTGCTGGCGTGGAACCTGGTCCGGCTCTGGTCCACGTCCGCGGCCGTCGCCATGTCCGTGGTCGCCGCGGTGCTGCCGCCGGTGGCGGTGCTGGTCGCCAACTGGGGCGAGGACCACTGAGGACGGTACGACGGCAGACCCGCTCCCGGTCGCCTCGTACCCTGCCCGACGGGCCTGTCCGCCCTGTCCTCGAAACGGAGCCACGTGAGCACCACCCTCTCCCCCGCCGCCGACGTCACCGTCCGCACCGCCCTGCGCTCCCCACGCCTGCTGCGCACCGAGGCGCTGGGCGGGCTGGTCGTGGCGCTGGCGCTGATCCCGGAGGCGATCTCCTTCTCGATCATCGCCGGCGTCGACCCGCGGGTGGGGCTCTTCGCCTCGGTCACCATGGCGATCTCGATCTCGTTCCTGGGCGGGCGGCCGGCGATGATCTCCGCGGCCACCGGGGCGGTGGCGCTGGTGATCGCGCCGGTGATGCGCGACCACGGCCTGGACCACCTGATCGCCACCGTGCTGCTCGGCGGCGTGCTGCAGATCGCCTTCGCCGTGGCCGGGGTGGCGAAGCTGATGCGGTTCATCCCGCGCCAGGTGATGGTCGGCTTCGTCAACGCCCTGGCGATCCTGATCCTGGTGGCGCAGCTGCCCCATCTGGTCGACGTGCCGTGGCCGGTCTACCCGATGGTCGCCGTCGGCCTGGCCGTGATCGTCGGCCTGCCCCGGCTCACCACGGCCGTCCCGGCGCCGCTGGTCGCCATCGCGCTGCTCACCGCCTTCACCGTGCTGGCCGCGGTCGACGTCCCGAACGTCGGCGACGAGGGCGAGCTGCCCGACAGCCTGCCGTCGCTCTTCCTGCCCGACGTCCCGTTCACGCTCGAGACGCTGCAGCTCATCGCGCCGTACGCGCTGGCGATGGCCCTGGTCGGCCTGCTGGAGTCGCTGCTCACCGCCAAGCTGGTCGACGACGTCACCGACACCGGCTCCGACAAGACCCGGGAGGCGTGGGGCCAGGGCGGCGCCAACCTGATCACCGGGCTCTTCGGCGGCATGGGCGGCTGCGCGATGATCGGCCAGACGATGATCAACGTGAAGGTCTCCGGGGCTCGCACCCGGATCTCCACCTTCCTCGCGGGCTTCTTCCTGCTGGTGCTGGTCGTCGGGTTCGGCGACCTCGTCGCCCTGATCCCGATGGCCGCGCTGGTGGCGGTGATGATCATGGTCGCCGTCGGCTCCTTCGACTGGCACAGCGTCGCGCCGGCGACGCTGCGCCGGATGCCGCTCTCGGAGACCCTGGTGATGGTCGCCACGGTGGTGGTCACCGTGTGGACCCACAACCTGGCGATCGGCGTCGGGGTCGGCGTCCTGGTGGCGATGACCCTCTTCGCCCGGCGGGTGGCGCACCTGACCGAGACCCACCGCACCCTCGACGAGGGCGGCGCCATCGCCGTCTACCGGGTCACCGGCGAGCTCTTCTTCGCCTCCAGCAACGACCTCTACACCCAGTTCGACTACGCCGGCGACCCGGCGCGGGTGGTGATCGACCTCTCCGCCGCGCACGTCTGGGACGCCTCCACCGTCGCCGCGCTCGACGCCATCACCACCAAGTACGAGCGGCGCGGCAAGGCGGTGGAGATCATCGGCCTCGACGAGGCCAGCGCCGCCCGGCACGGCCGGCTCACCGGCCGGCTGTAGCCCTCCCGGCCTCAGGGGGTGGCGCCGCCGGCCGCGGGGCCCCTAGCGTCTCTTCATGGGCATCGTGACCGCGGACATGGCCGTCTCCCTCGACCTGGTCGGGGCCGGCCGAGACCAGTCGCTGGAGCACCCCTTCGGACCGCACGTGGGCCACCGGCTGCACACCTGGATGTTCGAGCACCACGACGAGAGCGCCGCGGAGATCGAGGCGATCGTGCAGGCCCGCGCCTACGTGATGGGCCGGCACATGTTCGGGCCCGATCGCGGCGAGTGGGACCTGGGGTGGACGGGCTGGTGGGGCGACGAGCCGCCGTACCACGCCCCGGTCTTCGTGCTCTCCTCCCGGCCGCGGGAGCCGGTGCGGATGAAGGGCGGCACCACCTTCCACTTCGTCACCGACGGCTACGACGCCGCGCTCGCGCTGGCCCGCGAGGCCGCCGGGGAGGGCGATGTGTCCATCGCCGGCGGGGTGAGCACGCTCAACGCCTACCTGGCCGCCGGCGACGTCGACGAGCTGCGCCTGCACGTCGTGCCGTTCACGGTCGGCGCCGGCCTGCGGGTCCTCGACGGGGTCGACGACCTGGCGATGACGCCGGTCTCGGCCCGGACGACGCCGCACGTCACTCACCTGGTCTACCGGCACGACCCGCTGGACTGAGACGTCCGGTCAGGACGTCGCCGGGTCGACCTGCGGCCACCCCAGCACCAGCGCGTCCAGCTGGGCGAGGGTGAGGAACGACGGGTTGCTGCCGGCGGGCATCCGGATCACCTCGGCGCCGCGGAGCGCGGGGTGCGCGAGCAGCTCGTCGCGGCCCACCGGCCGGGGCAGGGCCCGGAGGGTGACCGGCATGACGAGCCCGCCCTCGTCGTCGAGCGTCGCCGGCCCCGTGGTGCGGCCCTGGGCGTAGAGGCCGGCGCGATGGCGCCGGTCGCCGCCGCTGACCCACAGCAGCACCGGCTGCCCGGGGGCGATCAGGTCGGTCCGGTAACTGCGGCGTACGCACCTGGTGGCGACGGCGGCGAACCCGCTCACCAGCAGGTCGTCGACGGGGGTCACCCGCGGGTCGGTCTTGAGCAGCCAGGCGCCCAGCGACCCGGCGTGGATCGCGCGCGGACTCGCCGGGCTCATCGGGCTCGCTGCTTGCCGCCGGTCCTCACCGACCACATGGTGGCGGGTGTCGCGGACGACCGCCAGGTGGGGGGGCGCGCCCTGGACAGCACGCCCCCGGATCCGCCACAGTCAGGAGGATGGAAGCCACCCCCGCACAGAGCACGGTGCGGGCCGAGTCCGGCCTGAGCGACGACGACTTCGCGCCGGGCTGGGCCGACGACGACCGGCCCCGGATCCCTCGGGTCGCCGGTGAGCGGGAGGCGCTGACCGCCTACCTGGAGTACTACCGCGCCACGGTCGAGCTGAAGTGCCGGGGCGTGAGCGACGAGGACGCACGGTCCCGTCCGATGCCGCCCTCCACCCTGTCGTTGCACGGGATCGTGCGACACCTGGCCGACTGCGAGCGCTGGTGGTTCCAGCAGAACTTCGAGCGCCGCGACGTCCCGCTCCTCTTCCCCGTCACCGACGGTGCCGAGCTCGACTTCGAGCCGCCTCCCGACGCCGACCTGGAGACCGACCTCGCCCGCTGGCGCGCGGAGTGCGACGTCTCCCGCGAGATCCTCGCCGCCCACGACCTCGACGACCGCGCCCGGCCGCTGGACTGGGACGAGGAGGTCGACCTGCGCTGGCTGGTGCTGCGGATGGTCACCGAGTACGCCCGGCACTGCGGCCACGTCGACCTGCTGCGCGAGGGCATCGACGGCCGCATCGGCGCGTGAGCGCCGCGCCGAGCTGACCGGCGACCCGGCCGGGACCCCGGCTACGCCTCCGGCGGGGACTCCAGGGTGCTCGCCAGCCAGCCGTTGCGCGAGGCCACCAGGCGGCGCAGGTAGCGCTCCAGGACCAGCGCGTCGACCGCTCGGCCGACCGGCCCCAGGGGTGAGCGGAAGCAGATCTCGTCGGTCATCGTCGTCCCGCCGCGCCCGTCCGGCTCGAAACGATGACGGTGACGCCACACCGCGAACGGCCCCCGGACCTGGACGTCGACGAACTCCTCGGGCCGTCGGTGCTCGACGACTCGCACCGTCATGCGGAACGGCAGTCCGAAGTGCCGCGCCTGCCACGTCACCCACTCCCCCGGACCCAGGAGACCCTCCGTCCGGCCGGCCACGGCACGCTCGCCCGAGCGGCCCATCGAGGCGGTGTGGGCGTCCACGGAGAGCGACAGGTCGAAGCACCGGGACGGCGGAGCCGCGACGTGGGTCGTCAGGCGGAAGCAGGGCACGCGACGATGCTAGGGCCGGGGACTACCCTGAACCCGCTGCAGTGGCGCGTCGAGTGACGAACGGACCGCAGCCCGTCGAGAGGACGCGCGCATGTCCGGGAGCCTCGCCCCGTGCTCGGTGGGGTTGACCGTCTCGACGGTCTTCTCGCTGGCCTCCACCGCCCCGGCCTACTCCCTGGCCGTCACGGTCGGGCTGCTCGCCGCGATGGTCGGCGACGCGGCCCCGCTGCTGCTCGCCGTCGCCGCGCTCCCGGTGGTGCTCGTCATCCTCGCCTTCGCCGAGCTCAACGCCGTCGAGCCCGACTGCGGCACCTGCTACGCCTGGACCTCCAAGCCGTTCGGGCGGCGGGCCGGCGTCCTGGCCGGCTGGATGGTGATCGCCGCCTGCGTGCTGGTGATGAGCAACCTGATGCAGGCGGCGGCGATCTACGGCTACACGGTGGTCGGGCTCGACGACCTGGCCGACTCCCGCCTCGCCCAGGCGGGCGCCGGGATCGTGCTGCTGGTCGCGATGGCGGCGCTGGCCGCGCGCGGCATCACCCTGGCCGCCCGCACCCAGCTGACCCTCTTCACCGTGGAGGCGCTGCTGCTGGTCGTCTTCGCCGTCCGGGCCGCGCTGGCGACACCGCTGCCGCCCACGGCCGGGGCGGCGAACCCCGACCTGAGCGCCTCGGGCGTGGTCGCCGCCTTTCTGGTCGCGGTCTTCCTCTACTGGGGGTGGGACTCCTCCTTCTCGGTCAACGAGGAGTCCGAGGACCCGGTGGCCACCCCGGTCCGCGCCGCCCTGACCGCGATGGGGCTCCTGGTCGTCCTCTACGCCGGGTTCGCCTGGGCGATCACCTCCTACGCCGGGGTCGACCGGCTGGCCGCGGTCGGCGAGGGGGACGTGCTGGCCGAGTTCGGCACCCGGCTGATGGGCTCGACCGGCGGCACGATCCTGGCCGGCGCCGTCCTCGTCTCGGCCCTGGCCAGCGCCCAGACCACCATCCTCCCGTCGGCCCGGGCGATGTTCTCGATGTCGCGGCGCGGCGACCTGCCCGCCGTGCTCTCCCGGGTCACCTCGACCGGCTCCCCGGCGACCGCGACGTGGGTCTTCACCGGGCTCGCCGCTGCCACCTACGCCGTCCTGGTCGTCACCAGCGACGCGGTCCTGGCCGACTCGGTCGCGGCCACCGCGCTGCTCGTCTCGGCGTACTACGCCCTGACCTGCGCCGCCGTCCCGTTCTACTTCGGCCGACGCGACAGCGCCGAGCGGCCGGTACGCCGCATCGTTCTTCCCACAGCCGCAGCGGGTACGTTCATCTCAGCCCTGGTCCTCAGCGCGCGGGACAGCTCCACGACCTCCCTGGTCGCCGCCGCCCTGGTCCTCGGCACCGGGCTCGCCTACCCCAGCCTGACCCGTCACTCCCAGCAGAGGCAGGACCGATGACCACCACGCCACGTCGACGCATGCGCTCCGCCTCGGTCGCGCTCGGCGTCACTGCCCTGGCGGCGTCCGGACTGACCGGCTGCGCCACCACCTCCGCCGACTACGCCGCGGTCTGCGTCGACCCCGACACCCAGGAGCGGGTCGACGACGACCAGTGCGACACCAGCCGCGACTACAGCGGCGTCGGTACCGGCTTCTTCTGGTACTACCTCGGCGCCAGCTCGCGGGTCCCGCCCGTGGGCGGCCTGGCCACCGGCGGTACCTGGCGCGGCAGCGGCCTCAACGGCAGCGTGCAGCGCGGCGGGCTGCCGGCCACCGGCGGCTCAAGCGTGAAGTCCACGACCACCAAGGGCGGGTTCGGGGTCTCCAACCGCGGCTTCTCGTCCTGACCTGCCCATCCCCGACCAGGAGAACCCGTGACCGACCTGCTCAACGCCGTCTTCCACGCCATCGTCTACGCGCTGGTGTCGGGGGTGATCCTCATCCTCGCCTACTACGTCCTCGACCTGGTGACCCCCGGCCACCTGGGCAGCCACCTGCACGGCACCGACGAGTCCGGCAAGGCCTCGGTCCACCTGCAGTCGCGCTCGGCCGGACTGGTCGCCTCGGCGTGGATGATCTCCAACGCGCTGGTGCTCTTCACCGCGATCTGGGTCAACGGGGCGACCGACCTGGGGTGGCCGCTGGCCTGGACGGTCTCCTTCGCCATCCTCGGCGTCGCGCTCAACGCGGCGATGCTCTTCGCCATCGACGCGGTGACGCCCGGCAACCTGCGCCAGATCGTCACCGAGCCGGGGCCGGTCCGCCCGCTGGCCTGGCTGGCCGCCGCCTCCGCACTCTCGGTGGCCGCCATCGTCTGCGCCAGCATCGCCTGATGTGGCGCCATGAGATCAAGCCGCGCCCCGACTGGCAGCGGATCGTCACCGAGCAGGGCCTCGTCTTCCCGGTCACCGAGCTGCCCGACGGCACCACGCGGCCCTACTGGAACGAGTCCGCCTGGTACGAGGTGACCGGCGACGAGGTCGACGCCCTGGAGGCGGCCACCGAGGAGCTCTGGGCGATGTGCGTCGACGCCGCCGGGCACATGGCCGCGACGATGTCGGATGAGCGGCTCGGGCTGCCGCCGGGCACCATGGACGTCGTACGCCGCTCGATCGCGCGGCAGGACCCGTCGCTCTACTCCCGCTTCGACCTCGTCTACGGCGCCGACGCCTCGATCAAGATGCTGGAGATCAACGGCGACACCCCCACCGGGCTGGTGGAGACCGGCGTCGCCCAGTGGCGCTGGCTCGAGGACCGGATGCCCGAGCTCGACCAGTGGAACAGCGTCCACGAGCGGCTCGTCGACGGGTGGCAGCGGCTGCGCACCTCGGGGGCCACCGACGGCGACGAGCTGCACTTCTTCTACGACCTCGGCGAGGGCGAGCGCTACGACGACGGCGAGATGGAGATGACCGCCCACTACCTGATGGACACCGCCGTCCAGGCCGGCTTCGCCACCCTCGCCCACCCGATGGCCGAGATCGGGTGGAACCCGGACGCCCGCGAGTTCCGCGACGCCCACGACTACCGCGTCCGCAACGCCTTCAAGCTCTACGCCTGGGAGCAGATGCTGGCCGAGCCGTTCGGGCGCCACATCGTCGAGGAGCGCGAGGCCCGTCCGGTCAACTGGTTCGAGCCCGCCTGGAAGGCGATGCTCTCCACCAAGGCGCTGCTGCCGGTGCTGTGGGAGCGCAACCCGGGCCACCGGCTGCTGCTCCCCGCCTACTTCGACGACCCGGGCGACCTGGAGGACTGGGTCGCCAAGCCGCTGCACGGCCGGGAGGGCGACAACATCCGCATCCACCTCGCCGACGCGCTCGAGGACATCGAGATGCCCGGCTCCTACGGCGCCGAGGGCTACGTCTACCAGGCCTACACCGACGTGCCGGTCTTCGACGGCAACTACGTCGTCATCGGCTCGTGGGTGATCGACGGCGAGGCGGCGGGGATGCTGGTGCGCGAGTCCGACGGCCCGATCACCGACTACTTCGGCCGGGTCTGCCCGCACGTCATCTCCGACGCTCTCTCCCCGGACGACGCGCAGCGGCAGGCGTGGCTCGCCGAGCGGGTGGGACCGAGCGCACCGACGCTGCGCTGAGCCGTCTGCGACTTTTTTCGAACTGGTGTTCGCAGTCTGAGACGGGGCCTGCGGCAGGGGTGGAAGTGTCGGTGGCGGCTGGTTGGGTTGACGCATGTCGACCACCCGCCCCGCCACTGCGGCACCCGGTGCCCCCGGTGCCCCCGGTGGGTTCGGTGGGTTCGGTGGGTTCGGGGTGCCCTCGCGGGTCGGGGCCCTGGTGGCAGCCGCCCGGGAGGCGGTCCGCTCCGCCGGCACCCTCGACACCTCCACGGTTCCGCTCACCGAGCTCGGTGAGGTGATCCAGACCGTCGCCGAGCTCGAGTCCGCAGCCACCGCCCTGCGACTGGCACTCTCCGCCGAGGCCGACGCCCGCCAGATCGCCGACGACCCCGACGTCGGTGGCGCCGCCACCGGCACCGACGCCTGGCTCGCCGGGCTGCTGGGCTCCACCCGCGCCTCCCAGGCCGCCGGAGTGCGGTTGGGAGAGCTGCTGAAGACCAAGTACGCGGTGACCCGTGAGGCGTTCGCCGCCGGACGACTCCGCACCGACCAGGTCCGCGTCATCGTCGAGGCCGCCGAACAGTCCCCCGACACCGCCACCCCCGACCAGATCGCCGAAGCCGAGGAGCACCTGGTCGCCAAAGCCACCGGCGACGCCACCCGCACCGGCCGACCGATGAACGCCAAAAGGCTCCGCCAAGCCGCCCGCCGCATGTTCGACCCCGTCGACCGCGAGCTCGCCGACGCCCACGAACACAAGCTGCTCACCCGCGAGAAGCACGGCGCCGACCGGGAGACCTTCCTCTCCCTCCACGACAACGGCGACGGCACCTGGAGCGGGAAGTTCCGCATCCCCGAGCTCCACGGCCACCTCCTCGACACCGTCCTGGGCCACCTCACCTCCCCCCGACGGCTCGCCACCAAACACGCCGCCGACGGCACCCGCCCCACCGTGATCGACGAGTCCGCACCCCCCTCGCAGTCCTACCTCCTCACCCAGGGCCAAGCCCTGTGCGAGCTCATCGAGCACCTCCCCACCACCGGACTGGCCACCTCCCAGACCACCGTCCTGGTCACTCTCAGTCTCGACGCCCTCCTCACCGGGATCGGCGCCGCCAAGCTCGACACCGGCACCACCATCACCGCCGGCGAGGCCCGCCGCCTCGCCTGCGAGGCCGGCCTCGTGCCCGCCGTCCTCGGGAGCCGCTCCGAACCCCTCGACCTCGGCCGACTGACCCGACTCCACACCCTCACCCAACGCCGCGCGCTCTCCCTGGTCCACGACAGCTGCGCCGTCGGCGGCTGTGAACGCCCCTTCGCCTGGTGCGAGATCCACCACCACCAGCTCTCCTGGGGCAACCACGGACACACCGACCTCGACAACGGACTCCCCCTCTGCGGCCACCACCACCGCAAAGCCCACGACCCCGACTGGGACCTCAGACACCACCCCTCCGGCGACTACCGCTTCCACCGACGACGGTAAGAGCTGCCCGGACGAGCGACTCCCGGGCGGGCCATCCGTGCTGTGGGCCGGGTCCCTTCCTGCTGTGGGGCGGGCTCCTTCCTGCGGTGCCGGGTCCCCTCCTGCGGTGGGTATGGACAGCACGGATCACCGGCCGCCAGGATCTGCCCATGAGTACCGGGAAGCTCCTGCTCACCTCGGGAGGCGTCACCAACCCGAGCATCCACGCGGCGCTCGAGGATCTCCTCGGCAAGCCGGTCGCTGAGGCGCGCGCCCTGCTCGTGCCGACCGCCCAGTGGGGCCATCCGATGTGCGGGCCGGGGTCGGTGCGCGGCCTGGTCGCCGCCGAGCCCACCTGGGAGCACCTCTCCGGGCTCGGCTTCGCCTCGTTGGGCGTCCTGGAGCTCACCGCCCTGCCCAGCATCGGCGCGGACCGCTGGGTGCCCTGGGTCCGCGACACCGACGTGCTGCTGGTCGACGGCGGGGACGCGACCTACCTCTGCCACTGGATGCGGGAGTCCGGGCTGGCCGACCTGCTTCCCCAGCTCCCCGACCTGGTCTGGGTGGGGGTCAGCGCCGGCAGCATGGTGATGACCCCCCGGATCGGCGAGTACTTCGTGGAGTGGCCGGCCGCACCCGACGACCGAACGCTGGGGGTCGTCGACTTCTCGATCTTCCCGCACCTCGACCTCTTCCCGACCAACACCATGGCCCACGCGGAGCGCTGGGCGGCCGACCTGGACGTCCCGGCCTACGTGATCGACGAGCAGACGGCCCTCAAGGTCGTCGACGGCACCGTCGAGGTGGTCTCCGAGGGGCAGTGGAGGAAGTTCGAGCCGTAGTCCGCCGATCCCCGGCCACCAGGAAGCCCGCGCCACCAGTAGGCCACGCGCCACCAGCGCTACGCTCCACGCCTCGCCGCCGACAGTCCACGGGGGATCCATGCGCCGCACCACCGTCCTGACGACCGCGCTGCTGCTGGGCGGGGCCCTGCTCGCCGCCCCGACGGCCGGGTACGCGACCGGGTCCGCGACCGGGTCCGCGACCGGGTCCGCGACCGGGTCCGCGACCGGGTCCGCGACCAGCTCGGCCCCGGGCAAGACCTGCCGCGGGCTGCCCGTCACCATCCACGCGATCGACCGCGACGTGCGGGGCACCGAGGGGCCGGACGTCGTGCTGCTGGAGTACACCCGCTCCCGGTGGGGGAACGTCCAGACCTTCGGCGGCGACGACGTGGTCTGCATCCGGGGCCGCACCCCTGGCTACGACTCCCGCACGGGAAAGAACCTCCTGATCGACGTGGGACCGGGGGACGACATCGTCGACAGCACGCAGGCTCCGACGTGGAACCTGCTCCTCACCCTCGGCGCCGGGTCGGACCGGTACGAGGGCGGGTCCGGCCGCCACGAGGTCAGCGCCGGCCACTGGGGTGGCGAGGCGGGAGGACACGTCGACACCGAGCCGGACGTGCTGATCGGCGGTGCCGGCATCGACTCGTTCGACAGCGGAACCATCGGAGAGCCGAACGGCGACCGCCTCGAGCTGGGGGGTGGGCACGACTACCTCGACCTGGAGGGGTACTGGGCGGAAGGCGGCTCGGCCAGCGGCGGAGCGGGCGACGACCTCCTCGTGCTGGACCTCCGGGGCCGGTCGGCGACGCTCGACTCCCGCGCCGGGCGCTACACCGAGGACGGTCGGACCGTCGCGGTCATGGACGGCTTCGACGCCTACTCGGTGTCCGTGCTGAGCGAGGAGTCCGACCTCACCTTCCTGGGCAGCGATGCCGACGAGTCCCTCTTCGCGACCGGGTCTCGCCTGACCGCCCGCCTCGGCGGTGGCGACGACATCGTGGAGACCTCGAGGACGACCGCCGAGACCGACCTCGACGGCGGCCGGGGCCGCGACACGATCTCGCTCAACGGGGACGGCGAGACCTCGCTCGCCCTCGACCTGCAGGCCGGGGGCCTCCGGGTCGACAAGGCCGGGTCGACGCACCGCGCCCGCCTGGCCCGCTTCGAGGCTGCCATCGTCACCTCGCACCGGGTCCGACTCTCCGGGACGGGCGGGGCGAACCGCCTCGCCGTCTCCGCCTGCTACGGCTCCGTGCGGGGGCGCGGCGGGGACGACCTGCTGATCGGCAAGGAGTGGGGCCGGCTCTGGCCCAGCCGGGAGTGCCACGGATCCGACCTCTTCGGCGGCCCCGGGGACGACGAGCTCCGGGGCGGCAGTCGGGACGACACGCTGATCGGCGGCCCGGGTCGCGACGTCGCCAGCGGGCACAAGGGGCGGGACCGGTGTGCCGCCGAGGTGCGGAGCTCGTGCGAGCGGCGGGCTTGACCGGCGACGGCGTGGCGCGTGGCCCGGAGACCGGGCGCGGCGGCCTGCTCGCCCCCGTCTCCGCCGGGGTGGTCTCGGGGCTGGTCGGGTTCACCAGCGCCTTCGTCGTCGTCCTGGCAGGGCTCGAGGGAGTGGGGGCCAGCCCGGCCCAGGCCTCCAGCGGGCTGCTCGCGGTCAGCATCACGATGGGGCTGGCCTCGATCGTGCTCGCCCTCACCACCCGGCTGCCGATCACCGCCGCCTGGTCCACACCCGGCGCGGCACTGCTCGCCACCACCGGGGCGGTCGCGGGCGGCTGGCCCGCGGCGGTCGGCGCCTTCCTCGTCACCGGCGTGCTGATCGTGCTCACCGGGCTCCTCCCGCGGCTCGGGGCGCTCATCTCCCGCATCCCGGCCTCGATCGCCCAGGCGATGCTCGCGGGCGTCCTCTTCCAGCTGTGCCTGGGTCCGGTCACCGGGCTGGCGGACAACCCCGCCGCGGTCGCGCCGATCGTCGTCGTCTGGCTGCTCGGCGTCCGCTTCGCGCCGCGCTTCGCCGCCCCGCTGGGCTTCCTCGCCGCCGCGGTCGTGATCGCGGTCGACCTGGTCGCCTCCGGTCGCCAGGTCGACCCGGCGACCCTCGTCCCCCAGCTGGAGCTCACCGCACCGGCGTTCACCCTCTCCGCGCTGGTCGGCATCGCCCTGCCCCTCTACCTGGTGACCATGGCCGCCCAGAACGTCCCGGGCGTCGCCGTCATGAAGGGCCTCGGCTACGTGGTGCCGTGGCGGCGGGCCATGCTCGTGACCGGGGTCGGCACCCTCGTCGGGGCGCCGGCCGGCGGGCACGCGATCAATCTGGCCGCCATCAGTGCCGCCCTCGCCGCGGGGCCGGAGGCCGGCGAGGACCGTTCCCGGCGCTGGGTCGCGAGCGTCACCTCCGGCCTCGTGCTCGTCGTCCTCGGCATCGCCTCGGCCGCCTTCACCACCCTGGTCTCCTTCGCCCCCCTCGGCGTCCTCGCCGCCGTCGCGGGCCTCGCGCTGCTGGGCACGCTGGCCGCCTCGCTGAGCGCCGCGCTCGCCGATCCGGCCGAGCACATCCCCGCGGTCGTCACCTTCGCCACCGCCGCCTCCGGGATCGCGGTCGCCGGGGTGAGCGCCGCCTTCTGGGCGCTCCTCGCCGGCCTCGTCGTCCGGCTCGTCCTCAGCGCCGGCCGGCCCCGCCACCGTCAGGCCCGAAGGGCAGGAGCGCCTGACCACACCGCCTCGCGCTCCTAGGGCGGTCGCGTGGCCATCCCACTGGACGCTGACCGGGGACGTCGTCGCACTGGGGCGCCAGCGTCGTGCGCGAGTGGGCTACAGCGAGGCCCTCGGGCACGTCGTCATGCTGGATGTCAGCGGTAGGCCGCCTGGCCCGTCAGCGCCTGGCCGATGACCAGCTGGTGCACCTCCGAGGTCCCCTCGTAGGTCAGCACCGACTCGAGGTTGTTGGCGTGGCGCATGATCGGGTATTCGAGGGTGATGCCGGCGGCACCGAGGATGGTGCGGCACTCCCGGGCGATGGCGATCGCCTCGCGGGTGTTGTTGAGCTTGCCGAGGCTGACCTGCCGGTGGTCGAGGGCTCCCGCGTCCTTGAGGCGAGACAGGTGCAGGGCGAGCAGCATCCCCTTCCCGAGCTCGAGGGACATGTCCGCCAACTTGGCCTGGGTGAGCTGGAAACCCGAGAGCGCCTTGTCGAAGATCTCCCGCTCGCCGGCATAGGCGATCGCCGTCTCCAGACAGTCGCGGGCCGCGCCCAGAGCGCCGAAGATGATCCCGAACCGCGCCTCGTTGAGGCACGACAGCGGGCCGGCGAGCCCGGTCGCCCCGGGCAGCACCGCCGAGTCCGGGAGGCGCACGCCGCTGAGCACCAGCTCGGAGGTCACCGACGCCCGGAGCGACATCTTCTGCTTGATCTCCGGCGCGCTGAACCCGGGCGTCTGGGTGGGCACGACGAAGCCGCGAATCCCCTCGTCGGTCTGCGCCCAGACCACGGCCACGTCGGCGACCGAACCGTTGGTGATCCACATCTTGTTGCCCGTCAGCACCCAGTCGGTGCCGTCCCGCTTCGCCCGGGTGCGCATCCCCGCGGGGTTGGAGCCGAAGTCGGGCTCGGTCAGACCGAAGCACCCGATCGCCTCGCCCGCTGCCATCCGGGGCAGCCACTCCTGCTTCTGCTCCTCCGAGCCGTGCTTCCAGATCGCGAACATCGCCAGCGAGCCCTGTACCGAGACCAGGGAGCGCAGTCCGGAGTCGCCCGCCTCCAGCTCCATGCACGCCAGGCCGTACGACGTCGCGCTGGTGCCCGCGCATCCGTAGCCCTCCAGGTGCATTCCCAGCACCCCCAGCGAGCCGAGCTCGCGGGCAAGGTCGCGCGCCGGGATCGAGGCGGACTCGTACCAGCCGGCCAGCTGCGGCCTGACCTTGTCCTCGACGTACTTGCGGACGGTGTCGCGGATCGCGATCTCCTCCTCGCTCAGCAGCGAGTCGGTGCCGAAGAACCCCAGGGGGGTCTGCGGGGTGGTGGCCATGACGGTGTCCTTTCGAGCCGGGGGTCAGAGGAAGGCGTTGACGCCGGTCTCGGCGCGTCCGATGAGGAGCTTCTGGATCTGGCTGGTGCCTTCGTAGAGCGTCATCACCCGGGCGTCGCGCATGTACTTCTGCACGGGGTACTCGTCGACGTAGCCGTAGCCGCCGAAGATGGAGATGGCCTGGTTGGCCGCCCGCACCGCCGCCTCGGAGGCGAAGTACTTGGCCTTGGACGCCTCCACGCCGAACGGCTCGCCACGCTCGATCAGGTCGGCCGCGCGCCAGGTCAGCAGCCGCGAGGCGTCCGCGTCCACCGAGATCTGGGCGATCATGTCCTGGATCATCTGGAACGAGGCGAGCTGACGGCCGAACTGCTTGCGCTCCTTGGCGTAGTCGACCGCGGCGTCCAGGCACCCGGCGACGATGCCGGTGCACCCTGCCGCGACCGAGACCCGGCCCTTGTCGAGAGAGTGCATGGCGATGGCGAAGCCCTGGCCCTCCTCCCCGAGCAGCGCCGAGGCGGGCACCCGCACGTCGTCGAAGGAGAGCTCGGCGGTGGCCTGTCCGCGCAGCCCGAGCTTGCCGTGGATCTCGGTGCGGCCGAAGCCCGGGGTGTGGGTAGGGACCAGGAAGGCCGAGATGCCCTTCGGGCCCTCTCCCCCGGTGCGGGCGAAGACCAGGCAGACGTCTGCCCAGGTGCCGTTGGTGATGAAGATCTTGGACCCGTTGATCACATAGTCGCCGCCCTGCCGGGTGGCCCGGGTCTTGAGGCTGCCCGGGTCCGAGCCGTTGTCGGGCTCGGTCAGGCCGAAGCAGGCCAGCCGGGTGCCGGTGGCGATGCCCGGCAACCACTCCTGCTTCTGCTCCTCGGTCCCGTGGGACAGGATCACCTTGCCGACCAGGCCCATCGAGACCGAGACGATGCCCCGGACCGCGGAGTCCGCACGGCCGAGCTCCTCCATGCCGAGGCAGTAGGTGATGTAGTCGCCACCCAGGCCGCCGTACTCCTCGGGGATCGTCAGCCCGAAGAAACCGATCTCACCCAGCATCGGGATGATCCTGGTGTCCACCGACTCGTCGCGGTCCCACTGGGCGCGGTGGGGCACCACCTCGGCGTCGAGGAAGTCGCGGGCCAGCCGCTGGAAGCTGCGCTGGTCGTCGTTGAGTGCCATGTCCATGTCAGCTCTCCCGTCCCGCGGTCTCCCGCAGCGCGAACTTCTGGATCTTGCCGCTCGGCGTCTTCGGGAAGTCGTCGAGGATGACCAGCTTCTCCGGCCAGTACTGCTTCGCGACCCCCTTGGTGGCGAGGAACTCCCGCATCGCCTCGAAGGTGAGCTCGGGGGCGCCCGCCCTCAGCACCAGGCAGGCGCAGGCCCGCTCCTGGAGCCGGGGGTCCGGGATGGCCACCACGGCGACGTTGTCGACGTCCGGGTGCTCGTGCAGCACGTTCTCGACGTAGGAGACCGGGATGTTCTCCCCGCCGCGGATGATGACGTCCTTGGTGCGTCCCGAGATGCGCAGGTAGCCGTCGGCGTCGATGTGCGCGAGATCGCCCGTGTCGAACCAGTCGCCGTCCGGGTCCTCACGGAACAGGGAGCGCGTCAGCTCCAGCCGCTCGGCGTACCCGACGAAGAGGAAGGGTCCGCGCACCTGCAGGGCGCCCTCCTGGCCGGCGGGCAGCGGCTCCCCGGCGAAGTCGACAACCCGGATCTCCATCCCGGGGAAGGGGTAGCCGTCGGTGTCGATCACCTTCTCCTCGGGATCACCCGGGATCCCGAGGGTCACCAGCCCCTCCTCGGTCTGCCCCCAGCCGCCGAGCACGGCGAGGCCCGGCAGCAGGTCCCGCGCCTCACGCACCAGCACCCGCGGGATCGGAGCGCCCATGCAGCAGAAGAGGACCAGCGAGGAGAGGTCGTGCTGGTCGAGGTCGGGCGCCTTGAGCAGGTCGTGCAGGAAGGGTGTGGCACCCGAGGTGTAGGAGATGCGGTGGCGCTCGACGAGCTCGACGAAGTCAGCCGCGTCCCACACGTCCTGCAGCACGCAGGTCGCGCCGTTCTGCACGTTGAGCCGGGCGCCGT
Organism: Nocardioides sp. Z50_6; assembly: GCF_058215755.1. Classification (NCBI taxonomy): domain Bacteria; kingdom Bacillati; phylum Actinomycetota; class Actinomycetes; order Propionibacteriales; family Nocardioidaceae; genus Nocardioides; species Nocardioides sp. Z50_6. The sequence goes on along the minus strand of NZ_JBZAJB010000002.1, from coordinate 695,573 downwards.
AGAGGAACCCGGTCAGGTGGGCCAGCGTCGAGGCCATGTGGAAGACCGTGTCGGCGGTGATGCCGAGGCGCTCGGGCAATGCGTCGTTGGCCGCGACGACGGTGTTGTGGGTGTGCATCACACCCTTGGGCTCGCCGGTGGTGCCGGAGGTGAAGATCAGCAGCGTCACGTCATCGGGGTCCGGGCGGAGGGCGTCCAGCTCGCCGGGGTCCCGGCGCTCCTCCCACGGTGTCGCCATGAACTCCTCCCACGAGCCCGGCCCGCCGGGGGCGTCCACGACCAGCACGTGCTCCAGCGCCGGCCAGTCACCGCGCAGGCGCTCGACCATCGCCGGGTAGTCGAATCCGCGGAAGTCCTGCGGCACCACGATGAGCCGGGACTTCGCCAGCCCCACCATGAAGCCGACCTCGCGCTCGCGGTAGATCGGGATCAGCGGGTTGCTGACCGCACCGATGCGGCTCGCCGCGTAGTGCACGACGATCCACTCGATCCAGTTGGGCAGCTGGAAGGAGACCACATCGCCGGGCTTGATCCCGAGTTCGAGCAAGCCCAGGGCGCAGCGGTCCACCTGCTTCTCGAGCTCGGCGAAGGTGACCGCGCGCCGGCTGTCGACGAAGGCCACCTTGTCCGGGGTCGCTGCGGCAGCCTCGTGCAGGAAGTCGATGATGGTCCGGTCGCGCCAGTAGCCGGCACGGGTGAACCTCTCCTTCTGCGCGGAGGTGAGGGTGGTCTCGAACATGACTGCGGCTCCGATGGGGTGGAAGGTTGCCGGTTGGACTGCGGCGGGCCGTCAGGCCATCGTCAGCCCACCGCTGACGCTGATGGTCTGGCCGGTGATGAAGGCCGCGTCGTCGGAGGCGAAGAAGGCGACCGCGCCGGCGATGTCCTCGGGCTGGCCGAGGCGGCGGAACGGGATCGCCTTCGCCAGGGCCTCGCGCAGCTTCTCCCCGCCCATGCTGGCGAAGAGGGCGGTGTCGGTGGGACCTGGGCACACACAGTTGATGCTGATCTGGTTGCGTGCCATCTCGCGGGCGGAGGCCTTGGTGAAGGCGATGACCCCGCCCTTGGCGGCCGAGTAGACCGCCTCGCCCGACGAGCCGACGCGGCCGGCGTCGGAGGCCAGGTTGACCACCCGGCCCGATCCCTGGGCGGCCATGATCGGCAGCACGGCCTTGGAGGTGTTGAGCACGCCGTACAGGTTGATGCCGATGACCCGGTCCCAGGTCTCGGGCTCGGAGTCGACGAACGGCTCGGCCTTGTCCCAGCCCGCGTTGTTGACCAGCACGTCGATGCGGCCCAGCTGGTCGACCACCTGGGTCACCATGGCGTTGACCGACTCCCGGTCGGTGACGTCGGTGTGCAGGCCGAGGGAGCCGTTGCCCAGTGAGGCGGCGGTCTCCTTGGCCGTGGCCTCGTTGACGTCGGTGACCACGACCGTGGCCCCTTCGGTGGCGAGACGCCGGGCGATGGCCTGGCCGATGCCCTGACCCGCTCCGGTGACGATCGCGATCTTCTGGTCGAGGGTTCCCATGGTGGTGCCTTTCTGGATGCGTGGGGGGAGGCGTGCCGGGTGGCGGACCTGCTCAGGGAGCGAAGGATCGGCCCAGCAGCGAGCGCGAGATGACGAGCTTGGAGACCTGGGCGGTGCCGTCGCCGATCTCCAGCCCGATGACGTCGCGCAGGCGCTGGCCGACGGGACTCTCGGTCGAGTAGCCCAGGTGACCCAGGATGAGCAGGCACTGGTGGATGACCTCGGCCGAGAGCTTCGGGGCCCAGAACTTGGCCATCGCGGCCTCGGCGGAGTGGTCCAGGCCGGTGTCCTTGCGCCACAGCGCCTCGTAGCAGACGTGCCGCGCACCCTTGATGTAGGTCGCCTGCTCGGCGAGCGGGAAGGCCACCCCCTGGAAGGTGCCGATCGGCTTGCCGAACGCCTCCCGGTCCCGCGCCCACTGCAACGCCTCCTCGAGGGACGCGCTCGCGGCCCCGAGGCAGGCCAGACCGATGATGGCCCGTGAGTAGTCGAAGCCCTGCATGACCGAGACGAAGCCGTCGCCCTCGGCGCCGATCAGGGCGTCGGCGCCCACCGGGGTGCCGTCGAAGTGCAGCGACGCCCGGCCGATGGACCGGGCACCCAGGTCGTCGAAGGGGGCCCGGCTGACGCTCGGGTGGTGGAGGTCGACCCAGAAGGCGCTGACTCCCCTGGCTCCGGGACCGCCGGTGCGGGCGAGCACGACGGCGCGGTCGCTCGCCATGCCCAGGGTGATCGAGGTCTTCTCGCCGTGCAGGGTCCACCCGTCCGCGGCCGGCTCAGCCCTCAGCTCGAGGTTGGCGGCGTCTGTGCCGTGGCCGGGCTCGGTGATGCAGATACAGGGCACGGTCTCGCCGCTGGCGATCCCGGGCAGCCAGGCGGCCTTCTGCTCGTCGGTGGCGTTGCGGACGATCACGTCGCTGATGAGCGCGGTGTTGATGATGAGGTACGTCGCGTTGAAGTCCGCGCGGCCCACCTCCTCGGCCGCCACCCCCGCGATGACGGCGGTGGCGTCCTGGCCGCCGTACTCCTCGGGGATCCGGAGGCCGGTCAGCCCCAGGCCGGCCATGTCGAGGGCCAGTTCGCGACGGAAGACTGCCGCCTTGTCGTCGGACTGGTAGTGCGGGGCGAGGATCTTGGCCGCGAACCGGCGGACCTCCGCACGGAACGCCTCGTGGTCCGCGTCATCGGCGTAGTACATCGGTGTCTCCCGCTCCGGCTCAGTGCCAGTTGACGTGCTGGTTGAAGTCGGGGGTGCGCTTCTCCGCGAATGCGGCGGCACCCTCCAGACCCTCGGGCGAGGCGGTGAACAGGTCGAGCGCGGTCATCGCCATGTTGCTGTAGCCGGCCTGGTGGTCGGTGTCGGCGTTGAAGGACTGCTTGAGGAAGCGGATCGCGGTGGGACTCTTCGTCGACACCTCGGCAGCCCACTCCTTGGCCTCCGCGAGCAGCCGATCCGCGGGCACGACCTTGTTGACCAGACCCATCGCCAGCGCCTCCCGGGCGTCGTACATCCGACACCAGAACCACATCTCGCGGGCCTTCTTCTCCCCCACGACCCGCGCCAGGTAGGCCGTCCCGAAGCCTGCGTCGAAGGAGCCCACCTTGGGACCGGCCTGGCCGAACCTGGCGGTCTCACTGGCCAGCGAGACGTCGCACAGGACGTGCAGGACGTGCCCACCGCCCACCGCGACGCCGTTGACCGCGGCGATCACCGGCTTGGGGATGTCGCGGATCAGCTTGTGCAGGTTGCCGATCTCGAACATGCCCGACTCGCTCGGGCCGTAGTCGCCGGTCTCGGCGCGCTGCTTGACGTCACCACCGGTGCAGAAGGCCTTCTCACCGGCGCCGGTCAGGATGACCGACTGCACCTGCTTGTCGGCCCAGGCCAGCCGGAATGCCTTGATGAGCTCCTCCACCGTCTTGGCCCGGAACGCGTTGTAGCGCTCGGGACGGTTCATGGTGATGAGGGCGGCCGAGTCCTCGACCGCGTACGTGATGTCCTCGAATGTCATCTTCGCCCCTGCCTCGAAAACTGAATCATGCTTCACTACAAATGAACGTAAGTTCATCCATGCTCGCTGTCAAGGGTCGAGCCGGGTAGAGTGAATGTAGATTCATCCCAGGTTTCTCGCTGCGAGCGTCTGCGGCCCATCCCTCGCGGCCCACCCAGAGTCCAGGAGGCTCCATGACGACCCCCGTCCAGCTCGCGCCGGCCGACGCCGCCAGACAGGCCCGCGCCGCGCAGCGCAGCGCGCAGCTGCTCGACGCCGCGGCCCGCCTGATGGAGCGCGACGGGTCGCACGCCGTCTCGATGCAGGCGGTCGCCGCCGAGGCCGGCGTGAGCGTGGGCCTCATCTACCGCTATTTCGGAGGCAAGGACGACCTGTTGCTGGCCGTGATCCTCGGGGTGCTCGACTCCTTCGCGACCCAGGTGCCCGAGGCCGTCGAGGCTGCCGGGGAGGACCCGGTCCACCGGTTGGCGGCGGCGTTCCGGTCCTACTGCCAGGTCATCGACCAGCATCGGCACGCCGCGGTGCTGACCTACCGCGAGACCAAGAGCCTCGACGAGGCCGGGCGGGCCCGGATCAAGGAGCTCGAGGTCCAGACGAGCGAACCGCTGCGGGCCGCGCTCCAGCAGGGCGTGGAGGCCGGCCTCTTCGACGTCCCCGACCTCGAGCTCACGGCTTACGACCTGCTGCTGCTCGCCCACGCCTGGGCCCTGAAGCACTGGTACTTCGAGCGGACCCTCTCCCTCGAGGTCTACGTCGAGCGCCAGCTCGCCCTTGTCCTCAAGGGGATCGTCCGGTCCCGCCACCGTCGCAAGTACGCCGCACTCATCACCCCCGCCTGACCCCCGGGCCGGCGGAGCATCAGCCGCGCCGGTCGACCAGGACAGCGTCCTCCTCCAGCGTCTCGACGACCCGCACCACGGGTCGCACCCGCAGGACGTCGCGACATCGCCTCTCCGCGACCGCGGCCACGTCCTCCGGCGCAGCGTCCTCCACCACCAGGTCCATGCGCAGGACGTCTGTCCCGCCGCCCTGCTCGACGACGAAGCACCCCTGGGCGACACCGGACGAGCGCAGGGAGCGGAGCAGCTCCGCGGCCTGATGCGGATGGACGAACATCCCGCGGACCTTGACCGCGGCGCCCACCCGGCCCAGCACGCCGGCGAGCCGAAGGCCGTGCGGTCCCTCGATCCAGCGGGACACGTCGCCGGTGCCGAACCGGACCAGGCCGTAGTCCTCACGCAGGACCGACACCACGACCTCTCCGGGCTCCCCCGCCTCGACCTCCTGACCGGTCACCGGGTCGCATACCTGCAGGTAGACGTCCGGGCCGGGGACGAGACCGGCGTCGGGCGCGGCCTCGTAGCCGATCAGCCCGCACTCGGCAGTGCCGTAGGACATCAGCACGCGTGGCACCCGCTCCACCAGGCGCTGGCGCAGTGCCGGTGACAGCGGCTCCGCGGTGACCAGTGCCTTCTCCACGCGCCACCGGTCCGCCGCCAGGCCCGCCTCGTCGAAGGTCGTCATCAACGCGGCGAGGTACGACGGCAGCCCGATGAAGGCGGTCACCCCGAGGTCGGCGATCACGTGGACCTGCACGTCCTGCATCCCGACCCCCGCCGGGATGACCCGAGCGCCCACGGCGCGACAGGCCTCGTCGAACATCAGGCCGGCCGGGGAGAGGTGGTAGCTGAAGCAGTTGAGCACCACGTCTCCTCGCCCCACGCCCAGCTCGGAGAGGGCCGGCGCCCACCTCCACGGGTCGGGCCCGGCCAGCTGCGGCTCGTAGATGGGACCGGGCGAGGCGAACGCCCGGACCGGATGTGAGCCGTCGGCGACCAGGCCCCCGAAGGGTCGCTCGACCGCCGCCTGCTGAAGTGCCGGCAGCGCGTCCTTGGCGAGCACGGGCAGCCGGTCGAGAGCCGCCGCATCGGCCGGGCCCTGCGGCAGTCCGGCGGCACGGAGCCGGTCGTCCAGCGCCGGGATGCGCCCGACCCCCGCGCGGGCCACCCCCGCAGCGCGCCCGCCCTGCTCGTGTCGGTAGGCCGCCAGGGCCTCGGTCATCGAGGTGGTGTGTGACATGTGATCTCCCGAGTTCCTACAGCCAGCGCTTGCGACGCTTGTAGTGCTTGACGTCGCGGTAGTTCTTGCGACCCTCGTCACCCAGGCCCAGGTAGAACTCCTTGACGTCGGGGTTGTCCTGGAGCTCGGCGGCGGTCCCCTCGAGCACGATCCGGCCCTGCTCGAGGATGTAGCCGTGGTGGGCCACCTCGAGCGCGCGTCGAGCGTTCTGCTCGATCACCAGCACGGTCAGGCCGGTCTCCTCGTTGAGGGCACGGATGTAGCCGAAGATCTCCTGCACCAGCAGCGGGGCGAGCCCCAGCGACGGCTCGTCGAGCATCAGCAGCTTGGGCCGCGCCATCAGCGCCCGCCCGATGGCGAGCATCTGCTGCTCGCCGCCGGAGAGGTAGCCGGCGACCCGCGCCCGCATGTCGGCCAGCTTCGGGAAGTAGGTGTAGACCCGGTCGAAGTCCTCGGCCGACGCCCCGCCACGGGAATACCCGCCGGCCACCAGGTTCTCCTGGATGGTGAGGTGCTCGAAGACGTGACGGCCCTCCATGCACAGCGAGAGGCCGGTGCGCACCCGCTCCGCGGCGTCCATCCGGGTGATGTCGGTGCCGTCGAAGATGATCGAGCCGTCGGTGATCTCGCCGCGCTCGCTGGGGAGCAGGCCCGAGGCCGCCTTGAGCATCGTCGACTTGCCGGCACCGTTGGAGCCCAGGAGGGCGACGATCTTGCCCTCCGGGATCTCCATCGAGAGCCCGCGCAGCACCAGGATCACCTCGTCGTAGATGACCTCGATGCTGCTGACGGTGAGGAGGTTGCCCCCGGGGGCGGCCGGGGTGGACCCGGCCGCCTCCGAAGCCACGGTGGATGGGGTCACGGCGAGACGCCCAGCTCGACGGGAGCCATCTCGCCATCCTCGACCCGGTAGATGCCGGTGGCGGTGCTGCCACGGTGGGAGTCCTCGGAGAACTCGATCTCACCGGTGCCCAGCACGCCGCCGGTGTCGATCGGGCCCATCGTCTCCAGGGCCTCCTTGATGCCGGGCCCGCTGAGGTCGCCGGCCTCGACCGCGGCGCGGATGCCCTCGGCCATCGCGTGCATCGTGTACCAGCCCTGGGCGAAGTGGAGGCCCTCCTTCTCCAGCGAGGAGCCGTTCTCCTCGAGGTAGGCCTGCACGTCCTCGTGGCCGGGCTGGTCTGCGGAGACCGGGGCGAACGGCTGCACCAGGATGTGACCCTCCGCCACGTCGGCGCCGGCGGTGTCGATGAAGAGCTCGTCGGCGCACCAGTTGAGGCAGACGATCTGCATGTCCAGGCCCTGGGCCTTGATGTCCTTGGCGACCAGGGCCGCCGGGGAGGAGACGTTCTGGATCATGATGTATTTCGCGCCCTGCTTCTCGGCCTGGGACAGGAGCCCCGTGTAGTTCGTCGAGCCGGCCGGCATCGGGTAGGCCTTCACGTTGAGGTCCAGGTCGGCGGCCCACTCCTGGGCGTCGGCGACCGGGGCAAGCCCGAAGGGGCTGTCGTTGTGGAAGATCGCGATCTCGCTGCTCTTGCCGTCCTCGGCGATCCAGTTGAGCGCAACACGCGCCTGGTCGGAGTAGGTCGGGGCGACCACGAAGTTGTACGGCGCCTCCGCAGGGTCGGTGAGCGGCTCGGCGTACGAGGCGGACATGAACGGCAGCTCATCAGAGGTGATCCGCGGTGCGAGCGCCTCCGAGTCGCCGGTCCCCCAGCCCATCACGGCGAGGACGTCGTCGTTGACGTACTCCTTGTAGATCCGCTCGGCGGTGGGCAGGTCGTAGGCGTAGTCCGTGACGGGGGCGTCGAGCTCGCGGCCGTCGATGCCGCCGTTGTCGTTGAGCCAGTCGACGTATGCCTTCTGGCCGTTGGCGTACGGCGTGCCTACGTCACCGGTCGCGCCGGTGAGGTCGGCGATGACGCCCAGCTTGATCGGGCCGTCGCTGTCCGCGGCTTCGTCGGAGTCGCCGCCCGGTGCGCAGGCGGTGAGGCTGAGCGCGGCCGCGGCGGCGGCCACCAGCAGGGTGCGGGTTTGGCGCATGGTGTTTCTCCTTGGGTGGGTGTTTCTCAGACGTGCCGGGTCAGTAGCGGAAGGGCCAGAAGCGGACGTAGTCCTTCATCCGTTGCCAGATGCGGTCGAGACCGCGGGGCTCGATGAGCAGGAAGGCGATGATGACGAGGCCGAAGACGGCGTTCTCGATAGCGGGCAGCCGACTCACGAGCCACGGGACCTGCTCGCCGACGCCACCGATCACCTCGTTGAGGAAGACGGGCAGCAAGGTGATGAAGAAGGCGCCGTACACAGCGCCTGCCACGCTCCCGAGCCCGCCGACGATGATCATCGCCAGGTAGAGGATGGAGATCTCGAAGGTGAAGGACTCCCAGGTGACGGTCTCGGAGTAGTGCGCCGTGAGCGCGCCGGCGAGACCGACGAAGCCGGAGGAGACGGCGAAGGCGACGACCTTGGTGCGGGTCACGTTGACGCCGATCGCCGCCGCGGCGATGTCCTGGTCACGGACCGCCATGAACGAGCGCCCGAGCCCGGTGCGGAATAGGTTGCGTGCGGTCAGGACCGCGACCACCGCACAGGCGAGGAGGATCCAGTACCACTGGAACTCGAACCACTCGCGGGTGATCTCGTAGCCACCGACCCGGAAGCGCTCGACCGCGAGCGGCGCGCCGCTCTCCTCGCGCAGGAAGGACCACCGCCGCGCGATGAAGACGATGATCTCCTGGCTCGCCAGGGTCGCGATGGCCAGGTAGAGACCCTTGAGCCGCAGGGCCGGGAGGCCGAAGAGGGCGCCCGCTGCGGCCGTGACCACCACCGCACAGGCGATCGAGAGCGGCGCCGGCAGGTCGGCGCGCATCGTGAGCAACCCGGAGGTGAAGGCGCCGACGGCCAGGAACCCTCCCTGCCCGAGCGAGATCTGCCCGGTGAAGCCGACCAGGATGTTGAGGCCGACGGCCCCGACGACGGCGATCAGGACGGTGTTGAGGATGCTCAGCTGGTAGGGGTCGAAGACGTAGGGCGCAGCGATCGCCGCGACCACGATCAGGGCGAGCCTGACGTACTGCGCCGCGGTGTGTCGCAGCGACAGCTCGCGCTGGTAGCTGCGGAAGTAGACGCCGGTGGAGATCGATGCCATGGACCTAGACCCTCTCGATCCGGGTTTCGCCGAAGATGCCGTAGGGCCTGACCATCAGGATGGCGATCAGCAGGAGGTAGGGGACGATCTGCGCCAGGCCCGGGTCCCAGTAGCCGCTGACGTACTGAGCGGTGAGCCCGATCACCAGCCCGCCGACGATGGTGCCCGGCACCGAGTCGAGCCCGCCCAGGATGACGACGGGGAAGACCAGGAGTCCGAAGGACACGAGGTTGCCGCTGACCGAGGTGATGTCCCCGAGCAGCACCCCGGCGACCAGCGCCGAGACCGCTGCCAACGCCCAGGCCATCGCGAAGATCTTGCGGACCGAGATGCCCATCGTGAGCGCCGCCTGCTGGTCGTCGGCGACGGCCCGCATCGCGATGCCGTGCCGGCTGCGCTGGAAGAAGACGGTGAAGGCGGTGAGCACGAAGCCGGCGATCACGATCACCAGGATCCGGTTGAGCGGGATGGTGGTGCCGAGGAACTCCACCGGGGTGCGGGGCAGCAGCGCCGGCTGGGAGACGGGCCGGGTGCCGAAGATCATCTGCACCACGGCCCGCAGGAACCCCGCGAGCCCGATGGTCACCATGATCACGCTGATCGCACTCTCCCCCACCAGGGGGCGCAGCACGAACCGCTCGATGAGCAGTCCCATGAGGACGGCGAAGACCAGGCCGACCGCCACGGAGAGGACGAGCGGGAGCTTGAACACCACGAAGGCGGCGTACACGGTGTAGCCCCCGATGAGGAGGAACTCGCCCTGGGCGAAGTTGATGACCGAGGTGGACTTGTAGATGAGGACGAAGCCCAGCGCCGCGAGGGCGAGGATCGCTCCCTCGGAGAGTCCGTAGATGGTGAGGTTGAGGAACTGGCTCATCGGCGTGTGCTCCAGACGGGACGCTTCTTGCTGTCAGCGGAGGGCTGGTGGTCATCCAGGTCGAGGATCGCCAGGTCGATCTGGCGCTTGGCGACCGTGCCGTCCTGGTAGGAGACGGTGTTGGTGATCGACACTCGGTCGTCGCCCCGGGCGAGCGCCGCGATGAGGTCCGCGTAGCGCTCCACGATGACGTTGCGACGGACCTTGCGGGTGCGGGTGATCTCGTCGTCGTCGGGGTCGAGCTGCTTGAACAGCAGCATGAAGCGACGCACCCTGATCTCCTCGGGGAGGTCGACGTTGGCACGGTGCACCTCGTCGGCGATCAGTCGATAGGTCTCCGGCTTGGCCGCCAGGTCGGTGAAGGTGGTGTAGGTGAGGTGCTGGCCCTCGGCCCAGGAGCCGACCGTGTTCGGGTCGATCACGATCATCGCCACGATCTCGTCGGTCCCGAAGACCACCGCCTCCTCGACGTAGGGGCTGAACTTGAGCTTGTTCTCGATGAACGCGCTCGAGAAGCGGGTGCCCGTGGCTGTCGTCTGCACGTCCTTGGCGCGGTCGATCACCACAAGCTGGCCGTCGTCGAGGTAGCCGGCGTCGCCGGTGTGCAGCCAGCCGTCGTCGGTCAGCGCCGCGTCGGTCGCCTCGGGGTTGCCCACGTAGCCACGGAAGACAGCCGGCGACCGGAGCAGGATCTCGCCGTCGTCGCCGATCCTCAGGTCGCACCCCGGGATGGGGACCCCGACGCTGTGGAACCGGACGTCGTCGTCGTGGTGCACGACGGCGAGGCCGCAGATCTCGGTCTGCCCGTAGATCTGCTTGAGGTTCACCCCGATCGCGTGGAAGAAGCTGAAGACGTCCGGCCCCAGCGGTGCCCCGCCGGTGTAGGCACGCTTGATGCGGGTCAGTCCCAGCTGGTTGCGCACCGGGGCGAGCGCTGCCCAGTCGGCGAGCAGGAGCAGCGCCCGGTCGCCGGGCCCGGGCCGCCTGCCGCGCAGCCGCTTGGCCGCGACCCGGTCCCCGACGGAGTAGCCGAGGCCGAAGATCTTGCGCTTGAGCCAGCCCGACTCCTCGATGCGGACCTGGACCTCGGAGAGCATCGACTCCCAGATGCGCGGAGGGCTGAACATGACGTGCGGACCGATCTCACGCAGGTCGCTGCGCTGGGTGGCGGAGTCCTCGGGGAAGGAGAGCGTCAGGCCCTGGGCCAGGCCGCACGCGACGGCGATCATCTGCTCGCCGATCCACGCCAGCGGCAGGAAGGAGACGAAGCGGTCCTTCGGCCCGAGCGGGTCGATGGAGACCAGGCTCTCGGCCATCGAGAGCAGGTTGCGGTGCGAGAGCTGGCCGAGCTTGGGTTGGGAGGTGGTTCCGGACGTGGTGCAGACGACCGCGATGTCGTCGGGCGTCCCGGCCCGCACCTGCTCCTCGAACCATCCGGGGCGCTCGGCTCCCCACGCCCGACCTGCCTCCTCGACCTGGCCGAACGGCAGCAGCCACGGCTGGGTGTAGGACTCCAGGCCGTGCGGGTCGTAGAAGACGACGTGCTCCAGGTCCGGAGCGAGCGCCTTGATCTTCAGCAGCTTGTCGACCTGCTCCTGGTCCTCGGCCACCACGACCCGGGTGCGCGCCGTGGTGAGGACGTGCACGATCTCCTCGTCGAGGCTGGTGGGGTAGATGCCGACCACGGCGGCGCCGATGGACTGCACCGCCAGCTCGGCGATCAGCCACTCGGGCCGGTTGTCGCCCAGCACGGCGACCATGTCGCCGCGTCCGACCCCCAGCGAGGCGAGCCCGTGCCCGAAGTCGCGCACCCGATCGGCATACTCCTGCCAGGTGATGGGCTGCCAGATGCCGTAGAGCTTCTCCTGGAGAGCGACCGCCTGCGGCCGGGTCTCCACCTGGCGGGCGAGCAGGCGTGGGAACGTCTCGTCGGCGATGCTCATGCGTCGGCCCCCAGGTACGCCTCGACCACGGCCTGGTTGCCGCGGATCTCGGTCGGCGTCCCGTCGCCGATGAGCCTGCCGAAGTCGAGCACGCTCACCTGGTCGGAGATGTCCATCACCACGCCCATGTCGTGCTCGATCAGCATCACGGTGACCCCGCGAAGCTCGTTGACGTCGAGGACGTAGCGCGCCATGTCTTCCTTCTCCTCAGCGTTCATGCCGGCCATCGGCTCGTCGAGGAGCAGCAGACCGGGCTCGATGCACAACGCACGTCCGAGCTCGACCCGCTTCTGGATGCCGTAGGCCAGCGCCCCCACCGGCGAGTGCCGGTAGGCCTGGAGTGCGAGGAGGTCGACGACCTCCTCCACGAACTCGCGGTGGGCGATCTCCTGGCGCCGGGCGGGCCCGAACCAGACGAACGCCGGCAGCAGCCGGTGCTTCATGTGGATGTGCCGGCCCAGCATCAGGTTCTCCAGCACCGTCAGGTGCCCGAAGAGCTCGATGTTCTGGAAGGAGCGGGCGACACCGAGCCGGGCGATCTGGTGGGGCTTGGCATGCACGAGGTCGTGCTCACGCGGCGCCCCGTCCTCAGCCCGGGTGTGCAGCGTGATGCTGCCCTCCTGAGGCCGGTAAAGGCCGCTGATGCAGTTGAGCATGCTCGACTTGCCGGCGCCGTTGGGGCCGATGACCGCGTGCACGTCGCCCTGTCGGACGGTGAACGACACGTCCGAGAGCGCATGGATGCCGCCGAAGCGGAGTCCGACGGAGTCCACCTGCAGCAGCGGCTCGCCGGCAGTGAGGCGACTTGAGTTGAGCTCGAAACGGTAGGCCCTGGTCAGCACCTGGCATCCTCCTGGTCAGCCGATGTGACGCACGTTACTTTCCACTATGCGGAAGCGCAACCCCCGTTTTTGATAAGCCGACCTACTTCCTGCCACTTGAAGTCACCGAATGACTCCACTATGTGGAAACATGCACCTCGGAACGGGAACACCGGGGTGACCAGCGGGAGGAGGGCGCGTGACCGAGGACCCCTCAGGGGAGGCCGGCCGGGGCAAGCTCGGGACCATCCGCAACGCCGCGCTACTCCTGGACCTGCTCAGTGACGGGCCCGCGTACCAGCAGCTGACGGACCTGGCCGAGCGCTCGGGTCTGGCGCTGCCGACCGCGCACCGACTGTTGCGCTCGCTGGTGCTCGCCGACCTCGTCGAGCAGGATGCCCGCACGTCGCGCTACAGCCTCGGCCCGGAGGTGGCGCGTCTCTCCCAGCGCTACCTCGGGAGGCTCCCGATCCTCAGCGCACTGTCGCCGTACCTCCTGTCACTTCGCGACACCCTCCAGACGACCATCTACGTCGCCCTGCTGGTCCGCGAGTCCGTCGTGTACGTCGACCGGGTGGACGGCGTCCAGGGCGACCCCTACCGCGAGAGCCACCGGGTCACCAACGCCCTGGACACGCCGTCGGGCCGCCTGCTGATCAGCCGCGCGCCCCCGGAGACCTGGTCGCGGGCCCTGGCCGGGCACGCGGGCGCACTTCCCGACGATCTCGACGTGGCGCGCAGGCAGTGGGCGTCGGCGGCCTACCTCACGAGCGACGGGACGTCTGGACCGCAACCGGAGGTGGCGGTGGCGATCAGTGACGCCGAGGGACGCGCGATCGCCTCGTTGGCCGCCAATCTCTCCCCCACCGCCGATCCTGAGCGAGTGGCCAACCAGCTCGGCCGGGCCGCGGCCGCCGCGGGAAGGACCCTGGGCCATGGTTGAGGGACGTGCCGACCTGGCTGGACGCGAGGACGCGATCCGGGCGTGGGAGCCGGTGGCCCAGCAGCTGCGGTGGCAGACCCGCTGGGACGAGCTCTTCGTCGACGACGCGCCCTTCCACCGCTGGTTCGTGGGCGGCACCTTCAACCTCGCCGAGAACTGCACGGACCGGCACCTGCCCGATCGGGGCGACCAGGTCGCCATCTGGTGGGAGGGCGAGCCCGGAGACCGCCGCTCGCTCACCTATGCCCATCTGCACGAGGACGTGCTGCGGCTGGCCGCCGGCCTGAGGGACCTCGGAGTGGGTCCGGGCGACCGGATCGCGCTGCACCTGGGCTGGCTCCCCGAGGCGGTGGTCGCCTTCCTCGCCGCGTTGCGGCTCGGCGCCGAGGTGACTGTCATTCCCGTGGCACTCCCGGTCGAGGCGCTCTCCGCGCGACTGGCCGATTTCCGGCCTCGGGTGCTGTTCACCCAGGACGGCGGCTGGCGACGGGGGTCCATCCTTCCGTTGAAGGCGCGCGCCGACGAGGCGATCGAAGCGATCAGCAGTGTGGAGCGCACGATCGTGGTGCGCCGTACCGGCGTGCACGTGGAGTGGTTCGAGGGCGACAGCTGGTACGACGACGTCCTCGCCCCCGCCGGAGTCGACGTCCCGGCGCCAGGCCTGCCCGCTGAGCACCGAGCGATCACGGCGTACCTCGCGAATCGGGGCGGACGCCCCGTGGCCATCCATGCCGGCGCCGCGAACATCGCGGTGGTCGCGCTGGCGAACCAGCTCTTCGCGATGGGAGAGGGCGGTGTCTTCTGGGGCGCCACCGATGTCTCCTGGCTGGGCGCCCAGAGCCACGGCATCCTGGGGCCGCTGCTCTCCGGCACTTCCGCGGTGATGTACGAGGGGACCCTCGACGTCCCGGACCCGGCCCGCGCCTGGCGGATCATCGAACGCTACGGCGTCACCTCGCTCCTCACCTCACCGTCGGTGCTGACCGCGCTGCGGGCGTGGTCGCTCCAGCCGCCCGACGGCGTCCAGTCGCTGCGCCGCGTCGTCACCATCGGTGAGCGCCTCGAGCCGGAGGTCCGCACCTGGCTGTGCAGCACCCTGGACCACGGCGTGACGGTGGTGGACGGCTGGGGCCAGACGGAGCTGGGCGGCATCGTCGCCTACGAGCGCGGTGCGGTCGACCCCGCCATGCCCGATCCCGGCTGCGCCGCGCTGGACGAGACGGGTGCTCAAGTGGTTGACGGCGAGGTCGGCGAATGGGCCGTGCTGCACCCGTGGGTCGGTCTGATGCGTGCGGTCGGAACCGGGGCCGGCGACCTGGTGGACGACCACTGGGGACGCATTCCCGGGGTCTACACCACGGGCGACCTGGCTCGTCGTGGCGCCGACGGCCGGGTCGAGTTCCTGGGTCGCCGCGACGAGGTCATCTCGGTCTCCGGCCAGCTGGTCTCGCTCACCGAGGTGCGTGACGTGCTGCTGGACCAGCCGTTCGTGGTGGCCGCCGAGGCCTTCGAGCGGGTCGACACCCACCTCGGGCGGTCCGTGGGCGCAGCGGTCGTGCTCGAGCCGGGCGCTCCTGACGACGTGGCGAGCCTCCGGGCACTCCAGGACTCGGTGCGCGAGCTGCTCGGGGGGCTGAGCCGGCCGAAGGTCCTGCTGGTGCTGGACCGGATGGGCGACCTCCCCAGGGGAGCTGTCCTGCGGCGCGGCCTGGCGGCTGTGGCCGCCGCAAGCGCCGGCGATCCGTCGAGGGTGTCCTGGGAGCAGGTGCTGTCCGCCGGCGACTCCACCGCCCGGTGACGGCGACGGGTCGAGAGAGCGGGACTGCGAGAGCTCCGTGGCGCAGGATTAGACCCTGGGGTGGGGCGCCGTCAGCAGGAGGTCTCGCTGCAACGGCCGGAGGTCTCCTCGTTGGTCACCGCGGTGACGGCGCGAGCGGCCTCGCCCAGGGCGGCGAACTGCTCGGGGGTGAGCGCGTCGACGACCAGTCGCCGCGCCTCCCGGACGTGGCCCGGCGCCGTGGCCTCAAGCTTCTCCCGGCCGGCCTCGGTGAGGCGCGCCTCCATCCGGCGGCCGACCCCGCCGCTGCGCCGCTCCACCCACCCCGCTCGCTCCAGCCGTTTGAGCGCGTGGGAGAGCCGCGACGGTGAGCCCGCGGAGAGGATCGCCAGCTCGCTGAGCCCGCGGGTGTAGTCGAGGGTCTCCCCGAGGACGCCGAGCACCTGGTACTCGTAGAGGTTCAACCCCGCATCGCGCCTGAGCTGGGCGTCGAGGGCCGCCGGCAGGGTGGCGAGCAGGTGGACCAGGGAGCGCCACTCCACCTGCTGGTCGCTGGTGAGCCACCGGACGTCGTCCGGCGTCTCGGCGGGGGGGTGGGTGTCGGTGCTCACAGTCCCATCGTAGCCTGCGTATTGAACATTCAACTCGAATCCGGCTACTCTCGACTTGAACATTCAATCCACCATGTCAGGAGACCCATCGATGACCCTGCTCCGCATCGACGCCAGCATCCAGGGCGCGCACTCCGCCAGCAGCGCGCTGGCCGACGTCGTCGTCGAGGAGTTCGCCGCCGCCCGCCCCGACGTGCCGCTCGTCCGGCGCCACCTCGGCCAGGAGCCGCTGCCCGCCGACGCCTGGGCCACCGCCCTCGGTGCCGGCTCGACCCCCGAGGCCGACCGGTCCACCGAGCAGCGCGAGGCGCTCGGCCTCGCCGAGCAGCTGGCCACCGAGCTGCGGGCGGCGGAGTACGTCGTCCTCGCGATGCCGCTCTACAACTACGGCATCTCCCAGCACGCCAAGACCTGGATCGACCTGACCCTCGCGGGGGCGCCGCAGGGTGCCCGGCTGCTCGACGGGACCCCGGTCACCCTCGTGATCACCCGGGGCGGGGCCTACGGCGCCGGCACCCCGCGCGAGGGCTGGGACCACTGCACCGACTACCTGCGCCGGATCCTGGTCGACATCTGGGGTGCCGACCTGACGGTGGTCGAGCGCGAGTTCACCCTCGTCGGCGTCAACCCGGCGCTCGACGAGTTCACCGAGCTGGCCGCGACGATGCGCCGCAGCGCCGAGGAAGCGGCGGCCAAGGCCGGCGCGGCCCTCGCCGCCCGCCACGCTGCCTGACACCCTCCAGGAATCGACATGACCCGCCCCCTGCTCCGCCTCGGCCTCCGGCTCGAGGGCGACGACCCCGTCGCGGCCGCCGCGACGGCGCTCGCCGCCGAGGCGCTCGGCTACGACTTCGTGGTCGCGCCGCGTGCGGTGCTGGGGTGGGTCGCGGGGCGCACCACGCGGCTGGGGCTGGTGGTCGCCGAGGTCGCGGGCGAGCAGCCCCCGACGGTCACCGCCCGGACGACGGCCAGCCTCGACCTGCTCTCCGGCGGCCGGGCGACCCTGGCGCTGCGCGGTGAGCCCGGGCGCGAGGCGGCGGTGGCCGAGGCCGTCGGCCTGGTGCGGCGCATGTGGGACACCGGGGCCGGACCGGTGCGCCACACCGGCGAGCACCACCACGCCGCCGGCGCCGAACCGGGTCCGCTGCCCGCCCACGAGGTGCCGGTCTGGCTGAGCGGCGACGAGATGGTCGAGGTCGCCGGCCGCGTGGCCGACGGGTGGCTGGGTGACCTCGGCGAGCCGCACCAGCCCGAGGCGCTGGACGCACTCACCGCGCGGCTGCGCCTGCTCGACGAGCACGCCCGGCGGGCCGGCCGGGACCCCCGGGAGATC
Source organism: Nocardioides sp. Z50_6 (assembly GCF_058215755.1). Taxonomy (NCBI): domain Bacteria; kingdom Bacillati; phylum Actinomycetota; class Actinomycetes; order Propionibacteriales; family Nocardioidaceae; genus Nocardioides; species Nocardioides sp. Z50_6. Next base: position 678,495 of record NZ_JBZAJB010000002.1, on the reverse strand, counting down.
CAGCGGGTGGTCACCCTCACGCATGGTCCCGGCGCCGACTGGTCTGAGGCCCTCGCGCCGCTGGTCGTCGAGCACGGCGTGACCGGCTTCGTCCTCCGCGTCGACGACGCCGTACCCACCGAACGGCTGGAGCGGTTCCTCCGCGAGGCCGCCCCCGTCCTGGAGGAGGCAGCGCCACAGGCGCTGAGCGCCGGCACCGTCTCGGCGCGCCCACCGCGACGTGCCGAGGTGCGGGCGCGACGCCGTCCCGGCATCGACTACGACGGGCTGCCCGACCACCTGGCCGAGACCGCCGTGGAGCCCGGCGACGTGCGGTACGCCGCGGTCCGCTCGACCTACCTGCGCGGCGGACGCCCCGGCCTGGTGCTCCGGCCCCGGACGGTCGAGGAGGTGCGCGACGCGCTCGCCTTCGCCGGCCGCCACCGGCACCTGCCGCTGGGGGTGCGCAGCGGCGGCCACGGCGTCAGCGGGCGGTCCACCAACGACGGCGGTCTCGTCGTCGACGTCGGCGCCCTCAACAGCATCGAGGTCCTCGACGAGAGCGCCCGCCTGATCCGCGTCGGGCCCGGCGCCCGGTGGAAGCAGGTCGCCACCGCGCTGCAGCCCCACGGCTGGGCGATCAGCTCCGGCGACTACGGCGGCGTGGGTGTCGGCGGCCTGGCCACCGCCGGCGGCATCGGCTTCCTCGGCCGCAAGCACGGCCTCACCATCGACAACCTCCGCGCCGTCGAGGTGCTCCTCGCCGACGGCTCCCACGTCCGGGCCACCACCGACGAGCACCCCGACCTCTTCTGGGCGATGCGCGGGGCCGGGGCCAACTTCGGCATCGCCACCGCCTTCGAGCTGGTCGCCGACGAGGTGCCGGACGTCGGCTGGGCGCAGCTCGCCTTCCAGGTGGGCGACCCGGCCGCGTTCCTGGCCGAGTTCGGCCGGCTGGTCGCCGCCGCGCCCCGGGAGACCACGCCGTTCCTGGTGATGGGCCGCTCCGGGGTGGCCCGGGTGATGGCGATGGTGGCCTCCGACGACCCGGCGGTCGTGGTCTCCCAGCTACAGCCGTTCGCCGACATGGCGCCGATGGTGGAGCAGCGGGTGGTGATCGCGCCGTACGCCGCGGTGATGAACATGTTCCCCGACACCCCGCACCAGGGGCTCGGCGAGCCGGTCGCCCGGTCGGGGCTGGTCACCGCGCTCGACCGCGACGTGGCCGAGTCCAGTGCCCGCCTGCTGGCCAGCGGCGCGACGTACTTCTTCCAGCTCCGCGCGATGGGCGGCGCGATCGGCGACGTCGCCCCCGACGCGACCGCCTTCGCCCACCGCGACGCGGCGTTCGCGATCACCGCGATGGGCGCCGACGCCCCGCGCCTGGACCGGTCGTGGGCCGGGATGCGGCCGCACCTGTCCGGCTCCTACCTCAGCTTCGAGACCGACCAGAGCCCCGAGCGGCTCGGTGAGGCGTTCCCGCCGGCCACCCTCGCCCGGCTGCGCGCGCTCAAGTCCGAGCTGGACCCGGCCAACCTGTTCCGCGACAACTTCAACCTCGCCACCTCACCCACCTCACCCACCTCGACCGCCGGGAGCCCCGCATGACCGACTACGGACACGACCTCCTCTTCGGCACGTTCGTGACGCCGGCCAACGAACCCGTCCGGCACGCGGTCGAGCAGGCGCTGGTCGCCGAGCGGGCGGGGCTCGACCTGGTCACCTTCCAGGACCACCCCTACGTGGCGAAGTTCCACGACACCTGGACGCTGATCGCCTACGCCGCCGCCCGCACCGAGCGGATCCGCCTGACCACCAACGTCACCAACCTGCCGCTGCGCCCGCCCGCCGTGCTGGCCCGCACCGTGGCCACCGCCGACCTGCTCTCCGGCGGCCGGATCGAGCTCGGGCTCGGCGCCGGCGGGTTCTGGGACGCCATCGAGTCGATGGGCGGTCCGCGGCGGACGCCGGGCGAGGCGGTCGTCGCCCTCGAAGAGGCGGTCCGGATCATCCGCGGCATCTGGGACACCGACCAGCCCGGCGGGCTGACCTTCGAGGGCGAGCACTACTCGGTCCGGGGCGCCAAGCGCGGCCCGGTCTCCGCGCACCGGCCGGGGATCTGGATCGGCTCCTACAAGCCGCGCCTGCTGCGCCTGACCGGCCGCGTCGGCGACGGCTGGCTGCCGTCGTTGCAGTACCTGCCGGGCGGTTTCGAGGACCTGACCGAGATGAACGAGCACCTCGACCAGGGCGCCGCGGCAGCCGGCCGCGACCCCCGCGACGTACGCCGCTTCCTCAACATCTCCGGCCAGTTCGCCAGGACCAGCACGGGCGTGCTGCAGGGGCCCCCGGACCAGTGGGTGGAGGAGCTCACCGACGTCGCCCTCACCTACGGCACCAGCGGCTTCATCCTCGCCTCCGACGACACCGCGACCACCGAGCTCTTCGCCGCCGAGGTGGCGCCGGCCGTACGCCGCGAGGTGGCGCAGGCGCGCGGCTGACGGCGCGTCACGGCTGGGACCGGATGACTCCACCCGTGCGCAACCGGGTCGTTCTGCGACCCTAGGGGCGACTGGGGCCTAGCGTTGCCGTCGTGGGTGCTTCGTCGTGCAGAGCCTGCTCGAGGCGTCCCGATCGGTAGGCCGATCGCGACGGGGGATCGGGAGGATGCCCGCCCGTGACCGGAGACGGGCTACCGTGGGTAGGGACTGCGGGTAGCAGGTCGCAGTCTCGAATCGGGGCGTCCGGGCACCTCACTCGCAGCACTGAGCAGAGGAATCACCTTGTCCGTCATGGATCAAGCAGTCACCGATCGCCCCGTCGCCACCCCGCCCGCCGAGGCCAACGCCGTCGACCTCCACTACCTGGAGCAGACCTACGCGGCGCTGCACGGAGCGATGGCGGCCAGTCGGGCGGCCTCGACCCGGGGCTCGTGCCAGGAGATCCGCTCGCTGGCGCGCGCCGCGCTCGCCCAGCAGACCACCGAGCTGGTCTCGATCACCGCCTGCCTGCGCGACTGGGGCCGGCCCGAGCCGCTGGGGCCGTACCCCGACTCCGCCGCGCTGCGCGGACTGGAGGGGACCGCCTTCGACCAGGTCTTCACCGAGCAGCTGACCGCCCACGCGCTCGCCTCGAAGGCCGCGGCCCGCACCGAGATCGACGGCGGCGGGTGCCGCCGCCTGCGGGACCTCGCCCAGAACTCCGTGCGGACCCAGGGTCTGCAGCTCGCCTCGGTCGCCCGGCTGGCGCGCGCAGCCGCAGCCCGCGCCTAGCCCACCTGCGGCTCAGCCCCGCAGCACCTTCTCCATCGCCTTGCCCTTGGCCACCTCGTCGACGAGCTTGTCGAGGTAGCGGATCTTCTGCATCAGCGGGTCCTCGATCTCCTCGACCCGGTAGCCGCAGATGACGCCGGTGATGGCGCTGGCGCGCGGGTTGAGCTCGGCCTGGTCGAAGAACTCCTCGAACGTCGTGCCGCCGGCCAGGTGGTCGTCGAGCTGCGCGGAGTCGAAGCCGGTCAGCCACTCGATGACCTGCCTCAGCTCCGCCTCGGTGCGTCCCTTCTTCTCCACCTTGGCCACGTAGTGGGGATAGACCGAGGCGACGCTCGCGGTGAAGATCCGGCTCATGGCTCGAGGGTAGACCGGATCGCCCGCAGCGGTCTGGCATCGCAGGGTGGGCCGCGCCGGCCACCGTCCTGGAGTGGCTGCCGGCCGCGCTCGACGCCCAGCTCCAGCGCGACGCCGAGGTGACGCACTTCGAGTACGGCGTCCTCTACGCGCTCGCCGACGCACGGAGGCGTGGCTCGCACCGTTTTCGGGTAAGGCTCTGACAGACGAACGCCACGGGGCACTGAGGCTTCGTCAGGTCCTCCGGGTCGAGCGAACGGACCGGGGGGCCGCACAGGTCGCCGGGAGGGCCGCGTCGAGCCTTAGATGGGATAGTGACGCCTTATGGACCACAGAGATGAGCCAGTGTCGGAGCGGATGGCCTCCGCCGCCCGCGAGCTGCAGGACCAGGGCGACCCGGCCGCGACCGTCAAGCACGCCGTGGAGCTGCTCGTGCGGAACGTCACGGCATGCGACTCGGCGAGCATCTCGCTCGTGTACGGCAAGAAGCGGGTGGAGACCCCCGCGGCCACCGACGACATCGCCGCCACCGGCGACCGGCTGCAGCAGGAGCTCGGGGAGGGGCCGGCCCTGCACACCCTGTGGGAGGTGGACACGGTCTACATCCCCGACCTCGCCGCCGAGCACCGGTGGCCAAACTGGGGCCCCCGGCTCACCGAGACGACCGGGGCACGCTGCGTCCTGACCTTCCGGCTGTTCACCCTCAAGGACATCGTCGGGGCCCTGAGCATGTACTCGACCCAGGCCGACGCCTTCGACGCCGAGGACAAGGCCGAGGGCTTGGCGCTCGCCGCCCACATCGCCCTCGCGGTGCTCGCGGCGCAGAAGCTCGACCAGTTCGAGACCGCCCTCGACTCCCGCACCCTGATCGGTCAGGCCTGCGGCCTGGTGATGGAGCGGTACGACGTGGATGCGCAGCGCGCGTTCGCCCTGCTCACGCGCCTCTCCTCGACGCAGAACGTCAAGCTGCGCCAGATCGCGGCAGAGCTCATCCACACCCGGGAGCTCCCGGGTGTGAGGCCCACCGACTGACGGCAGCCAGGTGCTCGAGGAGCACCTCCGCGAGCTGGGCGGGCGCCTCCTCTGCCATGTGGTGCCCCGAGTCGATGACGGCGGAGGTCACCGGGAGCCGGCACCAGGGCCGCCACACCGCGGCGGGGTCGCCGTAGAGGTCGGCCAGGTCGTCGTCCCGGGACCAGGCCACGAGGGTGGGGCACTCGACGAGTCGGCCCTCGGCCCGGGCCTCCTCGTCGTGCCGCCGGTCGACGTGGAGACCTGCGCGGTAGTCCTCGATCATCGCCCGGACGGTGCCCGGGTCCCTCAGGGCGTCGACCAGGTCGGCGTGGTTCTCGGCGCCCATAGAGGCGGCGACGGGGCGGTACCAGGCGAGGGGGTCGGCGGTGATGACCCGCTCGGCGTGCGGGGAGGCACCCAGGAAGAACCAGTGCCACCAGGCCTCGGCGAACTCGGCGTCCGCGCGTTCGAGGGCCTCGGCGATCGGCACGCCGTCGAGGACCGCCAGCGACGAGACACGCTCGGGATGGTCGAGCGCCGCGCGGCTGGCGACGTAGCTCCCGCGGTCGTGGCCCACCACCGCGAAGCGGTCCTGCCCCAGCCGGGCGGCCAGCTCGACCACGTCGGCAGCCATCGCCCGGTCGCAGTAGGTGAGGTGCTCCGGGTCGGGGTCCGGCTTGGAGGAGTGGCCGTAGCCGCGTAGGTCGGGGCAGATGACGAGGTGACCGGCGGCCGCCAGCCGCGGCGCGACCGCGTGCCAGGTGGTGTGGGTCCGTGGGTGGCCGTGGAGCAGCACCACCGCGGGGCCCGCTCCGCCGACCCGGACGCGGAGGTCGATCCCCGGCGCGACGGTGACGTCTCGGACCTCGAAGCCTGCGAACACCGGGCCAGCCTGCCACCGCCCGGCGGTCCTGGCGAGCCTCCTCGGGCCGTCGCTCGCCGATCCGGGCGACGGCTCACTAGCGTGGGAGCCGTGACCCCCGACGACGTGCGCCGCCTCGCCCGCCAGGCGCACGCCCGCTGGGCGGAGCTGGAGCTGGTGCATCGCTCGAGCTGGATCGACGTGCGCGCCACCCTCCGCCACGGCGAGCTCGACGGCGTGGCCCTCGACGACGGACGCACCCTCCACGAGCGCGGCGCTCCCCCGTCGTCGTGGGAGGTGCGCCCCCTGGAGCCCTACGCCACCAACTACCAGTGGTCGGCGATGCTCGACCCCCACGAGCTGGGCGTGGGCGTCGAGATCACCGACGTACGGCGCGAGGAGCTCTTCGGCCGCCCGGTGGTCGCCTTCGTGGCCCGCGCCGTGGACGGCTACGACCCGGTCTGCTCCTGCTGCCCGCTGGTCTTCTCCGAGGTCTCGCAGCGGCTCGAGCTCGGCGAGGAGTGGACACCGGCCGGGGAGATGCCCGACGGCGTCGACCTCGCCCTCGACCTGGCGGTGGGCCTCGTGGTCAGCAGCCGGGACCGGGGCGGGCGCCGGGGTGGTGGCTGGTTCACCAACGAGATCCTGCGGGCGGTCGAGATCGTGCCGATCGGCGCCGACCAGTGGGAGCAGTTCCGCGACGTGCGCCTGGCCTCCCTCCGCGACTCCCCGGCCGCCTTCGGGTCCCGGTACGACGACTGGGCCGACGCCCCCGAGGAGCGGTGGCGGGCGCGGCTCGTCGCCGTCCCGCTCACCCTGCTGGCCCGTGACGGCGACCGGGTGCTCGGCGTGGTCTGCGGCGCGCCCGACGGCGCCCCCGACGGCGACAGCGCGGTGGAGCTGATCTCGATGTGGGTCGCCCCCGAGGCCCGCGGGAGCGGTGTGGCGGCGACGCTGATCGAGGCGGTCGTGGCGTGGGCCGAGGAGCAGGGCCGCACCACCTTCCTGACGGTCCGCGAGGACAACGTGGCTGCCCGGGCGGCCTACGCGCGCGCCGGGTTCGTCGACACAGGTCCGGCCGACACGGGTCCGGCCGACACGGGTCCGGCCGACGGGCCGCGCGAGCGCCGGATGGTGCGGCGCTGACTCACTCCCCGCCGCCCTGGACCCGCCCGCGGCGTACGTCGCCGGCCTGGACCCGGCGGGTCTCCCGCCGCTTGCGGGTGAGGGCGTGGCGGGACGAGCTGAGCTGGTAGGGCACCGAGATCACCATCACGCCGGGGGTGAAGAGGAGCCGTCCCTTGATCCGCAGGGCGGTCTGGTTGTGCAGCAGCTGCTCCCACCACCGGCCCACCACGTACTCGGGGATGTAGACCGCGACGACGCCGCGCGGGCTGCTGCGCCGGATCTCCCCGGCGTACTCCACGATCGGGCCGATCAGCTCGCGGTAGGGGGAGTAGAGGACCTTCAGCGGCACGCCGAAGTCACGGGAGTCCCACTCGCGCAGCAGCCGCTCGACCTCGTCGTCGTCGCTGCCGACGTGGATCGCCTCGAGCACGTTGGGCCGCGACGCCTTGGCGAAGGCGATCGCGCGCAGCGTGGCCTTGTGGAGCCGGTCGACCAGCACGATGGCGTGCACCCGGGTGGGCAGCACCGCGTCCTCGGCGCTCGTCTCGAGCTCGGAGGCCACCCGGTCGTAGTGCCGGCGGATGCCGCGCATCAGGAGGAAGAAGACCACCATCGCCAGGATGGTGATCCAGGCGCCCTCCAGGAACTTGGTGACCAGCACGATCACCAGCACGACCGCGGTGAAGCAGAGCCCGACGCAGTTGATCGCCCGCGACCTCACCATCCTTCGTCGCTCGGCGGGGTCGGTCTCGGTGCGCAGCAGGCGCGTCCAGTGCCGGATCATCCCCAGCTGGCTGAGGTTGAAGGAGACGAAGACGCCCACGATGTAGAGCTGGATCAGCCGGGTGGTCTCGGCGTCGAAGGCGAGGATCAGCACGATCGCCATCACCGCCAGGAAGACGATGCCGTTGCTGTAGGCGAGCCGGTCGCCGCGCGACCCGAGCGCCTTGGGGGCGTAGCCGTCCTGCGCCAGGATCGAGCCCAGCACCGGGAAGCCGTTGAAGGCGGTGTTGGCGGCCAGCACCAGGATCACCCCGGTCATCGAGACCACGAAGTAGAAGCCCGGCGGGAAGTCGGCGAAGAGCGCGTCGGCGATCTGGGCGATCACCGTGTGCTGGTCGTAGTCGCCCGGCAGCGGCTGCCCGCCGGCGGTCCGGAGCCGGTCGAGATCGTGCGGGTCGACGTACCTGAGCCCCATCTGCCGGGCCAGCAGGATCACCGACATCATCATCGTCACCGCGATCAGCCCCAGCAGCAGAAGCGTGGTGGCGGCGTTGCGGCTCTTGGGCTTGCGGAAGGCCGGCACGCCGTTGGAGATCGCCTCGACACCGGTCAGCGCCGCACAGCCCGAGGAGAACGCCCGGGCCAGCAGGAGGAGCAGGGCCAGCGTGGTCAGCGGCTCGTCGAACCCCTCGGCCGGGACGATCTGCAGGTGCGCGCTCTCCACCTCGGGCAGCGACCCCGTCGCCCACCGGACGAGGCCGTAGCCGCACATGCCGAGCATGGCGAGCATGAAGGCGTAGGTGGGAGCGGCGAAGAACGCGCCGGACTCCCGGATGCCGCGCAGGTTCATCGCAGTCAGCAGCACCACCAGCAGGCTGGCGAAGACCGCCTCGTGACCGCTCAGGAAGGGCAGCGCCGCGGCGGCGTACTGCGCCCCCGACGAGATCGAGACCGCGACGGTGAGCACGTAGTCGACCAGCAGGGCGCTGGCCACGGTGACTCCCGCGGTGCGGCCCAGGTTGACGCTCGCCACCTCGTAGTCGCCGCCGCCGCTCGGGTAGGCGTGCACGGTCTGCCGGTAGGACGTCACCACCGCGAGCAGCACCAGGGCCACCCCGAGCGCGATCTTCCACGACCAGGAGTACGCCGCCACGCCGGCGACGGCCAGCATGATGAAGACCTCGTCCGGGGCGTAGGCCACCGACGAGAGGGCGTCGCTGGCGAAGACCGGCAGCGCGATCCGCTTCGGCAGCAGCGTCTCGGCGACCTGGGAGGTGCGCAGGCGACGGCCCAGGAGCAGCCGCTTGGAGCGGCGCCCCAGCCCCACCTGGCCCGACGGCGGCAGGACCCGGCCACCGGCGCGCCGGGCGGCGGCGACCTCGTCGTCGGGGAGCTGGGTGCGACGGGCGACGAGACGGGCGATGGGGGAGCTGTTCATGTCACCCTCATCGTCGGCCCGCACGACCCGGTCGAGAACGGGTTCGGCCATCAAGGAAGCGTCAAGAATCGGCCCACGCCGGCTCGCGGCGGTGACAATGGTGAGGTGAACCACGATCAGGGCGGGTTGCGGGTGTGGGGCGTCATGCTCCTGGCTCTCGGCGTGCCCCCGGCGGTGGCCGCCGCGCTCAGCGCCTCGGCCGGCGACGCCGCCCCCGCGGTCGGCGCGATGGTGCTGCTCGCCAACGCCGTGGTCTGCGCCCTGCTCGGCGGCCGGTGGCCCGCGCTCGCCGGTGCGGTGGTCGGCAGCCTCTCGCTCAACTGGTTCCTCACCTCCCCCCACCACACCCTCTCGATCGCGGAGCCGGTGGGCGCGGTGTCGCTGCTGGTCTTCCTCGTCGTCGCCCTCGCGGTCGCCTCGGTGGTCGACATCGCCGCCCGGCGCGGCGAGCGGGCCGCCCTGGCCCGGCAGGAGGCCGACGACCTGGCCGCCCTCAACCGCGCCCTGATGCGCGGCGACGACGACCCCGGTCACCTCCTGGAGCTGCTCCGGGTGCGGTTCGACCTCGACGCGGTGGGGCTGCTGCGGCGCGAGGACGAGTCCGAGCCGGGACACGAGCCCGAGCCGGGCGCCGGTGGCTGGGAGGTGGTGGCCGCCGCCGGGGACGACCCGCCCCGGACCCCCGAGGAGGCAACCGACACCGCCGCGCTCTCCCCCACGCTCGTGGTCGCCGCGCGCGGCGCCGCGCCGCTCCCGGCCCACCAGGCGACCGTGCTGAGCGCCTTCGCCGCCCACCTCACCGTCGCCCTCGAGCGCCAGCAGCTGCGCGCCCAGGCCGCCGACGCCGAGCGGCTCCGGGAGGGCAACCGGGTGCGCACCGCGCTGCTCGCCGCCCTCTCCCACGACCTGCGGACCCCGTTGGCCAGCATCAAGGCGGCCGTCTCGGGGCTCCGCGACGACGAGGTGCGGTGGTCCGAGGACGACGTGCGCGAGCTGCTGGCCGGCATCGAGGACTCCACCGACCGGCTGCACGGCATCCTGGCCAACCTGCTCGACCTGAGCCGGCTCCAGGCCGGGGTGGTCAGCCCCACCTCCCACGAGGTCGGCCTCGACGACGTGGTGAGCAGCACCCTGGCCCACCTGCCCGGCGGCGACACGGTGGCGCTGCGGTTCGCCGACGACCTGCCCCCGGTCCGCGCCGACGGCGGGCTGCTGGAGCGGGTGGTGGCCAACCTGGTCGACAACGCGCTGCGCCACTCCCCCGCCGACCGCGAGGTCACCGTCCGCACCAGCCACGCCGACGGGCGGGCCCGGCTCGCCGTCGTCGACCACGGGGCCGGGGTGCGCGACGCCGAGAAGGAGCGGATCTTCCTGCCCTTCCAGCGCCTCGACGACGTCCCCGGCTCCCAGGGCGTCGGCCTCGGCCTGGCCGTCGCCCGGGGGCTCACCGAGGCGATGGGCGGCCGCCTCACCGCCGAGGACACCCCGGGCGGCGGCCTCTCCATGGTCCTCGACCTGCCGACCGGCCCGTCGCCCGCCGAGCCCGCCCGTGAGGCGGTGCTGCAACCGTGACGACCGTCCTCGTCGTCGACGACGACCCGGCCATGACCCGCGCGCTGGCGATGAACCTCACCGCCCGCGGCTACGGCGTCCTCACCGCCGGCACCGGGGCGGAGGCCCTGGCCCTCGCCCAGGACGGCCCCGACCTGCTGCTGCTCGACCTCGGCCTGCCCGACGTGAGCGGGGTCGAGGTGCTCACCCGGCTGCGCCGGACCAGCGCCGTGCCGGTGATCGTCGTCTCCGCCCGCCACGACTCCCAGGACAAGGTCGCCGCGCTCGACGCCGGTGCCGACGACTACGTCACCAAGCCGGTCGGGATGGAGGAGCTGCTCGCCCGGATCCGCGCCGCCGTCCGCCGTGTCCCCGCCGCCGACCCGGTGCTCGAGAGCGGCGACCTGCGCCTCGACCTGACGGCCAAGCGCGCCTGGCGCGGGGAGGCGGAGGTCCGGCTCACCCCCATCGAGTGGCACATCCTCTCCACCCTGGCCGCCCGGCCCGGCGCCCTCGTCGGCCAGCGGGACCTGCTGCAGGCCGTGTGGGGCCCGGCGTACGAGAAGGAGACGAACTACCTGCGCGTGCACATGGCCAACCTGCGCAAGAAGCTCGAGGCGCAGCCGTCGCGGCCGCGGCACCTGATCACCGAGCCGGGGATGGGCTACCGCTTCGTTCTCTGAGGGCCCGGGTGGCGGGCGTGGCGCCCACCCCTCAGGATGGGCGCCATGTCTCCCGTCGCCCGCCCCGTCAGGACCCTCCTGCCCGCCGCCGCCTACGCCGTCGCGGCGGTCGCCGACAGCGTGGCGGCGGGCCGCCGCGGCAGCACCGCCCGACGGGCCCGTGTCCTCCTCAAGCCGGCCCTGATGCCGGCGCTGACCACCGCCTTCCTGGTCGCCACCCGCGACGACCAGGCCCGCGGGGAGACCCGGGTGCTGCACGCCGGGACGGTCGCCGCCCACGCACTCTCCTGGGGCGGCGACGTGGCGCTGCTCGGCACCGGCCGGCGGTCGTTCCTCACCGGGGTCGCGTCGTTCTTCGGGGCGCACGTCGCCTACATCGCGGCGTTCTCGTCGGTGCGCGGCGAGCGCGCGACCCACCAGAGCACACCGCTCAAGGTCGCGCTCGGCACTTGGCTGACCCTGGCTCCGGCGATGAGTGCCGTCGCCGGGCGCCAGGACCCGGCCCTGCGGCTGCCCGTCGCCGCCTACGCGACGATCCTGACCGGCATGTTCGCCACCTCGCAGATGCTCGACCCGGCGTTGCCGCGGGAGGCACGCCGGCCGCTGCAGGCCGGGACGGCGCTCTTCCTGATCTCCGACACCGTGCTCGGGGTGCAGCGGTTCGCCCTCCGGGCGCCGCACCCGGTCCTCGGGTCGGTGGTGATGGCGACCTACACCGCCGGCCAGGGCCTGATCGCGCTCGGCGTCGCGCGCGCCACGCGGGACTAGCCTCCGGGAGGTCGGCGAGCTCCTGCCCTGCAAGGAGACGCGCATCACGCGAATCGTGGAGACCCACGTCACACCTGCGCGACGCGGTGGCTGCACGCCGCGGCGTGGGGCCACCAACTTTCGGCGCTACGGGCCGCCCTGGAAGGAATATGCGCAGGTCAGGGGCATGAAGAGCGGACCCTTCGTGGCGTAACTGTCGCGTAACTCCTATGGGGTCGGGGCGGAACATCGCGCCCCCATCGTTTTGGTCATGGAAGCCGCCACGACCCGCCTCGATCCCCGGACGAGCCGCCGCCACGCCACCGCCCGGCGCATCCGCGACCTCGTGCGCTCCTCGATCGTCCGCCAGGAGATCGCCGCCGGCGCGCTGCCCAGCGAGCCCGAGCTGATGATCGCGTTCTCCGCCAGCCGTCAGACCGTGCGCGACGCCCTGCAGCTGCTGAAGGCCGAGAGCCTGATCCGCCGGATCCCCGGCAACGGAACCTTCGTGACCGCCTCCCGGGTGAGTCATCCTTTCGACCACCTGCACGGTCCGTACACGGACCGCGAGGTCTCGCACCGGCTCACGAGCGTGGAGACGATCACCGCCTCCCCCGGAGTCGCCGAGCGACTCGGCGTCCAACCCGGGGGGCCGTGCGGCGTGGTCGACTACCTCGCCACGATCGACGGGGAGCCGTACTACACCTGCACGGCGTACATCCGCCCCCAGCTCACCGGCATCATCCGGCACGCCTCGGCGGTCGACGAGTGGTACGCCCTCTACGAGCGGGCCGGGATCTCCATCGGGATCAGCGACGTGTCGGTCGAGGCCACCCTGGCCGACGACCACGCCGCCGCCCAGCTCGGCGTCCCGGTCGGCGCGCCGGTGATGCTCTTCGAGCGGCTGCTGCGCGACCAGAGCGGCCAGACCCTCGAGTACGCGTTCGCCCGGGCCCGCGGCGACCGGATCACTTTGCAGGTGCAGTCGCCCCGGCACGGCCGGCGTCCGCACGAGAGGAGGCAGTGAGCATGCTGTCGTTCATCGGAAAGCGCCTGATGATGGCGGTCCCCACCCTGATCGGGGTCTCCCTCGTCATCTTCGCCACCATCAAGATCATCCCCGGGGACCCGGTCACCGCGATGCTCGGCCCGACCGGAACCCCCGAGGCCCGAGCCCAGCTGGAGGAGCGGCTCGGCCTCAACGACGCCCTCCCCGTGCAGTACTGGTCATGGCTGACCAGCACGGTGACCGGCGACTTCGGCACCAGCCTCTCGAAGCGCACGGCCGTCGCGCCGATCGTGCTCGACGCCCTGGTCAACACGCTGATCCTCACGTTCGTCGCCGCCCTCATGGCCCTGGTCCTGGGGCTGCTCATCGGCGCGATCACCGCGGCGCGGGAGAAGGGCGTGGTGGCCCGGCTGGCCAACGCGTTCGCGCTCTTCTCGATCTCCGTCCCCCAGTACGCCGTCGGCCTGCTGCTGATCATCTACCTCGCCGCAGGCGCCCAGCTCTTCCCGGTCAGCGGGATGTACAGCGCGAGCGGCGACCGCGGGATCGCCGACCTGCTCCACCACGTCGCACTCCCGGCCTTCACCGCGGCCCTCGTGCCGGCCGGGATCATCGCCCGGATGTTCCGCAGCTCGATGCGCGACGTGATGAGCATGGACTTCATCGAGGCGCTCAAGGCGCGGGGGTTCTCCAAGCGCAGGATCATGGTCCACGCCCTGCAGAACACGGTGCCGTCGCTGCTCACCGTCGCCGGGCTCCAGATCGGCTACCTGCTCGGCGGCGTCATCTTCGTCGAAGCGGTCTTCGCGTGGCCCGGCGTGGGACAGCTGGTCTACCTGTCGATCTCCCAGCGCGACCTCCCGGTGATCCAGGCCGGCGTCCTCGTCTCCGCCCTCGCATTCGTCCTGCTCAACCTGGTCGTCGATGTGCTGCAGGCCCTCATCGACCCCCGCGTCCGCGCCTGAGCTCCGCCCTCCCCTCGATCGCCTAGGAGATGCCATGACACTCACCGCCACGGCGGCCGGGAGCCGGCGCCGCGTGCGCAGCTCGGAAGGCGCCAGACGCCGCCTCCCGCTCAGCGCCCGGATGTCCGCGCTCGTCGTCCTGCTGGTCTTCCTGCTGGCCCTGCTCGGCCCGCTCTTCGTGGGCGACCCCAACGTGGGCAACACGGCGGACAGGCTGCAGCCCGTGGGCTCCGCGGGCCACCTGCTCGGCACCGACAGTCAGGGCCGCGACGTCCTCACCAGGCTGGTCGTCGGCACCAAGCTCTCCCTGCTGGCAGGGCTGGCGCCGGTGATCTTCGCCGGCATCGTCGGCAGTGCCCTGGGCGTCGCTGCCGGCCTCGGCAGCCCGTGGCTCCACCGGGTCGTCATGCGGACCCTCGACGTCTTCTACGCCTTCCCGGCCGTGCTGCTCGCGATCGCCATCGCGGCCGCCCTGGGGTCTGGGACCAGCAATGCCGTCCTCGCCCTGGCCGTGATCCTCGTGCCTCCCGTGGCCCGGGTCGCAGAGACCGAGACCCGACGCCTGGTCGAGCTGGACTACATGGAGGCCGCGCGGGCGTCGGGGGCGACCACCGTCAGCATCGCCCTGCGCCAGGTCCTGCCGAACGTGGCCCCGCCCGTGGTCGTCTACTGCACGGCCCTGATCGGCCTCTCGATCGTCTACGCCGCGGGACTGAGCTTCCTCGGCCTCGGGGTCTCGCCCCCCACGGCCGAGTGGGGCCTGATGGTCAGCGAGGCCACCCAGTACCTGTACTCCGCACCCGTGCTGGCCGTGCTCCCGGCGGTGGCGATCCTCGTCCCGTCGGTGGCGTTCAACGTCCTCGGCGACGGTCTGCGGGACTACCTCGACGTCCGCGGAGGAGACCGATGAACACCACGACCACGACCACGACCACGACCCACCTGCAGAAGGGCGCCGTACCGGAGGACGCCCTCACCCCGAAGTCGCCACTGGCGGTCGAGGGACTGCACACCTCGTTCGTCCGCGGCGGCCACCGCAGCGCCATCGTGAAAGACGTCTCCTTCGCCCTCGAGCGGGGCAGGACGCTGATGCTGCTCGGCGAGAGCGGGTCGGGGAAGTCGGTGACGGCCCGGTCCATCCTGCAGCTCTACGGCAGCGGCGCCGAGATCTCCGGCTCCGTCACGATGAACGGCGTCGAGCTGATCGGCGCCAGCGAGGCCGAGCTGCTCCGCATCCGCGGCGGCGTCATCGCGATGATCCCGCAGGACCCGACCGGCGCCCTGAACCCGCTGCGCAGGATCGGGCCCCAGATCAGCGAGGTCCTGCGGGTGCATCAGGACCTACCCCGGCGGGCCGCGGCGCGGCGGGCCGAGGAGCTGCTCGCCCAGGTCGGGATCGACGACCCCCGCCGCGTGGCCGGCAGCTACCCGCACGAGCTCTCCGGGGGGATGCGGCAGCGCGCGGTGATCGCGATCGCGGTCAGCTGCGACCCGCAGGTCCTGATCGCGGACGAGCCGACGACCGCGTTGGACGTGACGGTGCAGAAGCAGATCCTCGACCTGATCGCCCGGCTGCGCGAGGAGACGGGCACGGCCGTCCTCATGGTCACCCACGACGTCGGGGTCGCCGCGGACTACGGCGACGAGGTCGCCGTCATGTACCGGGGCCGGCTGATCGAGCGCGGTCCCGCGGCCACCGTGCTGCGAGACCCCCAGCATCCGTACACCCGCGGGCTCCTGGCCGCGCAGCCACGACCGGGGGTGGCCCGGGGCGCACTGCCCACCATGGCCGCCTGGTCGCTGGAGAACATGGACCTGGACGAGGAGATCGCGTCATGAGCACCGCGCAGACACCCGTGCTGCGGGCCGAGGGACTGGTCAAGACGTTCGGCGCCTTCCGCGCCGTCGACGACGTCGGCTTCACCGTCGCCAGGGGCGAGATCCTGGGAGTGGTAGGCGAGTCCGGCTCGGGCAAGTCCACCACCGCCAAGATGTGCCTGGGCCTCCTCAAGCCGGACGCCGGGACGGTCGAGTTCGACGGCGTCGACCTCACGGCGCTCTCCCGCAAGGCGATGCGGGCCCTGCGGGCGCGTCTCCAGGTCGTGCCGCAGAACCCCCAGACCTCGCTCAACCCGCGGCTGACGGTCGGGTCGTCGATCGAGTTCAACATGCGGGTTCACGGCGTGGAGAGGCCGAGCCGGCGGGATCGGGTCGTGGAGCTGCTGGAGCGGGTGGGCCTGCGGGCCTTGCACGCCGAGCGACACCCGCACCAGCTCTCCGGCGGTCAGCTCCAGCGCGTGGCCATCGCCCGTGCCCTGTCCACCTCGCCGGACCTGGTGGTCTGTGACGAGGCCGTCTCGGCGCTGGACAAGAGCGTCCAGGCCCAGGTGCTGAACCTGATCGCCGACCTGCAGCAGGACCTGGGCGTGGCCTTCGTCTTCATCACCCACGACCTCACCGTCGTCGAGCACATCTGCGACAACGTCGTCGTGATGCGCCGCGGAAAGGTGGTCGAGCAGGGGCCGGCCGAGCGGATCTGGACCAACCCCGAGCACGAGTACACCGCCACTCTGCTCGACTCCATCCCCGGCAGGTCGCTGCTCGACACCGCCTAGCCCAGCGGGACCACCCCGCCCGGCCGACCCATCCACCTGACCGCCGACGCTCCGCGTCGTCGGGCGGTCGAGCACACCCTCCACCCGGTCCACCCCGGATCGCCTCAGAAAGGAACCGCCGTGCCCACTCCTCCTCCATCGAAGCGGCCCCCCGCCGCTCGACCGGGCCCGCTCCGCCGGCGTACCGCCCTTGCCTCCGTCGCCGTCCTCGGCGCCTCCCTGCTGGCCGCCTGCGGCAGCGGCACCGGCAGCGGTGGCTCGGGGGCCGGCGGCGAGAACGTCCTGGTCATCGGCATGACTACCTCCGACATCCCCGTGCTCGACACCGGGCTGGCCCAGGGACAGGGATACGAGGGCCTGCGCTTCGTCGCCAACCAGCTCTACGACGGGCTGACCCGGTTCGATCTCACCGACGAGGAGTCGATCCCCCAGATCGAGCCGGCGCTCGCGGAGTCCTGGGAGGCCAACAAGGACCTCACCGTGTGGACCTTCGCCCTGCGGCCCGACGTCACCTTCCATGACGGCGAGCCGTGGAACGCCGATGCCGCGGTCTTCAACCTCGAGCGCTACATCGACACAGGCAAGCCCCACTACTACCCGGACCTCAACGGTCAGGGCGGCATGTCGATCGCCGGCATCAAGTCGTTCCGCAAGGTCGACGACCTGACCCTGGAGATCACCACCAAGTCGCCCTGGTCCTACCTCCCGGTCGACCTGGCCACGGTCTACTTCGGCAGCCCCAAGGCGATCAAGGAGCTGGGCAACGAGGAGTTCGCGCTCAATCCCGTCGGCACGGGGCCGTTCGAGTTCGAGTCGCTCCAGCGCGGTCAGCAGCTGACCCTGGGAGCGAACGCGGAGTACTGGGACGGGGAGCCCGGGACGGAGAAGGTCATCCTGCGGCCGATCCCCGACGCGACCGCCCGGACCGCGGCACTGCGCTCCGGTGAGGTCAACTGGATCGAGGTGCCCCCGCCGGACGACGTGCCCGCGCTCGAGGACGCGGAGTTCCAGGTGCTGACCAACTCCTACGACCACAGCTGGCCGTGGGTCTACAACACCCGGAAGCCGCCGTTCGACGACGTCCGCGTGCGCCAGGCCCTGAACTGGGCGATCGACCGCGACGCCATGGTCGAGGACATCCTGCACGGCACCGCCGAGGCTGCCGCCGGCGTGGCGCCCCGGGCCAACACGGCCTACCGGGAGGAGAACGAGCTCTACGGCCACGATCCCGACAAGGCGAAGGCCCTGCTCGCGGATGCCGGCTACCCCGACGGGCTCTCGATCACCGTCTCCTACCCGACCAGCGGTTCGGGGAACATGATCCCCGGCCCGATGAACACCGCGCTCCAGGCCGACCTGGCCAAGATCGGGGTGGAGGTCGAGCTCAAGCCGATCGAGTGGGCCGCGATGCTCACCGACTTCTTCGCCGGCCGCATTCCCGACGACGCCGACGCGCTCAACATCTCGCTGTCCTTCCAGCAGGAGGGCTTCTGGGACATGTGGTTCGGCACCAGCGAGGGGTCGATCAACGCCGGGAAGTACGCCAACGACGAGGTCGACGCCCTGCTGGCCGAGGCCCGCACCATCCTCGACCCCGACGAGAGGGCCGAGATCTACGCCAAGGTCGCCGGGATCCTCACCAAGGACGCCGCCTGGCTGACGGTCGTGAACGACCGGAACCCGCGGGTGCTCGCACCCAACGTCAAGGGCTTCGTGCAGGCGCAGTCCTGGTTCGCCGACCTCACCCCCATCACCGTCGAGTGACCGGACCCGGGCCGGAGCGATCCGGCCCGGGTCCCCTACCCCGAGGAGCAACCCCATGGCCCAGCCACGCGGCCGCATCCGCGGCTTCATCCGCCGCCCCACCCCGACCCAGCTCACCGAGCTGGCCGCCCTCGAGCACATGACCCTCACCCCGTCGGAGGCCGAGCAGTACGCCGACGCGCTCGACGGCATCCTGGCGGCGGTCGACCGGCTCGACGAGCTGCCGGTCACCACGCCCCGGCTCCGGCACACCCACCGGGACCCCGGCTGGGTGCCCGGCGACGCCGAGGACCCGTTCCACGCGTTCATCCGTCGCTGCCTGGTGGAGGGCTCGGGCGAGGGGCCGCTGGCGGGCATGACGGTCGGGGTCAAGGACAACCTAGCGGTGGCCGGCGTGCCCGTGACCAACGCCAGCCGGACCCTCTCCTACACCCCGACCGCCGACGCCGTCGTCGTCGAGCGGGTCCTTGACGCCGGAGCCTCGGTGACCGGGAAGACCAACCTGGACGACTTCTCCTCCTCCGGCATGGGCGAGTCGAGCTGGTACGGGCCGGCGCGCAACGCGGTCGACCCGCGCCGCTCGCCCGGCGGCAGCTCCGGCGGGTCCGGGTCCGCCGTCCGCTCCGGCGCCGTCGACCTCGCGATCGGCGTCGACGAGGGCGGCTCGGCCCGGATCCCGGCGTCGTTCAACGGCGTGGTCAGCATCAAGCCCACCCACGGCCTGGTGCCCTCCCACGGCCTGACCTACATGGACCACACCATCGACGGGGTCTGCCCCATCGGCCCCACGGTCGAGCTGACCGCCCTGATGCTCGACGTGATGAGCGGGCACGACGACCGCGACCCCCAGTGGGTGCGCGGAGTGCCCGAGCGCACCCAGGCGGTCGCGACGCTGCGGGACGGGGTGGCCGGGCTGCGGATCGGCATCGTGGCCGAGGGCGTGAACCCCGACATGTGCGAGCCCGGCGTGCTGGAGGCGTTCGACGCGGCCTGCCAGGAGCTGGTCGCCGCCGGGGCGAGCGTCGAGCGCGTCGCCATCCCCCTCTGGGCCGAGGCGTGGGCCATCCAGCTGCCGCTCCTCCTCCACCTGGCGTGGCTGACCAGCCAGACCGACGGCGCCGGCTACTCCCACCTCGGTGAGGTCGACGTCGAGCGGACCCACGCCTTCGGGCTGGTCCGCCGGCTCGAGGCCGACTCGTTCGCCCCGTTCTTCAAGACGTGGCTGCTGGGTGGCCGCTACCTCCACGACGCCTACTTCTCGACGTACTTCGCCAAGGCCGCCAACTTGCGGCGCGAGCTGACCAGGCAGGTCTCGGAGGCGCTCGGGCAGTACGACCTGCTGGTCACGCCCACGACGCCGCAGGTCGCGCCGCTGCTGCTCGAGGGCCCGGCGGACGACGAGACGCTGCTCTCCCGGGGTACCACGATGGTGGCCAACACCTCGGTGCTCAACCTGACCGGCCACCCCGCCCTGGCCGTCCCCAGCGGGGTCGACCCGGCCACCGGGATGCCGACCTCCATCCAGATCGTCGCCGCCCACTGGCGCGACGCGCTGACCTTCAGGGCCGGCCAGGTGGTCGAGAACGCCGTCGGCGTGATGCCGGGAACAGGCGTGTCCGCCGACCTCGCGGACACCGGGGTCGCGGTGACCCGGCGGTGACCGAGACAGCACGGCTGGTGGAGGCACCGGTCGCCGGGATCGGCGGGGCCACCGGGGCACACCGCAGGTTCCTCGCGCTGGTCGTGGTCGCGGGAGTCGGACTGGGCCTGACCGCGCCGTTCACCGCGGTGCTGGTCACCGCGCTGAACGGTTCGGGGACCGCGGCTTCGGTCGTCGTCGCCTCGATGGGCCTGTCTCTGCTGCTCTGTGACGTCTTCGCCTCGCGGCTCATCCCGCGGCTGGACGCCCGGGTGCTGGTGGCGGGAGCGCTGCTCGTCTTCGGGCTGGGCTCGGCGGCCACCGCGGTGGCCGCCACGTGGGAGCTGGCGGGGCTGGCCCGGCTGGCGCAGGGGTTCGGCACCGCCCTGTTCATGAGCGGGGGAGTCCACATCGCCCTCGCGCTCGGGCGGGCCCGGTCGACGGTCCCGGAGTCCGGGCGTCAGGCGACGGCGATCGGGTCGTTCAACGCCGCCTGGTTCGCCGGGGTCGCCTGCGGTCCCCTGGGCGGCGGCCTGATCGCCTCCCTCCACCCCGGGGTGGACGGCCTGCGGCTGCTGTTCGCGGTCTGCGCCGGAGTCAACCTGGTGGGGGCCGTGCTCGGCTGGTTCCTCATCCCGCGGGTCCCGGTGGAGACCCCCAGGTCGCTGCGCGAGGCGATGCGCCTGCTCGGGCCGCCCGCCGGGCTGGCCCTGCGCGGTCGCAGGGTCTGGGGCGCGCTGGTGCTGGTGGCCGTCGGGCAGGGTGTGCGCTCAGCCATCGCGCTGACGCTGGTCCCGCTCGTCGCCGAGGAGCAGGGCATGGGCTGGCTGGCCATCGGGTTCGCGCTCGCGGCCCTCTCGGTCACCGACATCGCCACGATGCAGGTCTCCGCCGGGTGGAGCGACCGCTGGGGCCGGCTGCCGGTCATGGTGGTCGCGCTGGCCGTCGGGGCCGTGGCCACCGGCTTCCTCGCGGGACTGCCGACGAGCCCCGCCGAGATCGTGGCACTGGCGGCCCTGCTCGGGGTGACCGTCGGCATCACCTGGGTGGTTCCGGCCACCATGATCGTCGACCTCGTGCCGCGCGAGGAGGACGCCGTCATCTCCTACCGCATCGCCAGCGACGTCGGGATGCTCGCCAGCGGCCTCCTCGTGGGAGCCGCCCTCCTCTTCGTCCCCATCCGCGCCGCGTTCGGCCTCTGCGCCGCCCTGCTGCTGCTCAGCATCGCCCTCACCCGTGCCGTCGGGGAGACCCGCCCCGCGGCCCTCACCCACCCAGGAGGATCACATGCCGTTCCCGTCGATCGATGACTTCGAGGCGATCGCCTCGAGCCAGGACATCACCCTGCTCCCGGAACGGCTGGCCGCCGCCCGGGAGACCCACCTCGCCGCCTGGCCGGACCTGCTGGCCCTGCGGGCGATGGACCTCGACTTCCTGACCCCCGACGAGCCCGTGACGGCGCTCGCCTGGATCGCGAACGGAGGCCGGTCGTGAGCCCCGCCGAGCTTTCCGCCAGCGAGCTCCTGGAGGCCTACGCCGCCGGGACGCTCACCCCCACGGAGGTCGTGGAGGCCTGCCTGGCCCGCATCGAGGAGACCGACGAGAGGTTCAACGCCACCCGCCTCGTGCTGCCGGAGCTGGCCAGGTCCCGGGCCGCCGAGTCCGACCGCCGCTGGCGCGAAGGCACGGCGCGGCCCCTGGAGGGGGTGCCCTACGGCCTGAAGGACATCGTGGCCACCGAGGGCATCACGACCACCGGAGGGTCGGCGCTCTTCCGCGACCACGTCCCGGAGCACAGCGCGCTGCTGGCCGCCCGGCTGGACGAGGCGGGTGCGGTGCTCGTGGCCAAGCTGGAGACGTTCGAGTTCGCCTGCGGAGGTGCCGTGAACCGCACCTTCGGGCCCGTGCACAACCCCTGGGACGAGGCACGCACCACGGGCGGATCCTCCAGCGGCTCGGGGGCGGCAGTGGCACTGCGCCAGCTCCCCGTCGCGATCGGCACCGACACCGGAGGGTCGATCCGGATCCCCAGCGCCTTCTGCGGCATCACGGGGATCAAGGCCACCTACGGGCGGGTGCCGCGCGACGGCGTGATGGGCCTGTCGTGGAGCCTCGACCACGCGGGGCCGATGACCCGCTCGGTCGAGGACTGCGCACGGGTGCTGGAGGTGATCGAGGGGGCCGACCCGGCCGACCCGGCGTCGCTCCCGGCCGACGGGGGCTACGTCGACGCCGTCTCCCGCGACGTCGCCGGGATGAGGGTGGCACGCAACTCCGCGTACCTCGAGGCCGAGATGCACCCCGACGTGCGGGCTGCCTACGAGGCCTCGCTGGCCGAGCTCGAGGGGCTCGGGGTGACGCTGGTGGAGGTCGACCTCCCAGACTTCGAGCACATCGCGACGGCGTCCTGGACGATCATCTACGCCGAGATGCTGTCGCTGCACGAGGCGCACGTCCCCGACCTCGAGAACCGCGACGCGATGGGGGCGGGCCTGCTCGCCGCCGCGCCCTTCGTCAGCGCGGCGGACTACCTCCGGGCGCTGCGGCTGCGCAGCCGCTTCCAGCGCACGCTCGAGGTGGCGATGACGGGCGTCGACGCCCTCGTCTGCCCGGGCATGACCACCCTGCCCCCGTTCATTGCCAGCGACATGGTCTCCGACCTCGGCGACCGCGAGGTGTCCTGGCTGGACGCCGCCTGCCGCACCCACGTGCCGTTCAACCTGACCGGCAACCCGGCGCTCGTGGTGCCGGCCCACCCGGTCGACGGGCTGCCGACGAGCCTGCAGCTCGTGGGACGGCCCCGCGACGAGGCCACCGTGCTGGCCCTCGGCGCCGCCTTCCAGCGCGCCACCACCCACCACCAGCGTCAGCCCTTGCCGGTCATGGCGGGGTAGCTCGTCCCACCCACCCACGAAGGAGACACGATGTACCTGACGATCAAGGACGCGGCCGACGCGCTGCGGAGCGGAGAGACGACCTCGGTGGCGCTGGTCACCGAGGCCATGGAGATGACCGAGGCCCACGACAAGGAGCTCGGCGTCTATCTCGAGGTCTACCAGGAGTCGGCCCTGCTCACGGCGGCGAAGGCGGACGAGGAGCTCGCCGCGGGCCAGGACCGCGGGCCCCTCCACGGGATCCCCCTCGGGGTCAAGGACATCATCGCCACCGACGAGGGTGTGACCACCGCCCAGAGCCTGGTGCTCGACCGCACCTGGGGTGAGCGGGGCGACGCGCCGGTGGTGCGCCGCCTGCGCGACGCCGGGGCGGTGATCACCGGGAAGCTGACCACCATGGAGTACGCGATCGGCATCCCCGACGACTCCAAGCCGTTCCCGATCCCACGGAACCCCTGGAACCTCGACCACTACCCGGGTGGGTCCAGCTCGGGCACCGGGAACGGCGTCGCGGCCGGGTTGATCCTCGGCGGGCTGGGCACCGACACCGGGGGCAGCATCCGGTACCCGGCGACCAGCTGCGGGATCACCGGCATGAAGCAGACCTTCGGCCGGGTGCCGAAGTCGGGCTGCGTCCCGCTCGGCTACAGCTACGACCACATCGGCCCCATGGCCCGCTCCGCCGAGGACTGCGCGTTGATGCTGCAGGTCCTCGCCGGGCACGACCCCAGCGACGCCACGTCGGTGGACCGGCCGGTCGACGACTACGTCGGGGCCCTCCGGGGTGACCTGACCGGCGTGCGGATCGGCCTGGACATGCTCTCCACCAAGGGCGGCGTCGATGCCCCCGAGTCGGATGCGCTGCTGGCCGCGGCGGTGGAAGAGCTGGAGGCGGCGGGCGCGACGGTGGTCCCCGTCGAGCTCCCGTACTACGACGAGATCAACACGGTGACGATGTCCGGGCTCTCGGCCGAGGCATACGCCTACCACCGCCCGGACCTCCAGGACCGGTGGGAGGACTACTTCGCCGGAACCCGGGCCGCGGTGGTGGGCGGGGCGCTCGTGAGCGCGGGCGACTACGTGCAGATGCAGCGGGTGCGACGGGCGGTCCAGCGCATGGTGGCCGGGCTCTTCGCCGACGTCGACCTGATCGTGACGCCGACCGCGAGCGGCGGCGCCCCCGCCTTGGCCGACCTCACCTTCGACGGGCTGCTGGACCCGCTGCACACGCCGTACTGGAACGCGATGGGCAACCCGGCGATGTCGGTCCCGATGGGGTTCTCCGCCGACGGCCTGCCGATCGGCATGCAGATCGTCGGCCGTCCCTTCGACGAGGCCGCCGTCTTCGCCGCCGGGCACGCGTACCAGCAGCGCACCGCCTGGCACCTGGCCCTGCCCCCGATGGTTGCCCAGCACTTCGCCTGACCCCCCCGGGGGGGGCCGGGGTCGGCACAGACCCCGGCCACCCACGTGACCCCGACCCGACCCACCCTGAGGAGAGTTCCATGACGTTCGACTCCGCCGCGCTCGTCGACGCGCAGCTGCGCGCCGCCGGCATCACCCCCTCGCCGGAGGAGGTGGCGGCCGTCGTCGCCGCCACCCCCGCCCGGCTGGCCGCCATCGACGCGCTGTACGACATCCCCGAGGCTCGCTACGAGGAGCCGTCGCTGGTGCACAACGCTGCCAGCCCGGGCTGACGTTGCCAGCGGCCCGCCCCGTGGGGAGGTCGTCTGCCTGGAACGCCTGGTCCCAGGCGCGGGCGGCGACCTCCTCGCAACGGAGCCCAACGTGCCCACCGACTACGCCGGCGGCACTCCACGCGAGGTGAGCATGGACCGGACCGGCCGCCTCCTGCGGATCCAGGCCGACGAGGACGTCGTGGTCGGCACGGCGGCCAGGTCGACGACCAGCCGTTCTCGGTGGTGGTCGCCGGGTTCCGGCTGGTGGCCTGGGACCCCGCCGAGGGCGGGCTCTCGATCGTCAGCACGACCTCGCTGCCGGTGGGGACGCCGTTCGTCTTCGCCCAGTCCATGCTGCGCGCCGTCGATCTCGGCTGAGCGGGTGACGACTCAGCGGGCTCTCGTCGGGGCCTTCAAACAGCGCCACGCAGCGAAGGCGCTGACGAGCACGACCACCGCCACCATCACCATCGGCGGCAGCGTCTCCTCGGAGCCGTCGACGGTCATCAGGACCATGGCGGCCACGATGCTCGTCCCCATCAGCACGGAGAACACCAGCAGGGGCGCGACGAAGAACTCGCCCGCGGCGCTCCCTCTCAGGGTCTGGATGCCAGCGATGACGAGCGCGGGCAGCAGGACGGCCAGGTCGATGACGTGGATGGGGTTCACCCACAGGCCTGCGTCGACCACGCTCTGCGGCGGCTCGCCGGTCAGCGTGGCCGGGATCAGCTCACTGAGCCAGAGCAGCCCGAACAGCACCCCGATGGCGATCGAGGTCCAGCCCGCCAAACTGCGCGACCGGCGCTGGAGCAGAGCCTCGTCCTCGGCGCGCAGTCCGTTGACGCTGAAGATGATCGCGTAGGAGGCCAGCCCGAGCGCGGCCACGTAGACCAGGAAGAGCTCGTTGAAGTGGACGGCCATCGCGTAGACGAGGAACGCGTAGACCAGGTAGAAGAGCGTGCCGAGCCACACCAGTCCCGCTCTGTGGGAACCCCGGTAGTAGCCATGACCGCCGAGCAGCAGGACCGCCACGGCTATGAGGTTGCCGACGTCCTGGCCCCGCGCCTGGGTGGCCCAGTTCTCCGTCTCCTCGGCGTAGACGTCCGCGTCCACGAGGCCCAGGACGCTCGTCGCGGTCACGAGCGTCGAGATCGCGAGGGTCCACACCCAGACCGACTTCGAGCCTTGCTGACCCATCGCGCCTCCGTGGTGTTGGAAGGTGAGCGTAGCGAGATCGCGCCGGAGGGGCGGAACTCTCTCTATTCTGCCTCTTTTCGAACACTTGTTCACACTCTGAGATTACGGCGCAGGGAGGGTAGAACTGTCGGTGCCGACTGGTTGGGTTGACGCATGTCGACCACCCGCCCCGCCACTGCGGCACCCGGTGCCACCGGTGCTCCCGGTGGGTTCGGGGTGCCGTCCCGGGTCGGGGTCCTGGTCGCCGCCGCACGGGAGGCGGTCCGCTCCGCTGGCACCCTCGACCTGTCCACGGTTCCGCTCACCGAGCTCGGTGAGGTGATCCAGACCGTCGCCGAGCTCGAGTCCGCAGCCACCGCCCTGCGACTGGCACTCTCCGCCGAGGCCGACGCCCGCCAGATCGCCGACGACCCCGACGTCGGTGGCGCCGCCACCGGCACCGACGCCTGGCTCGCCGGGCTGCTGGGCTCCACCCGCGCCTCCCAGGCCGCCGGAGTGCGGTTGGGAGAGCTGCTGAAGACCAAGTACGCGGTGACCCGTGAGGCGTTCGCCGCCGGACGACTCCGCACCGACCAGGTCCGCGTGATCGTCGAGGCCGCCGAGCAGTCCCCCGACACCGCCACCCCCGACCAGATCGCCGAAGCCGAGGAGCACCTGGTCGCCAAAGCCACCGGCGACGCCACCCGCACCGGCCGACCGATGAACGCCAAAAGGCTCCGCCAGGCCGCCCGCCGCATGTTCGACCCCGTCGACCGCGACCTCGCCGACGCCCACGAGCACAAGATGCTCACCCGCGAGAAGCACGGCGCCGACCGGGAGACCTTCCTCTCCCTCCACGACAACGGCGACGGCACCTGGAGCGGGAAGTTCCGCATCCCCGAGCTCCACGGCCACCTCCTCGACACCGTCCTGGGCCACCTCACCTCCCCCCGCCGGCTCGCCGCCAAGCGCGCCGCCGACGGGACCCGTCAGAGCGTGATCGACGAGTCCGCCCCGTCGTCGCAGTCCTACCTGGTCACCCAGGGCCAGGCCCTGTGCGAGCTCATCGAGCACCTCCCCACCACCGGACTGGCCACCTCCCAGGCCACCGTCCTGGTCACCCTCAGTCTCGACGCCCTCCTGACCGGGATCGGTGCGGCCAAGCTCGACACCGGCACCACCATCACCGCCGGCGAGGCCCGCCGCCTGGCGTGTGGGGCCGGGCTGGTCCCCGCCGTGCTGGGGAGCCGGTCCGAGCCCCTCGACCTGGGCCGGCTGACCCGACTCCACACCCTCACCCAACGCCGCGCGCTCTCCCTGGTCTACGACAGCTGCGCCGTCGGCGGCTGTGAACGCCCCTTCGCCTGGTGCGAGATCCACCACCACCAGCTCTCCTGGGGCAACCACGGACACACCGACCTCGACAACGGGCTCCCCCTCTGCGGCCACCACCACCGCAAAGCCCACGACCCGGGCTGGGACCTCAGACGACACCCTTGTGGGGACTACCGATTCCACCGGCGGCGGTAGGAGCGAGGCGCCGCGGCGGGTCCCAGCGGGCGGGTCCCAGCAGGTGGGTCACGGCCGGGTGCTTCACAGCGGACCGAAGGCTGCCTCCGGGGAGATCTCCAGCTCCACCTCCCGCAGCACGCCAAGCAGCTCCCGCTCCTCGTAGCGGAAGTGCGACTCCATGATCGCGGCGATCCCGTCGAGGTGCCGTTGGAGCTTCGCCGGCGGGTCTTCCCGCTCGATCGCGCCGCGCAGCGCCGCGATCAGGTGCGCGATCATCGAGTGGTCCTGCCGCAGGTAGCCCAGCACCGAGGCCAGCTCCGGCCGCAGCTCGGCCAGCCGAGGGAACAGGGCGTCGTCCTCCCCGCGGTGGTGGCCGTCCAGGGCCACACAGAACCCGTGGCAGTAGAGCAGCAGCTCCCGCTCGACCGGCGGGATCTCGCGCCCCTCGCGCAACGACTCCTGGACGACCTCCAGCGCGTCGCGCAGCCGTCCGTGCACGGCCTTCATCTCGTGGTGCCAGGCGATCAGCCTGTGTACGTCCTCACCCACGGGTGAGGAACGAGGAACGGAGCGTCATCGACGTCACCTTCCTGGTTCGGCACCTCCATGCGTGACGCTGTCCGCCACCCGCACGCGATGCTGCGCCGAACATACTCGACGCTTCTCCGGGTGGCCAGCGGGTCGACGAGAGGGGGTCCACCCCGGTCGAGATGACCCCGGCTGACCCCTCGCACCCAGTAGCCTCCCTGTGCTGAGCGGTCCGGGCGGGAGGGCATCGTGTTCTCGAAGAGGCGGGGTGCGGCCATGGCCACGGCGGCCCGGTACCGCAGCGTCGAGGAGTTCCTCGCCTGCTACCGACCGAGGGCGGCCGCCCGGTGGGTGGGCGAGCATGGGGACACCCTCCTGCACGACGCCCTGTGCAACAGCGACCCGGTGGTGCGCCTGTGGATCGCCCGGCACGTCCTAACTGACGGCGCCGACGCAGCGGCGCTGACCAGCCGGGGCTACACCGCCGCCCATCTGCTCGTCGCCCGTGTGACACCCGAGCGTGCGGCGGACGAGGCCCCGCTGCTCTCCGCGCTGTTCGAGGCCGGTTGCGAGGTCAACCACTCCCAGCCTCGTGACGGCACCGCCCTGATGGCGCTGGCGGGCCGGTTCAAGTACTCCGACGAGGACCTCGCGCCGTACTACGCGGTCTTCCTGGCCCGGGACGATCTCGACCTGCTGGCGCCCACCACCCATGGCCGGTCCGTGTGGGAGGCGATCCGTCTCTGGCGGATCCGTCGTGACCACCTGGTGGCTCTCCTCGAGGAACGTCTGCGTCGCGACGGAGCGCTTCCCGACGAGACCGTGTTCTCCCTGGCGGGGTGGGCCGGCGCCGACCGCATCCTCACCGCCTACCGGCCCGACGACCTCGCGGCGGTCGACCCGGACACCGGCTGGCCGTTGCTGCACGCCGTCCTGCAGAACTCGGACCTGGAGGCCAGGATCACCGTCGCGACGCAGCTCCTCGACGACGGGGCCGATCCGACCGCGACCACGCCGGAAGGCCTCACCCCCGCGCACGTCCTGCTGCGTAGCCACGGAGAACGCGATCAGGTGCGCGAGGCTGCCGTCCTGGGGCGGCTGTTCTCGGGCGGCGCCGACCCGAACGCCGTCGCCAAGACGGTGGGAACGCCGCTCAACTGTCTCGCGCAGATGTCCAACCTCGACGAGGAGACCCGGCTCCCCCTGTACGACGTGCTGCTCGCTCATCCGCGGTTCGATCCGCACACCCCGGTCGGGCGGACGAAGACCGCGTGGGGCACCCTGCCCAAGACCCGCACGGCTGTCCTGCGCGCCCGGCTCGAGGAGCGGTTCCCACCCGCAAGCTCCCGCTGATCGGATCGCGCACTCCAGGGCACCCCAGGTCCCGTACTCCGACCGACGGGGCGATCGACAGCGAGACCTTCACCACTCGCTGCCGATCGACGCGTGGGTGCGAGCGTGGGAGGTAACGCCTCGGCAGGGCTGCACCGGCCTCCACCTGGCCTGGCGGGGTCACCGCAGGGCCGCCGAGGGGCCGTCGTGGAAGCGGGTCACCGCCTGACGGCGGCTTACGATCCCTGCGTGTACCACCAGAACGGCAGGCAGCACGGCCTCGATCCCGACGACCTCGCGACCACGATCCGCGTCCTCGAACGGCTCCACGAGCTCCCCGACGACCACCCCGACCTGATCCAGGTCAAGCGGGCGGCGTCGCACATGTACAAGGCTCTGAAGAAGGAGCGGCGTACCCGCAAGCGCGAAGCCGAGGCGGCGCACGACCGGGCGATCATCGAGCAGACCGCCACCGGCTCGCCGATGCGGATCGACGACGAGACCGCGGGGATCCCACTGGTCTCCCACGCGCCGGGCGCCTTCGCGGGCGAGCTGCTCACCCCGCGGGGCTGCTACATCTGCAAGGAGGACTTCACCCTCGTCGACGCCTTCTACCACTGGCTCTGCCCCCGCTGCGCCGCCATGTCGCACGCCAAGCGCGACCAGCGCACCGACCTCACCGGCAAGCGCGCCCTGCTCACCGGCGGCCGCGCCAAGATCGGCATGTACATCGCGCTGCGGCTGCTGCGCGACGGGGCGCACACCACCATCACCACCCGGTTCCCCAAGGACGCGGTCCGCCGCTTCTCCGCCATGGAGGACTCGGGCGACTGGCTGCACCGGCTCAAGGTCGTCGGGATCGACCTGCGCGACCCCGCCCAGGTGATCAGCCTCGCCGACGACGTCGCCGCCGCCGGCCCGCTGGACATCCTGATCAACAACGCCTGCCAGACGGTGCGCCGCACGCCGGGCGCCTACTCGCGCCTGGTCGAGATGGAGGACGCTCCCCTCCCCGGCGACCGGGAGCTGCCCGAGATGGTCACCTTCGACGGGATCTCCGAGGCCCACCCGGCCGCCATCGCCGGCGCCCTGACCACCACCGCGGTCGCCCACCACGAGGGGGAGCCGACCGAGCTCGCCGAGGCCGCCCACACCGCCGCCTCGATCACCGCCCTGGCCCTCAAGGCCGGCAACGCCTCGCTCGCCGCCCACCTGGACGGCTCGGCCGTCGACGCCGGCGGTCTGCTGCCCGACACCCAGAGCACCAACTCCTGGACCCAGCACGTCGACGAGGTCGACCCGCTGGAGCTCCTCGAGGTGCAGCTGTGCAACTCGATCGCACCGTTCCTGCTGGTCTCCCGGCTCCGCCCCGCGATGCGGCGAGCCGTGCAGGCGGGCGCGCGCCGGGCCTACGTCGTCAACGTCTCGGCGATGGAGGGCCAGTTCTCCCGCCGCTACAAGGGGCCGGGCCACCCGCACACCAACATGGCCAAGGCGGCGCTCAACATGATGACCCGCACCAGCGCGGGCGAGATGTTCGAGACCGACAAGATCCTGATGACCGCCGTCGACACCGGCTGGATCACCGACGAGCGGCCCCACCAGGAGAAGCTGCGGATCGCCGCCGAGGGGTGGCACGCGCCGCTCGACCTGGTCGACGGTGCGGCCCGGGTCTACGACCCGATCGTCCTCGGCGAGCAGGGCGAGGACCTCTACGGCTGCTTCGTGAAGGACTACAAGCCCTCTCCGTGGTGACCCCCGGGCCGCGCCCGGTCCTAGGCTGACCGCATGGCGATCCTCCACCGCGCGACCCTGACGCCCACGAAGGCCGAGCTCGTCGAAGCGTGGCTCGACCGGCAGCCCTGGGGTGGCGCCGGGGAGGTCGAGGTCATCGGCGGCTACCGCTTCGACGACCCTGACGGCGAGGTGGGCGTCGAGGCGCTCCTCGTCAGCCGCGGCGACGTCGTCCTCCACGTGCCGCTGACCTACCGCAGCTCACCCCTCGACGACGTCGAGCCGGTCGCAACCATGGACCACTCCGTCCTCGGAGCGCGCTGGGTCTACCCGGGCGACGCGGACCCCGTCGGGCGCGCCTGCTTCGAGCGCGCCCTGGCCGGTGAGCAGGAGCAGGCGGTCCTGGAGGTCCACGAGGACGGCGTGGTGGTCGATCGGCGGGAGCCCGTCGTCCGGGTGCGGCGCCGGGTCGGCGCCGCGGACGCCGCCGAGGCACCGGCCCGGCTGCGGCTCGCGCGGGTGCTGGGTGAGGCGCTGCCAAACCAGGAGCAGCTCGTCGCGACCTGGCCCGGCGGCGAGGCCGTGGTCGCCGCCCGCTGAGGTCTCAGACCGGGATGGCCTCACACGCCGGCGCGCTCGCGCACCAGCGCCACCGCCCGGCGCGGATCGTCGGCGTGGAAGGTCACCCGAGTCAGAGGGCCCAGCGCCGGGCCAATCGCCGGGTCCAGCTCGACGACCACGCCCGCCTGACCGGCGACCACCATCTCCAGCTCGTCGTCGAACTGCTCGGCCGACCGCTGGGTCCGCGGCTGGCGGTGGGTGGTGCTCACCGCTCGCACCGCGGCCAGCGGGAGCGACACGTCGTGGAAGACGCTGAAGCGCAACCGCAGACGCTCGGCTGAGACCACATGCGGGTAGCAGACCAGCGAGGCGACGAACCCGGCCAGCCAGACCACGCCGACCACCCCGAGCACCAGGGCGAGCCCCTTCACCGACTCCGGGAGCAGGGCGTGCAACAGCACCGCGACGATCCCGTCGACCACGGTCAGCACGGTGAGCATCGCGACCAGCGGCCCGGAGTAGGCGATGGGCTCCTCGCCCGGCGCCACGTCCCGGCGCCCGGTCAGCAGCAGCCCGAGCGCGCGCAGCAGCATCACCTCGCGGCGTACGTGCCTCACGAGCCCACCGCCCCCCGGCCGGTCCGTCTCCCCCGCGAGCCGCCTAGGAGAGCGGCGGGTCCGTCGGGCGCTCGGAGCCTGCCTCGGGGCCGGTCCCGGGAGCGCCGTCGGACGGCGTCGGGCCCGTCGCAGGCCCCCCGGTGGACGGGCTCGACGGGCTCGACGGGCTCGACGGGCCGTCGATCTCCGCGACCGGGTCCATCCGCCGCTTGGCGGCCAGCTTGTCGAGGCCGCTGAGGAGACCGGTGCGGACCTTCTCGACCTTGTCGGCGTACTGGCCCTTGGTCTTCGTGTTCACCCGCTCGGTGGCCTTGCCGATCCAGCCCTCGACCTCGTCGCGGCGCTCGTGGGCCAGGCCACCGGCCTTCTCGACCGTCTCGTTGACCGTCTTGTCGGCCTCGTCGGCGAGCTTCTTCAGGCGGCGCTCCACCTCGAGCTCGTCGATCTTCTTCTTCATGTCGTCAGCGAAGGCCATGAGGATCTCCCGGGTCACGGTGTCGGAGCGCAGCGCGTGGGCGCGTGCGTGGCACCAGAGTAGGTTGCAGGGCGTGACGGACGGGAGCGACGAGCAGCACGGGACCACCGCCGACCTCGGCTTCGCTCGCGTCGACCTGGACCGGCGGCGCCGCACCGGCGACCCCGAGGTGGTCTACGGCGCCGGCAAGACCGCCGCCGAGGTCGCCGACATCCTCACCACCCTGCACGCCGCCCACCCCGACCGGGCGGTGCTGGCGACCCGCCTCTCCGAGGAGTCGCTCGCCGCCTGCGCCGCGGTCGGGGCCGACGTGGACGCCGTGGCGCGCACCGCCGTCCTCGGGCCGCTGCCCACGCCCCGCGGGCGCGTCGTCGTGGTCGCCGCCGGCACCTCCGACGCCCCCGTCGCCACCGAGGTCGAGGTGACGGTGCGGGTCCACGGGGCCGGCGTCGAGCGGATCACCGACGTCGGGGTCGCCGGGCTGCACCGGCTGCTCGCCGTCCGCGACCGGCTCGAGGCCGCCGACTGCCTCGTCGTCGTCGCCGGGATGGAGGGAGCGCTGCCGTCGGTCGTCGGCGGCCTGGTCGGCGTCCCGCTGATCGCGGTGCCCACCAGCGTCGGGTACGGCGCCTCGCTGGGCGGGGTGGCAGCGCTGCTGGGGATGCTCAGCTCCTGCGCACCCGGAGTCACCGTGGTCAACATCGACAACGGGTACGGCGCCGGGGTCGCGGCCGCCCGCATCGCCCGCCAGTCGGCCGCCCAGCCGGAGGAGCGCCCGTGAGCGGGACCGTGTGGATCGACGCCGCCCTCTCCGGCGCCAGCGGCGACATGCTGCTCGGCGCCCTGCTCGCGGCCGGCGTCCCGCTGGAGGAGCTGCAGTCCGCGGTCTCCGCCGTCTCGCCCGAGCCGGTCACCCTGCGTGCCGAGCGGGTGAACCGCGGCGGCTTCACCGCCACCCGCTGCCACGTCGAGGTCGCCGACTCCCAGCAGCACCGCAGCTGGCGCGACATCCAGGAGCTCCTGGGAGACGCCGACCTGGCCGAGCCGGTCCGCGAGCTGGCGCTCCGGGTCTTCGAGCGGCTCGCCGTCGCCGAGGCAGCCGTGCACGGCGTCGACCCGGCCGAGATCGCCTTCCACGAGGTCGGCGCCCTCGACGCGATCGCCGACGTGGTCGGGGTCAGCGCCGGCTTCGTCTGGCTCCGCGACCGGGTCGACGTCACCGAGGTGGTGGTCAGCGCCGTCGCGGTCGGCTCCGGCACCGTCCGCGGCGCGCACGGGGTGCTGCCGGTGCCCCCGCCCGCGGTCGCCGAGCTGTTGCGCGGCGTCCCGTCGTACGCCGGACCCGACGGCGCCCCGGAGACCGAGCTCTGCACCCCCACCGGCGCGGCGCTGCTCACCACCCTGGCCACCGGGTGGGGCGCGCAGCCGGCGATGGTCACCGAGAGGATCGGCGTCGGCGCCGGCGGCCGCGACCCCGCGGGTCACGCCAACGTGCTGCGGCTGCTCGTCGGGCACCCGACCGCCCCCGGGCCCCACGAGGTCCGGGTGAGCAGCGTCCCGGACCCGCGCCCGCTGCTCATCGAGTCCAACATCGACGACCTCGACCCGCGCCTGTGGCCCCAGGTGATCGCCGCGCTGCTGGCCGCCGGCGCGAGCGACGCCTGGCTCACGCCGATCCTGATGAAGAAGGGCCGGCCGGCGCACACCCTCTCCGTCCTGGTCGCCGCCGAGCGGGCCGAGCAGGTCCGCGCGGCGATCTTCCGGCACACCAGCACCATCGGCGTCCGCGAGATCCCGCTCGGGAAGCACGCGCTGGAGCGTGAGATGGTGGACGTCGAGGTCGACGGGCAGACCATCGCGGTCAAGCTCGCCCGGCACCACGGGGACCTCGTCAACGCACAGCCCGAGTTCGACGACGTCGTGCGGGCCGCCAGTGCCCTCGGCCGCCCGGTCAGCGAGGTGCTGGCGGACGCCGCGGCCGCGAGCCGGGCTTTCCTCAAGGAGTAGGCCACGTGGACCTCGCGGTCGTCGCGCTCACCTTCGGCGCCCTCTTCCTGGTCGAGCTGCCGGACAAGACCTTCATCGCCACCCTGGTGCTCAGCACCCGGTTCCGCCCGCTGCTGGTCTGGATCGGCGTCGGGCTCGCCTTCGCGGTGCAGACCGGGATCGCGGTCGCCCTCGGCAAGGCGGCGGCGTTCCTGCCCACCGAGGTGGTGCGGGCCGCCGCGATGGTGCTCTTCCTGGTCGGCGCGGTGCTGCTCTTCCGGGAGGCCCGCAGCCACGACCAGGCCGAGGGCGAGTCCGAGACCGAGCAGGAGTTCTCCGAGAAGGCCGCCGCCCGCGGGGAGGTGCGCGGGTTCAAGGTCGTGCTGACCTCGTTCCTGGTGCTCTTCGCCGCCGAGTGGGGCGACCTCTCCCAGCTGCTCACCCTCTCGCTGGTCGCCAAGTACGACGACCCGGTCTCGGTCTTCCTCGGCGCCTGGGGCGCCCTGTTGACGGTCTCCGGCCTCGCCGTCATCGTGGGCCGGGTGCTGCTGGCGAAGGTGAGTCTCTCGGTCCTGCACTACGCGGGCGCCAGCGTCTGCCTGCTGCTCGCGGCGCTCTCGGCCTACGAGCTGCTGGCGGGCTGAGGCCGCGGGCTCCTCGGCGAGGCGGCCGACCAGCTCGAGGACCCGCCGCCGTGGCTGGTCGACGCCCGCCGACGACTCCTGCTCCCCCGGATGCCGGAGCTGCCGCTCGCCCCGCCGCCGGGCGTGGCGCCCGCCACTAGAGTGCCGGGCATGGTCGCGACGGATCCAGCCAGCGCCCCGCCCGCCCGGCACCCGCACGGCGCCGACAGCGAGGTCGGCACGCTGCAGACGGTGATGCTCCACCGTCCCGGGCCCGAGCTCAAGCGGCTGACGCCCCGCAACAACGACAAGCTCCTCTTCGACGGCATCCCCTGGGTGAGCCGGGCGCAGGAGGAGCACGACGCCTTCGCCGCCATCCTGCGCGACCGCGGCGTCGAGGTGCTCTACCTGACCGACCTGCTGACCGAGACGCTGGCCGGCGACGAGGCGCGCGAACGCGCGATCGAGGGCGTCACCAACACCCTGCACCTCGGCGACACCATGGCGACCTACCTGCGCACCGCGCTCCACGACCACACTCCCGACGAGCTCGCCCTCTTCCTCACCGCCGGGGTCCGCAACGACGAGGTCCGCGGCGGCTTCGGCCTCGTCACCTCGCTGATGGCCAGCGACGACTTCCTCATCGACCCGCTGCCCAACCTGCTCTTCACCCGCGACTCCTCGGTCTGGATCCGCGACCGGGCGGCGATCACCTCGCTGGCGATGCCCGCCCGGCGGCGCGAGGCGCAGCTGACCGAGCTGATCTACACCCTCCACCCGCGGTTCGTCGGCACCGGCACGATCCACGGCTGGCAGCACGAGTACGTCGAGGGCGGCGACGTGCTGCTGATGTCACCGGGCGTGGTCGCGGTCGGCGTGGGCGAGCGGACGACGGCGGCCGGCGTGGAGCGCTTCGCCCGGCACCTCTTCGCCCACGGCCTGGCCCACACGGTGCTGGCCGTGCCGATCACCCAGGAGCGGGCGACCATGCACCTGGACACGGTCTGCACCATGGTCGACGTCGACAAGATCGTGATGTATCCCAACGTCGCGGACTCGCTGCGGGCCCACGCCGTCACCCAGGGCGACCCGGCCGGCGACGGCACGGGCGAGCTGCTGGTCGCCCCTGCGGAGCCCTTCCTGGTCGCGGCGGCGAAGGCGATGCAGATCGACACCCTGCACCAGATCGACACCGGGCTCGACCCGGTCACCGCCGAGCGCGAGCAGTGGGACGACGGCAACAACACCCTGGCCCTGGCGCCCCGGGTGGCGGTGGCCTACGAGCGCAACGACGAGACCAACGACCGGCTCGAGGCGGCCGGCATCGAGGTGGTCCGGATCGCCGGCTCCGAGCTCGGCTCGGGCCGGGGCGGCCCGCGGTGCATGAGCTGCCCGATCTCCCGGGCGCCGCTCCCGCCCGGCTGACGCCGGCCCGAGGCCCCTTCCGCTCTGCGACCCGGTGGGGTAGGGATGGAACGGTCCGATTGGCGAACCGCCAAGGGCTGGAGGCGCCGATGTCGAGCGACGAACCCGCCACGGCGCGCCCGGCCCGGCACCAGTGGCGGCTCACCGGCTCCGACGTGTGGCGGCTGGTGTCGACCTGGGCGGTCTCGACCGCGGTCCTGTGGCTCTCGACCCGGCTGCTGCCCGGCCTCTCCGCCTCCTCCCTCTGGCGTCTCGCGGCGGTCGCGGCGGTCAGCGGGGTGGTCGGCCTCCTGGTGCGCCCCGTGCTGGTGGAGATGAGCGTGCGGATCGCCTGGCTCACGGTGCTGCCGCTCGCCTTCGTCGTCCAGGGGGTGGTGATGCACGTCGCGATGATCGCGGTGCCCGGGATCACCTCCACCTGGGCGATCGCCTTCGCGGTGAGCTGGCTGTGCGCGATGGCCGGCACGCTGGCGGCCTACGTCGCCTCCGCGGGCACCGACGCGTCGTTCACCACCGCGCTGGCCCGGCGAAGCCGTCCGGTGGCGCCGCCCGACCCCGAGGTCGACGGGGTGGTGGTCGTCCAGCTCGACGGCGTGCCCTTCCCGGTGCTGCGCTGGGCGGTGCAGGCCGGCGGGGTGCCGACGATCCGCCGGTGGATCACCTCGGGCAGCCACCGCCTCCTGGAGTGGACGCCGCAGCTGCCCTGCACCACCCCGGC
Source organism: Nocardioides sp. Z50_6 (assembly GCF_058215755.1). NCBI lineage: Bacteria > Bacillati > Actinomycetota > Actinomycetes > Propionibacteriales > Nocardioidaceae > Nocardioides > Nocardioides sp. Z50_6. The sequence goes on along the minus strand of NZ_JBZAJB010000002.1, from coordinate 641,492 downwards.
CAGCCAGCAGGGCATCCTGCACGGCACCGTGGCCGGCATCCCCGGCTTCCGGTGGTACGACCGGGAGCTGGGCCGGGTGCTGGTCGCCAACCACCCGGCGGACGCCCGGATCATCGAGGAGCGGGTCAGCGACGGCCGCGGCCTGCTCTGCGAGGACGGCACCTCGATCTCCAACCTCTTCTCCGGCGACGCTGCCCGCGCGCTGCTCACGATGAGCCGCGTCGACGCCGACCCCGGCTCGCTCCAGACCAAGCGGGCCGTCGCCTGGTTCATGCTCACCCCCACCGGCTTCGCCCGCAGCCTGACCCGCACGGTGGGCGAGGTGGTCAAGGAGCGGTGGCAGGCGCGGGTCCAGGTGCGCCAGGGGCTGGAGCCGCGGATCCCACGGACGTGGACCTTCGCGATGCTCCGCGCCCTGACCAACGCCCTCCAGCGCGACCTCAACACCGCGCTGGTCGCCGAGGAGATGCTGGCCGGCCGCAAGGTGGTCTACGTCGACTACGTGGACTACGACGAGATCGCCCACCACGCGGGGATCCTCCGGCACGAGTCGATCGCCTCGCTCGAGGGGCTCGACCGGGTGCTGGCCCAGCTCGAGCGGCTCGCGGCCCGGGCGCCGCGCCGCTACCGGCTCGTGGTCGTCTCCGACCACGGCCAGTCGCAGGGCCAGCCCTTCGCCGACCGCTACGGCCGGGACCTCGCGGCGGTCTGCGCGGAGCTGATGGCGGTCGAGGTCCGTCATCCCGTGGCCGCGGACGAGGGATGGGGCCGGGCCCACGCCCTGGTCCAGGACCTGGGCAGCGAGGGCCTGGCCGGCCGGGTCGCCCGGCCGGCCCAGCGCCGGGTCGACCGGGAGGTCGACCGGGAGAACGGCGCGAGCCCCGGGCTCACCCACGGTGGGCGGCACGCCCCGGCCGCCGACGAGGTCGTGGTGCTCGCCTCGGGCAACCTGGGCCTGCTCTACGTGCCGGGCCCGACCCGCCTCAGCCTCGACGAGCTGGACCAGCGGTGGCCGCGGCTGCTGTCCGGGCTCGCACAGCACCCGGGGGTGGGGTTCGTCGCTGGCCTCGACGAGGAGGGGGCGCCGTGGGCCCAGGGGCCCGACGGCCGGTGCCAGCTCGCGACCGGCCACGTCACCGGGAAGGACCCGCTGCGCGACTTCGGCGAGCCGGCCCGCCGGCTGCTGGCCCGCGCCGTGCTGCGCCCCGAGGCACCGGACCTCTACGTCAACAGCTCGATCGATCCGCACACCCTCGACATCGCCGCCTTCGAGGAGCTCGTCGGGGCGCACGGCGGCCTCGGCGGGTGGCAGGAGAGCGCGGTCCTGCTGGTGCCCGGCGACCTGGCCGACGCGGTGCCGCAGCGGGTGGAGGGCGCCGACCAGCTGCACCAGGTGCTGCTGGGGTTCCTGCGCCTCAGCGGCCAGCGCCGGGAGTCACCCGTCCTGGCCGACGTCGAGGGTCCAGGGCTCGCCGGGGGCGACCTGCACCACCTCGCACCCCGGAGCCCCGTCGGCGACCGCTGAGACGAAGGCGTCCAGCGGCCGCTCGAACCAGCCGCCCGCCGCCCGCATCATCGGCGGGTGCAGGGTGCCCCAGTGGACCGGCAGGGCGTACCGCGCCCCCGTCCTCGCGCAGGCCTCCGCGGCCTGCACCGGGCCCAGGTGGCCGCCGGAGAGGCGCGGGCCCCACCCGCCGATCGGCACGATCGCCACGTCCAGCCGGTCCGTCCCGGCGAGCCCAGGCAGGTCCACCATCTCCCGGTAGAGCTCGGTGTCGCCGGCGAACCACACCGTGGTGCCGCGCGAGCGGAGCAGGTGACCGTGCGCGTCGCGGGGCCGGTGCGGCAGGGGCCGGTCGTGGTGCACCGCGCGCACCAGCCGCACCTGCACCTCGCCGACGTCGAGCCACTCCTCGGGACACACCCCCCGCAGGCCCTGGCGGGTCGCCCAGCGGGCGTTGGCCGGGCCGGTGACCACCGGCACCCCGGGCACCAGCCGCAGCGACGGGATCTCGGCGTGGTCGAGGTGCAGGTGGGAGAGGAGGACGGCGTCGGTGCCGGCCCACTGCTCGGCCCGCGGCGCCGGCGGCCGGCGGCGCAGCAGGTTGTTGTGGGCTCGCAGCAGCGGGTCGGTCAGCAGTCGGCTGCCGGCCAGGTCGATCACCACGGTCGAGTGGCCCAGCCACACCAACCGGAGCAGGCCGTCTCCAGGCACTCCTCGAGCGTAGCCCCCTCAGCCCGCCCGGGGGGCGTACATGATGACCGCGACCCCGACCAGGCAGAGCGCGGCCCCGACGAGGTCGAACCGGTCGGGGCGGAAGCCGTCGACCACCATCCCCCAGGCCAGGGAGCCGGCCACGAAGACGCCGCCGTAGGCCGCCAGGATCCGGCCGAAGCCGGCATCGGGCTGGAGGGTCGCGACGAAGCCGTAGAGCCCCAGCGCGATCACCCCGGCCCCCGCCCACAGCCAGCCGCGGTGCTCCCGGATCCCCTGCCACACCAGCCAGGCCCCGCCGATCTCGAAGAGCGCGGCGACGACGAAGAGCAGGACGGAGCGCGCGACGGTCATGGGGACAGGGTGCCGCACGGGTGGGGTCCGGGCCCGGCGGGTACCAGGACGGCATGGACCACACCGCAGCCGCCGGCACCACCGGCCAGCCCGCCCGCGGACCGGCCGCGGAGCCTCCCTCGCGGGGCCCCGGCCTGATGCTCGGTCTCGGCCTGGGCGGCTTCGTCGACGGGATCGTGCTCCACCAGATCCTCCAGTGGCACCACATGGTCAGCGACGTGGAGCCGGTCGACACCGTCGCCGGGCTCGAGGTCAACACCCTCGCCGACGGCTTCTTCCACCTCGCGACCTGGTTCCTGGTGGCCGGCGGGATCCTCGCGATGATCGCCACCTGGCGGCAGGGCCGGATGGCGCCGAGCTGGGGCTTCCAGCTGGGCCTGGTGGTGGCCGGCTGGGGGATCTTCAACCTGGTCGAGGGCCTGGTCAACCATCAGCTGCTGGGTGTCCACCACGTCCGGGACGACCTCGGCGCCCCGCTCTCCTGGGACCTGGGGTTCCTGGCCTCCGGAGTGCTGCTGGTGCTGGCCGGGTGGCTCTGGCACCGCCGGGGCCTGGCCGCGATGACGGGCGCCGGGAAATGAAGGTACCCGGCCGCTGTTGACGGGGGATACAACAACGACCGGGCTGTCACAACGTACGCCACTCCGCCCCGGATCTCAAACCCCTGAGCCGGTGAATCCCGCTAGATGAGAGCGATGTCTCACTTACCGTCCCGGGGTGGCGACCGTCAGCGGATCGTCACCTGGCGGTTGGCCAGGCCGGCCCGGGCGGAGCGCTGCTCGGCGCTGAGCTCGCTCCCGTCGGCCAGCGCCGCCTCGAGGGCGGCCGCGAAGCGCGCCGCCGGCTCCTCCAGGACCTCCGCGCCGGTGCCGACCGGCAGGTCCCACACCGGGGCCAGCAGACCGTGGGCGCGGAACATCCCGACCAGGCGGGAGCCCTCGGCGACCGAGTCCTCACCGGCCGCGTGCAGCCGGGCCAGGGCGGTGAGCAGCGCGTCCTCGTCGTGCGGCATCACCCAGCGCAGGTGCTCCTTGGGGCCCACGTTCGTCCAGTACGCCGCCTCGACGCTGCGCAGCCGCACCGTGGGGTTCGCCGAGCCGTTGGCCTGCTCCAGGGCCGCCTCCATCTCGGCGTCGCGCTCGGGCACGTCGTCGATCCAGTAGCCGAAGCCGTCGTGCACGGTGATCTCCAGCGGCTCGTCGACGACGAGGTCCTGCAACCGGGGGCCGCTGCCGGGGTCGGTGGTCAGCCCGACCACGCCGCTCTCGCCGGCTGCCGCCCGCGCGAGCGCCTGCTCCAGCACCGCCGCCAGGTCGCGCGAGGGGTCGCCGAACTGGTGCTGGACCTGGAGGCCGAGCCACACGTCGCCGGAGTCGCGCACCATCGCGGGGGAGGCCATCGGCAGCAGCGAGCACAGCCGCACCGAGCCGGTCCACCCCTCGGGGGCGACCCCGTCGCGCAGCCGCAGCGGCGCGGTCGCGGCGGGCACCAGCTCGCGCAGCGCGATGATGTCGCACTCGCCGGCCAGACCCTCGAAGGGACGGGCGACGAAGGGGGCGCTCGCCCCGCCGGCCGCGCCGTGGCACGCCTTGTAGCGCTTGCCCGACCCGCAGGGACAGGGCTGGCGGGGGCCGACGGCCCCTTCGGTCCCGGCGGCGGACCCGCCGTCGCCGGGTGCCTGGGCGTCTCGTGACTTGGTGCGCGACTTCTTGGCCATGCGCGAGAACCTACCTGCCGTCCAGCAGCTCCAGCATGTAGGCCGGTCGGTCGCTGATGACCGCGCGGACCCCCAGGTCGAGGCAGAGCTCGAGGTCGGCCTGGTTGTTGACCGTCCAGACATGGATGTCCCGGTGGCTGTTCACCAGGCGCCGGGCCAGCCCCGGGTGCTCGCGCAGCTCATCGATGCCGGGACCCACCTTCCAGTGCGGCCCGATCACCCGGCGCAGCATCGGCCAGTGGTGCGCCTTCTCGATCAGCATCACCAGCTCCAGCTCGGGGGCCTGCCGCTCCACCCGCTGCAGGGCCGCCCACGAGAAGCTCATCACCCGGGCCGGGGAGCCGGCGCCGGACCAGCCGAAGTCGGCGAGCGTCTCGACCAGGCGGCGCTCCACCAGCCCGCCGTACCGGACCGGGTGCTTGGTCTCGATGGCCACCTGCACGGGCCGCTCGTAGTCCCGGACCATCTCCAGCAGGCGGCGCAGCGTGAGCACCTTGCGGTAGGAGTCGTCGAGCTCCGGGCCCTCGTCGTCCAGCTCGGCCCACGGGTTCTTCCAGCTGGCGAAGTCGAGCTCGTCGAGCTCGGCCAGGCTCATCGTGGAGACCAGGCCCGGGCTCGAGGCGGTACGCCTCAGCGTGCGGTCGTGCACGCAGACCAGGTGGCCGTCGGAGGTCAGTCGGACGTCGCACTCCAGCGCCTCCGCCCCGGCGTCCAGGGCGGCGACGTAGGCCGCCAGGGTGTGCTCGGCCTTCTCGTGGCTGGCCCCCCGATGGGCGACCACCTGCGGTCTCATAGGGGGCAGTCTGCAACATCGCGGACCCGGCGGAAAAACCTGCGTCCAGGTGCATCCGGCGACGGCACTTCTCCGGAGAAGAGGGCACCAGGGCGTCGACCGAGACGCCCACGCGTTGAGAGGAACAGTTTGATGAAGCGACTCACCGGATCTCTGGCCGCACTCGCCACCGCCGCGACCGTCTTCGGCGCCGCCATGCCCGCCGAGGCTGCGAAGGCCCCCAAGGAGAAGTCCCTCGTCTCGGCCCTGACCTCGGACGGCAACAGGTTCGACGACAACAAGTCCGACTTCGACATCGTCACCGAGGCCGCGCTGGCCGTGGTCGGCGCGAAGCCCGACTCCCCGGTGGCCCTGCTCGCCGACGGCTCGACCCGCCTGACGGCCTTCGCGCCGACCGACCAGGCCTTCCGCCTGTTCGCCCAGGACCTCACCGGCAAGACCATCCAGAGCGAGGAGGAGATCTTCAACACCCTCGTGGAGGCCGCCGGGGTCGACACCATCGAGACCGTGCTGCTCTACCACGTGGTCCCGGGCGCCACCCTGACCAGCAACAAGGTGCTGAAGTCCAACAAGGCCAAGCTGACCACCGCCCAGGGCGGCAAGGTCAAGGTCAAGATCGCCAAGAAGGGCAAGCGCACCGTGATCACGCTCGTCGACCGCGACCGCAACGACAAGGACCCCCGCGTCGTGCTCAAGGCGCTCGACCTCAACAAGGGCAACAAGCAGGTGGCGCACGGCATCGACCGGGTGCTCCGCCCGATCGACCTGTGACACGCGCCTGAGGGCTCCCGGAGACACCGTGCGGGCGACCTCTCCACGCTCCCGGGCACGGTGGGTGATCCCCCGGACCCACCGTGCTCGGGGTAGCGTGAGCGCCGTGACGATGACCGTCGGGCCCGCCGGGCCCGAGCCGACGGCCGGCGAGGTCGCCGTGGGCCTCGGCGCCGGCGACGGCGAGATGCTGGCGGAGGCCTACCGCCGGTGGTCCTCGCTCGTCCACACGGTGGCCCTGCGGGCGCTGGGCAACCACCACGAGGCCGAGGACGTCACCCAGCAGGTCTTCGTCTCCGCATGGCGCAGCCGGCACACCCTGGTCCCCACGGAGCACGCGCTGCCGGCCTGGCTGATCGGGATCACCCGGCACCGCATCGCGGACCGCCGGGCCGAGCGGGCCCGCGACGCCCACCGGGTCTCCGCCGCGGCGGCCCAGGCCACCGGGGAGCAGGCCCAGCTCACCGGGGCCGCCGGCACCGGCACCGACCACGAGGCCGGTCTAGTCGACCGTTTGGTCGTCGCCCAACATCTTGAGAGCCTCGGTGACCCCCGCGGCACCATCCTGCGACTGGCCTTCCACGAGGACCTCACCCACGAGCAGGTCGCCGCCCGCCTGGGGCTGCCGCTCGGCACCGTGAAGAGCCACGTCAGGCGGGGACTTGCCCAGCTCCGCAAGACCTTGGAGGAGGTGAACCGTGCAACCGCATGACGACCGGGACGCGCACGTCGACGACCAGCTCCTCGCCGCCCTCGCCCTCGACGAGACGGGTCACGAGCCCGGAGACCACGAGGCGGGTCACGACGGGCCCGATCACGACACGTTGAACCGGGCCCGCGCCCATGCCGAGGCCTGCGCCGACTGCGGCGCCGAGGTCGAGGCGCTCCGCGAGATCCTCGCGGTGGCCTCGGCTGCCGGCGACGAGGTGCTGGTGACGCCCCCGCCCTCGGTCTGGGCGGCCATCTCCGCGGAGATCGCAGGAATCGAGCAGGAGCAGCCCGCGACCGCCGGCGCCTCGGCTCCCAGCCCCTCCCCCGGGACCCGGTCGACCGGTCCTGCCGCTCCCGTCCCAGCCCCCGTCCCGATGGCCGGCGGGGCCGGTGACCGGGCCGGTGACGGGGCGACGGTCTCCGACCTCGACGCGCGGCGCCGCGGCGTCCCGACGTGGATGGCGGGGACCGCCGCCGCGGTGACGCTCCTCGTCGGGCTCGGCGGCGGGATGCTGCTCGCCGGCGACGGCGACGAGGCCCCCGAGGCGTCCCCCGAGCCCACCGTGGTGAGCACCGCCAAGCTGGCCTCGCTCGACGCCGCCGCCCAGGACCGGGGCCGCGCCCAGGTCCGGCGCGAGGACGACGACCGGGTGGTGCTCCAGGTCCAGGCCCAGGAGCTCGACGGACCCGAGGGCATCCGCGAGGTGTGGCTGATCAACGTCGACGGCACCCGGATGATCTCGCTCGGCCTGCTCAACGACGGGGAGGCCGGCGACTTCGAGTTCCCCGAGGAGCTGCTCGACGAGGGCTACCGGATCGTCGACATCTCCTACGAGCCCGGCGACGGGGACCCGACCCACTCCGGGGAGAGCCTCGCGCGGGGCACGCTCGACGGCTGAGAGGCTGCGCGGGCGCCGTTCGGTGCCGTCAGGCGCTGGTCAGCCGGTGGTCAGGCGCTGGTCAGGCGCTGGTCAGCCGGTGGCGGCGGAGTCTCGCAGGTCGAGGTGCTGCTGCCAGCTGCCGCGCACGGCGTCGTACATCCGGTCGCACAGGATGCGGTCGACCTCGGTCTTGTGCTGGGGGAAGAAGTAGACGTCGACCGGACGCCCGTTCTCCTCGGTGACCAGGCGGAAGGCGTGGAACATCGCCACCCGTGAGGGGCGCTCGACGTCCATCAGCTCCGGGAAGCGGATCTCGAAGGCGGAGCCCTCGGGCATCCGCGGGTCGATGGTGCGCCAGATGATCTGGTGGCTGGTGACGAACAGGGTGCCCGAGTAGTCCTGGGCGCCCTGGACGCACCGCAGGTGCGCCAGGTGGACCGGCTGCTCGACGGGCAGCATCACGGGTCGCACGAGCCCCCAGTAGGGGCCCGCGGCCACGCGGTCGGCCAGGTTGCCATTCACCATGGGCGACAGGCTAGGTGCGGGGACCCGCAGCCACCGGGCGAATGCGCAGGACTTTACCTACCGCATGAGCCAGGTCACCTCCGCCTCCCAGCGCCCCGGCGACTCAGCCGCGCTCGCGCAGGTACCTGCCGAAGTGCGGGACGGTGAAGGCGATCCGGCCCCGCTCGCCGGAGTAGATCAGCCCCTTCTTCAGCAGCGCGTCACGCGCCGGGGAGAGCGACTGCGGCTTCTTGTCCAGCATGGCCGCGACCTCGGCGGTGGGCACCGAGGCGATGTCGTCGAGCTCCTCCTCGCCCGCCTCCGCGATGGCCACGGCGGCGTCCGCCATGGCCCGCAGGTACTCCCGCTCGCCCGGGGTCGCCCGCTCGTAGCGGGAGCCGAAGAAGCCGACCGCGAGCTCCGCCTCCGCCTCCGGCGAGGCCACCGCCACGTCGTCGACGGTGATCGGCGAGCGCGGGGCGAGGTCCCAGACCGCCTTGCCGTAGGCCTGGATGAAGTAGGGGTAGCCGCCGGTGGCGGCATACATGGAGGCCAGCGCGTCCTCGGTGAAGCAGGCGTCCTCCTCCTCGGCCGGGGTGGCCAGCGCCCGGTCGGCGGCCTCCCGGGAGAGGCGGTCGATGCGCTGGTAGCGGAAGAGGCGCTCGGAGTAGGACTTGCTCGCCGAGAGCACCGCCGGCAGGTGCGGCAGCCCGGCGCCGACCACGATCATCGGGAGCCCGCTCTGGCTCATCTCGTGGCAGGCGGCGCAGAGGGCCGAGACGTCGTCGGGGCCGAGGTCCTGCATCTCGTCGATGAAGACCGCCACGCCCTTGCCGACGTCGGCGGCCAGCCCCCCGACGTCGGTGAAGAGCTCGACCAGGTCGATCTCGATGTCACCGGAGTCGGCGCGGCCGCGCACCACGGGGGCGTCGATGCCGGGGTTCCACTGGTCCTTCAGCTTGGCGCCGACCCCGGCGTCGCGCTGGGCGAAGGCGCGGATCACCCCGAGCACGTGGTCGGCGTCCTCGGCCCGCGGGTGGCCCAGCTCGCGGACCGCCTGGTGCAGCGCGCTGGACAGGGGGCGCCGCAGCCCCTGGTCGGGCCTGGCCTCGAGCTTCCCGGTCCCCCACCGCTTGCGGACCGCCGCCGAGCGCAGCGCGTTGAGCAGGACGGTCTTGCCGACCCCGCGCAGGCCGGTGAGCACCAGGGAGCGCTCGGGCCGCCCGGCCGCGATCCGCTCCAGGACCACGTCGAAGGCGCGGAGCTGCTCGTCGCGACCGGCGAGCTCGGGCGGGCGCTGTCCCGCGCCGGGGGCGTACGGGTTCCTGATGGGGTCCACGATGGCACGGTATCCGGCTCTCTAGCCGGACGCCTAGATTGGGCAAGCGAGCGGCAGACGGGTCGCGGAGCCCGGGGTGGGAGGAGACGTCGGGCCGGTGCCGCGGGGGCGCCCGGGGTCTAGGCTCGGGGCATGCCCGAGCTGCCCGAGGTCGAGGCCCTCGCCCACGACCTCGACCGGAGACTCCGCGACCGGCCGATCACCCGGATCGACCTGGCGGCGTTCAACGCGCTCAAGACCTTCGACCCGCCCCTGACCGCGCTGCACGGCACGCTGGTCGACCGGGTGGGCCGGCACGGCAAGTTCCTCGACATCGAGGCCGGCGGGATCCACCTGATCATCCACCTGGCCCGGGCCGGGTGGATCCGCTGGCGCGAGCAGGTGCCGGCGCTGCCCGCCAAGCCCAGCTCCAAGAACCCCCTGGCCATGCGGATCGTGCTCGACGAGGACGACGCCGGCCACACCAACGGGCTCGACGTGACCGAGGCCGGCACCAAGAAGAGCCTCGCCGCCTACGTCGTGCGCGACCCCGCCGAGGTCGAGGGCATCGCCAGGCTGGGCCCGGACCCCCTCGTCGAGGAGTTCACCCCGCAGGCGCTCCACGAGATCCTCCAGGCCGCGGGACGGTCCCAGCTCAAGGGGGTCTTGCGCCACCAGGGCACCATCGCCGGCATCGGCAACGCCTACTCCGACGAGATCCTGCACGCCGCGCGGATGTCGCCCTTCAAGCCGGCCAACAGTCTCGACGACGACGAGCTGGCGGTGCTCCACGACGCCATCAAGGTCACCCTCGGCGACGCCGTCGAGCGCAGCAGCGGGCTGGCGGCCAGCGAGCTGAAGGGTGAGAAGAAGTCGCACCTGGCGGTGCACGGCCGCACCGGCCAGACCTGCCCGGTCTGCGGCGACACGGTCCGCGAGGTCAGCTTCGCCGACTCCAGCCTCCAGTACTGCCCCACCTGCCAGACCGGGGGCAAGCCGCTGGCCGACCGGCGGATGAGCCGGCTGCTGAAGTGACGCGACGCCGGGGTCAGTCGGTCGGCGACTCCTGCGGCACTCCCGTACGGCGGCTGCCCAGACAGGTCGAGTCGTTGTAGGCGAAGAACTCCTCGACCTCCCCCAGCTGCTTCTCGGTCAGCTCCGACTCCAGCGCGACCACGTCCTCCTGGTCGGCGTCGTCGTCGACCTGGGCGATCAGCTCGCTCCAGGTCCGGTGGCCGGCGCGGCCCTCCTCCGACATGCCCTCCGGGGGCCCGATCTCGGCCATCTGGCGGCCCCACTTCTTCAAGGTGGCCACCACCTCGGAGTCGGAGGTCCCGAGGTCCTGCTCGGCGCGCTCGTTGAAGAAGTCCCGGTAGGCGCTGCAGTAGCGCTGCTCGGTGCTGGCCTCCGGCTCCGGCTCCTCGCCCCCGCACCCGAGCGCCGCGAGCCCGACCAGGAGCAGGACCCAGGCCAGGCGAGCGGACTTCATGAGCACAGAGTGCCGCATGGACACCAACGAGCGCACCGTTGGGTCTCATGTGAGATGCGCCTCACTCCGGCCGTCCGCCGCCTCAGCGGGTGAACGGCGCGGGCAGGGGCGCCTCCAGCGCGACCCGGAGCCGGGTGGCGTAGGCGCGCCGATCGAGCTCGACCACTCCCAACGAGGCCAGGTGGTCGGTGCTCCACTGCACGTCGAGCAGGCGCCGGTCGGCGTGCTCGTCGCGCAGCATGTCGACCAGGGCCATGAGCGCGACCTTGGAGGCGTCGGTGGCCCGGTGGAACATCGACTCGCCGGCGAAGAGCCCGCCGATCGCCACGCCGTACAACCCTCCCACCAGGCGGCCGTCCCGCCAGGCCTCCACCGAGTGCGCCCAGCCGAGGCGGTGCAGGTCGCCGTAGGCACGGCGGATGTCGACGTCGATCCAGCCGTCACGGCGGGCGGGGTCGCCGCACGCCGCCACCACGTCGTCGAAGGCGGAGTCGACCCGGATCTCGAACTCGCGTGCGGAGCGGCGCATCGACCGGGAGACCCGCAGGCCGTCCAGCGGCAGCACGCCGCGGCGCACCGGGCAGAACCAGTACGGCGGGTCGCCCGGGCTGCCCGACGGCATCGGGAAGAGCCCGTGCCGGTAGGCGGCCAGCAGCGTGCCGGGAGCCAGGTCGGCGCCGATCGCGACCAGATCCTCCTCGGGATCCATCCGGCCCGGCGCACCCAGCATCTCGAAGGCCCAGGGTGAGGGCGGCGGCTCCACAGGCACCCTGACAACCTAACCTTTCGCCCGTGGTTGCGCGCCCCGGCCTAGGCTGGGCGCCATGGGGATCCCAGGCTCGATCGGCAAACGGCTCGCCCCCAAGGTGGGCAACCTCGCACCCGGCTACACCAGCCGGGCAGTGCTGGAGGCGTTCCGGCGGGCGGTGGACGGCGTCGGGCCCCTCCCGCCGGCGGCCAAGGCGGCCGACAAGCAGCTGGCCGAGCAGCGCGGCGACGTCGACCGCGCGATCCACGAGGTGATCGAGAACCACGTCCGACTGGCCGGCGCCCAGGGCTTCGGCACCAACCTCGGCGGCCTGGTCACCCTCGCGGTCGCCCTGCCGGCCAACATCGCCGGCCTGGCGCTGATCCAGTGCCGGATGATCGCGGGCATCGCCCACCTGCGCGGCCACGACCTCGACGACCCCCGGGTCCGCAACGCGGTGCTCGCCATCCTGCTCACCGAGGAAGTCGTCGACGACCTGGTCAAGCGGAAGAAGATCCCCGGCACCCCGATGGCGCTGGCCACGGCGCCGGCCGTGGAGGCGGCGCTGGCCGGCCTCATCGCCGCCGAGGTGGCCAACGTGCTGATCGCCAAGGTCGCGGGCAAGCGGCTCGCGACCGTGGCCGGCCGGCGGATCCCGGTGCTCGGCGGCGTGGTCGGGGCCGGCGCCGACGGCTACTCCACCTGGCAGGCCGGCCGCTACGCCGGCAGGGAGCTCCTGCCCCGGGCCCGTCGGTAGACCATCAGCGCCCCGCGCCCCAGCCGGCTCTCCTCCATCAGCCGGACCAGTCGCTCGCGCAGCCGGTAGGTGGGCCGCAGGTAGGAGCGCTCCAGCGCGGCCCGGGTCTCGTGGAGCTGGTGGGCCAGGTCGGCCTCCACGTGCCGGAGCCGGGCGCCCTCGACCAGCAGGGCCGAGATCGCGTCGACCGCGGCCCGTGAGACGGCCGCCTCCTCGGGCTCGTCGGGGTCGGCCCACGGGCCCGGCTCCGCGGCGCCCAGCAGGTCCTTGAGGTCCCCCACCACGTCGTAGCCGCGCCGTTCGATCTCCTCCACCCAGGTGGTCGAGAGCCCGCGCGCCCAGGCGTGCAGGTCGGGCGGGAGCGCCAGCCGGGGCGACCCCTCGCGGCGCGAGAGCGTCTGGTGGGCGAGGAGCTCGCGGACCAGCGGGCGGTAGTCGGCCGGGTCGACGGTCTTGACCACCTGCCGGTTGATCCGCCGCAGCAGGGCCGTCTCGGCGACCCCCAGCGACGGGTTGGCCCGCTGGGGAGTCAGGTCGAGGTCGATCCCGTCGAGGCCGAAGGCGGTGCTGAACCGCTGCCACAGCTCGTCGCGCGGGGCACCCGGCGCCGGGACGGTGACCAGGTGGATGCGCTCCGGCGGGATGGTCGATCCCCACCGGTTGATGATGTCGGGCAGCTCCTGCACGCCCCAGAACCAGGAGCCGATCCGGCTGTCGCGGTCGGGGTCGGCGATCTGCTGGAGGAACTTCGCATAGCTGATCGTGCTGCGGTGCTTGACGTTCTCCTGCCACTCCGCCGGGATCTGCCGCACCAGGTCGCGCACCGAGAGGATCAGGTGGACCTCGGCGTCGGCGCCGTCCTCGCCGGCCAGTGAGGTGAGCGCCCGGTCGACCTGCATCCGGGAGGCGGTGGCCAGGATCTCGTGGCTGACGATCGAGGTGCCGGGCCACGCTCGCACCTGCTCGGCGAGCCGGTCCCAGGCACCGACGGCCTCGAGCTCCAGCCCACCCCAGGTGAGCTTCATCAGGTCGAGGGCGGCGAGGAAGTGGGCGTCGAACCGCTCGGCGGGGTAGGAGATGCCGTGCTCGCGCAGCACCTCGGCGTTGCGGAACAGCACGTCCTGGAGGTGCGAGGTGCCCGTCTTGGGCGTGCCGACGTGGACCAGCACCCGCCGGCGCGCCGGTGCGCCCGCGCCCGTCTCGGCTCCCGCCACGCCTGTCACACCGCTTCCTTCCAGCCACCCAGGAGCATCCGCACCGCCAGGGAGAGTACGCCGTCGGGTCCGCCGCCCGGCGAGGAGTCCCGCCGCGGCGCGTCGACCGCGGGGGCGGGCACCAGGTCGACAGGGTAGCCAGCGCGGCCGAGCCGGCGGCTCATCCGCCGGGCCCGCCGCTCCACCCACTCGCGGTGCTCGTCGGTCACCTCGGGCAGCGCGGCGCCGCCCTGCCCGGCGGTGGCCCCGCCTGCGCCTCGCCCGTCACCCCGCGCACCCAGCGCACCCAGGGGCACGAAGACGTCGGCCGGCAGCCGGGGCAGCAGCCCCTCGCGCAGCAGCAGGGTCCGGCGCGGGCCGGTGACCATCAGCCCCAGCACCGCGGCCACCCGCCGGGCCAGCTCGGCGGCCTCCTCGCCCGGCCGCGGCGGCACGGGCAGACGGCGTACACCGACCAGGCGGGGCAGCCCGGCCCACTGCGGGGTGCCCTCGAGCAGCACGTGCACGTGCTCGCGGCCGCGGCGCTGCTCCCAGGTGCGCACCACCCTGGGCAGGTCGACCCGCGGCGGCACCTCGTTGCGCTGGTGCCAGGTCTCCAGCCAGGAGGGCCAGCTGCCGACGCCGTGGTCGAAGCAGTTGGCGGTCCAGGCGTCGGCCAGCATCCGGTCCAGGTCGGCGCCGAGCACCACGATCTCGCCGCCCGGGCGCGGGGGGCGGCCGCGGGCCACCAGGTCACGCCGGACCGGGTCGGCCAGCAGCGGGTCGCCGACCAGGCGGTAGCGGCGGCGCCACGGGCGGGGCAGCGCGTCGGCGCGCCGCGCCACCGGGCCGAGGTCGACGAGGTCCTGGGTGAGCAGGTAGGTGGCGACCCGGAGCAGCTCCTCCTCCGGCAGCCGGCTGGGGTCCACCGGGCGGGCACCGAAGCGGGAGTCCTGCCCCGCGCCCTCCAGCTCCAGGTCGGGCCGCCCCCGGCCGGGGGCGCTGGCCTCCAGCACCCGGCGGGCCAGCTCGGGCGGCACCTCGCGGCCGGTCGCGTTGAGCCGGCGCAGCAGCTCCAGCTGCTGGGCCCCCGGCACCACCCGGCCGGCGGGCTCGGCCGCGGTGTGCCACTGGGACCACTCGGTGGTACCGCCGTCGAGCAGGTGCCGCACCCATCCCCAGGCGCGGTCCCGGCCGCTGTCGCCAGACACGGGCGGCGTCACTTGCCGAGGAGCTGCTGGGTCCGGGTGCGGATCAGGCCCGTGACGCCCTGGCCGTCGGCGCGGGCCGCCGCCTCGTGGGTCATGGCGGTCAGCGCGTCCATGGCAGCGGCCAGCTGGGGCCGGGCCCGGACCTTGTCGGGGTTGACCCACCGGGTCTCGGGGTCGGGTCGGCGGGGCCGCAGGTCCTCCACGTCGCCGACCACGTCGATGCCCGAGGAGGCGATCCAGTCGATCCAGGCGGTGGCCTGCTGGTCGGCCCAGTCATAGCGGTCCGGCGGCAGGGTCACCGGCTGGGACTCGCGGTTGGCCAGCTCGCCCTGGGCGAGCATCTGCCGCACCAGCACGTCGTACGTCGGCTCGGTGCGCAGGTCGAGGCCGAGGCGCCGGTTGAGCTTGCGCAGCAGCTGCACCTCGGCGATCCCCAGCGACCGGTTGGAGCGCTCGCTGTCCAGGGGCGCCCAGGCGGGGTCGATGCCGAAGGCGGCGGAGAACCGCTCCCAGAGCACGTCGCCGGCGCGCCCGTGCGGGACGGTGACCAGGTGGACCCGCTCGGGGGGTAGCTTGGCGCCCCACCGCGAGAGCACGGTGGGCAGGTCGAAGGCCTTGCCGAACCAGGTCTCGCCGCGCTCCATCTTGGCCAGGAACCTGCGGTAGGTCCACCGGCGGCCCTGCTTGATGGTCTCCTGCCAGGCGGCCGGCAGCTGGCGGCCGAGGTCGCGGGCGGAGTAGACCACGTGCACCTCGAGGCCGGCGAGGTCGTTCATCGCCTTGGCGATCTTGTCGGGCTTGGCCGCCGCCAGGATCTCGTGGCTGACGATCACCGTCCCGCTGGCCCGGCGCGTCTTGGCGACCAGGGCGTCCCAGTGGCCGTCCATGTGGCCGGGGCGGCCACCCCAGTCCTGGTCGAGCAGGTCCAGCGCCGCCCGGAACTGGAACAGGTCGGCGGGGATGAAGCGGTTCTTGGTGGGGATGGTGACCCCGTGACGCGCCAGCTCGGCGGCGTTGCGGGTCAGCCGGTCCTGCAGGTAGGTGGTCCCGGTCTTCGGGGCACCGATGTGCAGGTAGACGACCGGGTTGCTCATGCCTCGGATTCTGCCAGCCCACCGGTTCCGGCGAGTGCGCGCACCACCGCCGAGGGGCTGGGCCGGCCGAGCCGGTCGGCCATCCACGCGCTGGTCGCCACCACCGCGTCGAGGTCGACCCCGGTCTCGATGCCCAGGCCCCGCAGCATCCAGAGCAGGTCCTCGGTGGCGAGGTTGCCGGTCGCGGACTTGGCGTAGGGGCAGCCGCCGAGGCCGCCGGCACTGGCGTCGAACGTGGTGATCCCGGCCTGCAGGGCGGCGTGGGTGTTGGCCAGCGCCTGGCCGTAGGTGTCGTGGAAGTGCATCGCCAGCCGGTCGACGCCGACCCCGGCCTCGGCGAAGGCGGCGACCAGGGCCTTGACGTGGCCCGCGGTGGCGACCCCGATGGTGTCGCCCAGGCTCAGCTGGCCGGCACCCAGCTCCAGCAGGCGGACGCCGGCGCGCACGACCTGCGCCGGCGGCACCGCCCCCTCCCACGGGTCGCCGAAGCACATCGAGAGGTAGCCGCGCACCTCCAGGCCGGCGTCCCGGGCACGCCGTACGGTCGGCTCGAACATCGCGAACTGCTCGTCGTAGCTGCGGTTGAGGTTCTTGCGGGCGAAGGTCTCGGTCGCCGAGCCGAAGACGGCGACGTGCTCGAGACCGAGCTCGAGCGCGCGGTCCAGGCCGCGCTCGTTGGGCACCAGGACCGGCATCCGGCGGGCAGCGTCGCCGAGCCGGTCGACCAGCAGGCCCATCAGCTCGGCGGCGTCGGCGAGCTGCGGCACCCACTTCGGGTGGACGAAGCTGGTCGCCTCGATGATCGGCAGTCCCGCCTCGTGGAGCCGCGTGACCATCTCGGCCTTGACCTCGACCGGCACCACGGTCTGCTCGTTCTGCAGGCCGTCGCGGGCGCCGACCTCGTAGACCGTCACCTGCGCCGGCAGCCCCTCGGCGCCGAACGTCATCGGCAGCGGTCGCTCCGACGACCCCTCGCGATGACGTCCCGCGGCGGCAGCGGCGGCAGCGGCGGTGGCGGCGGTGGCGGCGGCAGCGGCGGTGGCGGCAGCGGGGGTGGCGGGGTCGCTCACGGCGCGACCTCCTCGACGACGAAGAGGGGGGCACCCATCGCCACCTGGGCGCCGGCGACGGCGGAGACCGCGGTGACCACGCCGGCGAAGGGCGCCTTGAGGGAGAGCTCCATCTTCATGGCCTCCATCATGCCCAGCACCTGGCCCTCGGCGACCCTCTCGCCTTCGGCGACCGTCACCTCCAGCACCGTGCCGGGCATCGGCGCGGTGAGGACGCCGTCGCCGACGACGGCGGCGTGGTCGCCGAAGACGTCGGGCCGGGCGAAGACGTGGCGCTGGCCCAGGTGGACCACCTCGACCGCGTGCGGCTGCACGTCGACCACCGCGCGGTGCCGCCGTCCGTCGATCCGCAGCACGACCACGTGGTCGGCCACCTCGAGCTCCTCCACGTCGTACGGGCGTCCCTCGTCACTGCCCTCGTGGACCTCACCGCGACGCCGGTCGACGGTGAGCACCCGGAGCTCGCCGTCGTGCTCCAGCTCGACCAGCACCGGGGCGGCCTCGCCGGCCAGCCGCCAGCCGTCGGCGGCGAAGGGGTCGCCGGCGGGCCCGCCGGTGACCCGGACGTCGAGCAGCGCGGCCTCGGTCCAGGCGGCGATCGCCAGCGGCACCTCCGCGTCGGGCGCGGCGAGGGTGACCCGGTCCAGCCAGGCGGTGTCGATGGCGGTGTCGCGGAACTCCTCGGAGGCGACCAGCGCCCGGAGGAAGCCGGTGTTGGTGGTCAGGCCGAGGATCGCGGTGCGGTCCAGGGCGGCGACCAGGCCGAGGCGGGCGGACTCACGGTCCGGCCCGTGCACGACCACCTTGCCCAGCATCGGGTCGTAGGAGGTGCTGACCACCTGCCCGCTCTCCAGGGCGTGGTCGACCCGGACGCCGGGACCGTCGGGCCAGCGCACCAGCGAGGCGGTGCCGGCCTGCGGCAGGAAGCCGCCGAAGGAGTCCTCGGCGTAGACCCGCGCCTCGATGGCGTGGCCGGCGAGGTGCAGCTCCTCCTGGCGCAGGACGAGCGGCTCCCCGGCGGCGACGCGGATCTGGTGCTCGACCAGGTCGAGGGGTCCCTCTGCAGCCGAGCCGGTCGAGACCACCGCCTCGGTGACCGGGTGCTCGACCTGGAGGCGGGTGTTCATCTCCAGGAAGTAGAACTCTCCGGTGGCGTCGTCGAGCAGGAACTCCACCGTCCCGGCGCCGCGGTAGCCGACCTGCCGGGCCAGGGCCACCGCGGAGGAGGTGATCGCGGCGCGCTGCTCGGGGGTGATCGTGGGCGCCGGCGCCTCCTCGAGCACCTTCTGGTGGCGGCGCTGGGTGGAGCAGTCGCGCTCGAAGAGGTGGACGACGTTCCCGTGGGCGTCGGCCATCACCTGGACCTCGACGTGGCGACCGGACTCGACGTACTTCTCGATCAGCAGGGTGTCGTCGCCGAAGGCGCTGCCCGCCTCCCGCCGCGCGGCGGCCACGCCCGCGTCGTAGTCGGCCTCGTCGCGGACCACCCGCATCCCCTTGCCGCCGCCGCCGGCGGCCGCCTTGACCAGCACCGGCCAGGCGAAGGCGTCGGGGTCGTCGTCGATCCCGTAGGAGGGCACCACCGGGACGCCGGCGGCGAGCGCGACCTCGCGGGCCCGGTCCTTGCGGCCCATCAGGTCCATCACCTCGGCGGTGGGGCCGACCAGCGTGACGCCGGCGGCCTCGAGCGCGCGGGCGAAGGCGGCGCGCTCGCTGAGGAAGCCGTACCCGGGATGCACCGCGTCGGCCTCCGACCGCAGGGCGGCCTCGACCACCGCGTCGATGTCGAGGTAGCTGTCGACGTAGACCGAGTCGTCGGCGGCGCGCACGTGCGGGGCGTGGCGGTCGGTCTCGGTGTGCACCGCAACCGTACGGATGCCGAGCCGGCGGCAGGTACGCATCACCCGGAGCGCGATCTCACCGCGGTTGGCGACCAGCAACGTGCGGATCGGCCCGTCGGCGCTGAGGCGCCGGGGGTCCGTCGGAGGCTGGGTCATCGTGCTCACATCCTGAAGACGCCGTAGGAGGGCGCCGGGGTCGGGGCGTTCGCGGCGACCGCGAGGCCCATGCCGAGGACCCGGCGGGTGTCGGCGGGGTCGATGATCCCGTCGTCCCAGAGCCGGGCGGTGGAGTAGTAGGGCGAGCCCTGGGTCTCGTACTGGTCGCGGATGGGCGCCTTGAAGGCCTCCTCGTCCTCGGCCGACCACTCGCCACCGCGCGCCTCGCTCTGTCCATTCCTCGCTGCCGCGAGGGCGTCGCGCTTGACCGTGGCCAGCACCGAGGCGGCCTGCTCGCCGCCCATCACCGAGATCCGGGCGTTGGGCCACATCCACAGGAAGCGCGGGTCGTAGGCCCGCCCGCACATGCCGTAGTTGCCGGCGCCGAAGGAGCCGCCGATCACCACGGTGAACTTCGGCACCACGCTGGTGGCGACCGCGGTGACCAGCTTGGCGCCGTCGCGGGCGATGCCGCGGTTCTCGTACTCGCGGCCGACCATGAAGCCGGTGATGTTCTGCAGGAAGACCAGCGGGATGCCGCGCTGGTTGCACAGCTCGATGAAGTGGGCGCCCTTGAGCGCCGACTCGCTGAACAGGATGCCGTTGTTGGCCACGATCCCGACCGGGTGGCCGTGGATGTGCGCGAACCCGGTCACCAGCGTCTCGCCGTAGAGCCGCTTGAACTCGTGGAAGCGGCTGCCGTCGACGATCCGGCGGATCACCTCGCGGACGTCGTACGGCGTGCGGGTGTCGGCGGGCACCACGTCGGCCAGGGTGGCCGGGTCCTCCACCGGCTCCTCGGGGGTCCGCAGGTCGTACGCCGGGCGGCCGGGCGCCCCGGCCGCGGCGCCGTACCCGACGGTGGCGGGCAGGGTGTCGACGATGGAGCGGACGATCGCCAGCGCGTGCGCGTCGTCGTCGGCGAGGTGGTCGACCACCCCGGAGGTGCGGGCGTGCACGTCGCCGCCACCGAGATCCTCGGCGGTGACCACCTCGCCGGTCGCGGCCTTCACCAGGGGCGGGCCACCGAGGAAGATCGTGCCCTGGTCGCGGACGATCACCGTCTCGTCGCTCATCGCCGGCACGTAGGCGCCGCCGGCGGTGCAGGACCCCATCACGCTGGCGATCTGCGGGATGCCGCGCGCAGACAGGTTGGCCTGGTTGAAGAAGATCCGGCCGAAGTGCTCCCGGTCGGGGAAGACCTCGTCCTGCATCGGCAGGAAGGCGCCGCCGGAGTCGACGAGGTAGACGCACGGCAGGTTGTTCTCCGCGGCGACCGTCTGCGCGCGCAGGTGCTTCTTCACCGTGATCGGGTAGTAGGTGCCGCCCTTCACCGTCGCGTCGTTGGCCACCACCATCACCTCGCGGCCGTGGACCCGGCCGATGCCGGCGACCAGGCTGGCCGACGGCACGGCGTTGAGGTCGTCGGCGTCACGGCCGTACATCCCCCAGGCGGCCAGCGGCGCGAGCTCGAGGAAGGGGCTGCCGGGGTCGAGCAGCCGGTCGACCCGGTCTCGGACCAGCAGCTTGCCCCGGTCGGTGTGCTTGCGGCGGGCGCTCTCCGCGCCGCCCTGTCGGACCAGGGCGAGGCGCTCGCGCAGCTCGGCGGTGAGGTCGTGCAGGCTCATGCCCCTAGGTTAACGGTCATTAACCTCAGCGTCGAGGGAACGGGTCCGGCTGGCCGCGGGCGGCACTCGCCACCGGGGACGCCGACGGGCGGGGCGTGGCAGGCTGTGCGCCCATGACGACGCCCGCCCACGAGCACAACCGGATCCACCCCACCGCCGTCCTCGGTCCCGAGGTGCGGCTGGGCCGGGGCAACGTCGTGGGGCCCTACGCCGTGCTCCAGGGCCCGGTCACCCTGGGCGACGACAACTTCGTCTCCGCGCACGTCTCGATCGGCGCCGCCGCCGACGTCCGCGGCCACCACCTCGACGCGAGCTGGGAGGAGACGAGCCGCGACAGCGGCGTGGTGATCGGCTCCCGCAACGTCTTCAAGGAGTTCACCTCCCTCACCCAGGGATGGGCGCACGAGACGCGGCTCGGCAACGACTGCTTCCTGATGGGCAAGGCCCACGTCAGCCACGACTGCACCGTCGCCGACGGGGTCACCATGGCCCACGGCGTGGTGCTGGCCGGCCACGTGAGCGTCGGCGAGGGGGCCAACCTGGGGATGGGCACGGTGGTGCACCAGCGCGCCTGGATCGGTGCCGGCGCCATGGTCGGCATGCAGTCGGCGGTGCGGCACGACCTCCCGCCGTACGCCGTGAGCCTGGGAGTCCCGGCGCGCCCCACCCGCCTCAACACCCACCGGCTGGCGCGCCTGGGCGTGGGCGACGACGCCGTCGACGCGCTCGCGGCGCTGGAGGAGACCGTGCTGCGCGGCGGCAGCGCCCTCGACGCCGTGCCCGACGGGCTGCGCCCGGCGCTCGCCGAGTGGCTGGCCCGCCGCGCGGCGTCCTGAGGGTCGAGAGCGGGCCGATATCCTCCGGCGCATGCCGTTCCCGACCGCCCCGTGGCGACGTACCGACCTGGGTGAGCGCCCCGAGGCCCCGACCCGCCGCTCGCTGCTGACCCGCACGCTGGTCGCCTGGGTGTGGGTCTTCGGCTGCTTCATGGCCTGGTCGCTGGCTACCCCGGTCTTCAGCTCCCCCGACGCGCCGGCCCACGACCTGATGGCCTGGCACGTCGCGCACGGCAACCTGATCCCCGAGCAGACCGACGTCCTCAACGCCGGGGTCACCTCCAACGCGGTCACCCCGGCGCCCAAGGGGTTGGTCGAGACGGCCGACTCCATCGACTGCCTGCGGCACAAGCCGGAGAATCCCGCCTCCTGCCTCAAGCCGGTCACGAAGGAGTCGGAGCTGGTCGACTTCATCAACCCGGCGGGGCGCAACTTCCCCACCTACTACCTGGCGACCGGGTGGCCCTCCCACTTCACCGACGGCGCCACCGCGATCTTCGCCATGCGGACGGCGGCCGCCGCGCTCGCCGCCCTCTTCGTCGCCTGGGCCTTCAGCGCGGCCACCACCCGCGCCCGGCCGATGACCGCGGTCGCGGGGATCGTGGTGGCCCTGCCGCCGATGACGATGTATCTCGGCGGTGCGGTCAACCCCAACTCGCTCGAGATCACCGCGGCGATGGCGCTGGCCGCCTGCTCGGTGGTCTTCCTCCGAGAGCCGGAGACCTGGCTCGGCCGGGTGATGTACCGCCGGATGATGATCGCGGCCGCGGTGATGGTGACCATCCGGCTGCTGGCCCCGGTCTGGGTCCTGGTCTGGGTCGTCGCCTTCGTCCTGCTCGCCGACCGCCGGGTGTGGCGCCGGGTGCTGACCCGGCGCGGCATCGCCTGGGCGGCGCTCCCCTTCGCCGGTGCGGTCTTCAACCTGGTGTGGACCTACACCGCCGGGCTCACCGACTACCAGGCCGAGCCCAAGCACGACCTGAGCCTGATGGAGGCCTTCTGGGCCAGCAAGTCGTTCATCGACGAGTGGGGCAGCGTGACCTCCAGCGTCGGCAACTTCGGATGGCTCGACACCACGCTGGCCCCCGCCCAGTACTACTACTACTCCTTCACGGTCGTCTTCGTGGTCGCCGTCGCCTGGATCTTCCTGCGGGGCCGGGAGAGCCTGGTCACCGCGTGGCTGCTGGTCGCCGCCTACCTGGTGCCCGTGGTGCTGCAGGCGGCCCAGTGGAACACCAACGGCGGCGTCTGGCAGGGCCGCTACACCCTCCCGCTGACCGTGATGATCCCGATCATGACGCTGATGCTGGCCTCCGACCGGCTCGCCGAGCCGCGCCTCGCCCCGCTCGCCTCCCGCTACTCCCGGGTCCTGCCCGTCGCCCTCCTGCTGCTGCTCTGGGTGCACCTGGTGGCGATGCAGACCCAGCTGCGCCGCAACATCGCCGGTATCTCCGGGGCGGCGCCGGAGCAGGACCGGTGGGCGCCCCCGGTGCCCGCCGAGCTGCTCAGCGGGGGTCTCTTCCTCGCCCTGGCCCTGGCCTGGCTCGCCTTCGCCTTCGCCTCCTGGAAGGAGGGATCGGGCGCGGAGAGCGATAGGGTGCCCCGACCCGTTCAAGAGCCTGGAAAGAACCATGACGACGTCCTTCATCCCAGCCGCCAAGCCGATCATCGGTGACGAGGAGCGCGCCGCGGTCGACCGCGTGATGCGCTCCGGCATGGTCGCCCAGGGCCCCGAGGTCGCGGCCTTCGAGACCGAGTTCGCCGAGCGGCTCACCGCCGGCCGCACCTGCGTCGCCGTCAGCTCCGGCACCTCGGGCCTCCACCTCGGCCTGCTCGCTGCCGGGGTCGGCCCGGGCGACGAGGTGATCGTGCCCTCCTTCACCTTCGCCGCCACCGGCAACGCGGTGGCGCTGACCGGGGCCACCCCCGTCTTCGCCGACATCGACCCGGCGACCTTCTGCCTCGACCCGCAGAGCGTCAAGGCCGCGATCACCGAGCGCACCAAGGGCGTCATGCCGGTCCACCTCTACGGGCACCCGGCCGACATGGACGCCTTCGCCGACCTCGCCGCCGAGACCGGGATCCGGGTCTTCGAGGACGCCGCGCAGGCCCACGGCGCCACCTGGCGCGGGGCGCCGGTCGGCACCTTCGGCGACTTCGCCATGTTCAGCCTCTACCCGACCAAGAACATGACCTCCGGGGAGGGCGGCATGGTCTCGGTCGCCACCGACGAGATCGCCCGCCGGCTCCGCCTGCTGCGCAACCAGGGGATGGAGCGGCAGTACGCCAACGAGGTCGTCGGCTTCAACGCGCGGATGACCGACATCCACGCCGCGATCGGCCGGGTGCAGCTGACCAAGGTCGAGGGGTGGACCGAGCAGCGCCGCAGCAACGCGGCGTACCTCGACGCGCACCTCGAGGGGGTGCGGGTGCCCGGCGTGCACGAGAACGCCTCCCACGTCTACCACCAGTACACCGTGCGGGTCCCGGGCGGCGGTGCGGAGCGCGACCGGATGGTCGCCGCGCTGCGCGAGGAGCACCAGGTCGGCTCGGGGGTCTACTACCCGATCCCCAACCACCGCCTCGACTCGCTGGCCGAGCTCGCCGGCGGCGTGGAGCTGCCCGAGACCGAGCTCGCCGCCACCGAGGTGATCAGCCTGCCGGTCCACCCGTCGCTGACCGAGTCCGACCTGGAGCGCGTCGTCACCGGCATGAACGCGGTCGTCCGGGCCGGGGCCTGAGGAGACCGCAGCAGTGCGCATCGTCGTCGTCAACAACTTCTTCCCGCCGCGGGTCGGGGGCAGCTCCCACCTCTCCGACGCCCTGGCGCAGGGCTACGCGGCGCGCGGGCACGACGTGCTGGTGGTCACCGCGGCCTACGGGGACGCCCCGGCCACCGAGGAGCGCGACGGGCTGCGCATCGTCCGGCTGCCGGCGGTGATGCTGCCCGAGACCAAGCTCGCGGTCAGCTTCGACCTCTCCTTCGCCACCCGGCCCTCGCTGCGCCGCCGGCTGGCCAGCCTGCTCGACGACTTCGCCCCGGACGTCATCCACCAGCACGGCCAGATGATGGACCTGACCTGGGCCACCGGCGCCTACGCCCGCCGCCGCGGGATCCCGACGCTGCTGAGCATCCACACCCGGCTGGAGAACCCCTCGGCGCACTACCGGCACGCGTTCCGCGGCCTGGACGCGGCCCTGGTCAACCCACGGCTGCGCCGTTACCGGCCGCGGATCGTGATCATGGACCGGCACATGGACGACTACGTCCACGAGCGCTACCCGCGCGGCTTCAGCGACCTGGTGCCGATCCCCGTCGGCGTGAACGCCGACTGGGTGCGCGGCGGCTCCCGCGCCGAGGGCCGCGAGCTGCTCGGGGTCGCCGACGACGTCCCGCTGATCCTCTCGGTGGGCCACGTCATCCCGCTGCGCGACCGGGTCGGCCTGGTGGAGGCCATGCCGGCCGTGCTGGAGCGGCACCCCGACGCCGTCCTGGCCGTGGTCGGCCGCGTCTACTACGACCTCTTCGCCCAGCGCGCCGAGGAGCTCGGGATCAGCCACGCGGTGCGCAGCGTCGGCGCGATGCCCAAGCCGACCATCCCCCACCTGCTGGCCGCCGCCGACGTGGAGGCCCACGAGCAGGGGGACGGGCTGGGCACCGCGACCCTGGAGGCGATGGCTGCCGGCGTCCCGGTGGTCGGATGGGGCCGGGAGGACAACTTTCCGGGCGTCGACCTGGTCGACGGCCGCGACCTGCACCTGTGCCCGCGCGGCGACGTGCCCGGCCTGGCCGAGCGGCTGCTGCGGGTGCTCGACGACCCCGAGGCCGCCCACCTGGTGGGCGCCAGAGGACGCGCCGTCTTCGACCGGCACTTCACCCTGGACCGGGTGCTCGACCAGCACCTGGAGACCCTGGCCGACCTGGCGGGAGTCCCCGCGGGGTCCCCCGTGGCCGTCCCCGACGCGGAAGGCACCACCGCATGACCCGCTCCGTCGCCCTGGGAGAACCCACCGTCGGCGAGCCGGAGCTCGCCGCGGTCGCCGAGGTCTTCGAGTCCGGCTGGCTCTCCGGCGCCGGCCCGTCGTGCCTGGCCCTGGAGTCCGAGCTGGCCCGGACCGTCGGCACCGCCCACGCGCTGGCCACCTCCAACTGCGGCTCGGCCCTCCACCTCGGCCTCCAGGTGCTCGGGGCGGGGCCCGGCGACGAGGTGATCGTCGGCGACTACACCTTCCCGGCCACCGGGCACGCGGTCGCCTGGACCGGTGCCACCCCCGTCTTCGCCGACGTCCGCCCCGACATCTGGTCGGCCGACCCGGCGAGCGTCGCCTCCCTGGTGACCGAGCGCACCGTCGGCATCCTGGCGGTCGACCCGTTCGGCCAGCCGGCCGACTACGACGAGCTGAGGGCCGTCGCGGACAGGCACGGCCTGTGGCTGATGGAGGACGCCGCCTGCGCCGCGGGCGCCACCTACCGCGGCCGTCCGGCCGGCAGCCTGGCCGACCTGGCGGCGTTCAGCTTCCACGGGCGCAAGGGGATCACCGCCGGCGAGGGCGGCGCGCTGGTCGGCGACGACGCCGACCGGATGAGCACCGCCCGCAAGCTGCACACCTACGGCATCGCCCCGGCGATCACCCGCGAGGGGGCGGCCACCCTGCCGGTGCCCAGCTTCGACGTGGCCGGCTACAACTACCGGCTCTCCGACGTGGCCGCGGCGATCATGCGCGTCCAGCTCACCCGCCTGCCCGACCTCCTCGCCGCCCGCGGCCGCGCCGCCGACGGGTACGCCGAGCAGCTCGGCGACCTCGAGCAGCTCGAGCTGCCGGTGGTGGCCGAGGGCCGCACCCATGCCTGGCAGTCCTACGTGGTGGCGATCTCCCCCGAGCTCGACCGCGGCGCCGTCGCCCTGGCCCTGCGCGAGCGCGGGGTGGGCTGCAACTTCGGCACCTACGCCTCCCACCTGCAGCCGGTCTACGGCCTCGCCCAGGAGTGCCCGGTCTCCGCGGACCTGTTCGCCCGCCACCTGGCCATCCCCATGCATGCCAACCTGGAGCCCGACGACGTCTCCTACGTCGCCGAGACGCTGCGCGAGGTCGTCTCCTCGGCCGCCGTGCGTCGCTGACCCACCTTGAAAGGAAACCCCCGCCCGATGTCCAAAGAGACCGTCTTCTTCACCGGTGGTGCCGGCTTCATCGGCCTGCACGTGGTCCCGATGCTGCTGGAGAAGGACTACAAGGTCCGGATCTTCGACAACATGTTCCGGGGCGACCGCGAGGCCGTGGCCGCCCTCGGCGACGACGTCGAGCTGATCGACCAGGACGTCCGCTACGGCGGCGCCGTCCACCAGGCGATGAAGGGCTGCTCCAAGGTCATCCACGCCGCCGCGGTGTCGATCAACAAGAGCCAGTCCGACCCGTACGAGTCGATGGACATCAACATGATCGGCAACCACAACGTCTTCGCGGCCGCCGCGGACCACGGTGTGGAGCGACTGGTCTACTGCTCGTCGGCCTCGGTCTACGGCGACCCCGAGCGGCTGCCCATGCACGAGGACGACCGGCTCTCGCCGCAGACGCCGTACTGCATCTCCAAGCGCGCCGGCGAGGACCTCCTCGGCTTCTACCAGCGCCGGGCCGGTCTCTCCTGGATCGGGCTGCGGTTCTTCAACGTCTACGGCCCCGGCCAGAAGACGACCGCCTACTACACCTCGGTGATCAACCACTTCGTCAACCGGATCCGCAACGGGGAGCCCCCGGTGATCGACGGCAAGGGCGAGCAGTCGATGGACTTCATCCACGTCCACGACATCGCCCGTTCTGTGGTGCTCGCCCTGGACTGCGAGCAGGACAACGTGCCGGTCAACATCGGCACCGGGATCGACACCTCGATCGCCGAGCTCGCCGACATCCTCATCGAGGCGGTCGACGCCGACGTGAAGCCCATCTTCAACGAGCGCGACGTCATCGCCTCGCGGCGCGCGGCCGACATCACCCGGGCCAAGGAGGTGCTCGGCTTCGAGCCGACCATCGAGGTCCGCCAGGGCATGATCGACCTCATCCGCGCGGGCGGCTGAGCGTCATGACCGCGCCGCGACCGGCGTCGCTGCCCCCGAACCCGTGGAACGAGCACGCGTGGGTGGTCGGCGAGCCGGTCGTCGGCGAGGGCACCTGGATCGGTGCCTTCACCGTGATCGACGGCTCCGGCGGTCTGCGGATCGGCCGAGGCTGCGACGTCTCCTCGGGCGTGCAGATCTACACCCACTCCTCGGCCCGGCGCTGCGTCAGCGGCCGGAGCTACGACCGGGTGGACCACGCGCCGGTGACCATCGGCGACCGGGTCTTCCTCGGCGCCGGGGCCATCGTCAACATGGGCGTCACCATCGGTGACGAGGCGGTGGTCGCCGCAGGCGCCGTGGTGACCAGCGACGTGGCGCCGCGGACCATCGTGGCCGGGGTGCCGGCCCGGGTCATCGGCCACGTCGACCTCGACGAGCCCGACGCCGACGGCGGCCCCCGCTTCGTCACCAGGCAGTGACGCAGACCCCCACCACGGTGACCACCGAGAGCAGCGCCAGCAGCCTCGGCACCCCACGGCCGCGGACGGACCGCAGGGCGAGCAGCACCGCGAGCGGCGCCAGCGAGATCATGTAGCGCGGCACGATCGGGAAGTCGAAGCCGAAGTTGACGGTGTTGCTCGCCCGCAGGAACGGCGGGAACGCGAAGAGCACGAACAACAGCGACGCGACCAGCAGCCGGTCCTCGCGCAGCCAGGCCGGCCAGTGCGCCGCCACCCGGCGGCTCAGCCGACCCGCCCGCGGGCCGTCCGCCGCGACCGCGCCCTGCGCACCGATGCCGCCGTCGCCGGTTGTGCCGCCGGGACCGTCAGGGCCCTCGGGGAAGCCGCCCCGGCGGCGGAGCTCGCCGAGCACGGCCAGAGCCAGGACGCCGAAGACCACGACCGAGATCAGGTACGGGAACCCGTAGCCGAAGCCGCGGAGCACCGTCGTCCACAGGTCACCGTCGAGCACCGGGAACGCGTTGACGTCGTTCCACGGGGTGTGCAACGACGAGACCTCGGTGACCGCGCCGGCCAGCAGGGTGCGCAGGCTGCCGTCGGGCACCGCGGAGTAGACCACCGAGTTGGGCTCGGTGGCGCGGGCCTCGATCACCATGTCCCACACGACGACCGGGCCGAGGAAGACCAGCGCCTGCAGCCCCAGGTGCCACCAGGTGACCCGCCACCCGGCCACGGCCTCGACACCCGCACGGGCGGCCAGCCACACCAGGCCGGTGGCCACCATCACCACCGCGACGGTGAGCGAGGAGGTGGCCGCCACCCAGGAGGCCAGCGCCGCCGCCGCCAGGTAGCCCCAGAACCACTTCGGCGAGCGCATCCAGGCCATCGCGCCCATCGCCACCAGCGCCCCGCAGAGCGTGGCCGCCGACCCCGGGTTGACCATCGGCCCGTAGTAGAGGATCCCCGGCGCCGCCACCGGGGCGAAGGTGAGGGCGACCCGGCGGGCGCCGCTCATCCCCACCGAGCGGGCCAGCAGCCAGCAGGCGACCATCCCGGCGATCAGCACCAGGGTGGAGCTGAGCCGCACCGCGTCGATCAGGTCCACGTCGACGGCCGCCTGCACCGCGCGGGCGCCGCCGAGCACCGTCGCGAAGTAGGTCGGGTAGTGGATGTAGCCGGTGGTGAACTGCGTCATCGGCAGGTAGAGGGGGCTCAGCTGCGGGTTGCCGCACTCGTAGGCCAGCGGGCCGGTGTCGTGGCCCACCCCGCACGACCACTCCTCGACGATGGCGTCGGTGTAGATCGACCCGCGGTGCGGGTAGGTCCCGGCGTCCATCTGGAGCACGTTGTCGAAGTGGGTGACCTCGTCGACGTGCGACATCGGCCGGCCCTGGAGCGCGATGGTGGAGAGCGCCACCACCGCCAGCAGCAGCACCAGGGCGGTGAGCACGTCGCCGGCGCGCCGGTGGGTCAGCAGGTCCCGGGCCCGGGGCCGCGCCGAGCGCTGGGCCACGCGGGTGCCGGCGGCCCGCGAGGGCTCAGGCACGTCCGGCCAGGACCTGGTCGACCACGTGGTGGGCGGGGAGGATCGAGTCGCGCTCGGCGTCGACGTCGCCCTCGCCGCGGACCAGGGTGACGAAGTGGGCCAGCTGGCTGGCCAGCGGCTCCGCGCCGATCACCTCCGGCACCTCGATCTCGGTCATCTGGCGGAAGCCGTCGCGCCCCGGGTCGCCGGCGATCGAGGAGTGGCGGTAGGCGGTGACACCGCGGCGCAGCAGGTCGACCTCGATCATCCGGTCGATCTCCTGGACCACCAGCTGGCGCACCTTGCGCTGCCCCAGCCGGCTGGCCGAGACCGACGCGATGCCGCCGTCCTCGAAGCGCAGGGTGGCCTCCACGATGTCCTCGGCACCCTCGACCGAGTCGGGGTGGAAGTGGCCGACCTGCACGTCGGCGCGGCCCGGGCGGTCACCGCCGAAGGCGCGGACCACCAGGTCGACGTCGTGGACCAGCAGGTCCCAGGCGACGCCGGTGGCGATCCGCGGCACGTACGGCGAGTGCCGCTCGGCGCGGACGTAGAGCGGCGCCTCCATCATCTTCATCGCCACCACGACGGCGGGGTTGAAGCGCTCCAGCAGGCCGCACATCAGGGGGGTGCCGGCGCGCTCGGAGGCGGCCACCACCTCCATGGTCTGCGCCAGCGAGGGGCAGACCGGCTTCTCCACCAGCAGCGGCAGCCCGGCCCCGATGATCTGCAGGGCCAGCGTGTGGTGCTGCTCGGTGGGAGCCGCGATCACGGCCGCGTCGACGTCGCCGAGGCCGTCGAGGTCGCGTGCCCAGCGGGCACCGTAGGCGTCGGCCACCTTGCGGCCGTTCTCCTCCAGCGGGTCGACGACGACAGCCAGCTCGGTGTCGGGGCCGGCCGCGATGGTGCGGGCGTGGTTCAGGCCCATCGAGCCGGAGCCCACCAGGGCGAGACGCAGGACGGACAACGGAAGACTCCTCGTTCGGGGCGACAGCGGACACAGACTAGGTGCTCAGGCCGCGAAGCGCTCCGGAAGGCGGCTCATAGCGCGAGCGACTGGGCGAGGCTGACCGACCAGGCGACCGCCGCCAGGGCGGCGAGCGACCACTGCATCGCGCGGCCGCGGCCCAGCGCCAGGGCGAGCGGGGCCAGCAGCAGCACCATCAGCGGCAGCCCGTAGCGCGGCTGGGTGCCGGTGGCGCCGTGGACGATGAAGAAGGCGGTCGGCAGCAGCACCACGGTGAGCAGCCAGGCGCCGAGTCCGGTGAGCGCGAGCACCCGCACCGGCGAGGTCAGCGGCCAGCGCGAGGAGAAGGCGACCAGCGCGGCGCCACCGAGGAAGAAGATCTGCAGCCCGGAGGCGAGGGCGCCCAGGAAGGGCGAGGAGTTGAAGGAGAAGAAGGTCAGGGGGGCCATCAGCGCCTGGGCGGCGCCCAGGATCTCGCCCCACAGGTCGCTCTGCGAGGCCAGCGACTCGCCCATCCCCCCGTCGGGGGAGGCACCGGCGGGCAGGCTCGCCGACCGCCACTCGGTGATCCCCAGGGTGGCCACCGCGAGGAGGGCCGCGGCGCCGGCCAGCAGCGCCGTACGACGCAGCAGCAGGCCGCGGTCCAGCTCGCGGGGAGTCCAGGGGCGGCCCACGCCGGGCCACAGAGCCGCCAGCAGCAGCACGTAGCAGGCGATCGGGACGTAGCTGAGCTTGACCTGGGCGATGACCAGCGCGAGGCCGAACGCCCACGCCATCCGCCGCCCCCACGAGCCGGCGACCCACGGGTGCCGCACGGTGACCAGCAGCAGCCCGGCCGCGCCCGCCAGGAGCGCCGCCCCGTCGGGGGTGACCGTCGCGCCCTGCCAGAGCACCGCCGGCACGCTGACCAGCAGCACCGGCAGCGCCACCGAGAGAGGCCCGGGCGCGCCGAGACGCCGCAGCGCCAGCGTGGTCAGCGCCGCGCCCAGGGCGAAGAGGAGGGCGATGCTGAGCCTGGCCGACTCGAAGAGGGAGAGCGGGGAGAGCGCCTCGAGGACCAGGGCGCTGCCCGCCAGGCCGGCGTAGAAGAGCGGGGAGTAGCTGAGCACGTAGGAGACGCCGGCCGGCGCGATCTCCCGGACGTCGCGCAGCTCGGGGCAGATCGGGTCGAGCTCGGTCTCGGGCAGGTAGAGCCCGCGGCACGACATCTCGCGCACCGTCTCGCGGCCGTAGAGGTCGCCCACCCTGGGCAGGTCGCCCGAGCGGGCGATCCGGGCGCTGTAGTCGAAGTGCGCCTGCTCGTCGTAGGGGGAGACCCGCTCGAAGGAGAGCGCGGTGACCGTGGCCAGCACCAGGCTCGCCACCAGGGTGAGCAGACATGCGAGTGCCGTGCCGCGCCTGGTTCGCATGGGAGGGAGCCTAGCGACGCTCGATAGGGTGCGCCCATGCCGGTCCCACCCCTCAGCTTCGCGATCCCCTACTACGCCGGCCGGGACTACCTGCGCGAGGCGATCGAGTCGGTGCTGGCCCAGACCCACGACGACTGGGAGCTGCTCGTCGTCGACGACCGTGGCCCCGAGCCCGCCGCCGACCTGGTGGCCGAGTACGCCGACCCGCGGATCCGCTACGTGGTCAACGAGGAGAACCTCGGGCTCGCCGGCAACTGGAACGAGTGCGTCCGGCTGGCCCGCGCCCCGTGGGTCACCCTGCTGCACGGCGACGACCGCCTGCTGCCGGAGTACGCCGAGCGGGTGCTGGCCGCGACCTCCCGGGTCGCCGACGACGTCTCGGTGGTCTTCACCGACGCCGCCGTCATCGGCGCCGACGGCAGCCCGACCAGCACCCCCGCCGACGTCGCCAAGACCGTGCTGCGCGGCCGCGGCGGCGACCACGACGTGCGTGGCGACGCCGGCCTGGCCGGCCTGCTGCGGGGCAACTACATCGTCTGCCCGACGATGTGCCTGCGCCGCTCCCTGCTCGGGGAGGCGCCGTTCACCACCCGGTGGCGGTTCGTGCCCGACTGGGAGCTCACCTGCCGCCAGCTGCTCGAGGGCCACGCCCTGCACAGCATCCGCACCCCGCTGCTGGAGTACCGCCGGCACGGGGGCAGCCAGACCTCCCTGCTGACCGCCGACGCCTCGAGGTTCGCCGAGGAGCTGGGGTTCCTCCAGGAGATGGCCGACGCCGCGGGCCGGCGGGGCTGGCGCCGCTCGGAGCGTGCCGCCCGCCGCCGGCCGGTCACCCGGGCGCACCTGGCGCTGCAGGCGTTGGCCGACGTGCTCCGCGGCCGGCTGACGGCCGGCCGGGAGAAGGCCTCGATGCTGCTCGCGGACCTACGCGGTCGTCGCTGACCCGGGCGCTGCGCCGGTCGCTGTGCCGGTCGCTGTGCCGGTGGTGGGGCCGGCGACGACGGGGACGGGGTCGGTCGGGTGGGGGCCGGTCGGGCTGGGGCGCGAGATGCGGATCCGCAGCAGCGAGATGAAGAGCCCCGCCATCATCGTCTGCGCGCCCAGCACGAGCCCGAGCACCGCGGGCACGCTGAGGCGCACCGAGGTGGAGGTGTCCAGCCGGCCGAAGCCCGCGTCGCCCCAGTTGAGGACGGCGACCAGGGTCATCGCGACGCCGGCGACGAAGAAGGCCAGGCCGACGATGATGCCGGTCTCGAAGTTGAGCCGCTGCTCGAAGGCCCGGAACCGCCGGCTGCCCGGTGGCAGCAGCCCCTCCGCGGCCGCGTACACCCGGGAGAGCACCGAGAAGATCACCCCCTGGTAGCCGACGATCGCGGCTCCCATCCCGAAGAGCAGCGTGCCGACGTCGAGCCCGACCCCGCCGATCCGGACGCTGCCGGTGAGGAGCACGCCGGTGGTCAGCAGCCCGAGCAGCGCCAGCGCCATGCCGGGGTAGAAGAAGAGCCAGCGCGGGCTGTAGAGGAGCAGGAAGCGCAGGTGCCGCCACCCGTCACGCCAGCTGCGCAGGTGGGGCGGACGGCTGCGGCCGTCGGGGCGCAGCGTGGTGGGCGCCTCGCTGACCTTCAGGTCGGCCAGGCTCGCCTTGACCACCATCTCGGAGGCGAACTCCATCCCCGTGGTGCGCAGGTCGAGCGCCAGGATCGAGGCCCGGTTGAAGGCGCGGAGACCGCAGTGGAAGTCCCGCGAGGGGGTCCGGAAGAAGAGCCGGCCGACGAAGGTCAGCACCGGGTTGCCCAGGTAGCGGTGGAGCGGCGGCATCGCGCCCTCGGCGATCCCGCCGAGGAAGCGGTTCCCCATCACCAGGTCGTCACCGGCGCGGAGCCGCTCCAGGAACGGCATCAGCGTCCCGAAGTCGTAGGAGTCGTCGGCGTCGCCCATCGCGACGAAGCGGCCCCGGGCGGCGGTGATGCCGCCGATGAGGGCGGCGCCGTACCCCTTCTCCGGGATCTCGACGACCCGCGCGCCGTTGTCCAGAGCGATCTGCTGGGAGCCGTCGGTGCTGCCGTTGTCGGCGATCAGCACCTCACCGACCACGCCGTGGTCGTCGAGGAACGCGCGCGCCTGCCGGATGCAGGTCTCCAGGGTCTCCGCCTCGTTGAGGCACGGCATCACGATGCTGAGCTCGACGGGCGCGGTCGCGGCGGTGTCCGGCTGGGAGGGTGAAGGCACGGCTGGCATTGTAGGCGTCCCTCATCCGCCGGCCGCGGGGCGCGAGGCCGTCGGCACGCCCAGGGCACCGTGGGCCATCGTGACCAGCAGGTCGCGCATCTCCTCGTCCGGGAGCAGCCGGCTGTGCGGGGTGGAGTTGAGCAGGCCGAACGCCGCGTGCGCCATCGCGCGGGCCCGGTCGGCGCCGAGGTCGCGGTGGTGGTGCCGCAGCTGCTCGGCCCACAGGTCGACGTAGGCGCGCTGCAGCCCGCGGACCTGCTCGCGGGCCTGCGGGGGCAGCGACTCCCAGTCGCGGTCCTGCACCACGATCAGCGCCTGGTGGCGCAGCGCGAAGTCGGTGTGCCACTCGACCAGGGCGGCCACGGCGGCCGCCGGCCCCTCGGCCGACTCGACCCGCTCGCGGCCCACCGCGAGGAGCTCCTCGCTGATCCGCACCAGCATCTCGGCGAGCATCGCGTCCTTGGACGGGAAGTGCTTGTAGAGCGCCGGCCCGCTGATCCCGCAGGCGGCGCCCAGCTCGGCCACCGAGACCCCGTGGAAGCCGCGGGCCGCGAAGAGCCCGGCGGCGGTCTCCAGGATCTGCTCGCGACGGGTCATCGGCACAGGTTAGCGCCGGTTCACCCCGGCGCGGCGGGCGTCGGTGGGACGCGTCCTCACTCGGAGGTGGGGTCCCACTCGGCCAGCGCGACCCGGGCGCGCAGGGCCGCGTCGGTCCCGGTCTCCAGGTCGCTCTCCAGCGGCCCGTCGCTCTCGCCGTCCTCGTCCGGCCACTCACCGGCCGGGGCGCCGCGCCCCGGAGACCGCACGGTCATCGCGTGCACCTGGGCCAGCAGCTCCTCGCGCGGCACCCCGCGCAGGTGCAGCAGCACTAGCGGGTCGGCCTCGACCAGCCAGCCGACCTGGGCCGCGACGGCGACCGCGTGCCGGCACGGGTCGACCCAGTGGTCGCAGCTGCAGGTCCAGGCCAGGTCGCCGGCGTACGGGACCAGCTCGACGCCCACCTCCTCGCAGTCCTCCACCATGTCCAGGGGGAGGTCCCCGGAGAGCAGCGCCGGGATCCGTCCCGTGCTGGCGGCGGCCACCTCGGCGAAGAGCAGCCGGCTCGCCTCGTCCAGGGTCTCCACGGTGCCGCTGACCGTCCACGCGTCGTCCCGCTCGGCGACCGCCGCGAGGTAGCCGCCGACACTCACCGAGATGGCACCCACCGCGCCCTCGCGCGCCAGGCGGCGGCCGCGGGTGAGGTCCTGCTCGCCGTACGCCGCCTCCTCCAGGCTCCGCGCCCAGGCCTTGCCCCACCAGGTGGAGGTCGCCCGGCCGCGCCGCGGCGCCAGCCGGGGGAAGGTGACCGGTGGGGCGGACGCCGTCATCGCCGGCTCACCTGAGGGCCACCAGGTCGCGCAGCTCCTCGTCGCCCAGCTCGGAGAGCGCCGTCTCCCCGCGGGCCAGCACGGCGTCGGCGACCCCGCGCTTGCGGGCGAGCAGCTCCGCGACGCGCTCCTCGACGGTGCCCTGGGTGATCATCCGGTGCACCTGGACGGGGCGGGTCTGCCCGATCCGGTGCGCCCGGTCGGTGGCCTGGTCCTCCACCGCCGGGTTCCACCACCGGTCGAAGTGGACGACGTGGTCGGCGCGGGTCAGGTTGAGCCCGGTGCCGCCGGCCTTGAGGGAGAGCAGGAAGACCGGCACGTGGCCAGGGTCCTCGGGGCCGGCCTGGAAGCGCCGCACCATCGCCTCGCGCTCGGCCACCGGGGTGCCGCCGTGCAGGAACTGGTGCGGGATGCCGGAGCGCGCCAGGTGCTGCTCGAGCAGCCGGGCCATCGCCACGAACTGGGTGAAGACCAGCACCGCGCCGTCCTCGGCCAGCACCGTGCCGATCAGCTCGTCGAGCAGGTCGACCTTCTCCGAGCGACCGGCCAGGTTGGTCGCGGGCTGCTTGAGGAAGTGGGCCGGGTGGTTGCAGATCTGCTTGAGGCCGGTGAGCATCGCCAGCACCAGGCCGCGGCGCGCCTCGGCGTCGGCGCGCTCGATGCGCTCCATCCGGTCGCGGACGAACGCCTCGTAGAGGACGGCCTGCTCGCGGGTCAGCCCCAGCAGGTGGTCGGTCTCGGTCTTGGGCGGCAGCTCGGGGGCGATCCCCGGGTCGGACTTGCGGCGGCGCAGCAGGAACGGCGCGACCAGGTCAGCGAAGCGGGCGGTGAGCGCCGGGTCGACCCCGGCCTCGATCGGGGAGGCCCAGGTGCGGCGGAAGGCCAGCCGGCTGCCCAGCAGCCCGGGGATCGCCCAGTCGAGGATCGCCCACAGCTCGGTCAGGTTGTTCTCCACCGGGGTGCCGGTCAGGGCGACCCGGGCCCGGCTGTCGATGGTGCGCAGCGCCTTCGCGGTGCCCGACCGGGCGTTCTTGACGTGCTGCGCCTCGTCGGCGACGACGAGGTCCCAGTCGACCCCGGCCAGCACCGCCGCGTCGTTGCGCATCGTGCCGTAGGTGGTGAGCACGAAGCCGCCCTCGAGCCCTTCGAGCGACCTGGCCCCGCCGTGGAACCGACGGACCGGGACGCCGGGCGCGAAGCGCTGCACCTCGGCCTCCCAGTTGCCCAGCAGCGAGGCGGGGCAGACCACCAGCGTCGGTCCGCCGACGGTGCCACCAGTGCCCGAGGCGCCCACCGCGGCCTGACCGGTCTCGGCGCGGTGGAGGTGGAGCGCGATCAGGGTCACGGTCTTGCCCAGCCCCATGTCGTCGGCCAGGCAGGCCCCCAGGCCGAGCGAGGTGAGCTCGGCCAGCCAGGTGAGGCCGTGGCGCTGGTAGTCGCGCAGCGTCGCCTTCAGCGAGGCCGGCACCGGGACGGGCTCGCGGGTGGCCGCGGTGCGCAGCCGCTCGCGGACCTTGAGCAGCGAGGCGCCCACCACCACCTCGACGTCCGGGGAGCCACCCTCGGGGCCGGCCTCCACCTGGGTCACCCCGGTCAGCGCCGCGGCGAGGGCGGCGGCGGGCTTGACCGTCCGGATCAGCCGCTTGCGCGCCCGGTCGGCGGTCGCGGGGTCGACGACGACCCAGCTGTCGCGCAGCCGCACCACCGAGGCCGCCGACTCGGCCAGCAGCGACATCTCCTCCTCGGTGAGCGGGTCGCCGTGCAGCGAGACCTGCCACTTGAAGGCGAACAGCGCCTCGGCCCCCAGGGTGGAGCTCTGCAGCGGCTCGTCGGGCGACAGGCGCGGCGAGGTCTGCTCGAGCACCGCCCGTGAGGTCAGCTCGCGGCCCAGCTCGCGGGGCCAGTGCACCTCGACGCCGATCGCCTGGAGCGCCCCCAGGCCCCCGGAGAGCAGGTCGACGACCTCGTCCGCGGCGAGGGTGATCCGGTCGGGGACCCGGACGTCGAGCAGCCGCTCCAGCACCGGCCACGCGTCGGCCGCCTGCCGCAGCGCCAGCCCGGCGTGCACGCGCGCGCGGTCCCCGAAGCCGTGGCTGGCCTCCGGGCCCGACTCCAGCCACAGCTCGGCGGCGTCGGCCACCAGGTGGACCCCACCCTCGGCGTGCACCTGGGGCACGAGCCGCAGCTCACCGGCGTAGAGCTCCTCCTCGGCCGCCTCGACGCGCAGCGAGAGGCGCACCAGCTGGGGCCGCTCGTCGGCCTGGGCCTCCTCCTCCTTCAACCGGGCCAGGCGCTCCTGGAGGCGGCTGGGATAGCTCGGCACCGCAGTCGGGCGGGTGGGGGTGCGTCGCGGCATCGCGTCGACCACCGCCTCCAGGACGGCACGCACGATGCCCTCCGCGGCGGCCGCGTCGAGGTCGCCGTAGGCACGGGAGCGGGCGAGCTGGGTGATCCTGTCCTCGGTGGCGCTGTCGAGCGGGGCGACCTGCCACCAGGGCTGGCTGGGGTGCGGCTCGAAGCGGCCCTCGGCGACCAGGCGCAGCCCCAGGTGGGCCGCGCCGGCGAGCAGGGCGACGCTCGGGTGGACGGGGCGGCCCCCGGTGGCGCCGAGCTCCCGCTGGGCTCGGGCCAGCACCGGCATGGCCGCGGAGATCGGCATCGAGACCGAGCGGCCACCCGTGAACTCGATGGTCGACCGGCGCGGCGGCCTCCCGGCACGGAAGGTCGCGGGGCCGGTGATGGGGACGAAGCTCACCCCACGACGCTAGCCCCCACCTCCCACCGGCCTGCGGCTAGTGTGCCTGGGATGAGCATCCTGGACGCCCCACTCGCCCGTCTCGACGGCACGCCCGGCTCCCTGCGCGACCTGACCGGGGGCCGCCCGGCCCTGCTGGTCAACGTGGCCAGCAAGTGCGGGCTCACCCCGCAGTACGCCAAGCTCGAGGCGCTCCACGAGCAGTACGCGGACCGCGGCTTCACCGTCGTCGGCCTGCCCTGCAACCAGTTCATGGGCCAGGAGCCGGGGACGGCGGAGGAGATCGCGGAGTTCTGCTCCGCCACCTACGGCGTCACCTTCCCGATGGCCGAGAAGATCGAGGTCAACGGCGAGGGCCGCCACCCGGTGCTGGAGCCGCTGGTCGAGCTCGCCGACGACAACGGCCACACCGGCGACGTGCAGTGGAACTTCGAGAAGTTCCTGGTCGCCGCCGACGGCCGGCCCGTGGCCCGGTTCGGGCCCACCACCGAGCCCGACGACCCGGCCCTGGTGGCGGCCGTGGAGGGTCTGCTGGCGGGGTGACGCAGCACACCTCTTAACCAGGTGATCGTTGACCGGGGCAAGCACTAGCCTTCCCCGGTGAGCACCCAGACCGAAGCAACGACCCCGGACCAGCCGTCCGCCGACGACCGGCTCGACAAGAACGTCCTCCTCGTCGCCGGCGTGGTGGTGCTCGGCGCCATCATGTCGATCCTGGACATCACCGTCGTGTCGGTGGCGCTGGAGACCTTCCAGAACGAGTTCGAGGCGACCTCCGCAGAGGTCGCCTGGACGATGACCGGCTACACGCTGGCGCTGGCCTCGGTGATCCCGCTGACCGGGTGGGCGGCCGACCGGTTCGGCACCAAGCGGCTCTACCTGCTGGCGGTCGGCCTCTTCACCGCCGGCTCGGTGCTCTGCGCGGTGGCCGACAGCCTGCAGACCCTGGTGATCTTCCGGGTCCTGCAGGGTCTCGGCGGCGGCATGCTGATGCCGCTCGGCATGACGATCCTGACCCGCGCCGCCGGCCCGCACCGGGTCGGCCGGGTGATGGCCGTGCTGGGGATCCCGATGCTGCTGGGCCCGATCTTCGGCCCGATCGTGGGCGGCTGGCTCATCGAGGCGGCCTCGTGGCACTGGATCTTCCTGATCAACCTGCCGATCGGCGGCCTGGCCCTCGTCTACGCCGTCATCGTGCTGCCCAAGGACAACGTCGAGCCGTCGGAGACCTTCGACTGGATCGGCATGCTGCTGCTCTCCCCCGGCCTGGCGCTCTTCCTCTACGGCGTCTCCTCGATCCCCGAGCACGGCACCTTCTTCCACGCCGAGGTCGGCGTCACCGCGACGCTCGGCCTGCTGCTGGTCGCCGCCTTCGTCCCGTGGGCGCTCAACCGCCGCAACGAGCACCCGCTGGTCGAGCTGCGTCTCTTCTCCAACATGAAGATGACCGTCGCGGTGATCGCGATGGCCTTCTTCGCCATCGCCTTCTTCGGCGCCTCGCTGCTCTTCCCGCTCTACTTCCAGCAGGTCCGCGGCGAGGACGCCCTCGGGGCCGGGCTGCTGCTGGCCCCGCAGGGGATCGGCGCCATGGTCACCATGCCGATCGCCGGGTTCCTGGCCGACAAGAAGGGCCCCGGCAAGGCGGTGCTCGTCGGCATCTCGCTGGTCACCCTCGGCATGGCGATGTTCACCCAGCTCGAGGCCGACACCTCCTACACCTTCATCCTGAGCTCGCTCTTCGTCATGGGCCTCGGCATGGGCGCGACCATGATGCCGATCATGGGCTCGGCGCTGCAGACGCTGACCGACCACAACATCGCCCGCGGCTCCACGCTGATGAACATCACCCAGCAGGTCGCCGCCTCGATGGGCACGGCGCTCTTCTCGGTGATCCTCACCAACCAGATCAAGGCCTCCGACTCCGCCGGCAACTACCTGGGCCTGAAGGGGATGCTCTCGCAGGTCGGCGGCGCCGAGGCCGCCGAGCTGAAGGCCAAGCTGGAGGCGCTGGCGCCGGTCGCCCTGCCGGAGCTGGCCGACGCGTTCGCCACCGTCTTCGTGATCGGCACCATCCTGGTCGGCTGCGTGCTCATCCCGGCGTTCTTCCTGCCCCGCAAGCCCCCCGAGGAGCCGGTCGACCCCACCGCGATGATGGGTCACTGACCCCGGGCGGGCGAGCGTCCGCGGAGCCCGTTCACCCACACCCGCGGGCGACGGCGGGGGCGGCCGGGGCCGGCTCAGCCGTTGACCGCCAGGGTGAGCGGCAGCACCTCGGTGGCGCCGGCCGCCCTGATCGCCCGGGCAGCGAGGGTGAGGGTCCAGCCGGTGACCACCAGGTCGTCGACCAGCAGCACCGGCCCCGCCGGGACGTCGGCCCGCAGCGCGGAGCGGCGGCCGACCGCGGCGACCCGCTGGGCGGAGTTGGCCGCGCCCTTGCCGGCCGGCACCTCGGGGTCGACGATCGCCCAGGCTCCGACGACGGGCACCTTGAGGTAGCGCGAGAGCCCTTCGGCGAGGTCCCGGGTCAGCGTCGGGCGGCGGGCGGACTCGACGAAGACGATGGCCTCGACCCGGGGTCGCCAGTCGTTGAGCACCTCGACCACGGCCCGGACCAGCGGCACGGGCACGGGACCGTCGAGCGCCTCGCCCTCGGGGCCGGTGCGGAAGAGGTCGCGCAGCTGAGAGCCGTAGCCGAGGTCGGTGAGCCGGTTGACCGCCCGGCCGTCGGCGGCGCCGTCGGCGATCTTGCCCTTGAGCTCGATCCCGAGGTTGGCCAGGCCGCTGGGCCACATCTTGCGGGGCTCGATCACCACGCCGGGCCGGGCCAGTCGCTCGTGCGCGGCCTCGACCGACTGCTCGGAGACCGACGTCGAGAGCCGGAGCCCGCCGCAGTTGTCGCAGCGCCCGCACCGCTCGCTCACGTCGGGGTCGTCGAGCTGGTCGCGCAGGAACCACATCCGGCACCTGTCGGTGGTGATGTAGTCGAGCATCGCCTGCTGCTCGCGCTCCCGGGCCGCGGCCACCCGGGCGTAGCGCTCGGCGTCGTAGCTCCACGGCTGGCCGGTGGCGGTCCACCCGCCCTGGACCCGGCGGACCGCGCCGTCCACGTCGAGCACCTTGAGCATCTGCTCGAGCCGGGAGCGGCTCAGGTCGACGTAGGTCTCCAGCGCGGCGGTGCTCAGCGGCCGGTCGGCACCGCCGAGCACCTCCAGGGTCTGGCGCACCAGCTCCTCCCGCGGGAAGGACAGCGAGGCGAAGTAGGCCCAGATGTCGCGGTCCTCGGTGGCGGGGAGCAGCACCACGGTCGCCTCGTCGGTGCCACGGCCGGCGCGGCCGACCTGCTGGTAGTAGGCCACCGGGGAGGCCGGCGCCCCCATGTTGACCACGAAGCCGAGCCGGGCGTCGAAGCCCATCCCCAGGGCGCTGGTGGCGACCAGGGCCTTGACCCGGCCCTCGACCAGGTCCTGCTCGAGCGCCTGGCGCTCGCTCGCCTCGGTCTG
Source organism: Nocardioides sp. Z50_6 (assembly GCF_058215755.1). Taxonomy (NCBI): domain Bacteria; kingdom Bacillati; phylum Actinomycetota; class Actinomycetes; order Propionibacteriales; family Nocardioidaceae; genus Nocardioides; species Nocardioides sp. Z50_6. The sequence goes on along the minus strand of NZ_JBZAJB010000002.1, from coordinate 599,939 downwards.
GCCGGAGTACGCCGCGACCTGGAGGCCGCGGGAGCGCAGGTAGTCGGCGATCTCCTGGGTGGCGGCCACGGTGAGGCAGTAGACGATGCCGGAGCCCGGCTGCTCGGCCAGGTGGTCGGCGAGCCAGGCGAGCCGCTGCTCGGCGGTCTTGAGCCGGACCACGCCCAACCGCAGCGACTCGCGGTCGAGGGAGCCGCGGAGCACCAGGACGTCGGAGCCGAGCTGCTCGGCGACGTCGGCGGTCACCCGGGCGTTGGCGGTGGCGGTGGTGGCCAGCACCGGGATCCCGGTGGGCAGGTCGCCGAGGAGGGTGCGGATGCGGCGGTAGTCGGGCCGGAAGTCGTGGCCCCAGTCGGAGATGCAGTGGGCCTCGTCGATCACCAGCAGGCCCGCGGAGGCGGCCAGCCGGGGCAGCACCTCGTCGCGGAAGCCGGGGTTGTTCAGGCGCTCCGGGCTCACCAGCAGGACGTCGACCTCGCCGGCGTGGATCGCGTCGTGGATCGGCTGCCACTGCTCGATGTTGGTGGAGTTGAGGGTGACCGCCCGGATGCCGGCCCGCTCGGCGGCCGCGATCTGGTTGCGCATCAGGGCCAGCAGCGGGGAGACGATCACCGTCGGCCCCGCGCCCTGGGCCCGCAGCAGCAGGGTGGCGACGAAGTAGACCGCCGACTTGCCCCATCCGGTGCGCTGGACCACCAGCGCCCGGCGGCGGTCGACGGCCAGCGCCTCGATCGCGGACCACTGGTCCTCGCGGAGCACGGCGTCGTCGCTGCCGACCAGGGCACGCAGGTGACGCTCGGCCTCCGCCCGGACGCCGCGGCGCGCCTCGTCGGACACGGACGGGTCGGTGAGGCTGCCGGCTGGGCTGCCGGTCGAGCTGCCCGCGGGGCTTCCGGTGGGGGTCATGCCCCCTGTCTAGCAACCGTCGCCGACACGTGGCTCCCCAGGACCCCCGTTCCGGGCGAACCCGCACCTCGTCGCGCACCCAGCGCCAGGGCCGGGGGGCGTCGCGGTCATCGGCAGCGCCCTCGAGGTGGAACCGCTTGCCGTGCCAGCGTGGCAGGCCGACCAGGCCCAGCCCGGCCGGGGCCACCCGCTTCAGCGGCGCCGCGAGGTCGGCGTCGTCCTGCCGTGCCCCCTTCTCCAGGAGCACCACCCGATGACCGGCCGAAAAGGCCACACGCGGGGCGTCGGCGGAGTAGACAAGGGGCCACGACCCGCCCTCCCAGGAAGCCACCACCATGACCGCCCTGCCCACGCTGCGCCGCAGCCTGCCCACCATCGCCGTCGCCGGCGCCCTGCTCGCGCTCTCCGCCACCACCGGGGCCAGCGCCGCGTTGGTCGTCACCGGCCAGCACATCAAGGACGGCACCGTCACCACCAAGGACGTCAGGGACGGTTCGCTGACCACCAAGGACCTCCACCGGCGCAGCGCGGCCGCCCTGCGGGGCCGCACCGGTCCGGCCGGGCCCGCCGGGCCGGCGGGGCCGGCGGGGGCACCCGGCGTCACCGGCTACGAGGTGGTCACCTTCACCGGCACGGTCGGCCCCGCGAGCGGCGGGGAGGTGAGCGCCGAGTGCCCGGAGGGAAAGCGGATCCTGGGTGCGGCCAGCTACTTCGACGGGATCCTCGACGGCACCCAGGAGGAGATCGGGCGGGACGGCAAGCAGGCCTGGGCCTACGGCTACAACTCCGACCCCGAGACCCCGGACGTGCTCAACCTGGACCTGGTCTGCGCCCGGGTGGGGTGAGCCCGCCCGGGATCACCAGATCCGGATGCGGTCCTGCGGCTCGAGCCAGAGGCCGTCGCCCGGGGCGGTGCCGAAGACCTCGTGGAACTCGTCGAGGTTGCGCACGATGTTGGCGCGGAACTCCGGCGGCGAGTGCGGGTCGACGGTGAGGTACTGCTGCTCCTGCTCCTTGCGCCGCTTGGTGCGCCAGCAGTAGGCCCAGTTGAGGAAGAGCGTGCGGCGCTCCTCGGGCGTGGCCGCTCCCTGCGTCGCGATCATGTAGGCCTTGTGGCCGATGGTGAGGCCGCCGAGGTCGCCGATGTTCTCGCCCACGGTGAGCGCGCCGTTGACCTTCTCGCCGGGGAGCGCCCGGGGCTCGAAGGCGTCGTACTGGGTGATCAGCGCCTTGGACTTCACCTCGAAGGCGGCCTTGTCGGCGGCCGTCCACCAGTCGTTGAGGTTGCCCTCGCCGTCGTACTGGGCGCCCTGGTCGTCGAAGCCGTGGCCGATCTCGTGACCGATGACCGCGCCGATGCCGCCGTAGTTCTCGGCCGGGTCGGCGTCGGGGTCGAAGAACGGCTTCTGCAGGATGCCGGCGGGGAAGCAGATCTCGTTGGTGCCGGGGTTGTAGTAGGCGTTGACCGTCTGCGGGAGCATGAACCACTCGTCGCGGTCGACCGGCCCGCCGAGCTTGCCCAGCTCGCGGTCGGTCTCGAACTCCGCGACCGCCGCGACGTTGCCCAGCAGGTCGTCGGCCGAGACCTGGAGCGCGGAGTAGTCGCGGAAGCGGTCGGGGTAGCCGATCTTGGGGCGGAAGGTGGCCAGCTTGTCGAAGGCCCGCTGCTTGGTCTCGTCGGTCATCCAGTCGAGGGCGGCGATGGACTGCCGGTAGGCCTCGAGGAGGTTGGCGACCAGGTCGTCCATCAGCTCCTTGGAGCGCGGCGGGAAGTGGCGGGCGACGTACTCGCGGCCCACCGCCTCGCCGATCGCGCCCTCCACGAACCCGACCCCGCGCTTCCACCGCTCGCGCAGCTCGGGGGTGCCGTTCAGGGTGCGGCCGTAGAAGTCGAAGTTGGTCTCGACGAAGTCGTCGGTCAGGTAGGCGGCGCGGGAGCGGAGCACCTTGGCGGCCAGCCACGGGCGCCACCGGTCGAGCGGGACCTCGACGATCACCTTGGCCAGGTGCTCGAGGTAGGAGGGCTGCCGCACGCAGGTCTCGGCGATCAGCCCGTCGCTGCCCTCGCGGCCGCCGGCCAGGGCGCTGATCCACTGCCCCCAGTCGAAGGTGGGCGCCAGCCGGTCGAGCTCCTCGCGGGTGGTGAGGTTGTAGGTCTTCTGCACGTCGCGGGTCTCGGCCCGCTCCCAGTGGCCCTCGGCCAGCCGGGTCTCGAGCTCGAGCACGGCCTTCGCCGAGGCCTCCGGCTCCGGTCGCCCGGCGAGCTCGAAGAGGCGGGTGAGGTAGGCGAGGTACTTGTCGCGGATCTCGGCGAACTTCTCCTCGCGGTAGTAGCTCTCGTCGGGCAGGCCGAGACCGCCCTGGGTCAGGTTGAGCAGGTAGCGGTCGGACTGCCTGGCGTCGGTGTCGACGTAGGAACCGAAGAGACCGCCGCCGCCCAGGCGCTCGAACCCGCCGAGGAACCCGGCCAGCTCCCCCTCCTGGAGGGCGTCGACCGCCGCGAGCAGCGGCTGCACCGGGGCTGCCCCCCGGGCGGCGATCGTCCCGGTGTCCATGAAGGAGGCGTAGAGGGCGGCGATCTTGCGGGCGTCCTCCGGCTCCGCGCCGCGCGACGGGTCGGCGGTCAGCTCCTCGATGATGGCCCGGACCTGGGCCTCCGCGGCGTCGGCGAGCATCACGAACGGACCCCAGCTGCTGCGGTCGCTGGGAATCTCCACGGACTCCAGCCAGGCCCCGTTGACGTGACCGAAGAGGTCGTCCTGGGGGCGGGTGTCGCGGTCCATGCCGTCACGGGCGTCGTCGAGGATGCTCACGCCGCCACCATAACGGCCGGGTCCGACGAGACCTGGCTACCGCGCGTGCGGCACCATGTGCCCATGACCAGTCGCGCCTACTCGCCCCCGACGACGACGCGGAGCAGGGTCCCCCTCCTGCTGCTGGTCGGGGCGCTGCTGCTGCTGGCGGCACTGCTCCCGGCGGCCATGTGGCTGGACCGCGGGCTCGACGAGGACCGGAAGATGTACCTGGACCGCCAGGACATGGCCTGGCTCCAGTACCAGCTCGTCCTCAACCAGGTCGAGCCGGTGGCCCTCGTGCTCGAGGGCGCGGAGGCCGAGATCGGCGCCGCCACCTTCTCGCCGCGCGAGGGGGTCACGGTCGAGGTGACCACCGATACGGACACCGGGGAGGACGGCGTGCCCGTCTACAGCTACTGCGTCCGGGCCGGCAACGAGGAGGGCGAGTGGATCCCCTGGCTCTGCCACGACGCCGCCTACCCGCCGGCCCAGCCGACCGGCGACCCGCTCGCCGAGTAAGGCGCTCGCTGGGGGGTGAGGTCGCGGCGTCGCCCGGGTCACCGCGGAGCCGGCAGGGTGAGGACGAACCTGGTCCGCCCCGGCTCGGAGGTGACCACCAGCTCCCCGCCGTGGCCGCGCGCGATCGCCCGCGCCAGCGCGAGGCCGAGGCCCACGCCGCTGTCGTCGCGTGACCGGGCCGCGTCGCCGCGGGTGAAGCGGGTGAAGACGTCGGGCAGCAGCGCCGGGTCGATCCCGGGGCCGTCGTCGGTCACCGCCACCGTGACCGCCCCGTCGGCCCGCTCGACCGAGGAGACCACGGTGGTGCCCGGCGGAGTGTGCCGCCGGGCGTTGCTGAGCAGGTTGACCAGCACCTGGTGCAGCCGCTCCTCGTCGCCCACCACGGTGACCGCCCGGGCCGGCAGCTCCAGCAGCCACCGGTGGTCGGCGCCGGTGACCCGGGCGTCCTCGACGCACTCCATCACCAGGCGGGTGAGGTCGACCTCGTCGCGGGCCAGCGGCCGCCCGGCGTCGAGCCGGGCCAGCAGCAGCAGGTCCTCGACCAGCGAGGTCATCCGCGCGGCCTCGCCCCGCACCTTGCGCATCGCGTGCGTGAGGGTCTCGGGCTCCGGGTCGCGCAGGCTCAGCTCGGCATAGCCGGTGATGGTGGCCAGCGGGGTGCGCAGCTCGTGCGAGGCGTCGGCCACGAACTGCCGCACCTGCTGCTCGCTGCGCTCCCGCTGGGCCAGCGCCGACTCGACGTGGCCGAGCATGGTGTTGAGGGCGGCGGCCACCTCGCCGACCTCGGTGCCGGAGTCGACGAGCCGGTCCGGGACCCGGGCGGTCACCCCGATCTCCCCGCTGGTCAGGTCGGTGGCCGCGACCCGGCGTGCCGTGGCGGCGACCTGGCTCAGGGGCCGCAGCTGACGACGGACGACGGCGACCGCGACGCCGCCGGCCACCGCCACCACCACCAGGGTGAACAGCGCCTCCCAGCCGACCAGGGTGCGGACCGTCTCGCTGACGCCGCTGGTGGGCAGCCCGGTGGTCACCACGACGCCGCCCACCTCGCTGACCCGCACCCGGTAGTCCCCGGACTCCGGCAGCTCGACCGTCGCCACCTGCTCGCCCGGCTCCAGCCCGGCGAGCACCGCCAGGTCCTCCTCGCCCAGCATGCGCAGCGCCCCGCTCTCCTCGATCACCCAGCCGGAGCTCTCGTCCCCCGACCTCGCCGCGCTGAGCGTGCCCGCGTCCTGGCCGCGCACCTCCGGCCCCCCGCCGGGTCGCCGGTCCCGGGGCGGCTCGCCCGGGGCGCCGGCGGCCAGGGCGCCCACCGCGCGCTCGTGGGACTGCGCCACCTTCTGGTCGAGCTCGTCGGTGAGCCGGTCGTAGATCGCCGCGGTGGTCAGCGCGGAGATGACCACGCTGACCAGCGCGACGAGCACCACCACCGTGGCGGTCAGCCGTGCGGTCAGCGACGACGGGCCGACACCGGCGCGGGAGGGGCGGCTCACGGCGCTACTCCGCCGGCTTCAGCACGTAGCCGGCCCCGCGCATGGTGTGGATCATCGGCTTCCGCCCGGCGTCGATCTTCTTGCGCAGGTAGGAGATGTAGAGCTCCACCACGTTGGACTGACCGCCGAAGTCGTAGTTCCAGACCCGGTCCAGGATCTGGGCCTTGGAGAGGACCCGCCGAGGGTTGCGCATCAGGTAGCGGAGCAGCTCGAACTCGGTCGCGGTCAGGCTGATCTCCTCACCCCCGCGCCGCACCTCGTGGCTGTCCTCGTCGAGCTCGAGGTCGCCGACCACCAAGGTGGAGGTGCTGGTGCGGGCCAGGGCCCCGGAGCGACGCAGCTGGGCGCGGACCCGGGCCACCACCTCCTCGAGGCTGAAGGGCTTGGTCACGTAGTCGTCGCCGCCCGCGGTGAGACCGGAGACCCGGTCCTCGACGGCGTCCCGGGCGGTCAGGAAGAGCACCGGCACCTCGGGGTGGCGCCGCCTGATCCGGCGCATCACCTCCAGGCCGTCGAAGTCGGGCAGCATGATGTCGAGGACGACCGCGTCGGGCTGGAGCTCGTCGGCCCGCTCCACCGCCGTCCGCCCCGTGTGCGCGACGCCGACCTGCCACCCCTCGTAGCGCATCGCCATCGCGAGCAGCTCGGTCAGGTTGGCCTCGTCGTCGACGACCAGGACCCGCAGGGGGCTGCCGTCGGCGCGGGTGAGCGGAGGCGCGCTGTCGGTCACCCCTCCAGGGTGCACCCGATCCGTCCTGCTGCACCTGTCAGAGGGCTGTGCATTTCCTGTGCGCTCAGGCGATGTGGGCTCACAGCGGATCCACAGCCACGACCCAGGAGCCGGACAGCCGGGCGACGCATCGTGGTGGACATCCGAGGACCACACCCACCGAGGAGGGACATGTCCACCCGATCACTGAAGAGGACGACGCTCGCGTCCACCGTCGGGCTCGCCCTGCTGATGAGCGGCTGCCAGGCCGGCAACGCCGCCGGCTCCGGCTCCGGCTCCGCGGACGACGCGGACGTCTTCGACCAGTCCACGCTGCACGACATCGACGTCCAGGTCGACCCCGACGAGGTCACGGCGATGATCGACACCTACCTGCGCGACGGCGAGAAGGAGTGGCTCAAGGCCGACGTCACCATCGACGGCGAGAAGTTCACCGACGCGGGCCTCCGGCTCAAGGGCAACTCCTCGTTGCGCGGCATCGACGCCGACTCCGAGCCCACCGAGCTGCCCTGGCTGATCCGGCTCGACGAGTTCGTCGACGGGCAGTCCCTCGACGGCTTCACCGAGTTCGTCGTCCGCGGCAACGAGACCGAGACCTCCCTCAACGAGGCGGTCGCCCTCGACCTCCTCGAGGAGAGCGGCCTGGCCAGCGAGCACGCGATGGCCACCTCCTTCTCCGTCAACGACGCCGACGAGGAGCTCCGGCTCGTCGTGCAGGACCTGGACGAGACGTGGGCCGAGGAGAACTTCGACGGCGACGGGATCCTCTACAAGGCCGAGTCCGAGGGCGACTGGTCCTACCGGGGCGACGACCCACAGGCCTACGAGGACGTCTTCGACCAGGAGACCGGGGACGAGGACGACCTGACCCCGCTGATCGAGCTGCTCGACTTCGTCAACAACTCCTCCGACGAGGAGTTCGCCGAGGAGCTGCCGGAGCGGCTCGACGTCGAGTCCTTCGCGACCTACCTGGCCTTCGAGGACCTGATCGGCAACGTCGACGACATCGACGGGCCCGGCAACAACGCCTACCTGTGGTGGGACGCCGACGCCGAGCGCTTCACCGTCGTCGCCTGGGACCACAACCTGGCCTTCGGCCTGACCCCGGACGGCCCGGTCGCTCGCGGCGCGGACGACGACCGCGCCGGCTCCGCGCCCGAGGGGATGCCCGAGGCGCCCGAGGGGATGCCGCAGCAGCCGGAGGAGGGAATGCCCCAGCCGCCCGAGCGGCCGGAGGGCGCGCCGGGGATGCCCGAGGGGATGCCCGAGGGGACGCCCGAGACCCCCGAGGGGATGCCCGAGCTGCCGGAGGGCTTCACCCCGGACGGACAGGACGGGCTCGGGGGACCCGGCCAGGACGGCCGGCGCGGCCCCGGCGGCCGCGACAACCCGCTGGTGGAGCGGTTCCTGGAGGTCGAGGAGTTCGCGGACCTCTACGACGAGGCGCGGGAGCGCCTGCAGGCCGAGCTCTACGACAGCGGTCAGGCCACCGAGGTGCTGGACCGGTGGGTCGCGGTGCTCACCGAGCAGGCCGACGACCTGGTCGACCCCGACACCGTGGAGCAGGAGGCGGACGCCATCCGGGACATGATCGAAGGAGCGCAGGAGAGCGCCGACCCGGACCGCGCCGCCGAGCCCGGGGCCGGGCCTGACGCGAGGCCCGGCACGGAGCCCGAGGCCGGGCCTGACGCGAGGCCCGACACCGGGTCCGAGATGAGGCCCGACCAGCCCGGCCGGGAGGACCGGTTCGGCTCGGACGACCGGCACGACCAGGGTCGGGACCGGAGCCACACCGGTCAGGACGACCGGCACGACGACCGACACGACGACCGGCACGACGACCGACACGACGACCGGCACGACGACCGGCACGACGACCGGCACGACGACCGGCACGACCAGGACGACCTGGGCCGCGCCTGAGCCGACGTACGACGTCCCGGGTCCCTCCGCGCGGAGGGGCCCGGGACGTCCCGCGTCTCAGGGACGCAGGTGCACCACCAGCTTGCCCAGCGCCTTGCGGCCCTCGAGGTCGGCGAGCGCCCGGCCGAACTCCTCGAGCTCGTAGGTCGCGCCGACCGGCGGCTTCACCACGCCGCTGGCCAGCATCGGCTCGAGCGCGCGCCACTGCTGCTGCATGAAGCCGGGGCGGGTCATCGCGTAGGCGCCCCAGCCCACGCCCCGCACGTCGACGTTGTTGAGCAGCAGCCGGTTGACCTTGACCTCCGGGATGCCCTGGCCCGCGGCGAAGCCGACGACCAGCAGCCGCCCCTGGGGCGCCAGCACCCGCAGCGAGTCGGTGAAGGCGTCGCCGCCCACCACGTCGAGCACCACGTCGACCCCGCGGCCTCCGGTCAGCTCACTGACCGCGGCCCGGAACCCGTCGAGCAGCACCGCTTCGTCCGCGCCGGCGGCCAGCGCCACCTTGGCCTTCTCGTCGGTGGAGACCACCGCGATCACCCGGGCGCCCATGCCCTTGGCCACCTGGACGGTCGCGGTGCCGACGCCGCCCGCGGCGCCGTGCACCAGCACGGTCTCGCCCGCCTCGAGCCCGGCCCGCTCGGCGAGGGCGAACTGCGCGGTGAGGTAGTTCATCGGCAGCGCCGCGCCCTCGTCGTACGTCGTGTGGTCGGGCAGCGCGAAGACGAAGTCGGCCGGCACCGCGACCAGGTCGGCGGCGCCGCCGTGCGGCAGCACCCCGGCGACCCGTTGACCCACCGCGAACCCCTCGACGCCCTCGCCGAGCGCCGCGACCGTCCCGGCCAGGTCGACCCCCAGGGTGAACGGGGGCTCGGGCTTGAGCTGGTACTCGCCCTTGGAGAGCAGCAGGTCGGGGAAGGCGACGCCGACGCTGTGCACCTCGACCAGCACCTGGCCGGGCCCGGCGGTCGGATCGGGCACCTCGCGGACCTCGACGTCGGCGGGACCGGTGGGGGTGACGACCTGGAGTGCGCGCATGGCGGTCAGCCTAGGCGGAAGCGCGCGACGAGCGGATGGGCATCGAGCCCAGCACTCCTGGGCGCGCTGCCCGGAGTCAGCCCTTGTAGGTCAGGCCGATCACCACCAGGACCCCGCCCGCGAGGAGGAAGGACGCCGCGATGGTCAGCTCCCCCCACAGCGGCGTCGCGACCTCGCTCATCGCGGGGTTCTCGGGGTCGTAGCGGACCCACACCTTGCTCTTGCGCTTGGGCTTGCGGAACCACGGCTCGTCCTGGCCGACGCGCTCCTGCCCGGAGGCGTCGGTGTAGCGGTACTTGACGACGGTGCCGCTGTTGCCGCCCGAGGCCGAGTTGTCCCTGAACCGGACGCTGCCGACGGTGGCCTCGGCGAGGGTCCAGGTCCGGCGTCGCCGCCAGGCGAACTGCAGGTACCAGACCGGGAACAGGATCAGGAAGACGCCGAAGGCGACCGTGATCCAGTTCCATCCCACGTGGGCCAGGGCTTCAGGCATACCGCGACCCTAGTGCCTGAGGCCGGGCCTCAGCGGGGCTCGACCAGGCGGTCCATCTCGAAGTGCATCGGGTCGGTCCACGCCCACCGGCCGCCCCAGGCGAAGCCCCACTTCTCGAAGATGCCGACCACCCGCGGGTCCAGCTCGCCCGGGGTGCCGCGCTGGTTGCCCGGCACGTTGAGGTCGAGCGCGATCCCGAAGGAGTGCAGCGAGAGCGTGCTGGAGCCCGCGATCAGCCGCGGGTGGTAGCAGCCGGCGTACTCCTCGGGGTGGATCTCGTCGGCCAGGCCGCTGGTCTCGACCTCCGTGAGCGCCGCCCGCAGCTGGGGCAGCACCACCCGGTGGCAGGTCACCGAGCCCAGCAGCGGCACCGTCTCGGTGCGGATGTGGGCCGCGACCCACTCCTCGTCGGGCCGGATACGCCCCCCGCCGAGCAGCCGGTAGGAGAAGGAGCCGACCGCCGCCGCCACCGAACCGCCGGTGAGGAACGCCGTCCGGACGGCCGAGACGTCCAGGTCGGGGCCGAGCACCTGCACCGAGACCTCCTGCCCCAGCAGCCGGCCGAGCAGGCGTTCGAGCCGGGGGCGGACCACCTGCGGGGCCGACGCCGCCGTGGAGACCAGGAGGGCGTTGTCCGGCGGCAGGCCGAGGCGCTCCCCCCACCCGGCGTTGAGCACCGCGTCGACCTGCGGCACCTGGGCGGCGTGCGCACCGATCCGCGCGACCGGGGCGTCCTCCTCGTGGCCGATCCGCAGCTCCTCGCCCAGCCGGAGGCGGCGGACGACGCCGGGATCGACCGCGGCGTCGCCGGCGGCCACCCGTTCCCAGACCGCCTGGTGCTGGGCGGTGCGGCGCTCGGTGAACCGCCGGTACTCCGCCGGGTCGACCGCGGCGACCGAGAGGGCCCGGTCCTGGACCCCGACCTGCCCCAGGGAGAGCGCCAGCACGTGGTCGACCCCCGGCACCTCGCCGACGCGGGCGATCTCCTGCGCGCTCAACGAGCGTTGGGCGTGCACGAGCAGGTCGGCGGGGAGCAACGGCGCGGCCAGCGGCCCCGGTGGCGCAGTCGTGGGGGCGGCGGCCTCGCCCGACGGGACGGGACGGCTCTGTCCCACCGCCGGCGAGCTCGGGCCGGACGGAGCCGGCGCCTCCTGCGGCGCCCCCGGCACGGCACCCGCGCACCCGCCCAGCAGCAGGACGGCGACGAGCACTGCGATCGGCGCCGGCCCCCTCACGCGTCCGCTCCGTGGTGACCGCACGCCTCCACGCTACCGAGCGGGCGGGGCCGGGCCCGGGCCACGAACGAGCACCTCTCGGCTCAGGCGTTCTCGCGCCGGAACGTCGCGGTCCCCCACCACAGGGCCAGCGCGCAGAGCACGACCGACCAGCCGACGCCCCAGGCCAGCCCGGAGGAGGCAAGGTCCCCGGCGAAGGTGTCGCGCACGCCGGTGACGACCCACTTGAACGGCATGAAGTCGCTGAGCCGCTGGAGCCAGGCGGCGCCCAGCGTCATCGGCAGCAGGATCCCGCTGAGCAGCAGCACCGGCATCATCACCATGTTGATCAGCGGGGCCATCACGTCCTCGCTCTTGGTGGCCAGCGCCAGGGCATTGGACGCCGCCGCGCAGGCCGCCCCGATCATCAGGGTCAGCCCGATCCCGAGCACCACGCCGCCGACCGGCGCACGCATCCCCATGGCGTAGCCCAGCCCGACCAGGATCAGCGCCTGGACCAGGAACTGCAGCAGGTCGCGCATCAGCCGCCCGACCAGCAGCGCCGACCGGTTGGCCGGGGTGACCCGCTCGGCCTCGATCACCCCCTCGCGCCACTCGGCGATCAGGCCGAAACCGGCGAAGAACGCCCCGAAGATGCCCAGCTGGACCAGCAGGCCCGGCACCAGGAACGTGTACGCGTTGTCCGGGGCACCGGGGAACTGGCCGACGATCGGCTTGAGCAGCGGCCCGAAGAGCACCAGGTAGAGGATCGGCTGCATCACCCCGATCACCACCCAGGCGGGGTTGCGCAGGTTCATCCGCAGCTGGCGCCGGAAGACGATGGTGGAGTCACGGAAGAAGGACGTCATCGCTCGGCCCCCTGCAGGCTGGTGCCGGCACCCGCGACGGGACCGGTCTCCTGCGGCGTGGGATCGCCGCCTGTCTCCGGCCGCTCCCGAGGCGCCTCGGCCTCGCGCAGCGAACGCCCGGTGAGGCTGAGGAAGACGTCGTCCAGCGTCGGCCGGTGCACCTCGATCGAGTCCAGCAGCACGCCGGCCCCGTCCAGGTCGCGCAGCAGCCCGGGGACCGCCCGGCCGGCCCGGCCCACCCGGCCGCTGACCCGGCGCCCGTCCACCTGGACCGACGCCGCGACCGAGGCGAGCTTGTCGCGCGCGGTGGCGACGTGCTCGTCGGCGGCCAGCTCGAGGTCGACCAGGTCGCCGGCCACCTGCGCCTTGAGGTTGTCGGCGGTGTCGCTGGCCACGATCCGGCCCTGGTCGATGATCACGATCCGGTCCGAGAGCGCGTCCGCCTCGTCCAGGTAGTGGGTGGTGAGGAAGACCGTCGCCCCGCGCCGCTCGCGCAGGCCGGCGATGTGCTCCCACAGGTTGGCCCGCGCCTGGGGGTCGAGCCCGGTGGTGGGCTCGTCCAGGAAGACCAGGGTCGGGTCGTGGACCAGGCCCATGGCGATGTCGAGCCGGCGCTTCTGCCCACCCGACATGTTGCGCGGGCGCCGCTTCCACAGGCCCGGCAGGTCGAGCTGCTCGAAGAGCTCCTTGCCCCGGGCGGTGGCGTCGCGTCGCGACATCCCGTAGAGCATCCCGTGGTCGACCACCTCGTCGCCGGCGAGGGCGCCGGAGAAGGTGGAGCCGACCTGGGAGACGTAGCCGATGCTGCGTCGCACCTGCTCGGACTGGGTCACCACGTCGTACCCGGCGACCGTCGCCGTCCCCGCGGTCGGGCGCAGGAGCGTGGTCAGCATCCGCAGCGTGGTGGTCTTGCCCGCACCGTTGGGGCCGAGGAACCCGACTACCTCGCCCTCGGCGATGTCGAGGTCGACGCCGTCGACGGCGCGCACCTCGGTCTTCTTCTTCCCCTGTCCTGTGTGGAAGGTCTGCACGAGTCCCCGTGCCTCGATCATCTGCTCTCCCTCGTCCCTGTGTTCAAACTTGAACAGAGGATCAATGCTCCTCCTCCCGGGACCGCTCGTCAACAGGTTTCCGGGGCGGTGCCTGGCCCCGGCTGACGACGGCCATCGCCGTCGCCACCTCGAGCCCCCGCCCTGGGTCGCGGGTCAGCGACCCAGGAGCGCGCGATACTTCTCCCGGTCGACCTGCATCTGCCAGCCCTCGTCGTCGTCGGGCGGCGCCCAGTCCCACTGGTCCGGCGCGATCCGCAGGGCGCCGGACTCCAGGTCGGCGAGCACCCCGCGCAGCCACAGCAGCTCGGCGATCGCCAGCTCGCGCCACAGCACCAGCCCGCGGCGGGCGTGCGGCGGCCCGGCGTACGGCGAGTGCTGGTCGACGGCGAGCGCCTCGACCTGCCCCTCCAGCCCGGCGGCGCGGGTGCGCAGGGCTCCGACCGCCGTGGCGGTGCCCAGGTTGGAGAGCATCCCGAAGGCCGCCTGGAAGGCGACCCGGTCGTGCAGGTCCACCGTCTCCAGCGCCTCGACCTGGAGCCGTTGCAGCTCGGTGCGACCGGCTTCGGTGATCTCGTAGACCGCGACCTCCCGAGCCCCGTCGAGCACGTCGTTGCGGACCAGCAGCTCCTGCCGGGTCAGCGTGGCCAGGCCGTGGTAGATCGAGCCGGGGTTGACGTGCGCCCACTCGTCGACGTGCCAGGAGAGCAGCTCGCGCCGGATCTGGTAGCCGTTGACGGGCGCGAAGAGGCTCACCGCGCCGAGCAGCAGCATGCGGGTCTCCTGGCCGGCCATGACGCCATCGTAGGTCGGCCCGCGACCACGCCGCGGCGACGCGCACCTGTGGTCTCATGTGCGGCATGGAGACCCGCATCGAGCACCCCTTCGGCATCGACTTCGGCGGCACCGGGATCAAGGGCGCCCCCGTGGACCTCGCCGTCGGCGAGCTCGCCGGCGAGAAGGCCAAGATCGACACCCCGCGGCCGGCCACCCCGGCAGCGGTCTCGGCCGTCTTCCGCCGGCTGGTCGCCGAGTTCCCCGTCTCCTCGGCCGCGGTGGGGGTGACGGTGCCCGGCGTGATGGTCGGCGGCGTCGTCCGGTCGGCGGCCAACATCGACCCCTCCTGGGTCGGCGCCGACGCCGACGCCATCTTCACCGAGGCGCTCCAGCGCGAGGTCCACGTGGTCAACGACGCCGACGCGGCCGGCCTCGCCGAGGTGGAGTACGGCGCTGCGCGCGGCCGCTCCGGCCTGGTCATCGTCACCACCCTCGGCACCGGGATCGGCTCCGCCCTGGTCCACGACGGCGTCCTGGTGCCCAACTCCGAGCTCGGCCACCTGGAGATCGAGGGCCGGATCGCGGAGCGGCACGCGGCCAACAGCGTGCGGGAGCGCGACAGCCTCTCCTGGGAGGAGTGGGCGGCCCGGCTGACCACCTACTACCGGACCCTGGAGCGGCTCTTCACCCCCGAGCTCATCGTCGTCGGCGGCGGGGTCAGCAAGTCCGCCGACAGGTTCCTGCACCTGATCGAGATCGACACCGAGATCGTGCCGGCGGCGCTGCGCAACAAGGCGGGGATCATCGGGGCCGCGCTGGTGGCCAGCCGGGCCGGCGTGCGCTGACTCAGCCGGCCGCCGGGCGACCGGCCGGAGCCCGCGGGCCGGGGCCGGCGCTCCCCTCCTGCGCACCGAGCTCGCGCTTCCACGCCCGGAACTCCTCCTCGGAGCCGCCGCGCCGCCAGTAGCCGGAGATCGACACCTGGTCGCGGGGCAGGCCGCGCTCGCCCAGCAGCCAGGGCCGCAGGCCGCGCATCACCGTCTCGGCCTCCCCGTGCACGAAGGCGTGCACCCGCCCGGCCGGCCACTCCAGCCGGCGTACCGTCTCGAGCAGGGAGCCGGCGCTCCGGTGGACGAAGGTCACCCGGGTCCCGGCCGGGCCTGTCAGGGCCGGCTCGTGCTCGGCCGAGTCGACCTCCAGCACCACCCGGACGACCGCGTCGGGTGCCCGCTCGGCCAGGTCGGCCAGCGCGGCGGTGATCGCCGGCAGCGCCGACTCGTCGCCGACCAGCAGGTGCCAGTCCGCGGTCGGGTCGGGGCGGTAGCCGCCGCCGGGCCCGCGCACCTCCAGCTCGTCGCCCGGCTGCGCGGCCGCGGCCCACGGACCGGCGACGCCGTGGTCGCCGTGCAGGACGAAGTCGATCGCCAGGGTGCCGCGGGCGACGTCCGGGAAGAGCGCGGTGTAGGTCCGCACGCTCTCGCCGAGCACCAGCTTGACGTAGCGGTCGGTGTGCTCGCTGCCCGCGAACGCGGAGAGGTCGTCGCTGCGGAACCAGACCCGGCGCACGGTCGGGGTGAGCTCCTCGGTGCCCGTGACCACCAGCCGGGTCGCGGCGGGCCGGTGCCGGGTCGGTCGTTGGGTGCCGGGTCGGTCGGTGCCGGGTCGGTCGGTGCCGGCAGGGCTGGGTCCGGGCACGGTGCTCCTTCGGCGGGCGAACGGGACCCCGGTATGACCCGGGACTCAGGCCAATATTAACTTAGCCTTGCCTTACCTAAGTCAATCTCTCGGAACGGAACGGAACCACCACTCATGCTGCTGAACCACCGCCGCGTCGCCACCCTCGCCACCCTCCCGCTGCTGGGCCTGGCCCTCACCGCCTGCGGGGACGACGCGGAGGCGGACGACGCCGCCGCGGGCGAGACCATCACCGTGACCGACGCCCTGGGCCAGGAGGAGGTGCCGCTCAACCCCGAGAGCGTCGTGGTCTTCGACATGGGGGTCCTCGACACCCTCGACACCCTCGGCGTCGACGCCGTCACCGGCGTGGCCAAGGGCGGCGCCGTCCCGTCGTACCTGACGAAGTACGACAGCGACGAGTACGTCACGGTGGGCGACCTGTTCGAGCCCGACCTCGAGGCGATCCCGCAGACCGAGCCCGACCTGATCATCGTCGGCGGGCGCTCGGCCGCGATGCACGACACCCTCGAGGACACCTTCGACGGCGTCCCGGTGCTCGACCTCTCCGTCGACTCCGGCGACTACCTGGAGAGCACCCGGGCGAACGTCGAGACCCTGGCCAGCATCTTCGAGAAGTCCGACGAGGCCGCCGACATCCTCGCCGGCTACGACGAGCGGATCGCCGCGGTCGCCGAGCAGGCCGACGGCGCCGGCAAGGCCCTGGTCCTGCTGACCAGCGGCGGCGAGGTCACCGCCTACAGCGTGAACTCGCGCTTCGGCTTCCTGCACGACGTCTTCGGCGTCGAGGCCGCCACCGGCGAGCTCGGCGACGAGGAGTCGCGCCACGGCGAGGCGGTCTCCTTCGAGTTCATCCGTGAGGCGAACCCCGACCTGCTCTACGTGGTCGACCGCGACGCCGCGATCGGCGAGGAGGGCAAGTCGGCCGAGGAGATCCTCGACAACCAGCTGGTCCGCGCCACCTCGGCATGGAAGAACGACAAGGTCACCTACGTCGACGCCGAGGCCTGGTACATCGTCACCGGCGGCCTGACCTCGCTGGGCACCCTCATCGACGACGTCGAGGCCGGCCTCTCCTGAGCCAGACCGCTACCGCGACGCGCCCGGAGCGCACGCGTCGCACCACCCCGCCGGCCGCCCTGGCCGGCGGGGTGGTCGTGCTCCTCCTGCTCGCCGCGGTGAGCATGTCGGTGGGCGTCGCCGACGCCTCCTGGGAGGTCGTCCTGGTCTCCCGGCTGCCGCGGACCGTCTCCCTGGTGCTGGCCGGGGCCGCGCTCGCGGTCTGCGGGCTGCTGATGCAGCTGCTGGTGCGCAACCGGTTCGTCGAGCCCTCCACGGTCGGCACCACCGAGGCCGCCGGCCTGGGGCTGGTGGCGATCACCCTGCTGGCCCCGGGCGCCCCGCTGATGGCCAAGATGGGCACGGCCGCGCTCTTCGCGCTGGTCGGCACCTGGCTCTTCCTGCGGGTGGTCCGGCTGATGCCGGTGCGCGAGACGATCCTGGTGCCGCTGATCGGGCTGATGCTCGGCGGCGTGATCGGGGCGTTCACCACCTTCCTGGCCTTCCACCACGACCTGCTCCAGACCCTCAACAGCTGGATGACCGGCGACTTCTCCGGGGTGCTCCGTGGCCGCTACGAGCTGCTCTGGCTGGTCGCGGCGCTGGTCGTGGTCGCCTTCCTGGCCGCCGACCGGTTCACCGTGGCCGGGATGGGCGAGACCTTCTCCACCAACGCCGGGATCAACCACCGCGCGGTCCTGGCGATCGGGCTGAGCATCGTCTCCCTGGTCAGCGCCGTCGTCGTGGTCACCGTCGGGGTGATCCCCTTCCTCGGCCTGGTGGTGCCCAACGTGGTCAGTGCGATGGTCGGCGACAACGCCCGCCGCGGGCTCCCCTGGGTCGCGGTCCTCGGCTCCGGGCTGGTGCTCGCCTGCGACATCCTGGGCCGGCTGATCCGCTACCCCTACGAGATCCCGGTCGGGACCGTGATGGGCGTGCTGGGCGCGGCGTTCTTCCTGTTCCTGCTGCTGCGGAAGGCTCCCCGTGTCGACTGACGCCCCGCCCCTGCCCGGCGCACCGGTCGCTCGCCGCCGGCGCGGCCTCTCCCCCTGGGCCCGGGTCGGCCTGGTGGCCGTGGTCGCGGTCGCGGTCGTCGCCGGCTTCCTGCTCGCCGACACCGGCGGGTACGCCGAGCTGGTGGTGCCGCTGCGGATCCGGCGGCTGCTCGCGCTGGTCCTGGTCGGCTGGGCGATCGCCCTGTCCACCGTGCTCTTCCAGACCGTCACCGGCAACCGGATCCTCACCCCGGCGCTGATGGGTTTCGACGCGCTCTACGTGCTGGTGCAGACCGTGGTGGTCTTCTTCTTCTCCGCCCAGCTCTTCCGAGACACCGATCCCCGCCTCCAGTTCGCCCTGGAGACGCTGCTGATGCTCGTCTTCGCGCTCACCCTCTTCCGCTGGCTCTTCACCTCGGGCCGCTACCCGCTGCACGTGCTGATCCTGGTCGGGATGGTCTTCGCCACCCTGTTCCGCAGCATCGCGGGCTTCCTGCAGCGGCTGATCGACCCCAGCGAGTTCCAGGTCCTGCAGAACCTGATGTTCGCCTCCTTCACCACCGTCGACGAGGACCTGGTCTGGGTCACCGCGGCGGTGGTCGCGGTGGCGACGCTGATCGTCGTCCGGCGGCTGCGGGTCTACGACGTGCTCGCCCTGGGCGCCCCGACCGCCACCAGCCTGGGCGTCGACCACCGCCGCGAGACCACCCGGGTGCTGGCCCTGGTCGCCGTCCTGGTCTCGGTCTCCACCGCCCTGGTCGGGCCGATCACCTTCTTCGGGCTGCTGGTCGCCCACCTCGCCTACCTGCTCGCCGGCACCCACCGGCACGCCGTGGTGCTGCCGCTGGCCGGGCTCGCCGCGGTCATCTGCCTGGTCGGCGGTCAGTTCGTGCTGGAGCGGCTGCTCGAGGTCACCACCACCCTCTCGGTCGTCATCGAGCTCGTCGGCGGCCTCACCTTCATCGCCCTGCTGATCCACCGCGCCCGGAGGAACCTCGCATGACCACCACGGACCCGGCCACCCCCACCGGCACCGCCTGCACCAGCCTGCCCCGCCCCGGGATCCGGGCCGAGGGCGTCACCAAGCGATACGGCCGCACGGTGGTCGTCGACGACGTCGAGCTGGACCTGCCGCTGGGCGGGGTGACGGCGCTGATCGGCCCCAACGGCGCCGGGAAGTCGACGCTGCTCTCCATCGCGGGCCGGCTGCAGAGCGCGGACGCCGGCCGGGTCACCGTCACCGGGCTCGACGTGGCCACCGCGCCCGGCGACGAGCTGGCCCGGCGGATGGCGGTGCTGCGCCAGGAGAACCACCTCGACATCCGCCTCACCGTGCGCGACCTGGTCACCTTCGGCCGCTACCCGCACTCCAAGGGCCGCCCCGGCCCCGACGACCTGGGCCACGTCGAGAGGGCGCTGGACTACCTCGACCTCACCGAGCTCGCCGACCGCTTCCTCGACCAGCTCTCCGGCGGCCAGCGGCAGCGGGCGTTCGTGGCGATGGTGCTGTGCCAGGACACCGACGTGGTGCTGCTCGACGAGCCGCTCAACAACCTCGACCTGCGGCACGCCGTGGCGATGATGGGACGGCTCCGCGACGCCGCCCGCGAGCTGGAGCGGACGATCGTGGTCGTGGTCCACGACCTCAACGTGGCCTCCTGCTACGCCGACACGATCGTGGCGATGCGGGACGGCAAGGTGGTGGCCTGCGGCCCGCCGTCGGAGATCATGCGGCCCGACCTGCTGGAGGAGATCTACGGGCTGCCCGTCGCGGTCAACGAGATCGACGGCCAGCTGATCGCGACGTACTACCGCTAGCTAGTGACCCTCGGCACCCGGAGCCCGGCCGGTCCCGGTCCCGGTCTCGGTCTCGGTCTTGGTCTCGGTCTCGATGACCGCGTCGAAGGCCGCCAGCACCCCCCGCAGGTAGCGCTCGACGACGTCGCGCTCCTCGGGGGTGAAGCTGCGGTCGAGCCGGTCCAGCGCGGTGAACATCGGCCGCAGGTGGGCGGAGGCCTCGCTGCGCCCCGAGTCGGTCACGTGCACCTCGGTGCGCCGTCGGTCCTCGGGATGCGGGCGGCGCTCGGCATGGCCACGGGCCACCAGGCGGTCGACGATGCCGGTCGAGGCGGCGGTGGAGACGTCGAGGCGGCGGGCCACCTCCGCCGGGCCGAGGGCCTCGCGGCCGAGGTGGGCCATGGCCTCGAGCTCGCGGTCGGTGAGGCCGGTGCGGCGGGCCACCACCCGGCTCAGGTGCGGGGCCCGGTCCAGGACGGCGCGCAGCGCGAGCAGGCTGCCGGTCTGGTCCCACGGCCGGGGGGTTCCCCTCTCGGCGTCGCGGGTACCCGCGGCGGGGGCAGGCGACCGCCCGGGAGCCGTCGTACCGACGGGACTCGGGTCGTGGATCGCTTCCTCGGACATCTGCACCTTCTCGACGTGGTGGGGGCCGGTTTGCTGGTCCGTGGCACGATTGCTAATCTCCCTAGCAATCAACCTTTCTAGTTATCCTACCTCTCAGCCGGAGAACATCATGCCTCCCACCCGCGCCGCCGGCGCTCCCTACCACCTGGCCACGCTGCTCACCCGCAAGGGCGTCGCCTGGGTGGTGGCCCTCGTGCCCCTGATCCTGGCGCTCGGCGTCCTGGGGCTGGTCTCGGAGGGCGAGCGGGAGACAGGCCCCACCAGCGGCATGCCGGTGGGCTTCGACAGCACCGACGCGGCGGCCCTCCAGGCCGAGCTCCCGGAGGAGGACTCCTCGGTCGCGATCGTCCTCTGGACCGCCGAGGAGGGCGAGCTCAGCGAGGAGCAGGTCGACCAGATCGGTGAGCAGGTCGGGCCGCTGATCGCGGAGATGGCCGGCGGCAAGACCGAGGGCGGCGCGAACCAGGACGGCCCCCCGGCGGGTGCCGGCGGTCCCGGTGGCGGAGGCGAGTCCCCCGTGCAGGTCTCCGACGACGGCAGCGCGGCGCTCGCCGTCGTCCCGGTGGTGGCCGCCACCTCCTCCGAGAACGCCGACAGCGTGGGCGACCTGCGCAAGATGCTGACCGAGGAGGTGCCCGACGGGGTCGAGGTGCAGGTGACCGGCCCCGCCGGCATCCAGGCCGACGTCGCCGCGGTCTTCGACGGCGCCAACTTCCGGCTGCTCGCCGCCACCGCCTCGGTGGTGGCGCTGCTGCTGATCATCACCTACCGCAGCCCCGTGCTGTGGATCATCCCGCTGACGGTGGTCGGCATCGCCGACCGGCTCTCCGCGATCGTCGCCACCCAGGTGATGTCGCGCATCGACTACGTCACCTGGGACGAGTCGACCATCGGCATCCTCAGCGTGCTCGTCTTCGGCGCCGGCACCAACTACGCGCTGCTGCTGATCTCCCGCTACCGCGAGGAGCTCAAGCGTCACGAGTCGCGGCACGACGCGATGGCGATGGCGGTCACCCGCACCGCCGAACCGGTCTTCGCCAGCTCGACCACGGTCTTCGTGGGCCTGCTGACCCTGCTGCTCTCGGTCTTCCCCCCCACCCGCGGCCTGGGCCTGGCCTGCGCGATCGGCATCCTGATCGCCGCGACCTTCGTGATGGTGGTGCTGCCCGCGGCCCTGGTCCTCTTCGGCCGGTGGATCTTCTGGCCCCGGACCCCCCACGTGGGCGACACGGCGCTGGTGGACTCCAAGTCGGTGTGGCGCTCGGTCGGCAACACGGTGGCCAAGCGGCCCCGCACCTTCGTCGCCGTCACCCTGGTCGGCCTGGCCCTGATGATGGTCGGGATCACCCAGATCAACACCGGGCTGCGTCCCTCCGACCAGTTCCTGGAGACCCCCGAGGCGATCACCGCGGCCGAGCGGCTCGGCGAGTCCTTCCCCGCCGGCACCACCGACCCGGTGCAGGTCCTCACCCGCGCGAACCCCGACGACGTGGTCGCGGCGGTCGAGGAGGTCGACGGGATCTCGTCGGCCCGGGTCGCCACGCAGGCCGACGGCATCGCCCAGGTCGACGCCGTCCTGGACGCCGCGCCGGGCAGCGACGAGGCCCGCGGGACGGTGCAGGACGTGCGCGACGCGGTCGCCGACCTCGACCAGACCTACGTCGGTGGCGGCGACGCCGAGGCCGTCGACGACAACGACGCCTCCGTGCGCGACCGGCTCATCATCCTGCCGCTGATCCTGCTGCTGGTCTTCGGCGCGCTGCTGGTGCTGCTGCGCTCCGTGGTCGCTCCGCTGCTGCTGGTGCTGGCCGTGGTGGCCACCTACGGCGCGGCGATGGGCGTCTCGTGGTGGATCTTCACCGGGATCTTCGGCTTCGAGGCCCTCGACGTCGGGGTGCCCTTGCTGGCCTTCCTCTTCCTGGTGGCCCTCGGCGTCGACTACAGCATCTTCCTCGTCACCCGCGCCAAGGAGGAGGCCCGCCAGCACGGCACGGGCCAGGGGATGCTCCGGGCCCTGGCGGCGACCGGCGGGGTGATCACCAGCGCCGGGATCCTGCTGGCGGCGGTCTTCGCCGTCCTCGGCGTGCTGCCCCTGGTGGTGCTGGCGCAGCTCGGCGCGATCATCTGCGTCGGCGTCCTGCTCGACACCCTGGTGGTCCGCACGGTCCTGGTGCCGGCGCTGGCGCTCACCCTGGGCGACCGCTTCTGGTGGCCGCGCAAGGTGCGCGAGGAAGCGCCGGCCGAGAGCCGCGAGGAAGTGCCGGCCGGCACCTGAGCCTGCACCACCAGCCGCTGGCTACGGTCGAGGCCATGAGCGACCAGACACCTGAGTCCACCGTCACCGACAACGCCGCCGAGCACCGCTACGAGGTGCACGTGGGGGGCGAGCTGGCCGGCTTCGCCGAGTACGAGCACGCCGACGGGCTCGTCGACTTCACCCACACCGAGGTCTTCGAGCAGTTCGGCGGCCGCGGCCTGGCACAGGAGCTGGCGCGCCACTCCCTCGAGGACGTGCGCAGCCGCGACCTCCAGGCGCTGCCCCACTGCGAGTTCTACGCAAAGTACCTGGCGAAGAACCCCGAGTACGTCGACCTGGTGCCCTCCGAGCGCCGCGCAGAGTTCAACCTGGCCTAGCCGGACCGGGCCGTCTTCGACCGGGTCGAGCTCAGGCGGGGGCGTCTGCGGCCAGCGCCGCCTCGATGTCGGCGGCGATCTCCGCCGGCTTGGTCGAGGGCGCGTAGCGCTTGAGCACCTGCCCGTCGCGCCCGACGAGGAACTTGGTGAAGTTCCACTTGATCCGGTTGCCCAGCACGCCGGACCGCTGGGTGCGCAGCCACTCGAAGACCGGGTGCGCCTGCCGGCCGTTGACGTCGACCTTGGCGAACATCGGGAAGGTCACCCCGAAGCGGCCGGTGCAGAAGGCGGCGATCTCCTCCTCGCTGCCCGGCTCCTGCCCGGCGAACTGGTCGCACGGGAAGCCGAGCACGTGGAAGCCGGAGTCGGCGTACTGCTCCTCCAGCCGCTGGAGCCCTTCGTACTGCGGGGTGAAGCCGCACTGCGAGGCGGTGTTGACCACCAGCAGGACCTGGCCCCGGTAGGTGGACAGGGACTGCTCGGTGCCGTCGATGGTGGGGGCGCCGAAGTCGAAGATCGTGGTCACGCCCCGATTCAACCGCCTCGGTGGTCAGCGGGCGCGCGTCACGCGCCGGTGGCGCGCGCCGCGATCCGGTCGAACCGCGAGGCCATCTCGTCGGCCAGCGCCTGGGCTCCCGACAGCGGCCGCACCATCACCATGAACTCGTCGATCAGGCCGTCGTCGTCGAGGTGCAGGAAGTCGCACCCGGTCAGCTGCCGCTCCCCCACCTTGGCCTCGAAGACCAGCGCGTGGTCGCGGGCCCCGGGGGCGCCGATCTCGGTGCGGTAGACGAAGTCGGAGAAGACGTCGATGACCTCGGTGAGGATCGAGGCGGTGATCGCCTTGCCCGGGTAGGGCTTGTGGGCGACCGGGCTCCGGAAGACGACGTCGTCGGCGAGCAGGGCGATCATCGCGTCGGCGTCGCGCGCCTCGACGGCGGCGCGGAAGGCCTGGGCTGTGTCGGTGCGTGGCATGGCCCGAAGCGTACGGTGCCGGCTGGCTCAGGCGAGCCGCTCGGCCAGCACCTGCCGGCCGTCGCCCTCCAGGTCGGCCAAGGCTGCCGGGCGGCCGGCCATCGCAAGCGCCACCGCCTCGCTGCTGCCTCGCACCGGGAGTCCGGCGCCGTGGGCCCACTCCTGGTCGGTCGTCTCGAACCGGAGGCCGGCGACCCGCGCGGCGGGGACGAGGCCACGGGCGGCGGGCTTGGAGACCAGGAAGTCCAGGCCCAGTCGCCAGGCGTCCAGGTCGGGGCTGACGTCGAGCCCCAGGGGCCGGGCCGCGTCGCGCAGGTGGACGCAGGTGTCGGTCATGGGGCCCAGCGCGCCGACGACCGGCGGCTTGAGACGGCGGTCGGCGCGACTGCGGAGCAGCGCCACGATCTCCTCGGTCGGTCGCGCGGCGCCCTGCTTGGCCGTGTCGTCGACCATCCGGTCGAGGTCGCCGCGGTACTTCCACAGCGAGCGGAGCAGGAAGCCCACGGTGAACCCGCCCTCGGGGGGCACCAGGTGCGCGGCCACCTCGCGGACGGTCCAGCCGGCGCAGAGGCTCGGGGTGCGCCACTGCTCGGCGTCCAGCCCGGCGAACATCTCCGCCGCCAGGAGCCGGTTCCTGGTGGCGGCGGCGTAGACCTGCTCGAGCTGCTCGGCATCCACCACCCCAACCTAGGAGGAGGCGCCCCCGGAGCGCCAGGGCGACGGGGCGCCGGCCGTCTGCGCGGGAGCCCACCGCGGCGCCTGGTCCTTGTCGACGAGGACGGCGCGGACCCCCTCGAGGAAGTCGTGGCTGACGACGACCCGGCGGGCGGCCTGCCGCTCCGCCGCCAGGCAGGCGGCCAGGTCGTGCTCGCGGCCCCAGGACAGGAGCCGGTCGGTCACCTCGAGGCTGGCCGGCGAGGCGGCGGCGAGCAGGTCGAGCGTGCGGCGGGCCCACGACGCCGTCGCCCCGTCCGCCGCTGCCCCGTCCGCCAGCCCGCGCAGCCGGGCCACGACGTCGTCGAGCCCGGGCGCCCCGAAGGCCCAGTCGATCTGGGGCCGGCGGGCCCACAGCTCCGAGCCTTCGAGCAGTCCCGTCGGCCCGGGGTCGAGGGAGCGCAAGACGGTCTCGACGCTCTCGTCGCTCTCCGAGAGCAGGGCCGCCAGGCCGGGCAGCCGGTCCGGCTGGGCCAGGTGGGTCGCCAGGCCGCAGGCCAGGGCGTCCCCCGCCCGGAGGCGGACGCCGGTCAGGCCCAGGTAGCGGCCGACCGCGCCGGGCAGGCGGGGCAGGAAGTGGGAGCCGCCCACGTCGGGGAAGAAGCCAATCCCGGTCTCCGGCATCGCGAACGACGCCCGGGGGGTCACCAGCCGGTAGGGGCCGTGGACGGAGAGCCCGAGTCCCCCACCCATGCAGATGCCGTCGACGACCGCGACCACCGGGACCGGGTAGGAGGCGAGCGCGAGGTTGACGGCGTACTCGGCGGCGAAGAACTCGTCGGCGCGCTCCGGGTGCCGGTCGAGCACGTGCTGGCGCACCGCACGGATGTCGCCGCCGGCGCAGAAGGCCTTCGGCGACGTGCTCTCGACGAGCACGGCCCGCAGGCCGGCGTCGCGCCACTCCTCCAGCGCCGACCCGATCGCGCGGACCATGGCGAGGGTGAGCGCGTTGAGGGCGCGGGGCCGGTCGAGCAGGATGCGGCCGACCCTGCCCTCGACGCGGGTGAGGACCTCCGGCTCGTCGGCGGGGGTCATGGCTGGTGGCTCCTGGTCTCGCCGGCGCGCGGCGTCGTCGGCGGGGTGGATCCGGCGGCGGCGGCCTCGGCCGCCGGGGGCCGGCCCACCATCTCCGGCCTGGTCACCCTGACCCTAGTGCTGCGCCTGCTCGACGCGTGGCCGCGCCACCCGGAGACGAGAAGGGCCCCCGGCCGCGTCTCCGCGGACCGGGGGCCCTTCCTCCTGCTCAAACCGCTCGGCCGGACTCGACCGACCTACGTGCGCGAGGGGGGAGTTGAACCCCCACGTCCTTTCGGACACACGGACCTGAACCGTGCGCGTCTGCCTATTCCGCCACTCGCGCGAGAAGCGGGCTCAGGCTATCCCACGCCGGGCCGGGGCCCCAAACCGGGGCGCGCCGGGCCCGGGTCAGGAGAAGACGACAGTGCGGTGGCCGTTGAGGAGCACCCGGTGCTCGCAGTGCCAGCGCACCGCCCGGGCCAGCGCGCGGGACTCGGTCTCCCGCCCGAGCGCGACCAGGTCGGGCACGCTCGCGGCGTGGTCGACCCGGGCCACGTCCTGCTCGATGATCGGGCCCTCGTCGAGGTCGGAGGTGACGTAGTGGGCGGTGGCCCCGACCAGCTTGACCCCCCGGTCGTGCGCCTGGCGGTAGGGGTTGGCGCCCTTGAAGCTCGGCAGGAACGAGTGGTGGATGTTGATCGCCCGCCCGTCCAGCTCCTTGCAGAGGTCCGCGGAGAGGATCTGCATGTAGCGGGCGAGCACCACCAGGTCGATCTCCATCGACTCGCACAGGTCGAGCAGCTCGCGCTCGGCCTGCGGCTTGGTCTCCTTGGTGACCGGGATGTGGCGGAACTCGATGCCGTGCCACTGCGCCAGCGGCGCCAGGTCGGGGTGGTTGGAGACGATCACCGGGATCTCGACGTCGAGGTTGCCGGCCTTCCAGCGGTAGAGCAGGTCGTTGAGGCAGTGGTCGAACTTCGAGACGAGGATCGCCACCCGCGGCTTGACCTGGAGGTCGTGCAGCGCCCAGTCCATCCCGAAGGTGTCGGCGACACCGGCGAACCGGGTGCGCAGCTCCGCCGGCTCGGGGGTCTGCGGCGCGGTGCGCATCTGCACCCGCATGAAGAAGCGGCTGGAGACGGGGTCGCCGTACTGCTGGCTCTCGGTGATGTCGCAGCCCTGGTGGTAGAAGAAGTCCGCCACCGCCCGGACGACGCCGGGGCGGTCCTCGCAGGACAGGGTCAGGACGAGCTCGGTGGTCTCGGACTCGGTCACGGTTCGCGATCCTCTGGTTCGTGGGGCTCCGGTGCTGTGGCTCTCGTTCGGCCGGCTCGGTCCCGGGGGGTCGGGACGAGACCTGCGAACGCGCCGGGAGGATTCGACCCCGCGGGACCAAACGGGTCCGACACCGGGTCCCACATCGGGTCCCACATCGGGCCCCACACGGGCCTCACCTCGGGTTCCGCACGGGATCCGCCACCGGGTCCCCCGGCCGCCCCGGCGGCGTCCCGGGGAGCGGTCCGACACCCGCTCGCGGACCGGCGGCGCGCCGTGGCACCCGGCCGCCGACCTGCCTCCCCGATACGATCACCTGAACCCGCCGCCGGCGGGCCACGTCGCAGCAGCGGCACGGCGACGTCCGACCCGATGAGGAGGAGTACGCGTGAGCGGGTTCCAGCGCTTCGAGCAGCGGCTCGAGCAGCTGATCTCCGGAGCCTTCGCGCGGGCCTTCCGCAGTGCGGTGCAGCCGGTGGAGATCTCCGCCGCCCTGCAGCGAGAGGTCGACAACAACGCGCAGATCCTCAGTCGCGAGCGGCGCCTGGTGCCCAACGACTTCCAGGTCGAGCTCGCCCAGACCGACCTCGACCGGCTCTCCCCCTACGACAACGCGATGGCGCGCGACCTCGCCGACCAGCTCCAGGACCACGCCGACTCCCAGGGCTACGTCTTCCCCGGGCCGGTGCACATCGGCTTCGAGGCCGCCGACGACCTGACCACCGGCCGCTTCCGGATCCGCAGCCGCGCCCAGGCCAGCGTCACCGGCGAGGACCACCACACCCGCCACCGCGCGCCCAAGGTCCAGCTCGACGTCAACGGCACCCACCACCCCCTCCTGCCCCCCGGCGTGGTGGTCGGCCGCGGCATCGAGGCCGACATCCGGATCAGCGACCCCGGCATCAGCCGCCGCCACGTCGAGTTCCTGGTGGCCGACCGCCCGGACGGGTGGGCCGACGTCTCCGTCCGCGACCTGGGCTCGACCAACGGGATGCTGGTCGACGGCAGGAAGATCGACCGCGCCCCGGTGGGCGACGGGACCGTCGTCCGCATCGGCAACACCGAGCTCACGGTCAGGGTCGTGGGCGACGACACGGACGGGAGGTGAGTCGATGTCGGAGCTGACGCTGTTCCTGATCCGCTTCGCCTACCTGGCGGTGCTGTGGATCTTCGTGCTCTCCGCGATCTCGGTGATCCGCTCCGACATGTTCGGCGCCCGGGTCCCCGAGACCCGCGGGTCCAAGAAGAAGGCGGCCAAGCAGGCCAAGCCCGTGCGCCGCCGCGGCGCGCCCACCCACCTCGCCGTGGTCGAGGGGGCCAACGCCGGCGAGCGGGCCGACCTGGCCAACGCCCCGCTGCTGATCGGTCGCGGCTCGGACGCCGCGATCCGGCTCGACGACGACTACGTCTCCACCCGGCACGCCCGGGTCGCCGCCTCCGGCGACCAGTGGTACGTCGAGGACCTGGGCTCCACCAACGGCACCTACGTCGGGGCTGCCAGGATCACCCAGCCCACCACGATCTCCCTCGGTACGCAGGTGCGGATCGGCAAGACGATCCTCGAGCTCCGGAAGTAGGCCCGTTCGTGACCGACCCCGAGAACGACACCGTCGCGCGTGACCCGTCGCTGGTCCGCACGCCGCCCGTCGTCGAGCCGAGCGACACCGCCGAGCGCGGCGCCGGTCCCGCCGGCCGGGCGGCGATGCGGCTCAACTACGCGGCGCTCTCCGACGTGGGCCGGGTCCGCAAGGACAACCAGGACAGCGGCTACGCCGGGCCCTGGCTGCTCACGGTCTGCGACGGGGTCGGCGGCGCCGCCCGCGGCGACCTCGCCTCGAGCACCGCGGTCTCGGTGCTGCGCCGGCTCGACGAGCCGCCCGCCGGCGCCGACGGCGAGGCCCTGCTGAGCCGGGTCGCCGGCGCGCTGCACCGCGCCCACGACCGGATCGCCGAGCTGGTGGAGGAGGACCCGGCCATCTCCGGGACCAGCACCACCGCCACCCTGGCCGCCTTCGACGGGCAGGTGCTGGGCATCGGGCACGTCGGCGACAGCCGGGCCTACCTGTGGCGCCAGGGCCAGATCAGCCAGCTCACCCACGACCACACCTTCGTCCAGGGGCTCATCGACGAGGGCCGGATCACCGAGGCCGAGTCGCGGGTCCACCCCCACCGCAACCTGATCCTCAAGGCCCTCGACGGCGTCCACGACCCCGCGCCCGACCTGTTCACCGTCCAGCTCCAGGAGGGCGACCGGGTGCTGCTGTGCAGCGACGGCGCCTCCGGGGTCCTCGAGGACCACCGGCTCGGCGAGATCCTCGGCTCCGGCACCCCCGACTACGCCGCGGTCGAGCTGGTGCGTGCCAGCCTCGAGGCGGGCAGCTCCGACAACGTCACCTGCGTGGTCGCCGACGTGGTCGCCGGCACCGACCCCGCCCCCGACGAGCTCACCCCCCTGCTGGTCGGCGCCGCCGCGGAGCTGCCGCGGCGCAGCTCCGGCGGTGTGCCCCACACCCCGGGTGCCCCCGCCCCCGGAGCCCCGGGCGCCGAGGCCCACCCCGGCGGCGCGCCGCGGGGCCCCGCGACCGGCACCGCGACCATCGAGCGGGCGGCCGCCGAGCCGATCGACGTCGAGGCGGTCCGCTACGCCCCCCGGGCGCCGCTGCGCTTCGTGTGGCTGCGACGCCTGCTGGTCGCCATGGTCGGCGTCGGCGCCGCGTGGATGATGCTGGCCGCCTCCTGGCACTGGAGCCAGCAGCAGTACTACGTCAGCGAGCACGACGGCGTGGTCACCATCTTCCGGGGCGTCAACGCCGACATCCCCGGCCTCGACCTCTCCAGCCCCTACGAGACCACCGACATCGAGATGGAGAACCTCTCCGACTACGACGCCAAGCTGGTCCGCGAGGGCATCGAGACCGACGACCTGGCCAAGGCCGAGCAGACGGTCGACAACCTCGCCGCCCAGCAGGTGGGCTGACGACGTGACGGAACGTCCGAGATGAGCCAGACAGGTGCCCTGATGGGCTTCGTGCACCGCCGCCGGCGGGGCGCGGAGCTCTTCCTGCTCGTGCTCGCGCTCGTGGTGGGCATCGGCGCCTACGCGGCTGTCGGCCTCGGCGTCGACGGCGAGGTCCCGGTCAACCTGGTCGGCTACGGCGGCTGGCTGACCGTGCTGGTCCTCGCCGCGCACTTCACCCTGCGCTTCTTCGCCCCGTACGCCGACCCGGTGCTGCTGCCGGTGGTGGCCGCCCTCAACGGGCTCGGCCTCGCGGTGATCTACCGGCTCGACCTGGCCAAAGAGGCGGCCGGCCGGTCCCACGACTTCGCCCAGCAGCAGCTGATCTGGATGACCCTGGGGGTGGGCCTCTTCGTCGCCACCCTGGTGCTGGTCCGCGACCACCGGGTGCTGCAGCGGTTCACCTACACCAGCTCGCTGGTCGCGGTGATCCTGCTGCTGCTGCCGATGGTGCCGGGGCTCGGCCGGGAGATCTACGGCGCCCGGATCTGGATCCGGCTCGGCCCGCTCAGCTTCCAGCCGGGCGAGGTGGCCAAGGTGCTGCTGGTGGTGGGGATCGCCGGCTACCTGGTGCTGCACCGCGACGCGCTCGCGCTGGCCGGTCGCCGGCTGCTCTTCCTGGACCTGCCCCGCGGCCGCGACCTGGGGCCGATCCTGATGATGTGGCTGGTCAGCCTGGGGATCCTGGTCTTCCAGCGCGACCTGGGGTCCAGCCTCCTCTTCTTCGGCCTCTTCCTGGTGATGCTCTACGTCGCGACCGAGCGGCCCGGGTGGCCGATCGTGGGCATCGGCCTGTTCGCCGTCGGTGCCTTCGCCGGCTACCAGCTCTTCGGTCACGTCCGGAACCGCTTCAACATCTGGCTCGACCCGATGGCCTACTACGACAAGACCCCCGGCTCCGGACAGCTGGTCGAAGGGCTCTTCGGGATGGGCTGGGGCGGCCTGATCGGCCGCGGCTTCGGCGAGGGCCGGCCCGACCGCATCCCGCTGGCGGAGTCGGACTTCATCATCGCCGCGATCGGCGAGGAGCTCGGCCTGACCGGCGTGATGGCCGTCCTGGTGCTCTACGGCCTGATCGTCGAGCGCGCCCTGCGCACCGCCCTGATCTGTCGCGACGGTTTCGGCAAGCTGGTCGCCACCGGCCTGGCCTCGATCTTCGCGCTGCAGGTCTTCGTGGTCGTCGGCGGCGTCACCGGCCTGATCCCGCTCACCGGCCTCACCACCCCGTTCCTCTCCTACGGCGGTTCGTCCCTGGTGGCCAACTGGGTCATCATCGCCCTGATCGCCCGGATCTCCGACCAGGCCCGGCGCCCTCCGCCGGACCTCTCCCCGCAGGCCGCGGGAACCGGTGACGACGACGCGACCCAGGTGGTGAGACTGCGATGAACAAGCCCATCCGGACCGTCGCGGGCTTCTGCCTGCTCCTCTTCCTCGCACTGCTGGTCAACGCCAGCTACCTCCAGTACTGGCGCGCCGGCGAGCTGGCCGAGGACCCCCAGAACCGGCGCATCATCGAGGCCGCCTTCTCCCGCGAGCGCGGCGCGATCCTGGTCGGCCGGCAGGCGATCGCGGAGTCGGTGCCCTCCGACGACAAGTACGAGTTCCAGCGGGTCTACCCCAAGCCGTTCCAGTACGCCCCGATCACCGGCGCCTTCACCTACTTCAGCCAGACCGGGCTGGAGCGCAGCGAGAACGACGTGCTCTCCGGCGAGGACTCCCGGCTCTTCGTGACCCGGCTGATCGACATGCTGAGCAGCACCGAGCCCCAGGGTGGCAGCGTCCAGACGACGATCAACCCGGCCGCCCAGCAGGCCGCCTTCGACGGCCTCTCGGCGCTGCCCGGCGACGTGGAGGGCGCGGTGGTCGCCCTGGAGCCGTCGACCGGCAAGGTGCTGGCCATGGTCTCGCTGCCCACCTACGACCCCAACCTGCTGGCCAGCCACCGGCTCGGCGAGGTGACCGCGGCCCAGAAGGAGCTGCAGGAGGCCCCGGGCGACCCGCTGCTCAACCGGGCCACCAGCACCCGCCTGCCCCCCGGCTCGGTCTTCAAGCTGGTGACCGCCGCGGCCGCGATGGAGCACGCCGGCTACACCGCCGACTCGAAGGTCCCGGGCGGCGCGACCTACCAGCTGCCGCTGACCAGCGACGAGACCGGGCTGATCGGCAACGAGGGCCGCTCCTGCGGCACCGGCCCGATCCCCTTCACCCAGGCCATGGAGAACTCCTGCAACACCACCTTCGCCGCGCTGGCCGTCGAGGTGGGCGCCGAGGGGATGATCGAGCAGGCCGAAGCCTTCGGCTTCAACAAGAAGTACCTGGAGGACCTGCCGCAGGCCACCTCGGTCTTCCCCACCCAGCTCGACGAGGCCCAGCTCGGCCAGACCGGGATCGGCCAGTTCGAGGTCGCGGCCACCCCGCTGCAGATGGCGATGGTGGCCGCCGGGATCGGCAACGGCGGCTCGGTGATGACCCCCTACCTGGTCGACAAGGTCAGCTCCCCCAGCCTGCAGGTGCTCGACCAGACCGAGCCGAAGGAGCTGAACAAGGCCGTCTCCTCCTCGACCGCGCGGGACCTCACCGAGCTCCTGGTCGCCACGGTCGACAGCGGCACCGCCTCGCCGGCGGCGATCCCGGGTGTCTCGGTGGCCGGCAAGACGGGGACGGCCCAGAGCGGCCAGCCCGAGGTGCCGCCGTACGCGTGGTTCGTCTCCTTCGCCCCGGCCGTGGATCCCCAGGTCGCGGTCGCGGTGATGATCCAGAAGGCCGACATCCCGCGCGGCGAGATTGCAGGCGGCCGCCTCGGCGGGCCGATCGCGAAGGCAGTGATGGAAGCGGTGATCACCCAGTGAGCGACCACGACGAGCCCCCCACCCAGAGCATGGAGGGCCCGGGCGGTCCCGGCCCGGAGCGCTGGGTCGACGACGCGCACCGGTACCGCCTCGACTCCCGGATCGCCACCGGCGGCATGGGCGAGGTCTGGCGGGCGACCGACACGGTGCTCGAGCGGCCGGTGGCGGTCAAGCTGCTGAAGGCCGAGTACGCCGACGACGCGACGTTCCGGTCCCGGTTCGAGACCGAGGCCCGGCACGCCGCGTCCCTGGCCCACCAGGGCATCGCGGCGGTCTACGACTTCGGCGAGGCCGGCACCCGTGACGGGTCGGGCGCGGCCCGCCCCTTCCTGGTGATGGAGCTGGTCGAGGGCCAGCCGCTCTCGGCGCTGCTCCGCTCGGGGGTCCCCCTGGATCCCGACGTCACCCGCGACCTGCTCGCCCAGGTCGGCGACGCCCTGGGCGTCGCCCACCGGGCCGGCATCGTGCACCGCGACGTGAAGCCCGCCAACCTGCTGGTCACCCCCGACCGCCGGGTCAAGGTCACCGACTTCGGCATCGCCCGGGCGGCCGAGGGGATGGCGCTGACCCAGACCGGCCAGGTGATGGGCACCCCGCAGTACCTCTCCCCCGAGCAGGCCGAGGGGGGCCGGGCCACCCCCGCCTCCGACGTCTACTCGCTCGGCGTGGTCGCCTTCGAGTGCCTGGCCGGACGCCGCCCCTTCGAGGCCGACAGCCCGGTCGCCACCGCGCTGGCCCACCTCAGGCAGCCGGTCCCCGAGCTGCCCGAGGACGTGCCGCGCCCGTTGGCCGCGGTGGTGCGCCGCGCCCTGGCCAAGGACCCCCAGGACCGGTTCGCCGACGGGGCGGCCTTCGCCGCCGCGCTGCGCGACCCGGTGGCCTACGCCGGCACGGTGCCCGTCCACGAGCCGCTGACCACCGTGCTGCCCCCGCCGGGCGACGTCGCCCCGACGGGGGTGCTGCCCGCCACCACCGCGACGACCGTGGGCCCGCCGGCGACCGGGGAGCTGCCCGCCCAGCCGGAGCAGGGGCGCCCCTCGTGGCCGCTCGCCGTGGCCGGGGTGCTGCTGCTGGCCCTGCTGGGGGGAGCCGCGTGGTGGTGGCTCACCCAGGACGAGCAGGAGCCCGAGGAGCCGGTCCGGCCCGCCCGGTCGCAGAGCCCCTCGCCGACCCAGGAGCCCACCGAGGACGAGTCGGTCGTGGTCCGGGCCTCCGACTACGTCGGGCGCGACGTGCGCGAGGTGGCCCGCGAGCTCTCCCGGCTCGGGCTGCAGGTGGTGCGCGACGAGCGGACCAACCCCGGCGAGGAGACCGCCGGCGAGGTGATCTCGGTGAACCCCACGGGCTCGCTGGCGCGCGGCGACCGGGTCACGGTGGCCTACTGGGGCTCGGCGCCGGAGCCGACGCAGGAGCCGACTCCCACCCAGGAGCCCACCCCGACCCAGGAGCCGACGCCCACCCCCACGCAGCAGCCCACGCCCACGCCCACCCCGACCCCCACGCCCGAGCCGACCCCGACGCCGACCCCGACGCCGGAGCCCACGGCCCCCACCGCTGAAGAGACCCCCGCGTCGCCGGACGACGCGTTCGACCCCACCCCGAGAGGCGATTGATGAGCAAGGCAGGGCCGACCGTCGTCGGCGGCCGCTACGAGCTGGGCGAGCTGCTCGGCCGCGGCGGCATGGCCGAGGTCCGCAAGGGCACCGACACCAGGCTCGGCCGCACCGTCGCGGTCAAGAGGCTGCGCACCGACCTGGCCAGCGACGCCACGTTCCAGGCCAGGTTCCGCCGGGAGGCGCAGTCGTCGGCCTCGCTCAACCATCCCTCCATCGTCAGCGTCTACGACACCGGCGAGGAGTGGACCGAGGACGGCTCGCCCGAGGGCGGGGTCTCCCAGCCCTACATCGTGATGGAGTACGTCGCCGGGCGCACCCTGCGCGACATCCTGCGCGAGGGCCGCAAGATCCTGCCCGAGCGTGCGCTGGAGATCACCAGCGACGTGCTGGGTGCCCTGGACTACAGCCACCGGGCCGGCATCATCCACCGCGACATCAAGCCGGGCAACGTCATGCTCACCCCCAGCGGCGACGTGAAGGTGATGGACTTCGGCATCGCCCGGGCCGTCTCGGACGCCGCGAACACGATGACCCAGACGGCGGCGGTGGTCGGCACCGCGCAGTACCTCTCCCCCGAGCAGGCCCGCGGCGAGACGGTCGACTCCCGGTCCGACGTCTACTCCACCGGCTGCCTCCTCTACGAGCTCCTCACCGGCCGGCCGCCGTTCGTCGGCGAGAGCCCGGTCGCCGTCGCCTACCAGCACGTCCGCGAGCCGGCCCAGCCCCCGTCGGTCCACGACCCCGACCTGACGCCCGAGATCGACGCGATCGTGCTCAAGGCGCTGGCCAAGCGGGTCGAGGACCGCTACCAGAGCGCGGCGGCGATGCGGACAGACATCGAGCGCTACCTCGCCGGGCAGGCGGTGCAGGCGGCGCCGGTCCCGGCAGCGCCCACCGCCCCGGTGCCCGCGACGACCGCCCCGACCGCGGTGGCCCCGGCCCCGCCCGGCCTCCCGCCCCAGGCCTCCCGCACCCGCAAGGGGCCCCTGGTGGTGATCGCGCTGGTCGCCCTGCTGGTGATCGCGCTGGCCGCCTACGTGATCCCGAGGCTGTTCGCCGACGAGACCGAGGAGGTGCGCGTCCCCGACCTGATCGGCCTCAGCGAGTCCGAGGCCCGCGCGGAGATCCGCGACGCCGGCCTGGTGGTCGGCAGCGTCGACCACGAGCCGTCCACCGACGCCGCGGCCGACGAGGTGATCCGGCAGGAGCCCAACGACGTCTACGTCGAGGAGGGGTCCACGATCAGCTTCGTGGTCTCCACCGGTGCCCCGATGGTGGAGGTCCCCTTCCTGGTGGGCCAGGACCGGCGGGAGGCCCGCGACGTGCTGCGCAACCGCAAGCTCAAGGTCAAGTTCGAGGAGCGGGAGTCCGACGAGCCGGCCGGCCAGGTGGTCGAGATCAGCCCGGCCGCCGGGGAGCAGGTCCCCGAGGGGACCGTGGTCACCCTCTTCTTCTCCGACGGGCCCGAGCAGATCCCCCAGCTGGTCGGGATGCGCCGCCGCGCGGCCGAGAAGGTGGTCATCGACACCGGGTTCGTGCCGGAGGTCGTGGAGACCACCGAGACCACCGAGCCCCGGGGCACCGTGGTGCGCCAGACCCCCGAGGCGGGTCGCGAGGCGCCCGAGGGCAGCACGGTCGTCATCTACGTCTCGGTCTACGAGGAGCCGGTCGAGGAGCCCACCCCCACCCCGCTGCCGCCGACCGAGATCCCGACCGAGGTCCCGACGCCGTTGCCGCCCACCGAGGTCCCGACGCCGACGCTTCCGCCGCCGCCCGAAGGTCCGACCGGCTAGCCAACGAGTCCTACGTCGAGCTCGGCCACGCCGGTTCCGGGTCAGTCGACGATCGGCTTGGCGTAGTTGAGGTCGAGGAGACCCTCGTAGGCGGGGGCGGTCTTGAAGTCCTCGACCTTGACGTCCCAGCCGACCAGGACCGACGGGTCCTGGGCGGCGGAGCGGTAGGCCTGGAGGTAGGCGTCGCCCTCCAGGGCCCGCAGGATGTCGAGCTGGTCGCCGATCGCGGTGATCACGTAGGGCGGGGAGTAGGGCACGCCCTGGAGCTGGACGGTGTTGCCGCTGCACTTGATGCCGGTGGTGGAGATGATCCGCTGACCCTGGAGGGTGACCGCGGTGGCACCGCCCTTCCACATCGCGTTGACCACCGCCTGGAGGTCCTGCTGGTGCACCACCAGCTCGTCGACCGTCTCGGTGGTGGCCTGCTCCAGCAGCTCGGGCGGCGCGTCGTCGAGGACGACGGTCACCGCGGGCCCGGAGCGGGGCGTCAGGCCGGCCGGGTCCTCGAGGAGGTCGATCTCGGCGTTGTAGCGGTTGACCGTCCGGTCGCCGAGGCTCTGGGTGAGCGCCTCGTTCTCGGCGGTGAGCTCGGCGAAGCGGGCGGTGAGCGCGTTGGCCTCGTCGGACTCCGCCTCGACGAAGGAGGCGAGGTCGGTGTAGCGGGAGGGACGCAGGTCGGCACCCTCGCTGTTGCCCGCGCTGACCGCGAAGAGCACGCCGCTGAGCAGGATGACCAGGGGTGTGCCGACCCGCCATCCCCGCCGCTCGGGGGACTCGTCGGTCCTGGGCTCCATGGCGACTACGCTAGCCTCGCCCACCAACAATCCACGAGGAGCACCCACGGTGTCCAAGACCAACGCCAACCGGCAGTCGACCGACGAGCGGAAGGGCCGATCCGTCCCCTGGGCCTTCATGCTCGCGATCCTGCTGGTGGCCGGCGGCATCGCCTGGATCGCCTACTACTACGTGGTGGTGCGGGTCGACCCGACTGCCGTTCCCCCCGCCGAGCCCGGCGGCCCGGCCTTCCTCGCCGACCTGGGCAAGTGGAACTACGCGATCGGCTTCGGCGCCCTGATGCTGGGTCTCGCGCTGGCGTCGTCCCCCTCCTCCCCCCTGGGCCGCGGCAACGGCGTGGTGGTCGGGATGCTGACCTGCTTCCTGCTCGGCCTGGTCTGGATCTGCGTCTTCTACATCTTCAGCGGCGACAAGCTCTCCGACCTGTGGGTGCTCAACGACCTGGGCAACTACAACCTGATGGTCGGCATCGCCTTCATGGCGGTGGGCTTCACCTACGCCACCAAGTGGGAGTGACCGGCCTCCTGGCCGAGGCCGCACCCGCGGCATGAGCGCAGCACCCGGGACCCCGTGGGGGTCCCGGGTGTTTCCACATCTGGGGAGAGACCTGTGGAGAGTTACACGCGTGTAGTTATGCACAGGTTCTCCCCACCTGTGGAGAGAGCGGGACCTCAGCCGAGCACGGCCGCGCGGGTCGCGAAGGCGACCGCCAGAGCCACCAGGATCAGCCCGACGCCCGCCCACTGCCACGCGGCGCGGCGCGGGCCTCGGGGGGCCCAGATGAAGACGGCGGTCGCCAGCGCGCCGCCGGCGAGCCCGCCGAGGTGGCCCTCCCAGGAGATCCCGGGGAAGGTGAAGGTGAAGACGAGGTTGAGCGCCAGCAGGGTGAGGACGCCGCGCAGGTCACCGCCCACCTTGAAGGAGAGCACGGCGAGCGCGCCGATCAGGCCGAAGACGCCGCCGGAGGCACCCAGGGTGCTGCCGCCGGGGTCGGCCAGCCAGAAGACGGTGGCGCCCCCGGTCAGCGTGGAGAGCAGGTAGACCGCCAGGAAGCGGACCCGGCCCAGGGCCGCCTCGACCGCCGGCCCGAGGACCCACAGCCCGAGGCAGTTGAGCGCCACGTGCCAGATGTCGATGTGGACGAAGCCGTGGGTCACCGCCATCCACCACGCCCCGTCGGCGAGTCCGGTGGCCCAGAAGGTGTCGGGCACCGACGCGCACGCGTCCTCCCCGACGCCGCGGAAGTAGCTGGTGGGCGACCCCTCGAGCGCGCAGCGCCCCTGGGGCAGCAGCATCAGCCGGGAGGCCAGCCACGAGTCCCGCCCGCCGGTGACCAGCACGCTGACCCAGACCGCGAGGTTGATGCCGATCAGCACCAGGGAGGTCTGGGCCGGGTTCGCGGAGCGGCTCCCGCCGTAGGCGGCCCGGCCGCTGCGGGTCGACTTCGCGCCCTCGGCGACGCACTCGGGGCACTGGAAGCCCACGGCCGCGTCCCGCATGCAGTCCGGGCAGATCGGGCGATCGCACCGCTGGCACCGGACGTAGGTCTCGCGACCGGGGTGCCGGTAGCAGACGGGCACCCCGGTCGCGGGGACGGACGGCTCGCTCACAGTGGGGAGGTGGCCGGAGTCGTCAGCGCGAGATCTCGACCGACTCGATGACGATCGGCTCCTTGGGGCGGTCCATGGCCCCCGTGGGAGCCTTGGCGATCGCGTCGACCACGTCGCGCGAGGCCTGGTCGGCGACCTCGCCGAAGATGGTGTGCTTCATGTTGAGGTGCGGCGTGGGGGTCACGGTGATGAAGAACTGCGACCCGTTGGTGCCCGGCCCGGCGTTGGCCATCGCCAGCAGGTAGGGCTTGTCGAAGACGAGCTCGGGGTGCACCTCGTCCTTGAAGGTGTAGCCCGGACCACCCGTGCCGCGGCCCAGCGGACAGCCGCCCTGGATCATGAAGCCGTCGATGACCCGGTGGAAGGTCAGGCCGTCGTAGAAACGCTCGCCGGAGCGGCCGGCGTCGTCCCGGTACTCCTTGGTCCCCTCCGCGAGCCCGACGAAGTTCTCGACGGTCTCCGGGGCGTGGTTCGGGAACAGGTTGATGACGATGTCACCCTTGTTCGTCTTCAGGGTGGCCTTCAGGTCAGCCATGACTGCCTCTCGCTCAAGTGGGTACACATGGAGTTGCTGCCCGATCTTCCCACGCCCCCCAAAGGGTCCGAGGCGCGACCAGAGCCCTGGCCCCGTCCACGGCGGGCATGGTGAGATGGGAAAACACCTCAGAAAGGTTGATCACATGCACATCCGCAGGCAGAAGACACTGCTGGAGAAGGCCCAGATCAAGGCCCAGGACGTCGCCGAGCAGGTCCGGCCCCAGGTCGAGGCGGCTCTGGTGACCGCCCGCACCACGGCCCAGGACGCGCGGACCCAGGCTGCGCCCTACGTCACCCAGGGCAAGATCGTCGCGGCCGACAAGGCGGTCGTCGCTGCGGAGAAGGCCCAGGTCGCGGCCGGCAAGGCCTCGGTCGCCGCCGGCGCCGCCGCCGCCCGGGCGGCCGCGTTGGCCGCCGAAAAGGCGGAGTCCGTCAAGCAGGTGGCCGGTGAGAAGTCCGCCGCGCTGCGGGGCGAGCAGCCCAAGAAGGGCGGCAAGCTCAAGAAGCTGCTGCTGGTCTCGCTGGTCCTGGCGGCCGGCGGCGCCCTCTTCAGCAAGCTGCGCGGGGGCAAGGAGGAGAAGTGGCAGAGCTCCTACGTGCCGACCCCGCCGCCGTCCCCGGCCGGCGCGTCCGGTGCGGCCGGCGTGGGTGCGGTCGGCGGCGCGCACGCCGCCGGCGAGGGTGAGGACGTGGCCGGCTCCGAGCCGGGCGAGGCCCTGGCCGACGCCTCGGCCGAGCCGCACGCCGCGACCACCCCGGACGCCCCCGCCGACGTGGTCGACCTCAGCGACGTCCCCGGCGACGCCCCCCGTCCCTGACGCCTCCGGGACGCAGGTCGCAGGCGGGCTCCGGCTCGTCGAGGCGGCCGTCCCGACTTCCGCAACGCCCCGCTGAGCCCGGCTCAGCGGGGCGTCGGCGTCCGGTCCCCGGGGCGGTTCTCCTCGACCCACTCATCGATCCGCTCCCACCAGGCGAAGAGCCACTCGATCCGCGCCTCGTGCTCGGTGGGGATCTCCTCGCGCGGCACCTGCCACCAGCGCATCACGATCTCCTTGTCCATCGGCAGCTCGCGCCACACGTCGCCGACGGTCAGCAGGTGGTCGAGCCCGGTGTGGGCGACCATCAGGACGTCGGCCTCGGGGGCGGCGTCCAGGGCGGCCAGGAAGCCGCCGGGGCGCGGGGCCAGCACGTGGATCATCGCCTCCGCGCGAGCGGCCATCCGGTGGAGCCCCAGCCCCTGCAGCCGGGCGATGGCCTTCTCCCGGCGCGCGGGGGTGAAGTTGCCGCCCTCGGGGAAGATGACGAACGCGTCGTCGACGTCCAGGTCGCGGGCCAGCGCGGCGACCTGCGCCTCGGACTCGGCACCGCCCCCGGTGGAGATGAAGCGCGCGGGCAGCCGGTGCAGCAGCACCGAGATCGCTGGGTCCCAGGCCAGGGTGTCCTTGAGCACCACCCGGGGCTCGCGGGCGTACCAGTGCATCAGGGCGTACATCAGGGTGAAGGAGTCGCCGGGTCCGGCGTGCCGGCAGCAGACCAGCACCGGGGCGTCGGGCGACCGGGAGGGGTCGGGGCCGTCGGTGCGGATGCGCAGGGCCAGCACCCGCCGCGCCTCCCGGAAGAGCACGACCAGGAGCCCCTCGACGAGCTCGTAGTGGATGCCCGCCCAGTAGGGCGAACGGATGGTGCGACCCAGGCCGCTGGCCAGCCAGAAGGCCAGCAGCACCACCAGCAGCAGCGCCTCGGCGCTGAGGTAGAGCAGGGCGAGCCAGGCGATCCGCAGCAGCCGCCACCGGCCCGGGAGCAGCGGTGAGAGCATCGCGGCCGCGATCAGCCACAACGGCAGCGAGATCCAGGCCAGCACGGCGGCGCCCACCACGACGGGGGCGACCAGGAACCGCTGCAGCACCCAGGCCCGACGGGGGCTCATCGGCGCGTCCTCACGCGAGCTTCTGGGCGAGGTAGTCGCGCGCCGACTCGTAGGTCGCGGCGATCCGCGCCTCGACACTCGCGAAGTCACGGTGGGCCAGCATCGAGTCGTCGCGCGGCGACGTCCCGGCCGCGGGCAGCACGTGGGCCTCCACCCCGTCCGGCAGGGCGGCCATCTCGCGCACGAAGCGGTGCCGCCGGGCGATCTCGAAGGAGACCCGGGCCACCTCGAGGGCGGTGGAGGGCGCGGTGAGCGGCCGGTCGAAGCGACCGACCTGGAGCACGAAGACGCGGGTCGCCCCCAGCTCGACGGCCCGGCCGACCGGGACGGAGTTGACCAGGCCGCCGTCGAGGTAGTGCTCCTCGCCGATCCTGGCCGGGGGCAGCAGCCCCGGCACCGCGGCGCTGGCGACCACCGCGTCGACCACCGGGCCGGAGTCGAACCAGTGCTCGGCCGCGCTCTCGATGTGGGAGGCGCACACCTGGAACCTGACGGGGAGCTCCTCGAAGGTGACCTCCCCGAGCTCCTCGCGCAGCAACCGGGCCAGCGGCCGGGAGGAGTAGACGTGGGTGCGGGTGACGAGGGCCCGCCGGACGGTGCGCAGCGGCCGGTCGCCGTAGACCTCGCGGTTGCGCGCGGCGGCCACCCACAGGCGGGTGAGCCGCTCCACGACCGGCGGCGTCGGATCCTGCGCGACCAGCGCGCCGTTGAGGGCGCCGATGCTGGTGCCGACCACCAGGTCGGGGACGATCCCGCGCTCGAGCAGGGCGCGGAGCATCCCCACCTCCACGGCGCCCAGCACCCCTCCGCCCCCGAGCACGAACGCCGTGGTCACCGCCGGCTAACCGACCCGCTCGCGGGGCGCCGGCGGTGCGGCGAGCTCGTCGGCGAACTCGGCCCGGACCTTGGCCGTCGCCCGGCGCTCGGACCAGAAGGAGAGCACCGGGACGGTGCCCATCAGGAGCGTCACGACCATGAAGCCGAGGCTCCAGTTGGCCTTGCGCGCCAGCGAGAAGGCGAAGATCAGGAAGATCATGTAGAGCCAGCCGTGCAGGGTGCCCAGCCAGCCGGTGATGAACTCGCCGAGCTCGTCGGCCCGGCTGCCCTCGTCGAACCAGTTGGGCGTGGTGGGGACGAACCCCCACATCGAGGTCCCGTCGAAGTTGGACAACGGGACACCCACCAGGCACAGGACGATCAGGAGGACGCCGACGACCCAGGCCATGACCCGGTAACGCGTGAGTGCTGCTTTCACGGTCCCGAGATTACCGGCCGCCGGCAAGGGTGCCGGAGGCCTCTTCGCCGGGTCCGCCGACGGGTCCCACGCCCGGCTCGCCGCCGGTGTCCCCGGACTCGGGAACGGTCTCGGAGTCAGGCTCGGGGCCGGTCTCGGAGTCAGGCTCGGGGCCGGTCTCGGGGCCGGTCTCGGGGCCGGTCCCGGGGCCGGTCCCGGGGTCGGTCCCGGGGCCGGTCCCGGCGGCGCGCGCCCGGGCCACCTCGTCGGCGCACCAGCGCCACCAGATGAACGCGGCGAAGGCCGCGAAGACCCACCACTCGATGCCGTAGAGCAGGTTGCGCAGGCCCGTCGTCCGGGCGGTCTCGGGAAGCTGGGCGAGGTCGGCCGGGACCAGGCCCTGCACCGCGTCGCTCGGCACCTCGCCGGAGTGGTCCAGGACCAGGAAGGCGCCGTAGAGGTCCTGGTCGACGTGCTGGATGGCGTCGGCGATCCGCAGCTGGGGCAGGACGTCGTCGGTGCGGTCCTCGTCCGTGACGCCGGTGCTGCCCTCGGGCGGCTGGAGCCAGCCAGTGAGCTCCGCGCGACCCCGGGGAGGGTCGGGGAGCCGGTCGAGGTCGGCGAACCACCCGCGCACCACCAGGAGCGCCGCGGGGTGGTCGGCATCCTCGACCGCGAGCGGGGTGACCGCCCAGAAGCCGTCCTCCCCGTCCTGGCGCCGGTCGGAGACCACGACCGTGCCCTCGGGGACCCAGGTCCCCTCGACCTTCACCGGCCGCCCGACCTCGGACTTGGGGAAGGGCTGGTCGGGTCCCAGGGCGTCGGCCAGCGGCACGGGCGCCAGCTCGGAGCGCCCCACGGCGGCGTCGCTGCGCTGCTCCTGCCAGGACCCCATCTGCCAGAGACCGAGCCAGACCGCGGTGGCGACCAGGACGACGGCGAGCAGGTGAGCGCCCCACGCGACGGGGCGCAACAGCGGGTGGGAGAGCACGTCACGAGCGTAGGCGGCGGGCGGAAGCGCGGCTTTCGCCGGGCTCGAAGGGGCCCCGCAGGCTGAGACCGAGGCCACGCCTCGCCGGGCCGCGGGGAGTGGACGTGCGACCACCAATCAGGCACACTCTAGTGAGTTAATGGACTTTGCTTGAAAGGCATCCCTTCATGCTCCTCATCGCCGCCTTCGCCGTCGCAGGTGCCCTCGCCCAGCTGGTCGACGGCACCCTGGGGATGGGGTTCGGGGTCACCTCCGCCACGGTCCTGCTCTTCCTCGGCGTCGCGCCGGCCACCGCGAGCGCGGCGACGCACGCCGCCAAGCTGCCCACCACCCTGGTCAGCGGGCTCTCCCACTGGCAGGTCGGCAACGTCGACAAGGGCGTCCTGGTCCGCATCGCCCTGCCCGGCATGGTCGGCGGCTTCCTGGGGGCGGTGGTGCTGACCAACATCAGCCTCGCCTCGGCCAAGACCTGGATGGCGGGGCTGCTGATCTTCTTCGGTGTCCTGATCTTCTTGAAGTTCGGCTTCGACCGCAGCGTCATCCGCACCCCGAAGAACGGGAGCACCGCCCGCTGGCTCTCCCCGATCGGCCTGCTCGGCGGCTTCGTCGACGCCACCGGCGGCGGTGGCTGGGGCCCCGTGGTCACCCCGAGCCTGCTCACGGTGACCTCCCACGAGCCGCGCAAGGTCGTCGGCACGGTCAGCCTGGCGGAGTTCATGGTCGCCATCTCGGTCTCCGCCGGCTTCCTGGTCGGCATCGCCCACCAGGACATCCCGTGGCTCTACGTGCTGGGCCTGTGCCTGGGCGGTGTGGCGATGGCGCCCATCGCGGCGCGGCTCGCCGGCAAGCTCCCGCACGCCCCGATGGGCACGCTGGTCGGCGGCCTGGTCATCCTGACCAACGGGATCACCATCATCTCCAGCATGGGCGGCCTGCCGCTGGCCGTCGACATCGTCCTCATCCTCTTCACCGTCGTGGTGACCAGCGTCGTGGCGTGGAAGGCGTGGGGCCGGGAGCGGATCGCTCGGGCCGCCGGGGAGTCCCGCGAGGAGGACGCTCTGGTCGGCGGCCCGGCCGAGGCACGCGGGGCCGGCAGCCCGGCCGAGGGCTGAGAGGCCGTCGGGCCCAGAAAAGCACGGCGCTTCCCCCTGCCCCCCACGGCCCGACCAGCGTGAGCAGGGGGGTTGGACCCCGAAAGGCCCCGAAAATGAAGAAAGGCCCGGGGTGGAGCCCCCAGGCCTTTCAGTGGAGCCTAGGGGACTCGAACCCCTAACCCCCTGCTTGCAAAGCAGGTGCGCTACCAATTGCGCCAAGGCCCCTGGTGAACCAGGTGGGTGCGGCTGCGCGTGTCAGCCGACCCGGTTCAGCTCGGCGGGGTGCTGGTGGTGACCGGGTCGGTGGCCTCGGCCCACAGGGCCTGCTCGGTGCGGCTCTGGTCGAGCTTCTTCTTCGCGAGGGTGGCACCGGCGGCGGCCAGCAGGATCAGCACGAGCTTCTTCACGGTGGTCTCCTCGTCTTCACCGGCCGGGAGTGACCTCGACGAGTGCCGGGGAGTCCGACCGGGGGTGGTGGGCCTAACAGGACTTGAACCTGTGACCTCTTCCTTATCAGGGAAGCGCTCTAACCGTCTGAGCTATAGGCCCTCCTCCGGCCGGGGCCGGACGACGTCACCGCCGAGGCGGTGACCGCGGGGAAGACTACCTGATCGGCTTCGGGAGCAACAAAACGCCTAGTGCTGGTCCTCGGCCAGGGTGACCTCCACGCCCCCGAGGAGCGCGGCGGACATGTTGTAGAGGAACGCCCCCAAGGTGGCGATAGCGGTCAGCAGGAAGACGTCGAGCACCGCCACCAGGGCGGTGAAGCCCAGGACCCGGGACATCCCGACGTACTCGGTGATGTCGAAGGCGCTGGGGGAGTCCTTG
Organism: Nocardioides sp. Z50_6; assembly: GCF_058215755.1. NCBI lineage: Bacteria > Bacillati > Actinomycetota > Actinomycetes > Propionibacteriales > Nocardioidaceae > Nocardioides > Nocardioides sp. Z50_6. Next base: position 555,061 of record NZ_JBZAJB010000002.1, on the reverse strand, counting down.
GGGTCGGCGACGCTCGCCACCGTCTCGTTGATGGAGTCCCAGACGCCCGCGGCACCCAGCACGAACCAGACGATGAAGACCGCGACGAAGGTGACGATGCCGAAGGCGACCGAGAGCAGGAACGAGGTCTTGGTCACCGACCACGGGTCGAGCCGGGTCAGGCGGAGCCGGGCCCGGCGGGGCTGCTTCTTGCCCGCCGTGGTCGGCCTCATGGTGGCGGTGTTGCGGTGTTCCTCCGCCGCCTTGCTCAGGGTGGCGCCGATCCGTCCGGGCAGCGCCGTCCGCACGACCGTGTCCTCGGATTCACGGCTGCGCGGACGTGCGCTCTCGGTCATCAGGAGTCACTCTCTGTGCTGCTCTCGGTGCTGCTCTCGGTCTGGGGGTCGGACTGCGGGTGGGAGCCCGCCTCGGCCTCGGTGACCTCCTCGGCCGTGACGTCCTCATCGATTGTTGCATCCTCGCGCGCTTCCATCGAGCGTGCGACCACGACGACCGAGTCCCCGGCCTTCGGGCTGACGAACTTCACGCCCATCGTGGAGCGTCCGGTGGGGCGGAAGTTCTCGTTGATCGGGCTGCGCACGACCTGTCCGCCGGCGGTGATCGAGAGGATCTCGTCACCCTCCTCGACGATGAAGGCGCCGACCAGCTGGCCCCGCTCCGCGTTGGCCAGCGACATCGCCTTGATCCCGATGCCGCCGCGCGACTGCACGCGGTACTCCGGGATCGGGGTCCGCTTGGCGAACCCGCCGTCGGTGATGGTGAAGACGTACTGCGGGTGCAGGCCGAACCACGGACCCTGCTCGCCGACCGGCTGCTCGGCACCGCCGGACGTGGTCTCCGCCGCATCCTCCACCGAGACCCCCGCCTCGCCGGCGGCGTCCTCGGCCTCGACCTGGGCGGCCCGGATGATCGACATCGACAGCAGCGAGTCGCCGTCGCGGAACTTCATCCCGGTCACGCCGCCGGTAGCGCGGCCCATCGGGCGCAGCTGGGAGTCGTCGGCGCGGAACCGCACCGCCTGGCCCTTGCGGGAGACCAGCAGGATGTGGTCCTCGGAGTTGACCAGCTCGGCGCCGATCAGCTCGTCGTCGTCGTGGCGGAAGTTGATGGCGATGACGCCGGCCTGACGCGGCGAGTTGTAGTCGGCCAGCCGGGTCTTCTTGACCAGCCCCTGCTTGGTGGCGAGCACCAGGTAGGGCGCCTGGTCGTAGTCGCGGATGGCCAGCACCTGCGCGATCGACTCGTCGGGCTGGAAGGAGAGCAGACCGGCGACGTGACCGCCCTTGGCGTCGCGGGACGCCTCGGGCAGGTTGTAGGCCTTGGTGCGGTAGACCCGGCCGGCGGTGGTGAAGAAGAGCAGCCAGTGGTGGTTGGTGGTGGCGATGAAGTGCTCCACCACGTCGTCGCCGCGCAGGGTGGCCCCACGCACGCCCTTGCCGCCACGCTTCTGGATCCGGTACTGGTCGCGACGGGTGCGCTTGGCGTAGCCACCGCGGGTGATCGAGACGACCAGCTCCTCGTCGGGGATCAGGTCCTCCATGGAGAGGTCCCCGTCGGCAGCGATGATCTGGCTGCGTCGGTCGTCGCCGTGCTTGTCGACCACCTCGGTCAGCTCGGTGATCACGATCTGCCGCTGCCGGGCCTCGTTGGCCAGGATGTCCTTGTAGTCGGCGATCTCGCGCTCGAGATCGGCGAGGCGGTCGATGATCTTCTGCCGCTCCAGCGCAGCCAGGCGGCGCAGCTGCATGGTGAGGATCGCGTCGGCCTGGAGCTCGTCGACGTCGAGCAGCGCGATCAGCCCGGTACGGGCCTCGTCCACGTCGGGCGAGCGGCGGATCAGCGCGATCACCTCGTCGAGCATGTCCAGGGCCTTGACCAGGCCGCGCCAGATGTGGGCGTCGGCCTCGGCCTTGGCCAGCAGGAAGCGCGTCCGGCGCTGGATGACCTCGATCTGGTGGGTCACCCAGTGGCTGATGAACTGGTCGATGGTCAGGGTCCGCGGGACGCCGTCGACCAGCGCGAGCATGTTGGCGCTGAAGTTGGACTGCAGCTCGGTGTGCTTGAAGAGGTTGTTGAGCACCACCCGGGCCACCGCGTCGCGCTTGAGCACGACGACCAGCCGCTGCCCGGTGCGCGAGGAGGTGTCGTCGCGGACGTCCGCGATCCCCTGGATCCGGCCGTTGTCGACCAGCTCGGCGATCTTCAGCGCCAGGTTGTCCGGGTTCACCATGTAGGGCAGCTCGGAGATCATCAGGCAGGTGCGGCCCTTGGCGTCCTCGTCGATCTCCACCACGGCCCGCTGCGAGATCGACCCGCGACCGGTGCGGTAGGTCTGCTCGATGCCCTGGCGGCCGACGATCAGGGCGCCCATCGGGAAGTCGGGCCCCTTGATCCGCTCGATCATCGCGTCCTGGAGCTCCTCGCGCGAGGCGTCGGGGTGCTCCAGCGCCCAGATCGCGCCCTCGGCGACCTCGCGCAGGTTGTGCGGCGGGATGCTGGTGGCCATGCCGACCGCGATCCCGGCGGAGCCGTTGACCAGCAGGTTGGGGAAGCGGCTGGGCAGGATGGTGGGCTCGGAGGAGCGGCCGTCGTAGTTGGGCTGGAAGTCGACGGTGTCGTGGTCGATGTCGCGGACCATCTCCAGCGCCAGCGGGGCCATCCGGCACTCGGTGTACCGCATGGCGGCGGCCGGGTCGTTGCCCGGCGAGCCGAAGTTGCCCTGCCCGTTGATCAGCGGGTTGCGCATCACCCAGGGCTGGGCGAGGCGGACCATGGTGTCGTAGATCGCGGAGTCGCCGTGCGGGTGGTACTGACCCATCACGTCACCGACCACGCGCGAGCACTTGGAGAAGCCGCGGTCGGGCCGGTAGCCGCCGTCGAACATCGCGTAGAGGATCCGACGGTGCACGGGCTTGAGACCGTCGCGCACGTCCGGTAGGGCGCGGCCCACGATGACGGCCATCGCGTAGTCGATGTAGGAGCGCTTCATCGACGTCTGCAGCTCGATCGGCTGGATCCGGCCGTCGTCGTCGCCGCCGCCGTGGATCGTGGTGCCGCCCGGGGGAGTCTCAGTCACGTGTTCGTCTCTCTTGATCGGTTGATCTACTCGAATCTAAGGATCTTGTTAGAAACCTAGATATCGAGGAATCGGACGTCCTTGGCGTTGCGCTGGATGAAGGAACGTCGCTGCTCGACGTCCTCGCCCATCAGGATGGAGAAGATCTCGTCGGCCTGTGCCGCGTCGTCGAGCGTGACCTGCAGCATCAGGCGCTGGGTCGGGTCCATGGTGGTTTCCCACAGCTCGTCGGCGTTCATCTCGCCCAGACCCTTGTAGCGCTGCACGGGGTTCTCCTTGGGCAGCTTCTTGCCCTGCTCCAGGCCGTCGCGCATCAGGTTGTCGCGCTCGGCGTCGGAGTAGACGAACTCGTGCTCGTGCGGCTTGTTCCAGCGCAGCCGGTAGAGCGGCGGCTGCGCCATGTAGACGTAGCCGTGCTCGATCAGCGGCTTCATGAACCGGAACAGCAGGGTCAGCAGCAGCGTGTTGATGTGGTGGCCGTCGACGTCGGCGTCGGCCATCAGCACGACCTTGTGGTAGCGCAGCTTGTCGAGGTCGAACTCCTCGTGGATACCGGTGCCGAGGGCGGAGATGATCGCCTGTACCTCGGCGTTGCCGAGCACCTTGTCGATCCGCGCCTTCTCGACGTTGAGGATCTTGCCGCGGATCGGGAGGATCGCCTGGATGCGCGGGTCGCGGCCCTGCTTGGCCGAGCCGCCGGCGGAGTCACCCTCGACGATGAAGACCTCGCACTCGCGGGGGTTGGTCGACTGGCAGTCGGCCAGCTTGCCCGGCAGTCCGCCGCCACCCAGCAGGCCCTTGCGGTTGCGGGCCAGGTCGCGCGCCTTGCGGGCGGCCATCCGGGCCGAGGCGGCCGCCTGGGCCTTGCGGATGATCTCCTTGCCCTCGTTGGGGTTCTGCTCCAGCCAGGCACCGAGCTGGTCGTTGACCACCCGCTGGGTGAAGCCCTTGGCCTCGGTGTTGCCGAGCTTGGTCTTGGTCTGGCCCTCGAACTGGGGCTCGCCCAGCTTGATCGAGATGATGGCGGTCAGGCCCTCGCGGATGTCGTCACCGGAGACCCGGTCATCCTTCTTCTTGACCAGGCCCCACTCCTCGCCCCAGTTGTTGACCAGGGTGGTGAGCGCCGCGCGGAAGCCCTCCTCGTGGGTGCCCCCCTCGTGGGTGTTGATGTTGTTGGCGAAGGTGTGCACCGACTCGTTGAAGCTGGTGTTCCACTGCATCGCCACCTCGAGGCTCATGTGGCTCTGCGCGGTGGGCGGAGTCTGGGCCTCGAAAGAGATGACCGAGGCGTTCGCCCGGTCCTTGTTGCGGTTGAGGTGCTCGACGTAGTCGACGATGCCGCGCTCGAACTTGAAGCGGCGCTCCACACCCCCGCCGGCGCCCCGGCGCAGCGCGTTGTCGGCGGGCTCAGCCGCGTCGACGGCCACGGTGCCGTCCTCCACCGCGTCCGCGACGGCCTCGGCGGCCGGCCGCTCGTCGCGGATGATGATCTCCAGGCCCTTGTTGAGGAAGGCCATCTCGCGCAGCCGGGAGGTGATGGTCTCCAGGTCGAACTCGACGGTCTCGAAGATCTCGCGGGAGGGGTAGAAGATGATCGTGGTGCCGGTGCGCTCGCCGTCCTCCATCGGCCGGACCTCCGCGAGGTCGGCCTCGGGGACGCCGATGTGGAAGGTCTGGCGCCACAGGTGGCCGCGGTTCTTCACCTCGGCGATCACCCGGGTGGACAGCGCGTTGACCACCGAGATGCCGACGCCGTGCAGACCGCCGGAGACCTTGTAGCCACCTCCGCCGAACTTGCCGCCGGCGTGCAGCATGGTCAGCGCCATGGTGAGGGCGGAGATGCCCTCGGTCGGGTGGATGCCGGTGGGGATGCCGCGACCGTTGTCCTCGACCCGGACCCCGCCGTCCGCCTGGAGGGTCAGCACGATCCGGTCGCAGTGGCCGGCCAGCGCCTCGTCGACCGAGTTGTCGACGACCTCCCAGATCAGGTGGTGCAGACCCCGGGCACCGGTCGAGCCGATGTACATGCCGGGGCGCTTGCGGACCGCCTCGAGGCCCTCGAGCACCTGGATCGCGGAGGCGTCGTACTCGCCGTCGCTCGCCGTGCTCGACTGGCCGGAACTCAGGTCTTCGACTGGCGACTCAGCACTCACGCGGTCCCTCTTCCACTCGCCCGCTCAGGGGCATCTCGACACACAGAAAGCCGCGACTACCAGAGTCCGCGACCCAGCGGCCAGTTTAGCGGCTAGGACCTCCTGAGGCATGCATCCGGGCCACAGATGGGGCGATCTGGGGACGAAATCGGCTCTGAGCGGTCCGAGAAGGCCCCTCCGAGCCCCGATCAGGGGTCCGGATGACTCCCTGTACGTCCGCGGGCCTCTCAGATCCGCACGACGCGGCTCTGGCCCGTCGGCCCCAGGCTCAGCCGTAGGTGTCTCGGGGCCCCCGGCCGCGGGTGGAACGTGGTCCCTTCTTCCACGACGGCAGGTGCGGGCCGAGCACCTCGATGACCACCACCGTGCCGTGCCCCAGCTCCTCGTTGAGCCGGCGCACCAGCTGGGGGGCGAGCATCCTGAGCTGGGTCGCCCACGCGGTGGAGTCGGTGCGCACCACCAGCTTGCCGTCGACCAGCGTCTCGGGGGTGCAGTGGTCGCCGACCTCCGCACCGATCAGCTCCGACCAGCGGGCGAAGACGCTCTGCACCTGGAGGTCGGTCTCCCACGCGCGGCTCCGGACCAGCCGCTCCAGGGCGCTGCCCAGCAGCTGGGGGTCGCGGTCGTCGGGGTGGGCCCCCGAGACCCGGCTCCGGCCCCGGGTGCGCGGCGCGAAGGCACTGCCCTGTCCTGCCTGCTTGCGCCGCTTGGCCGGCGGGGCGCCGGGGGAGCGCGACGTGGCCCGGGCCTGGGCCCGCGCCAGGTCGAGGCCGTCGTCGCGGTGCTCCTCGAGCTCCTCGATCTCCTTCGGCTCCCCAGCCTCGTGGGACCCCGCGCTCTCCTTCGCCTCCTCGCCCCCGACGGGGTCCGGCCGCACCTCAGCCACGGGTCACCCGCCCCTCGGCGACGTGGAAGCGGGCCCCGGCCAGGGCCTGCGGCACGTCCTCGGCGACCGCGGCGGTGACCAGCACCTGCTCCGCGCCCGCGACCAGGGCGGCCAGCTGCTGGCGTCGTCCGGTGTCGAGCTCGGCGAAGACGTCGTCGAGGATCAGGATGGGGTCGTCGCCCTCGCTGCGCAGCAGGTCGAAGGAGGCGAGCTTGAGCGCCAGCGCGACCGACCACGACTCCCCGTGGGAGGCGTAGCCCTTGACCGGCAGCCGGACGTCGCCGTTGCCCAGCACCAGCAGCAGGTCGTCGCGGTGCGGACCCACCAGGCTGACCCCGCGCTCCAGCTCGTCGCGCCGGCGCCGCTCCAGCTCGGCCAGGATCTGCCGCTCCAGGTCCTCGGCCCCCGGGGGCTCGGTCCACGGCTCCAGCTCGAAGGAGCACTTGTAGTCGATCTCGGCGTCGTCGCGCGAGGCACCGCGGGCCACCGCCTCGTAGGCCTTGCCGACGTAGGGGCGCAGGGACTCGACCAGCTCGAGCCGGTGGGCCAGCAGCTCGCCGCCCACCCGGGCCAGGTGGGAGTCCCAGACCGAGAGCGTGGAGAGCGCCGCCTCCTGCGAGGAGCCGCCGCGGCGCGCCGCGCCGGCGGTCTTGAGCAGCGAGTTGCGCTGGCGCAGGATCCGGTCGTAGTCCGCGCGGGCCCCGGCCAGCCTGGGGGTACGCAGCACCAGCAGGTCGTCGAGGAAGCGGCGGCGGTCGCTCGGGTCGCCCTTGACCAGGGTGAGGTCCTCGGGGGAGAAGACCACCGTGCGGACCAGGCCGAGCAGGTCGCGCGGTCTCGGCAGCGGGGACCTGTTGATCCGGGCCCGGTTGGCCCGGCCCGGGTTGAGCTCGACCTCCAGGGTCGCGGGACGTCCGTCCTTGACCACCACCGCACGGACCAGGGCCTGGTCGGTGCCGGCCCGCACCAGCGGGGCGTCGGTGGCCACCCGGTGGGAGCCGAGCCGGGACAGGTAGTCGACGGCCTCGACGAGGTTGGTCTTGCCCTGGCCGTTGCGACCTATGAACGCCGTGGCGCCGGGCTCCAGCTCGACGTCGATGTCGGTGTAGGAGCGGAAGTCGTGGAGCAGGAGGTGCGAGACGTACACGGGGGTGCTAGCTCTCCGCGGCTTCGGTGTCGTCGCCCGCCCCGGCCTGGCGGGCGGCGCCGGCCTCTTCCGGCCCGGTGGCGCCGGCCACGTCGCCGCCCTCGGGGGCGGGGGTGCGCATGGCGTGGCCGCCGAACTGGTTGCGCATCGCCGCGATCGCCTTCATCGCCGGGCTGTCGTCCTGGCGGGAGACGAAGCGGGCGAAGAGCGCGGCGGTGATCGCGGGCACCGCGACCGCGTTCTCGATGGCCGCCTCCACGGTCCACCGGCCCTCGCCGGAGTCCTCGGCGTAGCCCTGGATCCCGGCCAGGCCGGGCTCGTCGTCCAGCGCGGCGACCAGCAGGTCGAGCAGCCACGAGCGGATCACGGTGCCCTCGCGCCAGGAGCGGAGCACCTCGGTGGTGTTGTCGACGACGTCGACGGCCTCGAGCAGCTCCCACCCCTCGGCGTAGCTCTGCATGATCGCGTACTCGATGCCGTTGTGGACCATCTTGGAGAAGTGACCGGCGCCCACCTTGCCGGCGTGGACGGCGCCGAAGTCGCCCTCCGGCTTGAGGGTGTCGAAGGCCGGCTGCACCTTGGCGACGTCCTCGGGGGTGCCGCCGTACATCAGGGCGTAGCCGTTCTCCAGGCCCCAGACCCCGCCGGAGACCCCGCAGTCGACGTAGCCGATGCCCTTCTCCGCGAGCTGCTCGGCGTGCGCGACGTCGTCGGTCCAGCGGGAGTTGCCGCCGTCGACGACCACGTCGCCGGGGGAGAGCAGCTCGCCCAGCGCGGTCACGGTCTCGTGGGTCGGCCCCCCGGCGGGGACCATCACCCACACGACGCGAGGAGCCGACAGCTGCTCGACGACCGCCTCGAGCGAGTCGACGTCGCTGACCTCCCGGTTGTGGTCGAAGCCGACCACGGTGTGACCGCCGCGGCGCAGCCGCTCGCGCATGTTGCCGCCCATCTTGCCGAGTCCGACGAGCCCGATCTCCATGCGGATCCCTCCAGTGGTGTGACGGCTGGTCTGGCGCGACGGCTGGTCTGGCGCGACGGCGGGCGTGCCCGCGGCGAGGCCGCTAGGAGAGCAGTCTCCTCGGCATCAGCAGGTAGCGGAAGGCGTGCTCTGCGCCGTCGGTGGCGGAGATGACCACGGGCTTGGTCGCCTGGGTGAAGGCCAGGTCGACCTTCTCCCCGTCGAAGGCGCTGAGGCCGTCGAGCAGGTAGGTCGGGTTGAAGCCGGTGATGATCTCGCCGCCCTTGATCTCGGCCTCGATGGCCTCGGTCGCCTGCGCCTCGTCACCGGACTGGGAGTCGAGCACGACCTCCCCGTCGGCGAACTTCATCTGCACCGCCGTGTTGCGCTCGGCGACCAGGGCCACCCGCTTGACGGTGTCGATCAGGTCCTGGCGGTTGACCGTGGCCACGGTGAGGTGCTCGGCGGGGAAGAGGCTGCGGACCTTGGGGAACTCGCCGTCGAGCAGGCGGGTGGTGGTGCGTCGAACGCCGTCGGGGGTGGAGCCCTCGAAGCCGATGATCCCGTCGCCGCCGGCGGCCGCCAGCGAGATGGTCACGTCGCCGCCGAGGGTCTTGGCGGTGTCGCTGAGCACCTTGGCCGGGACCAGCGCGGCCAGCGAGGCGTCGGTCTGGGCCGGCGTCCAGGTGAGCTCGCGGTGGGAGAGACGGAAGCGGTCGGTGGCCAGCAGCGACATCCGGTCGCCCTCGATCTCGATCCGGACACCGGTGAGCACGGGGAGCATGTCGTCGCGGCCGGCGGCGGTGACCGCCTGGGCGACGGCCTTGGCGAACTCCTCGCCCTTGACCACGCCGCTCGGGGCGGGCACGGCGGGCAGGGAGGGGTAGTCCTCCACCGGCATCGTCTGCAGGCTGAACCGGCCGGAACCGCACTTGATCTCCAGCTTGGCGCCCACCACCTCGCAGTCGACGGGCTTGTGCGGGAGGCTGCGGCAGATGTCGGCCAGCAGGCGCCCGCTGACCAGGACCCGGCCCTCGTCGGAGACGTCGGCGCGGACCTCGGCCCGGGCGGAGGTCTCGTAGTCGAAGGACGAGAGCACAAGTCCGTCGTCACCGGCCTCGACGAGGAGACCTGCGAGCACGGGTGCGCTGGGACGCACGGGCAGGCTGCGTGCAGCCCAGGCGACGGCGTCGGCGAAGACGTCGCGGTCGACGCGGAACTTCACTTCGTTCCTCCGGATCTTGTGGTTCGAGCGTGGGGTGATCCTGCCATGCCGGGGCACAGGTTGTCCGCGCGGTGCCCAGGGAGGTCCGAAGGCCCGCCCGGTGCCGTCACCAGCGCTTCACCGCCGGTCTGCGTCGCTCGGGGCCGGCTCATCGAGGTGCTCCGGTTCGGGGCTCTCGAGGCGGTTGTCCCCAGGAATCGGTCCGGATGGTTGTTGATGAGAACTGGTCAATGGAGAGGTGAGTAGTCGTCATAGGGGTTGGGGAAACTGTGGAGAACTTCGATCGGTGCAGGTCAGCACGCCGCGGGCCTGTGTGCGTGGCCTGTGCACGGCCTGTGCACCCCTGCAGCGTCGTGTGAGCGAGCCGGAGTTCGTCCTCCGGTCCCGTGCAGGGGTGCACAGGGCTGTGGAGGAGAAGGGGTCCGGGAGCACAGGAATTACACAGGGGAGGCCGGCGTCGCGGCCGGCTCGTGGGGGATCAGCCCTGACGCGCCTGCATCTTGATCCGGTTGGTGAGCTCGCTGACCTGGTTGAAGACCGCCCGGCGCTCGGCGAGGAGCTGGTTGATCTTCCGGTCGGCGTACATCACGGTGGTGTGGTCGCGGCCGAACTCCCGGCCGATCTGGGGCAGCGACATGCTGGTCAGCTCCCGGCACAGGTACATCGAGATCTGGCGGGCGAGCACCAGGTGGCGCCCTCGGCTGGGGCCGCACAGGTCATCGATGCTCACCCCGAAGTAGGCAGCGGTCTGGGCGATGATCAACGGCGAGGTGATCTCCGGCTCGCCGCCCTCGGGGATCAGGTCCTTCAGCACGATCTCCGCGAGGCTCATGTCGACCTCCTGCCGGTTGAGGTTGGCGAAGGCGGTGACCCGGATCAGCGCCCCCTCGAGCTCGCGGATGTTGGTCTGGATCTTGGAGGCGATGAACTCCAGCACGTCGGGGGGTGCGGTGAGCCGGTCCATCGCGGCCTTCTTGCGCAGGATCGCGATGCGCGTCTCGAGGTCGGGGGCCTGGACGTCGGTGATCAGGCCCCACTCGAACCGGTTGCGCAGGCGGTCCTCGAGTGCCTCGAGGAGCTTGGGCGGGCGGTCGGAGGTGAGCACGATCTGCTTGTTGGCGTTGTGCAGGGTGTTGAAGGTGTGGAAGAACTCCTCCTGCGTCTGGGTCTTGCCCTCGAGGAACTGGATGTCGTCGATCAGCAGGACGTCGACGTCGCGGTAACGGCGCTTGAACCGGTCCTGGCGGTCGTCGCGGATCGCGTTGATGAACTCGTTGGTGAACTCCTCCGACGAGACGTAGCGCACCTTGGCGCCGGAGTAGAGCGAGCGCACGTAGTGGCCGATCGCGTGCAGCAGGTGGGTCTTGCCCAGCCCGGACTCCCCGTAGACCAGGAGCGGGTTGTAGGCCTTGCCGGGCGCCTCGGCCACCGCGACCGCCGCGGCGTGCGGGAAGCGGTTGGAGGAGCCGATGACGAAGGTCTCGAAGGTGTACTTCGGGTTGAGCCGGGTCTCCAGCGAGCTGGGGGCGCTCGGGTGGACCGAGGAGTGGAAGCCGGGCCCGCCGGAGGTCGCGCCCAGGCCGGGGCGGAGGGGCTCGGGGCTGTGGCCGAGGCTCTCGCCCAGGGTCTGACCCGGGCGGTGGTCGGGGCGGTGGTCGGAGTAGGCGGGGGACTCCGCCAGCCCGCTGACGTCCCGGTCCCAGACATTTGTCGACATATCGTCTTGTTGCTTTGTTGGCTCATCCGGGGCGACCGGGAGCGCCTGGTCCTCCAGGGCCGGGTTGACCGTCACCGCGATCCGGATCTCGCGGTGGAAGCGGACGCTGAGGGAGTCCTCGAGCTGGGCGCGCAGCCGGCCCTCCAGCTGACCGCGGGTGAAGTCGTTGGGCACCGCGATGATGGCGGTGCTCTCGTGCAGGGTCACCGGCTCGCTGGCGCGCAGCCAGGCCCGCTGGTTGGGCTGCAGCTGGTCCACCACGCTGCGCCACACGGTGGTCAGGTCGACCGGCTCGTTCTCCACGTCTCTCCCTTGTTGCCCGGCTGCTGGATCGTCCTTGTGGACGGAGGTCTGCCGCGCTCCGCGAGGTGGCGGGACAGGTCATCGGTCCACAAGGTTATCCACAGGTGTGCATCTTGCCCCATTTGGATGATCGCTCCCTGTCCCGACCTCCGCCGAACAGGAGACGCACCTGCTGTTCTCGCAGGTCAGACGCGGTTTTGATCCGTCTTCTGAGCTGTGCAGCGCCGGCGCCGCGAGGAAGGGGAGGAGCGTGGAGAGATCGCGGGACGTGGTGAAAAGTAACAACGTGGCCTGCGCCTGGGCAAGCCGTCATCCACAGGCCTGGACGAGCCGCACCGGGGGCCGGGCCGCGTGGGTTTGACCCTGGTTCTCCGCTCCGCGTACCGTTGGCAGGTCACCCGACGTCCGCTCGTGGTCGACCGGTGCCGCATGTCCACGGATATTCACGCCCAGACCATCGGCGTGTGCCGTGGGGAGGCGGTGCCAGCCGAAGCTTGGCGCACCGAACCCCCGCCGGAGTGGACACCCGCAGAGACACATCGGAGAGAGCTCGTGAGCAAGCGCACCTACCAGCCCAACAACCGTCGCCGCCACAAGGTGCACGGTTTCCGCCTGCGGATGCGCACCCGTGCCGGCCGCGCCATTCTGTCGGCGCGGCGCCGCAAGGGTCGCAACAGCCTGGCTGTCTGACGCCGGGCCACGCGGACCCGTCCGGACGTCGAGCACCGCATGCTGCCGAGATCCGCTCGCCTCACCCGTGAGGCCGGATTCCGGCAGGCGGTGCGGGGCGGCCGGCGGGCCGGGTCCGGGACCCTGGTCGTGCACTGGCACGACGGCGGCACCGGACCGGTCCAGATCGGGTTCGTGGTGAGCAAGGCGGTGGGCAACGCCGTGGTTCGCAACCGCGTGAAGAGGCGACTACGCCACCTGACCCGGGAGCACCTCAGGGAGCTCCCGGGTCGTGGCGTGCTCGTGGTCCGTGCGCTTCCCGACTCCGCGTCGGCGGCCTCCGGGCGCCTGGCCGCGGACCTCGACCGGTGTCTCGGTCGGGTGCTGGAGGTTCCGGTGCGGACCCGCGGGCCCGGCGAGGGAGCCTGATCGCGTGAGGCGCACCCGGTGAAGTACCTGTTGATCGGTCTGCTCCGGCTCTATCGCGCGGTCATCAGTCCGCTCTACGGTCAGGTCTGCCGGTACCACCCGACCTGCTCGGCCTACGCCCTCGAGGCGGTCACCCGGTACGGCGCCGTCAAGGGCAGCTGGCTCGCCGTCCGGCGGCTCGCCCGCTGCCACCCGTGGTCCCCTGGGGGCTACGACCCCGTTCCTCCCCGCGACACCCCGTCCCACGCCGGGGCCGCCTCACCCCCTACTCGAGGAGCTTGAGTGCTCGACTTCTTCGGAGCCATCGGCAGCGCCATCATGACGCCGCTCTACTACGTCATCTCCGTGGTGATGGTCGGCTTCCACAACGTGCTGGGGCGGGTGTTCGACCCGCAGGGCGGTGCGTCGTGGGCCCTCTCCATCGTCGGGCTCACCCTGGTCATCCGCGCCGCGCTGATCCCGCTGTTCGTCAAGCAGATCAAGTCGAGCCGCAACATGCAGCTCATCCAGCCCAAGGTCAAGGAGCTGCAGAAGAAGTACGGCCACGACCGGGAGCGGCTGGCCCAGGAGACGATGGCGCTCTACAAGGAGGCGGGCACCAACCCGTTCGCCTCCTGCCTGCCGATCCTGCTGCAGATGCCGATCTTCTTCGCGCTCTTCCGGCTGATCGACAACGCCGCCAACGGCAGGGCGCGCGGGGTGATGACCGAGAAGCTGGCCGAGGACTTCGGTCAGGCCGAGCTGTGGGGCATCGTCCCGATCTCGAGCCGGCTCACCGAGGCGTGGGGCAACGAGTGGGTGGTCGTGGCCTTCGCCGCGGCCCTCGTGCTGGCGATGACCGCCACCACGTTCCTCACCCAGCGTCAGCTGATGAGCAAGAACATGCCCGCCGACGCGTTGAGCGGGCCGTACGCCCAGCAGCAGAAGATGCTGCTGATCGTGCTGCCGGTCGTCTTCGCGGTTGGCGGTGTGGCCTTCCCGATCGGGGTGCTCATGTACTGGACCACCTCGAACCTGTGGACCATGGGCCAGCAGTTCTACGTCATCCGCAACAACCCGGCTCCGGGCACGCCGGCCTTCACCGCGAAGCAGGAGCGCGACAAGGCCAAGGCGGCCAAGAAGGGTCTGCCGATGCCGGGCGAGGAGCCGGGCGCGGTGGCGATCGAGGAGCCGGAGGCCCCGCGCGGGCCCCGCCCGCAGCCGAAGCGCCAGAGCCGCTCCAAGCGCAAGAAGCGCTGACCCACGACTGTCGGCGGTTCGACCGCCAAACCCATCACGACGCAGGGAGAATCGCGTGACCGAGACCGAGAACGACGTGCACGGCGACGAGCCGGACGCCCAGGAGTCGGCAGCCGGCCGGCCCGGCAAGGTCGAGCGCCTGGAGCAGGAGGGCGACATCGCGGCCGACTACCTCGAGGAGCTCCTCGACATCGCCGATCTCGACGGGGATCTCGACATGGACGTCGAGGTGGACCGGGCGTCCGTCTCGATCGTGGGGGCCGATCTCTCGATGCTGGTGGGCCGCGACGGTGAGGTGCTCGAGGCACTCCAGGAGCTCACCCGCCTGGCCGTCTACCGGGAGACCGGCGAGCGGTCGCGCCTGATGCTCGACATCTCCGGATACCGCGAGCAGAAGCGCCGGGACCTGATCGCGCTGGCCGAGGGTCTCATCGCCCAGGTGCGCGAGTCGGGTGAGCCGGTCGAGCTGGAGCCGATGTCGTCCTTCGAGCGCAAGGTCGTGCACGACGCCGTCAAGGCCGCGGGCCTGGTGTCCGAGTCCGAGGGCGCCGAGCCCCGACGCCACGTGGTCATCCTGCCGAAGTGAACGACGACGTTTCACGTGGAACCACGGACGGGTCCGTGACCCCGGCCCCCCTCACCCCTCCTCCCGAGGCGGTCAGGGGGGTTGTCGGTTCCGACCGGCTGCCGCTGCTCGTCCGGTATGCCGAGTGGTTGGCCGGGGACGGGGTGGTGCGGGGCCTGATCGGTCCCCGCGAGGTTCCGCGGCTGTGGGAGCGTCACATCCTCAACTGCGCCTGGCTGGCCGACCTGATGCCAGCGCAGGCGAGCGTCTGCGACCTCGGCTCGGGGGCGGGGTTGCCGGGGATGGTGCTGGCGATCGTGCGACCCGACCTGTCGGTGACGCTGGTGGAGCCGCTGCTGCGGAGGACCGTCTTCCTGGAGGAGGTCCGCGAGGATCTCGGGCTCGACAACGTGGAAGTGGTGCGCGGCCGTGCCGAGGCACTGCACGGGGAGCGTCTCTTCGACGTGGTGACCTCTCGGGCGGTGGCGCCGCTGCCGCGCCTGCTGGACTGGTCGATGCCGCTGGTCGACGCGGGAGGCGCCATGGTGGCGCTGAAGGGATCGTCGGTGGAGGACGAGGTGGCGCAAGCCGGCAAGGACCTGCGCCGTCATCGCTGCGGCACCCCGGAGATCGTGGTCCTGGGCGGTGCCGAGGCAGACGTCCCGACGTTCGCCCTGCGGGTTTCCCGCTCGGATCCGGGAGCGCTACCTTTGGTCGGCACCCGACGCAGCCAGGACCGTGGTCCTGGTCGTGCGGGGGGCAAGAAGAATTCCCGAGCTCGACGCACGTAGGAGTGGCGGAGTGCGGTGGCCAGTCCCCCGTGGTCCACCTTGACCGAGCGCTGCGGCGGCTCGGGTCGTCAGATAGGACAGCGGCCCGGTATGGGCGTGCGGCCGCGGTCCCCATGGGTCGCGGTGTGTCAGAACATTGAGCGGTGAAGATATGAAGGGGTCGACCACGTGACCACAGATGAACGAGGGTCCGCCTCCGGCGACGGCAAGTTTTCCACCGACGCGTCACTGCCCGCTGAGCGTGGAACAGGCTCGTTATCCACCGGTTATCCACAGGATGCTGGTTTCTCCACAGGTCCTGTGGGAATTGGGGAAATCGGCGGTTCGGCCGGTGTTTCACGTGAAACACCCAGGGTCGGTGATCCTGTTTCACGTGAAACCGGCACCGCGGTGAACGCGAGCGAGACGGACGGCGCCGGGTCACGGGCCCCCGCCTCCGGACATCTCGTGGACGTCCTCGGCACCGTCACCCCGCGTCCCGAGGCGCCGCCGACGCCCGCCTGGGTCGGCGATCGGCCGACGGTGGACCGTCCCACGGAGGAAGCCCCGCGGGCCCCGCGGGCCTCTGCCTCCCGACCAGCCGCCGACGCCTCACGGGCTTCGACCCCCCGAACCGCCGGTCAGATCGCCGACCGTGCCCAGAGCACCTACGACAACAGCACCCCCCTGGCCCGAGCGGCCGAAAACGTGGTGCTGGCACGTCGCGGGGCCCTGGGCCGCTCGGGTCCCACCCGGCCCGAGAGCACCCGGGTGATGGTGGTGGCCAACCAGAAGGGCGGTGTGGGCAAGACCACGAGCACGGTCAACCTGGCCGCCGCGCTGGCCCAGCTGGGTCAGCGGGTCCTGGTGATCGACCTGGACCCCCAGGGGAACGCCTCGACGGCCCTCAACGTGGAGCACCGCCGCGGTGTTCCGTCCACCTACGACATGCTCGTCGACACGGTGCCGATGCTGGACGTGGTCACCACCTGCCCCGACCTCGCCAACCTGTGGGTCGTGCCGGCCACGATCGACCTCGCCGGCGCGGAGATCGAGCTGGTCAGCGTGGTGGCCCGGGAGAACAGGTTGCGCAAGGCGATCCACGGGCACCCCTGGGTCGGGCACGCCGCGGAGGTCGGGGACGACCGGTTCGACTACGTCTTCGTGGACTGCCCGCCCTCGCTCGGACTCCTCACCCTCAACGCCCTGGTCGCCGGCGACGAGATGATGATCCCGATCCAGGCCGAGTACTACGCCCTGGAGGGCCTCGGCCAGCTCCTCGAGACCGTGGAGATGGTGCGCAAGCACCTCAACCCCGACCTGGCGGTCTCGACGATCCTGCTCACCATGTACGACGCCCGCACCCGGCTCGCGGCCGGTGTGGCCGGTGAGGTGCGTGAGCACTTCGGGGACACGGTGCTCAAGACGATGGTGCCCCGGTCGGTGCGCGTCTCGGAGGCGCCGTCCTACGGTCAGACGGTGATGACCTACGATCCGGGTTCCCCAGGTGCGTTGTGCTACCTGGAGGCCGCCCGGGAGATCGCGAGCAAGGGAGCACCCACCCCATGAGCAACAGCCCGAAGCCTCAGCGACGTGGGCTGGGTCGAGGCCTGGGCGCGCTGATCCCGACCGCCCCGGCCGACAGCGACCCCCGGGAGACCCCGTCGGCCGGCGCCGGTGGACCGGGAGGTGCTGGAGCGGGACCGGGCTTGCGGGACCCGCGGGCCGATGGTGCGCCGAGGGCTGCGGAGGGTCCCGGTGCCGCGCCCGGCACCGACACCACCGGCCAGCAGTACGCTCACCGCCGCGGCCCGGCGGACGGCCATGCAGCCGGGCGCAGCGACCAGGCGGGCGACGTGGTCGCCGGCGCGTACTTCCGCGAGATCCCCATCGCCGAGGTGCGGCCCAACGCGCGCCAGCCGCGTCAGGTCTTCGAGGAGGAGGCGCTGGCCGAGCTGGTGCACTCCATCCGCGAGGTGGGCCTGCTGCAACCGGTGGTCGTGAGGCCGTCTGAGGCCGGCGGCTTCGAGCTGATCATGGGCGAGCGCCGTTGGCGGGCCTCCCAGGAGGCGGGCCTGGAGCTGATCCCGGCGATCGTCCGGGAGACCGACGACGCCGACATGCTGCGGGACGCCCTCCTGGAGAACCTGCACCGCTCCCAGCTCAACCCTCTGGAGGAGGCGGCGGCCTACGGCCAGCTGCTGGAGGACTTCGGGTGTACGCACGAGGAGCTCGCGCAGCGGATCGGCCGGTCGCGCCCTCAGATCTCCAACACGCTGCGGCTGCTCAAGCTGAGCCCGGCCGTCCAGCGCCGGGTCGCGGCCGGCGTGCTGAGCGCGGGCCACGCCCGGGCGCTCCTGGCGGTCGAGGACGGCGACCTGCAGGACAGGCTGGCCCAGCGCGTGGTTGCGGAGGGCATCAGCGTCCGTGCCCTCGAGGAGATCGTCTCCCTCGGCGACCACGGGAAGTCGCCACGCCCGGCGCGACGCTCCCGACCCACCGCGCCGGGACTGGTGGACCTGGCCGACCGTCTCTCCGACCGTTTCGAGACGCGGGTCAAGGTCGACCTGGGCAAGTCCAAGGGCAAGATCACCGTCGAGTTCGCCTCGATGGACGATCTGCGTCGCATCGTCGACGTGATGGACCCCGACAGCCGGTCCACGGAGTCCTGAAACTCACCGATAAAGCAACAAGGCCACATGTCGATATGTCGACATATGGTCTTGTTGGCTGTTCAGGGGGGTCAGGACGAGCGGGAAGCGTGCCGCTCCGCCGCCTTGGCCGCCTTGCGCTTGGCCCGGGCCCGAAGTTCCTCGGCGTCCATCTCTGCAGCCCTCTCCAGGGAGGGGGCCGAGCCGCCGTGCCGGGCGGGGACCCACCAGGCACCCGGGGGGCGCTCCTCGGCGGGGTACCGGGCGATCGTCTCGTCCAGCATGGCCGACATCCGGGAGCGCAGCTCCTCGGTCTCGGCCGTGGGGTCCTCGCCGGTGGGCCGCAGCGGCTCGCCGACGGTGATCGCGATGGTCTTGCCGCGGGAGAAGTCCTTGGGGTGGTCCTTGGTGAAGAGCCGCTGCGTGCCGAACAGGACCACCGGCACCACCGGCACCCCTGCCTCCACCGCGATCCGGACGGCGCCGTTCTTGAAGCCCTTCAGCTCCATGGCGCGGGAGATGGTCGCCTCGGGGAAGATGCCGACGAACTCACCGGCACGCAGGTACTCCACGGCGCTGTGGAACGACGCGATGCCGTCGCCGCGGTCGACCGGGATGTGGTGCATCGACCGCATCACCGGGCCCCCGACCGGGTTGTCGAAGACCTCCTTCTTGGCCATGAACCGGACCAGGCGGCCACCGGCGAGGTGGGAGGCGAGACCGCCGTAGATGAAGTCGAGGTAGCCCACGTGGTTGAACGCGAGCAGCGCCCCGCCCTCGGCCGGGATGTGCTCGGTGCCCTGGACGTCGAACTTCTGCCCGAGCAGGCGGAAGCCGGCCAGGCAGGTCTTGATGATCGCCGGATAGGTGATGTCCCGCATGGGTGGTGCTCCTGGTGTCGTGGACGGTGCCAGCGCAGCCTAGAGCAGGGGGTTCAACGGCGGGTCGCCAGGAAGTCGGCGATGCGCCCGATCGCCTCCTCCAGGATCTCGGCGTCCGGCAGCGTCACCAGCCTGAAGTGGTCGGGCTCGAACCAGTTGAAACCGGTGCCGTGGGTGACCAGGATCTTCTTGGCCCGCAGCAGGTCGATGACGAACTGCTGGTCGTCCTCGATCCGGTAGACCTCCGGGTCCAGCCGCGGGAAGCAGTAGAGGGCGCCGCGGGGCTTGACGTTGCTCACCCCCGGGATCTCGTTGAGCAGCCGGTGCGCCAGCATCGACTGCTCGTAGAAGCGCCCTCCCGGGCCGATCAGCTCCTCGATGGACTGGTAGCCCCCCAGGGCCGTCTGGATGGCGTGCTGGGCCGGCACGTTGGCGCACATCCGCATGTTGGCGATCAGGGTCAGGCCCTCGAGGAAGTCGGCGGCGAGCTCCTTGGGCCCGGAGATCATCAGCCACCCGGCGCGGTACCCGCAGACCCGGTAGGCCTTGGAGAGCCCGCTGAAGGTGAGCGTGAGGACGTCGTTGCCGGCGAAGGTGGCGGTGTGGTGGTGCACCGCGTCCTCGAAGAGGATCTTCTCGTAGATCTCGTCGGAGAAGATCACCAGCTCGTGTCGCCGGGCGATGTCGACCAGCCCCTTGACGGTCTCCTCGCTGTAGACCGCGCCGGTGGGGTTGTTGGGGTTGATCACCACCAGTCCGAACGTGTTCTCGGTGATCTTGGCCTCGATGTCGGCGAGGTCGGGGTTCCACCCGTTCTCCTCGTCGCAGCGGTAGTGCACCGGCGTCCCGCCGGCGAGGGTGACGGCCCCGGTCCACAACGGGTAGTCGGGCGCCGGCACCAGGATCTCGTTGCCGTCGTCCACGAAGGCCTGCAGCACCATCGAGATCAGCTCGGAGACGCCGTTGCCGATGAAGACGTCGTCCACCCGGACGTCGCGCAACCCGTGGGACTGGTAGTAGTTCATCACCGCCGTGCGCGCGGAGTAGATGCCCCGGGAGTCGCTGTAGCCCTGGGACTCCGGCAGGTGGTGCACGATGTCGGCGACGATCGCCTCGGGCGCCTCGAAGCCGAACGGCGCCGTGTTGCCGATGTTGAGCTTCAGGATCCGGTGTCCCTCGGCCTCCAGCCGCTGGGCCTCCACCAGGATGGGTCCCCGGACGTCGTAGCGGACGTTCTGCAGCTTCTTGCTCTGTCTGATCGGGCGCACGAGGGCATCCTCTCAGGCGGCGGTCCGTCCTAGCATGGGGATATCAGTGTGACGAGGCGTTCGGGAGTCATGGAGGTCGGCGATGTCACGCAAGGTGGTGCGTCTGACGCTCGACCACCTGACGCTGCTCGACCCCCACCCGCGGACCTGCCTGCGCTGGCAGCTCGACCCGGTCGCGAAGGCCAGGGTGGCGCCGCAGGAGCGTGCCGCCGAGCTGGAGGCCTGGGTCTCGGAGGTGCTGCGCGAGTGGGGGTCGTGCGGGCGGGTCGTCCTCTTCGACGACGAGGTGGCCGGCGTGGCGCTCTACGCGCCGCCCGCCTACCTGCCCGGGGCCCTGGACCTCGCCACCGCGCCGCCCAGCCCGGACGCGGTGCTGCTGGCCCAGCTGTGGGTCGCGCCCCAGCACCGCGGCGGCGGGGTGGGCCGGATGCTGGTCCAGGGGACGGCCCGGGACCTGGTGCCCCGCGGCTTCGCGGCCCTGGAGGCCTTCGGCGACACCCGGGGGCTGGGGCCCCGGGGGCAGGCCCGGGACTGCGTGCTGCCGGCCGCCTTCCTGGGTGCCGTGGGCTTCAAGACGCAACGGGCGCACAGCACCACGCCGCGGATGCGGATGGAGCTCCGGACAACTCGCGCCTGGATGAGCGACGTCGAGCAGGCACTGGAGCGCCTCGTGGGTGCTGTGCGCCCGGCGCTGAAGCCTCAGCAGGGGCGGAGCATCAGATCAGGTCCTGGAGCTCCTTGAGGATCGCGGCCTTCGGGCGCGCCCCGACGATGGTCTTCACGACCTCGCCGTTCTGGTAGACGTTGATCGTCGGGATGCCGGTCACCTTGTAGGAGGCGGGGGTGACGGGGTTCTCGTCGACGTTCATCTTGACGAAGGTGATCTTGTCGCCGTGGCTGCCGGCGATCTCGTCGAGGATGGGCGCCACCTGGCGGCACGGGCCGCACCACTCGGCCCAGAAGTCCACGAGGACGGGCTTGTCGGACTTCAGCACGGTGGCCTCGAAGTCGGCGTCGGTCACGGCGGTCATGTTGCTCATGGTGGTCCTTCCGGTGGCGGTGGTGGCGTCCGTTGGGGGGTCAACACCGTGGCGGGGAGACATTGTTCCCTCCACGGTGTCGAGGATCAGACCTTTGCGGCCTCGACCTCGTCGACCAGCTCCTGGGCCAGCTCGCCGGTGACCTCGTCGGAGGGACCGGTGGCAGCGGCGAAGTCGAGCATGGCGACGTAGCGCTCGGCGTCCAGCGCCGCCGCACAGCCGGTGCCGGCGGCGGTGATGGCCTGCCGGTAGTGGTGGTCGACCAGGTCGCCGGCAGCGAAGACGCCGGGCAGGTTGGTCGCCGTCGACGGGTGCTTGACCAGGACGTAGCCGTCCTCGTCGAGGTCGACCTGACCGGACAGCAGCTCCGAGCGCGGGTCGTGGCCGATGGCGATGAAGAGGCCGGTGACCTCCAGTGGCCGCTCGTCGCCGGTCACGGTGTCGCGCAGCGTCACCGACTCCAGGCGCTCGGCGCCGTTGATGGCGGCAATCTCGGAGTTCCAGACGATCTCGAGCTTGGGGTCGGCGAACGCCCGCTCCTGCATGATCTTCGAGGCCCGGAGCTCGTCGCGGCGGTGGATCAGGTAGACCTTCGAGGCGAAGCGCGTCAGGAAGGTCGCCTCCTCGATCGCCGAGTCGCCGCCGCCGACCACCGCGATGGCCTGCTCGCGGAAGAAGAAGCCGTCGCAGGTGGCGCACCAGCTCACCCCGCGGCCGGAGAGCTCCTCCTCGCGGGGCAGGCCCAGCTTGCGGTAGCCGGAGCCGGTGGCCAGGATCACCGCGTGGGCGGTGTACGTCGCCTCGGCGGTCTTCACGACCTTCACGTCACCGGTGAGGTCGACCTCGACCACGTCGTCGGCGATCAGCTCGGCGCCGAAGCGCTCGGCCTGGGCGCGCATCTCGTCCATCAGCGCCGGCCCCATGATGCCGTCGCGGAAGCCCGGGAAGTTCTCCACCTCGGTGGTGTTCATCAGCGCCCCGCCGGCGGTGACCGACCCCTCGAAGACCAGCGGCTCGAGGGCGGCGCGGGCGGCGTACACGGCCGCGGTGTAGCCGGACGGGCCGGAGCCGATGATGATGACGTTGCGGGTGCGGGTCTCGGCGGTGTCGCTCATGGCTGCGTGGCGCTCCTGCGGGTTCGGCGGTGGACGGACGACTGCTAGAACCGATCGTAGGTGAGCCTTGTTCCCCGAGTCAGCCGTCAGCGGGCCCGGAGCAGGTCCCGCGTCCGGGCCGCGGCGAGCGGCCGGTGGTCAGGGTGTCGCGGGCAGCAGGACCGACCGGGTGGGCCGCGTCTCGCCGCAGAGCTGGACCAGCGCCCGCTGGCCGTCCGGGCCCGGGGTCCGCAGGACCACCGCCGCCGGACGGCCCTCGTAGAGGACCGGGTACAGGCTGTCCGAGGGCCGCGCGGTCTCCGGGTAGCAGCTCCGGGTGGTCAGGCGCCGTCGCGCCTGCGGCTCGGCATCCGAGGCTCGCAGCGCCAGGAGCTGGGGCTCCAGGGCGGCCGCCGTCAGCCGCGGCGGGTCCTGGTTCGAGGCATCGCCCCGGTCCGCCTCCGGTGCCGCTCCGGGTCCGGTCCCGGGTTCTGCCTCGGGCTCGACGAGGGGTCCGCGGCCCTGCTCCCCGCCCCGCTGGTCCTCGTCGCCCGGCACCCGGGGCGCCTCCTGGGAGGCGGCCGAGTCCTGGGCGTCGGAGGCCTCCGGCGAGTCCTGGAGGCCTCCGGCCAGCTGCCCGACCGTGACGCCGCCGACCACCACGGCCGCGGCGGCGGCGAGCGCCCAGCCGGCCGCCCGCCGGCGGCGACGACCCGCGGGCAGCGGCGTCACCGTTGCGTGCTCCGCCCCCGCCTCCGCCTGTGCGTCCGCTCGCTCGGCGACGAGCCCCGCGAGGACGTCGTCCAGCCGGGAGGCGACCTCGGGGGGCAGAGGCTCCTCGGCGCGCGCCGAGGCGAGCAGGCGGCGTACCTGCTCCTCCTGGTCGCTCATCCCTCCGCCTCTCGGGTCCGGGGCCCTCGCGCCTCGTCGCGCGGCGCACGCGTCTGCTCGGGTGGGACGTGCCGGGGCGCCGTTCGGTTCCCCCGGCCGGCCGCACCGCTCCCCGCACCGCTCCCCGCACCACTCGCAGGGTCGCTCTCCGTCGCGTCCAGCAGGTCGGCCAGGAGCTCGGCCAGCCGCCGACGGCCCCGCGAGCAGCGCGACTTGACCGTCCCGGGCGCGCAGTCGAGGATCAGCGCCGCCTCCGCGACCGGGTAGCCCTCCATGTCGACCAGCACCAGGGCGGCCCGCTGCTCGGGGGGCAGCCGGGCGAGCGCCTCGGCGATCCGCGCCCGCCGCTCGCCGTCCAGGGCCCGCTGCGCGGGATCGGCCGACGCGTCACCGCCGGGCGCGCCCGGGGCCCGGGCGTGCTGGTCGAGGTCGTCGGGGAGCGGATCGGCGGCGCGCACCCGGGCCGCCCGGAGCCGGTCCAGGCAGGCGTTGACCACCACCCGGTGCAGCCAGGTGGTGACCGCCGCGTCCCCGCGGAACGAGCCGGCGCGACGGAAGGCCGAGACCATCGCGTCCTGGAGGCCGTCGGCGGCGTCCTCGGGGTTCCCGGTGGTCCGCAGCGCCACCGCCCAGAGCCGGGCGCGGTGCCGGGAGAAGAGGAGCCCGAAGGCCTCCGGGTCGCCGGCGACGTGGGCAGCGAGCAGGTCCGCGTCGGTCGGCGACGGGATCACCCGCTGACCACGATCTCGCGGATCTCGCCGCGGAAGTCGGCGTCGACGGGGGGGATGGCGGTGAGCCAGACGGTCACGTACCTGGCCTGCACGGCCTCGTCGAGCTCGATCACGATCGTGTCGTCACCGGTGCCGGACCCCACCGGCTCGGAGTCCGGGGCCGAGGAGGGCGGCTCGTCGCTGAGGTAGACCTCGGCGGTCGTCCGCCCGCCCCGCACCGAGATCTCGACCAGCCGGACGCCCTTGGCCTCGCCGAGGTCGAGGGTCAGCCCGACGCCGTCCTTGAGGCCCCCGGGCCCGAACTGCTGCCGGTAGCTGCTGGTGATCCACGAGGTGTTGGGATCCCCGTCGACGGCGTACGGCGTGAGCTCCGGGTTCTCGTCCTGGGGCAGGCTGCCCTCGGGGTCGAAGTCGGTCGCGGAGAGCCCGGTGTAGGCCGTCAGCTCGCTGGTGGCCGGACCGGAGCCCTGGGACTGAGGGTCGTCCTCCTCCTCGCCCCCGCCGCCCCCGCCGAGCTGGTAGGCCGCCACCACCAGGAGCAGCACCAGGGCGGCGAGACCGATCAGGTAGGCCAGGTGGAGCCAGCGGCGCCCGGGCACGCGCTCGGGCCTGATCACCGGCACCAGGCCCGAGTGGCTGCCGGTGCCGGAGCCGCCGTGCCCGGTGGAGGTGTCCCACGGCCAGTACTCGGCGCCCTCCACGGGTGCCGGACGCGGCGGCCGGGCGCGGCGTATCGGGGTGCCGTCCTCGGGGTCGGCGGCGAAGAGCGGCCGGACCTCCGGCTCCTCGAAGGCGGGCGGCGGCGCGGGCCGGTTGCCCCGCGCCCGGAGCCACTCCACCTCCTCGTCGTCGTGGAAGACCGGCATCCCGGCCTCGGTGGGGATGCCGTCGACGTCGCTGGTCGCCGCGGCGGGGCGCTCGGGCGGCGTGGTGCTCCCGGGCGTCAGCGGCGTCCCGGGCGTCGTGGCTTGCCGGAGCCCCTCCTTGCGCGCGGGGAGCTCGTCGCTCCCGGGATCGGGGCCGGCCGCCGGGGCAGCGGGGTCGGTGACCACGGCGGCGGTGAGGGGCGCCACGGGGGGCACCACCCCGACCCCGGTGGCCTCGTCGCCGAGGAACTCCTCCAGGGCGTCCCGGATGCCCGCGGCGGTGTGCAGGTCGTGGGTCGAGCGGTGACCGATGCCGGCCAGCCCCGTGCCGCGACCGTGCCCGTTGCGGCCGGCCGCGTGGTGGCCGAGCACCTCGTCGCAGAGGTGGTCGAGGGCACGCGGGATCCCGGCGCGGACCTGGCGGGGGCGCAGCGGGTGGCCGTGCTCGACGGGCGCCGCCGGGACGGGGGACTCCCCGGGACCCGGCCACCGCCCGGTGAGCGCCGCGTAGAGCACCCCGCCCAGGTTGTGGACGTCCTCCTCCATGCGGTCGGCGGGAAGGCCGTGCAGGGCGGCGTCGACGCCGAACCCGATGATCCGCACCTGGCCGTTCTCGTCGACCAGGATGTTCTCGGGGTGGAGCCGGCCGTGGCAGCGGCCGGTGGCGTGGGAGACCGCGAGGGTGTCGGCGACCTCCGCGACGAGCCAGGCGGCCCGGCGGGGGTTGAGCGGGCCGTCGTCGGCCAGCGTCCGGTCCAGCGAGGTGCCGACGCCCCACTCGTTGACCACGTAGCAGTGCTCGTCGTCCTGGTCGGCGTCGAGCACCCGGAGGTTGCGCCGGTCCATCAGGGCCGCCGAGCGCCGGGCGGCCGCCATCAGCGCCTCGGCACGCTCGTCGTCGGCCGGGATGAGGTGGACCGCCACCTGACGACGCAGGACGTCGTCATGGGCGCACCAGAACCACCCACCCTCGGTCTCGCTGAGCAGGTCGACCATCTGGTACCGCTCGGCGAGCACGTCGCCGGCACGGATCGAGGTGGCCACGGCCCTCCTGGTCTCTCGGGTGCGCGGTTGCGGTCCCGCTCATGGTACGGCGAGGTCAGGGCGTGCGCAGGCGACGCCGGACCGTGTTGACCACCGGATCGAGCAGCACCGTGACCTCGCTGAGCCGCAACCACCGCGCCAGCGCGAGGAGCACGGCCACGTCGACCAGCCCGACCACCGCGCCGCGGCCGACCGAGACCAGGGGGTGCGGCGTGTCGCCGAGCCCCGAGAGCGCCCGCGAGGTGAGCCAGGCGAACAGGGTCGAGACCGCGACCACCAGCAGCAGCCGGATCAGGAAGCGGACCAGCCGGGGCGTCTCCAGTCCGCCGAGGACGTGGCGCAGCACCGCGTAGCTCAGGGCCGAGACCACCAGGTAGGCCAGCGCGTAGGACACCACCAGGGCCGGGGCGGTGTCCGCGGCGGATGCCTGGCGGACCAGCAGCACCGCCGCCGTGATGTTGACCGCCGCGTGGACGAGCTGGATCAGGAAGACGGTGCGCGTGCGCTCCAGCGCGTAGAAGCCGCGGAGCATGAAGTAGTGGACGGTGAAGAAGACCAGCCCGAGGCCGAAGAGGGAGAGCGAGGGGACGTAGCCGGCCACGTCGTCGGCGCCCGCCCCCCAGCCGTACGCCGCGTTGGCGATGTCGCCGGCGACCACGGGCAGCAGGGCGGCGAAGGGGATCACCACGCCCAGCGAGGTCCGCATCGTCGAGCCGAGGGTCTGGGCGAGGTGCCGGTCCTCGCCGTCGGCGGCGTACCGGGACAGGCGGGGGAGCACGGCGGTGGCGAAGGAGACGGTGATGATCGCGTGCGGCACCATCGCGACGAGCATCGAGTTGGCGTAGACGGTGACCCCGGTGCCGTCCGCGGCCTGGGTGGTCCCGCTGGTGGCCAGCCGCGTCACCTGCCAGTAGGTGATCTGGTTGACCACCACGAAGAGCACCGTCCAGATGCCGAGCCGCAGCGTGTGGCCCAGCCCGGTGCCACGGAAGTCGAAGCGCGGGCGGTAGCGGAAGCCCGCGGCCCGCAGGTAGGGCAGCAGGATCAGCAGCTGCACCACGATGCCGGCCGTCGACCCCAGGCCCAGCAGCAGCTCCTGGCCGGTCGAGTAGGGCCCGGTGAGCCCGGCGCCGGAGACCGGGCCGAAGACCAGCAGGTAGACCACGAGCACGCCGATGGCGAGCAGGTTGTTGGCGATCGGCGCCCACATCATCGGCCCGAAGGTGCCGCGGGCGTTGAGGACCTGCCCGATCAGCACGAACATCCCGTAGAAGAAGACCTGCGGCAGGCAGAAGCGGGCGAAGGCGATCGCCGACTCGCGCTGCTCGGCCAGCTCGGGGCTGGCCAGCCGGCTGCTGAAGTAGACGTCGACCACCGTGGGGGCGGCCAGCACCAGCAGCACGGTGACCGCGCCGAGGAAGAGCGCGGCCAGGGTGATGAGGCGGTTGGTGTAGGCCTCCCCGCCGTCCTCGTCGCGCCCCAGCGCCCGCACCAGCTGGGGCACCAGCACGGCGTTGAAGACACCGCCGGCGAGCAGGATGTAGAGCGCGTTGGGGATCGTGTTGGCCACGTTGAAGAGGTCGGCGTGCAGCGCACTGCCCAGGGCGGCGACCAGCAGCAGGCTGCGCAGGTATCCCGAGAGCCGGGAGAAGGTGGTCCCGATCGCCATCACCGCGCTGTTCGAGGCGATCGACCGCTGTTCCTGGTCCGTCTGGGGCGCGCTCATGTGGCTCCTTGCCCCGACTGCTCCGTCGTGGGCTGCTCCGGCTCGATCCGCTGGACCGGCCGGGGCTCGGCCGACTGGGTCTGGGCGGGTTGGGTCTGGGCCGGCTGGGGCTCGGTCGGCTCGGTCTCGTGCGGCTCGGCCAGGGTCTCGTCCGGCTCGGCCAGGGTCTCGAGCTCGGCCTCCTCCGCCTCCGCCTCCGCCTGCTCGCGCCGGGTCCGGCGGTTGCCGCGCAGCAGGCGCACCCCGATCGTCCCGAAGAGCATCACGGCACCGACGGCCATGATGACCCACAGGGTGCCGCTGACCTGGGAGGTCCGCACCGGGTAGGTCGCGGAGGCGCCCAGCGGGGTGCCCTCCACGTCGGTGACCCGCAGCGTCAGCTCGTCCTTGCCCTGGCGGGTGGCGGTCGCCGAGAGCCGCAGCAGCCGGCGCGAGCGCGGCGCCAGCGTCAGGGGCTCCTGCTCCTCGATCCGGAGGCCGCCCTGGCTGCTCGCCGCGATCCGGACCTCGACCCACACGTCGAGGTCGTTGACCAGGGTGACCCCCAGCGTGCCGTGGTCGCTGGACAGGGTGGCGCGCAGGGGGGTGTCGACCCGGATCGAGTCGAGGCGCTCCTGGAGCCACGCGGTGCCGCGGACGTCCTGCCGCCGCCACTCGCCGGCCCGCTGCCGGGCGAAGTAGGAGAGGCTGGGCAGCACCGCCTCCACCAGGTGGGGCACCAGGCCGGAGTCGCGGGTCAGCACGCCGGCGAGCAGCCGTGCCCGCTCGAGCCGCTGGGTGGCCGCCGAGATGCTGGTGGCGGGCAGCTCCGCCGCCTGCTGGGCCTCGCCGAAGACGAGGGCCTCGGCCGGCAGGTCGGTGCCGCCGGCCTCGGCACCGTCACCGGCGGCGGGCGGGGCGGTGAGCACGTCGTCGCCGACGAGGTCGGCCAGGGGGCGCAGGCGCAGCAGCCCTTCGTCGAAGGTCGAGAAGAGGACTGCGGACCCGGTGGCGGGGTCCCAGTTGGGGGGCGGCGCGATCACCAGCGGCGAGCGGTCCCCGGCGAGGATCTGCAGCGCCGCCTCGCTGACCACCCGCTGGCGGACCGCGATCGGCCCCGCGGCCGGCTCGGGGCCGGGACCGCCCGCGGCCACCCCGGAGGAGGTGGTGGCGAACGTGTGGCCCAGCACCTGGCCGGTGCTCGGCACCTGGCCCAGCGGGTCCTGGAGGGCCCGGTCGCTGAGCAGCATCAGGGTCTCCGGCGCGGCGGCCGAGACGACCTCGGGTGAGAGGTGGCCGTCGGGTGCGGCGAGGACGGGCGTGGCGCTGATGCCCAGGTAGGTGAGCACCTGGGTGGAGTGGGCCCGGGCCATGGCCAGGAGGTCCGGGTCCTCGCGCTGGAGCGCGGAGGCGTCGACGTCGCCGTACGGCAGGGCCAGCACCGGGTGGGCGGCCATCTCGGTCCTGAAGATCTCGAGCCATCCCTGCGCGGCGGCCGCCGCGGCCTGCGCCGCGGGGTCGAGCTGCTCCGCGGCGCCCTCGTCGGGGTCGGGGTCGGGGAGCACGGTCGGCTCGGTGGGCGCGGGGCTGGCCGGCTCCTCGCCCGGGGTGCCGCCCTCCGGGTCGGCCGGCTCCTCCTCCGACCCGGGCAGCGGGGCCAGGCTGGCGCGCGGGTTGCCCGCGGCCAGCTTCATGGCGGTGTGCGGGACGGCGGGGTCCAGCAGCCAGGTCACGGGCCGCTCGCCGGCGGCGCGGCCGGCCTCGAGCAGATTGCGCAGCCGGCCGCCGGGACCGAGCAGCTCGGCCCACCGGCCGGGGTCGGCGACCCGTCCGGCCGGGGTGTGCCGGATCGGGGCGCGCAGCGGCAGCACCAGGGCGGCGTCGAGGCGTCGCCGCTCCCCGGAGATGACCGGCAGGAAGGTCCGCGCCCGGCCGTCGGTGTACTCGTCGCGCGGCTGGCTCTCGGTCTCCCCGATCGCGTGCACGCCCGCCCAGTAGACGCCGTCCCCGCCGATGAGCGAGCCGGCCGGGAGGTAGGCGGTGAAGGTGGTCGACTCACCCGGCGCCAGGCTCGGGATGGTCTGGAAGGTGCCCGGGGCGACCACCCGGGGGCCGAGGTACTCCCCGTCCGGGGTGTTCGCCGCCGAGGCGAGGGTGGCCGCGTCGAGGACCGGGCTCTCGGAGTGGAAGGCGTGGACGTTGATGGTGGTCCACGTCTCGCGGCTCTGGTTGGTGATGGTGCCGGCGATCGTCACCTGCTCGTCGGCCCGCGGGACCGAGGGCGTCAGCTCGGAGATCTCCAGGCGCAGCGGGTCCTCCCCGGCGTTGCCCGGCGCCGCCTGGGCCGGCAGCGCCAGGCCGGGCAGCAGCAGGCCGGGCAGCACCAGGAGCACCGCCACCAGCAGGGTCAGCAGCGGGCCCGCCGAGGGCCGCACGCGTGGCCCCACGACCGGTCCCGCCACGGAGGCGGTCAGGAACGGACGACGGCTGGGCACCCCACGACTGTAGTGCGCCTAGACTGGCTCCTCGTGTCCGACGCCCCCTCCCTCCCCCCGCTCAGCATGGTCGAGGTCCAGCGAGCGGTGGCCGCCGAGCTCGACCGGATCGGTGCGGTCGTCGACGACCTGGGCGCCCGGTTCGCCGCCGCGGGCCACGAGCTCCACCTGGTCGGCGGGCCCGTCCGCGACGCGATGCTGGGCCGGCTGCAGAACGACCTCGACTTCACCACCGACGCGCGCCCCGGGCAGACCGAGCGGCTGCTCAAGGGGTGGGCCGACGCGATCTGGGACATGGGCCGCGCCTTCGGCACCATCGGCTGCCGCAAGGGCGAGTGGCAGGTCGAGATCACGACGTACCGCGCCGAGACCTACGACCCCGACTCACGCAAGCCCGAGGTCGACTTCGGAGACTCGCTGGCCGGCGACCTCGGCCGCCGCGACTTCACGGTCAACGCGATGGCCGTGCGGGTGCCGGACCGGACCTTCGAGGACCCGTACGGCGGCGTGGTCGACCTGGCGAACCGGGTGCTGCGCACCCCGGGCCGTCCCGAGGACTCCTTCTCCGACGATCCGCTGCGGATGATGCGGGCCGCCCGTTTCGCCGCCCAGCTCGGCTTCGAGGTGGCGCCCGAGGTGGTCGAGGCGATGCGCGCGATGGCCGGCCGGATCGAGATCATCTCCGCCGAGCGGATCCGCGACGAGCTGGTCAAGCTGATCTGCGCGCCGTACCCCCGCCGGGGGCTGAGCCTGCTGGTGGAGACGGGGCTGGCCGACCACGTGCTGCCCGAGCTGCCGGCCCTCGCGCTGGAGCGCGACGAGCACCACCGCCACAAGGACGTCTACGAGCACACCCTGACCGTGCTGGAGCAGGCGATCGACATGGAGGACCGGCTCGGGGGCGGACCCGACTTCGTCTCCCGCTTCGCCGCCCTGATGCACGACGTGGGCAAGCCCCGGACCCGCAAGTTCGTCGGTGACGGCACCGTCACCTTCCACCACCACGACGTGGTCGGCGCCAAGATCACCCGCAAGCGGATGAAGGCGCTGCGCTTCTCCAACGACGAGATCGAGGCGGTCTCCAAGCTGGTCGAGCTCCACCTGCGCTTCCACGGCTACGGCTCGGGGGAGTGGACCGACTCCGCGGTGCGCCGCTACGTCCGCGACGCCGGCGACCAGCTCGAGCGCCTGCACGTGCTGACCCGGGCCGACTGCACCACCCGCAACGCCCGCAAGGCGGCGCGGCTGCGGCGTACCTACGACGACCTCGAGGCCCGGATCGAGAGGCTCTCGGAGGCCGAGGAGCTCGCCTCCATCCGCCCCGACCTCGACGGCACCCAGATCATGGAGATCCTCGGCATCGGCCCGGGCCGCGAGGTCGGCGAGGCCTACCGCTACCTCCTCGAGCTCAGGATGGACGAGGGTCCCCAGAGCCCCGAGGCCGCCGAGGCGGCGCTCCGGGCGTGGTGGGCGGCCCGGCAGGCGTGACCCCGCCCGGCCGCCCGCCGTGCTCGCGCACCAGGCGCACCAGCCGGGGGTGCTGCGGGCGGCGTACGTCGGGCCGGGGGCGGTCGGCGGCCCGGTAGAAGGAGCGCTTGAGGCGCTCGGCGGCCACCACGTAGCCCAGCGTGATCAGCAGCAGCGCGCCCACCACGCTGACGGGCAGGGCGCGCAGGCCGAGCACCTCGGCGACCCCGGGCACGAAGGGGAGCGCCAGGGTGAGGATCCCCACGAGGAGCGAGGTGACCAGCAGGGGGGTCGCGGGCCGGCTGCGGATCGCCGGCCGGCGGGTGCGGAGCACCATCAGCACCGCCAGCTCGGTGACGGTGGATCCCACGAACCAGGCCGACCGGAAGAGCGTCGAGCCGGCGTCGAAGACCTGGAGCAGCACCGCGAAGGTCAGCAGGTCGAACAGGGTGCTCAGCAGGCCGAAGGCCACCATGAAGTCGCGTACGAAGCGCAGGTCCCAGTGCTGGGGCCGGGCCAGCTGCTCGGGGTCGACGCGGTCGACGGCGAGGGTGGTGCTCGGGATGTCGGAGAGGAAGTTGAGCAGCAGGATCTGACGGGGCAGCAACGGCAGGAAGGGCAGGAACGCCGAGGCGATCACCATGCTGGCCACGTTGCCGAAGTTGGCGCTGACGGTGGTGAAGACGTACTTCAGGGTGTTGGCGAAGGTCTGGCGGCCCAGGCTCACGCCGTGGCCGAGCACCGCGAGGTCCTTGTCCAGCAGCACGATGGAGGCGGCGCTCTTGGCGACGTCGACGGCCGTGTCGACCGAGATGCCGACGTCGGCGAGGTGGAGCGCCGCGGCGTCGTTGATCCCGTCGCCGAGGTAGCCCACCACCGCACCGCTGTCGCGCAGCGCCCGGATGATCCGCTCCTTGTGGAGCGGGTCGACCTCGGCGAAGACCTCGACCTCGCGGACCCGGCCCACCAGCTGGTCGTCGTCGAGCGCGTCGAGGTCGTCGCCGGTGAGCACCGTGGCGGCGTCCATCCCCACCTCGGCGGCGATGTGAGCGGCGGCGAGGTGGTTGTCGCCGGTGATCATCCGCACGCTGATCCCCGCCGCCCGCAGGTCGCTCAGCGCCGCGGCGGCACCCGGCTTGGCCGGGTCGGCGAAGGCCAGGAAGCCCAGGAACTCCAGCTCGCGCTCGTCGTCGGCGGTGAGCGTCCTGGCCTCCGGCAGCGGCCGCCGGGCGAGTCCGAGCACCCGGTAGCCCTGGCCGCTGAGCTCGGCGAACCGGGCGTCCAGCGCCGCCCGGTCCGCGCCGGCGCAGACGCCGACGACCGAGGCGTAGGCACCCTTGCAGACCAGCTGGCGCCCGTCCGGCCCGTCGACCAGCACCCCGAGCCGCTTGCGCTCGAAGTCGTAGGGCAGCTCCGCGACCGCCCGCCAGGCCGGGTCGGGCGGGCGTCGCTCCACGATCGCGGCGTCGATCGGGTTGACGAAGCCGGTCTGCAGGCCGGCGTTGAGGGCGGCCAGCCCGAGCACCAGGTCGCTCTCGGCGCCGTCCGGCCCCACGGCCGCGTGCAGCCGGGTGGTGCCGACGGTCAGGGTGCCGGTCTTGTCGGTGCACAGCACGTCCATCGCGCCGAAGTCCTCGATGGTGTCGAGGCGGCGGACGACGACCTGCTCGCGCGCCATCCGCCTGGCCCCGGCCGAGAGGCTGACCGCGATGATCGCCGGGAGCATCTGCGGGGTCAGCCCCACCGCCAGCGAGAGCGAGAAGAGCAGCGAGTCGACGAAGGGCCGCTCCAGCACCAGGTTGAGCAGCAGGATGACCAGGGCGAGCGCTCCCGTCACCCGGGCCAGCAGCAGCCCGAACTGGCGGATCCCCCGCTGGAAGCCGGTGGCCGGGGGCTGCTGCGCGAGCCGGCGGGAGAGCCGGCCCAGCTCGGTGCGGGCACCGGTGGCCACCACCACGGCCAGGCCCCGGCCGCTGACCACGTGGGAGCCGAGCAGCAGGGCCGTGTGCCGGTCGGCCGCGGCGGCGTGGGCGGGGGTGGTCCCGGGGTGCTTGTGCCGGGGGAAGGTCTCCCCGGTCAGGGCCGACTCGTCGACCTGGAGCGCGTCGGCGCTCAGCAGCCGGCAGTCCGCGGGCACCACGTCGCCGGCGTGCAGGACCACCACGTCGCCGGGCACCACCTCCTCGAGCGCCACCTCGGTCTCGGTCCCGCCCCGCAGCACGTCGGCGTGGACCTGCACCAGGGCCAGCAGCCGGGCCACGGTGAGCGAGGCCCGGTGCTCCTGCCAGAAGCCGAGCAGGCCGCTGAGCCCGACGATGGTCAGGATGATCACCGCGTCGGTGACGTCGCGCAGCACGAGGGAGACCAGGCTGGCGAAGATCAGGATGAGGATGATCGGCTCGGTGAACTGCTTGGCCAGCGCGACCGGCCAGGAGACCCGGTGCCCGGGCGCGAGCCGGTTGGGGCCGGTCGCCTCCAGCCGCCGCGCGGCCTCGCCGGCGTCCAGCCCCGCCTCGGTGGCGGCGAGCGCGTCGAGCAGCTCGTCGGCCGGCAGCGCCCACCACGCCTCGGGCACCGTGCTCGCCGGTCGGTCGCCGTCGCCCATGCGCAAGCCCCTCGCCGTGCCCGGGCACTGTCGTGCGGTGCCGTGCGGTGCCGTGCCTTTTCACCGTACGCCGACCGGCGCCGCGGCGACATGCCTCGCGCGCTGGGGACCCGTCCTCTAGATTGCCCGGATGACGACGTCCAGCACAGACCAGGTCGAGCCCCTCCTCGAGCAGACGATCGACGTCCGCGCCACCCCCGAGCGGGTCTGGGAGCTCGTCTCGGACCTGCCCCGGATGTCGCGGTGGAGCCCGCAGGTGCTCCGCAGCTTCCTGCGCGGCGGGAGCCCGGTGCGGCTCGGCAGCCGGATGGTCAACGTCAACCGGCGCGGCCTGCTGGTCTGGCCGACCCAGGCCGAGGTGGTCCGCCTGGAGCCCGGCCGCGAGATCGCGTTCAAGATCAAGGAGAACGGCACCACCTGGTCGTTCGCCCTCGAGCCGACCACCGGCGTCGACGGGACGGAGGCCGACGGCACCCGGATCGTCCAGCGGCGTGAGGCGCCGGACGGCACCACCGCCCTGTCCCGCAAGCTGATCGACCGGTTCATGGGCGGTCAGGTGAGCTTCCAGGACGAGCTGCGCGCGGGCATGCGGCAGACGCTGGCCCGGATCAAGGCCGAGGCCGAGACGGCGCCCTCGCGCTGACCGGGTGGTGAGCACCTGCTCGGAGGGCGGCGTCGGAGAGTCGGACGGGGGTCGGTCGGAGAGGGCGGGAACGACGAGGACCCGCCGCCCCAGGGGGCTGACGGGTCCTCGTCGTACGTCGGGCTAGGTCACTCGCCGCGGATGAACGCCTCGAGCTGGGTGCGACCCTCCTCGTCGGGGATCTGCACCGGCGGGGACTTCATCAGGTAGGCCGAGGCCGGGATGATCGGGCCGCCGATGCCGCGGTCCTTGGCGATCTTGGCCGCCCGGACGGCGTCGATGATGATGCCGGCCGAGTTGGGCGAGTCCCAGACCTCGAGCTTGTACTCCAGGTTGAGCGGCACGTCGCCGAAGGCGCGACCCTCGAGCCGCACGTAGGCCCACTTGCGGTCGTCGAGCCAGGCCACGTAGTCCGAGGGGCCGATGTGGACGTTGCGGTCGTCGGCGCCGACGTTGCTCAGCGAGCCGTGCAGGTTGGAGGTGACGGCCTGGGTCTTGGAGACCTTCTTGGACTCCAGGCGCTCGCGCTCGAGCATGTTCTTGAAGTCCATGTTGCCGCCGACGTTGAGCTGGTAGGTCCGGTCCAGCGCGACGCCGCGGTCCTCGAAGAGCTTCGCCATCACCCGGTGGGTGATGGTGGCGCCCACCTGGGACTTGATGTCGTCGCCGATGATCGGCACGCCCGCGTCCTCGAACTTCTTGGCCCACACGGGGTCCGAGGCGATGAAGACCGGCAGGGCGTTGACGAAGGCCACGCCCGCGTCGATCGCGCACTGGGCGTAGAACTTGTCCGCCTCCTCCGAGCCGACCGGGAGGTAGGAGACCAGGACGTCGACCTGGGCGTCCTTGAGCACCTGGACCACGTCGACCGGCTCCGCGGCCGACTCCTCGATGGTCTGCCGGTAGTACTTGCCGAGGCCGTCGAGCGTCGGGCCGCGCCGCACCTCGACACCGAGGGTGGGCACGTCGGCGATCTTGATGGTGTTGTTCTCGGAGGCGCCGATGGCCTCGGAGAGGTCCTTGCCGACCTTCTTGTCGTCGACGTCGAAGGCGGCGACGAACTCCACGTCCTTGACGTGGTAGTCACCGAAGACGACGTGCATCAGGCCGGGGACGGTCCCGTTGGGGTCGGCGTCCTTGTAGTACTCCACACCCTGGACCAGTGACGTGGCGCAGTTGCCCACGCCGACGATTGCTACGCGTACCGAACCCATGGGCTCTCCTCTTTCTTGATGCGAAACGTGCGTGCTCGCGATGTTCTGACGGACTGGAGATCAGTCCGGGGTGACGGGCTCGGCGACCGGGCCAGACTTGGAATGACCGTCCCGCTCGGCCTTGATCAGGTCCGACAACCAGCGGACCTCCCGCTCGACCGACTCCACGCCGTGGCGCTGGAGCTCGGCGGCATACCGGTCGACCTCCTTCTGGGTGCGGGCCAGGTCGGTCTGCACCTTCTCCAGCCGCTCCTGGAGGCGGGTGCGCCGTCCTTCGAGGACGCGCAGCCGGATCTCCATGTCGGTGGAGGAGAAGAAGGCGAAGCGGATGTCGAAGGTGTCGTCCTCCCAGGCGGCGGGACCGACCTCCGACATGAGGCGCTCGAACTCCGCGTGCCCGGCCTCGGTGACCCGGTAGACGATGCGGGGGCGGCGGGTGACCGGTGCGGGGACCGAGTCGACCTCCTCGATCAACGAGGCGCGCAGCATCTTCTTCAGGGCGGGGTAGAGCGAGCCGTACGAGAGGACTCGGCGGCTCCACCCGAGCATCAGGTTGAGCCGCTTGCGGAGCTCGTAGCCGTGCATGGGTCCCTCGTGCAGCAGTCCGAGGACTGCTAGCTCGATTGTCTCCGCACGACGTGCCATACGACCTATCGTAGCGATATATCCGCGACAACAGAACACCGCGGGTGTGCGTGACCTGCGTCGCCGACCCGGGGCGAAGAGGCGGGGGACGCTTGAGTCCGGTTTACCCTGGCTCGCGTGAGTCAGACCCGCAGGAAGCCCGGCCCCGCCGTCAAGAAGAGGCCGGGCAAGAAGAAGTTGACCCCGAAGCAGTGGGCCAAGAGGGGTGCCCTCGGTGTCGGCCTGCTCGCCCTGGTCGGGGCGCTGATCGGCGTCGGCACCTTCGTCGTGGCCTACCAGACGATCGACATCCCGGACGCCAACGAGGAGTTCGAGACCCAGACCTCGTTCGTCTACTACGCCGACGGTGAGAGCGAGGTCGGGCAGTACGCCCGGCAGAACCGCGTCTCGATCCCGCTCGACGACGTGCCGAAGCGGATGCAGAACGCCGTGGTCTCGGCCGAGAACAAGAACTTCTGGAAGGACAGCGGCATCGACCCCAAGGGGATCGTCCGGGCCGCGTTCTCCAACGCCGCGGCCGGGGAGACCACCCAGGGCGGCTCCACCATCACCCAGCAGTACGTGAAGATCCTCTACCTCACCTCCGAGCGCAAGCTCTCGCGCAAGGTCAAGGAGGCGATCCTCTCCCTCAAGATCCAGCGTGAGATGAGCAAGCGGGAGATCCTCGAGGGCTACCTCAACACCATCTACTTCGGCCGCGGCGCCTACGGCATCCAGGCCGCCTCCGAGGCCTACTTCAACAAGAACGCCAAGCGGCTCAAGCTGCGCGAGGCCGCCTTCCTGGCCAGCGTGATCAACAACCCCTCCTCCTACGACCCGGCCAACGGTGACGAGGCCCGCGAGGCGGTCACCGCCCGCTACGAGTACACGCTGGGGCGGATGGCGGCCGACGGCCACATCAGCGAGGAGAAGGCCGAGACCGCCAAGAAGCGGCTCCCCAAGTTCCCCAAGCAGGAGGCCCAGAGCGCCTACGGCGGCCAGAAGGGCCACATGCTCAAGCTGGTCCGCGACGAGCTGCTGCGCCTGGGCTACACCGAGAGCGAGATCGACGGGGGCGGCCTGCGGGTCACCACCACCTTCGACGCCGAGATGATGAGCGACCTCCAGGAGGCCGTGATCGAGCAGCGGCCCGAGGGGTTCGGCGACAAGGAGCTGCACATCGGCGCGGCCACCGTCGAGCCCGGCACCGGTGCGCTGAAGGCGTTCTACGGCGGCCAGGACTACCTCGACTCCCAGATCAACTGGGCCGCCACCGGCGGCATGGCCGGCTCCACGATGAAGGCCTTCACCATCGCCGCCGCCATCGAGGAGGGCTTCTCCCTCAACGACCGGTTCGACGGGAACTCGCCCTACACCTTCCCCGACGGCCTGGAGGTCTACAACGCCGGTGAGGGCGCCACCGACCTCGGCTCCTCGATCTCGATGGTGACCGCCGCCGAGAACTCCACCAACACCGCCTTCGTCGACATGAGCGCGGCGATGGACAAGGGACCGCGCAAGATCCACGACCTCGCGGTCGCCGCCGGCCTGCCGCCGCAGGAGGCCCAGGAGCGGTTCCCCGGCATCCCCTCCCGCAGCATCGACCTGCAGCCCGACGACGCGCTGATCACCCTCGGCAAGGCCCGGGTCAGCCCGATCAACATGGCCAACGCCTACGCCACCTTCGCCAACGAGGGCGAGCGCGCCGACGTGCACGTCGTCCGGACGGTCGTGGAGGCCGACGGCGAGACCAGCTACACCCGCGAGGACTCCACGCGCCGCGCGGTCGACGAGGAGGTCAGCGCCGACACGGTCTACGCGCTGGAGGAGGTCGTCAACGACGGCTCCGGCCGGGCCGCGCAGGGCGTCGGTCGCCCCGCCGCCGGCAAGACCGGCACCGCGACCAACGACAAGGACCAGGTCTCCTCGGCGTGGTTCGTCGGGTTCACCCCCCAGCTCTCCACCGCCGTGATGTACGTCCGCGGCGACGGCGACGACCAGCTCGACGACTGGCTGCCCTCTTTTTATGGCGGCACCTATCCAGCGCAGACCTGGACTGCCATCATGGAGCGGCTCAGTGAGGGCATGGAGGTCGAGGACTTCCCGGAACCGGTCTTCCTCGACGGTGACGCTCCCTCCGAGGGCCACGAGTACGTCCCGCCGCCGGCGCCCGCACCCAAGCCGCCGGCAGCCCCGCCGAAGAAGCCGAAGCCCACCAAGACCCCCGAGCCCACCGAGGAGCCGACTCCCACCCCGGAGCCGACCCCGACGCTTCCCCCGCCGCCGCCGCCGGAGACCCCGGCGCCACCGCCGCCCCCGCCGCCGCCGGAGACCCCGGCACCGCCGCCCCCGCCGGAGACCCCGGTGGTGCCGCCCCCCACCGTGCCGGTGCCCGCGCCGACACCGACCCAGCCTGACGGCTAGGAGCCCAGATGACGCGACGGCCCGGCTCCCCGGAGCCCGGGTGGGTCCACCCCACCCAGGACGACCCGCTGGTCGCGACGGTCAGCGAAGTGGTCGGCGGGCCGGTCGGGAGCAGGGCCGGAGCACATCCGTGGTGGACCCCGGTCCGGGTGCTGCTGGTGCTCACCGCCCTGTGCTTCAGCCTGGGGCTGGTCACCAAGACGCCGTGCGCGACCACGCAGTGGCAGGACGAGGAGACCCGCTACGCGGCGATGTGCTACTCCGACATGCCCTACCTCTACACAGGGCGCGGGTTCCTGGAGCGGCACTGGCCCTACTCCGACGACGCGGAGGTGCGGGCCACCTACCAGACGATGGAGTACCCGGTCGGGATCTCCTACTGGGCCTGGGGCACCAGCTACGTGACCTGGTGGCTCAGCGGCTCGCCCGCCAACGGCGATCCCGAGCGCGACATCCCGGCCGAGAGCAGCCTCTACGTGGCGGTCAACGCCGTCGGCTTCCTGCTCGTCGCGCTGCTGAGCACCTGGCTGCTGGCCGGCGTCAACCGCAGCCGCGCGATCGCCGGGCGCGTCCTGCGCCGGCCCTGGGACGCCGCGGGCTTCGCCCTCGCGCCGGCGCTGGCCATCACCGGCCTGGTCAACTGGGACCTGCTCGCCATCGGCTTCGTGGCCGGCGCGCTGTGGGCGTGGTCCCGGGGCCGGCCGGCCCTGACCGGGGTGATGATCGGCCTGGGGACGGCCACCAAGCTCTATCCGCTCTTCCTGCTGGGCGGGGTGCTGGTGCTGTGCCTCAAGCGCCGCCGCTGGGCCGACCTGGTCACGGCGGTCAGCGCGACCTTCCTGGCCTGGGGCGTGGCCAACGTGCCGGCCTGGCTCTCGGGTCCCGACGACTGGAAGGTCTTCTGGAGCTTCAACAGCGAGCGCGGAGCCGACCTCGGGTCGCTGTGGCTGCTGTGGCAGCAGTACAGCGGCGAGATGGTCTCCCTCGACCTGATCAACAACGCCTCCTGGCTCTTCTTCGGCGCCTGGTGCGTGGCGGTGCTGGTGGTCGGGCTGGTCGCCCCCAAGCCGGCCCGGCTGGCCCAGCTCGGCTTTCTGATCGTGGCGGGCTTCCTGCTGGTCAACAAGGTCTACTCACCGCAGTACGTGCTGTGGCTGCTGCCGCTGGCGGTGCTGGCCCGGCCCCGCTGGCGCGACCTGCTCATCTGGCAGGCCGGTGAGCTGCTCTACTTCGCCTCCGTCTGGTGGTACCTCGGCGACTTCCTCGCCTCCGGCTCCGGCGGGCAGCCGGTGGCCTACTGGGCCGCGATCCTGCTGCGGGTGGCCGCCGAGCTCTACCTCGTCGCCGTGGTCACCCGCGACGTGCTGCGCCCCGAGCACGACCCGGTCGGCAGGGGCCCCGAGGAGCCCGGCCCGCCGCGGCCCGAGGAGCGCGGCCGGTCCGACGACGACGCCGGCCAGGGTGCCGCCGAGCAGACCGGGTCTCAGACGATCTCGACCCGGTCGAACGAGGTGGCGGTGTAGCGGACCCGGACGTCGATCCGGTCCCCGACCTGCGGCACCCTGGTGCCGGCGGGCAGGAAGAGCATCGAGGCCTGCATGTGCGGGGGCTCGGCGAAGAGCCGCTGCTTGCCGTCGATCGAGTACGGCGAGCGCACGAAGCCGACCGCGTCGAGGCCGCCGCGGGCCAGGGTGGCGGCCCGGGACCTGATCGACTGGTCGCCGGTCGGGGCCTCCAGGCCGATGCCGTGGGCGGTGCCGCCGCTGACCACCAGCAGGTGGCCCGACTTCGGCGCGGTCCGCGAGCGATAGCCGAAGACGTCGCCGCGCTCCACCGGGTGGACGTCGAGGACGGTCGCGGTGACGCTCAGCGCGTCGCGGGCGCCCAGCCACAGGTCGGTGCCGATCCGGGGCCGGATCGCGAAGTCGGCGTAGGAGGCCCGCAGCCGGCTCAGCTCGTCGGGCGTCAGGTGGCTGACCCACAGGGTGTGGGTGGGCAGGCCCGCGGCGACCACGTCGGTGATCAGCCGGTGGACCTGGCTCAGGTGGGAGCCCTGGGCGAGCGGCAGGTGCATGGCCACGCCCTCGAGGCGGCCGCGCGAGGTGTGCCCGGCCACGTCGCGGAGCTGGCGCCCGGTCATCCCGTGGCGCAGCATCGAGGTGACCAGCTCGAGCACGTAGCGGGCGTCCGGCTGCACCGCGAGCAGGGCGGGCAGGTCCTCGGGCCGGCTCACGGTGTGGATCACCCGGCCCGCCACGGCGGGGTCGAGCGAGAGCGCGGCACCGAAGGGCCGCCACGGGGTGAGGACCAGCAGGTCGCCGGCGAAGCGGGCGGCGACCTCGCCGAGCTCCTCGTAGGTGCCGACGGCCAGCACGTCGCCGACCCGCTCGCCGGGCGGCAGGTCGGCGGGCCGGTCGAGCTGGTCGGCCAGCCACTGGGTGCGCCGGGCCAGCCGGCCCAGACCGAAGCCGTAGCCGTTCCCCTTGGCCACCGGGACGAGGCCCGGGGTGCGCTCGGCGACGCCGCGCAGGTGCTCGCGCCAGCGCTCGCCGTCGACGGTGAGGAGCAGGCTCATCCGCGCCTCCTCATGTAGAGGTCGAACGCCTTGTAGAGCGGCCGGTTCAGCGGCAGGTCCCACTCGCCGGCGTACTCGACGGCCTCGCCGCCGGTGCCGACCTTGAACTGGATGAGACCCACGTGCGGGTCGTCGGCGTCGAGGGTGTCGGTGATGCCGCGCATGTCGTAGACCTCCGCACCGGCCGCCATCGCCTGCCGGATCATCGCCCACTGCACGGCGTTGGAGCCGCGCACCTCGCGCTTCTCGGTGGAGGAGGCGCCGTAGGAGTACCAGGCGTGGGTGCCGACGCGGATCGAGATCGTGGCGGCCACCAGGTCACCCTCGTGCCGGGCCAGGTGGAGGACGATCCGGTCGGCCTCCTCGGCCGACAGCGCGTCGAACATGGTGCGGAAGTAGGAGAGCGGGCGCGGGGTGAAGCGGTCGCGCTCGGCGGTGTGCACGTAGAGGGCGTGGAACGCCTCGAGGTCGGCGCCCAGCTCGGCGGCCGACCCGCTCGTCGAGACCACCTCGACGCCGGACTTCTCGGCCTTCTTGATGTTGCGCCGCCACAGCTGGTTCATGCCCTTGAGCACCTCCTCCTCGGTGCGCGGGCGGCCGTCGGCGACCAGCGGGAGGTGGAAGTTGTACTGCGGCTGCCCGGCGGCGAACCCGCCCTCGACCGACTGGGGGAGCCAGCCGAGCTCGTGGAGCTGGGAGACCACGCGGGCCCCGACCTGGCTGCGCTCGAGCGGCACCAGGTCGTCGAGGCGTCGTACCGTCTCGTCGGCGATGCCGGCCTTGAGGCTGGCCGCCGACCAGCGCCGGGTCACCACCGGTGGCCCCATCCGCACCCCGAAGGCGCCCTGGCCGCGCAGGTGCCGGGTCAGTGGGGCCAGCCAGCGCGCCAGGTCCTGGTCGTGCCAGTCGATCACCGGGCCCTCGGGCAGGTAGGCGAGGTAGCGCTTGACCTTGGGCAGCTGCCGGTAGAGGACCAGCGCGGCCCCGACCATCCGGTCGCCGTCGGGGCCGGGGGCGAACCAGCCGAGCGACTGGTGGCGCCACTCCGACTTCACCGCCGCCCAGGCGGGCGTCTGCAGGAAGGACGCCGACGAGCGGGTGCGGAGGAAGTCGAGGTGCTGGGTGGCGCTGACCACCCGCAGGTCCAGCGCGGCGGCCGGGACGGCGGCTGGTGGGGGGCTCAGGTCAGGCACGCGTCGAGGCTACCCGCGTCGCTGCTCGGGCCAGAGGAGGGCCGGGGGCAGTGGCCTAGCGTGGGGCTCATGTCCGACCCGCTCCCGGGCCAGCCCGGCTTCGTCGTCCCCGCACCCGCCGACCGGCCCCGGCGCCGGCGCCGCGCCGTGCGGGTGCTCCTCGCCGACGAGGCCGACCGGCTCCTGCTCCTGCTCGACTCCGACCTGGGCCTCGATCCGGTGGCGCACTGGTGGGTGACCCCGGGTGGCGGGGTGGATCCCGGCGAGGACGACCACGACGCGGCCGTGCGCGAGCTGCGTGAGGAGACCGGGCTCGTGGTCTCCGCCGACGACCTCGTCGGGCCCGTCCTGGTGCGCTCGGTCGTCCACGGCTACAGCGACAAGGTGGTCGACCAGACGGAGGTCTTCTACCTGGTGCGGGTGCCGGCCTTCGAGGCCGACACGACGAGGCACACCGAGGAGGAGCGGCTCACGGTCGTCGACCTCCGGTGGTGGAGCCTGGCCGAGCTGAGGGCCACGACGGACGACGTCTGGCCGCGGGACCTCCTCGCGCTCTGGGACCTCGCGCACCGGCCCGAGGAGTATCGCTCGGGGCCGGTGCAGGGTGCCCGGGTCGAGGAGTCGAGCGTCCCCGCCGGCGTGGGGCAGCCGGGGGACGGGCGGCGCCGGTGAGGCCCGGGCGCTCCCGGCGGTAGTCGGCCAGGGGCCGGCTCAGAGGCGCTCCCGGAGCCACGCGGCGTCGGCCACGTGCTGGTCGGCCCCGCCGGGCGTCTCCAGGACGACGGGCGCGCCGGCGTCGCGGACCACCGCGGCGAGCAGGTCGGGGTCGACCCGGCCCGCACCCAGGTTGGCGTGCCGGTCGGCGCCGGAGTCGAAGTCGTCGCGGCTGTCGTTGCAGTGGACCAGGTCGATGCGGCCGGTGATCGCGAGCACGTCGGCCACCACGGTCTCCAGCGCGTTGCCCCCGGCGTGGGCGTGACAGGTGTCGAGGCAGAAGCCGACCCGGTCGGCGCCCTCGGTGCCGTCCAGGGCGGCCCACACCCCGGCGATCCGGTCCAGGTAGCGGGTCATCGCGTTGTCGCCGCCGGCGGTGTTCTCGATCAGCAGCGGCACCTTGAGGTCGCTGGCGGCGACGGCCTTGCGCCAGTTGTCGAAGCCCACCGCCGGGTCGTCGGCCTTGTTGACGTGGCCGCCGTGCACGATCAGGCCCTTGGCGCCGATCTCGGCGGCGGCGTCCAGGTGCTTCTGGAGCAGCTTGCGGCTCGGGATGCGGATCCGGTTGTTCGTGGTGGCGACGTTGATGATGTAGGGCGCGTGCACGTAGAGGTCGACCCCGGCGCCCTCGGCCGCCTCGCGCAGCGCCGCCGCCCCGCCCGGGTAGGCGATCTCGGGGCCCTGGTAGCCCTGGGGGTCGCCCAGGAAGAACTGCACCAGGCCCATGCCGCGGGCCTCGGCCTCGCCGACCGGGTCCCGCTGGTCGACGTGGGCGCCGACCTTCGGGAGGGGGGAACCGGGTGTGCTGCTCGCGCTGCTCATGCCGGCGAGTCTAGGAAGTGGCTCAGCCGCCGGCCAGCCGGGCGATCAGCAGCAGGCAGGCGACGGTGACGGCGGTGGAGACGACGATCACCAGGGCGGGCACCACCGCGAGCGCGAGCGGACCGAGCCGGGCCGCCACCCGCAGCCCGGGGAGGGTTCCGCCGAGGACGCCGGAGCCGGCGAGCGCCCGGGTGTCGGGCGCGGGGCCGAGCCGGGGCCGCACCCAGTGCCCCTCGGGAGGCGGCACGGCGAGTCGTCGC
Source organism: Nocardioides sp. Z50_6 (assembly GCF_058215755.1). Classification (NCBI taxonomy): domain Bacteria; kingdom Bacillati; phylum Actinomycetota; class Actinomycetes; order Propionibacteriales; family Nocardioidaceae; genus Nocardioides; species Nocardioides sp. Z50_6. The sequence goes on along the minus strand of NZ_JBZAJB010000002.1, from coordinate 510,714 downwards.
AGCACCGCCAGGGCCGCGTGGGCGTCGGCCGCCCGGTGCTGGGGGGAGTCGGCGAGCAGCAGCTCGAGCAGCGGCCGGAGCCGGGTCGCCGGCATCGGGGCGCCCCGGACCGGCCGCTGCCCGGTGAGGAGGTGGAGCCCGAGCATGCCCACGGCGTACAGGTCCTGGCGCGGGTCGGGCGGCGCCCCGGCCGCCTGCTCGGGCGCCATGTAGCCGGCGGTGCCGACGGCCGACGGCGAGGTGGTGAGCCGCTCGCCCGCCAGGGTGACCGCGACGCCGAAGTCGGCCAGCCGGACGTGCAGCCGGCCGTCCTCGTGGGGCTCGAGGAGCAGGTTGGCCGGCTTCACGTCGCGGTGCACGATGCCCGCGGCGTGCACCGCGCCCAGCGCCAGCAGCGTCTGCTCCAGGACACCGGCCACCAGCGGCTCGGGCAACCGCCCGTGCTCGGCGAGCAGGTCGGCCACCGAGCCGCCGGTGACCAGGTCCATGGTCAGCAGCACCACGTCACCCTCGGCCGCCCACCCGGTGGGCGCCACCACGTGGGGGTGGCGCAGCCGGATCGCCTGCTCCCGCATGAAGCGGGCCAGCAGTGCTCCGGAGTGGTGGCCGAGCACCTTGGCCGCCACCAGGCGCCCGTCGTGCAGGTCGCGGGCTCGCCAGACCGAGCCCATGCCCCCGGCCCCGATCTGGTCGAGCAGCCGGTAGCGACCGGCGACCAGACGGGTCGGCGCCTCGGACGGGGGGCCCGTGGGGGGAGTCACCCCCCGACGTTAGGGGCCGTCGCCGACCCTCCGGCACCACCATCCACAGGTCGGCCACCGGTCCTCCGCCACGATTCTGCCGGGGCTCCCGCCGGCTGTTAGCCTTGGCGGGTTGTCGATGCGCCCTCCTCAGTGGGAGACGCGCACCGCGGCCGCGACCCGGGCCCGTCCTCGACGGATCCGGCGTCGTGAACGCAAGCCCTCCTGCCACGGAGAGTCCGTGGCCGCCCGAGTCCAGAGGAGGTGGAGACCGCTTTGCGTGCATATGAAGTGATGGTCATCCTCGACCCCAGCCTTGAAGAGCGCACCATCGAGCCGTCGCTCGACAAGTACCTCAACGTCATCCGTAACGACGGTGGCACCGTGGAGAACGTCGACGTCTGGGGACGTCGTCGTCTCGCCTACGAGATCCAGAAGAACGCCGAGGGCATCTACGCCGTCATCTCGATCCAGGCCGAGCCGGCCACGGTCAAGGAGTTCGACCGCCAGCTCACCCTCAACGAGTCCATCCTGCGCACCAAGGTCATCAAGCCCGGCAAGCGCTGACCGGACGGCCCGACCCCCTGGGGAGAGGCCTACCGGTCTGTCGGCGCCTTCGGCAACGATGACACCGGCAGACATTCGCACCACATCACCGATGGATCAATGAGGGAGTCCTGACATGGCAGGCGAGACCGTCATCACCGTGGTCGGCAACCTGGTCGACGACCCGGAGCTGCGCTTCACCCCCTCGGGGGCACCCGTGGCCAACTTCCGGATCGCGTCCACACCGCGGACCTTCGACAAGAACTCCAACGAGTGGAAGGACGGCGACGCGCTGTTCCTCTCCTGCTCGATCTGGCGTCAGGCGGCGGAGAACGTCGCCGAGTCCCTCCAGAAGGGGATGCGCGTCGTGGTGCAGGGGCGGCTCAAGTCCCGGCAGTACGAGACCCGCGAGGGTGAGAAGCGCACCGTCTTCGAGATCGACGTCGAGGAGATCGGTCCGTCGCTGAAGTACGCGACCGCCAAGGTCACGCGCACCACCCGTCAGGGTGGCGGCGGCGGTGGCTTCCAGGGCGGTGGCGGCGGTGGCGGCTACTCCGGTGGCGGCTCCTCCCAGGCCGACGACCCGTGGAGCACCCCGGCTCCGTCGCAGCCCGCACAGGGTGGCGGCGGGTACGGCGCCCCGCAGGGTGGCGGCCAGGGTGGCGGCCAGTCCGACCCGTGGGGCGCTCCCGGGGTCGGCTCGGACGAGCCCCCCTTCTGATCCATCCCATCCGAATACACCTCAACCATTCCGGCCTTGATCGGCCGGGCTTCTAGAAAGGAAGCACCACAATGGCCAAGGCAGTGATTCGCAAGCCCAAGAAGAAGGTTTGCCAGTTCTGCAAGGAGAAGGCGACCGGTGTCGACTACAAGGACACCACGCTGCTCCGCAAGTTCATCTCCGACCGCGGCAAGATCCGTGCCCGCCGCGTGACCGGCAACTGCGTCCAGCACCAGCGCGACGTCGCCATGGCGGTCAAGAACGCCCGCGAGGTCGCTCTGCTGCCCTACACGTCCACCGGTCGCTGAAGGGAGACGGAGACATGAAGCTCATCCTGACCCAGGAGGTCGACGGCCTCGGTGCCCCCGGCGACGTGGTCGAGGTCAAGGACGGCTACGGCCGCAACTACCTCGTGCCCCGTGGCGAGGCCATCCGCTGGACCCGCGGTGGCGAGAAGACCATCGAGTCCATCAAGTCCGCCCGCGCCTCGCGCGCGGTGCGCGACCACGCCCACGCGGTGGAGCTCAAGGGCAAGCTCGAGGGCCAGTCCGTCCAGCTCAAGGTGCGTTCCGGTGAGGGCGGTCGCCTCTTCGGCGCCGTCACCCCGGCCGACATCGCCGACGCCCTGTCGGCCACCTCCGGCGAGACCGTCGACAAGCGGACGCTGGTGCTCGGCAACCCGATCAAGGCCCTCGGCACCCACGAGGTCTCGGTCAAGCTGCACGACGAGGTCTCGGCCAAGGTGACGCTCAACGTCATCCCCGCCTGACCTTCGCACGGCACCGCCGCGACCCGGTCGCGGCACACGTTCCGGCCCGCTCGTCCCTCACGGGGCGGGCGGGCCGGAGTCGTCCGTGGGAGGGTGCGTCGCGCCCCTAGGCGCGGGCGCCGGTGACCATCCAGGCCTCACCCCGGGCGCGGTGCACCAGGACGATCCCGCGGCTGCCCATGAAGACGGTCACGAAGGCGACCCAGACCCAGATCAGGCCGCCGCCCGACCAGGCGACGACCAGCGCGACGGGCGCGAAGGCGACCAGGGTGACCAGCCCGGCCCGAGCCAGGTAGTTGCCGTCGCCGGCGCCGATCAGCACGCCGTCCAGGACGAAGACGACGCCGGCCAGCGGCTGGCCGAGCGCGATCACCAGCAGCACCGGCACCAGCAGCTCGCGCACGGCGGAGTCGGGGGTGAACAGAGCCCCGAGCCAGGGGCTCGCCGCGGCGATCAGCAGGCCGGTCACCACGCCCGACCAGACCCCCCAGGCGATCATCCGCCGGGTGAGGCTGCGCACCAGCGCCACGTCGCCGGCCCCGAGGGCGCGTCCGGTGAGCGCCTGGGCGGCGATCGCGACGGCGTCCAGGACGAAGGCGAGGAAGGTCCACAGGGTCAGCGCGATCTGGTGGGTGGCGACCTCGGCGGCGCCTTCGTCGCCGGTGACGCCCATGGCGACCGAGTAGGTCAGGACCAGCAGCGAGGCGCGCAGCGTCAGGGTGCGGATCACCAGCCCGACGGCGGCGTGGGCCGCCGCCCGGATGCCGGCGGCGTCCGGGGTCAGGGGTGAGCCCTCGCGCCGGGCCGCCCGGACGACGACGGCGACCAGGATCGCGGCGGAGCCCGCCTGGGCCACCACCGAGCCCAGCGCGGCACCCTCGATGCCCAGGGCCGGCACCGGCCCCGCCCCGAAGACCAGCAGTAGGTTGAGCGCCACGTTGAGCCCGTTGCCGGCCACGGCGACCAGGAGGGGGGTGCGGGTGTCCTGGAGCCCGCGCAGCACCCCGGTCGCGGCGAGCATCAGCAGCAGGGGGGTGACCCCGAGGAGGGCGATGCGCAGGTAGTCCTCGGCGAAGCCGCCCACCTCGGTGGAGACGCCGAACGCCGCGACCAGGGGGCCGGTCAGGGCGACCCCGGCGACGGTGGCCCCGACCCCGATCAGGACCGCCAGCCAGAGACCGTCGATCCCCTGGGCCAGGGCGGTGCGCAGGTCGCCGGCGCCCAGGTGCCGGGCGACGCTGGCCGTGGTGCCGTAGGCCAGGAAGACGCAGAGCCCGACGACCGTCTGCAGCACCACCCCGGCGATCCCGAGGCCGGCGAGCTCGCGGGTGCCGAGGTGCCCGACGATGGCGGAGTCACTGAGCAGGTAGAGCGGCTCGGCGACCAGCGCGAAGAACGCGGGGACCGCGAGGCGGAGGATCTCGCGGTCGGTGGTGCGCACCACGTGAGTGTAATGGTCAGTGGCTGCGTCTGATCACTACGCGTGACGCATGTGACACCTGTGGACATCCGTGGGATATCACACCCCGTCGGGGCCGCTCAGCAACTTGTCGACAAAGCAACCAGCGGGTTTCACATGTCGGGCAGGCCCGGAAAGTTTACTTGTCCCCAACTTTTATCCACAGGCTGAGCACGACGTTTGTGCAGGTCAGACGGCGTGTTGGAGAAGTTGTGGACATGTTTTCCACACAGCACCCCCCGGGTGGTGCACAGATCTTGGGGATTCCTGCACCACCAGCCCCCAGTTATGCACATGACCTGTGGATAACGGGCTGTGCGGATGCGGACTCCGGCACGTACCGTCACGCACGGACGCAGGAGTGTCGGAGGGTCTTCCTACCGTGATCACTACCGCGAGAACCCGTCACACGCCCTCCCGGAGGCCCCCTTGAGCATCGCCGAGCACGACACGGTCGGGCCGAGCGAGCCGCCGTACGGCGACGGCTACGAGCAGTGGGGCGACGGCCCGGCGGCCTACGCCCCGGGCGAGGCGCCGCGCCGGGAGGGTGACCGGACGCCGCCCCAGGACAACGCCGCCGAGCAGAGCGTGCTGGGCTCGATGCTGCTCTCCAAGGACGCCATCGCCGACGTCTCCGAGGCGGTCCGCGGGATCGACTTCTACCGACCTGCCCACGAGCTGATCCACGACGCGATCATCGACCTCTACGGTCGCGGTGAGCCGGCCGACCCGGTCACCGTCGCCGCCGAGCTCCACCGTCGCGGCGAGCTGCAGCGGGTGGGCGGCGCTCCCTACCTCCACACCCTGTCGGCCAACGTGCCGATCGCGGCCAACGCCGGTTACTACGCCGAGATCGTCCGGGAGAAGGCGATCCTGCGCCGCCTCGTCGAGGCCGGCACCAAGATCGTGCAGATCGGCTACGCCGGCGAGGGCCAGGTCGACGACGTGGTCGACCAGGCCCAGGCGGAGGTCTACAAGATCACCGACAAGCGGGCCAAGGAGGACTACGCGCCGCTCAGCGACATCATGAACGGCGTCCTCGACGAGATCGAGGCGATCTCCAACCGGGAGGCGGGGCTCTACGGCGTCCCGACCGGCTTCGCCGACCTCGACGAGCTGACCAACGGCCTGCACTCGGGCCAGATGATCATCGTCGCGGCTCGCCCCGCCATGGGGAAGTCGACGCTGGCTCTCGACTTCTGCCGCGCGGCGTCTATCCACAACAACATGGCTTCGGTCTTCTTCAGCCTCGAGATGACGCGCTCGGAGATCGTGATGCGTCTGCTCTCGGCGGAGGCCAAGATCGCGCTCAACCACATCCGCAACGGCAACATGCAGGAAGAGGACTGGGACAAGCTCGCCAAGAAGATGGGCGAGGTCTCGGCGGCTCCGATGTACATCGACGACTCGCCCAACATGACGATGATGGAGATCCGGGCCAAGGCCCGGCGGCTCAAGCAGAAACACGACCTGCGCTTGATCGTGATCGACTACATGCAGCTCATGTCGTCGGGCAAGAAGGTCGAGTCCCGCCAGCTCGAGGTCTCGGAGTTCTCCCGCCAGATCAAGCTGCTCGCCAAGGAGCTCGAGGTCCCGATCATCGCCCTCTCCCAGCTCAACCGTGGTCCCGAGCAGCGCGGCGACAAGAAGCCGATGATGAGCGACCTGCGTGAGTCCGGCTCCCTGGAGCAGGACGCCGACATGGTGATCCTGCTGCACCGCGAGGACGTCTACGAGAAGGAGTCGACCCGCCCCGGCGAGGCCGACCTGATCATCGCCAAGCACCGCAACGGGCCGACCCGAGACATCACCGTGGCCTTCCAGGGTCACTACTCGCGGTTCGTCGACATGGCTCACTGACCCCGTTGCCTTGCCGACGATGACCGAGTTTGCAGTGGAACCTTCCAATTTGCAGTCGATGCACATTGCTCAGGTTCCCGATCGCAATCTCGTCACTCGTGCGGGGGAAGTTGCGTCGTATCGAGGTGGCAACCTGTCGAGGATCGGGAAGCCAATCGCTGGAGGCCAGCCTTCGGAGGTCTTGCAGGTTGCCGAGTCCACGGTCCAGGGCTCGTAGCGAAGAGCCGGTGCGCCGGTGCTTCATGGGGCGATGGACTTCCGTCTGTGGTCTGTGGGAACTGAGGAGGAGGTCGCCCCGTGGCTGGTGATGCTTCTTGGTCCCATGCCAACAAGGACCCGAATCATGACGGCGCTTCCGCGTAAGAAGACCTACTGCAAGGACATCGTCGTCCGGTGAAGGGAGGGTCCATGCCACCCCTCGATGATGAAGCTAGCGCGGCGCCAGTAGGTGATGAGGCGGCCCTGTGGGCATCCTTTTTGGAGGTCTTAGGTAGACACGGCTCGGTTAGCCTAGACCGCGCTGGCAGACCTGTGTTTCGCGCCGCTCACGAGTCGGCAACTCGTACGTTTTGCCTCTCCGCCCATGAGTTGCGCGAGTACTTCGTCATTGACATCGAACGACAGCGCTCGAATGACGCAGACCCCCTGCGGGTGGATGCGCTACCCGCATGGTTCATCGACGAGCTGAATGAGTTCGTCGGCTCGTACGAGGAGCCGTTCGAGTTCGAGCACGTGCGTCTCACGCCTGATGGATTCGAGCCTGTCCTGCAGTGTTGAGTCGCGAACAGGGAACAGGACCGAACGGGTTCGAGAGTCGTCCCGTTGCAGCTTGGGCGATCGTCGGCATTGCTGCCAGCGATCGGCGAATCTGCAATGAAGCGGCTGAATCTGCAACTCTTGCGCCAGACCCGAGCGCAACGCAGCTGGGGTGCGTCAGGACGTGCGGTCCCAGCGGAAAAGCACTGTGCTGAGCGTGCCGAAGATCGCGGCAGTGGCGGCCAGGAAGGCCACTGATGCCAGCGGCCAAGCCTCTGCGTGCCACGAAGCGTGTACCAGTTCGACGACGTGGTGGACGGGCGAGAGCTTCATCACCGTCTGGATGCCCGCTGGCATCACCTGAGTGGGGATCAACGCTCCCGACGTCGTCATCAGCAGGACCATGAGTCCGTTGCCGATGCCGGTCGCTGCTCCGACGCTGGGGTAGGGCGCAGCGAGCGTGTAGCCGATGGCGAGCATGGCGACCAGCCCCACGGCGATCGCCGCCACCGTGACCAGGACGTGCTGGGGTGCGTCGACGCCCAGCACGGTGATGCCGAGCAGCAGCTCAGGAGTGCTCCGGCCATGCCGAGGACGAAGTGGACGGTGAGGTCGGCGGCGACGTGTCCAAGCCTTGGAGCTGGTTGAGCAGGGTGGTGGTCGGCGACGGGTGTGAGTGGCTGGCCACCAGCACCGATGCTTTCGACCTCGTGTTCGCGGACACGTGGCCCGGCGACGCTCGCCGACCTCGTCTCACCGAGCTGCTCGAGCAGGCCACGCGCGACTCCGACTAGAGAGGGACCGCACGCGGCGATGACTGGTGTCGGCGTTCAGCTCCGCCTGCGGGAGCGTACGCCCGGCACTCGGCGGGCGCTCGGACAGACTGTTCGTCACGGCACGGCGTCTGCCGTAGAGACCACCCGGGAGCTTGCCGTCGGCTGGTGGCTCAGGTCGACGACGCAGAACAGATTCCCCTCGGGGTCGGCCAGGACCACGAAGTCGGCGTCCGCGGGGTAGTCCCAGTCGACTCGCTCGGCACCCAGCGCGACCAACCGGTCCACCTCTGCCCGTTGCTCGGCCTCGTCGTCGACCCACAGGTCCAGATGGGTCCGGTCGTCCTCGTCGAGGTGCAACCGCGGACCCGTCCCGGTCTCGGGGGCCAGGAACTCAGGGTTGTGCGGCTGGCTCGTGTATCCCAGGGCTCCGGACCAGAAGGCGCCTGCGCGACCGGCCTCCGACACGTTCAGCACAAGCGCTCCGATTCTCACCATGTCCGTCACCGTGGCACGCCGTGTTCGGACAGGCAACGCCTGACCGGCCCTCCGGCGCGCCCGTGAGCTCGACCGTCGGGGAGTTGGCCATCGTGATGAAGTCGGCGGTCGGCTGGTCGTCGTCCTCGGCGTCACCCGGCACGTAGGTCTTCGGCGTTGGGGAGGCCTGGTTGAGCACCGGCGGCTGCGTCTCCTCCCAGATCGGGTAGTTGAACTGGTCGATCCGCACCCGCAGACCCGCGTCACGCAGCGTCGAGACGACGTGGTCGACCGACTCCCGGTAGCCGGGGGAGAACACCTCGCGGGTGTCGTCGTTGAGCGACGCGATCCGTTGGAGGGCAACCGTGCCGGACGGGACGGCCGCCGCAGCGAGCAGGGCCGAGGTCGCGCCTGCTGCCACCAGCTTGGAACGCAGCGTTCATGGCTTCCCCTTCGGGGCTGCCGACGACGCGATGCTCACCTCGGCCTCGGTACGCCGGCCAGCTGCATCTGGCCGAGCCACCCAGCCACGTCGCGTCCCACGGAGGACGAGCCTTGCACCCGCACCTCCCCGCTCCGCAGCACGTCACCCCACTGCCGGTCCCCGCGCCACACCTCGGTCATGGTGCGCAGCGGGGTCTCGATCCCGGCGGTCACCTCGAACCCGGGGTCGTAGTCGCAGACGTCCGCCTCGGCCCCGCTCACGCAGAGCCACCAGCGCGCGACCTTCGCAGGCACGTCGGTGAAGCGGAAGGCCACCACCGTGCGGCCACGCGGCCACCGGTCCACGGCCACGGTCCGGCGGATGTCCCACATCAGCAGGTGGGGGTCCAGGTCCTGCTCCCCGAGGTCGCCGATCCACCGCACTCCCCAGGCGCCCAGCGCCTCCACGACCGGGCGCAGCTCCTCGCCGCTGGCGGTCAGCCGGTAGCTGCTGCGACCGGCCTGGTCGCCGACGCGCTCCACCACCCCGACCCGCTCCAACGTCCGCAGCCGCTTGGAGAGCAGGGCCGGCGACATCTTCGGGTTCCCCCGGCGCAGCTCGTTGAAGTGCGCGCTCCCCGCCAGCAGCTCGCGGACCACCAGGAGGGTCCAGCGCTCGTCGAGGACCTCCATGGCCTTGGCCACGGGGCAGAACTGACCGTACGACGTCATCTGGCCTCCTGCGCTGGAGCGCCCCACCCACTCAGTAGACCCCCGTAGCGCCCCCAGCACCAGTACTGATCCTGAACCGCGGCTGGTTCACATCTGGCACTGGAGCCGGGGCCGCGGCCGGGCAGACGCTGGTGGGATCAGTCCGACTCGAGGAGCAGAGATGACCGACCAGACCCTCACAGACCGCAGCACCACCCCGACCGACGACCTCAAGGCCCGGCACCGGGCGATGTGGGCGCTCGGCGACTATCCCTCCGTGGCCACCGAGGTGATCGCCGAGCTCGGCGAGACCCTGGTGCGCGCCACGGGGATCACCGGAGGTGACCGGGTGCTCGACATCGCCGCCGGCTCGGGGAACGCCGCGCTGCCCGCCGCCCGGACGGGTGCCCGGGTGGTGGCCAGCGACCTCACCCCCGAGCTGCTCGAGGCCGGCCGGCGCGAGGCCGAGGCCCAGGGGCTCGAGGTCACCTGGGAGGTGGCCGACGCCGAGGCGCTTCCCTACCGCGACGGCGAGTTCGACGCGGTGCTCTCGTGCGTGGGCATCATGTTCGCCCCGTTCCACGAGCGCAGCGCCGCGGAGCTCCTGCGCGTGGTCCGGCCCGGTGGCCGGATCGGCCTGGTCTCCTGGACGCCCGAGGGGTTCATCGGGCAGATGTTCGCGGCCATGAAGCCCTACGCCCCGCCGCCGCCGCCCGGCGCCACGCCGCCGCCCCGCTGGGGGGACGAGACGCACGTGCGGAGCCTGCTCGGCGATCGCGTCACCGACGTCGAAGCCGGCCGGGAGCTGCTGGTGGTCGACGCCTTCGCCACCGCCGAGGGGTTCCGGGAGTTCTTCAAGGAGAGGTACGGCCCGACCATCGCGGTCTACCGCGGCATCGCCGACGAGCCCGACAAGGTCGCCGCCCTCGACGAGGCGCTCGCCGAGCTCGCGCGCTCCCACGAGCGGCCCGACCACACGATGCGGTGGGAGTACCTGCTGCTCACCGCGCGCCGGAGCAGCGACTGACCAGATCGACGCCCGCTCCTACCCGGTGGTCAAGCCGGCACGGCACCGCTTCGACGCGGCGGTGCGCGCCGCGTTCCCGGACGCCGACGTGGTGCAGCCGCTGATCCGCACCAAGCGGCTGCGCGGCTGGCGGTTCTGGCTCGACCTGCTCGGGCAGCCGGGACTCATCGGCGCCTACGAGGAGCTCTCCGACTTCGCCGGCTTCTACCTCGTCGAGCAGCGGCACCAGCAGCTGCTGGTGCGGGTCACCGACACCACGCTCACCCGCCGCCCGCTGGAGGTGCCGTTCACCGGACGTCGGCTGGTGCTGGGCGACGACGTCCTGCGCCGGGCGCCCTACCGGCTCTGAGGTCGCCCGGGCACCCGCGGGTCAGGACCGTCCACGGCTCGGAGTGCCACTCGCCACTCGGCGACCGGATGCGTCAGTCTCTGCGGCATGCGCCTGCCACTTCTTCTCCTCACCCCGCTCGTGCTCTCGCTGCTGCTCGTCGGTGGCCCCGTCGCCGCCGGTGGGGCAGGCGAGCCGCGGGAGGCTCCGCGCCCGAGCGCCGGTCCGAGCTGCCCGAAGGAGAACCCGGTGCTCGCCCGGTCCACCCTCCGGAGCGCGAAGAAGCGTCAGGGCAAGGCGCCGCGCCTGGGTGTCGCCACCCTCACCCGGACGCCCGAGGGCTCGTCCCAACCGGGGTTCTGCCTCGAGGTGACGGTGCGCAAGAAGTACCGCACCGCCAGGTTCAGCGTGCGGAAGCGGGTCGAGATCAACTTCGCGGCCGCCGAGGGCACCGCACTGGTGGAGACCGTGCAGCCCGCGAACGCCCAGCACCCCGTCGGCCAGGCGGCGAGCTACGCCCTGCCCGGCGACCACGCGGTGGGGCGGGTCACCATCCGCGGCCGTGGACTGACGGCCAAGGCGGTCCTGAGCGGCGCCCTCTGAGGAGCCCACCCGCCCGCGGGGTCTCCCCTCGGGACCGCGGACCGGAGGCGTCGAGGCGGGCCGTCCACACCGGAGTGCGGACGACCCGCCCCGACGACCAGGTCAGCTCAGGACGCCGTCACCGCCACCAGCTCGCGGGGATCGGCGGCGTCAGGGCCGGGAGCTTCCGGGCCGGGACGGCCTGCTCGTAGGCGTAGGCGTAGCCCAGGAGCTTCGGCTCGCTGAACGCCTCGGCCATGAACGCCAGGCCCGCGGAGATGCCGCCGGTGGTGACCCCGCCGGGGACCAGCATGTCGGGGTAGCCGGAGAACGCCGACAGGTCGCTGCCGCCGGCCGTCGGGCGGACCAGCGCGTCGAGGTCGTTGTCCTCGAGCAGCTTGTCGAGCGCCGCCCGCATCTGGGCCGGCGCGGTCTGCGCCGCCGCCACGTAGGCCGGGTCGTCCAGGCCGCCGCGCTGGGTCTCGCTGCTGAGCCGGCTGAGGACCTCGGGGGCGATCCCGAACCCCGGCTGGGAGCTGGCCTCGAAGACGTCCTGGTGGGAGGCCACCGACGCGCCCGGCCGCGTGGAGGTGAGGTACTGCCCCAGCTCGCTCTTGAACTCGGTCTCCGAGATCAGGGTGTAGTACTGCGCCCGCAGCCCCAGCGCCTCCGCCGGGACGGCCAGGTCGTCGACCACCGTGGCGCCCAGGCGACGCATCGTCGCGACCGCCGAGTCCATCATCGGGTCCGTGGCGTCGGTGACGTAGTTGCGCAGCACGCCGATCCGCGCCCCCTTGAAGGAGCTCTTGCGCAGGTAGGCGGTGTAGTCCCGGGGGATCTTGCCGCGGCTGGCCCGGGTGGCGGGGTCCCCGGCGTCGTAGCCGGCCAGCGTGTTGAGGGTGAGCGCGGTGTCGGTGACCGTGCGGGTCATCGGGCCCGCCGCGTCGAAGGTGGAGGAGAAGGGCACGACACCGGCCCGGCTCACCAGCCCCATCGTGGGCCGCAGCCCGGCGAGCGACTCGGCGTCGACCGGCCCCCGGATGGACCCCAGGGTGTCGCTGCCGATCGAGATCACGGCGAAGTTGGCCGCGATGGCCGCCGCCGGCCCGCCGGAGGACCCCGACGTCGAGCGGGACAGGTCGTAGGGGTTGAGCGTCTGGCCGCCGGCCGAGCTGTAGCCGGCTCGGCCGCCGTGGGCCCACTCGTCCAGGTTGCCCTTGCCGAGGATCAGGGCGCCGTCCTCGCGGAACTTGCGGGTGATGGTCGCCTCCCGGACGGGCAGGGCGTCGACCAGCGTCCTTGACCCGGCCGTGGTCGGCATGTCGGTGGTGTCGATGTTGTCCTTGAGGACCACCGGGATGCAGTGCAGCGGCCCGACCTTGCCCCTGGCCCGCTTGTACTTCGCGTCCAGGGCACGCGCCTGCGCCTTGGCGTCGACGGCGACCGTGATCAGCGAGTTGATCGCCGGGCCCTGGTTCTCGTAGGCCTGGATCCGCGTCAGGTAACCGTCGATCAGCTGGGCGCAGGTGAGCTGGCCGGACCGGAACGCCTGGTGGATCGAGGCGACGGTCGCCTCTTCGAGCACGAAGGACCCCGGCCGTGGGCCGTGACCCTGACCAGGGCCCGGGCCGTGGGCGACGCCCACGGTCGGGACGGCGACGAGGGTGGCCGAGGCGGCGAGCATCGCCGCGCCGGCCAGAAGCTTCCGAGACTGCATGTGGTCCTCCTTGACGAGGCGCATCCCGACTGCCGCCGGGAGCTGGAGGCTTTACCTTGTGGCGCGTGAGTGCGCCGCCGGTTAGCAGCGCGTGACGCGCGCGTTAAGCCTCCGGCGCTCAGGGGGCGAGCGGCCCGAACGGGCGCTCCTCGACCTCGAGCCCGCGTACGACGACGCAGGTCGCCTCGGGGATCTCCCGCCAGGCGCCGGCCAGGTCGTCGAGGGGCTCGGAGACCACGAGCCGGGACTCCGGGGACAGGTCGTGCAGCGCCGGGTGGTCGGGGTGCTGGTGCCGGAGCGTGTCGACGTCGATGCTGTGGAACAGCGACCTCGACCTCCCGCCGCTGGCGTAGCGGAACGCCCAGGTCGTCTCGCCGTCGGTGGTGGCCACCGTCATCGCGACCGGGTGCTCCACACCGCGCCGCCGTCCGGTCTGCTCGATCAGGCCGACCGCCCGGGCCACCGCCGCGGGCGGGTCGTCCTCCAGCCCCAAGGTCAGGGCCAGGAAGAAGAAGAGCTCGGTGTCGGTGGAGCCCGCGATGAACGGGAACAACGCGGGGTCGACGGCCAGCATCAGGTCGCGCTTGAGCAGCCCGAACCCGGCGAGGGCGCCGTTGTGCATCCACAGCCACCGGCCGTGGCTGAAGGGGTGGCAGTTGGTCTGCTGCACCGGGGAGCCGCTGGTCGCCCGGACGTGGGCGAAGATCCGCGACGAGCGCACCTGCGCCGAGATCTCGCGCAGGTTCAGGTCGTTCCAGGCGGGCTCGGTGCTGCGGTAGCGCCCCGGCGTCCCGCGGTCGCCGTACCAGCCGATGCCGAAGCCGTCGCCGTTGAGCGACTCCTCACCCAGCCGGGCGTGCCTGCTCTGCACCACCAGCGAGTTGGCGGGCTTGAAGAGCAGGTCCTCGACCAGCAGCGGCGACCCGGAGTAGGCGAGCCAACGACACATCCGGCGCTCCTCTCCTGCCCCTCTCGGCACAGTAGGCCCAGGTCGGAGCCTCTGGCCAGGGCCTGTCGGGTCCGGGTTGTCGCCCCGTTGCACGCCGCAGCCGTCTGCGGGGCTACGATCCGGCCTCCGACCCTGAAAGGACCACATGGCCACCGACTACGACGCATCACGCAAGACCGAAGAGGAGCAGAAGGAGGAGAGCCTGGAGGCGCGACGCCTCACTGCGGGCGAGCAGGACAAGTCCTCCGGCAAGGTCGACGAGGACGAGGCGGAGGCCGCCGAGTCCTACGAGCTGCCGGGCGCGGACCTCTCCCACGAGACGCTCTCCATCGAGGTCACCCCGATGCAGGCGGACGAGTTCACCTGCTCCGGCTGCTACCTGGTCCAGCACGGCTCGCGCCGCTCGTCCCCGGACTCGCAGCTCTGCGGCGACTGCGCCTAGCCCCGCCGCCACCAGGGCCGCCGCGGCGGCGGCGCGATCCGGTGGCCGAGGGCGACCCGCAGCGTCCGTAGGACGGTGTCGTCGCCCTCGACCCGGGGGGAGGGGCCGGCGTGCCCCTCGAGCCAGCGCAGCAGCAGGTCGGCGGGGGCCGTCAGCGTGAGCGCCGGCGGCGCCGCCGTCCCCGGGGCGACGGCGCCGCTGTCGCCCCCGGCGCCCCCGGTGCTCCTGTCGTCATGGAGACCGAAGCGGACCCACCACGACCTGCCCGTGTCCTCGGCCACGAGGTGAGCGGGCGCGGGCTGCCACGCGACGTCGGCCTCGGGTTCGCCCCAGTGCGCCAGGGCACGGTCCACGCAGTCCGACGCGACGTCGGGGTGCAGGGCAGGTGCCGGGGTGCCGCGCGCCTCGCCGGCGGCGGTGGCGACGCTGATCGACTCGTGGGCGAGCAGCCGCGCCACGTCGTGGGAGGTGCCGGGTCGCCCGAAGTAGTCGAGCCCCTGGTCGGGGCCGACGTCGATGAGCAGGCGGACCAGCCGGTCCCGCTCCCGGCCGATCGCCGCCAGGACGTCGCCGTAGCCGGCCGGGGGTTCGACCTGCTCGTAGGCGCGCCAGTCGGACTCCGGGTGGCTCAGGAGCCACGCCCAGATCTCCAGCGTCGCCAGGTGCTCCCGGGCGAAGCCGTGGGCCGCGTCCCCCGACGGCGGCACCGTCGCGTCCGGCGCCAGCCCGCCGAGGGCGTCGAGGGCGGCACGCCCGTGCCGGTCGAGCAGGTCGAGGTACTGGGCGTGCGTGAGCAGGTGGGACGCGGTCACGCGACGACCCTAGGTGGAGGTGCCGGGCGCACGGGCGCTCCCTACCCGTCGGAACCGCGGTCCGGCGTCTGCGCCGCGCCCTCGCGCCGTTCGTGGAGCCGCTGCTGGGCGGCGGCCAGGTAGGCGAGGCAGGGTGCCTCCGCGTCCGGGTGCTTCTCGGTGAGGTGGAAGACCCAGCGGTCCATCGCGGCCATGAACCCGTTGTCCTCGCCGGGACGATAGGTGGACCAGGGGCGCCCGGCCTTGGCGACGCACGCCGAGCAGCTGATCTTGTAGACGAACTGCTTGTCCGCGCCGACGTCGATCTTCACCCGCGCCAGCGGGCCCGCCTCGACGGCGGCCTTGCGCTCCCGGGCGGATCGGCTCGCCGGCATGGTGCACCTCTTCGTCTGCTGGTCAGGCCCAGGAGCCTACGTCGGCGGCCGCGGGTGGGCCCACGCACCTCAGTCGCCGCTCCGGTCTAGTCCACCCGGTGGGCCAGCAGATCTCCTACGCGAGCTGTTCCACGAGGAGCGCGTCGAGGCGGAGGGCAGCGGCCCCATCTCCTGAGTGGGACGCTGGACCCATGAGGGTCGAGGTGGCGCGCGTCGAGCAGTTGAGGTTCGCCGACGGCAGCCCGGTGCGCGCCGCCTCCGCCGTGACCGCCTGGGGCGACGGCTTCCTGGTGGCGCAGGACGACGCGACCCACGCCGCCTGGTTCGCGGGCGGCCTCGACGGTGCGGACGCCGTACCGGTCCGGCTGCTCCCGGCCACCGGCGGGCACGAGGTCTTCGGCACCGCCTCGGGCACCAAGCACCTCAAGCCCGACCTCGAGGCCGCCTGCGAGGTCCCGCTCGCGGACGGCCCCGGGGTGCTGCTCCTCGGGTCGGGGTCGTCCCCGGCCCGGATGCGCTGGTCGTGGCTGCGACCCGGCGGCCGGCCCACCGGGGAGGCGGTGGAGATGACCGCCCTCTACGCCGTCGTCGCCGAGACCCTCGGCGTCGACCCGGGCGCGCTCAACCTGGAGGGCGCTCACGTGGTGGCCGGCGACAGGCTGCGCTGGTACCAGCGCGGCCTCCCCTCGGCGGGCGTGCCGTCGGCCAGCGTCGACCTCGCCCTGGTCCCGCTGCTCGAGGCGGTTCAGGGGCGGGCTCGACCCGACGAGGTGCCCGTCTCCCACCCGCACCTCTACCGGCTGGGCGACGTGGCCGACGTGGCACTGGCGATCACCGACGCGCTGCTCCTCCCCGGCGGCACGATCCTGGTCTCCGCCGCCGCCGAGGACAGCCCCACCGTCCAGGACGACGGCCCGGTGGTCGGCTCGGCCCTGGCGCTCCTCGACGGTCCCGCCACCAGCGCGCTGGCGCCCCTGCCGGCGGTCCACGGGTCTGTCGCCAAGGTGGAGGGGCTGATGCTGCTGGAGGCCCGCCCGCACGGGGCCCGGCTGCTCGCCGTGGCCGACGCCGACGACCCGGAGACCCCCTCGCTCGCCCTGGTGCTCGACCTCGCGACCTGAGGCTCCGGCCGCGCCGCCCGCGTCAGGTGGCGATCCAGTACCGCCGCTTCCCCTCCCTCACGTCCTCCAGCACGCCGCCGTTGCCCTCGATGGTGCGCGCGGAGGCCACGTTCTCCTCGTCGCAGGTGACCAGCACCCGGGAGAGGCCGAGCTCGCGGGCCCGCACCACCCCGAGCGCCAGGGCCCGGTGGGCGTGACCGCGCCGCCGCCGCGACGGCCTGATGCTGTAGCCGATGTGACCGCCGACCCGCAGCAGCCGGTCGGTGAGCGCGTGCCGGACCGCCAGGAAGCCCACCACCTCGGGGCCCTCGCTCACCCAGTAGTAGTCCGAGTGGACCCTGCCCTCAGGCAGCGACGCCGACGGGTCGGCCTCCCGCGCGGTCGCCGCGAGCAGGGTGTCGAACGACGTGCGATCGGGTCCGAAGCCGGGCACCAGCCAGTCGCCCGACCCGTGCCGTGGGCCGTCGCCGAAGTCGCGCACGCACGCCGCCCAGGCGTCGTACCGGTCGGGTGAGGGCAGCGAGAGCGACGTCACGACTCGGCAGCGAGCTCGCCCTCGGAGCGCAGCACGCAGAACTCGTTGCCCTCGGGGTCGGCGAAGACCACCCAGCCGCTGCCCGGCCCGTAGTGGCCCCGCAGGTCGGCAACCTCGGTCGCCCCGAGCGCGCGCAGTCGCTCCACCTCCTCGTCGCGGGTGCCCTGTCGGGGCCGCAGGTCCAGGTGGGCCCGGTTCTTCACGCTCTTCTCCTCCGGCACCTCGATGAAGAGGATCGAGTGGCCGGTCTGCGGGTCGCGGATCATGCACTCGTCGTGGCCGGGCAGGTTGGGGTCGCCGTCGACGTCGACGTAGTCGAGCACTGGCTTCCACCACTCGGAGAGCTCGTAGGCGTTGCGGCAGTCGAAGGAGGTGTGCGAGACGAAGCAGCTCATCCCCGCACTCTGCCCCGCGGCACCGGGGTCGGTCCACCCAGCCGTCAGGCACCGGCGCCCCCGCCCCGGGCGGCTGCGAGGAAGCGCGCCGGGCAGGATGGGCCGGTGAGCAACGTGCAGCCCGCCTCCGACGGCCGGCGACCGGTGGCCGTGGTCCGGCCCCGCCGACCCGCCGACCTCCCGCTGCTGGGCGAGGCGCTGCTCGCCCAGCAGCCCCGCACCCGCTACCCGTTCCGCAACCCGTTGCCGGTGCCGACCGAGCAGTTCCTGCACGGCCACGACGCGGCGGCCGCGTGGACCGCCGAGCTCGAGGGCCGCCCCGTCGGGCACGCCTGCTGGACCGGGCCGGCCCACGGCCCCGGGGACGCCGGGGAGATCAACACCGCGGCCGCCCGCGCCCACGGCAGCCCGACCGACCGGCTGGCCTGGGTCCGCTCGCTCTTCGTGGCGGAGGAGGCCCGGGGGCTGGGGGTGGGCCGCCTCCTGCTGGAGACGGTGGTCGCCGACATCCTCGCTCGCGACCTGCACCCCTGCCTGGAGGTGCTGCCGGTGCACGAGGCGGCCGTCGCGATGTACGCCGCCGCAGGATGGCGGGAGGTGCACCGGACCCGGCCCGCGTGGCTGCGCGCCGTGGCGGGCAGCGAGGGCATCGAGGTCTGCGTGCTGGTGCTGGCCGGGTCTCGCGGCGAGGCCCTCGCCGGTCGCCACTAGGGTCTCCGGCATGGCCGTGCGCTACGACTGGTTCCTCGCCCCCGACGACGCGACCGCCGCGGGGGCGCTGGCACCGGGCGCGTCGGCGTACCGGACCGTGGCCGACACCCGGGTCGATCCGGTCGCCCAGGGCGGCACGCTCGAGGCCCTGCTCACCGGCCGCCCGTCGGCCCAGATCGCCGCGGACCCGCGCTGGGGTGCCCGGTTGGCGGAGCGGGACGGCGGGGAGCGCCAGGTGCTCACCGTCACCGACGGGCTGGTCGACGCCCTCGCCGGCGCCGGCGCCGACCAGCTCGCCGCGGCGGTGGGCCCGTGGTCGCGAACCGAGGAGTTCGGCGGCGCCGTCGAGCCGGAGACGCTCCGGGTCCAGCTCCACCTGCTCGCCTCCCTCGCCAGGGCGGCGCGACAGGACGGCGGCTCGCTCTACTGCCGGGTGCAGCTCCCGCGGGTCCCGTGACCGGCGAGGGCGTGGACGAGCCCTGACTCCCGGGGCCCCGCACCCGGCATGATGGCGGGATGACGACCTCGGGAACGACTGCGAGCGGCGTGGACGAGCGCAGCCTGCGCTCCCTGCGCGGCTGGAACCTCGCACTCACCGTCCTCCACCTCGCGCAGGCGGCGGCCGTGGTGTGGCTGGCGACGGACTTCGCCATCCCCGTCACCGAGTCGCTGCCGGCCGGGCCGCCGGGGACGCCGTCCGAGTCCCCCGAGGCGCTCCTCGACCTGCCGATCGGTCCGGCGGTGGCCGCCTTCCTCGCCCTCGCCGCGGTCGACCACCTGCTCACCGCGACGGTCCTCCGGCGCACCTACGAGGGCGACCTGCGGCGCGGGATCAACCGCTTCCGGTGGGTGGAGTACTCGTTCAGCGCCACCCTGATGGTGGTGCTCATCGCGCTCTACACGGGGATCGACGCGATCAGCGCCCTGATCGGCATCGCCGGCGCCAACGTCTCGATGATCCTCTTCGGCTGGCTCCAGGAGTCGGCCAACCCGCCGGGCAGGGAGCGGCTGACGATGAAGCCGTTCTGGTTCGGCTGCGTCGCGGGCGCCACGCCCTGGGTGGCGATCGCGTACAACGTGGTGGCGGCCGACGAGGTCCCGGGCTTCGTGATCGGGATCTTCGTCTCCCTGTTCGTCTTCTTCAACAGCTTCGCGCTCAACCAGTGGCTGCAGTACCGACAGATCGGTCCCTGGCGCAGCTACGCGTTCGGGGAGAAGGCCTACCTCGTGCTCAGCCTGGTCGCGAAGTCGGCCCTGGCGTGGCAGATCTTCGGCGGCTCCCTCGCCGGCTGACCGACGCCTCCGCGCGGTCACGTCAGCCCCGCTGTCGCGTCAGGAAGGTGGGCCCGACCGAGGAGGAGCGTGGGATGACGACGCAGGAGTTCGAGACCGAGCGGCCGCGGTTGGTGACGCTGGCCACCCGGGTGCTGGGCGACGCCGACGAGGCGCAGGACGTCGTGCAGCAGGCCTGGCTCCGGCTGGACGCCACCGGGCGCCGGGCGGACGCCGGGGACCCTGACGCGCCGATCGACAACCTGCCCGCCTGGCTGACCACGGTCACCACCCGCCTGTGCCTGGACCGGCTGCGGGCCCGCACCCCTGTCCCCGTCGACGACCTCGCCGTGGAGGCGCTCGCACCCGACCCGGCCGACGAGGTGGCGATGGCCGACACCGTCGGTGCCGCGCTCCAGGTCGTCCTGGAGCGGCTCAGCCCGGCCGAGCGGGTCGCCTTCGTCCTCCACGACACCTTCGGCTTCGAGTTCGCCACGATCGCCTCGGTGCTCGACACCACGCCCGCCGCGGCCCGCAAGCTGGCCTCCCGGGCCCGCGCCAAGGTGCGGCAGCCCGCGCCCGAGGACGCGCTCGCCCACTGGCAGGTGGTGGACGCCTTCATGGCGGCCGCGCGGGAGGCGCAGTTCGAGCGCCTGCTCCAGCTGCTCGCCCCCGACATCGAGGTCACCGCCGACGACGCGGCGCTGCTGGCGGGCACCCCGCAGCGGATCGAGGGCGCCCAGCAGGTCGCGGAGTTCTTCAACGGCAGCGCGCACGCGGCCCTCCCGGTCCTCCTCGACGACCGACCGGGCGCCGCGTGGTTCCACCGCGGCGAGGCGCGGGTGCTCTTCGACTTCGTGGTCGAGCACGGCGCCGTACGCCGGATCACCTTCCGCGCCGACCCCGCCGTCCTCGCCCGCGTGGTCCGCCGCGAGGGGGCCGGACCGCGCAGCTGAGCGGCAGCCCGGTCACACCCGGGCGACGCCACTCGTCAACAAGGCAGAGAGAGATCGACACCAGCCCGACACCAGGAGGAAGAGTCACCATGAAGACCATGACCTGCCGTCAGCTCGGCGGCCCCTGCGACCTCGCCCACCGTGGCGAGAGCGCCGACGACGTGATCAACGCCCAGGACCAGCACCTCAAGGAGGCGGAGAAGGCCGGCGACGCCAGCCACCAGCCGGCCCGCGACGAGATGAAGGGGCGCTGGCGTCACCCGAAGAAGTCGCTGGGCTGGTACCGCGACATGAAGCAGGCCTTCGCCGACCTGCCGGCCGACTGAGGAGGGATCGCGGGGAGGGGGCTCACTCCCCTTCCTGGGCGGCCTGTTCGTCGAGCAGCGCCCGGGCGCGCTCGCCGTCCTCCTCCTGCGCCAGTCCCCGGCGGAAGCTCTCCAGCTTCTCCGCGCCACCGGGGAACGGCGGGAGGAGCGGCACGTCCGGATCGACCACCGCCTCCAGCACCACCGGCCGGTCGGCGGCCAACGCCCGCTCCCAGGCGGCGTCGACCTCCTCGGGCCGCTCCACCCGGATCCCGGTGAGGCCCAGGAGCTCGGCGTAGCGGGCGTAGGGGAAGTCGGGGAGCGACTGGCTGGCGTCGTAGCGCGGGTCGCCCTCGGTCTCGCGCTGCTCCCAGGTCACCTCCGCGAGGTCGCGGTTGTGCAGGACCAGCACGACGAACCGGGGGTCGGCCCACTCCCGCCACCGGTGGGCGACGGTGATCAGCTCCGCGACGCCGTTCATCTGCATGGCGCCGTCGCCGGCCAGCGCCACCAGCGGCCGGTCGGGCGCGTCGAGCTTGGCGGCCAGCCCGTAGGGCAGGGCCGAGCCCATCGAGGCCAGGGTCGAGGAGAGGTGCGCCGGCACGCCGGGCGGCAGGGTGAGGTGCCGGGCATACCAGTAGGTGATCGACCCGACGTCGACGCTCACCCGGGCGTCGCCGGGGAGGCGAGGCGTCAGCGCGCGGACCACCCGCTCCGGGCTGAGCGGCACGGCGGTGCTGCCGGCACGCTGCTGCGCGAGGGAGTGCCAGCGGGCGACCTGCCCGACGACCTCGTCGCGCCAGGTCAGGTCCTGCCGCTCCTCGAGGAGAGGCAGCAGCGCGGTCAGCGTCTCGGCGGCGTCGCCGACGAGCCCCACCTCGACCGGGTAGCGGTTGCCGAGGTGCCGGCCGTCGAGGTCGACCTGCACCGCCCGCGCCTGCCCGGGCGCCGGGTAGAACTCCGTCCACGGGTCGTTGCTGCCGACGATCAGCAGGGTGTCGCAGCTGTCCAGCAGCCAGCCGGACGCGGTGGTGCCGAGGTGGCCCATCACGCCGCAGCTGGTCGCCAGCGTCTCGTCCCACCACGGCTTGCCCAGCAGGCTGGTGGTGACCCCTGCCCCCAGCCGCTCGGCCACCGCGCGCACCTGGTCTCCGGCGTGCCGGGCGCCCTGGCCGACCAGCAGCGCCACCCGCTCCCCGGCGTTGAGCACCGCGGCCGCCTCGGCGAGGTCGTCGTCGGCGGGCATCACCCGCGGCGGGCGCCACTGCGGCACCGTCGGGACCACTCCGTGCTCGTGCGGCACCTCCTCGGGGGCCGGCTCGACCTGCACGTCGTGGGGAAGGATCACCACGCACGGCGACCGGGTCGCCAGCGCGGTGCGGAAGGCACGGTCGAGCACCATCGCCGCCTGCTCCGGGGCGAGCACGGCCTGCACGTACTGCGCCGCGACGTCCTTGAAGAGGCTGGTCAGGTCGATCTCCTGCTGGTACTCCGCGCCGAGGGCGGTGGTGGGCTGCTGTCCGACGATCGCGACCACCGGCTGGTGGTCGAGCTTGGCGTCGTAGAGCCCGTTGAGCAGGTGGACCGCGCCGGGCCCCTGGGTGCTGACCATGACACCGACGCCGTCGGTGTACTTGGCGTGCCCCACGGCCATCAGCGCGGCGTTCTCCTCGTGCCGTGCCTGCACGAACTCGGGATCGCCGCCCGCCCGGCGCAGGGCCCCCATCACCGGGTTGATGCCGTCGCCGGAGTAGCCGAAGAGCCGCTCCACGCCCCAGGCGCGCAGCCGCTCCACCACCAGGTCGGCCACCAGTCGCTGCTCCGCCATCGCTCCTCCTGCGCTCGCCCGACCACTCGGTGCCCGGCCGGCGCGCCCGTCATGCGCGGGCCTGCCCCGGCCCCGCCGGCCTGCGCGCCCGACGCCCGCTCGGGCTCAGGCGGAGCGGCGCCCGCGCGCCAGCACCCAGAGCCAGGCGAGCACCGCCACGGCCAGACCCGCGGCGCCCGCACCCAGCGTGGTGCTGCGCAGCGACGAGGTGAGTGCGTCGAAGACCGCCCGCGCAGCGGCGGGGGAGCGTCCGGCGTCCTCGATCTCGCCCAGGTAGCGCCACCGCAGCAGCGCCAGCCCGCCCAGCACCGACGCCATCGTGATCGCGACCCCGAGCCCGCCCCAGCCCAGGGCCCGGGCCCGCGACCGGGCCGCCGCCACGGCGAGGAGCAGCACCAGCAGGCTCGCCGCGAGCAGCCACGGTGCCCAGGTGTCCACGAAGCGCGCCGCCCGGACGGCTTCTCCCACCTCGGGGGAGTCCACCAGCACGAACGACGCCCCGACCTCGGGGATCAGCTGCGCGAACGGCACCCCGGAGTCGACGAGGCGCTGCTTGGCCTCGGCGATCAGCGGCGCCAGCTCGACCCGCACGGTGGTGTCGCCGACCCGCAGGCCCTCGTCCTCGCCGCGGACAGCGGCCACGGCGCGACGGTGGGCGGACTCCACCGCGGTGCGCCAGGTGTCGGCGAAGGCGTCGGTGGCGACCAGCCGCAGAAACGACGACGCGACCGCGTTCCGGGCGGGCGCCAGCGCCGGGACGCGGTCCAGGACGGCGTCGGTCATCTCGGCGGCCACCTCGTCGCGGACCGCGGGTTCCTCGATCACCGGGGCCACGGCGGCGCTGAAGCGCGCGTCGTCGAGGAGCGTCCGGTCCGCCCACGTCGCGGGGACGGCGACCGCGAGCAGCAGCAGGCCGACGACGAGCAGGACCGCGGAACCCGCGCCCACCTTCGTCGACCCCGCACCCGCCATGCCTCGAGTCTGCCCCCGACGACCCCGGACTGGCCTGGACTGGCCTGGACTGGCCTGGAGCGAGCCTGGAGCGAGCCCGGAGTGAGCCCGGACTGGCCTGGCGCGAGCCGGGAGCGAGCCGGGCTGACCCTGGGCGGCTCACGACCGTCACCGTAGGCTCACTCCCAGCCGCGACCGATCCGCGCCCCAGGAGGCCACGTGCCCGACCCCGCGTCCCGTCCCACCGCCGCCCGGATCCGCAGGCTGCTGCCCGCCGCGGCCCGGGGGAGCAGCCGGTCGGCCCTCGGGGTCACCGTCGCCGGCGGTCTCCTCACCGGCCTCGCCGCGACCCCGGAGCGGGTCGGCCGGCTCTTCCGCCGCCGCTTCCCCGTCGTCGCCGTCACCGGGATGACCGGGGTCGGCAAGACCCAGCTCGCCGACCGGCTGACCCGGCGCACCACCAACGCCGGCGCCGCCGAGGTCGGCTCGGCGGTGATGGAGCGCCGTACCCGCCGCTCCCGGCGGCTCCAGGGGTTCCGCTTCCTGGTGGTGCCCGGCGACAACGCCGCCACCAGGCTGGGCGCCCTCGACGAGGTCTTCCACGACGAGCCGGTCGACGGCGTCGTCCACGTGGTGGCCTGGGGGCACGCCACCCCGCGGCGCACCGCCGGCACCACCGGCGCCGCCAGCGCCACCCGTGAGGAGCAGCTCGCCGCCGAGCTGGAGGACTGGACGATCACCGCGCACCGGATCGCCTCGATGGCGGTACGCCGCGACAAGCCGGTCTGGCTCGTCGTCGCGGTCACCAAGACCGATCTCTACCCCGACCGGGTCGAGGAGGCGCTGGCCTACTACTCGCCCGGCAGCGGCTCCCCCTTCGCCGACCGGCTCGACGAGCTGCGCGCCCTCGCCGGCGGGGCGCGGCTCTCCGTCGACGTGCTCCCCGTCTCCAGCGAGGGCGGCGACCGGCGCTCCGCGCTCCCCGCCAAGCAGGCGAGCGCGATGGTCGACGCCCTCGCCGCCAGGATGGCCCAGCTCAGCGGCCACGTCTGAGGCAGGCCTCCCGCGCCGCGGGATACGGTCTGGGCAACACCGCGACCCGTCCGGGTCGGGAACGAGGGAGAGACACGTGAGCGACGACCTGTTCGACATCGACCAGACCAAGAAGATGAGCCGCGAGGAGGCCGCCGCCAAGCTGCACGCGCTGGCCGACGCGCTGGCCCGCCACAACTCCGTGGAGCTGGAGAAGAACGGCCACCGGATCACCGTCGACGTGCCCGACGAGGTCACCCTCAAGGTCGAGGTCGAGATCGGCGGCGACGAGAACGAGCTGGAGATCGAGCTCACCTGGTGACGACCAGGTGACCGAGCCGACCCCACGACCCTGAGGAGACCCGCGTGCCCGACCGCGACATCGACGCGATCGTCGCAGACCTCCAGGCCGGCGGGGTGCACGTGGGGCCCGGCGCCGAGGGGTGGATCCCACCCCGCCAGCTCGAGCAGATCCAGACGGCCGCCGGGGAGGCCGGGGTGCCCCTCAACCTGGTGCTGGTCGAACCGCCGGAGGAGGGCATCCACGGCGGGTCGGACCTGCTGGTGCGGGTGCACGACGCCGGTGGGCCGGACGGGCTCTACGTGGGGGTCAACAACATCTGGCGCAGCCGGGAGGGCGAGGCGTTCTACCCGCGGCTGCCCGACGGCACCGAGCTCAACCTCGCGATCCTGCAGTGGGGCGAGGTCGCCGGGTCGGAGGACCTGACCGACGACGTGGAGCTGGTGCTCTCCGAGGGCGACCGCAAGCCCGACGGGGTGGGCGCCCCGCACGAGCTCGGCGAGGGGCTGCTGCGCATCGTCGACGGCCTCGCCGAGGGCACCTTCGGGGAGCTGGTGCGCGACGCGGCCGAGGGCCGGACCGCCTCCCTGGAGCAGACCCGGCAGGAGCGGGAGAGCGGCCGGACCCAGACGCTCGCCCCGTCGGACCGCTCCGACGGCGGGTCCGACGACGGTCTCGGGGTGGCCGAGGGCGCGCTCGTGGTGCTGCTCCTCGCCATCGTGGTCGTCGGCGTCAAGACGGCCGTGACCCGGCTGCGCGGCCAGGGCTCGTCGGCGACGTTCGTCCTGCCCGACTCGGTCCTGGAGCGGGTCCGGGCCGCCGGTGACGTCGAGCTGGTCCGGCGCGCCCGCAGAGACGTGCTGCGCCTCGGGGAGAGCATCGACGCCGCCGAGATGACCGGCTCCGACAGCGCGGCCTGGGCCGCCGCGCTCGACCACTACGAGGCGGCCGGGCGGGTCCTCCCGGCCGACGACGACCCGGCGGCCCCCGTCGACCCGCTCGACGCGGTGGGCGCCGTGGTCCTGGCCGGCCGCGGCCAGGAGGCCCTCGCGGCGGCCAGGCGCGGCAGGGCCTTCACCCCGGCGGCGCCGTGCTTCCTCAACCCGCTGCACGGGCGGGCCGGCCGCGACCGCACCCTCGAGCACGACTCGGGCACCGTCAAGGCGCCGATCTGCGAGGCCTGCCGCCGCGACCTGCAGGCGGGCCGGCGCCCCGACATCCTCGACGTGGTGGTCCAGGGCAGGCCGCGCCACTACTTCGAGACCGACCGGGAGCCGTGGGCGTCGACCGGGTTCGGCGCGCTGGAGCCCGACCTGGTCACCCGGATCCACCGGGAGCTGCGGTGAACGCCCCCGCCGGCCCGACCCCCGACGAGCTCGCCGAGGCGCTGCTGGAGGACCCGGTGCAGGTCGACGTCCTCTTCGGCAACGGCCACACCGAGGAGGTGCGCGAGGGGCTGCGCGAGATCGTCGAGGAGGCGCCCTTCCCGGCGTACGTCGTGATGGTGCCGGCGCCCGACGGCCTCTCCGGCAACGACCCCGACCGCGAGCTCGCCACCCTGCTCCACGAGCGGATCGGCGGCGACGCGGTCTTCTGGGTCCAGACCGACCCGGTGAGCTACGCCCACGCGCTGGTGACCTTCGGCGACGTCCCCGAGGAGTCGCTGCGCTACCGGGCCCAGAGCGAGCACGCCCCCGAAGGAGGGGCGGACGCCGCACTCAGCCTGCCCGGCGTGGCCGCCCGCGACCTGACCGTGCTCGCCGAGAACGGCGACCTCAGCCCCGAGGAGTGGGGAGCCTTCGCGGAGGAGGAGGTCTGGCGCGAGCCCCCGGAGTGGGACCTCGACTACGAGCACCCGATGCCGGGCGACTACGCCGTGTGGTCGACCATGGCGTTCCTGGTGGTGGGCGGCTGCGCCTGGCTGGTGCTCCGCTTCGTGCACCGCTGGCGCACCCTCTCGGCCCTCGCGCCGCGACGTCCCGTCGAGGCGGAGCGGGAGGCGGCGCCGCTGCCCGGCCCCGACGAGGTCCGGGCGCTCGCCGAGCGCGAGCTCGACGCGCTGGCCGAGCGGCTGGCCTCCCCGACCGGAGCGGCGCTCACGGAGGAGACCCGGATCCTGGTGGACGGCTCCTACGACACCGCCCGCACCGTGCTGGACCGCACCGGCACCGACGAGACGGACCTCGACGACCTGGTGGGCGCCCTGGTGCTCACCCGGACGGCCGACCGGGCGCTCGACTTCGCGGCCCGGTCGCGGAAGGGGCGCCCCAAGCCCTACCGTCCCTGCTTCTTCGACCCCCGCCACGGCGAGGGACCGCACCGTCGCCGGGTGCCGGTCGCCGACCGGGACCTCACCGTGCCCGTCTGCGAGTGGTGCCGCGACGCCCCGGAGCGGACGCTGGAGCCGATGCGGGTGCCGGCCGGCGTGCTCGGCCGGCGCCGCCCCTGGTACGAGGCCGACACGGTGTGGGCCCGGACCGGGTACGGCGCCTTCGTCGACGACCTGTGGCACCCGGTGGCCGCCGCACAGCGGGAGCTGCGATGAGGTGGTGGAAGCGGCTGCCCGTCTCGCTCGCGCTGGGCGCACTGGCCGTCGTGCCGGTGGTGCTCCACCTCGACAGCGGCGCCGAGCGCGCTTTCGGCAACGCCGGCGACCGGGTGGTGGCGGCGGTCGAGGGGCTCCGCGACGACCGGGTGCACGTCAGCGAGGACGCGCGTCACCTCCTCGACGAGGAGGGCGAGGCGGCCGTCGCGGCCGCGATCGCCGAGCGCGACCTGCCGGTGCACGTGGTGGTCTGGCGGGAGAGCCGCGCCGCCGGCTACGACCACTACGCCCAGGCCGCCGAGCAGATGCTGCACCGGCTCGACGAGCCGGCGGTGGTCGTGCTGTGGCAGGGACCGGAGCGAAGCACCACGCAGGTCTCCGAGGGCTACGCCCTCGTCGACGGGCCGTACGACGGGCCGCGGGTCGAGCGGGAGCCGGAGTACCTGGGCGAGGCGGCACTGCGGCTGCCGGAGTGGATCGCGCAGCTGCCCGAGGAGCCGCTCGAGCGCCGCGAGTTCGACTACTACGGCGGACCGGTCGGCGGGTTCTTCGTCGGCGTGCTCTACGCCTCGCCCGTCCTCCTGGGCGTGTGGATCGTGCTGGCGATCGTGCTGGGCTGGCGCCGCAGAGCGGTGTCACGCGCGACGGCCTAGGCTCGCGGGAGAGGCTGTCCGCCGACCTGGGAGGTCCGATGGCGCAAGAGGTCATGCTGCGAGACGGCACCCACGCCTGGGTCGTCGCCCTCGACCACACCGACAAGCAGCGGCTCGCGGAGGCGTTCGAGCAGCTCTCGCCGGAGTCTCGACGACTGCGCTTCCTGACCCCCATGACCCGGTTGAGCGAGGCGATGCTCTCCCACCTCGTCGACGACGTGGACGGGGTCGACCACGTCGCCCTGGTGCTCTGCCCCGAGGTCGAGGACCACGTCTACGCCCCGGTGGCGATCGGCCGCCTGGTGCGCTACCCCGACCTCCCGGACGCCGCCGACCTGGCCGTGACGGTCAGGGACGAGTGGCAGGGCCGAGGGGTCGCCTCCGCGCTGCTGCCGGAGCTG
This sequence comes from Nocardioides sp. Z50_6, assembly GCF_058215755.1. Taxonomy (NCBI): domain Bacteria; kingdom Bacillati; phylum Actinomycetota; class Actinomycetes; order Propionibacteriales; family Nocardioidaceae; genus Nocardioides; species Nocardioides sp. Z50_6. The sequence continues at coordinate 482,242 of NZ_JBZAJB010000002.1, read as the reverse complement.
GTGCGCAGCCGCCCCGCCGGGGTGACCAGGGTGCTCACCGAGGTGCTGCAGGACAACCCGGCCTCCCTGGCGATGCTGCGCAGGCTGGGACCGACGACGATCCTGGAGACCGGCTCCGGCATCCACGACGTCGAGGTGCTGCTCGACGCGGCCACCCCGGACGCCGGCGGGCCCGAGCTCGGGGTCGTCGAAGGGAGCGTCGCGGGGGAGCGGTTGCACCCGGTGCTGGCGGACCCGCGCCGCACGGAGCTGCGCAGCCGCGACCTGCTGTGCCACCTGTTCGCCGACTCCCCGCGCCGGCAGTGACGCCTCCACCGTCGGAGACGGGCCGGTGACCCGGCCGATGTGACTTCTGGCCCGTGCACGCCGGCCCTCCACGGGCCTACCGTGGTGGTCCGACCTCCGGCGGAGGGGAGTCACCGTGGCCGAGCTCCAGTTGCGGGCGCTGGTGCTCGAGGACGCCCGCGACTCCGCCGAGTTCATCCGCATCGCGCTGAGCCGCCACGGCGGGTTCTCCGTCGACGTGGTCGGCACCGCGGAGGACGCGCTGGCGCGGATGCAGCCGGGCGCCTACGACGTGCTGGTCAGCGACATCATGCTCCCGGGTCGCTCCGGCCTGGAGATCCTGCCGCGGGTGCGCGAGATCGACCCGGACCTCTCCATCATCATCCTCACCGCCTACCCCACCTTCGACCACGCGGTGGTCGCGCTGCGCGAGGCGGCCGACGAGTTCCTCACCAAGCCCGTGCCGGCCACCATCCTGGTCGAGCGGGCCACCGAGCTGGCCGAGCTCACCCGGACCCGCCGCAGCGGAGCCCGTCAGCGGGTGCTGGCGGTGGGCTCCCACCCCGACGACGTCGAGATCGGGGTCGGCGGCACCCTGGCCGCGCACGCCACCGCGGGCGACGACCTGACGATCCTCATCATGTCCGGCGGAGCGGTGGGCGGCGACACGGTGGAGCGCCGCAGCGAGGCGGCCGACGCCGCCGCTGTGGTCGGTGCCCGCCTGATCCACCTGGAGTACCCGGACACCCACCTGGTGCCGGCGGAGGGGCTGATCACGTCGGTGGAGGAGGTGGTGGCCGACCTGCAGCCCGACCGGATCTACACCCACGGGGCCCACGACCGGCACCAGGACCACCGCGCGGTCCACGAGGCGGTCGAGATCGGTGCGCGGGGCGTCGGCTCGGTGTGGTGCTTCCAGAGCCCGTCCTCGACGGTCGACTTCGCGCCCAACCGGTTCGTCGACGTCGAGGGGTTCGTGGAGACCAAGCTGCAGATGCTCGCGGCGTTCGTCTCCCAGTCGCACCGCGAGTACATCCAGCCCGACGTGGTGCGGACCACCGCGCGCTACTGGTCCCGCTTCAGCCCGGCCCGCGAGGTGGAGCCCCTGGAGACGTTGCGCGCCACCGAGCTGGTCGTGACCACCTCGCGGGTGCGCGTCGCTCCGGCCGTCGACGGGCAGGACGCCGACAGCGAGCACGGGGATGACGCCCGGGAACGCCGGTGAGCGACTCCTGGCTCCTCCTCGCCGAGGAGCCGACCACGGGCCGGCTCGCCCGCCTGAGCCGGGCGTGGTTCCGGGCCGACGCCTCCGGCCTGCGCCAGCTGCCGACCACCGTCCTCTACGTGCTCATCGCGGCGCTGGTCCCGCTGGCGATCACTCCGCGGCACCCGTGGCTGATCGTCGCGGGCGTGGCGACCGTGGTGGCGATGCAGCTGGTGGCCTGGCTCGGCACCTGGGACCGGAGCTCGCCCGTGGGTGCCTACATCCTCGGTGTGCCCACGCTGCTCGCCGTCGGCCTGATCGACCTCGGTGCCGGGGAGGGGGTGGGCAGCCTCGACGTGCTGCTCTTCCTGCCGGTCGTCACCTTGTCCCTGGCGCCGGGCCGGACCGCCGTGTCGATCGCGCTGGTCGGGTCCGCGGTGGTGCTGGTCGCGCCGCTCGTGGTGCTTCCCGACCCCGGGTTCCCTGCCGTCCGGGCGCTCGTCACGATGATCATGGTCATCACGGTCGCGCTGGGGCTGCACGCGTTCTCCGAGACGGTCCGGCGCCAGTCCGAGCAGCTCGTCGCGGCCAGGAACCGGATCGCGCTCGTGGCCCGCGACCTGCGCCGCTCCCGGGACACGATGTTCACGATCATGTCCGCCGCCACCGAGCAGGCGGTGGTGGCCACCGACTTCGCCGGGAAGGTGCTGCTGGCCAACATCGGCGCCGAGCGGCTGCTCGGACGTCCGACCGACCAGCTGGTCGGCCACTCCCTGCTCGAGCTCTTCGGCCCGGTGCGACAGGCCGGCAGCGAGATCCGGGAGCGCCTGCTGACCGATGACGAGGCGATGACGCTGCTGGTGGGCGACGCCGCGCACGGACAGCCCTACGTCGGTGAGCTGGTGCGCACCCTGCCCGACGGCACCGAGCGCCACCTGGAGTACACCGTCACCCTGCGCGACGGGCTGGAGAGCCCCGACGACGCCGTGCCGGCCGGCTACCTCTTCATCGGCGCCGACACCACCGAGCGGGAGGCGGCCGAGAAGGCCCAGCAGGAGTTCCTCAGCCTGGTCAGCCACGAGCTGAGGACCCCGCTGGTGGCCATCCTGGGCTACCTCGACCTGCTCGAGCTCCACGGCGGGCAGCTCGACGAGGAGCAGCGCACCTACCTGGAGGTGATCGGCCGCAACGCCCGCCGGCTCCGGGCGCTGGTCGAGGACCTGCTGCTCGGCGCCCGGGTGGCTCGCGGCGTTCCGATGGTGCCCGAGGAGCTGGACGTGGCCGAGGTGGTCCGCACGGCCGTCGCCAGTCAGGGCCCGGAGGCGACCGGGGCTGGGATCACCCTGGAGGTCGCCGGCGACTCGCCGGTCCCGTTGGTCTCCGACGGCCAGCGGCTGGGCCAGGTGGTGGACAACCTGATCAACAACGCGCTCAAGTACAGCCCCGAGGGGACGCACGTCGTGGTCAGTGCCGAGCGGGCCACCGCCCCCGACGGCGAGCGGGCCGCCCGGATCCGGGTGGTCGACCAGGGCGTGGGGATCGCCCCGGAGGAGCTGGAGCGGATCACCCAGCGCTTCTACCGCACCCGCGAGAGCCGGCGCCGTCAGGTGCCCGGGCTGGGGCTCGGACTCTCCCTGGCCCAGACGGTGGTCTCCCAGCACGGCGGCACCATGTCCATCCGCAGCGAGCTCGGACGTGGCACCGAGGTGGACGCGCTGCTCCCCGACCTGCACAGCGACACGGCCCGGTCGACCGACTCCGGGGCCTACCCGCTGCCGGAGGCGGCAGCGAGAAGGGACCCGGACCCGGACCAGCACCCGGACCAGCACCCGGGGCAGGGGCAAGGGCCGGGTCAGAGTCAGGGGCAGGGCTAGGGGTTCCACACCTCCGCGAGCGCCGCCCAGGCCTCGTCCGACATCAGCCGGAGCGGGGTGACGTTGACGTGGGAGATCCCGTGCGTCTGGGCGGCGCGGACCGACGTGGCGAGCCGGGAGGGAGTGATCGCGTCGTCGACGTCCCCACCCGGTCCTCGCGCCCACAGGCCCACGGAGATGGTGAAGCGCGACATGTCGAGTCCGGCGGCCTGCAGCCCCGCGGTCACCTCCTCGATGTCCGTGGGTGCGCGGTCCTCGAAGACGTAGGCCCACAGCACGAGCCGGTCGACCGCCTCGAGCAGGACGGCGTAGTCGTGGCCGCTGCCCAGCGAGCCCACCGCGGGGTCCTCCCAGTCGAGCCGGACGTCCATGGCCAGCTCGATCTCGGCGCCCTCCCCGTCGTCGACCTCGTCCAGCGCCGCACGCATCCGGCTCATCAGGCCGGCCAGCACCTCGGCCCGCCAGGTGGTGAGAGTCGTCCCCTGCTCGTCGATCTCGCCGTCGGGGGTGCGGGGCCAGTCCTGCTCGCCGGTCATCTCGCGGAAGAGCCCGAGGTCGTCGTCGCCGAAGCTGAACCGGTTGAGGAAGAGCTCGGTGACCGCGATCTGGCTCGGCTCGTAGCGGGCGCCCAGCGCCGCCACGTAGTCGACCAGCCGGTCGCCCACCTCGCCCCGGGCCAGCTGCGAGGCAGACGCACGGTAGCGGGAGCGCGTGCCGTCCGCCGAGACCCCCGCGATCGACGGGTCGTCCTGGATCCAGCCGGGCACGTAGGCGTCCACGATGAGGGCGAACGACCGGGGGGTGCCGTCGTCGGTCCGGGCCAGCGCACTGGCGGCCCGCTTGATGTGGTCGAACCCGGGCTGGGCCGCCGCCTCCGGGTGCTCGTCCCAGTCGAAGGCGGTGAACTCCACCCGTCCGGCGTTGAGGTCGACGGCGTTGGCGTCGACCGAGTTGAGCCGCTCGTCGACGGCACCCCAGTTGGTGGTGGGGTCGACGACCGTGGAGAAGTCGATGCTCAGCGAGCGGATCTCGTCCGGGCGCTCGTCAGGCCGCAGGGTGGGCAGCTCCTCCCACGGCCGGGCGATCAGCAGGGCCGCCAGCACGGTCAGCACCAGCGGGACGGCCAGGATCACGAGCCACGGCCCTCGTCGTCGCGGACTTCCGCCACTGACACGGTCCCGCTTCTTTCCAGCTTGTTCCATCGGTTCTCCGCATGGGTGAGCTCGAGGCGGACCGCATCGAGCATGACGAAGGTCATCAGGGTGGAGTAGGCGGGCCACAGGAGGGCCGTCCACAGGTAGCGCAGGTCGCCCAGGGCCCGGTCGAGCAGGCAGGCGAGGAGCAGGAGGCCGAGCGCCAGTGGCACGCCCAGCACGAGCACCCAGGCCCACCACCGGTCGGGGAGCCAGCGGACGCCGTCGGTCGTGACCAGGACGACCAGGGTGACCAGCCCCGTCACCTGGGCGAAGGGGGCGACCACCTGGGTGGCGGTGTTGAAGAGCAGGTAGAGCCCGAACCGGCCGTAGCGGGGGTTGCCCAGCACCGGCCAGTGCATCGAGGTGGTCTGCAGCAGGCCGCGGGCCCAGCGGACCCGCTGGCGCCACAGGCCGCGCACGGTCGAGGGCGACTCGGCGTAGACCAGGGCGTCGGGCGCGAAGGCCACCTGGAAGCCCGCCCGGTGGACCCGCCAGGTGAGCTCGAGGTCCTCGCCGAGGGTGTCGGTGCGCAGCGGCCCGGTGCGCTCGAGCACGTCGCGCCGGAAGGCGCCGCTGTTGCCCGAGACGATGGGCAGGCACCCCAGCACGTCCAGGGCACGCCGCATCAGGCCGGTCCCGACATGGCTGATCAGCGCGAGCAGCCTGGTCTGCACCCGGTCCAGGTTGACCGGACGGTCGTTGCCGCAGACCGCCCCGATGCGGGGGCTGCGGAAGCCACGCAGCATCCGGAGCACCGTGTCGGGACGGAAGAGGCCGTCGGCGTCCACCAGGATCAGCACGTCGCCCGTCGCGATCTCGAGCCCGGTGTTGAGCGCCGCGCCTTTGCCGGCGTTCTCCTGGCGCAGGGCCGTGACCCGGCCGGGGTGTGCCTGCGCGATGCGGACCATCCGCTCGTAGGTGTCGTCGGGGGACCCGTCGTCCACGCAGATCACTTCGAGCCGCGGGTAGGCGCTGCCCAGCACCGAACGCAGGCAGTTGTCGATCACCACCCCCTCGCGGAACGCCGGGATGACGACGCTCACCAGCGGCGGCTCGGTGAAGAGCGGGCCGCACCCCGCCGGCCCGGGTGACTGCCGGCGCTGCCTGAGCTCGAAGAGCAGCGCGCACGGCACGAGCAGCAGCCGGACGAGCCCGAGCACGGCCAACGGCAGGACGATGACCAGGAGGAGGGCCGCCAGGAAGGAGAGCATCGCTCATCGCGGCCACTGCTCGAGGACGGATCCGAGCAGCTCGGGAGCCTCGGCACAGACCGCGCCGAACCGCGCGTTGACCTCGAGCACCACGGGAGTGCCGTCCGTCGTCCGGCGGACGTCGAGGTCGACCGGCCCCACCAGGTCGAGCGCGACCACTGCGGCGGCCGCGACCTCGGCAACGTCGGGCGCGGCCCCGTCCGCGAGCCTGACGACGGACGTCGCGTTGCCCACCCGGCCCTGCTTGCGCCCGGTCTTCTCCAGCACCACCACCACGCACCCGCCGGTGGTCGGCGAGCGGTAGACCTGCGGGCTGTACTCGGTGCCGGGCGCGAAGGTCTGGGCCACCCAGGAGCCGTCGACCTGATGCCACGCCGGGTCGTCCGGCGACTCCACCACGTGCACCCCGCGCCCGCCCCTGGCCACCCGGGGCTTGACCACCAGGGGTCCGGCGGCCCATGCCAGCGCCTCGGCGGCCGAGCCGAGGCGGTCCGCGGCGCCGAAGGACGGCACCGGCACTCCGGCCCGCTCCAGCGCCCACATGGTGAGCAGCTTGTCGGCGGCGAGCGCGGCCGGGCCGGGGGCCGAGAGCACCAGCCGGTCGCCGAGTCCGGCCGCCGCCCCCAGCACGGCGAGCCGGGTCAGCTCCTCCGCGACCGTGGGCAGCACCAGGTCGGGACCCAGCCTGGCCAGCAGCTCGACCATGGCCTGGTCGTAGTCGGGGTCGAGCGCGCCCGCGACCGGCCCGACCTCCTCGTAGCCGGGGACGTCGACCGGGGCCAGGTCGACGCCGAGCACCCGCAGCCCGGCGGCATCGCCGCGCCCGGCCAGCTGCGCGCCGAGCGTGCGACCCGCGGGTCCGGCGGCACCGGTCACCAGGATCGTCCGGCGCTGGTCGGCGGCGGCGCTCATCCCACGACTGTAGGCAGGGGCGCGCCCGGCGACCAGGGTCCTGCGGCCCGGGTGGGCAGCAGGGTGTGCCCGGCCGGCGTCAGCCCAGCGTCGAGGTGTCGATCACCACGCGGTAGCGCACGTCTCCCGCGACCACCCGGTCGTAGGCGGCGTCGACCTGGTCGGCCGAGATCGTCTCGATCGTCGCGCCGATCCCGTGCTCGGCGCAGAAGTCGAGCATCTCCTGGGTCGCGGGGATGCCGCCGATGTTGGAGCCGGCGATCGAGCGGCTGCCGCCGACCAGCATCCCCGGCGGCACCTCGAAGGCGCCCGGGGGCAGGCCCACGTTGACCAGGGTGCCGAGCGGCTTGAGCAGGCGCAGGTAGGTGGCGATGGGCAGGTCGGCGCTGACGGTGTTGACGATGACGTCGAACGAGCTGCGCAGCGGCTTGAGGCTCTCGGCGTCCTCGGTGGCGGCGTACGCCGTGGCACCGAGCTCAGCGGCGTCCTTGCGCTTGGCCTCGCTGCGGCTCAGCACCGTGACCTCGGCGCCGAGCGCGGCGGCCAGCTTGACCGCCATGTGGCCGAGCCCGCCCAGGCCGATCACCGCGACCTTGCTGCCCGGGCCGACGCCGTAGCGGCGCAGCGGGCTCCAGGTGGTGATGCCGGCGCAGAGCAACGGAGCCGCCTCGTCGAGGCCGATCCCCTCGGGGATCCGCACCGCGAACCGCTCGGAGACGACGACCTGCTGGGCGTAGCCGCCCTTGGTCTCCTCGCCGTCGTAGCCGCGGCCGTTGTAGGTCATCACTGCGCCCTTCTCGCAGTACTGCTCCTGGCCGTCCTTGCAGTACTGGCACTCCCCGCAGCTGTCGACCATGCAGCCGACGCCGACCCGGTCACCGACCTGGTGGCTGGTCACCCCGTCGCCGACCGCGGCCACGGTGCCGGCGATCTCGTGGCCCGGCACCATCGGGAAGATGGCCTTGCCCCACTCCTCGCGGACCTGGTGGATGTCGCTGTGGCAGATGCCGGCGTAGGCGATGTCGATCAGGATGTCGTCGTCGCGCAGCGCCCGGTGCTCGACGGTGCGCTGCTCGAAGGGCGCGCCCGCGGAGGGGGCGACGAGGGCTCGGGTGGCGGTCTGGCTGGTCACCGAGCCAGTGAAGCAGACCCGTCCCAAGCTCCCCCGGAGGAGTTCGGTCGGGGCCGGCCGGGTCAGGCCGGGTCAGGCCGGGTCAGGCCGGGTCAGGCCGGGTCAGGCCGGCAGCGTCAGCCCCATCGGCAGGTGCGCGATGCCGTCCTCGAGGTAGCCCGGACCGGTGCGGACGAAGCCGAACCGGGCGTACCACTGCTCCAGGTGGGCCTGGGCGCCGATCCGCACCGTGCCGGCACCCCCCTGCGTCGCGAGCCACTCGAGCGTCGAGGTGAGCAGCCGGGCGGCGTACCCGTGGCCGCGCTGGTCGCCGCGGGTGACGACGCGGCCGATCACGGTCGCGTCCGGGTCCCGGAGCACCCGGAGCGCGGCGAGCACCTCGCCGTCGCGCTCGAGCCACACGTGGCGGGTGCCGGGCTCGTCGTCACGGCCGTCGAGATCGGGGTAGGGGCACTCCTGCTCGACCACGAAGACGTCGACCCGCAGCCGGAGCAGGGCGTAGAGCTCGGTGGTGGTCAACTCCGCGAAGCCGGCGGAGCGCAGGACGGGAGGTGTGGGAGGCACGTCTTCGACGATAGGACGCTCGTGGTCGCCCCGGCGGCCCGGGTTCAGGCCCTGGGCTCAGGCCCGGCAGAGCACCTCGCCGTGCAGCAGCGAGAGCCACCCGTCGGGGTCGGCGGCCCACCGCCGCCAGGCGGCGGAGATCCGCTCGAGGTCGGCGCGGGTGGCCCGGCCCTCATCGAGCAGCTGGGCGCCCATCGCCGACTCCAGGATGCGGTCGGCCCACATGCCGCCCCACCACGCGCGGTCGGCGTCGTCGGCGAAGCACCACGTGGAGGAGGTCGCGGTGACCTCCTCGAACCCGGCCGCCCGCGCCCAGGACAGCAGCCGCCTCCCGGCGTCCGGCTCGCCGCCGTTGGCCCGGGCCGCCTCCTGGTAGAGCGCCATCCACTCGTCGAGCTCCGGCAGCGCCGGGAACCAGGCGAACCCGCGGTAGTCGCTCTCGCGCACCGCGACCAACCCTCCGGGCCGGGTCACCCGGCGCATCTCGCGCAGCGCCTGCACCGGGTCGGCGACGTGCTGGAGCACCTGGTGGGCGTGGGTGACGTCGAAGGTGTCGTCGGGCAGGTCGAGCGCGTGCACGTCCTGCACCTCGAAGCGCACGTTGGTGACGCCCCGCTCGGCCGCCAGCGCCCGGCTGAGCGCGAGCGCCTCCTCGCTGATCTCGGTCGCCGTCACCGAGGCCACCCGGCCCGCCAGGTCGACGGTGATCGTGCCGGGGCCGGCGCCGACGTCGAGCAGCGTCGTCTCCGCTCGCAGGTGGGGCAGCAGGTGGGGGGCGGAGTTCTCCGCCGTCCGCCACCGGTGGGAGCGCAGCACCGACTCGTGGTGTCCGTGCGTGTAGGGGTTCATCCGGCGATCGTGGCAGGCTTCCGCCCCATGGCGCTGGCTGACCGACCCGTGGTCCCCGAGGAGTGGGTCGCCCGGATCGACCGGGTGCTCTCGGCCCTGCCCTCCTGCCGGCAGGAGCCCGCCTGGACCGGCGTGCGGTGGCGGGTGGGCGGCGCCACGGTGGCGCACGTCTTCGGCGGGGAGGACCAGCGCTTCCGGATCACCTTCCGCGGCGAGCCCGACGAGGTGGCGGCCTACCAGCACCTGGGCGAGCCCTACTTCCGCGCCGGGTGGGGCGGCAACCTGATCGGGATGCTGCTCGACGAGCGGACCGACTGGCAGGAGCTGGCCGAGGCGCTGACCGACTCCTACTGCGTGCAGGCGCCTGCGCACCTGGCCGCGCAGGTCGAGCGCCCGGCGACCTGACGATGCGGGGGGGCTTCGCCGGGTGCGGCATAATCCTCTCGTGCGTGATGAGATTCCGGGTGAGGTCACCCTTGCGCTCTCCGCCCTCGCGGAGATCGTCTACGACCGCCCCGGCTACGAGGAGATCTACGCCGCGATCACGCGGACGGCGGTGGCCGTCGTGCCGGGTTGTGACCATGCCGCGATCTCCATCCTGGCCGGGGGTGGCCGGATGACGGTGCACGGCCCGACCAGCGAGGTGGCCCGGACGATCGACGCCCTCGAGGAGGAGCTGCGCGACGGCCCCTGCTACGACGCGATCACCGAGGAGGCCTTCCAGATCGACAGCGACCTCACCCGGGGATCCACCTGGCCCGAGCTCGCCCGGCTGGTGCTGGAGCGCACGCCCGTGCGCGGGATGATCGGCTACCGGATCCGGGTGGGGCAGCGCAAGGGTGGGGCGCTCAACATCTTCTCCGAGACCCCGGGCGCGCTCGACGACGACTCGGCCCGCGCCGGCGCCCTCGTGGCCGCCTTCGCCTCCGTCGCCCTGGGCGCCGCCAGCCACCACGCCGAGGCGCAGACGCTGCGGGCGGGGCTGGTCAGCAACCGCGAGATCGGCAAGGCGACCGGGCTGCTGATGGCGGCCCACGGGATCTCCTCCAACGAGGCCTTCGAGGTGCTGCGCAAGGCCTCCCAGGACCTCAACCTCAAGCTGGGCCTGGTCGCCGAGCGGGTGATCGCCGACCAGGCCGAGGACCAGCGCATCGCGGGCGCCGGCGAGCGGGCTGCGCGGATTGAATAGACCCCGGTTCGCTCGGGGTCACCGGGGTACGGCCGACACGCGGTCGTCGTGCTCTAGCAGTGGGGTGCGACGGCCGCGTCGCGTCCCGACGGGCCCCGTTCACGGTCGGGACCTTTGGCCCGGCGCTGTTGGCTGTGTCCTATGGACGTCTACCCGGCGGTAACCGTACGCTCGACCAGGCATGCCCTGCAGCGGGGCGCCACGTGAGAGGCCGTGGGCGATGACCACCACCCTGGACGTCGAGCTGACCGAGAGGGTCAGGCTCGCCACCGTGTCCCGGACGATCGTGCGCGCCGTGAGCTCCGAGCTCGTCCTCTCCCGCATCGTCGAGGTCTGCCAGACGGCCATCCTGGACGGCTTCCGCGCCTCCGGGGTGTGGATCCAAGCCTTCAAGGGCGACGACCTCGGCCACGACGCGGTGCGCGACGACCGGGGGCGCACGCTCGACCTGCCGCACGAGCTCAAGCTCGTCGGCCGGGTGGTCGCCCGCGAGCTGTGGCGGGTCCAGGGCGTCGCGATCTTCGACGGGGAGACCACCCCCGCGTGGGTGCTGCCCGAGCGGGACCAGCAGCGGGTCTACGAGATGATGGCCGAGCTCGGGATCACCCGCCTGCTGTGCGTGCCGATCGGCGCCGGTCGCGAGTGCCTCGGCACCCTGGTGCTGAGCCGCAACGACTCCGACAACGGCTGGACGCCCGGCGAGCAGCGCGCCGCCCTCGACATCGGCCGCGACCTCGGCCGGGCGCTCGCCACCGCCCGCGCCTTCGAGAAGGAGCGGCGGATCGTCGCCGAGCTGCGCGAGGTCAACGGCTACAAGGCGCGGCTCATCTCCACCCTCGCCCACGAGCTGAAGAATCCGCTCACCGCGATCCTCGGCCACGTGGAGATCCTGGACGGCGACACCGAGCTGCCCCACGGCGTCCTGCACTCCATCGAGGTGATCGAGCGGGGCGGCAAGCGGATGCAGCACCTGGTCGAGGACCTCCTCGTCCTCTCCCGGTCCGACCAGGAGACCCAGCCCTTCGAGCCCGCCCCCGTCGACCTGGTGGCGGTCGTCGACGAGGTGCTCGACCTGCTCGGGGTCGAGGTGCTCCGCAAGGGCCTGACCGTCCAGCGGGAGCTGCCCGCGGGCCCGGTGCCCGCCTGGGGGGAGCGCGACGAGCTCGACCTGGTCGTCACCAACCTGCTCAGCAACGCCGTCAAGTACACCCCCGAGGGTGGCCGGGTGGCCGTGCGGCTGACCCCCGGGGCGGGGTCGGTGACCCTGGAGGTCGCTGACACCGGCCTCGGCATCTCGCCGGAGGACCAGGAGCACCTCTTCGAGGAGTTCTTCCGCTCGACCAACCCCGCCGCGCTCTCCTCGCCGGGCAGCGGCCTGGGCCTCTCGATCGTCCGGCGGGCCCTGGAGCGCCACGGCGGCACGATCAGCTGCTCGTCCCGGCTCGGCGCGGGGACGACGTTCGTCGTCAGCCTGCCCGTACCCCCCGCATGAGGGGCCGGGCGCCGACGGAACCGATCGCGGGGGTGGCGCGTCCCACCCCCATGAACAGCCTCCTGCGCCCCCGGACACTCACCCGGGCGTCCGTCGTCCCGCTCCTCGGCCTGGTCCTCGCCCTCGGCGCCTGCGGCACCGAGGAGGCCTCGGACGCACCGGGCGCGGCGCCCACCGGGTCCGACGAGATCGCCTCCGCGGACGGAGAGGTCTGTCCCGCGCGGCTGCCCGAGCCCGCCTCCCAGGACGAGCGGTTCGGCGAGCCGGCCACGGCCGCGCCGGCGCTGGCCGCCGCCCAGGAGGCGTGGGTCTGCCGCTACGACCCGGGCCAGGGCTCGGGATCCGGTTCGGGCTGGCAGCGGGTGGGCGGGCCCCAGCCGGTCGGTCAGGAGCTGCTCGCCGGGATCGACCGCGACCTGGCCGCGCTGGCTCCCGCGAAGCAGGACCGCATGTGCACCCAGGAGCTGGGACCGCGCTGGATGCTGGTCACCGCCCACGACGACGACCTGACCGGCGTCGTCGTCGACGACTTCGGCTGCCGCGAGGTGCGGCTGAGCAGTCGCCCGGCCGACCGGGTCGCGGGCCTCGACGAGGACCCGGGCGTGGTCACCGGGGTGCTCCAGGCGCCGCCGACGCTGCTGGAGACGCTGACCGAGGTGGGCGCGGGCCTCGACCCCGGTCCGGCCAACGGCCCGGGCGAGGACGACCCGGGCCGGCAGCAGCGCTGGTCCGCGATGGTCGAGCGGCTCGGGTGTTCCGGCATGCCCTCGGTCTTCATGAGCGACGCCGCCGCGCCCGCGGTGGGCACCACACCCCGGGACGCGGTCGCGCCGTGGTCGCGGCCCGGCTCCGAGGTGCGGATCGACTCCCGCGACGGCGCTCGCGCGGAGGCCTCCGTGGTCGTCGACGGCCGGCCCGTGGTCGTCCTGGCCCTGATCCGGCACGCCAACGGCGGCTGGTTCGTGGAGGGCGGGGCCGAGTGCTGAACGACCCCGGTCTGGTCCGCCGTCTGGCGGACCGTCGCGGCGGCGTGGTGCTCTTCGGGCTGACCCCGCCCCGCACCGGGAGCCCGCCGGAGAAGGTCAGGCAGGTCGCCGAGCGGACCCTGGAGCGGCTGGCGGGGCTCGACCTCGACGGGATCGTCCTCTACGACATCGACGACGAGAGCGACCGCAACCCCGACGACCGGCCCTTCCCGTTCAGCTCCACCCTCGACCCGGCCGACTTCGCCGAGGAGTTCTCGGCCTGGGAGAAGCCGCTGGTCATCTACCGCTGCGTCGGCAAGTACGACGAGGAGGAGCTCGCCGGCTGGCTGCGGGGCCAGGACCCGGCCCGGGTGCTGACGGTCTTCGTCGGGGCCTCGTCGCGCGAGAAGCCGGTCCGGACCACGCTGCCCCGGGCCCAGGAGCTGCACCGTGAGCTGCACCAGGAGCTGCACCGTGAGCTGCCGCAGGGGCCGGGCAGCGACCGGCCCGGCGGCCCGGCCGGGCTGCTGCTCGGCGCCGTGGCCATCCCCGAGCGGCACGCGGAGCGCGGCGGCGAGCACGCGCGGCTCCTCGCCAAGCAGGCCCGGGGCTGCTCGTTCTTCGTCACCCAGGTGGTCTACGACGTCAACGCCGCCAAGGACCTGCTCTCCGACTACGCCTACGCGTGTCGCGCCGACGCGGTGGAGCCGGTCCCGCTGGTCTTCACCCTCTCGGTCTGCGGCTCGGCGAAGACGCTCGACTTCCTGCAGTGGCTCGGGGTCCGGGTGCCGCGGTGGATGCAGAACGAGCTGCGCCACACCGACGACACCCTGGCGGAGTCGTTCGACCAGTGCCTGGCCACGGCCACCGAGCTGGTCGCCTACGCGGAGCGGCTCGGCGCCCCGATCGGCTTCAACGTCGAGAGCGTCTCGGTGCGCCGCGCTGAGATCGAGGCGTCGGTCGAGCTGGCCGCCCGGGTGCGGGCGCTGCTGCCCCGCTGAGCGGACCAGGCCTCGCCCGGTCGGCTACAGCTCGATGGCCGGGCCCCGCGGATCGACCTCGTCGGGGTGCCGCGCCTTCTCCTCCAGCATCTCCCTGGCGTAGCGCAGCAGCGCCACGCTGACCGCCAGCAGCGGGACGGCGAGGAACATGCCGACGATGCCGGCGAGGCCGCCACCCGCGGTGACCGAGAGGATCACCAGCGCGGGCTGCAGGTCGAGGGTGCGGCCGACCAGCATCGGCTGGAGCACGTTGCCCTCCAGTTGCTGCACCACGACGATCAGCAGCACCACGATGAGGGCGTTGGTCGGGCCGTCGGTGACCAGCGCGACCAGGGCGGCGATCGCGCCGGTCAGGAAGGCGCCGATGATGGGGATGAAGGCACCGAAGAAGATCAGCACCGACAGCGGCAGCCAGAAGGGCACCCCCAGGATCACCAGGCCGATGCCGATGGCCACCGCGTCGACCAGGCCCACCGCGGCTTGGGCCTTGATGAAGCCGCTCAGCGTGACCCACAGCCGCCGGGAGACCTCGGCCGCGTGGGGTGCCGCCCGCGGGCCGGCGAGCTCGCTGATCCACGGGACGAACTTGGGGCCGTCCTTGAGGAAGAAGAAGCACAGGACCAGCGCCAGGATGCCGGTGATCAGGAACGACGTGGCCGTGCTGACGCCGGTGAGGACGCCGCCGGCGATGGAGCCGGCGTTCCCCTGCGCCTGCTCGAGGATCTGGTCGAAGACGTCGTCGATCTGGTCGCTGCTGACGTTGAAGGGCTCCTCGGCGATCAGGTCCCGGAGCTCGAGGATGCCGTCGAGCGCGGCGTCGCGGACCTCCTCCCACTGACCCATCACCTGGGGCGCCAGCACGAAGATCAGCCCGACCATCGCGCCGATCCCGGCGAGCAGGGTGAGCAGCGCCGCCAGCGCCGCCGGCATCACCTTGCGCAGCAGCCGCGTCGGCGGCCAGAGCACGGTGGCGAGCAGCAGCCCCAGCACCACCGGGAGGGTGACGTCCCAGATCTTGCCGAGGATCCAGAACCCCACCACCGTGGCGGCCCCGATCAGCAGCAGCCGCAGCGACCAGGTCGCCATCCGGCCGCCCACCCGGTCGAGCACCTCGCCGCGGGTCGGCGGCTTCGGCGGCGGCGGAGGGGCCGCGGGCGGCAGCGCCGGCACGACGGGCTGTGGGGGTGGCGTCCTGCGTCTGCCGAGCACGTTCTCTCTCCGGTCACTAGGTCCTGCGGGATCCGGGCGCGTCCCGGCCCGCCAGTGCCCAACCCTGCCTGACTTCATCCCCGTCGGGGGCCTCGCCCCGCCGCGGAAGGCCCCCGGGACTGCGAGCTCAGCGCCAGCCCAGCGCCGGCGCGACGTGGGTGAGCAGGCTCTCCAGCACGTGGGCGTTGTAGTCGACCCCGAGCTGGTTGGGCACGGTGAGCAGCAGCGTGTCGGCCGCGGCGATCGCCTCGTCCTCGGCGAGCTGCTCGGCGAGCTGGTCGGGCTCCGCGGCATAGGTCTTGCCGAAGCGCGCCCGGCCGCCCTCGAGCTGGCCGACCTGGTCCTGGCCGGTGCCCTCCGCGCCGAAGTAGGCCCGGTCCCGGTCGTCGACGAGGGGGAAGATGCTGCGGCTGACCGAGACCCGCGGCTCGTGCGCGTGGCCGGCCTTGGCCCAGGCGTCGCGGAACCGCTGGATCTGCTCGGCCTGCAGCTGGTGGAAGGGGACGCCGGTGTCCTCGGTGAGCAGCGTCGAGCTCATCAGATTCATCCCCTTCTCCGCCGCCCACTCGGCGGTGGCCCGCGACCCGGCGCCCCACCAGATGCGCTCGCGCAGGCCGGGCGAGTGCGGCTCGATCCGCAGCAGCCCCGGCGGGTTGGGGAACATCGGCCGCGGGTGGGGCTCGGCGAACCCCTCGCCCTTGAGGATCTCCAGCAGCACCTCGGTGTGCTGGCGCGCCATCTGCGCCGGGTCGCCCGCCTGCCCGTCCGGGCCCGGCGCGGGCTGGAAGCCGAAGTAGCGCCACCCGTCGACGACCTGCTCCGGTGATCCCCGGCTGATGCCGAGCTGCAGCCGGCCGCCGGAGATCAGGTCGGCGGCCCCGGCGTCCTCGGCCATGTAGAGGGGGTTCTCGTAGCGCATGTCGATCACGCCGGTGCCGATCTCGATCCGGCTGGTCCGGGCGCCGACGGCGGCCAGCAGCGGGAACGGCGAGGCGAGCTGCCGGGCGAAGTGGTGCACCCGGAAGTAGGCCCCGTCGGCGCCGAGCTCCTCGGCGGCCACCGCGAGGTCGATCGACTGGAGCAGCGTGTCGGCCGCCGACCTGGTCTGCGACTGCGGGGACGGCGTCCAGTGGCCGAAGGAGAGGAATCCGATCTTCTTCATGCCCCCCACAACAGCGCCGGGCCCCGAACCCTTCCGCGTGACCGGGCCCACGCCCCCGGAGCCGCGATGCCCAATTGTGTCGATGACTGGCCCGCTTCCCTTTGCCAGGCTCTGGTCGGCGGGACGACCGGTGTCCGAGGAAGCGAGGGTCATGGTGGCTCGGGCACAGCTGGCCGTCCTCGCGTGTGCCGGTCTGCTCATTGGCGGTCACGACCAGCTCGGTCCGGCCGTGGCGCAGACCGAGCTGGCACCCGTGGTGCGGTGCTGGGAGGAGGGCTCGGCCGACGTCCGGCTGCGGCTGGGCCAGCTGGAGCGGCTGCGCACCGGTGTGGGCGACCCGGCGCTCTTCGAGCACAGCGCCTTCACCCCCCAGGTCACCCCGGCGTGGCTCTCGTGCTTCCGGTGAGGGGCGTACCCTGGAGGCCGTGATCATCGACATCTGGGCCGATCTGGCCCATCTCGACAGCTACCTCGCGAAGGTCGCCCTGGAGTCGGCGCTGGCCGAGTGGGAGCACCGCGACGAGGTGGAGGTCGTCTGGCACGCCTACCAGGTGGAGCGCCCCTCGACCTACGACGCGCACCGCCTGGTGCACCTCGCCGACAGCCAGGGTCGCGCCGGGGCGCTGCGCGAGCTGATGATGAAGGCGTTCGTCACCGAGGAGGAGTCCCCCACCGACCGCGCGGTGCTGCTGCGGCTGGCCACCGAGGCCGGGCTGGCGGCCGGCGAGGTCGAGGAGCTGCTCGGCTCCGACGACCACGGGTACGACGTCCGCGTCGACGAGGCGACCGCCGCCCAGATCGGCTTCGAGTCCGCGCCCTACCTGGTCATCGACCGCAAGTACGGCGTCGGCGGCCCGCAGCCCAGCGCGGTCTACGTCTCCGCCCTGGAGTTCGCCCGCGAGCACGCCGACGAGTCGCCCGAGGAGCGGGCCGCGTCGGTCTGCGGCGGGGCCTGCGGCTCCTGCGCCTGCGGGGCCTAGGCCCAGTCGCCCAGCAGTCGTCGGGCCCGCTCGACCCCCACCCGCGCGGCCGCGGCGTCCGGGGCGGTGACGACGACCCCGTAGAGCATCCGCACCGCCAGCAGCACGTCGTCGACACCCAGGTCGGCGGCGACCCCGCCGGCGGCTTGGGAGGTGGTGAGCGCGCGTTCCACCATCCGGCGCAGGCGCTGGTCGCCGTCGTACGTCGCGAGCGTGCGCCGGGCGTCGACCACCATCTCGACGAAGGCGGCGGAGCCGACGATCAGCTCGACCAGGGTGCTCAGCAGGCGCGCGAAGACCTGCGAGTCGGTGCCCCCGGCCACCTCCTCGAGCTCGGCGAAGTTCTCCTCGAAGACCGCGAAGGCGAGGTCGTGCCGGGCCGGGAAGTGCCGGTAGAGCACGCCCTGCCCGACACCCGCCTCCCGGGCGATCGTGCTGAGCGGCACGTGGTAGCCGCGCTCGGCGAAGAGCCGGCGCGCGGCGCTCAGGATGGCCGTGCGGTTCTGCCCGGCGGCGGCCGGGCCGCGGTTGTGCTCGCCCGGGCGAGAGGCGGTCCTCGCGGGTCGTCGGGTGTCGCGCGCGGGGAGTCGCGCGGAGGGCGGGTCGCCCTTGTCTTCGCGGGGTCCGGGAGGCATGCTGGCAGTCTACGAACCGGACAACATTGTCCGGTTGGTTTGACGAGGAGAACGAGATGACCAGCACCAGCACGTTCGACCACACCTACGACGTCGTCGTGGTCGGGACCGGCGCCGCCGGGTTCGCGACCGCGCTGGCCGCCACCGACGAGGGCCTGAGCGTCCTGATGGTGGAGAGCACCGCCAAGTGGGGCGGCAACACCGCCATGTCCGGCGGCGGCATGTGGATGCCGAACAACCCGCTGATGCGTCGCGACGGCGTGGGCGACTCCCGCGAGGAGGCGCTGGCCTACCTCGACGCCACCGTGGGCGAGGAGGGGCTGGCCACCTCGCGGGCACGCAAGGAGGCCTTCGTCGACGGCATCGCCGACTTCGTCGAGACCGTCGAGAAGTACGGCGTCGAGCTGGTCCGGGCGCCCGACTACGCCGACTACTACCCCGAGCTGCCGGGCGGCAAGATCGGCCGCGGCCTCGAGGTCAAGCCCTTCGACCTCAAGCAGATCGGCGACTGGTGGAAGACCTGCCAGGCCCCCGCCGGCCTGCCGGTCAAGACCGACGACGTCTGGCTGCTGGGCCGCTCCTGGGTGACCGCCTCGGGCGCCGCGCGCGGCGCCCAGCTCGTCGGCCGCGCCCTGGGCGGCGTGGTGCGCGGCAAGAAGCTCGCCGGCATCGGCGCCGGTTTCACCGCGGCGCTGCTCGACGTCGTGGTCCAGCGCAACGGCGCGGAGCTGTGGCTCGAGGCCCCGCTCGAGGAGCTGGTCGTCGAGGGCGACCGCGTCGTCGGCGTCCGGGTGACCCGTGGTGGCCGAACGGTCACCGTCGGGGCCACGCGCGGCGTGATGCTGGCCGCGGGCGGCTTCGACCACAACAAGGAGATGCGGCGCAAGCACCACGGCATCGACGGCTCGCCGTCGGGTGCGCCCGGCAACCTCGGCGCGCCGATCGACATCGCCGCCCGGGCGGGCGCCGCGCTCGAGCTGATGGACGACGCCTGGTGGGGCGCCTCGATCGCGCCGGTCGAGGGTGGTGAGCCGTCCTTCATCGTGAGCGAGCGGTCGTTCCCCTACTCGCTCATGGTCGACTCCGCCGGCGACCGGTTCGCCAACGAGTCCGAGTCCTACGTCGACCTCGGCCACGCCATGCTCGAGCACGACAAGGACGGGCCGTACTGGATGATCGCCGACGTCCGGCACGCCCGCCGCTACCTGCGCACCTACGCGATGGACCCCCGGAAGAACAAGGCGATGGTCGAGGCCGGGATCATGGTCAAGGCCGACACCCTGGACGAGCTCGCCGGCAAGCTGGGCATCGACCCCGCCCGGCTCGGGTCCACGGTGGCGCGGTTCAACGGCTTCGCCCGCTGCGGTGTCGACGGCGACTTCGGCCGCGGCAACTCGGCGTACGACCGCTACTACGGCGACCCGACGGTGCGACCCAACCCGTGCCTGGGGTCGCTGGAGAAGGGTCCGTTCACCGCGTTCAAGGTGGTCATCGGCGACCTCGGCACCAAGGGCGGTGTCGTCACCGACACCGAGGGCCGGGCGCTGCGCGCCGACGGCTCGGTGATCGAGGGGCTCTACTCCGCGGGCAACAACTCCGCGTCGGTGATGGGGCGGACCTACCCCGGTCCCGGCTCGACCATCGGCCCGGCCGTCGTCTTCGGCATGCGCGCCGGGCGGGACATGGCCAAGGCTCAGGTGCCGGTTCCCGCCGCCGGGTAGTCGCGGTAGCCGTCCCGGTAGCTCGGGTAGGCCGGCTCCCAGCCGGTCGCCCGGAGCCGGGCGTTGGAGAGGCGCTTGCCGTGCCGGTGGGGGGCCGACGGCCTCGGCGGGCGGGGGGCGCCGAGCCGCTGGGCGAGGAAGGCCGCGACCTCGCCGAGCACGGCCGGCTCGTCGTCGGTGCCGACGTAGAGCGGCTCCGGCTCGCTCTCCAGAGCGAGCAGGTGGACCACCGCCGCCGCGGCGTCGTCGCGGTGCAGGCGGTTGGTCCACCGGTCGGGGTCGGTGACCTTCCCCGAGAGCACCTGTTCGGCGAACCGGCTCGGCCCCCGTCCGTAGAGGCCGGAGAGCCGGAGCACGGTGCCGTGCGGCACCCGCTCGAGGAAGAGCTGCTCGGCCTCCAGCAGCATCCGGCCCGGGCCGTCCGCGGGACGGGCGGGGGTCGACTCGTCGACCGGCTCGCCCTCGGCGACCACCCCGTAGACCGAGGTGGAGGAGACCAGGACCGCCCGGCGCGGCACCGCCCCGACCGCCTCGATTCCGTCGAGCGCGAAGCCCAGCCCCTCGACGTACGTCGCCCGGTAGGCCTCCTCGGTGCGCGGCCGGGCGGTGAGCGCGACGACGAGCTGCTCGAGGTCCATCGGGGGCAGGGCCGGCCGGCCCACGGTGAGGTCGGCGTGGATCCCCTCCAGCGGCGGCGGGACGAGCTCGGCGCGCCGCCGCAGCGCCAGCACGCGCTGCCCCCGGGCGGCCAGCCGCAGCCCGATGGCGGTGCCCAGGTCGCCGCAGCCCACCAGCAGGGCGTCGGCGCCGGTGGCCGGGGATCCGGTCCGGCTGGGCTCGGAAGGCATGGCGCCACGGTACGTCGGGCGGTCACGCCCGCCCGGGCCTGCTCGCCGCTAACGTGGCAGGCAGGACCCGAGAAGCAGGAGCGGGAGGGGAGGAACCATGGCGATCGAGGTGAGGCCCGCGACCCTGAGCCGGTTCGACGACGTGGCCACCATGATCGGGCCCAAGAAGCCGGGGTCGAACGTCTGCTGGTGCCTGAGCCACCGGATCGACTCCAGGACCAACCGCGAGCTCGGCGGGACGGCGCGCCGCGACGCGATGCGCGACCTCTGCGCCCGCAAGGTCGCCCCGGGCGTGCTCGCCTACGACGGGGACGAGGTGGTCGGCTGGGCGGCGGTGGCGCCGCGCGCGGAGCTCCCGGTGGCCCGGTCGACCAGGATCCGGCCGGTCGAGGACCTGCCGGTCTGGTCGGTGATCTGCCTCCGGGTCCGGCCGGGACACCGCGGCCAGGGCATCTCCCACTCCCTGCTCGCCGGTGCCGTCGCGTACGCCGCCGCCCAGGGCGCCCCCGCGGTGGAGGGCTACCCGGTGGACAACGACGGGCAGAAGGTCGACCTGACGATGGCCTTCGTGGGCACCCGCAAGCTCTTCGAGGACGGCGGGTTCACCCTGGCCGCGCGCACCGACGCGGTGGCGGGCGGTTTCCCGCGCGTGGTGATGCGCCGCCCGACCTGAGCCGCGGAGCCCGCCCCCCCGGTGCTGGCGGCGATGACCGGGCCGGGCACGCCCGAGGAGCGGCGTACGTCGGCGGTGGCGGCGTACGGCGACTGGCTCCTCGACACCGCGCCCCCGCCGGACGACCAGGCGCTGACGGCCAACGCGATGGCCGACGTGATCGACTCCGATCCCGAGGTGCGGCGGGTGGAGCACGTCGCCGAGCGCCTGGGTGTCTCGCCCCGCACGGTGCAGCGCCTCGCCCGCCGGTACGTCGGGATCCCACCCGCCGCGATGATCCGTTGCCGTCGCCTCCAGGAGGCCGCCGAGCGGGTGCGCGACGACCCGTCGGTCGAGCTCGCCACGGTGGCGGCGGAGCTGGGGTACGCCGACCACGCGCACCTGACGGCCGACTTCCGGACCGTCCTGGGCTTCACCCCCAGCAGCTACCGTCACAGCTCGCGCAGGTAGCAGAGCATCCGGTAGTCGGTGCCCGGCTCGACGTTGACGAAGCCGTGGCGCTCGTAGAAGCGCCGGGTGTCGACGTCGACCTCGTCGACGTTGATGTGCACCTCCCCGGCGCCGTGCTCGTCGACGGCCTCGATCGCCCGCGTGAGGAGCGCCGTGCCGATCCCGTGGTCGCGCAGCCGGGGGCGCACGTAGAGCTCCTCGAGCTGGGCGAGGGGTCCGTCGTAGTAGGGCGTGGGGCGCAGGGTGAGCAGCGCGAAGCCCACCGGCTCCTGCCCACCGCCCTCGCCCTCGCCGAGGGCGAGCAGCAGGAAGACGTCCTCGCGGGCCAGCAGCGGCCGGAAGCGTTCGGCGAGGACGGCGGACGAGGGCGTCGGGGTCTCGAACTCGGTGTTGAAGTCGAAGAGGAGACGGCCCGCCACCTCGGCGTCGTGGGGGGTGCCGCGTCGTACCGTCACGTCCTGGGCTGCCACGACCACGACCCTTGCACGACCTGGCCCTGCGTGGAAGAACAGGTGTGAGATGACGTCCCCCCAGGAGCAGCCGATGGGCATCGAGATCCGTCCCGCCACGCTGGCGCGGTTCGACGACGTCGCCACCCTGCTCGGGCCCAGGCGTCCGGACGCCAGCGTCTGCTGGTGCCTGAGCCACCGCGTCGACTCGCGGACCAACCGCGAGCTGACCGGCCCGCTCCACCAAGATCCCCGCGATCGACGACCAGCCGGCGTGGTCGATCTTCTGCGTCCGCGTCCGGCCGGGGCGCCGTCGCCGCGGCATCTCCCACCACCTGGTCGCCGGCGCCTTCGACTACGCCGCCGACCACGGCGCCCCGTGGTCGAGGGCTACCCGGTCGACAACCGCGGCGAGCGGGTCGACCTCACGATGGCCTTCGTCGGCACCCGCAAGCTCTTCGAGGACGCCGGCTTCGAGCTGGTGGCGCCCACCGACGCGGTCGCCGGCGGCTTCCCGCGCCTGGTGATGCGGCGCTGGACCTGACCTGAGCTGGCTGGACCTGACCGGGCTCAGCGGGGTAGCCGCGCCAGCCGTTCCCGCAGCGCCGCCACCCCCTCCGGCTCCCACCCCTCCGGCTCCAGCATCGCCACCCAGGCGGTGAGCGGCTGGGTGCCGTACTTGTGGCCGAAGTCCTCTTCGAAGGCGGTGCTCACCGCCATGTCGACCGCGAGGTTGAGGAAGGTCGTCACCGGAGACCACTCCATCGCCGGGTTGACCGCCGGGTCCAGCGGCTCGGCCAGCCAGTCGGGCTCGTCGTAGGCGGTCTCCCAGTCCCACCAGACGATCGGGTCGTCGGCCTGCTGGAGGAAGACGGCGTGTGGCCGCCCGCTGACGTCGGAGTCGCGGTTGGCGAAGAGAACGCTCGTGCCGTCCCCGACCACCGGCCTGACCTGGGGCGAGCCGGCCCGGCGGGCCCGCTCGGCCTCGCGGCGCAGCGGCATGGTCTCCGGCGGGCCCACCCAGAGCGAGGCGGAGGTCCGGTCGACCAGGTCGTCGAGATCGGCGTAGGCCGCGCTGCCGCCGAACGAGCCGAGGCTCTCGCCCGCCACCAGCAACGCGGGGCGCTCCTGCGCCGGCTCCGCGTCGATCCGTTCCTGCACCGCCTCGACCAGTGCGCGCCCCGACTCCCGGGCCGCCCCGGCCTCGGTGAGGAAGGCGAGCGGGCTGGGCAGGTGCGAGTACTGCATCGAGACGGTGGCGACGTCGCCGCCGTAGAGGTGCTCGACCGGCTGGACGATCTGCTCGTTGACCCACCCCGTCCCGGTCGGCACCACCACCAGGACGGCCGCCCGGTCGAAGGCGCCGAACGTCTCGAGCTCGGCGAGGGCGAGGGCGGCGCGCTCGTCGGGGTCGTCGGTGGTGGCCCGGCCGACGTAGACGCGGACCGGCTCCACCGGCTCGACGCCCTCGGGGGCCAGCTCCGCGAGCTGGTCCGGCGTGGCGCCGCGGCGCAGGAAGCGGCGTCCCTCGTCGCCCACCTCCTCCCACGCCACCGCCGAGGCCGGGCCGGCGGAGCGGAGCAGCGAGGTGGGTGGCTCGGCGCCGCCGTCGATCTCGAGGTCGGAGAGGGTGAAGGCCTCGTTGAGCGCATCGAGGGTGCGTTGGTAGACCCAGGTGTTGAGGGCGGAGACCACCGCCCACAGCACCAGCACGGTGGCCAGCCCGGCCGCGATCCAGCGGGGGAGCAGGCGGTCGCCCAGGTTGGTGGCCCGCCGGCGCAGCCACCGCACCGGCCAGGCCAGACCGAGCAGCGCCACGGCGATCACGAGCGCCACGCCCACTGAGCCGCCGTAGAGCAGCGGGGCGCTGGCCGGCTCGTGGCCGAGCCGCTCCCAGGTCCACCCGTGGGCTTCCACCGCCCGGGCGCCGGACCACCCCACCCAGCCCAGCACCAGGACACCGAGGACCACGCGGAGCCGCAGGTCGGCTTGGGCAGAGAGCGGCCCCGGGCCGGCGGCGAGGCGGTCGCGCAGCAGGCGCACGCACCAGGTCAGGAGGGCGCCCACGGCGTAGCCGACGGTGAGAGCCACCCCGGAGACGACGCCCTGGAGCAGCCAGTCGCGCGCCAGCAGCGTCGGCTGCCACGACTCCACCAGCAGCAGCGCCCCGAGCAGGACGCCGAGCAGCCGCGGCCGCCGGACGAGCCGGGTGAGACGCCCCGCGGCCGGTGCGGGACCGGTGGCCGCCGGGGTGCCCTCGTCGCTGCTGGGGGGCATGGGCCGAGCGTAGTGCTCTTTCAGGCGCCCTGGCTCAAGCGCTCTGGCGGACCCCGAGCGCCCAGTCCTGCACCCACTGCGGCAGGGTCAGGTCGCGACCGGCGGGGACGCCGCCGATCGCCTCGACCACCTCGGCGGCCGGCACCGAGCCGTCGCGCTTCGACAGCACCCGGCACTGCACCACGGCCTGGGCGTACATCTCGCCCGCGACCAGGAACGTCTGGGTGAAGTACATCGCCTTCTCGTCGATGCCGAGGACCTCGGTGCGCAGCTCGAACCGCTGCCGGGGCTGGAGCGAGCGTCGGTAGCGGATCGTCTGCGCGGAGACCACGGCGTACCAGCCGCGCCGGCGGGTCGAGGCGAAGAAGCCCGAGCGCAGCATCAGGTCGACGCGGCCCAGGTCCATCAGGGCCAGGTACTTCGCGTTGTTCATGTGGCCGACCGTGTCGAGGTCGGTCGGCTGCACGCGGAAGGGGGAGGTCACGCCGTCCCAGAGGTCGACGCGTCTGCGGCGCCGCGAGGTGAGCAGCATCCTGAGCAGGCGGAAGTAGAGGTTCACGAGGGAGAAGTCTGCGGGCCGGCGAAAAGAACTTCGCCGGGGGGTGTCGCAAGCGACGGGTGCCGTTCGTGGAAGGGGTGAGGGCACGGCACTAGCGTCGTGCTGACGTCGAACGAGAAGGAGAATGTCATGGCCGAGTACCTGCTGTCCGTCTGGGGCGAGACCGAGCCCGCCGGCGACTACGGTCCGTATGCGAGCAAGGAGGAGATGGAGCAGGCCTTCGAGGAGACCGGGCGCTTCAACGAGAGCCTCCGCGAGCGCGGTCACTGGGTCTTCGCCGGCGGCCTCCAGCCCGCGCACACCGCCACCGTGGTCGACGGCACCAAGGACGACACGGTCACCACCGACGGCCCCTACCTGGAGTCCAAGGAGCTGATCGGCGGCTTCTGGGTGATCAACGCCGCCGACCTCGACGAGGCGCTCGCGCTGGCGGCGGAGGGCTCGAAGGCGTGCCGGGGCAAGGTCGAGGTCCGCCCCTTCCAGTCGGAGTGAGCGGGGCCGGTGAGCGAACGCGGCCCCGACCAGTCGGACGAGCGGGTGGGCGAGTACTCCGTGGGGCACCGGATCGAGGAGCTCCACCGCGACGAGTTCGGCCGGATCGTGGCGGCCCTCGCCCACCGGTTCGGCGACCTGGGGCTGGCCGAGGAGGTCACCCAGGACGCCTTCGCCGAGGCGGTACGCCGCTGGCCCACCGACGGCGTACCGCCGCATCCGCCCGGGTGGCTGGCCACCACCGCGCGCAACCGCGCGCTGGACCGCGTGCGCCGGGAGTCGACCCGGCAGGCCCGGCACCAGGAGGCCGCCATGCTGCACGACCCGGGCCGCTCCGACGAGCCGCCGTCGTCGATCCCGGACGAGCGGCTCAGACTCGTGTTCACCTGCTGCCACCCGGCGCTGGCTCCGGCCACCCGGGTGGCCCTGACCCTGCGGCTTCTCGGCGGTCTGACCGTGCCGGAGATCGCCGCGGCGTTCCTGGTGGAGGAGCGGGCGATGGCGCAGCGGATCACCCGCGCCAAGCAGAAGATCGCCGCGGCGCGGATCCCCTACCGGGTGCCGGCCGACGCCGACCTGCCCGACCGGCTGGGCGGCGTGCTGGCGACCCTCTACCTGGTCTTCAACGAGGGCTACCTGCCGCGCCACGGGGCCCAGCCGGTGCGCACCGACCTGTGCGCGGAGGCGATCCGGCTGACCCGGGTGCTGAGGGGGCTGATGCCCGACGAGCCCGAGGTGATGGGGCTGCTGGCCTTGATGCTGCTCACCGAGGCGCGCCGACCGGCGCGGGTGGCCGACGGCCGGCTGGTGCCGTTGGACGAGCAGGACCGGACCCGCTGGGACCGCGACCTGGTGGCAGAGGGGCATGCCCTGGTCCGCGAGTGCCTGCGCCGCAACCGCGCCGGGCTCAGCCGTCCCGGACACCACCAGCTGCACGCCGCGATCAACGCCGTGCACACCGACGCGGCGAGTGCCGCGGAGACCGACTGGTCGCAGGTGGTGGCGCTCTACGACCAGCTCTACGCGGTCACCCCGACGCCGGTGGTCGCGCTCAACCGGGCACTCGCGGTGGCCGAGCTGGAGGGGCCGGCCGCGGCGCTGCCGCTCGTCGAGGAGCTGGCGGTGCCGCTCGCGGCGTACCAGCCGTTCCACGTCGCCCGCGCCGACCTGCTGCGTCGTCTCGGGCGGCGCGAGGAAGCGCGCGTCGCCTACGACCTGGCGATCACGATGACCGACAACGAGGCCGAGCGGGAGTTCCTGCGGGACCGCGACAGGTGAACGGGCGGGTGGACGGGGCGGGTGGGCGCCTCGGGCGCGGAAAAACGGGTGGGGTGATGGCCGGCGACGACTAGCGTCCGATCCATGGAGCAGCACGAGCCCGGCACGCGCGGTGGTCAGGACGACCTCCGCCCGCGTGCGCCCGGCGGCCCGGACGTGGTGATCCGCGCCGAGGAGCCGGCCGACGTCCCCCGAGTCGCCACCGTCGTCGCCGACGCGTTCCGGAGCGCGCCCCACTCCGCCCCGCCGTCCTCGCCGGGCGGTCCGCCCGGCGAGGTGGACCTGCTGAGGCTGCTCCGCCACGACGACGGATGGCTCCCCGCGCTCTCCCTGGTCGCTGAGTCCCAGGGTCAGGTCGTCGGCCACGTCGTCTGCACCCGCGCCCACGTGGACGCCGCACCGGCGCTGGGACTGGGCCCGGTCAGCGTCACGCCGGAGCTGCAGCGGCAGGGGATCGGGTCTGCCCTGGTCCGGGCCGTGCTGGCCCGCGCCGAGGAGGCGGGAGAGACCCTGGTGGCGCTGGTCGGCGACCCCGCCTACTACCGACGTTTCGGCTTCGTGCCCGCGAGCACGCTGGGCGTGGAGGCGCCCGACGAGGCATACGGGGACTTCTTCCAGGCGCTCGCGCTTGCGGGACGCGAGCATCCCCGCGGCCGGTTCCGCTATGCCGCAGCGTTCGACGCGTTCTCCTAGCGGGCGCGGAGCATCCGGACCATCCCGACGACCGGGGCGACGAGGACGACCACGATGCCGACGCCGGAGACCGCGAGCCCGGTGCTTTCGCTGCTCCCGGCGACGCCCGCCCCGGCGGCGGAGGTCGCGGCCAGCATGATTCCTGCGAACACGACCGACAACCCGATCCCGACCCACGCCATCATCCGTGAGGACTGCGCGTGCAGGACCGCGCGGTTCTCGTCGGTGACCTCCCGCGGGTAGTTGTGCCACTCCGGACGCCGGGCGAGGAGCGTCGTCCCCGCCAGCAGCCCGGCCCAGAGCGCGAGCAGGACCAGCAGCGACCACCGGGGGCCCCAGTCGTCCGCCTCCCCGCCGACGCCGAAGTGCGTGGGCACCTCGCCCAGGTCGCCGTACCGCAGCAGCAGCAACACGCTGCCCGCGGCCAGCAGCAGCCAGGCGATCGCGTCGAGGGCTCCAGGTCGTGGACCGCGGGCCGGCTCGTCGTGGGTTGCGGTGGTCATGGGGCACGAGTGTGCCAGGCGGACGCACCCTCACCGCCGCCTGCGGAACCGGACGTCACCGTTCGGCATCCGGGTGGTCGTGTAGCCGGGATCGTGGGCTCGATGGTGGTGCCAGGAGCAGAGGAACTCCAGGTGGGCCAGGTCTGAGGTGCCGCCGGCGGCACCTCAGTCTGCCCAGGTCTCGAACTCTGTACACCTGTTCGAAAAAAGTCTGTGAGGGGTCGAGAGGGCTGTTCTCCAACGACCGGACGCAGCGCCGGCACGCCCCCTTGACTGCCCTAGGCTTTCGGCATGCTGAGGGTGCGGGGGCTGACGAAGGAGTTCGGCGGACGGAAGGTGCTCGAGGGTGTCGACCTCGACGTAGCCGCGGGGGAGGTGGTGGCGCTGGTCGGACCCAACGGTGCCGGCAAGACCACCCTGATGCGCTGCCTGGTCGGGATCGAGGAGCCGGAGGACGGCGAGGTGCTGCTCGACGACCGACCCCTCGACACCCGCGAGGCGGACGTCCGCGGCGACGTGCTGGCGCTGCTCGACGACGGCGCGTGGTTCCCCGACCTCACCGTGCTCGAGCACCTCGACCTGCTCGCGCGCGCCGACAGCGTGGTCGACCCCACGGCCGCCGCCCGTGCCGCGCTGGTCGAGGTCGGCCTGACGGGCGTGGCCGACCAGGTCCCGGGCACGCTCAGCTCCGGACAGAAGCAGCGGCTCTCGTTGGCCGTCGCCCTGGTCCGCCCGTGGCGCCTGCTGCTGGTCGACGAGCCGGAGCAGCGGCTCGACACCGAGGGCCGCGCCTGGCTCGGCGCCTGGCTCGGCGAGCAGGCCGCGGAGGGCCGTTCGGTGCTGATGGCCTGCCACTCCGAGGACCTGGTGGTCGCCTCCGGGGCCCGCGTGGTCGCGGTCGACGCCGGATGATCGCCACGGGCGTGGCGCGCGACCGGGGAGGCGACGACGTCGCCGCGCGCGAGGTGGCGCGCGCGCTGGTGGTCGCCCGGTCCCGCGCCCGCGAGGCGGGCGAGCGGTTCACCGACCTCTACGTCTGGGTCTTCAGCACGGCGCTGATCACCGTCTGGATCCTCTCCTTCGCCCGCGAGACCTTCACCGGCCGCGTCTGCAGCGCCGGCGCGTGCGCGGTGCAGGAGCACCCGGCGTACGCCGCTCTCGCGGTCGTCTGCCTCGGCCTCGGCGGGCTGCTGCTCGCGCTCGGAGCGGTGGGCCCGGTCTCCGCGGAGCGGGCCAGCGCGCGCTGGTTGCTCACCACCACCGCGGACCGGGCGGTGCTGCTCCGGGGCCCCCTGGGTGCGGCGGTCGCCGGGTCAGCGTTCGGCGGCGTGGCCGTCGGGCTGCTCGCCGCGATGGCCGCGCAGGGCGGCGGTCTCGAGCCCGCCCCGCTCGCCGCGGGGGCTGCCCTCGGTGCCGTGGGTGGCGCCTTGGTCCCGCTCTCGCTCCTGCCGACCCAGACGGCGCAGCAGTGGGGCCGGGCTCCGGGCAGGCTCCCGGCCGGTCTCCTGGGCGGGGTGGGGCTGGTCCTGCTCAGCTGGGTGCTGCTCGGCGGAGCCGGCCTGCCGCGGAACCCCGGGCTCTCCACCGAGCGGGTGCTGGGCGCGACCTGGGTGCTCGCCGCCGTCCTCGCCGTGGCCCTGGTCGCGGGCCTCGTCGTCACCCTCCGCGCCGCCGGCCGCCTCGCCGAGCTCTCCGACGCCCAGCTGGCGCGCGGCCGCGAGGTGGTCGACGCGGTCGCGGACTCCGCCCTGATGCTCGACGCCTCCCCGCTCTCCGGGCTCCAGCGCCGCCGCTCCGACCGGCGTCGCGGCCGGCACCCGTCCCGCCCGCTGCGCGGCCGGGGCGGGGTGGCGTTCCTGGTCGCCGATGCCCGGCAGCTGCGCCGGCGGTGGCGCTCGGTCGCCGTCACCTTCCTGGCCGTGCCGCTGGTGCTGGTCGCGGGCGAGGGGTTCGGCTACGGCGCCGCGATCCTCGCCGCGACCGCCGTCGTCGCCTGGGCGGGGCGCCAGGCCGGGGCGGGCCTGCGCACCTGGCTCGGATCGCGCGGGCTGCGCCGTTCGGTGCGTCTCGCACCCTGGTCGGTGACCCTGGCGCTCACCCTCGCGCCGACCCTGGCCAGCACGCTGGTCGCCGTCCCCGCCGTGCTGCTGGTGAACGGGCCCTGGTGGGGCGGCGTCCACCTGGCGGTCGCCGGGCTGGCCGCCACGATGCGCGCCGCCGACCCGGCGCCCGTCGAGCTCGGTGCGGTGATCAGCACGCCGGCGGGGGCGGTGCCGACGGGGCTGATCCACTCGCTCCTGCACGGCCCCGACCTGGCGCTGCTGCTCGGGCTGGCGCTCGTCCTGGTGGGGGAGCCGTACGTCGTCCTGGTGGCGCTGGCCGCCCTGGGACGACAGGTGGTCAAGGAGCGCTGATCGGGCCACACTGGCTGGCGTGTCGTCCACTACTGCGAAGCCGGCCTCCGCCCGGTCCGGGCCCGTCCGCGTCGTCTCCGCCCTGACCCGGAGGGTCCCCGCCGGCTTGCGCCCGACCCGGGCGATCCACTGGGGCGTCTCCGAGGGGCTGCCGCGGTTCGCGCTGCGCACCTCGGCTCGCCGCGGTGACCTGCAGGGCCGGTTGGTGGTCGCCACCAGCCAGCCCGACCCGGCTCTCGCGTGGCAGGTGATCGAGGACATCCGTGCCCGGGGCCCGCTCCCGGGGACGGCGTTCGGCCGGGTCACCGCCCGGCACGCGGTGGTCCGCGAGGTGCTCAGCAGCCCGGCGTTCGCCGCCGGCGTACCGGGCCCCGCGCAGCCCTGGCTGGTGCGGCTGCGGGACTGGTCGGCGCCCGAGAGCCTCCATCCCGTGCACCCGCCGTCGTTGCTGGTCACCGAGCCCCCGGACCACACCCGCTACCGCAAGCTGGTCACCCGGGTCTTCACCGCGCGAGCGGTCGAGCGGCTCCGGGAACGGACCGAGGAGATCGCCGCAGGGCTGCTCGACGACCTCGCGGCCCGCGCCGCCGACGGGCCGGTCGACCTCATCGAGGCCTACTGCGCGCCGCTGCCGGTGGCGGTGATCTGCGAGGTGCTCGGGGTGCCGGCCGACCAGCAGCGCAAGGTGCTGGAGATGGGCACCGCCGCCGCCTCCAGCCTCGACCTGGGTCTGCCCTGGGCGGAGTACAAGTCGGTCGACACGGCGCTGGCCCAGTTCGACGCCTGGCTGACCGAGCACCTGCGCCTGCTGCGGAGCCGGCCCGGTGACGACCTGATGAGCCAGCTGGTGCGGGCCCAGGACGACGGTGTGGGGCTGGACGAGCAGGAGCTGAAGGCGACCGCCGGGCTGGTGCTGGCCGCGGGCTTCGAGACCACGGTCAACCTGCTGGGCAACGCGGTGGTGCTGCTGCGGGAGGACCCCGACCAGCTCGCGCTGCTGCGCGAGGACCCGTCGTGGTGGACCAACGCGGTGGAGGAGGCGCTGCGGGTCGACCCGCCGGTGCTGCTCACCGCGCGCACCTGCCGGGAGGAGACGGTCGTGGCCGGGGTGCGGGTCGCCCCCGGCACGCTGGTCGCCACCGTGCTCGGCGGCGCCAACCGGGACCCCGACGTCTTCCCCGACCCGACCCGGTTCGACGTGAAACGTCCGAACGCGCGCGACCACCTCGCGTTCTCCGCAGGACGCCACCACTGCCTGGGCGCCTCGCTGGCCCGGATGGAGGGAGAGGTCGGGCTGCGGGCGCTCTTCGACCGGTTCCCCGACCTGCAGCTCGCGCCGGGCGCCCTACGTCGTCCCACCCGGATCCTCCGCGGCTACCACCGCCTGCCCGTCCGGCTGCGCTGAGCCGGTCGCCCCGGCGTACGGCGTGGGCGGCCCCGGAGTCGCGCCCATCGGCCGACTCCTCGTACGAAACTTGCAGTTCTGCACCGTTGCAACGGTCAAGAACTGCCGGTTTCACCGGCGCCCCGGTGAAACCGCCAGGCCCCGGGTACACCCAGCGGGTGGACAACCTCACCTTCGTCGGCACGGCGACCACCCTCCTCCGGCTGGGGTCGTTCACGGTGCTGACCGACCCGAACTTCCTGCACCGGGGGCAGCGGGCCTACCTGGGCAAGGGGCTCTGGTCGAAGCGGCTCACCGAGCCGGCGATGCAGCCGGGCGACCTGCCGCCGCTGGACGCGATCGTGCTCTCGCACCTGCACGGCGACCACTTCGACCGGATCGCCCGACGCGAGCTCGTCCGGGACCAGCCGGTCATCACCACGAAGAAGGCGGCGGACAAGCTGCGGAGCTGGAAGTTCCAGGCCAGGGGGCTGGAGACCTGGCAGAGCGAGACGCTCACCAAGAGCGGCGAGCAGGGCGAGGAGACGCTGAGCGTCGAGGCGGTGCCGGGGATCCACGCCCGCGGGGTGATGGGCGCGCTGCTGCCGCCGGTGATGGGCAGCCTGCTCACCCACCGTATCGGTGGCGAGGTGCGCCGCCGGGTCTACCTGAGCGGCGACACCCTGACCGGCGACCACCTCGACGAGGTTGCGCGCCGGCACCCGGAGATCGACGTGGCCGTGGTCCACCTGGGCGGCACCCGCGTGCTCTTCCACACCGTGACCATGGACGACGTGCAAGGGGTCGACTTCCTCCGGCGGGTGCAGCCGAAGAGCGCGATCCCGGTGCACCACGACGACTACCGAGTGTTCCGCTCGCCGCTGTCGGACTTCACCCGGCGGGCCCGGGACGCGGGCTTCGGCGACCGGGTGCAGTCGGTCCAGCGCGGGGAGACCGTGCTGCTGTGAGCGTCCCGACGACCCGCCGGTCTCCCCGACGGCCGGTCTCCGGTCGCCGCTCCCCGGTCGGGTCGACGGGTGGCGGGTCGCTGCCCTGACGGGTCGCTCGGCACCCGCGCCGATTCTCCTGCGCGACCGCGAACGCCGACATACGATCTGCGGGCGGAACTCTCGGTGCCGCTCGACAGGAGACTGATCACAGATGACCGGCCTGATGGACGAGGCAGACGTGGCTGCGGGGATGATCGTGGGCCGGGTGCCCGTGGTGGACGCCGCCCGCGAGATCGTGGGCTTCGAGCTCGTCAACCGCGCGCCCGACCCCGCCGCCCACGCCCAGCTCGACGAGCGCGAGACCGTGGTTCGCGGGGCGAGCCTGCTCAGCTCGATCGACATCAACCTGTCGGCCATCGTCGGCCGGAGCCTGCTCTTCTGTGCGGTCGACCGGGCGGTCCTGGTCAGCGAGACCCGGCTGAGCCTGCCGCCGCGCCGCGTCGTCCTCGAGGTGCCGTCGGAAGTCGACGACGAGCTCCTGGCGGCGATCGAGTCCTACAAGCAGGCCGGTTTCACCATCCTGGTCGAGCACGCCGACTGGACCGAGGCGACCTCTGCGCTGCTGGCCCTGGCCGACCTGGTCAAGCTCGACGTCGGCGCCCTCGACCGGACCGCCGCCGAGGCGGCCGTCGCCGGCTACGCGGAGCAGCCGGTTCAGCTGGTGGCCGCCGGTTGCGACACCGAGCTCCAGCTCGCCTGGGCGCAGTCGGCCGGCTTCGCCATGTTCCTGGGGCGCGCGGTGCGGGTCTTCGAGGCGCCCAGCGAGGTGGCCGGTGCGCCGTTGCCGGTCACGCAGCTGCAGCTCGGGGTCGAGCTGCTCAGCCGCGACCTCGACCTCGACCGGATCGAGGACGTCCTGCGCGGCGACCCGGCCCTGGTCGCCCAGCTGCTGACCATGGCCTCGTCCGGTGCCGGTGGCGGCGTCCGCCGTCAGGTGCGCACCCTGCGCGAGGCCCTGGTGGTGCTGGGCACGGTCCGGCTGCGGCAGTGGGCGGCCCTGGTGATCCTGAGCCGGCACAGCCAGCGGCAGGGCGACGCGCTGGTCACGACCCTGGTCCGCGCCCGGATGTGTGAGCTGCTGGCCCGCAACCGGGGCATCGACGGCCCCTTCGCCTTCACCGCCGGACTCCTCTCGGCGCTGCACATCCTGCTGGGCGTGCCGGTCGCCGACGTCGAGGAGCAGATCAGTGTCGGCGAGGACCTGACCCAGGCCGCCTTCGCTCGCGAGGGTGCGGTGGGTGCCCTGATCGACCGGGTCGAGGAGCACGAGCAGGCGCTCGACACCGGTGGCCGAGTGGCCGCCGACCACGACGAGGTCACCCTGATCGGCGCGATGTCGTTCGCGTGGGCCGCCAGCTACGCCGACGCGATGGAGTCGGCGGCCCCGGCCTAGGCGCGACCTCAGCCGGCCGACCCCTGCGCCGCCAGCCACTCCGGATCCGGCGCCACCGGCTGCACGAGCTCGACGACCAGCCCGTCGGGCCCGGTGACCTGCATCCGCCGCTGCCCCCACGGCTCGGTGACGAGCGGCTTGACCACCCGGAACCCGAGGTGCTCGTCGAACCAGGCGGCGGCGCCTGAGGGGTCGGTGGCCGTGAACGCCGCGCCGACACGGGTGACCTGCATGGGAGCTCCCTTCCCGAGGAGGGGGCGAGTCTGGCACGCGGCAGCGCGTCGAACGTGCAGATCGCGCGGGGCCCCGGATGATCTGGCGGCTCAGAGGCTCCGAACGAGAAGAAGTGTGTCGTTTCGGTTTTTCCCCCCCTCAGTTGGGTAGACCTTCTGTGACCCGGTCCCAAGATCGGGTCCCTACTCACCACGACTTTCCCGAGGAGTCCATTCATGCGCAGGACCGCCCGTCTCGCCACCGCCGCCGTCGCGTCGTTGGCCCTGGCCCTCCCCGTCGCCGCAGTCGGCGCCAGCAGCGCCTCCGCCGCCCCCGCGAACAGCGGCGCCTCCGCCGCTGGGACGGACAGCAGCGACGTGCTCGCCCGCAAGCCCAAGAAGAAGAAGATCAAGCTGAAGAAGGCCAAGGCCGGCACCCACTACGGTCTGGCCGGCAACACGATCACCGCTCAGGTGCGCGGCAAGGGCAAGGTGACCTTCACCGTCAACGGCACCAAGGTGAAGAAGAAGATCAAGAAGGGCAAGGCCAGCCTCCAGCTGCCCGCCGAGCTCACGCCGGGCACCTACAAGGTCAAGGCGAAGTACAAGAAGTCCAAGGGCACGATCAAGACCATCGTGTGGGACTCCTCCCTCAACGTGAACGAGGCGAACTTCACCATCTCGCTCTCCACCCCGAGCTACGACTACCCCGACCTGATCGGTCAGGTGAAGTTCAAGGGCGAGTCGCCCAGCTCCGGGTGGGTCGACATCTACCTCAACGGCGACAACACGGGCGGCGCGCAGTCGCCCAACTACTGCTGCATGGACGGTGTCGACGAGAACGGAGGGTTCTCGTTCCTGGACTCGCACTTCCTGGGCAAGGTGGCCGAGAACGGGCCGGGCACCTACCAGTACCGCGCGTACTACACCCCCACGGCGTCCTTCGACGAGTACATCTACTCGCAGTGGATCACCGTCACTGTCGTCCCCTGATCACGGATCGACGACGTCTGAGCACGACGTGAGCGAGGCCGTCACCTCTCGGGGGTGGCGGCCTCGTCGTGTCCCCGGCCGTAGGGTGGCGACGTGGCAGAGGCACCGCTGAACAGGCCGGTCGCGGGCGACCGGGACCGCGACGAGGAGGGCCGCGCTCGTCAGGCCCGACCCCGCGACGCCCTGGGGCGCCCGCTGCCCTACGGCGAGCACGGCGTCGAGCCGATCGACGAGACGCCCCTGCCGCCCGAGCAGACCCTCGACCTGGCTCGCCGTCTGCTCGCCGATGGCCGGCCCTTCGCCGCGCACGAGGCGCTCGAGGTCCGGTGGAAGAGCTGCCCGGTCGAGGAGCGGCCCCTGTGGCAGGGCCTCGCCCAGCTCTGCGTCGGGCTCACCCACGCCGCGCGCGGCAACGACGTGGGCGCCGCCCGCCTCGTCGAGCGCGCCGCCGGGCGCCTCGACGCCTACGACCGCGGCGACGGACCGACGTACGGGCTGGTGCTGAGCGAGCTGGTCGGCTGCGCCCGGGAGCGGATCGCGGCAGCCTGAGCCGCTAGGCCAGCCCGGCCTTCAGCTCGGTCAGCGCCGCCTCCAGGTCGACCCGCGGCTCCCAGCCCCAACGCCGGGCCCGGTCGGCGAGGATCTGCCCGGTCCATGCCGGACCCTCCTCCCAGACCGGCTCCACGCCCAGCGCCTCGGTCACCGCGCCCAGGTAGTCGCCGAAGGTCGCCGCCCCGGCGGCCACGTTGACCGGGGTGCAGGCGCCGGCCAGCGGCCCGGCCTCCGGGTCGTCGGCGTCGGCGACCAGGCCGGTCGCCACGTCGGCGGCCAGCGCCGCCAGGTCGTCGACGTGCACCCAGGCCAACGAGCGCTCCGCGACGGCGTGCCGCTCCGCCTCGTCGGCCGCGATGGCGCCCGGACGCAAGGTGTTCCAGACCGAGGAGTCGCCCGGCCCGAGGATCGCCGGCGGGCGGAGCAGGATCCGGGTGGGCCCGTCCAGCCCGGCGATCGCCAGGTCGAGGTCGCGCTTGATCACCGGGTAGTCACCGGCATCGTCGTGCGCCAGCGGCGAGTGCTCGTCGACGTCGCCCACCCCGGGGCGGCGGTCGTAGACCGCCGCGGTGGACAGGTGCACCAGCCGGCCCACTCCGGCGTCGGCCGCGGCGTTCGCCATCACCAGCGTGCCGTCGTACCCGACGGTGCGCTGCGCGTCGGCGTCCCCGTCGAGCGGGTGCACGGTGGTGACCACGGAGTCCGCGCCCGCCACCACCCCGGCGGCGAAGGGCGGGTCGGTGAAGTCGCCGACCCGCTCCTCGACCCCGGGCAGTCGCGGCGCCGTGCCCGCGCGGCGTACGACGGCACGCACGGTCGCGCCGCGCTCGCTGAGCGCGGCACAGACGTGGCTCCCCACCAGGCCGTTGGCCCCGGTGACGACGACGACAGGCGGGGGCGGGCTCTGAGCAGTCATGGAACCACCCTGGCAGGTGGGGCAAGGCTCGCGCGCCCACCTGCCGGGGCGGGAGTCAGCTGGAGTGGCGCATCGACCGCACGCCCACCAGGAGACCCACCGCGGCGACCACCGCGGCGCCGGCGAAGCCGGCGGCGATGGTGTCGACCGGCCACTGACCGGCGAAGAGGACGCGCACCGCCTCCACGACGTAGGTCATCGGGTTGAGGTCCGAGGCGACCTGGAGCCAGCGGGGAGCGCCGTCGATCGGCAGCAGCACCCCGGCCAGCAGCAGCACCGGGAAGAGGATCGTCTGCTGCACGGTCCAGAACATCCAGTCCTGGCCCTTGGAGGCCAGCGCCAGCGCGAAGGAGAGGGCGCCGACCCCGACGCTGAACAGGGCGAGGACGACCACGCCCACGACCACCCCGGCCGGGTGCAGCTCGAAGCTGAACGGCGTCACCACCAGCAGGATGATGGCGGTCTGCATCAGCATCGGCACCACCTCCTTGAGCGCCCGGCCGACCAACAGCGCCGGCCGCCCGAGCGGGGAGACGAGCTGCCGCTCGTGGGAGCCGGTCTGCATCTCCTCCATCAGGTTGGCGCCGGTGAAGGAGCCGCCCATCAGGCAGGTCATGGTGATGATGCCCGGCACGAACCACTGCAGCGCCGACCCGCCGCCGGCCAGCTCGGGCAGCAGCGGGGCGAAGAGGCCGAGGAAGACCAGGGGCTGGATCATCGCGAAGACGACCGCCATCGGCTCGCGCCACACCGGCTTGAGCTCGCGGTTCATCACGTTGAGGGCGTCGGCCCAGAAGCCGGTGCTCCGGGTCATGCCGGTGCTCTGGAGGGTGCTCATGCTGCGACCTCGCTGTCCTGGCTGTCCTGGGCTGCGTCCGGTCCGGCGGAGTGGTGCGGCTCGCGCAGGCTGCGCCCGGTGAGGTCGAGGAAGACGTCGTCCAGCGTCGGACGCCGCACCTCGATGCGGACGGCGGGCGCCCCGGCGGCGGCCAGGTCGCCGATCAGCCCGGGCGCCAGGTCGGCGCCCGAGGCGACCCGCACGCTGACCTCGGCGCCGGCGTGCTCGACCCGTGCGCCCGCGATCCGGTCGGCCCGGGCGGCGGCCACCGCGGACTCCTCGGGGCCGGCGAAGCCGAGCCGGATCAGGTCGCCGAGGCCGGCCTTGAGCCGGCTGGCGGTGTCGTCGGCGATCAGCCGGCCGTGGTCGACCACCAGCACCCGCTCGGCGATGGCGTCGGCCTCCTCGAGGTAGTGGGTGGTCAGCACCAGGGTGCTGCCCGTCTCGGCGTGCAGGCGCTGCACCAGCCGTTGCAGGTTGGCCCGGTTCTGCGGGTCCAGGCCGGTGGACGGCTCGTCGAGGAAGAGCACCCGGGGCAGGTGCACCAGCCCCATCGCGATGTCGAGGCGGCGCCGCTGGCCGCCCGACAGGGTGGAGACCTTGCGGTCGGCCACCGCCTCGAGGTCGAGGTCAGCCACCAGCTCGTCGGCGCGGGCGCGGGCCTCGGAGCGGGTGAGCCCGTAGGCGCGTCCCTGGCTGACCAGCTCGTCGCGGCCGCGCTGCTGGTGGCCGGCGCCGTTGCCCTGGCCGACGAACCCGATGACCCGGCGTACCTCCCGCTGGCCGGTCACCACGTCGTGGCCGGCGACGCTGGCGGTGCCCGAGGTGGGCGGGACCAGGGTGGTGAGCATCCTCAGGGTGGTCGACTTCCCGGCGCCGTTGGGGCCCAGGAAGGCGACCAGCTCGCCCTGTCCGATCTCGAGGTCGAGGCCGCGGACCGCCTCGACCGTGTGCTTCTTGCGGGCGCCGGTCGTGAAGTGCCGGGTGAGCCCCCGGGTCACGATGACCGGTCCGGTCTGGGTGTGCCGCGCCGTGGGGTGCGGCGTCGTCGTCGTCTGGGGTGAGGTGGTCTGTGGAGTCATGCCTGCCACGCTAGGAACGATTGCGGCCAGTTAATGACCGGAAAGATGTCTAATCTGGAAGGCATGAGCACGAGCGAGCGGATGCTGAGGCTGCTGTCGCTGCTGCAGACCCACCGCTACTGGCCCGGCCGCGACCTGGCGACGCGCCTGGAGGTCAGCGAACGGACGCTGCGGCGCGACGTCGAGCGGCTGCGGGAGCTCGGCTACCAGGTCGACGCCGTCCGCGGCGTCTCCGGCGGCTACCAGCTCCGCGCCGGGGGCTCGCTGCCGCCGCTGCTGCTGGAGGACGAGGAGGCGGTCGCGATCGCCGTCGGCCTGCAGACCGCCGCCGCCGGCGCGGTGGGCGGCATGCAGGAGTGGTCGGTGCAGGCGCTGAGCAAGGTGATCGCGCTGATGCCGTCGCGGCTGCGCCGCCAGATCGACGCGGTCGCCTCGCAGACCGAGACGCCGAGCCCGTGGTCGGGCGGCCCGGTGGTCGACGCCGGGGTGCTCACCACCCTGGCCCAGGCCTGCCGGGACGGCGAGCCGCTGCGCTTCGACTACACGGCGAAGGAGGCCGAGACCACGCACCGCCTCGTGGAGCCGCACCGGCTGGTCACCCTGGGACGCCGCTGGTACCTCGTGGCCTACGACCGGGACCGGGCCGACTGGCGCAGCTTCCGGCTGGACCGGATCACCGCGCCGGTGCCCACCGGCCAGCGGTTCCGCGCCCGGGAGCTGCCCGCCGCCGACGCGCTCACCTTCGTCCGGGAGGGGATCACCCGGATGCCCCAGCGGTACGCCGTCCGGGTGCGGATCTGCGCGCCGGCCGGGACCGTCGCCAGGGCGGTCGGCCACTGGGGCGCGGTGGCCGCGGACGGGGCGGACGGGGAGGGGTGCGTCCTCACCATGAACGTCGACAGCCTGGGCTGGCCGGTGATGGTGCTGGCCGAGGTCGGTGCGGACTTCGTCGTCGAGTCGCCGCCGGAGCTGACGGCGCTGGTGGCCGCCACCGGCGCGCGGTTCACCGCCGCGGCGGCGCGCTCCTCGGACGGGTGACCCGCTGGGCTACCAGGGCGTGGTGCGGGCCATCGCCAGGGCCCGGTCAAGGACGAACGGGTCGTTCTGCATGTGCAGCCACGGGCGACCGAACCACAGGTAGGCGTCCACGTGCTCGGCGGCCGCGGCGCTCAGCTCGGGGCCCAGCCCCCAGCGCGGGTTCGCCACGTCGACCGTCGGCGGGATGCCGAGGGTCACGCAGACCCGCTCCTGCGGCGTCCGGCACACGTTGGCGTTGTCGGGGTGCGAGCCCCGCCCGAGGTTGAACTCGAAGCCGCGGCCGTTGGAGGAGGTGTTGACGACGAAGTGCCTGCCGGGAATGCCGCGCCGGGCGAGCTCGGCGACCACCCGGGTGCCGAAGGCGATGTCGTCGGGCAGGGCGACGTAGTGGGTGGAGTTGAGCGCGAACCCGCGGACCCGGTCGACCCCCGCGCGGACCAGGATCTCGGCGGCCTCCGCCGGGTCGTCCTTCGGCCAGTCGGCGGCGCCGGCGTCGATGTAGACGCTGGTGTTCGGCAGCGCGGCGAACCTGGTCGCGGCGTACTTGATCAGCTCCGAGGGCAGCCGGGAGCCGCCCGGGGCGCAGAGCGCGAACGGCCCGTCGGGCTGCAGCACGATCGCCGCGTGGGCCGACCCCACGCCCGCGGCGAACTCGTCGATCCAGAACTTGTAGCTGGCCTGCTCGGCCGGGGTGGGCAGCCGCCCGCACGCCGCGTGCTCCCAGGGGACCATCCGGAAGACGGCCATCTGCACCAGCACGTCCGGGTCGCCGCCGGTGCTGTTGGCGATGTAGGCCGCCACGTTGCCGCGGATCTCCCGGTCCGGGATCCAGGCGCCGAACCACTTGGCCTTGGGGCGCAGCGCGATCTTGGCGAGCAGCTCGCGGGTGACCCCGGTGGAGCGCTCGTACGGCGCCCACGCCTGGTCGCCCGGGCCCTGGTAGACACCCATCCGGTGACCGGCCAGCGGGTTGTCGGCCGCGGCCTTCGCCTGCTTCTCGGCCCGGCGCTCGGCCTGCTTGCGCGCCTTCTTCGCCGCCTGTCGCTCGGCCTTCCTCGCCGCGACCCGCTGGGCCTGCCGCGCGGCCTGCTTCTCGGCCCGGCGCTCCTGCCCCTCCGCCCGGCGTTCGGCCTTGCGCTGGGCCTCGTCGGTGGCGGCGCCGGCTCGATCCGGGTCGGTCGCGGCGGTCTCGGAGGTCGGGAGCCAGCCCGCCGGGAGGTTGGTCAGCGCGGCGACCAGGACGATCCCCACCAGCAGCGTCGCGACCAGGACGACGGCGCGACGGATCAGCGTCTCGCGGCGGTCGGTGGTGTGCGGCACGGGACTCCCAGCGGTGGTGGCGGGCGCTCAAGGGTGCGTGCCGGGCTGCTCCCGGCCCGGCGGCGCCCGCCTAGGTTCGCACGCCCCGGTGCTCCGCGCACCCCGTCGTCGGTCCGCACCCGGACTCGCACGCCGGCGGGTGCGTCCCGGCGCCTCGGGGGACGTGCGAGATCCGCGCGGGCGTGGTGACGCAGGCCCGGGGGCCCCTACTGTCGGAAGAACCGGGTCTTCACCGATCCCGCAGTCGGCGGAGGCGGTCCCGGTGAACGACGCAACCGCGGAGCGAGCCCGACTCGCCCCGAGACCTGGTGCCCGCATCCTGACAGCTTCTCCGTCGCCCTGCTCCTCGAGCCGGCGACCGTGTCCGACCCCGGCGTGCCGCCGAACGCCCCGCGGGCGGCCTAGCGCGACCGACGCCGGGCGCTGACCAGCACGCCGGCCACGAGCCCGTCGCCGATCAGCCCGGAGATCGTCTCCTGCTGCGCCTGGGCGCGCTGCCAGCGCTCGTCGTCGCGGTGGTCGCGGGCGACGACCTCCTCGACCCGGTCGGCCGCGGCCTCCCAGTCGTCGGGGGAGCCGGGCAGGTCGGCGAGCGGCGTCTCGTCGACCACCTCCAGCCCGGTGGCGTGCAGGTCGGCCAGCAGCTCCTCGCGGCTCGGGAAGGAGTTGCCCTCCGGCTGGTCGGGCAGCTCCTCGACGGTCCGGGTGTAGACCAGCAGTCCGACGGGCCCGCCGGGAGCCACCATCCGGTGCAGCTGCGCCAGGTAGCCGCGCTTGTCCTCGATCGTGCACAGCACGCCCAGCGACCAGACCGCGTCGAAGGCCTCGTCGGGGAAGGGCAGCGCCAGGCCGTCGCAGACCACGACCGGGCGCCCGAAGAGGCGGCGGGCCGCCCGGCAGGCCCCCTCCATCGGCTCCGCCAGGGTCGGGCGGACGCCGTGGGCGCGGGCGGCGTGCTCCGCCGGACCGCCGACCCCGGCGCCGGAGTCGAGCAGCCTGGTGCCCTCGGTCAGTCCCATCGAGGCGGCCAACCGGTCGAGCGCCGCCGGGCTGCCGCTGCCCCGGCACGCGGCCGGCAGCGCGTGGTCGTCGCCGAGCTCGGCCACCGCGGCCGCCGTCCACCAGGCGACGGTGTCGAACTCGTCGGCCATCGACTCCGGCGTCTCCTCGCTCATCGGCCCTCCCGGATCCGTCTGCCCACCTCGGCCTTGACCTGTGCGCCGGCGATCGCCCCCTCGCCGGAGCCGAGCCCGGAGAGGTTCACCCCCGCCACGCCCTCGACGGCCAGCATCGCCCGCGCTTCGCGGACGGCCTGCTCGATGCCTGCCGAGCGTACGTCGCCCGCCCCCAGCACCCCCGCCACCTCGTCGTCGTCCAGGTGGAGCCCGGGGAAGCGCTGGAGCACCCGGGCGGAGCGCTCGTCGGAGTAGACCGCGACCCCGGCGATCACCGGGATGCTCAGGCCGAGGGAGCGGGCCTGAGTCACGAACGCCGCCACCTCGGCCGCGCTGCCGACATGGTTGAGCACGGCCAGGTGCGCCCCGGCCCGCTCCTTCTCCAGCAGCCGAGCGGGCCGCAGGTGGCGTGGTGCCGCCGCCGGCGCCTCCGGCACCGCCACCGCGTGCCCGGTCGCGGAGGCCATCGCCGCCAGCCGGGTGCCGTCGAGGTCGAAGGCCTGGGTGACCCCGGGCCGCACCCCCTGGGCGCGGATGTCGCCGGTCACGCACAGCACCCCGTCGACGGGCGCGACGGCGAGCCCGGCCAGCTCCTGCTCGAGCACCACGCGGTTGCGGTCGCGGCAGGCCAGCGTGACCCAGGCGACGCCGCCGGCCTCGGTGACCAGCGCGGCCATCAGCGTGGGCGGGAAGTCGGGCCGGTTCTGGTGCTCCCCGACGAGCACGGCGTCACAGGAGCCGGCCAGCGTCCGGACGACCGAGGCCAGGCCGTCGGAGTCGTAGGCCGGGATGGTCAGGTCGGTGAGCACCACCGGGCCGCGCTCCGCCGCCGCCAGGAGGCGGCTGTCCGGGCTCGTCGCCGGCGCCCGCTCCGGCCACCGGACGACGGCGGCGTCCGGGCCGGCGAACGGGCAGGGACGGCCGTCCAGCTCGCAGCCCGCGTCGTCGCGCACCCCGCCGCACGGGCCGTAGGTCATCAGCTTGGGGCAGGGGGGCCCGCCGGGCGCCTGCGGCGGCGCGGTCATGCCGACTCTCCAGGACGGGCGGCGGTGCTCGGCATGTCAGGGGGTCCCGGTCGTGCTCAGCCGTCCAGCAGGGCGAAGGTCGCCAGGGCGTGCACCAGCGTCCTGCCGTCCTGCTCGATCTCCGCGTCGCAGACGGTCAGGTTCTCGCCGCGCTTGCCGACCTCGGCCGAGACCACGAGCCGGCCGGGCTTGGCCGGGCGCAGGTAGGTGACGGTGAGCTGGCTGGTCGCCGTCGACCCCTCGTCCAGGGTGCTCATGATCGCCGCGCCCATCGTGGTGTCGACGAGGGTGGCGAGCATCCCGCCGTGGACGGCCCCGGCGTGGTTGAGGTGCTCGTCGCCCACGTCGACCACGAGGGTCGCCCGCCCGTCGGCGGCGTCGGGCGCGTGGGCGCCGATGAGCGAGAGGAAGCCCTGGGAGATGTCCGTCATGGCAGTCAGGTACCCGAGGTGGGGCAGGCGAATCCTCAGCCGCAGCGCGTGGTGATCTCCGCGTCGCAGTGGTCCGGGGCGCGCGTGACCTCGTTGGCGCGGCCGTCCGCCCGGTCGCGGCCGGGTCCGCCGACGAGCCGGTCGCCCCGGCGGGACAGGGTGGTGCCGCGCAGGTCGTCGTCCCCCGGACCGCCCAGCGCGACGGGCCGGGACGCCGGGGTTCTCGGCTTGCTCCACGGCCACCGTCCCGAGGGTGCGTGGAGGCTGGCGACGTCGTCGCCCGCCCCGAGACGCACCAGCAGGTGGATCCCGTAGACGCGGACCCCGTCGTCCCCGCTGCCGCCGTCGACGCGCACCGTGCGGCCCGAGCCCATGATCGAGTCGTCCCCCGGACCGCCGCTGACCCGGACCTGGGCGCCCCACGCCCCCTCCACGAGGTCGTCACCACCGCGCGCGTGGAGCACCACCCGGTCGGCGCTGACCGAGAACCGCTCGTCGGCCTCGGTGCCGACGACCCGCACGCGGCCGCCCTTCGCGCGGCTCGCGACCTCGACCCGCTCGATCCCCAGGAGGGGGGAGCGGGCACCGTCGCAGCTCATCACCCCACCGAGGCGGACGGTCATGGCCCCACACCGGGTGACGGACTCGTGGCGGTCGACGCCCGGTCCGCCGTCCACCGAGCGGAACGGCAGACCTTCGCCGGGCCCGGGGCGGCCCGAGCCGCTGATGGTGTCGTCGCCCGCCCCGGACCGGACGTCGCCGTAGCGCCCGCCGTGGAACGTGAGCGTCTCGCCGGCGTCGGACCCCTCGAAGGAGACCCGGTGCGGCGCCTTGCGGCCCTCGGTGCCGAGCACGAAGCGCGCCACCCGCCC
Source organism: Nocardioides sp. Z50_6 (assembly GCF_058215755.1). Taxonomy (NCBI): domain Bacteria; kingdom Bacillati; phylum Actinomycetota; class Actinomycetes; order Propionibacteriales; family Nocardioidaceae; genus Nocardioides; species Nocardioides sp. Z50_6. The sequence goes on along the minus strand of NZ_JBZAJB010000002.1, from coordinate 437,784 downwards.
CTGCCAGGCGAGCACCTGCGTGCCGCGCACGGTGCCGCGCCGCGCCACGTTGTCGAGCAGGAGCTCCCCACCGGCCAGCGGCTCGGCGGCGCCGGGACGCGGCAGGTGGAGCGACGCCGCGGTCGCCGCCCCGAAGTCGATGCCGCCGTCGGGCGCCATCGCCCCGTCGTAGTGCAGCTGCGGCGTGCCGGACGCGAAGGTGATCAGGTCGGGGTTGGCCGCGCCGGCCGGAGCGGCCGACCACAGCTTCTCCCCGCCCTCGTTGCCGTACTGGTCGGTGCCGCGCCCGGCGCCCATGTCGACCACGTCCCGGTGGCCCTCGGCCGGGTCGACCGCCGGCGGCTCGTCCTCCTCCGGGACGTCGGTGTCGGCGTACACCGTCTCGTTCATCTCCGTGATGCTGCTGCCGGTGAAGACGTCGTCGCCGCTGCCCAGACCGACGACCATGAAGCCCGACGAGCCCGCCTGGTTGATCACCACGTCGTCGCCGGGCCCGGCGTCGACGACACCCGAGGAGGGGATGATGTCGCGGCCGGCCTCCACCCACCCCTGGTCGAGACAGATGGTGTCGTCGCCCCCCAGGGCGTCGAAGGTGTCCCAGTCGTACGGCTTCATCGCCACCACGTCGTCACCCTCGGTGCCCCGCCGGACCCGCTTGGTCGCCACGACGGTCACCGGCTTGCCGGCGCAGATGGTCGCGGCGGGGCCGGGCGCGGAGGCCGAGGCCGGCGCCAGGGCGATGCCCGGGACCGCCGGCCCCGCCAGGCAGGCGAGCGCGGCCAGGGAGGCCAGGGCGGACCGTGGCGCGCGGACAGGACGGACTCGGTTCACGAAAGACCCCCGTGGTCGTGCGAGTGCCCGAGCGGTGACGCGGACGACCCATCGCAGCACGCCGGGGGCCTGCGGCCAAGGGCCTGCCCGCGCCATGGACCTCGCGGCGCCGTCCGGACGAGCCGGTGGAGCAGGAGTCAGTGCACGACCTTGAGTCCCACGATGCAGCCGACCAGCCCGAGCAGCAGCAGCAGCTTGACGGCGCTCACCTGCTCGGCACCGGTCGCCATCGAGTGGGCGAAGGTCAACGCCGCACCGACGCCGACCCAGACGGCGTACGCCGTGCCGACGGGCAGGGTGCGCAGCGCATAGGCCAGGCCCGCCATGCTCAGCGTCATCGCGGCCGCGAAGACCACAGTCGGTCCCAGCCTGGTGAACCCCTCGGCCCTGCTGAGGGCCACCGCCCACACCGCCTCGAGCGCACCGGAGAGGACGAGCACCAACCAGGCCATGACGACTCCACCCGGCCGTCTTGTCGCGTTCCGGGTACGGCTCCCTCGTCCGGTGGAGCGGGGTGGCTCCGGGGTCGAGTCTAGACGGGCCGGGTAGGAAGCGCGGTCAGCCCTTGACCTGGGCGAGCTGGAGCAGGTTGCCGCAGGTGTCGTCGAGGACGGCGACCAGCACCGGCCCGACGTCGGTCGGCGGCTGGGTGAAGGTGACACCGAGACCGGTCAGCCGCTCGTGCTCGCCCTCGAGGTCGTCGACGGCGAGCGTGCACCACGGGATGCCGTCGGCGAGCAGCGCCTCGGTGAAGGGCGGCGTGGCCGGGTGGGCCTTCGGCTCCAGGGAGACCTCGGTCGCGGCGTCGCCGCCGAGCCGGACGGTGAGCCAGCGGTGCTCGCCGAGCGGCACGTCGGCGGTCACCTCGAAGCCCAGCGTGCCGGTGTAGAAGTCGAGGGCCCGCTGCTGGTCGTCGACGAAGATGCTGACGGTCTGGAGCTTCATGGTGTTCCCTTCCGTGGCGGCCACCGCGTCGAGATCTGCTCGAGCGGCGCGGTGTCGATCGTGTGGAGCTTGTAGCGCCCCCGGCGCTCGGTGCGCACCAGCGCGGCCTTCTCCAGCACCTCGAGGTGCTGGGAGACCGCCTGTCGGGTCGGGGTCAGGTCGTGCTTCATCGCCAACCGGGAGCAGAGCTCGAAGAGCGTCTGCTCGTCCCGGTCCATGAGCTCGTCCAGCAGGGCGCGGCGGGTGGGATCCGCGAGCGCCTTGTAGATGTCCCCCACCCGGAGGACGTTAGGCAAGCGTTCACTTGCCTGTCAAGGGATTCCCGGGGTTCGCGTCGGTGCGGGCGGCATGACAGCGTCCTCCCCGTCTTCCGCCCGACCCCAGGAGCCCGTGACATGCCGACCCCCCGCCACCAGCGGCGACTCCGCCTGCCCTCCTGCGCCGCGACGGCGGCGCTCGTCGTCGGGCTGGGCGGGTGCGGGTCCGGGGCGTCCCCGGCCGGGGAGGTGGCCCCGCCGCCCGCCGCGCCCTCGGCCACGACACCCGCCCCGGCGACGGCCGCCCCGGCCGACGTCGACCTCGCCGCCCTGGAGGAGCGCTTCGACGCCCGGCTCGGCGTCTTCGCGGTCGACACCGGGAGCGGTGCCACGCTCGCGCACCGGGCCGACGAGCGGTTCGCCTACGCGTCGACGTTCAAGGCGCTGGCAGCCGCCGCCCTGCTCGAGCGGCTGGAGCCGGCCCAGTGGGACGAGGTGGTGCGCTACGACGCGGGCGACCTGGTCACCCACTCGCCGGTGACCGAGCGGCACGTCGAGACCGGGCTGCCGTGGCGGCGGGTGGCGGAGGCGGCGGTGCGGGAGAGCGACAACACCGCCGCCAACCTGATGCTCGCCGAGCTGGGCGGTCCCGCGGGCCTCCAGCGGGCGCTGGCAGCGCTGGGCGACGCCGTCACCGTCGCGGCGCGCACCGAGCCGGCCCTCAACGAGGCCGCGCCGGGCGACGACCGGGACACCACGACACCGCGGGCGTTCGCCGAGGTGCTGCGGGCCTACGCCGTCGGCGACGCACTGGAGCCGGCGGCCCGCCGGACCCTGCTGGAGTGGATGAGCGGCAACGCCACCGGCGACAGCCTGGTCAGGGCCGGGGCCCCGGCCGGCTGGGAGGTGGCGGACAAGTCCGGCGCCGGCGGCTTCGGGACCCGCAACGACCTCGCGGTCGTGATGCCGCCGGGGCGGGAGCCGGTCGTGCTCGCCGTCTTCTCCGACCGGGGCGAGCGGGGCGCGGCGTACGACGACGCGCTGGTCGCCGAGGCTGCCCGGCTGGTGCTCGAGAGCCTCCGCTGAGCGGCCCGGGCTACCCGGCGACCGGGTGAATCCGGGGCCGGTGACCGGTGAGCGGAGTGCCGGGCACGCATGCCGGACCCCCCGGCCGGGCACGGCACTGGGATGAAGGTCCCCAGGAACGCGGCGGTCGCCGCGACCGGCTCGTGGGTCGACCCGGACGGCTACCGGACGCCCGCCGGAGAGGTGCACGCCTGGACTCCTGGCACCAACCAGACGCTCTGCGGCCTCTCCATCCACCGCTCGGGGCTGCGCCGGTTCTCCCACGTGGAGTGGGCTGACGTGCAGCCCGCCACCGGCGGCGAGGCCGACCGGGTCGACGATGTCTGCCGTCGCTGCGCCGCGGGCATGGGCCAGCGGCGCGACGAGCGCCCCTGGCAGCGGATCGACCCGCGCCCCTGAGTCGGAGCATCACTGAGTCCGAGCATCACTGAGTCCGAGCATCACTGAGTCGGAGCATCACTGAGTCCGAGCATCACTGAGGCGGAGCATCCCCGATGCGTCGTCGGCCCCGCGTGATCTCGCAGACCCCGCATGACCTCCCAGGTGGCGGGTACCGAACTCCGCATGAAGTCGACCCAGAACCCTGAGCGCGGAACCGGCCGCCTGGTGCGCGGCCTCGGTGTCGCCAGCCTCGGCCTCGGCGTCCCCATGGTGTGGCGCCCCGACGGAGTCGCCCGGCTGACGGGGGTCGACGACTCCGCCACCGCGCCCGCCGTGATCCGTGCGGTCGGCGTCCGCGAGCTCGGCCACGCCGCCCTGCTCCTCCTCGGCCCCCGTCGCTCGGTGTGGACCCGCGTCGCCGGGGACGCCCTGGACCTCGCCGTCCTCGGTCGCGCGATGGCGTCGCGCAAGGGTGAGCGGCTGACCCGCGTCAACCTCGCCACCGCCGGGGTCGCCGGGATCGCCGCGCTCGACCTCTACGCCGCGGTCCGGACCGCCCGCTCCCAGCACGGCAAGGGCCGGCCCGGCCCCCTCCAGCTGGAGGCCTCCACGACCGTCAACCGCCCGCCCGACGAGGTCTACGCGTTCTGGCGCGACCTGGGCAACCTGCCCTCCTTCATGCGCCACCTGGAGTCGGTGACCGTCCAGGCCGACGGCACCAGCCACTGGGTGGCCAAGGGGCCGGTCGGCAAGAAGGTCTCCTGGGACGCCGAGATCACCAGCGAGGAGACCGGCCGCCGGCTCGCCTGGCGCTCGCGCAAGGGCGCGACGGTCTCCAACTCCGGCACCGTGCACTTCACGCCCGCGCCCGGCGACCGCGGCACCGAGGTGCGGGTGGTGCTGCACTACGACGTGCCCGGGGGGCGGGTCGGCCGCGCGGTCGCCCGGCTCTTCGGCGAGGAGCCCGAGCAGCAGGTCCGCGACGACCTGCGCCGGTTCAAGCAGGTGATGGAGACCGGGTCGGTGGTGCGCACCGAGATCCTGCCGCACGGCACGGAGGCGAAGCGTCAGTTCCTCCAGGGATCGGCCCAGCCCGACGAGAAGCAGCCCAGTGGGAGCACCGGCACCGAGGGGAGCATCCGATGAAGGCGGTCGTCTGGCAGGGGCCCAGCAAGGTGAAGGTGAAGGAGGTCCCGGACCCGCAGCTGCTCAACCCCCGGGACGCGATCATCAAGGTCTCCTCGACCGCGATCTGCGGCTCCGACCTGCACCTGTACGACGGCTACATCCCGACGTTCATGCCCGGCGACATCTTCGGCCACGAGTTCATGGGCGAGGTCGTCGAGCTGGGCCCCGAGGCGCGTGAGCGCCGGCCCGACCTGAAGGTGGGGGACCGGGTCGTCGTCCCGTTCCCGATCGCCTGCGGCGCCTGCACGCCGTGCCAGCGCGGCCTGACCTCGCTGTGCGAGAACTCCAACCCCAACGCCGGCGAGGCGGAGAAGGTGATGGGCCACTCGCCGTCCGGCATCTTCGGCTACTCCCACATGCTCGGCGGCTACCCCGGCGGGCAGGCGGAGTACGCCCGGGTCCCCTTCGCCGACGTCGGCCCGTTCAAGGTCGACGACGACCTCACCGACGACCAGGTGCTCTTCCTCACCGACGTGCTGCCGACCGGGTGGATGGCCGCCGACATGTGCGACATCCAGCCCGGCGACGTGGTCGCCGTCTGGGGTGCCGGCCCGGTGGGCCAGTTCGCCTGCCTGGCCGCCGAGATCATGGGTGCGGCCAAGGTGATCGTGATCGACCGGGTGCCGGAGCGGCTCGCGATGGCCGCCGAGCACACCGGCGCGCACCCGCTCAACTACGAGGAGACCTCCGTCCTGAAGGAGCTGCGCGAGCTCACCGCCGGCCGCGGCCCCGACCGGGTGATCGACGCCGTCGGCATGGAGGCGCACACCGACGTCACCGCGATCCACGCCTACGACAAGGCCAAGCAGGTCGCCAAGCTCTCCACCGAGCGGCCGCACGCGCTGCGCGAGGCGATCCTCTCGGTCGCCAACGGCGGCACGGTCTCGATCGTCGGCGTCTACGGCGGGCTGGTCGACAAGTTCCCGCTCGGCTCGCTCATGAACCGGTCGGTGACGGTGCGGACCGGCCAGGCGCACGTGCACCGCTACCTGCCCGACCTCTACCGGCGGATCCGCGCCGAGGAGTTCGACCCGCGGTTCATCATCAGCCACCACCTGCCGCTCGAGGACGCCGCGCACGGCTTCGACATCTTCAAGCACAAGGAGCAGGAGTGCACCAAGGTGGTGCTCAAGCCCTGACCGGGGCCATGCTGACCCGGTGACTGAGGGTGTGACTGAGGGTGTGACTGAGGGTGTGACTGAGGGTGTGACGGGCGGCGGGGCGGGTGCGAAGGTCGACCTGAAGAAGACCCTGGACTCCTACCGCGCCCGGCGCGGGGAGTTCCGGCAGCTCGAGGTTCCGCCGCTGCGCTACCTGGCCGTCGACGGCCACGGCGACCCCAACACCTCGGCGGAGTACGCCGCCGCGCTGGCGGCGCTCTACCCGGTCGCCTACGCGGTGAAGTTCGCCAGCCGGCGCGAGCTCGGCCGCGACTACGTCGTCCCCCCGCTGGAGGGGCTCTGGTGGGCCGACGACATGACCGTCTTCACCGCCGCCCGGGACAAGGCGGAGTGGGACTGGACGATGCTGATGCTGGTCCCCGACTGGGTGCCGGACGACGTCGTCGGCGAGTGCGTCGAGCGGGTCCGGGCCAAGAGTGCGCCCGCCCGGCTCGACGACGTCCGGATCGAGAGGCTGACGGAGGGGCGCTGCGTGCAGACCCTCCACGTGGGCTCCTACGACGACGAGGCCGGCGTGCTCGCGGAGCTGCACGACCGGGTGATCCCCGAGGCGGGCCTGAGGATGACCGGCCGGCACCACGAGATCTACCTCAGCGACCCCCGGCGCACCGACCCCGCGCGGCTGCGGACGATCCTCCGGCAGCCCGTCGAGCCGGTCGCGGAGTGAGCGGCGCGGTCGGCGCTCACGGCTGGAGCAGGCGGCGTACGGCGTCGCGCAACGTCTCGGCCTCGCGACCGGCGTCGAAGCCCGGCTCGGAGACCACCACCCCGAGGTAGCCGTCGAGCAGCGCCTGGAGCCAGAGCACCAGCCGCTCGGGGGACAGATCGGCGCGCACGTCGCCGGCCTCCATGGCGGCGCGCACCCAGGGCAGCAGCCCGTCGCGGATCGCCGCGGTGTCGTGGTCCAGGGCGGCGGCGACCGCCGGCTCCGACATCACCGCCCCGACGGCGCGGACCAGCCCCGCGACCCGGACGTCGGCCATCTCCTCGGCGGTGTGGGCCACGTAGTCGTCGATCACGGCCCGGGCGTCGTCGCGCCCCTCCTGGGCGGCGAACCACGCCTGCTCCTCACCGGTACCGAGCTCGAGCATCGCCACCAGCACCGCGAGCTTGGTCGGGAAGTAGTGGAAGAAGGTGCCCGAGCCGATGCCCGCCTCCCGGCAGATCGCGGCGGTGGTCGCCCGGTCGTAGCCGTCCCGGGCGAAGCAGGTCAGCGCGGCGTCGATGATCTGCAGCCGTCGCGCCTCATGGCGAGCCGGGTCGACGGTGCGTGCCATCGCCGGACCTCCCTTCGTGTGGAGCCTGCTGGCCAATAATGGAGTGCAGACTCTAGTATTGTCGTCATGACCCAGGAAGTCGAGCGCTGGCTGCTGACCCACGACGGCACCAGCCACGTCGTGGAGCTCGCCGACGCCGGCATCTCCCGACGGATCACCTGGCGCGTGGACGGTGACGAGGTGGCGAGCGAGAAGACCTCTGACGACACGGTCACCCTCCTCGGCGGCGACCACGGGGTGGTCAAGGTCAAGCTGCCCACCTTCGTCGGCCCCGCCCGCCGGATCACCTGGTGGGGCGACGAGCCGGGGCTGCCCGCCGCCGGGGCCGCCCTGCTCAACCGCGGCGGGACCGACTTCGACCCCGAGCCCGGCTCCAAGGCCGCCGAGCGGGAGGCGTGGATCCGCGCCCACCCCCGCCAGTACGCCGTACGCCGCACCGCCGCGGCCGTCGCCGCGGTGGGCCTCCCGCTGCTGCTGATCTGGCTGCTCGGGCGGTTCGCGCTGCCCAACATCCCCTGGCCCAGCATCCCGTGGCCCGACATCCCCTGGCCGGACTGGTCGATCCCGTGGCCCAGCATCCCGTGGCCCGACTGGTCGATCCCGTGGCCGGACATCACCCTGCCGCGCCTCGACGTCTCCGTGCCCGGCTGGGTCCGGACCGTCCTCGACGCCGCGGGCTACGTCGTCCCGGTGCTGGTCGCCGCGGTCTTCGCGCAGCGCGAGGTCAAGCGCCGCCGCGACCAGGACGCCCGCAAGCGGGCGGCAGCGCAGGGCCCCGCACCGGCTGGCACGGCCGAGGACCGGCGGCACGCCTCGGCGGAGAGCGACGAAGACGACCCGCCGGACGCCGGCCGCGCCTAGGGTCCCCCTCATGACGCGATCGTGGTGGGGCTGGGGCAAAGTGGAGGACGCCGTGACCGGCGCGGAGGCCGACGAGCTGGTCGACCGGGTCGCCGCCCTCCTGCCCGAGCACGACTTCACCCCTCACGACCCGCCCGCGGTCGCGGACCTGGACCTGCCGGCACCGCGGGTCGAGGTGCCCGCCGCGCTGGCCGCGATCGCCTCGGCGGACCCGCTGGACCGCGCCGCGCACACCCACGGCAAGGCCTACCGCGACGTCGTCCGCAACCTCCAGGGCGACCTCGCCCACCCGCCCGACCTGGTGCTGCGCCCGCGCTCGGAGCAGGACGTGGTCGACGTCCTCGACTGGGCGACGTCGGCCTCGGTGGCCGTGGTGCCGTTCGGCGGCGGCACCTCGGTGGTCGGCGGGGTCGAGGCGAGGTTCGACGGCCCGGCGGTCAGCCTCGACCTGGGCGCGCTCGACCAGGTGCTGGAGATCGACCCGGTGAGCAGGGCCGCCCGGATCCAGGGCGGCGTCCTCGGCCCGGCGCTGGAGGCGCAGCTGCGTCCGCACGGGCTGACGCTGCGGCACTTCCCGCAGTCCTTCGAGTTCTCCACCCTCGGCGGCTGGCTCGCCACCCGGGCGGGCGGCCACTACGCCACCGTGCTCACCCACGTCGACGACCTCACCGAGAGCCTGCGGGTGGTCAGCCCGGCCGGGGTCGGGGAGTCGCGGCGGCTGCCGGGCTCGGGCGCCGGGCCGTCGCCGGACCGGCTGTTCCTCGGCTCCGAGGGCACCCTGGGCGTCATCACCGAGGCGTGGATGCGGCTCCAGGACCGGCCCCGCTGGCGGGCCGGGGTGACCGTCGACTTCGACGACTTCGACGCCGCGGTGGCCGCCACCCGGGCGGTCGCGCAGAGCGGGCTCAACCCCTCGAACTGCCGGCTTCTCGACCCGATGGAGGCGCTCCTCAACGCCGGCTCCGGCACCCGCGGCGGGCTGCTGGTGCTGGCCTTCGAGTCGGCCGACCACCCGGTCGATGGGCTTTTGGACCGGGCGATCGAGCTTGCTCGCGACCACGGCGGCAAGCCGGGGGAGCGGTCGGTCAAGGACACGACCGCAGCCGCGGCGGAGAGCGCCGGCCCGGGCGACCCGGCAGAGGCCTGGCGCTCCTCGTTCCTGCGGATGCCCTACCAGCGCGACGCCGTCACCCGCCGCAGCCTGATCGCGGAGACCTTCGAGACCGCCTGCACCTGGGACCGCTTCCCCGCGATGCATGCCGCGATCACCACCGCGGCGTACGACGTGATGGGCGCGCTCGGCATCACCGGGGTGGTCACCTGCCGGTTCACCCACGTCTACCCGGACGGACCGGCGCCGTACTACGGCGTCTACGCCTCGGGGCGCTGGGGCTCGCTGCTGCCGATGTGGGACGAGATCAAGGCCGGCGTCTCCGAGGCGATGACCACCCACGGCGGCACCATCACCCACCACCACGCCGTCGGCCGCGACCACGCGCCCTGGTACTCGCGCCAGCGCCCGGACCCGTTCGCAGCCGCGCTGCTCGGGGCGAAGGCTGCGCTGGACCCGGCGGGGATCCTGAACCCGGGTGTCCTGGGACTCTGACGCGCTGCGGCTATGACGCTCGCCGCTCGGAGCGCCCGGACACCGGCATCAGTGGACTTTTCGTGCGGCCGATTCGCGTCGGAATGACACCCGCGTCAAGAAGGCCCCGCCGGTGACAGTGGACCGTGAGGACCGTGTCGAGCAACGAACTGCACGCGATGATCACCAAGATCGGACGGTTGGAGTTCGGAGGGATTGGCTTGACCCCGACGTAGCGTCGTAGTTTCCCCTGGACGCACGAACTCCATCCCCGTGACGTACCTCGCGTCGTACGGCGTGTCCCTGTTGGGCAACTCGATTGCGGGAATCGCTCTACCGCTTATCGTCCTGCAAACAACCGGGAGCGTCCTGGGGGCAGGGGCGGTCGCCGCAGCGACCGCGATCCCAGCGGTCCTCTCAGGTTTGTTCATGGGAGTTGTCATCGACCGCGTCAATCGCCGCATGTCATCTGTGGTCACAGACCTCCTTTCCGCAGCGTCCATCGCAGCACTGCCCATCGTCGACATGATCTCCGGGCTCAGCCTGGGCTGGTTCATCTTGTTCGGTGTGATCGGGTCGCTCGGTGACGTTCCAGGGATGACGGCGCGGGAGGCATTGCTCCCCGCGATCGTTCGTCACGGCGGTATCAGTGCTGAACGGTTGATGGGCGCAAGAGAAAGCCTGGGCGCTGTGGCCATCCTGGCGGGACCGGCGGCCGCCGGAACGCTCATGGTGCTGTTCGATGGGTCCACCGTGCTCTGGGTCACCGCGGCGACCTCGCTCCTCGCGGCTTTGATCACGATCACCATTCCCCGCCACGTGGGCGCCGTGACCCGGAACGACGGCGGCCTCGGCGAGGGCTCGACCGCTACAGGGTGGTCCCAACTGCGAGCCGGTTGGAAGGTCCTCTTCAGGAACCGATTCCTCATCACCGTCACGATGGTCAGCCTGATATCAGTGCTGGTGCTGGCCGCCCTTCAAGGGCTGGTCCTGCCGGTGTACTTCACTCAGGCACAGCAGCCGGGCCTGCTCGGATTCGTCCTCAGTGCCCTCGCGCTCGGCATGCTTGCGGGCGGGGGCGTGTACACCGCGCTCGGGTCGCGCGGCCCGCGACGAGCATGGCTCGTCGTAGGCCTCAGTGGCACGACACTCGGAATCGGGCTCATCGCTCTCCTCACCTCTCCCTGGGTCGTGCTTACGGGAGCTTTCGTCGTCGGGTTGGCGAGCGGCCTGTTCGGCAGTCTCATGGGTGTGCTCATGATCGAACGCATCCCAGAATCGATGCGAGGTCGCATCATGGGAACGCAGAACGCGATGATGACTGCGGCGCCGCCCGTCGGGATCGTTATCGCAGCGATCGTCACCGAGTACCGCAGCGTGAATACGGCCGCGGCGCTGCTCCTCGTCGTGTGGGGATGCGCCTTCGTGTTCTCCTTGTTCGCGAGGTCGCTTCGTCAGCTGGACCTTGAGCCTCAGGGAGATTGCAGGTGAATGGTGAAGAGTAGCGAACTCAGCTCCCTTGCCGGCGTCTCCATCCGCACCCTCCGCCACTATCACCACGTCGGAATCCTCGACGAGCCGCCACGGACGGCCAACGGCTACCGCCAGTACGGCGTGCACGATCTCATCCGCGTGCTCCGTATCCGCCGTCTCGCCACCCTCGGCATCCCCCTCGACCAGATGCCCCGCCTACTGGATGACGAAGACGACGGCGCTGGAGAGATCTTGGACCGCCTGGACGGTGAGATCGCTGCCCAAATCGAACGCCTCACCGCACAACGCGAGCTCATCGCGCAGCTACGTGTCCTCCCTGCTGCTCCCGACGTGCCCCCGGAACTCGCACGCTTCATCCCTCCCGATCTCGCCGGAATCGACCGCGATCAAACGATCCTCCTCGCGCATCTGGTCGGCCCCGCCGGAATGCCCCACCTCATCCGCTTCTACGAACACATGGGCGACCCCGCACTCCGCCCGGCCCTGATCGAAACCGCTGCCACCTTCGACAGCCTCGGCCCGGGAACCACCAAGGAAGAACTCCAGCAGTACGTCGAACGGTTCATCGACGCCTTCGCCCCCGTCGCACAAGCACTCACCACCGACGCCCCCGACCTCTCCTCCGCGGCCACCCTTTTCCAGGAGTACACAGCCTCGGTCCTGAACGCCGTCCAGCAACAAGCGCTCGCCATGATCGGCACACGTCTCGACGCGTTGGGCGATTGACCCCTGTTCCGCTTCGGCTCGGCGAAGAACTGGGTCGGCCGCCACGTCGCGCTCACGAAAACGCGGCCAGAAATGCGTTCTCCAAATGCGAGAGACACCCTCCGCTACGGCGTGCAGCCCTCCGGCCCACACACGTCGCCCCCGGCGTCCACCATGCTCAGGCTCGGCCGCGACTCCTCCCAGGCACGGGTGAGCACCTCGGCAAGGGCGGCAGCCGGCTGGGCGCCGGAGACGCCGTACTTCTGGTCGACCACGAAGAAGGGCACACCGGTGGCGCCGTAACGCCGCGCCTGCTCGATGTCCGCCGAGACCTCGGTGGCGAACTCGTCGGAGGCGAGCACCGCGTCGACCCGGTCGGTGTCGAGCCCGGCGTCCACTGCCACCTCGCGCAGCACGGCGGGGTCGGCGACGTTGCGGGCCCGGGTGAAGTACGCGGCCAGCAGCGCCTCCTTCACCCGTCCCTGCAGCTCGGGTCCGCCCTCGGCGAGCGCCAGGTGGAGGACCCGGTGGGCGTCGACGGTGTTGACGTGCCGGGTGTCGTCGAGGTGGTACTCCAGCCCTTCGGCGGCCGCCGTCTCGGTGATCTGCGCCTGCGCCTGCTTCACCTGCTCGGGGCTCATGCCGTACTTGACGGCGAGCATCTCGGCCGAGCGCTCACCGCCGGTGCGCGGCGCGGTGGGGTCCAGCTGGAAGGAGCGCCACACGACCTCGACCTCGTCGGCGTGGCCGAAGTCGGCCAGCGCGCTCTCCAGCCGCCGCTTGCCGATGTAGCACCAGGGACAGACGACGTCGCTCCAGATCTCGATCCGCATGCGGGGACAACCTCACGAGCCGTTCGGGTGTTCCCGGAGGCAGTCCAAGGGCGCCAGGCGTCCTGCCGCCGCATTCGCAGGTAGCGCCGGACCCCGAGGAGCAGGACCAGCGCGCCCGCGAGCCAGAGGCCCGCGCCCAGCGCAAGAGGACCCCAGTTAATCAGGGCGAAGTAGAGGTCTCCGACGCCCATCATGTCGACGGTGGTCCGCTCCCCGGACGGCACTGCCCGCAGCTCCACCGCGCTGCCCGCGGCGTGGACGATCTCGCAGTCCGGGTCGATCAGCCCCTGCTCGCCACGGCGCGTAGTCGCTCCCGGGCTCGGAGACGGCCACCTCGTGGCTGCCCCCGTCCCGCGGCACCTCGGCGCCGGACCTGTTCCACCACCACCCGGCGAACACGAAGTCCGAGAAGAAGATCACGAGCCCGGCAACCACCGGCGCCGCGGAGAGGAGGAACACTCGCCATCCTCGGCGCTGCCGGCTCGGGCGCTCGGCCGGCGCTTGCGTGGTCGTGGCCGGAGACCAGGGCGTGCGCCCTCGGGGGCGTGCGTACACCGCGCGGGGCGCCGGGCCCTCAGCCGCGCGCCAGCTCCAGTCCGAGCCAGCCTGCGAGATCCCGCAGCTCCCGGTCGACGGCGCCCGTCAGTGCCTTGCTGAACGGCTCGTCCTCGTGCACCGCGTGCACCCGCAGCACGCCCGCCTCCCGGTCGGCGGCGGCGTCGACCTTGCCGACCAAACGGTCGCCGTGCAGCACCGGCATCGCCCAGTAGCCCCAGCGCCGCTTCGTGGCCGGCTTGTACATCTCGAGCTGGTAGTCGAACCCGAAGAGCTCGGCCATCCGGCCGCGGTCGAAGACCAGCCGGTCCAGCGGCGAGAGCAGTGCGGTGCGGCCGCGGAACCCCGTCCCGTCCTCCAGGTACGCCGGGTCCACCTGCCAGGTCCCTCGGGTGCCCGCGACCGTCACGGTCTCGCCGGCCGCCCCCACGTGGTCCGGCTCGCCGGGCACCGCGCGGCTCTTCGCGCGGGCGATGCCGAGCGCGCGGAGCCGGCGCCGCTCGCGCTCGGCGAGCGCGTCGGCGAGCGGCACCACCGGCACGTCGGGGTAGACGCGCTCCGCGAGGTCCCAGAGCGGCTCGCGGCCCTCACGGCCGGCGACGGCGACCTCGCCACGGCGCACCAGCTGGTTGAGCAGCATCCGGACGTTGCGGTCGTTGTTCCAGCCGCTGGACTCCCACGGCACCACCGTGGTGTCGGGCAGCGCGCTCGCCGGCAGCGGGCCCTCGTCGTGCAGCTTCTCCAGGATGTCGCGGCGGCAGGCGTCGTTGGCCTCAAGCCAGCCGGCTTTCTCCACCTGCCAGTCCTTGAGCGGGCCGGGCCCCGGCCAGGCGGCCATCTCGGCGCGGAAGAGCGCCACGTCCTCGGCCGGGCGCAGCATCCCGTCGAGCTCGATGAGCTGTCCGGAGGCGAGCGCCTGCTCGAGCTCCGCGGGGTCGTGGTCGTCGCCGAGCCGGCTCCAGAGCACCAGGTCGGCGTTGCGCTCCACCGCCCGGGTGAGGTCCGCCTGGAGGAAGGTCAGGTGGCGGACGACCTCGAGCATGCCCGTGGGCCGGGGCGCCGCGAGCAGCTGCGCCCGGACCGCGATCCGGCGGGCGTCGCGCCGCGAGAGCTCGAGGGTGTCCACCACCGCAGCGTAGGACTACGTTGACCAGATGACCGACCAGCTGCCCCCGTGGGAGCCGCCGTTCGCCGGGACCGAGACCGAGCACCTGCTGGGTGCCCTGGAACGGCTGCGGGCCACGTTCCGCTGGAAGGCGGACGGGCTCGACGCGAGGGGCCTTTCGACGGCGATCGCCTCCTCGTCGCTGACCCTCGGCGGTCTGCTCAAGCACCTGGCCCTGGTCGAGGACCACACCTTCGCCTCGAAGCTGCGGGGGGTCTCGCCGGGCGAGCCGTGGGCAGGGGTGGACTGGGGTGCCGACCCGGACTGGGAGATGACCTCTGCCGGGCTCGATACCCCGGCGGAGCTCTACGCGCTCTACGACGGCGCCGTGGCGCGCTCGCGGGACCAGACCGCGGCCGCCCTGGCCGACGGCGGCCTCGACCACCCGACCGCGCTGAGCGGTCCCCACGAGGAGCCGGTGAGCCTCCGTCGGCTGCTCTTCGACCTCGTCGAGGAGTACGGCCGGCACACCGGACACGCCGACCTGCTCCGGGAGGCCGTTGACGGCCGGGTCGGCGAGGATCCGCCCGCCGACTGGCGTCCTCGGTCCTGAGGTCCCCGCCTGGTCTCCGTCGCCCCGAGGCGGCGTCGCACTCCTGAGCGGTCAGGCCTCGACCACGACCCGTGGCTCGAGGCCCAGGAAGGCGCCGTACCGCCCCGCGGCCCCGTCGATCGCCTCCCGCTGCCGGTCGGTGAGCGGGCGGTAGGGAACCAGGTCGAACCGCACCGACCCGCGAGCGACCGTCCGCTTCATCCGCGCCACCAGCTGAGCGTCGACGAGGGCGATGCCGATCGCGGTCTCCCGGCCCCGGGGGACCACGCCGTCGGCGTCGAGCACCCAGCGGGAGTCCTGGTAGCCGCGGTAGGTCTCGTCCAGCAGCTGGAGCAGGTGACCGGCCGGCTCCACCGGCTGCTCGACGGCGGGCGGCTCGTCGCCGTCCAGGTGCCAGTACGTGCGGCCGTCGTGGTCGAAGGACCGGAGCCGGTCGCCGAGCGCCTCGACCCCGCGCCGGGCCTCGGTGGGGGTCAGCGTCGCCCAGTAGGCGAGGTCTTTGGTGGTGGCCGGACCGTGGCCGGTGAGGTAGCGCAGCGCGATCCGGGCGAGCACCTCCTCGCGGCCGGCCTCATCGAGCTCCGTCCGTGCGGGCACCCTGCTCTTCCAGGTGGCGTAGGTGTGCTCCCCGTCGCGGGGCCGGCCGCTGCAGACGAGACGCCCCATCTCGAGGTGGGCCATCAACAGCATCACGGCCCGGCCCTCGATCCGGTCGCGGAGCTCCGGGGCCCGCTCGCGCAGGGCGTCGGCGACCTCGAAGCGGAGCCGGTCCGGCTGCTCGGTCAGCAGGTCGACGACGAGCCCTCCCAGGCGCTCGACCTCCGGTCGCTCGAGACCGACGTCCTCGCGGAGCTGGCGGTCGGTGAGCTGCTGGAGTCGCGGTCCGGTCAGCGCCAGCAGCCAGTCGAGGTCGTCGCGGGAGGCGTAGTGCCAGGTGGAGCGGAGCACGTGGGTCCGCAGCACCTCGCCGGAGGTCAGCAACCCGGCAAGATCGCCCGGGTCCGGGTGCTGGGTCCTGGTCGCCACCGCCCACGCGGACTGGGCCGGGTTCTCGGCCTGCACGCAGGTCAGCAGGCGGACGACGTCCGCGGCCGAGGTGGCCTGGGGAGCGGTGAGCCGCTGGTTGCGCAGGCGCCATGCAGCAATCAGGCGATCCATCACCCGAGCGTAGTAGCGCGCGGCTTGGTGTGCCCGTCTGCGTGTGCCGGCTGGCTCTGACGTCTGCCGGTCTACGTGCGCCTGGTGAACCTGACGTCGCCGTTCGGGAGCTTGTGGGTGGTGAAGTGGGTGTCGTGGGCCCGGTGGTGGTGCCAGGGGCACAGGAAGGTCAGATCAGCGAGGTCGGAGTTGCCGCCGTGACCCCAGGGATCCCGGCCGTGGTGGGCCTCGCACCAGGTGGAGGGGACCGTGCACCCCTCGGTGGCGCAAACCCGGTGGGTCAGGGTCTTGGCGAGCCGCTGCTGTGGGGTGAAGAACCGGGTCGACCTCCCCAGGTCCAGGGGGACCCCGTCGGTGCCGAGGACGGCGGGGATGATCCCCGCCTGACAGGCCAGCCTGCGGGCCTCCGAGGCGGTGATCGGGGTGGCGTCCTCACCGTTGCTGATGATGGTCCCGATCCCCAAGTCTTGGCGGAGCTGGGCGAGGTCGATGGTGACGACCACCCGGGTCGCCCCACCGCCGTGGATCGGCATCCGGTTCGGGTCGGCGGCCTCCAAGAACGCCAGGAACGCCTGCCCGTGCAACCGCTCTTGGGGGAGCCGGATCCCGGTGGCGGGGTCGCGTTGGACGAACCCACCGAACGGTGTCGCCGCCCCGGCGCCCTGTCCGGCGTCCTGCTTGGGGGAGGTCCAGGCGTCCAACACGGTGCGCAATCGGGCCGCGATCGCGTCGGGGACCCGGGCTGCGATGTCGGTGGCGCCGTCACCGCGCTTGCGGAAGGTCAACCGGGTGGCGGTGTTGGCGCGGTGCTGGGCCCGGTCGAGGGCCCTCTTCTCGTGCTCGTCGGCGGTGCCGGGGGCCACGACCTCGAGGATCTTCGCGCCGAGCCGTTCCAGGTGGACCGGGTCGAACATGGCTGCGGCCTCGACCAGGTGGGCCTCCGCCCGGGCCAGCACCTCGGTGGGGATCTCCTCACCGGGGATCGGGTCGGTCACCAACGCATCCAACGCCTTGGCGATCACCCTCGCCTGGGGCAGGGTCACCCGCCCGTCCTCCAGGGCCGCGGACACGAGCTGCCACCGGGTGGTCAGGGCGTCGGCGAGCTTCTCCGCGGCGCGGGCGGGTCCGAACCCCGACCGGGTCCGTGCGGCCAACCACGCCGCGGGTGACCGGGCCCCGTCGGCTTCGGCGATGCCGCCGGGTGCACCCGCGGCGTGGATGACCCGCATCCGCAACGACTCCAACCGGTCACCCAACCGGGTCAGCTCCAACAGTGCTTCCCGGTGCGCGACCGTAGACAGGTACATCGGATCCACCTCGACGGTGGCGTCCAACGCGGCCGAGATCACGGTGCAGGCACGACTGATCGGATGCGTCCCCACCCCCGCACCCACTGTGTCGTCGACGTACATCCCCAGACCCCCGTCACCAGAGGCCGGAGCCCCCCGAACGGGCCCCGACCGATGCGACAACTCAACCAGGAACCACCGACAACTTACGCTCAGAACAGCCCGTTTGTGCCACTATATGGACATATGTTCGAAGCGGTGGCTCACGCCGCCTGCGAGCGCTCCTCCAACGCCGCCCGCAGCGCCTCCAGGTCGATCCCCGCCTCCTCCAGCGCGGAGCGCCCCGGGCACTCACCCCTCATGATCCCCAGCAGGAGGTGCTCGGCGCGGATCGACCGCTGCTTGAGCCGGCTGGTCTCGCGGAGTGCGAGCTCGAGCGCCTTCTTGGCGTCGCGGGCGAAGGGGATGTGCCCGCCGGGGGTGCGGCCGGCCCGTTCTAGCGCACCGGCGCCGAAGACCGCGTCGGTCTGCCGGCGGACCGCCTCCAGGTCGATGCCGATGCCGGCCAGTGCGTCCGCGTCGAGGCCGTCGGAGCGCAGGTCGGCCCGGGTTCCCGCAGCCACCGCGCGCACGTCGGCGCCCACGTCGGCGACCGCGCGGGACGCCGGCCCGGCCCGTTCCAGCAGGACGACGAGCAGGTGCCGGGTGTCGATGGCCCGTGAGCCCGTCTGTCGGGCGACCTCCTGGGCGGCGACGACCGTGGCGCGGGCGTCCTTGGTGAATCGTTCGAACATCAGCCTCTCCTTCCGTGCTTCTTGTGCACTGCCTGCCGCGTCACGCCCAGCGCGTCGGCGACCTCCTGCCACGACCACCCCAGTTCGCGGGCTCGGGCCACCTGGAGGGTCTCCAACCGGTCGGCCAGCTCGCGCAGCGAGCGGATCGCCCGCAGTCCGGTGCCCGGGTCGTCCCCGGCGGCCTGGCTGGTCAGCGTCTGGTTGCTCATCTGTCAACCGTAGTTGACGTCCTGGCGTGTGTCAACCAACGTTGACGCGGTCGGGGATGTCAGACTCGCCTCCCATGGATGCCGCGAGCCTGCTGGCCGCCCTCTGCCGGGCGATCGACGACCGCCGCTGGGACGACCTCCCGGGGCTGCTGCACCCTGACTTCACATGCCGCTACGTGCACACGGGGGAGACGTTCGACCGCGACGCGTGGGTGCGGCTCAACGCGGAGTACCCCGGCTTCGACCGCCTGGTCCTGGAGGAGCTGGTCGGCGACGGCGACCGTGCGGTGGCGCGCTGCCACGTCACGGGCCACGTCACGGGCCACGTCGCGGGCCAGCACATCGGCCAGGACACAGGCGAGCCCGGCGGAGCGCTCCAGCACTTCGAGGTGGCCACCTTCGTGACCGTGCAGGACGGCCTCGTCCGCGAGATGACCGAGGTCTGGGCCGACGTCGGTCAGCCCGCGCCGGCCGCCGCCCGCCCCGTCGAGCTACCGCACTGACGCGCTGCTGACGGGAGCCGCCGCGCTGAGTTCGCGGCCGGTGGCCGACCCTCAGCTGACGCAGAGGCAGAACGGGTGCCCGGCGGGGTCGAGGAAGACCCGGAACGTCTCGCCCGGCTGGTGCTCGTGCTTCCGGGCGCCCAGGGCCACGACGGCCGTCTCGGCCTCGTCGAGGTCGTCGACCATGACGTCCAGGTGCATCTGCTGGGGAGCCGCCTGATCGGGCCACTCGGGGGCGCGGTAGTCGGCGACCCGCTGGAAGGAGAGGCACTGGCCGTAGTCGGCCTTGACGTCCCTCCAGTCGTCGTCGTCGCCCTCGATCTCCCACCCGAGCAGCTCGGCGTAGAAGCCCGCGAGCAGGGCGGGGTCGGGGCAGTCCAGGACGGTGGTGGGGTAGCGCGCGATCGCCATCACTGCAGGCTACGACGGAGTGGCGACGTGCACCACTGCGTCGCCCGAGTTGACCAGCGGCGCCTCGGTCCGCCCGATCACGATCCCCCGCCGCCTGGCCCGCACCACCCGCAGCGTCCGGCCGAACGAGTTGGAGAGGTGACCGAGCCGGTCGCCCTCCTCGACCTCCTGGCCGAGCGCCACGTCGAGGTGGAGGAAGCCGGTGTGCCGGGCGCGGACCCAGTAGCTCTCCCGGCACTCCACGCTCGGCGTCTCGGGCGGCGTCACCGCGAGCTCGTCGGGGTCGACCATGCCCAGCGACGCCAGCACCCGGCGTACGCCGTCGACGCCGGCACTGATCGCCCACTCGTCGAAGCGCCACGCCTCACCGGCCTCGTAGAGCAGCACGGTCGCCCCCACCTTGCCCCCGGCGTGCCGCAGCGAGCCGTCGCGGAGCTTGGCGTGCAGCATCACCGGGGCGCCGAAGGCCTCGGCGAGCTCGCGGGTCCTGGGGTCGTCGAGGTCGGCGCGGACCTGCGGCAGGTTGGTCCGCCGGTCGGAGCCGGTGTGCAGGTCGATGCCCACCGAGCACTTGGCGACCACCTCGGTCATCATCAGGTGCGCGATCCGGGCGGCCAGCGAGCCGCGCGCGGAGCCGGGGAACGACCGGTTGAGGTCGCGGCGGTCCGGCAGGTAGCGGTCGGCGGTCATCGCCCCCAGCACGTTGACCACCGGCACGGCGATCAGGGTGCCGCGCAGCGTCTTGGGGGAGAGCGCGGCGAGCACCCGCCGCACCACCTCGACGCCGACCAGCTCGTCGCCGTGGATGGCGGCGTTGATCCAGACCGTGGGGCCGTCCTCGCGGCCGTGGAGCACCCGCACCGGCAGGCTCACCTCGGCGCCGGTGACCAGCCGGGTCACCGGCAGCTCGAGCTCGCGCGCCGAGCCGGGGCGGATCCGGACCGTGCCGATGGCGAAGGAGTCGCGAGTGGTGCGGCTCACCCGGCCACGTCCTCGGTGCGTCCTCTGTTCTTGCGCCGGGTGCCGCGCTTGGGGCGGCCGCCGAGGTAGGAACGGGCCGGGTCGACCAGGAAGCCCTGCCGCAGCGCCTCACGGCCGATCAGCATCCGGAAGCCCATCTCGTCACGCCGGCTCAGCGTCATCTCCGCGGTCACCAGGCGGCCGACCAGGGAGAGGTTCATCTGCACGACCAGGCGCTCCTCGGAGTGCCCCGAGGAGCTGCGGACCAGGCGCCGGTCGTGCAGCGGGCTCTCCACCACGACCGAGTCGTCGGTCGAGCGCTGCCACGGGTGCAGGGAGTAGCGCACCCACGGGAGGCCGTCGCGGGTCAGCTCCTCGATGTCGAAGGCGTGCAGGGCGGAGGTCCGCGCACCGGTGTCGAGCTTGGCCTTCAGCCACGGCACGCCGGCGTCGGGCAGGCTCACCCACTCGCGCCACCCGGCAACGATGTTTGAATGGCCGCTGTCGGCGGTACTCGCGCTCGTCACCCCACTCCTCACAACGCTCTCCAGAGGGAATCTCGTTGAAGCTGGCAATCCTGTCCCGGGCGCCACGCGCCTACAGTACGCAGCGCCTGCGGACCGCTGCTCTCGATCGCGGGCACGCGGTCAAGGTGCTGGACACCCTGCGCTTCGCGATCGACATCTCCCACGACGAGCCCGACCTCCAGTTCCGGGGCAAGCAGCTCTCGCACTACGACGCGATCCTGCCGCGGATCGGGAACTCGATCACCTACTACGGCACCGCCGTGGTGCGCCAGTTCGAGCAGATGGACGTCTACACCCCCAACCCGTCGTACGGGATCTCCAACTCCCGCGACAAGCTGCGCGCCACCCAGATCCTGTCGCGGCACGGCATCGAGATGCCGGCGACCATGTTCGTGCGCAACCGCGCCGACGTGATCCCGGCGATCGAGCAGGTCGGCGGGGCGCCGGTGGTGATCAAGCTGCTCGAGGGCACCCAGGGCATCGGGGTGATCCTGGCCCCCGAGCTCAAGGTCGCCGAGGCGATCATCGAGACGCTGCAGAGCACCCGGCAGAACGTGCTGATCCAGCGCTACGTCAAGGAGTCCCGGGGCCGCGACATCCGCGCCCTCGTCGTCGGCGACCGGGTGGTCGCGGCGATGCGGCGCAGCGCCCAGGGCGACGAGTTCCGCTCCAACGTCCACCGCGGCGGGTCGGTGGAGGGGATCGACCTGCCCCCGGAGTACGAGCGGGTCGCGGTGCGCTCCGCGCAGATCATGGGCCTGCGGGTCGCCGGCGTCGACATGCTCGAGGGCGACGCCGGGCCGCTGGTGATGGAGGTCAACTCCTCGCCGGGGCTGGAGGGCATCGAGATGGCCACCAAGCTCGACGTGGCCGGCGCGATCATCGACTACATCGACAACCAGGTCGCCTTCCCCGAGATCGACGTGCGGCAGCGGCTCACCGTCTCCACCGGGTACGGCGTCGCCGAGATCGTGGTGCTCCCGGGTGCCGACCTGGTGGGCAAGAAGCTCGGCGAGTCCGGGCTCGACGAGCGCGACATCAGCGTGCTCACCCTGCACCGCGGCACCACGGTGATCCCCAACCCCCGCAACAAGACGCTGCTCGAGGACGGCGACCGGCTGCTCTGCTTCGGCAAGCTCGAGGAGATGCGCTCGATGATCCCCGAGCGCAAGCGCCGCCGCGCCCGGGTCCGCAAGCTGCCCAAGCAGCCCATCCACGACAGCTGAGGGCCGAGGCCGAGCCGGCCCGGGAGGCCGTCCGGGAGGCCGTCCGGGAGGCCGTCCGTGAGGAGCACCCGGGACCTTAGGGGCCCGCGGTGACCACCCCGGGTGACCGAACGGTCACGGGGTCGCCGTTCGGGCCTCGGAACCGGCTGCGCGGACCTAGATTCCCGACCATGCACGTCATCCTGGTTCCCGGCCTGTGGCTGGACGGGGCCTCCTGGGACCGGGTCGTCCCGGTCCTCGAGGCGGCGGGCCACCGCCCGCACCCGGTGACCCCGCCGGGGATGGGCGCTCGCCGGCTGGACCGCTCCCGGATCACGCTGCGTCACCACGTCGACGACCTGGTCTCCCGGGTCGACCGCCTGGCCTCGCAGCACGGCGGTCTTCGGGGCGGCGGCATCGCCCTGGTCGCCCACGCCGAGGGCGGGGCGGCGGCGTACGCGGCGGTCGACGCCCGCCCCGGGCTGGTCTCCCGGGTCGTCTACGTCGCCGGCACGCCGCGCAGCGACGGGCGGACCGGTCCGGCCCTGCCCGGCGTCCGCGGGGAGGTCCCGATGCCGGAGTGGTGGGAGCTCCCGGAGGGGATGGCGACCGGTCTCGACGACGAGACCCGGACGGCGATCCGGGCGCGCGCCGTCCCGTCGCCCGAGGGGGTGCTCACCCAGCCCCAGGAGCTGGCCGACCCGCGCCGGCTCGACGTGCCGGTCACCGTCGTGGCGACCACCCGGCCCACCTCGGCGCTGAGGCACGACCTGATGCGCGCCCGGCCGGGCTCCGACGACCTGGCGCTGCTCCGCGACGTCACCTGGGTCGACCTGCCGAGCAGCCACTGGCCCCAGCTGACCCACCCCGAGGAGCTCGGCGTGGTGCTGCTCGCGGCTCTCGCCACCGAGGCGCGGGCCACCACGATCCGCGTCGGCCGGACCGGCTGACCGCTCCTGCCGAACGCTGCCGACCGCTTCCGGGTCGCGCGCTCCGCCGAGCCCGTGGACGACCGGTGCGCGCCAGACAGTGGCCCGCAGCCGTCTGCTGCGCGCCGGGGCCGGCTGCGGCACACTGGCGGGAGCGACCACGGGGAGCCGGATGAGCGCACCAGACCAGCAGCGCCGATGGGCACTGGAGCCGGGCTGAGCCGCGGGGCACGCGCGGCGGCGAGCCCGCGGCGTGCTGCCCTCGCGCTGACCGCCTGCCTGCTGCTGCCGGCGGGCGCCGCGGCCTGCAGCCAAGGTCCAGGCCGGTCACCGGCCGAGCAGCCTCCGTCAGCCGGCGACACGGCCAGCCCGTCGATCCGCACCCTGCCGCCGATGCCGGCGGTCGACGACGACCCTCCCGAGGGCCGGCTCGTCGCCGACCTGCGGCAGTCCTCGCGCGACGTCGCGGCCGGCCAGTTCCAGGTGTGGGTCGGCAACGGGCTCGACCGGCCGGTGCTCCCGACCCGGGTCTCCTACCTCGACCCCCGCTACCCCCTGCCCCTGCCGGGGCAGCGCCTTCGTCGCATCCCCGCCGGGACCGAGCGCGGGTTCCTGCTCGCCCTGCCCGACCGGCCGCGCTGCGCGACGGCGCGTCCGGGCGCCGGGCCGGCTCCGGTCGTGGAGGTCCGGTTCGGCGACAGGCGGCTGCGGGTGGCCGTCGAGGACGAGGCCGACGTGGTGGCCAGGCACGTCGCCGCCCGTTGCTTCGAGCTCGAGCTCGAGCGGGCGGTCACCCTCTCCTTCGCCGACACCGTCCCCAGCACCGCCGACAGCACCCCTGACAGCACTGTCGGCGAGGCGGCCGAGCGGGTCGGCACGCTCACGCTGCGGGTCACCCCGTCGGGGCGGCCGGGCGGGCGGGTGGTGCTGCGTACCGTGGCCGGGACGCCGGTGCTCACCCCGGTCGGGGAGCCGTTCTGGCGGCCCGAGGTCACCGTGGTCAGCGACGGCGAGCCCGTCGAGCTGGCCCTGCCGGTGAGGCCGGCGCGCTGCGACGGCCACGCGTTCGCGGAGTCCGGCGGGGCCACCGCCTTCCGGGTCCGGCTGCGGCTGGACGGCGAGCCGGGCGAGGTCGTCGTACGGATGTCGGACCGCGGCGCGGCGGCCGCCCTCGACTTCGCCCAGGAGGCCTGCGGGCGCGAGTGAGGCTCGCTCAGGCCGAGATGCCGAAGCGGGTGAACTGCAGGTCGAGCGGGATCGAGACCGCGAACGTGGTGCCCCGGCCGGGCGCCGACATCACGGTGACCTTGCCGTCGTGGCCGGCGACGATCGCCTGCACGATGGAGAGGCCGAGACCGGTGCCGGGCACCGCCTTCTTGTAGGACTCGTGGGTGCGGAAGAAGCGCTCGAAGAGCCGCTCCTGGTCCTCGGCTGAGATGCCCACCCCGGTGTCGGAGACCAGCAGGCCGGCGCTGTCGTCGCGGGCATAGGCCTCGACGGTGATCCGGCCGCCCGCGGGGGTGAACTTGACCGCGTTGCTGACCAGGTTGAGCACCACCCGCTCCAGGGCCGAGTGGTCGCCCCGCACGTGGATCGGCCCCTGACCCAGCTCGAGGCGGAGCTCCAGGTCGCGACCGCGGACCATCTCGGTGAGCATGTCCTCGACGTCGTGCACGACCTTGCGCAGGTCGATGTGGGTCAGGTCGAGCTGGAGCAGGCCCGACTCGGCGCGCTCGAGCACCAGCAGGTCCTCGACCAGGCTCTCCAGCCGCTCGGTGTTGCGGATGACGCGCCGCAGGGCGTTGGCCTGCTTGTCGTTGAGCTCGCCGAAGACGCCCTCCTCGAGCAGCTCGGTGTAGCCGGTGATGCTGGTGATGGGGGTCCGCAGCTCGTGGCTGACCGTGGAGACCAGCTCGTGCTTGACCCCCTCGGCCTCCTGCAGCGCCAGCGAGGCGGTGTGCTCGCGCGACATCGCCTGCAGCATGGCGCGCTCGCTGCGCACCCGGCTGGTGACGTCCTCGCCGGCGGCCAGGTAGCCGACGACCCGGCCGCCGGCGACGATCTCGCTGATGCTCAGCGACACGATGTGGGCCTGCCCGTCCTTGTCGACCAGCTCCCACTCGCGGCGGCCGCCGTGGCTGATCTGGGCGTGGGTGAGCACGTGGACGTCGGCGCTGCCGGTGCCCAGGGCCATGGCGTGGCGCAGGCCCTCGTCCCGGTCGACGAGCAGCGCGGTGGTGCGGCCGCGCATCTCGTCGGAGGTGTAGCCGAGCAGCTGCTCCGCGCCGACGTTGAAGTGGGTGATCCGCAGGTCGGTGTCGAGCGCGATCAGGATGGTGTTGACCGCCGCGTCGAGGATCCGCTCGACGGTCGCGGTGGCCCGGCCCAGCAGCAGCTCGTCGCGGGAGAGGCGGCCCAGGGCGTCCAGCTTGAGCGGCTCGTTCTCGAAGGCCAGCACCAGGCGCCGGTAGAGCGCGACGAAGATGAAGATCGGCATGATCAGGCCCCAGGCCAGCAGCAGCCGGGACCCGGTCGCCTGCTGGATCTCGTCCCACAGGGGAACACCGTCCCGCGGGACCACCAGGGGGTGGAGGAGCCCGTCGAGAACCAGGGTGACGGCCATCGCCGCGGGATAGACCAGGACCATCGCCAGGGAGGGCAGCCGCCGCTTGCACAGCTCGAGCAGGCTGACCAGGAGGACGATCTCGCCCGCCAGCAGCAGCCCGGCCAGGAGCATCGCGAACGGCGGGCCCGAGGCCAGCTCGGAGGGGATCGGCCGGGCGTCGAGGATGTCCGGGCGGTTCTGCGCGGCCCCGTCGAGCACGTGGACGATGAGCAGCAGCGCGTGCACCCCGAAGGTCAGCACCACCACGTTGCGCACGACCTGGAGGTCACGCCCCGCCACCACGGTGACCAGCACCGCGAAGAGCAGCCCGGCATAGGCGATCTCCCCGGAGGTGACGCTGAGCGAGCCCGAGAGCGGGATCCGGTAGGAGAGGCTGACGAGGCCGGAGACCGCCGCCACCGTCGCGATGTAGGCGTACAGCAGGACGAACTGGAAGACGGTCTGGCGGATCGCGAGGACGAGCGGCGCGATGGTGTAGGCCGCGACACACGCGACGAAGAGTTCGGGCCCTTCCATGGCAACCTTCTGAGTCTGGATCCGGGTCTATCCGGGAGGAACGTAGAGGGACGGGGCTGGCAGCGTCCCCGGAATGACGACAAGTGAGCCGATCGGCCACCCCCCGGTCCAGACCAGCGGCGGGGGCCGGCCCGCGCCCCCCGCTCTCGGGGGGCTCAGCCGGCGCGGACGGCTCCGGCGGCGGTGTCGAGCGGGAGGCTGACGGTCACCGTCGTACCCTCCCCGGGGGCCGAGGCGAGCGTGACCTCGCCGCCGTGGCCGGCCACCACGGCCTGCACGATGCTCAGGCCCAGCCCGGAGCCGGGGATGGCGAGCTCGTTGGCCTGGTTGCTGCGGAAGAAGCGGGCGAAGACGTGTTGCTGGTCGGCCTCGGGGACCCCCAGGCCGGTGTCGGCCACGGTGAGCCACGCCTGGCCCGAGTGGGAGGTGACCCGCAGGGTGACGGTTCCGCGGCCCGGCGTGAACTTCACGGCGTTGCTGAGGAGGTTGATCACCAGCCGCTCCAGGGCGGCGGGGTCCCCGTCGAGGACGACGGGGTTGGCGGGCAGCGAGACGTTGAACTTCAGGTCCCGGCCGCGGACCATCTCGGCAACGATCGCCTGGGTCCCGCGGACGACGTCGCACAGGTCGACGGGCTCGCAGGTCAGCGGCAGGGGCGCCTGCTCGACCCGCTCCAGGACGAGCAGGTCGTCGACGAGCTGCTCGAGCCGCGAGGTGTTGCGCAGCACCCGGTCCAGGGCGGCGACCTGGTCCTTGCTGAGCGCCCCGTAGGCCCCGTCGTGGAGCATCTCGGTGTAGCCGGTGATGCTCGCGATCGGCGTACGCAGCTCGTGGCTGACGGTGGAGACCAGCTCGTGCTTGACCCGGTCCGCCTCCTGGAGGCGCACCAGGGCGTCGTGCTCGCGGGTCAGCGCGGTCATCATCGCGGTCTCCACCCGGAGCCGGGAGGTGACGTCCTCCCCGGCCAGGATGTGCCCGACCAGCTGCCCGTCGACCTTCACCTCGCTCACGCTCATCGAGATGGTGGGGCAGGCCTCGTCGCGGGCGAGCATCAGCCAGTCGCGCCGCGCGTCGACCGCCATCTGCACCCGGAGCACCTGGGCCAGGTCGGGCCCGGTGCCCAGCGCGGAGGCGTGCCGGACGATCTCCTCCGCCGGCAGCAGCACCTCCAGGCCCTGCCCGCAGACCTCGGTAGGGGTCCAGCCGAGCAGCGCCTGGGCGCCGGCGTTGAAGTGGGTGATCCGCAGCTCCTCGTCGAGCGCGATCAGGATCGTGTTGGTCGCCGAGTCGAGGATCCGCTCGACGGTGGCGTTGATCCGGCCGATCGAGGCGGCGCTCGCCAGCGTCAGGGAGCGCTGCTCGTCGAGCTCGTGGACCTTGCTCTCCAGCTCGTCGAGGAGGGGGTTGCGCGAGGTGGAGGTGAGGTGGCGCAGGTGCAGGGGCCGGGCCTCGAACGCCGAGACCGGGCCGCGGTAGAGCGCCACGAAGACCAGGAGCGAGGGCAGGAAGAACGTCGCCAGGACCAGCTTGTCGAGCAGGTCGCCGACCGCCGACTGGCCGGAGATCAGGGAGGTCAGCACGCCGTGGGTCAGCAGCACCACGACGAAGGCCAGCGGGTAGACCGCCGGCATCAGGTAGCCGGGCAGGCGGCGCTTGGCGAGCTCGAGCAGGTTGAGCAGGAGCAGCAGCTCGAGCACGACGAAGACCAGGAAGACCAGCGCGTCGCCCGTGCTCTGGCCGGGCAGGGTGATGTCGACCTCGGAGGAGCCGGGCGGGGAGGCCTCGAGCGCCCGGCGGGCGATGGTGAAGAAGGCCAGGCCGAGCGCCCCGACCACGGCGGTGAGGGCGACGATGTTGCGCACCACCTGGAGGTCGCGCCCGACCACCACGGTGATCATCACGGTGAAGAGGAAGCCGGCGAAGGAGATCTCGCCGGGCACCAGCACCAGGCCGTCGGCCAGGCGCACCTCGTAGAGGCCGCCGAGGATCGCCCCGAAGGCCAGCAGTGCGGCGAGGTGGGTGTAGAGGAGCAGGAACTGGACGTGCCAGCGGCGCAGGGCGTAGCCGAGCGGCAGGGCGGAGTACGCCAGCACGCTCCAAGCGACGATCTGAGCGCCCGCCATGGGTCCCTCCGAGTACGACCGGCGCTGCGAGCCGTCCTGCGGCCGCATGTCACCGCGCCGAAGCCTGCCACAGCGGGGGCCCGCGCAGGACGAAATTGCGGCAAACCCGCCGTGGGCCTGGGCTCAGCGGGCCCGGTCGGGGGAGGCGGGGTAGACGCCGAGCACCTTGATCTCGGTGGTGAAGAAGGCCAGCTCCTCCAGGGCGCGGGCCACCGCCGGGTCGGCGGGGTGCCCGTCGACCTCGGCGAGGAACTGGGTGGCGGCGAACTCGCCGCCCACCATGTAGCTCTCCAGCTTGGTCATGTTGACCCCGTTGGTGGCGAAGCCGCCGAGAGCCTTGTAGAGCGCCGCCGGCAGGTTGCGCACGTTGAAGATGAAGCTGGTCACCACCGGCCCGTTGCCGGCGGGGGCCTCCACCAGGTCGCGGGAGAGCACCACGAACCGGGTGGTGTTGTGGGCCTCGTCCTCGACGTCGGTGCGCAGCACCTGGAGGCCGTAGATCTCCGCTGCCAGCGGGGGTGCGAGCGCCGCCTGGGTGACGTCGCCCGCCTCGGCCACCTCGCGGGCGGCCCCGGCGGTGTCGCCCGAGATGACCGGGGTCAGGCCGAGCTCCCGGATCACCCGGCGGCACTGCCCCAGGGCGTGCACGTGGCTGTGGACGGTGCGGATGGTCTCCAGGGTCGCGCCCTCGACGGCGACCAGGTTGAAGACGATGCGCAGGAAGTGCTCGCCGATGATGTGCAGGCTCGAGGCGGGCAGGAAGTGGTGGATGTCGGCCACCCGCCCGGCCAGCGAGTTGTCGATCGGGATCATCGCGAGGTCGGCGTCCCCGCCCTCGACGGCGGCGAAGACGTCCTCGAAGGAGGCGCACGGCACCGCCTCCCAGTCGGGGTAGTGCTGCGCGCAGACGATGTGGGAGTTGGCGCCCGGCTCGCCCTGGTAGGCGATGCGGGGGCGTGGGGGACGGCTCACGCAGCGATGGTCCCATAGGGTGCGGGGCGTGTGGTTCGTCGTGGTCCCCGCCCTGGTCCTGGCCGTCGTCTCGGTCGTCTTCTCCGTCGTCGCCCTGCGGCGGACGGCGTCGTTGCGACCGCGGGCCGGTGCCGCACCGCTGCCCGAGGACGTCGGCGGGCTGCGGCGCGAGGTCGCGGCCCTGCAGGAGGCCACCCGCGGCGCGCTGCGCCACCTGGCCGTCGTCCGGTACGACGCCTTCGGCGACGTCGGCGGCCACCTCTCCTGGTCGGTGGCCCTGCTCGACGACGCCGGTGACGGGGTGGTGCTGACCACCATCCACGGCCGCAGCGAGGCCCGCACCTACGCCAAGACGATCTCCACCTGGGCCAGCGAGCAGCAGCTCTCCCCCGAGGAGGAGGAGGCCGTGGCGCACGCCAAGGCCTGAGCTCCCGCCTGCTGGTTTCACCGGGGCCCCGGTGAAACCAGCACTTCCTGACCGTTGCAACGGTCAAGAAGCGGAAGTAATTGTCAGCAAGTCCCAGCCCACGGGTCAGAAATGTCAAGAAATGATTGACACCGCCCAGGTGTCAACTTAATCTTGACGCATGAACGCATCCGAGAAGAGAACCGCCCTCAAGGGTGGACTGTCAGGGGGCTCGCTCGTCCTCGTCATGATCGGCATCGCCCTGGCGACGATCGGCAACAGGTTCGACGGCTTCCTCGGCGGCATGGGCCAGGGAGCCGGGGTCGCCCTGATCCTCAGTGGCGTCTACATGGTGGGTCTCCTGTGGCGCCAGCCCAAGGGCCGGGCCCAGACCTGGCTGCCGAGTCGTGATGGCGACAGCTGAGCAGGGCCCCCGCGACCTCGCCGAGGCTCTCGGGGCAGCCATCCTGGACGGTCTGCCGCCTGCGGACCAGGAGCAGGACCACCTCGCCATCGTGCGCCGGACCGCCCAGGCGGAGACCGAGGTCCGGGCGCTGCTGCGCCAGTCCGTCGCCGCGGCTCGCGCGGCCGGGCACAGCTGGGCGGCGCTGGGCGCCGAGCTCGGGATGAGCCGGCAGGCCGCCCAGCAGCGCTTCGGCGAGCCCGACAGCGGCTCAGACCCGACGGAGCCCGGCGACGCGGTGGGCGAGGAGCGCTGGCTGGCCCCGATCACGGCGTTCGACGAGATGGCCGAGCTGGAGATCGCCGGTCGCCTCGGCTGGCGCACCGTCGGAGCCGGGATGCTCAAGCACCGGGTACGGCGGACCCCCACGCAGTGGGAGCACCGCCGGGTCGTCTGGACCCGCCGTCCCTCGAGCTTCGAGCGTGACGGCTGGGAGGTCGCGGTGCTCGCCTTCCCGTGGATCTACCTCGTCCGCGACACCGGGATCCCGGCCGACCGGGGCGCCGCCGCCCAGGCCGGCGATGAGGTCACCGGCGCCCGGTGACCACCGGGCTGGTCGCCACGTCGGTCAGCGGGGGACCCGGACCAGCAGCCGGCCCGGGATGCACTCCATCGTCAGCTCCTTGCCGAGCCCGATGGAGTCGCCGTCGAGCTGGCGCGGCGTCTCCGCGGTCGCGCGCAGCGTCACGGTGGCGCCGGTGAGCCGGTCGATCGTGTCGTCGACGCGCGAGCTCCGCGCCATCACCCGCCACGCCAGGGGCACCCAGGAGAGGAAGCGCTTGGGGTGCAGGATGACGACGTCCAGGAGGCCGTCGTCGATGGCGGCGTCGGGCAGCAGGGGCATCCCGGCCTGCAGGTAGCCGACGTTCCCGACCACCACGGTGCGCGCCCGGTGCGTGGTGAACTCGGCTCCGTCGACGGAGATCTCGATGCGGTAGGCGGGGAACATCAGCGACTTCAGGCCGGAGAACACGTAGGCGACCCAGCCGATCCGCTTCTTGATGTCCTCGTTGACCCCCTCCATGATGGCGGCGTCGAAGCCCATCCCCGCCATCACCATGAAGTGGGTGTCCTCGATGCCGTCGCCGCTGACGCGGACCATGTCGATGGCCCGGTCCTGCCCGTTGAGCCCCACGTCGATCGCCGACCTCAGGTAGAGCGGGATGTCGAGGTTGCGGGCCAGCAGGTTGCCCGTGCCGGCCGGGATGATCCCGACGGGGACGCCGGTGCCGGCCAGTTCGGCGCAGACCTCGCGGACGGTGCCGTCGCCGCCGCAGACGAGGACCAGGTCGACGCCGGCCGCCGCGGCCTTGGCGGCCATCCCGGTGCCCGGGTCCTCCACGGTGGTGTAGTGCCAGGTCGGCTCCTGCCAGCCGGACTCCTGGGCCATCGAGGCGACCAGGTGGCGGAACTGCCCGATGTCCTCGACCTTGATCGGGTTGAGCACGACCGCCAGCCGTCGCTCCGAGACGTAGACCTCCTGCAGCGGCTCGCTGGTCTCCGCGATGCTGCGGGGCCGGGGGTCGACGAGCGTCATGCCGACCAGCACGACCGTGATCCCGACCAGGCTGCCGGCGATCACGTCGCTGGGGAAGTGACGGCCGAGCAGCACCCGGTCGAGGACCACCACGAGCCACAGCGCGACCAGCCCCAGCGCAGCCGCGCGGCGCATGTTGGCGCGGCGCACGAAGACCGAGGCCAGCACCCACAGCAGCAGGGTGAACGCCGCGATGGAGGAGGCGTGCCCCGAGGGGAAGGAGTGGGTGTCGTGCAGGCCCACCGTCTCCTGCCAGTCGGGCCGGGCCCTGCTCAGCAGGAGCTTGAGGCCGCTGGTGACCAGGGCGGTGACCAGCATCGTCCCGGCGACGAAGGCGGCGGCCCGCGGGTGCCGCTTGAGCAGCAGCAGGCCGGCGACGAGCACCGTGAGGACGGTCATGCCGATGGTGTTGAAGCCGTCCTCGATCCACAGCAGCAGCTGGTGGAGCCAGCCGTACTCGTCGGCCCAGTCCTCGGCCTCGCGGCCCCAGGTGTCGAAGCCCTCGAGGGGCGCGCGGTCCCAGGTCACCAGGACCGCGAGTACGACGAAGACGGCCGCGCACGCGGCGGCCCGGGCGAGGTGGCTCCCGCGAGATCGATCCAGCACGCAGGTGAGTATGCCTCCCCGAGCCCGTCGGGGTCGCCTCGCGGCGCCCGCCACCGAGGTCGTTGTCGGCCCGGCGGATAACCTGACCCCATGATCGATCCGCGCCTGCTCCGTGACGACCCCGACCGTGTGCGCGCCTCCCTGACCAAGCGCGGCGCCCCCACCGACCTGGTCGACCGCGCGGTGGCCGCCGACGCGGCGCGCCGCGAGGCGATCGTCCTCTTCGAGCAGAAGCGCGGCGAGCAGAAGCAGCAGGGCAAGCTGATCGCCCAGGCCCAGGGCGAGGAGAAGCAGCGGCTCCTCGCGCGCACCAAGGAGCTCGCCGCCGAGGTCAAGGCCGCGGAGGCCGCTCAGGGCGCCGCCGAGCAGGCCTGGCAGGAGGCCATCCGGGCCATGCCCAACCTGGTCCACGACCAGACCCCCGAGGGCGGGGAGGACGACTCCGTCGTCATCGAGACGGTCGGGACGCCGCGCGACTTCGCCGCGGAGGGCTTCGAGCCGCGCGACCACATCGAGCTCGGCCGGCTCCTCGGGGCGATCGACCTCGAGCGGGGCGCCAAGGTCAGCGGGTCGCGCTTCTACTTCCTCACCGGCGTGGGCGCCGAGCTGGAGCTGGCGCTGGTCAACATGGCGATGGAGCAGGCCCGCGAGGCGGGCTTCACCCAGGTGATCGCGCCGTCCCTGGTCAAGCCGGCCGCGATGGAGGGCACCGGCTTCCTCGGCCAGGCGGCCGACGACGTCTACCGGATCGAGGGCGAGGACCTCTACCTCGTCGGCACCTCGGAGGTCGCGATGGCGGCGTACCACTCCGAGGAGATCCTCGACGCCGAGTCGCTGCCCCGGCGCTACGCGGCGTTCAGCCCGTGCTTCCGCAAGGAGGCCGGCTCGCACGGCAAGGACACCAAGGGCATCATCCGGGTGCACTGGTTCGACAAGGTCGAGATGTTCGTCTACACCACGCTGGAGGACGCCGAGGCCGAGCACGCCCGGCTGCTGGGCTGGGAGAAGGCGTTCCTCGACAAGCTCGAGCTCGCCTACCAGGTGGTTGACATCGCCGCGGGCGACCTCGGCGCGAGCGCGCTGCGCAAGTTCGACTGCGAGGCGTGGATCCCCACCCAGGGCAAGTACCGCGAGCTCACCTCCACCTCCAACTGCACCGACTTCCAGTCCCGCCGCCTCGAGATCCGCACCCGCGGCGAGTCGGGCACCGTCCCGGTGGCCACCCTCAACGGCACCCTCACCGCGGTGACCCGGGCCATCGTCGCCGTCCTGGAGACCCACCAGCAGGCCGACGGCTCGGTCCGGGTGCCGAAGGCGCTGCAGAAGTGGATGGGCCGCGAGGTGCTGGAGCCGGTCGTGACCGGGGGGCACGGTGCCTGAGAAGGACGCCGACTGGCAGCCGAAGATGGTCGCCCTCGACATCGACGGCACGCTGCTGGCCTGGGTCGAGGGGTCGGGCCAGGTCTACGAGACCATCCGGCCCGAGATCTACGACGCCGTCCACCGGGCGCGCGCCGCGGGCGCCCACATCGTGCTGGCCAGCGGCCGGTCGCCGCACGCCATGGTCCCGATCGCCGACCTGCTGGACCTGCCGGTCGAGGGCCCCGGCGGCGACCCCGACGACCGGCTGTGGATCGTCGCCTCCAACGGCGCGGTGATCCTGCGCTACCCGCCGATGGAGGTCGTCCACGAGGAGACCTTCGACGCCGCGCCCGCGGTGGCCGCCGTGCTCGAGCACCACCCCGACGCCCTGGTGGCGGTCGAGGAGCGCGGCATCGGCGGCTACCGGGTCAGCATGGTCTTCCCCGAGGGCGAGCTCACCGGCGAGCAGCTGATCACCTCCGTCGAGGAGATCGTCGGCGAGCCGGTCAGCCGCGTGGTGGTCCGCGACCCCGAGGCCACCGCCGAGGACTTCGTCGAGCTGGCCGCCCGCCTCGGGCTGCACGGCACCGACTACGTGGTCGGCTGGACGGCCTGGATGGACCTCTCGCCGGTGGGCATCTCCAAGGCCTCCGGGCTCCAGCACGTCTGCGACCGGTTGGGCATCGACCCCGCCGACGTGCTCGCGATCGGCGACGGCCGCAACGACATCGAGATGCTCGCCTGGGCGGGCCGCGGGGTGGCGATGGGCCAGGCCGTCGAGGAGGTCCGGGCCGCCGCCGACGCCGTGACCGAGACCGTCCACGACAACGGTGCCGCGGTCGAGATCAACCGCTGGTTCCCCCCGGTCGCCGCCCGGCAGGGGACGTGGTCGTCCTGACCGGCGACGGGGCCGCGGGGGACGCCACGCCGCCCCGGCCCCGTCTGGTCGCCACCGACCTCGACGGGACCCTGCTGGACTCCGCCGGCGCGGTCACCGCCCGCACCCGCGAGGTGATCACGGCGCTCGACGAGATGGGCGTGCCGGTGGTCTTCGTGACCGGGCGGCCGATGCGCTGGATGGAGACGCTCTGGGAGGCGGTCGGTGGCCACGGCCTGGCCATCTGCAGCAACGGCGGCATCGTGTACGACGTACCGAGCCACTCGGTGCGCAAGGCACGGTCGATCCCCCGTGAGGTGCTCCTGGACGTCGGCCGCACGCTGCGCACCGAGGTCCCGGGTACGACGTTCGCGGTGGAGAGCACCACGGGCTTCGCGCTCGAGGAGGGGTTCCTCAACCACCGTGACGACCGCCGGGGGCCGCGGGTGCCCCGCGGGCCCCTGGAGGAGATCTCCGACGGCGCCGTGGTCAAGCTGCTGGCCCGGCACGAGGAGCTGGCCCCCCAGGAGTTCTGGGACGTCGTGGAGGAGGCCGTCGGGACGGAGGTGACCACCACCTGGTCGTCGGTCGGCGCCCTGGTGGAGATGAGCGCGGCCGGCGTCACCAAGGCCTCCACGCTCGCCGAGCTCTGCGCCGAGCTGGGGGTGGCCCCGGCCGAGGTGGTCGCCTTCGGCGACATGCCCAACGACCTGCCGCTGCTGGAGTGGGCGGGCACCTCCTACGCGATGGGCAACGCCCATCCCACGGTGCTGGAGCTGGCCCACCACGTCGCGCCGCGCCACGACGACGAGGGCGTCGCACGCACCCTGGCGGAGATCTTCGGGCTGGCGGGCTTGAACCCGTGAGCCGCACGAAGGCTAGTCTTCGGGCCATGTTCGCCCGTGCCCTGCGCCCGCTCCTCGCGCTCCTGCTGGCCGGCCCCCTCGTCCTGGTCGGCCTGCTGGCGACCGCCACCCCGGCCTCCGCGTGCAGCTGCGCCCCCCTGTCGTTCAAGCAGCAGATCAAGCGGGCCGACACCGTCTTCCTGGGCCGGGTCGCCGCGGAGGGCACCCCGTCGGGCAACGACGTGATCTATGACGTGGTCGCCTCACGTGTCTTCAAGGGCCGGCTGGACACCGCCGAGGTGCAGGTCGCCTCGGCCCTCGGCGAGGCCGCCTGCGGGATCGGCCCGGTGCAGCCCGAGGAGAACTGGCTCTTCCTGACCGCCGACGGCACCACCAGCAGCTGCTCCGGGTCGGCCCCGGCCAGCACCGCGGTGATGGAGCGCGTCCAGCGGCTCCTCGGTATCGGCACCCGACTGGCCGCGCCGACACCGACCGAGGCCACCCGGACCCGGATCGAGACCTCGGAGCCGCCCGAGCTCGCCCGGCTGGTCGCTCCGGGGGCCGCGCTGGTGCTGCTCGGGCTGCTCGGGCTCGCCGTCGTCGCTCGCGTCGGCCGCCCTCACTGAGCCGGCTCCCCGGACGTCATCGGGGGTGGCTCCACGGGCGACCGCTCGTGATGACGTCCCGCGGGCGCGGACGGCGACGGCGTACGGCGACGGCGTACGGCGACGGCGGAGGTCGGGTCAGGTCAGAGGTCCGGAGCGGTCAGAGGTACATGCCGCCGGAGCTGGCGCCGCCCTCTTCGCGGGCGGCGGTGGGCTGGACGGCGGGCTGACCCGTCGCGCCGAGGCCGGGTCCGCCGGGCTGGCCCGCGATGCCGGGCGGCAGCGCCCGGCGCATCTGCTCGAGCTGGGCGCGGCTGACCATCTGCTGGGCGTAGATCGCGGTCTGGATGCCGTGGAAGAGCCCCTCGAGCCAGCCCACGAGCTGGGCCTGGGCGATCCGCAGCTCGCTCTCCGACGGTGTCTCCTCCTCGGTGAACGGCAGCGCGATCCGCTCGAGCTCCTCGATCAGCTCGGGCGCCAGGCCGGTCTCCAGCTCCTTGATGGAGGCGCGGTGGATGTCCTTGAGCCGGGCCCGGCTCGCCTCGTCGAGCGGGGCGGCCTTCACCTCGTCCAGGAGCTGGCGGATCATGCTGCCGATCCGCAGCACCTTGGCGGGCTGCTCGACCAGCTCGGTGAGGCCACGCTCCTCGCGCTCGGCGTCGGACTCCTGGGACTCCACCGCCTGGGCGACCATCTCGGCGGGGACGCTGCCGACGGGCTCGCCGTCGGGCCCGAGGACCAGCACGTGGCCCTCGGGGACCTCCGGCCCCGGAGTGGTCTTCGGGGCTGCGGGGTCGGCCTCGGGGGCCGGGGTGCGCTCAGTCATTCTTCTAGCCTAGGTCGTGCACCTAGCCCGGGTCGCCCACCGTGAGCAGGATCTTGCCGACGTGCCCGCTCCCGTCCATCAGGGCGTGCGCGGCGCCGAGCTCCTCCAGCGGGAGGGTGGTGTGCACCACCGGCTTGACCTGCCCGTCGGCGACCAGCGGCCACACCTGCTCGACCACCTCGCGGCAGATCGCCGCCTTCTGGTCCAGCGGGCGGCCGCGCAGCGCGGTGGCGGTCACCGAGGCCCGCTTGCGCAGCAGCCTGCCGAGGTCGAGCTCGGCCTTGGTCCCGCCCTGCATGCCGATCACCACCAGGCGGCCGTCCGGGGCCAGCACGTCCACGTTGCGGGCCAGGTACTTGGCGCCCATGTTGTCCAGGACCACGTCGGCACCACGGCCGCCGGTGGCCTGGCGCGTCACCTCGACGAAGTCCTCCTCGCGGTAGTTGACGGTCACGTCGGCCCCCAGCTCGGCGCAGACGGCGAGCTTCTCGGCCGATCCCGCGGTCGTGACCACCTTGGCCCCGAACGCGGAGGCCAGCTGGAT
Organism: Nocardioides sp. Z50_6; assembly: GCF_058215755.1. Classification (NCBI taxonomy): domain Bacteria; kingdom Bacillati; phylum Actinomycetota; class Actinomycetes; order Propionibacteriales; family Nocardioidaceae; genus Nocardioides; species Nocardioides sp. Z50_6. The sequence goes on along the minus strand of NZ_JBZAJB010000002.1, from coordinate 400,594 downwards.
GGCGAAGGTGCCGATGCCGCCGGCGCCGCCGTGCACCAGGAAGGTCTCGCCGGCCTGGAGGCCGGCGGTCATGAAGACGTTGGACCACACCGTGCAGGCCACCTCCGGCAGGGCGGCCGCAGTGACCAGGTCGACCCCGTCGGGCACCGGCATGAGCTGGCCCACGGGCACCGCCACCTGCTCGGCGTAGCCGCCGCCGACCAGCAGGGCGCACGCCTCGTCGCCCACCGACCACCCGGTCACGCCCTCGCCCAGGGCCGCGATGCGACCGCTGCACTCCAGACCCAGGATCTCCGAGGCGCCCGGCGGCACCGGGTAGTGCCCCTGGCGCTGCAGGGTGTCGGCCTTGTTGACGGCGGTGGCCACCACCTCGAGGAGCACCTCGCCGGGCCCGGCCACGGGGGCGGGGACGTCGGTGACGGAGAGGACCTCGGGCCCTCCGGGGGCGCTGATGTGGGCGGCTCGCATGGCGCCACCCTAGTCAGCGATGCCTCAGTCCAACCGGTCGCCCGTGTGGTCGATCTCGCTGTCGTCGGGCACCGGCGGCGTGACCTCGTCGGGGTCGGCGGCGTCGGCCGGTCTGTCCCAGCTGAGCGCGAGGACCTGGGCCCGGTCGGCCAGCTGCTCCAGCTGCTCCGGGCTCGCCCCCGCGGCCCCGGCGGCGTAGCCGAGCATGAAGGTGCTCACCGGGGCGGCCTTGCGCTCCACGTTGTGCGCGACGTCGCGGGCCAGGTCGAGCACCAGCGCCTCGTCGACCTCGAGCTCGAGATCGAGGACGTCGCACAGCTCGTCGATCCAGTCGTGGAGGTTCACCCGTCCAGCCTCCGTCACTCTGCGAGGTCCCGCAAGTCCCGCCAGGTGTCGACGTCGCGCCCCTCGTCCCCCTCGGCGCCGACCCGCGCCAGGTCCAGGGGACCCAGCAGCCGGCGCATCGACATGCCGTGACCGGAGCCCCGCAGCCCGTGGGTCAGCGAGTGGTCCGGCGCGCCGTCCCGAGGGCCGCCGGGACGCACCTCGTCGAGTCGCGGCACCGCCAGGACGCCGCAGAGCTGGCGCCTGCCGGCGTCGTCGTGGAGGAAGGCGCCGTCGTGCCCCCGGGCCGCGGCGAGGAGGCGGGTGAAGGTCTCCGGTCGCACCCGCGGCATGTCGACGGCCAGCACCGCGAGCCAGGCCGGCGCCCTGGCCGCGAGCGCGTCCCGGCCGGCGAGCAGTCCGGCCGCCGGGCCGCCCCCGGGCGGGTCCTCGCGGGTGAGCAGCACCGGGCGGGGGAGGTGGGTGGGCGTTGCCGCCGGCCCGACGACGGCCACGTGGGCGGCGTCGGTGAGGGCCTCCAGCGCCCACGCCAGCAGGGACCGGCCCTCCAGCTCGAGGCCGGCCTTGTCGACGCCGCCGAGCCGGGCGCCGGTGCCGCCGGCGAGCACCACCGCGGCGAAGGTCCCCGGGTCCTCGCGAGCGTCCATCCGGGCAGTCTGTCAGGGTTGGGAGCATGGCCGAACAGCTGCGCGTCATCCTCGTCCAGGAGCCCTCCGACCTCGACCCGGCGGTCAACCGCGAGCGGCTGGCGACGCTGGTGCCCGAGGGCAGCGACCTGGTGGTGCTGCCCGAGGCGTACGCCCGTGACTTCGGGACGCCGGGCTCGGACGTCGCCCCGTTCGCCGAACCGCTGGACGGCCCCTTCGCGACCGAGCTCGCCCGAGTGGCGGCGGAGCGTGGCACCACCGTGGTGGCCGGGATGTTCCGCACCGGGGACGACGCCGAGCGCCCCTTCAACACGCTCCTGGTCCGCGGGCGCAGCGAGGCCTCCTACGACAAGATCCACCTCTACGACTCCTTCGGCTACCGCGAGTCCGACCGGTTGAGCGCGGGTGAGTGGCGACCGGTGGTGGTCGACGTCGCAGGCTTCGCGGTGGGCCTGATGACCTGCTACGACCTGCGCTTCCCCGAGCTGGCCCGGGAGCTGGTGCTGGCGGGCGCGGAGGTCCTCGTCGTGCCGGCCGCCTGGGTGGCCGGCGAGCGGAAGGCCGACCACTGGCTCACGCTGCTGCGGGCCCGGGCCATCGAGAACACCGTGCACGTCGTCGGGGTGGGCCAGCCCGCGCCGCGCTACACGGGGCACTCCGCCGCGTTCTCGCCGCTCGGCGACGTCCTGGTCCAGACCGGTCCGGAGGCGACCCGGGCCGACGTGGTGCTCTCCCGTGACGACCTGGAGAGCGCTCGCCGCATCAACCCGTCGCTGGCCAACCGGCGCAGGTAATCTCCTCAGGTGCCCACCCCACCCTCTGGCCGCCGCGCCGCACCCAGGACCTCCAGGTGGTCGCGGGTCCGCATGAGCCGCGGCGGCGGCCAGCCGGCGGGTCGTCGGGTGGCCTCCCCCCGGTCGAAGGGCGTCACCCCCGACCCGCTTCCGCCCACGTCCGCCCCGCCGGTGCCGGTGCCGGTGCCGGAGCCCGACCCGCTCCCCGCCGCCGAGCCCATCCTCGAGCCGGAGACGCCGGCGCCGCCGGTGATCGAGCTCGCACCCGTCATCGAGCAGGCCCCGGTGATCGAGCCCGCCCCCGGGATCGTCCCCGGCCCGGTGCTCGCGCCCGCCTCGTTGCTCGCCCCCGCCTCCGCGCTGTCTCCCGCCTCCGTGATCGAGCCGGCTCCCGGGGTGACGGGGCTCGCACCGGCTCCACGCGGCAGGTCGCGCTCGATCTCCGCCGGCGGTGCGGTGCTGCTGCTCGGCTGCGTGGCGCTGGCCCTCGCCGCGCTCCACATCGGCCCGGCGTGGCTCGACGGCGCGGGCGCCGTCGCCGTCCTCTCCACCTACACCTGGGCGCTGATGGCCCGGGTCGGCGGTCGTCAGCTCGTCTTCAGCCTGCTGGCCGTCACCATCGGCGTGATCGCGGTGCTGGAGGGGAGCGAGGTGCTGCGCAGCGGCGCCGCGGTGATGACCTGCGTGGTCAGCGGGGTGCTCGCGGTGGTGATCACGGTGCCGGCCCGGACCTATGTCGGGGTGGTCCGCGAGGTGGTGGTGGCGACCACGGTCGCCTCCGTGGGCGCCTTCGCGACCGTCGGCTTCGAGCCGGTCGCCAGCTCGGTCCGCTTCGAGTACATCACCCTGGCGCTCGGCTTCGCAGTCGTCTCGATCCTGGTCTGGCGCTTCGGCGCCGGCTTCCACGGCCTCGGCACCCGGGGGCTGGTCACGGTCGTGGTCGGCACGGTGCTGCTCGGCGGCAGCCTGCTCTACGCCGAGGCGCTGCGCCGCTACGACGTCGCCGGCGTGGTCGAGCCGACCAACGCCGCGGTGCAGTGGAGCCGCGACACGCTCGGCGCCTTCCCCAGCCCGATCATGGTGCTGCTGGGGGTGCCCGCCCTCGCCTGGGGCGTCCACATGCGCGCCCGGCGCCGCCAGGGCTGGTGGGTCTGCGTCTTCGGCGCCGCCGCCAGCCTGGTGGTGGCCCAGACGCTGGTCAACTGGGACACCTCCTACGTGGAGGCCGGGCTCCAGCAGGTGTACGGCGTGGCGTTGGGGCTGCTGGTCGGCTACGCCGTGATCCGGCTCGACCTGCTCCTGACCGGGCAGCGCGGCCGGCGCGCCCGCGCCGCGGAGGCCGAGCACGCGCTGCGGCCCGAGCCCAGCCGCTTCAGCTCGCTGTGAGCCGACCCCCGGGCCGGGGGCCGGGGGCCGGGCCGGGTCCGGGCGGCGGTTTCACGGGTACCTTCCGGTAACCCCTAGCGTCGTCCTCATGGCACGTGAGCGAACGACCGAGGTGCTCGCCGAGATGGTGGCCGCGGTCATGGAGGTCGCGGTCGGCCCGGGCGACGAGGTCGCCGTCGGGGACGCCGTGGTCCTGCTGGAGTCGATGAAGATGGAGATCCCGGTGCTGGCCGAGGCCGCCGGGACCGTGGTCGCGGTCAAGGTCGCGCCGGGGGACGTGGTCCAGGAGGGCGACGTGCTGGTGGTGCTCGGAGCCTGAGGCCTGCGCGCGGGGGCGCGGTGCAGCAGGATGTGCGCGTGAGCACTCCACCACCCGCCGTCCCGTGCCCCCAGTGCGGTGCCCCGCTGCCACCGGCCGCCACGGAGTGCCCGCGCTGCCGGCTCCGGCTCGTCGGCCCCGAGGCCGCCCGGTTGTGGCAGGTCACCCAGCAGATCTCGGCGCTCCGCGCGGAGGCCGACCACCTGCTCAGGCAGCTGCGCGGTCCGGCCGGCCAGCCCCCGGCCCCGACTCCGGCGGCGCAGGCGCCGCACGCCGGCCCAGCTCCGTACCCGGCGCGGCCCCCGTACCCGGCGCAGCCTCCGTACCCGGCGCAGCCTCCGTACCCGGCGCGGCCCCCGTACCCGGCGCAGCCTCCGTACCCGGCGCAGCCCCCGTATGCCGGCCCAGCGCCGTACCCGGCGCCGCGCCCGGCTCCCCGGCGGCAGCTCTCCGGCCAGCAGGTGCTGCTCGGCCTCGGCGCGCTGCTGCTGCTCTCCGGGGCCTCCTTCTTCCTGGTGGTGGTCTGGGTCGTGGTGGGCCCGGCCGGCCAGGCGGCGATGATGGTGGCGCTCACCGCGGCGGCCGCGCTGGCCACCGTCGAGACGACGCGGCGCCGGCTGCCGGCCGCGGCCGAGACCTTCGCGGTGATCACCACCGGGCTGCTCCTCCTCGACCTCGAGGGCGCCTACCGGCTGGACCTGGGCGGCCTCGGCGGCCTGTCCGAGAGCGGCTACTGGGCCGGTGCCGGGCTGCTGGGTGCCGGGCTGCTGCTCGGCGTCGACCGGCTGCTGCCGCGCCGGCGGGCCGACGGGCCGCTGCGACCGGTGGTCGTGCTCCGTCCCGCGGCGTCCGCCTTCGCCAGCGGGGCCGGCGCCGCCGCGGTCGCCGCCCTCGCCCAGGGCCCGCTCGGACTCTCGGTGCTGAGCCTCCTCCTTGCGGTCCTCTGCGTGGCCGGGGCCGTGGCGGCGCTCAGGCTGGACCGCCCGGCCCTGCCCCTGCCCCGGCGCCTGGGATGGGCCCCGCACGTCCCGCCTCCCGTCCCCCAGGCCGGCGCCCCCGCTGTCCCGCCGGCCGGCGCCCCGAGGAGGGGCGTGCCCTGGTCCCTGGTGCCGCCGGTCCTCGTCGCGGTCGGCGCCTACCTCGTCCACCTGGCGGCCGGGCTCGAGGTCGGGCTCGACCCGGAGACCGGCCCGGCGACGCGCTACGCGGCCGTGGCGGTGCTCCTCGCCGTCCCGCTCGCGAGCCTGGCGGTCCTGGCGGCCCGGCGGGGCCACTGGCTCGGCGCGGCCGGCAGCCGGCTGGCCGAGGTCGCCGTCGTCACCGCCCTGCCGGCGGGCGCGGTGCTCCTCGCCGACGCCGACCGCTGGGTGGTGGTCGCGTTCTCCTTGGTGCTCGCCGCGTCGCTGGTCGCGGAGCTCGCGCTGCGGCGGGGACGCCCCTCGACCGTCGGCGCGGTCGGGGCGGTCGGCTGGATCCTGCTGCCGGTGCTCACCTGGACGACCCTGCGACTCACCGACGGCGCGGCGGTCGACCTGCTGGCGGTGGGCCAGGGGGAGATCGGCCACCCGGCACCCGGGTGGCTGCCGGTGGTCCCGGCGCTCGCGTGGACGCTGGCGGCCGCCGCCGGGATCGCCCTGACCCGGGCGCTGGTGTGGTCGGTCATGGCCCAGCTCGCGGTGCTGGTCACACTGGCCGTGGCCTTCCGCGACTCGCCGCCGACGGCCCTGGTGGTGGTCGCCCTGGTCGCCTGCGCCCTGAGCATCCTGGTGGCCTCGTACGCCCGCTCGCTGCCGCCGTCGCGCGACCACGACCTGCTCGAGGCGCTGGCGCTGGTGCTGGCCGCGGCGTACGCCGGGACCGCGCTGGTCCAGAGCCTCGACCTCCCGCCGGGCGTGCGGGCGGCCTGCCTGGTCGTGGTGGGTGCCTGTACCGGGGCCCACGCCGCCAGCCGGGGCCGGCTGCCGCTGGCCTACCTGGCGGCGCTCCTGGTCTCCACCGGGATCTGGGAGCTGGAGCGCGACGCGGGCGTGCCGGCGGTGGAGGCCTACACCCTCCCGCTGGCCGCGCTGCTGGCCGCCGTGGGCCTCGTCCAGTGGCGTCGGACCCCCGGAGCGCCGACCGCGGTCACGATGGCTCCCGCCCTGGTCGTCGCCCTGCTGCCGAGCGCCGCGGTCGGTATCGACCGGGGCGAGGCACTGCGCCTGACGCTGGTCTGCCTGGTGGCCGTCGCGGTGCTCGTCATCGGGCTGGCCCGGCAGTGGCGGGCGCCGGTGAGCGTCGGCGGGGCCGTGCTGGTCCTGATCGCGCTCACCCAGGGCGGGCCGTTGCTGGCCTACGTCTCCGGCTGGCTGCTGCTCCTCGGCTCCGGTGCCCTGCTCCTCGCGATCGGCGTCTGGTGGGAGAAGGCGGTCCTGGCCGGGCGGCGGGCGGCGGGCTGGTACGTCACCCTGCGCTGAGCAGGCGCCGGGCCTGCGCCAGGCGGGCGCTCGGTCCTGGGTCGAGCAATGAGCGCAGGACGACAGATCCCGCCCGGGGCAGCCCCGGGCGGGATCTCGTGGGCCATGCACCTGTCATGGTCCGCTGGCGGTGGCGGTGGGATTTGAACCCACGGTGGGTTTGACCCCACACAACATTTCGAGTGTTGCACCTTCGGCCGCTCGGACACGCCACCGCGGGAGAGGCTACCGGACCTCGTGGGCGGCGCCGAAATCGCCTCCCGGGTCCGCGTGTGGTCCCGCGTGGTTCACGCGAGGAAGCGCGCGCGGTCCTCGTCGGACAGGGCGGCGTCGATCCGTGCCCGCATGTGAGGGGGCATCTCGGGCAGCGCGTCGACCGGCCACCAGCGGACGTCGACCGACTCGTCGTCGGCCACGTGCGCCTCACCGGCGAGCCAGGTGCAGGCGAAGGTCAGGTCGAGGTACGACGCGCGGTCGCCGTTCGCGTGCACCACGCTCGGAAGCACCGAGGTCGAGGCGAGCCGGTCCACCCGGATCTCTACGCCGGTCTCCTCGAGGGCTTCGCGGCGCGCGCAGACCGCAGGCTCCTCCTTCGGGTCGATGATCCCGGTGACGGGCGCCCACTGCCCGTTGTCGCTGCGACGGACGAGCAGGACCTCCTCGCCCCGGGTGATCACCGCGGTCACCCCGGGCAACCACAGTGGAAGGTCGCCCACCAGGGCGCGGAGGGCGACGACGAAGTCCGGGATGGGCACCCGGGCAGCCTAGAGGCCGGGCTCCGGCAGGTCGGGGACGTCGACCCGGCACGCGTCGCCGCGGCAGTCGGCCAGCGACTCCATCAGGAACGGCTCGAGGACCTCCCGGACCCCGGCGTAGCGCGGGTCGTCGTAGACGTTGGTGAGCTGAGCCGGGTCCGTCTCGCGGTCGTAGAGCTCCCAGAACCGCGGGACCTTCCAGCGCGCCAGGGTGTAGCGGTCGGTGCGGACCGCGCGGTACTTCCAGGCCCTCGCCCTCACCTCGCCCGAGGACCCGGCCTGGAGCAGCAGCGCCCGGTCGTCCTGCGGCTCGTCGGCCACCGCGTAGGGGAGCATGCTGGCACCGTCCATCTCCCGCGCCGGGGTGGCGTCGGCGAGCTCGGCGATGGTGGGGGCGAAGTCGACCATCGCCACCGTCTGGGAGCGGCGCTCCCCGGCGGGGATGCCCGGCCCGCGCATCACCAGCGGCACCCGCAGCGCCCCCTCGTAGGGCACGTTCTTGCCGACCAGCCGGTGCTCCCCGAAGAGGTAGCCGTTGTCGGAGGTGAACATCACGACCGTGTTGTCGAGCTCGCCCGCCTCCTCGAGCGCGCCGACGATCCCGGCGACCCCCTCGTCGAGGGCGGCCAGGGTGCGGATGCGCTGGGTGAACAGCTCCTGCTGCTCGGCCGGGACGACCTTGCCGCCCTGGCTGTGCTTGGGCTTGTCGGAGACGTCGTCCTCGTTGAACGCCGGGGACTCCAGCGACGGCAGCGCGACGTCGCCCAGGATGTCGGTGTGCCGGTCGGCGGCCGGCGGCGGCCCCGAGCAGTCCTTCTTGGCGTAGCCCTCGCAGGTGCCGTGCGGGGCGATGAAGCTGGACCACAGGAAGAACGGCTTGCCGGCGGCCGCGAAGTCGCCGACCATCTCGCGCGACTGCTGCGCCACGGTGTCGGTGTGGTAGTCGTCGGGCCCGAACCGCACCAGCTCGCCGTCGTCGTACTGGAGGAAGTTGCGGTAGTTGGAGAGCACGCCGATGATCGGCCGCCACCGGTCCCAGCCGGGCTCGATCCCGTCCTGGTCGTCGTAGCCGTGCATGTACTTGCCGACGAAGCCGGTCGCGTACCCGGCCCGCTGGAGCCAGACCGGCAGCGCAGTCGCCGGGTCGAAGCCCTCGTGGCCGCCCCAGGGCGGCGAGTTGGTCCGCACGCCGTTGTTGTGGGCGTACTGGCCCGACAGGATCTGGGCCCGCGCCGGGCAGCAGTTGGGGTGCGGCGCGACCATGTCGTCGAAGGTGACGCCGGCGCGGCCCAGGAGACGCCTGGTCCGCGGCATCCACTCCAGCTCGACGGCGGTCTGGTCGTCGGAGGTGATCAGCACGATGTTGGGCGCGTCCGGGGCGGCGTCCTTGGACGGCGCCAGCGACGGCGTCGCGGGCCCCTCGCCGCTCGGCCCGCCCCCGCCGTCCCCGGCGGTGCAGCCGGTGACCAGGAGCAGGGCGGCGCAGCAGAGCAGGGCGAGGCGGTGAAGACGGGGCGGCACCCGAGCAGGCTAGTCAGTCGGCCACGACACGGCGACCGCGCCCGGACGCCGGCGCTGGCTAGGCTGCGGGGCGTGATCCTCCGGCTCCTGCTCCTCGTCGTCGTGGTGTCCGCCCTCGTGGCGATGGCCCTGGTGCTGCTCGCCGGGCAGCGCAGGGAGTCCGGGCGCCACGCCGCCGCCCTGGGCCGGGTCCGGCAGGTCACCGACCTGGCCTACCACCACGACGAGATCTCGCCGGCGCTGGCCGGCGTCCTGATCGAGCGCACCCGGGGCCTCGGGCCGGACTCGGCGGTCCACCAGCTCGAGTCGGCCCTCGACGACGTGCTGGCCCTGGCCCGCGAGCACCGGGCCGCCGAGCCCGACCTGGCCGCCATCGTGATCGACACCGTGCGGACCAACGAGCTGGGCTGATCCCGCCTTCGGCATGATGTGCCCGTCCCGGACGTCCCGGGGGAGCACGTCACGCAGCCGGCGCAGCCCGGCCAGCGCTGCCACAGACCACAGGGGGAACATCCGCATGCCCGAGAACCCGTCCGTCCCACAGATGTCCGGACGCCGCGGCCGCGGCGTCGCCAAGGTCGGCACGGCGGTCGCCGTCCTGGTGCTGGCGCTCCTCGTGACGCTGGTCTTCGTCCGCCCCACCACGGTCTCGACCGGGCCCGACCAGGTGGCCCTGCACTACACCGGCGGCGCCTTCACCCCGACCCGGTTCGGCGACTGCGTCGGCACCTCCTCGCGGGCCTGGCACGGCCCCGGCGACAAGCACTTCTCCTACCCGTCGTCGCAGCGCAACTACGTCTTCGGCGCCGGCGGCGACCGTGAGGGCATGACCTTCGTGACCAAGGACGGCATCGAGATGAGCGTCGACGGGGTCGCGTCGTTCATGCTCAACACCGAGTGCCAGACGCTGCGCCGCTTCCACGACCTGATCGGCAACCGCTACAGCGCCTACATGGACTCCTCCGACGGCAACGGGTCGCACGGCTGGCTCTCCATGCTCTCGGTCTACCTCTCCAAGCCGCTGGAGACCGCCGTCGACCGGGCCAGCCAGAACTACACCTACACCGACCTCTACATGGACCCCAACGTCAAGGCCCAGTGGGAGCGCGACGTGCTGGACCAGCTCCCCGACCTGGTCGGCCGGCAGATCGACGGCGACGAGGAGTTCTTCACCAACTTCTCCATCACCCTGCAGAAGCCGGTCCCGCCGGAGTCGGTGAAGGCGGCGCTGACCGCCCAGCAGGAGGCGGTCGCCAAGGCCAAGGCCAAGGAGGCCGAGGCCGACGCCCAGGTGAAGGCGGCCCAGGCCCAGGTCCAGGTCGAGAAGGCGGAGGCGCAGAAGATCCAGGAGCGGATCAACGTCCTGGGTCGCGACGGCTACCTGCGCCAGTACGCCATCGACAAGGGCCTCAACCCCTACCAGCCGAGCACCAGCGGGATCATCCAGAACCGGGAGTGAGCCGCCGGCCGCGGAAGAAGCCGTCCAGCAGGGCGGTCGACTCCGCGGCCAGCACCCCGGCCACCACCTCGGGGCGGTGGTTGAGGCGCCGGTCCCGGACGACGTCCCACAGGCTGCCCACCGCCCCGGCCTTCTCGTCGAACGCGCCGAAGACGACGCGGTCGACGCGGGCGAGCACCGCCGCGCCCGCGCACATGGTGCACGGCTCCAGGGTGACCACCAGGGTGCAACCGTCGAGCCGCCACTCGCCGCGGGCGCGGGCGGCCTCGCGCAGCGCGACCACCTCGGCGTGGCCGGTCGGGTCGGCCTCGGCCTCCCGCACGTTGCGCCCGGCGCCGAGCACCTCGCCGTCCTCGCCGAGCACGACCGCGCCGACCGGCACGTCGGTCGACGCCGACGCCCCAGCGGCGAGGTCGAGGGCGAGGCGCATGGCCTCCTCCCACCTGGAGGTCTGCACGCGTTCAGGCGGACCTGAGCCCGACGGTGGCGTCGAACTCGGGGCCGAAGCCCAGGCGGCCGGCGATCTCGGAGAGCATCTCGTCAGGGTAGAGCTCGGCGTCGTCGAGCAGCACGCGCATGTCGGTCGCGGGCATCCCCAGGTCGCCGACCAGGTCGAGGTCGCCGGCCGGCTGCGGATCCTCGTCGTCCTCGGGGATCAGCCCCAGGAACTCCACCGCGGAGCTGGCCAGCTCCCACTCGATCGCGGCGCTGACGTCGCTGAGCAGCACCCGGGCCACCGTGCCGTGCGCCCGCACCATCACGAAGAAGTCCTCGTCGATCGAGACCATGCCGATCGCCCCGGAGTCGCCGGGCAGCCGGCGCAGGCCCTGGGCCATCGCCTCGACCGAGGCGCACGAGGTCTCCGCGAGCGGGGCGACCTGCCAGGACCCCTCCTGGCGGTAGGCGGCCAGGGCGAAGTCGATGTCGTCGGCCTGCTCCGGGGCCAGTGCCACGGTCGACCCCTTCCCACGCGCCTGGTGGACCTTGTCCGAGGTCCAAGCGTGGCACGGAAGCAGGACCCGGCCAACCCCCCGCGGCCCGTGCGGGCCCGCCGGGACACGTCGGGGCGAGCGCCTCGACTAAAGTCGGCAGCATGCGCATCCAGGTCGTCGACCACCCGCTCGTGGCCCACAAGCTCACCGCTCTGCGCGACCAGGACACGGACTCCCCGACGTTCCGTCGTCTCACCGACGAGCTGGTCACCCTGCTCGCCTACGAGGCGACCCGCGACGTCCGGGTGGGAACGGTCGAGATCCACACGCCGGTCTCGCCGACCACCGGGGTCAAGATGGCCACGCCGCGCCCGCTGGTCGTGCCGATCCTGCGCGCCGGGCTGGGGATGCTCGAGGGGATGATGCGGCTGCTGCCGACTGCGGAGGTCGGCTTCCTCGGGATGGCGCGCAACGAGGAGACGCTCGAGGTCGCGACGTACGCCGAGCGCCTGCCCGACGACCTCTCGGGCCGCCAGTGCTACGTGCTCGACCCGATGCTGGCCACCGGCGGCACCCTGGCCGCCGCGGTCAGGTTCCTCACCGACCGAGGCGCCGACGACATCACCGCCCTGTGCCTGCTGGTGGCACCGGAAGGCTGCGAGCGGCTCGAGCAGGAGCTGGCCGACCTCGAGGTGCCGGTCGCGGTGGTGACGGCGGCGATGGACGAGCGGCTCAACGAGAAGGGCTACATCGTGCCCGGGCTCGGCGACGCGGGCGACCGGCTCTACGGCCTGGCCGACTGAGCCCCACCGCGGGTCCTCACGCCGGAGCCCTCACCCGGAGCCCTCACCCGGAGCCCTCACCCCAGAGGCCGGCGGGTCCGCCGGGTCCGGCGAGCCGGGGTGCGGCTGGAGCATCGAGAGGAACACGTAGGTGCGCCGGGACGCGTCCCGGCCACGGGTCCGGTGACCCCACTCCTGCAGCAGGTCGCTCAGCTCGCGGGTGAGAGCGAGCGCCTCGTCCTCGGTGAGTCGCAGGGACTGCTCGGTGACCGCCCGGTGCACCCCGTCCTGCGGGCCGCCGGTGTGCGCCGCGTCGACCAGGGTGTGCGCCCAAGCGGCGGCCTGGGAGCGGAAGACGGCCGCGGCGGCCGGGCCGCCGGGCTGCTTCTCCAGCTCGCGCAGGTCGAAGTCGAGACTCTCCTCCCGCACCCGGCGCCAGACGCGGTCGCGACGGTCCCGGCCCTCGTCCGGAGCCTCCTCGACCAGGCCGTACTTGGCGAGCTGGCGCAGGTGGAAGGAGGCCTGGTTGGCCGGGATGCCCAGCTCGCGGGAGAGGTCGGCGGCCCGCAGCGGTCCCTGGGCTGAGAGCTCGCCCAGGATCCGGTTGCGGACCGGGTGGGCGAGGGCGCGCAGCACCGTCGGGTCGTGCACGTAGGCCATGGCCGGCAGACTACCCGCCACAGATATTGCGCAAGACTAGTTGCGCAACATGTCGTGCGCATCTACCGTCGGACCGTGACCGGCTACCGCTCCCTCGCCCGCAACCGCGACTTCACCCGCCTGTGGGTCGGCGAGGCCGTGAGCCAGCTCGGCACCGTCTCGACCCTCTTCGTGCTGCCGCTGATCGGCTACGCCCTCACCGGCTCGGCGCTGCACGCCGCGGTCCCGGTCGCGGCGTACAGCCTCGGCATCGCGCTCGCCCTGCTGCCCGCCGGGGTGGTCGCCGACCAGCTGGACCGCCGCCGGGTGCTGCTGGCGGCGAGCGCGGTCGGGCTGGTGCTCAGCGCCTCGCTCGGGATCGCGGGGCTGCTCGGCTCGCTGACCCTGACCCACCTGGTGCTGGCGGCGCTGGGCTCCGGGGCGGTCGCGGGGATCTACATGCCGACCGAGCTCTCGGCCGTCCGCAGCGTGGTGACCCGCGCCGAGCTCCCGACCGCGATCAGTCAGAACCAGGCGCGCCACCACGTCGCCTCGCTGCTCGGCGGGCCGCTCGGCGGTGCCCTGTACGCCGTGGCCAGGCCGCTGCCGTTCCTGGTGGACGCCGCCACCTTCGCGGTCTCCCTGGTCAGCGTCTCCCGGGTGCAGGCAGACCTCTCCCCGACCGACCGGGTGCGCGGCACGCCGGGGCGCGAGCTGGTCGAGGGGCTGCGCTACCTGCTGGCCCGGTCCTACTTCCGCGCCAGCGCGGCCTTCTCCGCGGCCTTCAACCTGGTGGTCAACGCGGTCCTCTTCGTCGCCGTGCTCCGGCTGGCCCAGGCCGGGGTGCCGTCCACCACGATCGGCCTGGTCGAGGCGTTCGCCGGCGCCGGGGGAGTGGTGGGCGCACTCGTCGCGCCGTTCCTGGTCGAGCGGGTGCGCACGGGGCACCTCACCGTCGCGGCCGCCTGGATCTGGGTGCCGCTGCTGGTGCCGCTGGCCTTCTGGTCCTCGCCCTGGGTGGCCGGTCCCGTGCTGTGCGTCGGGCTGCTGCTCAACCCCGCCGGCAACGCCGCGAGCCAGTCCTACCGGGTGGCCATCACCCCCGACGAGCTCCAGGGGCGGCTCGCCTCCTCCTCGCAGTTCCTCTCCTTCGTCACCATTCCGGTCGCCCCGCTGCTCGGCGGATGGCTGCTGGAGGCCCTCGGTGGCACCAGCGCCGTGCTGGTGCTGCTCGCGCTGACGGTCCTGGCGGCGCTGATCCCCACGCTCACCGCGTCGGTGCGGACCGTGCCGCGACCCCGGGACTGGCCGGGGGCCTCCGGCGCCGAGGTGCAACCCGCGCCCCCTGTGACCGGCGCGATGTCGCCGTAATCCTGCACTTCAACCACCGGAGTGCAAGAATGCACTCCATGTCCGAGAGTGCAACGTCCGAGCGCGCGGCGTCCGAACCGGCGCCGAGCGCGCCCGCGACGGGCTCGCGCGAGGCGAAGCGCCAGGAGACCAGCCGCCGGATCATGCGCGAGGCGCTGCGGCTCACCTGCGACCGCGGCCTCGAGGGCTGGACGATGGAGGATCTCGCCGCCGCCAGCGAGGTCTCCCGACGCACCTTGTTCAACTACTACCCCGCCAAGCTGGACGCCGTGCTCGGGCCTGCACCCGCGCTCGGACCCGAGCTCTTCGCCGAGTTCCGGGCCGGCGGGCCGACCGGCGACCTGATGGAGGACTGCAAGGTCCTGGCCCGGGCGGTGCTCGCGGAGAACATGTTCCACGAGCGCGACCTGCGGCTCCAGCGCCAGGTGCTCACCGAGGTGCCGCGGCTGCTCGTCGCCGTGCACCAGCGGTTCGAGGCGGTCGCCGGGACGCTGGTCGAGCACATCCTCGCCCGCGAGGGGCAGGAGTTCGGCGACCAGCGGGCCCGGATGCTGGTCCGGCTGATGGTCGCCCTCTTCGACAGCTGCCTGGAGAGCCTGGCCGTGGAGCACGACGACCGCCCCCTGCCCGACCTCTTCGCCGAGGCCCTGGACACCGCCCGAGAGCTGCTCGCCTAGGCCCCGGCCCGCACGACGTACGACGCAGTTCCCGCAGACCGAAGTTCCCGCCCACCTCCTCAGGAGATCTGACCCAGATGGCAACCCTGCTCTACCGACTCGGCAAGACGGCCTACCGTCGCTGGCCGTTCTTCCTGCTCGCGTGGCTGATCGCGTTCCTGGCGATCGGCGGCTTCTCCGCCACCCAGTCCAAGCCGATGAACGACGCGCTGACCATCCCGGGCATCCCCTCGGAGAAGGCCTCGGACCTCCAGCAGGAGCTCTTCCCCAACGCCGAGGACCCGTTCGCCGAGGCGACGGTCAACATCGTCGCCGTCGCGCCCGAGGGCACGACCCTGGAGGACCCGGTGAACGTCGAGGCGCTCGAGGAGCTGCTCGCCGGCATCCCCGACCTGCCCCAGACGCCTCCGGCCGAGGAGCTGCAGCTGGTCGACCCGGCCACCGCGGCCGCCGGCCAGCAGAAGATGGTCCTCGACGCGGCCAAGGAGAGCGGCATGCCGCTCGACGTGGCGCGCGAGAACGCCCAGGTGCTCTCCCCGCTCTCGGAGGACAAGACCACCGGCATCGTCAGCTTCGAGTGGGACGTCGAGGCGTCCACCGAGGTGGAGGGCACCTCCATCGAGCAGCTCGAGGAGCTCATGGCCGACGTCGAGGACTCCAGCGGCCTGCGCCTGGAGATCAACGGCTCCGGCACCAGCGCCATCACCGAGCTCGGCCTGACCTCCGAGGCGATCGGCGTCGCGGTGGCGCTCCTGGTCCTGCTCATCACCTTCGGCTCGCTGGTCGCGGCGGGCATGCCGATCCTGATCGCCCTGGTCGCGGTGGGGCTGACCAACATCGGCATCATCGGCATGACGGCGTTCACCGACATCGGCTCCACCACCCCGCTGCTGGCCACCATGATCGGCCTCGCGGTCGGCATCGACTACACGCTCTTCATCCTGGCCCGCTACCGCAGCGAGCTGCACCACACCGACGACCGGCAGGAGGCCGTCGGCGTCGCTGTCGGCACCGCCGGCTCCGCGGTGGTCTTCGCCGGCCTCACCGTGATCATCGCGCTCGCCGCGCTGGTCGTCGTCGACATCCCGTTCCTCGCCTCGATGGGCTTCGCGGCCGCCTCGGGCGTGGCGCTGGCCGTGCTCGCCGCGCTCACCCTGCTGCCGGCGTTCCTGGGCGTGCTCAAGTCCAAGGCCTTCGGCGGCCAGGTGATCAAGCACAACCCCAAGCGCGAGGCCGACGGCCACATCATCAACAACGGCGTCCGCTGGGCCCGGCTGCTGGGCAAGGCGCCTGCCGCCTTCGCGCTGCTCGTCGTGGTGGTCCTGGGCGCGCTGGCCTTCCCGATCAAGGACATGCACCTGGCCTTCCCGACCGACGGCACCAAGCCGACCTCCACCACCCAGCGGCAGGCCACCGACCTGACCGCTGAGGCCTTCGGCGCCGGCCGCGAGGGTCCGCTCGTGGTCGTCGTGGACGCCCGCGACCTGCCCGAGGAGGAGCGCGGCCAGGCCTTCGGCGCGGTCGCCGGCTGGGCGGCAGAGATGGACGGCGTGGCCAACGCCCAGGTCGTCATGGCCAACGAGGAGGGAACCGGTGCCCAGGTGCTGGTCACCCCCACCACCGGGCCGGACGAGGAGGAGACCACCGAGCTGCTCGACGCGCTGCGCGAGGGCCAGCCCGAGATCGAGGAGGAGACCGGCGCCACCACCGGCGTCACCGGCCTGACCGCGATCACCACCGACGTCTCGGACCGGCTCAGTGATGCGCTGCCGGTCTACCTGGCGGTCGTGATCGGGCTGGCGTTCATCCTGCTGGTCCTGGTCTTCCGCTCGATCCTGGTCCCGCTGACCGCCACCCTGGGCTTCCTGCTCTCGGTGCTGGCCACCCTGGGCGCCACGGTCATGGTCTTCCAGAAGGGCACGTTCGGCATCATCGAAGGGCAGCCGATCGTCTCCTTCATGCCGATCATCCTGATCGGCATGGTCTTCGGCCTCGCGATGGACTACCAGGTCTTCCTGGTGACCCGGATGCGGGAGGCGCACGTGCACGGCATGTCGACCCGCGACGCGGTGGTCGACGGCTTCCGCAACAGCGCGCGGGTGGTGACGGCCGCCGCGGCGATCATGATCGCCGTCTTCGCCGCCTTCATCCTGCAGACCGAGCCGATCATCAAGTCGATGGGCTTCGCGCTCGCCGCGGCGATCGTCTTCGACGCCTTCATCGTCCGGCTGGTGCTGATCCCGGCGCTGCTCTACATGATGGGCGAGAAGGCGTGGTGGATCCCGAAGTGGCTGGACCGGATCCTCCCCAACGTCGACGTGGAGGGCGAGAAGCTCGACCGTCCCCACCTGCGTGCGGGAACCCGGGAGGACGACTACGTCTGACCCCCGCGCGTCCAGCGCGACGTGACGGCCACGGGCCGCGGCACCCACGGGTGCCGCGGCCCTTGTCCTTTCCGGAGGTGCCGTGCTGTTCCGAGGTCCCGACGAGTGGACGACGACAGCCCCGCGCAGCACCCGATGTACGGTGACCCCGCCCACAACTAGGAGGAACTCGTGCGGATCGGTATCCCTCGTGAGTCACGCGACGGAGAGACCCTCGTCGCGGCCACGGCCAAAACGGCGGAGCAGCTCACCGCGCTCGGCTACGAGGTCGTGGTGGAGTCCGGCGCCGGGCAGGCGGCCGACCTGCGCGACGAGTCGTACGCCGAGGCCGGCATCCGGGTGACCGACTCGGCCGAGGTCTGGTCCAGCGACGTGGTGGTCAAGGTCAACGCCCCGACCGCCGACGAGATCGCCAGGATGCGCCGCGGCGGATGCGTGGTCTCGCTGATGGCGCCGGCGCGGAGCCCCGAGCTCCTCGAGCAGCTGCAGGCCGCCGGCGTGACCGGGCTGGCGATGGACGCGGTGCCGCGCATCTCGCGCGCCCAGTCGATGGACGTGCTCTCCTCGATGGCCAACGTCGCGGGCTACCGCGCCGTGGTGGAGGCCGCGCACTCCTTCGGCCGCCAGTTCACCGGCCAGGTGACGGCGGCGGGCAAGGTGCCGCCGGCGCGGGTCTTCGTGGTCGGTGCCGGGGTGGCGGGCCTGGCCGCGATCGGGGCCGCCGGCGCGATGGGCGCGATCGTCCGCGCCTTCGACGTCCGCCCCGAGGTCGCCGAGCAGGTGCAGTCGATGGGCGCGGAGTTCGTCACCGTCGACATGGAGGCGGAGGTCTCCTCCGACGGCTATGCGCGTGAGATGACCGCGGAGCAGGAGAAGGCGACCGCGGTGATGTACGACGAGGAGGCGCGCGCCGCCGACATCGTCATCACCACCGCCCTGATCCCGGGGCGTCCGGCGCCGCGGCTGATCAGCGCCGAGACGGTGAGCCAGATGAAGCCGGGCTCGGTGATCGTCGACATGGCGGCCGCCAACGGCGGCAACTGCGAGGTCACGGTCAAGGACGAGAAGATCGTGACCGACAACCTGGTCACGATCCTGGGCTACACCGACCTGGCCGGGCGGCTGGCCGCGCAGACCAGCCAGCTCTACGGCACCAACATCGTCAACCTCTTCAAGCTGCTCACCCCCGGCAAGGACGGCGAGCTCGTCCTCGACATGGACGACGTCGTCCAGCGTGGCATCACCGTGGTCCGCGACGGCGAGTCGATGTGGCCGCCGCCGCCGGTCCAGGTCTCCGCCGCCCCGGCCGCCGCGCCCCCCGCCCCGGTGGAGCCGAAGGCGCCGAAGCCGCCGCCGGACCCCCGCCGCAAGGTCTTCGCCGCCGCCCTGGGCGCGGTCGCCTTCGCGGCGCTCGCCACGGTCTCGCCGGGCGCGTTCCTCAACCACTTCACCGTCTTCGCGCTGGCCGTCTTCGTCGGCTACTACGTGATCTCCAACGTGGCGCACGCGCTGCACACCCCGCTGATGAGCGAGACCAACGCGATCTCCGGGATCATCGTGGTCGGCGGCATCCTGCAGGTGGGCTCCGAGAGCCTGCTGGTCTCCGCACTGGCCGTGGTGGCCGTGCTGGTGGCGAGCATCAACATCTTCGGTGGCTTCCTGGTCACCCTCCGCATGCTCGAGATGTTCCGGAAGGACTGAGCCATGAACGACTTCCTGACGTCCTCGGAGCTGGTGGGCCTGGTCCAGGGCCTCTACATCATCGCCGGCGTGCTCTTCATCGCCGCGCTGGCCGGTCTCTCCAAGCACGAGACCGCCATGCGCGGCAACCAGGCCGGGATGGCCGGCATGGGCCTGGCGCTGGTCGCCACGGTGCTGCTCGCCGCCCGCCAGTCCCAGTACGCCGGCTACCGCGACCTGCCGATCACCCTGGTGCTGATCGCCGTCCCGATGCTGATCGGCGGTGCCATCGGCGCCTGGCGGGCGCGCACGGTCGAGATGACCGGGATGCCCGAGCTGATCGCGCTGCTGCACAGCTTCGTCGGCCTGGCCGCCGTGCTGGTCGGCTTCAACTCGTTCTTCGAGCACGGCACCGGCGACAAGGTCCACGCGGTCGAGGTCTTCCTCGGCGTCTTCATCGGCGCGGTCACCTTCACCGGCTCGATCGTGGCCAACCTCAAGCTGAGCGCGAAGATGAAGTCCTCGCCGCTGACGCTGCCCGGCCGTCACCTGCTCAACGGCGCGATCCTGCTGGTCTCGCTGGGCCTGATGGTCTGGTTCATGTCGTCGCAGGAGACCCTCACCGGCGACGTCGAGGTCGGGGTGGTCCCGCTGGTGATCATGACGGTCCTGGCGCTGGTCCTGGGCT
This sequence comes from Nocardioides sp. Z50_6, assembly GCF_058215755.1. NCBI lineage: Bacteria > Bacillati > Actinomycetota > Actinomycetes > Propionibacteriales > Nocardioidaceae > Nocardioides > Nocardioides sp. Z50_6. The sequence continues at coordinate 381,291 of NZ_JBZAJB010000002.1, read as the reverse complement.
TCCACCTGGTGGCGGCCATCGGTGGCGGCGACATGCCGGTCGTGGTCTCGATGCTGAACTCCTACTCGGGCTGGGCGGCGGCCGCGGCGGGCTTCATGCTGAGCAACGACCTGCTGATCATCACCGGCTCCCTGGTGGGCTCCTCGGGTGCGATCCTGAGCTACATCATGTGCAAGGCGATGAACCGCTCGTTCATCTCCGTCATCGCCGGCGGCTTCGGCTCCGACGGCGGCTCGGCCGGCGCGGACCGCGACTACGGCGAGCACCGCGAGATCACCGCCGAGGAGACCGCCGAGCTGCTCACCGGCGCGAGCTCGGTGGTCATCACCCCCGGCTACGGCATGGCGGTGGCGCAGGCGCAGTACCCGGTCGCCGAGCTCACCGCGGCGCTGCGCGCCAAGGGCGTCGAGGTGCGCTTCGGCATCCACCCGGTCGCCGGCCGGCTGCCCGGTCACATGAACGTGCTGCTCGCCGAGGCCAAGGTGCCCTACGACATCGTGCTCGAGATGGACGAGATCAACGACGACCTCCCCGAGACCGACGTGGTCCTGGTGATCGGCGCCAACGACACCGTCAACCCGGCCGCGGTCGAGGAGCCGGACTCCCCGATCGCCGGGATGCCCGTGCTGGAGGTGTGGAACGCCCGCGAGGTCATCGTCTTCAAGCGCTCCATGGCCACCGGCTACGCCGGCGTCCAGAACCCGCTCTTCTTCAAGGAGAACACCCGGATGCTCTTCGGCGACGCCAAGGAGCGGGTCGAGGACATCCTGCGCTCGGTGCCGCGGGAGGCCGGCGTCCGCTGACGGGTGCTGGGCGGTCCTCCGCCCAGCACCTCCGCTCGGCACCTCCGCTCGGCACCCGGGCAGGACCCGGGTGAGCGCCCCGGTCAGGACGTGGGGACCCCGACCGGGAGCTCGGCGAGCACCTCGTAGCGCGGGCGTCGGCGGGGCCCCTCGCCCAGGTGCGAGCGGACCAGCGACACGGTGTCGACCGGCCACTGCGGTCCGGCGTAGGAGTCGAGCAGCCGCACCCAGCGGGTGACCTCGGTCGGGCGGCCCGTCCTGGCCACCGTCAGGTGCGGGCGGAAGCGACGGCCCTCCACGGTGGTCCCGGTCCGGGAGGCCGCCGCGCGGGCGCCCTCGGCGAGCCGGCGCAGCTGGAGCCGGCCCGGCTCGTCGAGCTCCAGGCCCGCCCACAGCACCTTGGCCCCGGCCGCGTGGGGGAAGGCGCCGCCCCCGGCGATCCGGGTGCGGAAGGGGCTGCGGCGGCTCGCGGCGCGGGCGAGCCGCTCCACGAGCTCGTCGAGGTGCCGGTCGCCGACCTCGGGGAGGAACGCCAGGGTCAGGTGGAGCTGGTCTGCCAGGGTCCACCGGAACGGCGCGGCGTCGCGCCGGACCTCGAGGAAGTCGTCGAGGTCCTCCACCGCCCCGGCCGGCGGCACCACGGCCACGAAGAGCCTCATCACCCACCTCCTCCTGCTCAGGCGCCCGGCGCCGCCCTCTGCCGTCGGGCTGCTCACAGTGTGGGACAGCGGTGTCCGCTGCGCACTTCTCCACCCGCCCGCGAGGTCGCTGGCCGGACGTCGCCGCCGGGCGGCCCCGCGCCGGGCATGGACGCCCCTTGTCAAACCCACCTAGATCACTAGTCTTTTGGAATGGCGACGGATCGTCTCCCGGACTTCTTCCTGATCGGTGCCCCGAAGGCCGGCACCAGCGCGTTGCACGCCGCGCTGGCCCAGCACCCGCAGCTGCACATGAGCCGGATCAAGGAGCCGAAGTACTACATGTGCGGCGACTCGCCGCCTCCCGCCTACAAGGGGCCGGGCGACGCGCACAGCAACCGGGAGTGGATCTGGCAGCGCCGGCGCTACCTCGACCTCTTCCGCGACGTGCCCGAGGGCGTGCTGGCCGGCGAGAGCACTCCGTTCTACCTCTACAACCGCGACGCCCGCCGCCGGATCGCCGCGGACCGGCCCGACGCGAGGCTGGTGGCGGTGCTGCGCGACCCGGTCGACCGCGCCTACTCCAACTGGATGCACCTGTGGACCGACGGCCTCGAGCCGCGCGGCGACATCCTCGAGGCGGTGGCACGCGAGCAGCAGCGCATCGACGCCGGCTGGGCGCCGTTCTGGCACTACCGCAACGTGGGCATGTACGGCCGCCAGCTGGCCGACCTGCTCGACCACTTCCCGCGCGAGCAGCTGCTGCTGCTGCGCTACCGCGAGCTGGTCGACCAGCCCTCCCAGGCGCTCGACCGGGTCTTCCGCTTCCTCGGCGTCGACACCGCCGACGTGGCCTCGATCCCGCGGGACAACTCGCGGCCCTTCGTCCGCGACGGTGCCCGGGTGCGTGCGCTGGCCCCGGTGATCCGGGCCGGCGCGGCGGTGGGGCAGTTCCTCCCGCCGGAGGTCTGGCGCACCGTGAGCCGCCCGCTGGTCGCCCGGCTGCACCGCGGGGGCGACGAGTCGCGCCCCCGGCTCACCCCGGAGCAGCGGGCCTCCCTGTTGGAGCCGCACCTGCCCGACATCGCGCTGCTCGAGCAGCTGACCGGCGAGTCGTTCGCCGACTGGCGGGCCTACCGCGAGGGCGGCACCTTCTCCAGCCGCAGCGGCGCGGTCAGGGCCGGCTGAGCGAGGTCACCAGGTCGTGCGCCCCGTCGGGGCGGGCGACCTCGACGTAGAACCGGGTGGAGCCGTCGGGCAGCGGGACGGCCGAGGCGTAGCGCAGCGCGCCGTCGGAGTGCGGCGAGCGCAGCGGGGGGACGGAGTCGTCGGCGACCAGGACCCCGTCCTCGGCCCGGGCGATCCCGGTGGTCTCGTGCCAGTTGTCCTCGGCCCGGGCGCGGCCGTCGTAGAGCACCGTCAGCGGCTCCCGGGAGAGGACGGCGGTGACGCGGGCGCCGCGGGCGTCCCAGGCGCCGGGCCGCGGTGCCAGCACCGTGCCCTGCCGCTGCCAGACCAGGCCGTCGTCGCTGGTCAGGTAGGCGGTGCTCATCCGGTCCTCCTGGCCGGGCTCGGTCAGCGGGTGCTCGCACACCCACATCTCCCACCGTCCGTCGCGCTCGAGGATCACCGGGTCCTTGACCGCCACCCGCTCGTCGCCGGGCAGCACCACCGTGCGGCGGCCGGCGGGCAGGCCCTGCGGAGTGTCGGCGTCCAGCGCCTCGATCCACCAGTGCTTGGAGCCGGGGGTGGCGCAGGAGAGGTAGAGGCGCCAGCCGCCGTCGGGACGGCGCAGCACGACCGGCCGCTCGAACGACTCGGCGCCGAGGTCGTCGCGGAAGACCTGGGCCACCGTGTGGAAGCGGACGCCGTCGGCCGAGGTGGCCACCACCGTGGACAGGCCCCGGCCCGCGCTCAGCGGCCGGCGCACCCGGTAGGCCAGCCAGAAGGCGTCGTCGACCAGGGTGACCGTGGCCGCGCCGGCCCAGTGGCCGGGTCCGGACCCCGGGGCGGCGACGACGACCTCGGCTCCGTCGAGCTCGGGCAGCGGCAGGGTGGGCAGGCTCATGCGTTAAAGCGTACCGAACCTATCGAGTTTGGGCACGGGCTCAGACCTGGCCGCCGATCAGCAGCCCCACGACGTGGGTGACGACCATGGCGAAGACCCCGCCGCAGACGTTGCGGACCACCGCACGCCCCGCCGGGGAGCCGCCGAGCCGGGCGCTGACCCAGCCGGTGAGGGCCAGCATCACGGCCACGGACGCGGCGGTGATGTAGACCCGCAGGTCGACCGGCGAGAAGACGATCACCAGCAACGGCAGCAGGGCGCCGAGGGTGAACGAGAGCATCGAGGCCAAGGCGGCGTGCCAGGGGTTGGTCTGCTCCTGGGAGTCGATGCCCAGCTCGACCTCCGCATGGGCGGCCAGGGCGTCGTGCTCGGTGAGCTCCTTGGCCACCTCCAGGGCGACCCGCTCGCTGACCCCCCGGGCGACGTAGAGCCCCGCCAGCTCGGACAGCTCGGCCTCCGGGTCGTCGCGCAGCTCGGCCCGCTCCCTCTCGAGCAGGGCCAGCTCGGAGTCGCGCTGGGTGCTGACCGAGACGTACTCGCCGGCGGCCATGCTGATCGAGCCGGAGACCAGCCCCGCGACGCCGGCGACCAGCACGGCGGAGGTGGCCTCGGTGGCCCCGGCGACGCCGACCACCAGGCCCGCGGTGGAGACGATGCCGTCGTTGGCCCCGAGCACGCCCGCGCGCAGCCAGTTGAGCCGCGAGGCGAAGCTCTGCTCGTGCGGCTCGTCCTCGTGCGGGCCCGGAGAGCCGGTGGTCGGGTCGCTCATGGCCCCATCAGACCCGCTCGGGGCGGGTGGGGCAAGGGTCGGGCGGCCCTGCGTGGCGGGCTGGTCGACCGGTGGCCGAGGAACCGGTGCGGTGCGCCGAGGACGAGGCCCCGCGCACCGCACCGCTGCGCGGTGGTGCCGGGTCAGAGACCCAGGTCGCGCGCGATCAGCATCTTCATGATCTCGTTGGACCCGGCCCAGATCTTGGTGACGCGGGCGTCGCGCCAGGCGCGCGCCACCCGGTACTCGTTCATGTAGCCGTAGCCGCCGTGGATCTGCAGGCAGTGGTCGAGGACCTCGGACTGCACCTGGGTGGCCCACCACTTGGCCTTCGCGGCGTCGACCGCGGTCAGCTCCTTGCGGGTGTGCCGCATGACGCACTGGTCGATGTAGGCCTCGGCCACCTCGACCCGGGTGACCAGGTCGGCCAGCAGGAACTGGGTGTTCTGGAACTTGCCGATCGGCTGGCCGAAGGCCACCCGGTCCTTGGCGTACTGGACGGTCTCCTCGAGGATCTGCTTGGCGTGCGCGACCCCGGTGATCGCGGTGCCGAGGCGCTCCTGCGGCAGGAACTGCATCATCGAGATGAAGCCGGTGTCGAGCGGGCCGACCAGGTCGTCGTTGCTGACCCGGACGTCCTCGAAGGAGAGCTCGGCGGTGTCGGAGTCGTCCTGGCCGACCTTGTCCAGCACCCGGCCGACGGAGAACCCGGGGGTCTTGGTGTCGACGGCGAAGAGGGAGATGCCCTTGGCCTTCTTCTCCGGGGCGGTGCGCGCCGCCACCACCACGATGTCGGCGGAGCCGCCGTTGGTGATGAAGGTCTTGGAGCCGTTGATGATCCAGTCGTCGCCGTCGCGGACCGCGGTGGTCTTGAGGTTGGCGAGGTCGGAGCCACCGCCGGGCTCGGTCATGCCGATGGCGAGCAGCGTCTCGCCGGAGGCGACGCCGGGCAGCCAGCGCTTGCGCTGCTCCTCGTTGGTCAGGTGCACCAGGTAGGGGGCGGTGATGTCGGCGTGGATGCCCACGCACGAGGGCAGGGTCATGTTGACCTTGGCCAGCTCCTCGGTGAGGACCGCGTTGAAGCGGTAGTCGCCGGCGTCGACGCCGCCGTGCTCCTCGGGGATCTCGAGCCCCAGCAGCCCCTGCGCCCCGGCGTCGAGCCAGAACTGGCGGGTGAGGCCGTGGTTCTTCTCGTACTCCTCGAGGTGGGGGACGACCTGCCGGTCCAGGAATTCCTTGACCGAGGCGCGGAAGGCCTCGTGGTCCTCGTCGTAGATGTCGCGCGTCATGTCCTCAAGGTTACTCACCAGTCAGGAGGCGCGACAGCGCGCCGGGGAATACAGTCACTCGCGGAGGAGCCGTCCCGGGCCGGGCTGCCGCGGGTAGGGGGGTGCTGTGCAGGACAAGGACCGAGAGGACCGGGCCGCGGCACGGCCGCGCTCCGGGGCCTGGGGCGGTGCTACGGACCGTCAGGCGCTCCAGCAGATCGCGGAGGACGTGGCGCACCGTTCGGGCTTCGCGGTGTGCGCGATCGAGGTGCTCCGGGCCGACAGCATGCTGGAGACGGTGGCCGCCGCCGGCCGCCTGCCCCCGGAGGGGTGGCTGCTGGGCCACGGGGTGCCGCTGGAGGCCAAGGCCCCGGCGTTCACCTGCGGGGCGACCTTCGGGCAGCTGACCTTCGTGGCCGCCGAGTGGCTCAGCCGCGACGCCTACGACGTCGTCGGCCGGTACGCCTACGTGCCGGAGCTCCCCGAGTCGCCGCACCAGGACGCGTGGCGGCCCCAGGACATGCTGGTGGCGCGGCTCCACGACGACGCCGGGGAGCTGCGGGCCGTGCTCCACCTCGACCAGCCGGCGAGCGGGCGACGGCCGACGCCCGCCGAGCTGCTGGCGCTCTCGGACGCCCTGCAGCTGGCGTTCCGGGCCGTCGTCACCACCGTCGAGCGGGAGGGGCTGGCCCAGCAGGTCCGGATGGCCCAGGCGGCCCGGACGATGATCCGGAGCGCGAGCGGCCGGCTCCAGCTGCCGGAGGTGCTGCAGATGGCGACCCAGGAGCTCAAGGACGCCTTCTGCGCGGAGCGTCTCGAGCTCCACGTCCTCGACCCCCTGGTCGAGACGCGCGGGGCGGACGGCGTGGGTCGCGACTTCTTCGTCGGCATCGAGGAGGCGATGATCCGGGCCTGGCGCCACGAACGGGTGCTGATCGTCGAGCCCGAGCAGGTGTGGGGCGACCCCGACCTCGAGGCCGAGCACCACGAGCTGCTCGGCCGGAGCCTGGTCGAGGCCGGGATGGCGGCGCTGGTGCTGGTGCCGATCGGCACGGCGGGCCGCCTGCTCGGCGCCCTGGTCATCCACCGCCGCCCGGGTGGCGCCCGGTGGACCGACAGCGAGAGCTCCGCGGCCCTCGACGTCGGTCAGGACCTGGCCAGCGCGATCCTCCAGGCGCGGGCGCTGGAGAGCGAGCGCCAGCTCAACGAGGAGCTGCGGCGGATGGACGACTACCGGCAGGAGCTCCTCTCCACCGTCGCCCACGAGCTGAAGAACCCGATCGGGGTGATCCTGGGGCACCTGGAGATGCTCGACTCCGGGTCGCTCCCGCAGGACGCCGGGGAGGAGAGTCGACGCGCGATGGCCCGCGCCGCCCGCCGGGTCCATGCGCTGGCCGACGACCTGCTGGTCCTGAGCCGGCTGGGGGCCGGCGGCCTCGCACGCCGGCGGGCGCCGTTGGACCTCGGCGCCCTGATGGCGGAGGTGGAGGAAGCCCTGCGCCTCGACGTCGAGCAGCACCGGGTCACCCTGGTGGTGGCGCCTCCGCCCCCGGGGACGACCGTGCTCGGGGACCACGAGGGCCTGCTGCGGGTGCTGGTCAACGTGGTGGGCAACGCGGTCAAGTACTCCGCGGCCGGCGACACGGTCCGGCTGTGGCTGACCCCGAGCGGCCGCGGCGTGCTCCTCACCTGCGAGGACGAGGGGCTGGGCATCAGCCAGGCCGACCAGGCCCGGCTCTTCGCGCACTTCTTCCGCTCCACCAACCCCGAGGCACTGGCCCGGCCGGGGACGGGTCTCGGCCTGCCGATCGTGCAGCGGATCGTCGAGGGCCACGGCGGCACCGTGACGGTGGAGTCCGAGCTCGGCCGCGGGACCGTCGTCCGGATCTGGCTGCCGGTGGGGGCGGAGTAGGACGTCGGCCCGGGGACAGGGGAGGGCTCGGGTCAGCCCACGACCTTCCAGTCGAACCCGACGCGCAGGCCGTCGATGTCGGTCGTGGTCAGCTCGATGACGCCCTCCTCACCCGCGGAGACGGCCGTGCACTCGGTGGTCGAGTCGGGGATCCCCTCGAGCTCCTCGGGGCACTCGACCTCGGTCACGTCGATCCCCTGCTCACCGAGCTGGGCGGCCAGGGTCGTCTCCAGCGTCTCGGGCTCCAGGAACGGCATGGTGTCGTAGGAGAGCTTCTCGCCGTCGACCTCGGTGGTGGTGAACCGCACCCCGGTGCGGCCGTCCTCGGCGTCGGAGACGACGCAGTCGGCCGTGGCGTCGACCTCGGCGTCGAGGTCCTCGGTGCACTCCACGGTCAGCGTGTCGGCGTCCTCACCGGTGATGCCCTCCTCGACCCGCTCCTTGAGCGTGGCGGAGTCGATCGCCGAGGCCTGGGTGCCGCAGGCGCCGAGGGCCAGCAGCAGGGCGGCTCCGGCGGCGGGCAGGAGACGGGAGGGCATGCGTCGCATGCGGGTCAGTCAACCAGACACCGGCGCCCGCGGACCGGCCTCAGCGCCCGGTGAGCATCTCCTCGACCCAGGCCGGGACCAGCTCGGTGGCCGGGCCCTGGCGGGCGCGGGCGAAGTCACCTGCGCCCACGCTGGCGCCCAGGTTGAGCTCGAGGGTGTCGCCGCGCGCCCAGTGCACGAAGGCGGCGGCCGGGTAGACGAGTCCGGAGGTCCCGACGGCGACGAAGAGGTCGCACTCCCACAGCGCGTCCTCCACCAGGTCCATGCCGTGGGGCACCTCGCCGAACCAGACGATGTCGGGCCGCAGCTCCCGGGCGCCGCAGGCCGGACAGGGCGGACGGTGCCCGAGCGGCCCGTGCCACTCGTGGCGGGCGTCGCAGGCCGTGCACCAGGCGGAGTCGAGGCGGCCGTGCATGTGGTGCACCCGCTCCGAGCCGCCGCGCTCGTGCAGGTCGTCGACGTTCTGGGTGACCAGCAGCAGGTCGTCGCCCAGCGCCTCCTCGAGCCGCGCCAGCGCCCGGTGTGCCGCGTTGGGCTCCACCCGCCCCAGCGCCGCGCGGCGCTCGTCGTAGAACCGGTGCACGAGATCCGGGTCGGCGTCGTAGGCCTCCGGGGTGGCGACCGTCATCGGGTCGTGGCCCTCCCAGAGCCCGTCGGCGTCGCGGAAGGTGGGCACCCCGCTCTCGGCGGAGATGCCCGCGCCGGTGAGGACGACGACCTTCATGGTCACGAGTATTACCACGGGGGCCGTCACCCGGCCGTGGACCGGGCCAGGGTGCGCACCACCGGCACCATCGTCAGCAGCGGCACCAGGAAGACGGCCAGGGTGAGCGCGCCGTAGGTCGCCAGATCGACGGGGGGCACCGTCGGACCGAGGAGGCCCAGTCCCACGCCCAGCGTGGCCGGGACCACCGCCACCGTGCCGATCGCCCACGCCGCCACCCCGACCACCAGGGCCTCGACACCGGCCATCGCGACCAGCTGGCGGCCGGTGGCACCGGTCCGGCGCAGCAGGTTCAGCTCGCTGCGCCGGCCGGCCGTGGTGAGCGCCAGGGTGTTGGCGCCCGCCACCCCCACGAAGACCAGCAGGGCGAGCAGCAGCACCGTCGACAGCGTGCCGCTGGAGCCCGCCGCGCGCGCGGAGGCGACGTACTCCTGCTCGGTCATCGCGGTGAGGCCGAGGCCCGTGACGGCGTCGCGCAGAACGGTGGTGGCCCCGGCGCCCCCGGCGTCCGGGGCACGCAGCAGCACGCTCTCCAGACGGGGGTCGACGCCGTGCGCCGCGGGGGTGGCCCCGCCGACCAGGAAGTCGCCGAACCCGAGGCCCCGGTCGTAGACCGCGACCACCGTCGCCCGTGCCTCGGGGCCCTCCCCCCAGCGGACGGTGATCGCCTCGCCCACCCCCTTGCCCGTCTCGAGCCGGGCGTCGACGCTGATCGCCACGGTGTCGAGGCGGTCCAGGTCGGCGAGCGCGCCGTCCACGACGCCCACGTCGAGCGTTCCCCCGACACCGCCGGCGGGGAGGGCGGAGAGCCGCATCGACTCCCAGGCCAGGGCGCTGGTGGAGTCGCCCCCGAAGCCCCCCATCTCGTCGTCGGTGCGCACCCGGGCCGCGACCGAGGAGAGCGGGACCGCCGCCTCGACGCCGGGCAGGGCGGCGAGCTCCGCGAGGCGCGCCTCCTTCCCGCTGCCGGTGCCGGTGCCGGTGCCGCTGCCGGGCGCGACGACCAGGTCGGCCCGGAGGCCGTCGGCCAGCTGCTGGGCGGCGGCCTCCACCACGGTGTCGTCGACGGTGCTCTGCACCGTGCCCACGGAGACCGCCAGCGCGAGCGGGACCACCGCGGTGGTCAGCCGCCGCGAGAAGCCGCGGGTGTTGGCCAGCGCCAGCCGGGTGGCGGGGCCGCCGCCGAGCCGGCTGGTGGTGCCGAGCAGCCACCCGACCAGCAGGGGACCGGCGAGCGCCGCCGCCCCCACGAGCAGGAACGCCGAGAGCGCGGCGGCCGCGCTGCCGATCGTCCCCGGGACGACGAGCGGGCTGAACGCCGCGGTGAGGCCGGCGACCGTCAGGACGAGCGCGGAGACGCGGCGGGCCCGGTTGAGCCCGCGCGGCTCGACGACGCTGCCGCGGACCGCGGTGGTGGGCGGGGTGCGCAGGGTCTCGCGGGTGGCCAGCCGGGCCGCCAGGTAGGCGACGGGGAGCAGGATCAGCGTGGCGGCGACCACCGGGAGCGGCGAGGTCGTCGTCGCGAACCCCGGCGCCACCACCTGGTCGTCGACGAGCAGCGGGGTCAGCAGCCGGACGACGAAGAGGCCGGGGACCGCGCCGAGGGGCGCCGCGACCAGGGTGATCAGCACGATCTCCAGGCCGACCATCCGCCGTACCTGGCGGCGGGTCGCCCCGACAGCGCGGAGCAGGGCGAAGTCGCGCTGGCGCTGCCTCAGGGCCAGCGAGACCGTGGCGGCGACGACCAGGACGACCATCATCAGCGCGGTGCCGGAGAACGAGGTGGCGAGCGCGACCAGCAGTCCGGAGTCGCCGCCGGAGCGGAGCCCGGACTCGATCAGCACGCCGGTGGCCGAGAGCAGGGCCCCCGCCAGCGCGAGCACCAGGAAGGTGCCGGCGAGCCCGGGCAGGTGCGCGGTCGCACCGGAGCGGGCCAGCCGCCACATGGCGCTCATCGGCCCAGTCCGAGCATGCGAGCGGCGACGGTCTCGGCGGTCGGGTCGTCGAGCTGGTCGACCAGCCGGCCGTCGGCGAGGAAGAGCACCCGGTCGGCGGTGGCGGCCACCTGGGCGTCGTGGGTCACCACGACCACGGTCTGCCCGAGCCGTCGAGCGGTGTCGCGGAGCAGCGCGAGCACCCCGGCGCCGGTGCGCGAGTCGAGCGCGCCGGTCGGCTCGTCGGCGAAGACGACGGTGGGCCGGGTCAGCAGCGCCCGTGCGATCGCGACCCGCTGGGCCTGCCCGCCGGAGAGCTCGCCCGGGCGGCGGTCCTCCATCCCGGCCAGGCCGACGGTCTCCAGCAGCTGGGTCTGCCAGGCCAGGTCCGGCTCGCGACCGGCCAGCACGAGCGGGAGCTGCACGTTGTCGGTGACGCTGAGGTGGGCGACCAGGTTGTACTCCTGGAAGACGAAGCCGACGTGCTCACGGCGGAACCGGGTCAGGGCGTCGGGGGAGAGGAGGCTGATGTCGTGGCCGCCGACGACGACGCTGCCGCTGGTCGGCACGTCGAGTCCGGCCGCGCAGTGGAGCAGGGTCGACTTGCCCGAGCCGGACGGGCCGGTCACCGCGGTGAACGAGCCGGTGGGGAGCGTCAGCGAGACGCCGCGCAGGGCGTGGACCGGCGCCGCGGTGCCGTCGTACTGGCGGTGGACGTCGAGCAGCCGGATGGCGTCGGTGCCGGCATCGGTGCCGGTGCCGGTGCTGTGGACCGGGCTCCGGTCGGGGGTGGAGGTGGTCATCGGGGGCTCCTGGGTCGAGGCGGGGGGAACGCCTTCGACGTTAGGTTTCCGCCCACCCCTGCCGCGAGCGCCGCGGGATGGAGATCGGCGGGTTCCATCCTTCGATGCAACCGGCCGGCTGCGACCCCGGCGGCACCCCGGTCGGGCTCACTCGGGGATGGCGACGACCTTGTTCTGGTAGGCCCAGACCGCGGCCTGGAGACGTGAGCGCACGCCGATCTTGGGCATCATCCGGGCCAGGTGCGACTTCACCGTCGAGGTCTCCAGGAACAGCTCGGCGGCGATCTCGTCGTTCGACATCCCCTGGGCCAGCAGCAGCAGGATGTCGAGCTCGCGGGCGGTGAGCAGCTCCGAGGCCCGCCCGGCGGTGACCGGCCGGGTCTCGCGCCGGGTCACCACCTCGCGGAGCACCCGCTTGGTGAGCGCGTCGTCCAGGGTGCCGTGCCCGCGCGCCACGCTGCGCACCGCGGCGACCAGCACCTCGGGCTCGGCGTCCTTGAGCAGGAAGCCCGACGCCCCGGCCTCCAGCGCCCCGAAGAGGTGCTCGTCGATGTCGAAGGTGGTCAGCACCAGCACCGGGATCGGGTCCTCGACCCCGGGACCGCAGAGCTCGCGGGTGGCGCTGATGCCGTCCTGGTGGGGCATCCGGACATCCATGCAGACCACGTCGGGGCGGAGTCTGCGCGCGGCCTCGACCGCCTCGCGGCCGTCCGCGGCCAGCGCCACGACGGTGAGGTCCGGCTCGGCGCCGAGCAGGGTGCCGAGCCCGGCTCGCACCAGCGGCTGGTCGTCGGCGACGACGACTCGGATCATCGGTCCTCACTCTCGATCTCGTTGCGGGGGGCCCGGTCCAGGTCGGGGAGGTCGGCCCCGAGCGCACCCTCGCGCGGCATCCGCAGCACCACCTGCCAGCCGCCCTCGGGCGTGGGTCCGTGCTCCAGCTGCGCCCCGGTGAGCTCGGCCCGCTCGCGCATGCCCAGCAGCCCGAAGCCGCTGCGAGCCGCGGTGTCCGGCGGCGCCGGGGGCGGGCCGTTGCGCACCGTGAGCTGGGCCACGGCCGGGTCGCGGTCGTCGACGACCACGGTGACCTCGGCGCCGGGCGCGTGGCGGGCGGCGTTGGCCAGGGACTCCTGCACCATCCGGTAGCCGGCCAGCTGGGCCAGCGGGCCGATGCGGGCGCCGAGCGGGTCTGGCCCGGAGAGCACGGTCAGGCCGACCGTGCGTCCGGCGGCGACGGCGTCCTCGACCAGGGCGGTGACGCCGGTCAGCGACTCCGGGCGCACCCGCGCCGGATCGGCCGGGTGGTCCTGCTCGCGCAGCAGCCCGACCAGGCGGCGCAGGTCGCGCAGCACGGCGGTGCTCTGCCGGCGTACCTGGGCGACCCCATCCTTGGCGGCCGCGGGGTCGGAGTCGATCTGGGTGCCGATGGCGGCCGTCATCACCGCGATGCCGGAGAGGTGGTGCGCGGCGATGTCGTGCAGCTCGCGCGCCATCGCGATCCGCTCGCGGGCCACGGCGGCGGCCAGGAGCGCGTCCTGCTCGCGGGCGACCGCGGCGGCCTGGCTCTCCCGCGCCAGCCGGGTCTCCCGCCTGGCGGTGAGCACGACCGCGAGCACCAGCGGGAGGCCGACGCTGCCGACGCCCTGCAGCAGGCCGCCACCGAGCGCGGCCCCGGTGGCCTCCCCGGCGTCCAGGGCGCTCATCGTGATGCCGACGGCGACCAGCAGACCGGCGCCCAGCAGGGCGGGCCAGGAGCGGGCCGCCGGCAGCGCCAGCCCCAGGGTGAGGACCGCGACCATGACCGCCAGGGTGGCCAGGCCCGTCGCGTCACCCAGCCCGCAGGCGGCGGCCACCGGCACCGCCGCCGCGACCAGCAGCAGCACCGCCCTGGGCGCCGTACGGCGCAGCAGCAGGACGGCGGCCTGGGCCAGCAGCGTCCCGGCGCCCAGCCACCAGCTCGTCCCGCCCAGCGCGGGGAGCGTCAGCTCGGCGGAGGGGTCTGCCGCCGCGAGGGCGGGGACGGCGGCCAGCCCGGCGAGCGCGAGCGCGCCGCAGGCCCCGGCGACGCTCAGGTCGACCGCGGTGAGGCGCACGTGGGTAGTCATCGGCCTCGGTCCCCGACCAGGAGACGCGCGGCACCGGCTCGCGACTGAGCTACCTCCCACACGGGGACATCATGCCCGGCGACGCTCCCGCCGCGCGCCGGCGGGCCGGGTGGTGCGAGCCGAGCCGCTACGCGCGCTGCACGAAGGTGCCGCTGAACGGGGAGAAGCCGTTCGGGTACGTCGTGAACGTCAGGACGGGCGCGTTCCACTGGATGTTCTGCGCGCTGTCCATCTGCAGCAGGCCGGTCTCCCAGTCCCACGAGGGGTCGTACTTCGCCATGTCGACGGTCACCCTGGCCACCCGGTCGTTGCTCGGCTGGAAGCCGCTGATGGACACGTAGAACCTGGTGCCGTTGGACCACGGGTCGCTGAAGGTCACCCCGTCGACGGTGCACGTCCCGACGACCTCGTTGGTGGTGCGGTTCAGGATCTCGCAGCTGTCGCCGCCTGCGGTGGCCCAGGTGCCGGAGGTGGCCCGGGCGGCGAATGCGGCCCCGTCGTTCCACCCCGCGACGGTCCGGGTCGCGGTCGTCGCGGCGATGAGGACGAGGGCCACGAGCGCGCCCGTCGCGGCCAGCAGACGTCGGCGCGTGGCGGGCCAGGTCATGCGCTGGCTCCCTTCTTCATCACGTCTTCATGGTTGGAGCGGGACTGGGCGCGGCCGTGACCGGCCGCGCCCAGCAGCCCGCTCACGGGGTCTGGCTCGGCGAGGCGGCGACCAGGTCGCCTGCCCCTTCGTCGTGGTGCGGGTCGCGCGCCACGTGCTGGGGCCTGCCCGTCGGGGCGGTGCCGGGCCGGGGCATCAGGCTCAGGGCGAGGATCGCGGCGACCGCGATCACCAGGGGTACGGCGACGCTCGGGCGCGTCAGCCGCATCCAGGCCTCACCCAGGCCCGCGAACTGCCAGCGCGGGGAGAGCACCGTGTCGTCGGTGACGACGTACTCACCCGCGTCCGGGCTGTCGTTGGCGTCGCCCTGCATCCGGACGTGCCACGAACCGTCGTCGTGCTGCGCCACGTCAATGACGCGGTGCGTGACGAGCCGGTCCGAGACGTCGTTGCGCAGGGACAGCACGTCCCCGGCCTTGACCTCCTCGATCGGGACGGGTGTGGCGACCACCAGGTCGCCGGTCATGATCTCCGGCTCCATGGAGCCGGAGATGACGATGAGCGGCTTGATCACACCCATCGTGGTCGCCAACCAGACTCCCAGGCTGACCACCCCGATGACCGCGAGGCCCCAGACCAGGACGTCAGCGGCCGTGCGCAGGACGCGCACGGCCGCCGCGCGGCCTGCCATCGCCTCAGGACTCTCCGGTGAACCGCAGGGTCATCGTCCCCTCGGCGCCCTGGTAGTCCTCGGGCCAGTCATCGGGGGTGGTGACCTGCAGGATCACCGTGTCGGTGGCCCCGGCGTCGAGCGTGGTGGACGACGGGTCGTGGATGGTGGCGGTCGCCGGCTCGGATCCCTCGAACAGGGTCCCGGCCGTGGTCAGCACGCCCGTGCCGAGCGTGAGCGGCACGCTGCCGGCGTTCTTCAGCTGCAGCGAGACGGTCTTGTCCGCGCCCTGGTTGAGGTTCTCGAACGCGTCCGCAGGGATCGACACCGCATCGTTCTCGGTGTCCGCGTCGTACCAGGTGTTCCCCCCGTCGACGCTCGCCTGCAGCTCGACCTTCTCGACGGCGCTCGCGGTGCCGTCGAACCACGCGTCGTCGGTCCAGACCGCACTGGTCAGGGCCGCCCCGACGCCCAGCACGGCGACGCTGGCCAGCCCGAAGCGGACGATCGCTCCGCGGCGGCGACGCTTGTCGCGGTCCTGGTCGACGTTCACGACGTCAGTCGTAGTCATGTCTGCTCCTTTCCTCGGTTCGGCGTTATGCCGTGATGGTCGGCGCGCGCCAGACCTCCGGGCATGACCGAGCGACCGCACGCTCATGTTCGCGGGCGGTGCACCCGCCGGGCAGGCCCGGCGGGAGGGGGTCGCTGCACGACCGGGGCGGCGGGAGCCGCGACCCGGCGGCCGTCATGGACGCTCGCGCGACACGAAGGATTTTTACCCGCCCGCAGGCACTGGCCAAATGCGTCGGGCGTGACGTTGGTCATCCCCCCGGTCGACGTGAGGCGTTCACCCGAGGGGGAGGCGGATCACCTCGGCGAGGGCACCCGAGGCGTCGCCCGCAGGGTCGCCGGGGGCCGCGTCGGCAGCACGGGCGCGCCCCGCGCTCATGACCACGACCTCCCAGCCGGCGAGGTCCTGGGCGGTGCTCACGTCGACCTCCAGCGACGCCTCCTCGCCCGGCGCGACCCGGAGGGCCGCGGGCCGGACGGGGAGCCGGGCGTCCGGCCCGGTGCCCTCGGGGGACGCCCCGACGCGGACGACGAAGACCGTGTAGCGGTCCTCCTCCTGGCCTGCGTTGCCCAGGACTGCGGTGAGCACCGCCCCGGTCCGCGGCCCCACCGTGAGCCGGGCGTCGTAGGTCGCCGTGAGGTGGCCCGAGGCCGAGGCCTCGGGCGCGCTGATGCCGTCGTCCTCGGTGACCTCGGCACGGTCCGTCCCGGGCTGCAACCGCGGGTCCGCGTCCGAGCAGGCACCGAGCGCGAGCAGGAGCAGGGACGCCGCCCCCGCCACCGCACGTGAGGTGCGGTGCCAGGGACCGCGTCGGGTGCGGCCGTCAGCCGTCGGCACCCTCCGCGCCCTTCTGGTCGCCCATGCCCGGCGTGTCCTTCCCCTTCTTTCCCTTGCTCTTCGGGCCCCTGCTCTTGGGACCCTTGCTCTTCGGATCCTTCGGGTTCTTGCCGCCCTTGCGGGCCGAGTCCTGGAAGGTGGCGTCCTTGCCGGGACCGCCCCGGAGGACGTCGCGGCCAGGACCGCCGACCAGGCGGTCGTTGCCTGCGCCGCCGACCAGGCGGTCGTTGCCGGCGCCGCCGTCGAGGCTGTCGTCGCCCGCGCCGCCGAAGAGGCGGTCGTTCCCGGCGCCGCCCTTGATGACGTCCTTGCCCGCGTCGCCGCAGACGACGTCGTTGCCGCCCTTGCCGTCGATCCTGTCGTTGCCGCCGAGACCCACGATCACGTCGTCACCCGGCGTGCCCACCAGCCGGTCGGCCTTCTCGGTGCCGACGATGGTGGCTGCCCGCCCGTCGCAGGTGGCGGTCACCGCCGGGATGCTGGGGGTCGGGACCGGCGTCGGCAGGGTGGTCGGGCCAGGAGTCGGCGCCACGGTGGGGGCCGGAGTGGGGGACGGAGTGGGCGTCGCCGTCGGGCCGGGGGACGGCGCGGGCGTCGGCGTCGCGGCGTCCGCCAGCTGCTTCCTCAGCGCATCGAGGACCGCCGGGTCGAGCGTGCCGGCCGGCCCGGTGGCGAGGTTGTCGATCACCGACGTGAGCTCGGACCGGAACCCCGGGGCGCTCGGGTCGGGGGCGGTGACCGGGCCGGAGGCCGTGGAGACCCCCGCGCCGAGCAGGTTGCTGTCCAGGACGGCGGTGACGGTGTGGTCGCCCGGCGCCAGGGCGTCGGTGTGGACGGTGACCGCCACCGTGGTGCTGGAGCGCGCCGCGACCGTGACCGGTGCCGGCTGGTCGGCCGGCAGTCCGCTGACCCGCAGCGTGTAGGTCGCGGAGACCTCCGAGGGGTTCTCCACGGAGAAGTGGACGGTCTGGTCGCCGGTCCGGGGGATCAGCGTGCCCGGTCCGACGAAGCCGACCACACCGTCGCCGTCCGCGCTCAGGACGCCCAGCTCGAGGGCGATGTCGGAGGTCAGGGAGTCCTCCGGGGTGATCTGCGGCGGCGCGTCGTCCGCCCCGAGGGCGCCCACGGCCCCGCCGTTGTAGGCCAGGCGCGGCCACTCCGCCCAGGGGGCGCCGCGGGAGTAGTCGAGGCGCGAGGCCCCACCGATCCCCACGAGCTGGTAGGCGTAGTTCATCACCGAGAGGAACGTCGGGTCGTAGGCCAACGTCGTGTGGTCCGGGCCGCCGTGCTTGAGGTTGAGGTTGTGACCCAGCTCGTGCATGAAGGTGCCACGTTCCTGGGTGCGGGTGAAGCCGTGGTCGCCCCAGCCCTCGCCCCCGTCGGTGACGAGGAAGTCCGCCGCGGGGAGGCCGCGGGAGATCCCCGACGAGCAGCGGCCGGACGGGCAGTCGGTGCTGGTGCCGCCCTGGTAGGTGTCGGCGTACACGGCGTAGTGGAAGACCTGGGCGCGGGCGGTCTCGAAGTGCGCGGACTTGAGCGCGTCGAACTCGCCCCAGTCGTAGCCCTCGGCTCCGTAGGAGCCCAGGACGCTGTCGTGGGGCAGGGCGTTGCCGCGGCTGCGGTTCCCCCAGCGGGTGCCCGTCACGGGGTCCATCACGGACCCCGGTCCGGCGTCGATGTGCACGTTGACCGGACCGCCCGGCGCGTTGCGGAAGGAGGCCGCCACGTCGTTGAGCGCGGCCTGGGTGGGGGCGAACGA
The DNA here is from genome assembly GCF_058215755.1 of Nocardioides sp. Z50_6. NCBI lineage: Bacteria > Bacillati > Actinomycetota > Actinomycetes > Propionibacteriales > Nocardioidaceae > Nocardioides > Nocardioides sp. Z50_6. Next base: position 363,275 of record NZ_JBZAJB010000002.1, on the reverse strand, counting down.
ACGCCCGCCCCAGCAGAGCCAGAAGAAGCAGGACTCCTCGTCCACCATCCAGTCGACCTCGATGAAGAGGTCCGGCACCGCCGGGTCCGCACCCATCGCGGGGAGGTCGATGTCGATCGTGCCGTCCTTGTCGACGTCCACGCCCTCGGTCTCCCAGCTGTCGGGCAGCGAGTCGCCGTCGGCATCGGCGGCGATCGCGGTCAGGGCCAGGCCGCCGGGGTAGCCGTAGCTGTCGTACTCCGCGTACCCGTAGACGCTCACGCCGAAGGTGGTGTTCCCGGTGAGGCGGTGGGTGCCGACCTCGACCGGCAGGGACGCGGTGGAGTAGTCGGTGCCGGGGACCGCGGTGAAGGAGCCCTCGGGGAGCGGCTGACCGTCGAGCCGGATGTCGCCGACGGCACCGGTGCGCGCCACGACGTTGACGAAGTTGTGGGGGATGCCGGAGGCGGGGGTGGCCACGGTGTAGCGGTCGAGGAACTGCTCGGCCGGCGGGATCAGCATCATGAACGGGTCGGAGGTGACCCCGTCGAAGTCGCTGCTGTTGGAGTACTGGGCGAGCATGACGGGCGCGGAGGAGTCCCACTGGTGGCCGCCCTCGCGGATGGTCTCGTACACCTCGCCCCGGTCCAGCGTCGTGACGGCCTCGCCGTCGATCGAGACGACGGTGTCGTCGGCCTGGGCGACGACGCGGAAGGTGTCGCCGTTCTTCCGGGTGGCCAGGGGCGCGGAGATGAACCGCGTGCCCCAGGTGGCGGCCGGGAAGAGCTGCTCCACGTTGTGGTCGCAGGCGTAGAGGTAGACGTCGCCGGGGATGTTGGTGCACCGGTTGCCGGCGAAGACGGCGACGGGCGCGGTGGAGACCACGGTCGTCCCGGAGAGGTGGGCGGTGCCCTCGCCGGTGTTCTGCAGCTGGTAGGTCTCGCCGGCGTCGAGGGTGACGTCGAAGGGCTCGGGGACCTCAGCGCCGGCGAAGTCGCCGTCCGGGGTGATCGTGACGACCGTGTCGTCCTGCGTCGCCACCACGCCGAGCTGGGCCGCGTCGCTCTGGTGGACGAGGGTGTTCGGGGCGTCGAGGACGAAGTACTCGGTGCCGAGGATGTCGACCGGGAGGGCGAGGAAGGCGTCGGTGGTGTGCGTCTCCTGGTTCAGGCCGTAGACGGTCACCTCGTCGACGGCCTCGACCTTGAACCCGGTCTGCTGCACGCTCCCGGAGCCCATCGTCTGCAGGTCGCCCGGGAGGTCCACGGTGGTGATCTCGCCCGGCGTCACCGCGAACGGGATCGGCTGGGGCAGGAGGTCGCCCGACACCGTGCCGGTGGTGGCGCTCTCACCCGTGACGAAGAGCTGCAGATTGGCGGCGGACGACTCGTTCTCCTCGAACATGAGCCAGTACTCGATGCCGGCGGTGTCGGCCGCGGCGAGGCTCGGCCCCCCGGGCACGAGCGCGAGCCCACCTGCCACCAGCAGCGCGGAACCGTAGGAGCAGAGACGACGAAGCATGAGGCCCCCCGGCCATGAGATGCGGCCCACGCTGGGCGGCGGCCCATGCTCCTGGCTCGGATGAGTCCTCGTCAACGCCCGCGGGTCACTGGTACGGACCAGTGCGGAGGGCGTTGGTGGGTTGTGGCCGAAACCGGATTTCTTGCGGACTGTCTGCGGACTGAAACCGCCCCATCGTCCGGCACGGGCCACGGCCCTTCAATGGCGGGTTCGGCTGTTTCCGCACGGCGCCGTGCATCCACCGACGGGCCTTGGTGAGGGTCGCCGTGAAGCGGTCGGCTGTGGCGCGGCCACGTCATAGGCGGGGAAAAGACGATCTTCGATCCGCAATTCTGCCGAGGCAGATCTAAGGTCGTGACGTGAGAGAACTCCCCGTCCTCGATGCGACTGACCAGCGCATCCTCGGCAGCCTGCTGGAGAAGCAGACGACCGTGCCCGCCACCTATCCCCTCTCCGCAAAGGCACTGGTCTCGGCGTGCAACCAGACGAGCAGCCGCGACCCCGTCACCGACCTCGACCAGCAGATGGTCGAGCGGACCGCGAAGTCGCTCAAGGAGCGCGGGCTGCTGCGGATCGTGTGGTCCGACACCGGGCGCCGGACACTGAAGTACCACCAGATCCTCGACGAGCACCTCGCCCTCGAGCCCGACGAGCGAGCGCTGCTTACGGTCCTGCTGCTCCGCGGCGCGCAGGCGCCGGGTGAGCTGCGCACCCGCACCGAGCGGTTGCACGGGTTCGCCGACCGGGGCCAGGTCGAGGAGTGCCTGCGCCGAATGGCGAGCCGCCCGCAACCGCTGGTGTGCGAACTCGAGCGCTCGTCCGGCCAGCAGGATCCGCGTTGGATCCACCTCCTGGGCGCCGCGCCGGAGCAGACCTCAGCCGAAATCGACCCAGCTGGGAGTGCCGACCCGTCGCGCATCCGCGTCACGCAGATCATCGCCGACCTCCACGTACCCGACCTCCCCGCCTCCAGGAGCTTCTACAGCGACTACCTCGGGTTAGCCGAAGAGGAGTTCAACCTGGGCTGGGTGGCCCGCCACACGTCGCCGGTATCCAGGGCGACGCTCCAGGTGATGACCAGCGATGCCACCGCGCCCGTGGACCCCGTCGTCTCGGTCATGGTCGACGACGTCGAAGCCGCCTACCGCCAAGCACAGGAGCGTGGGTACGAGATCGTGCATCCCCTGACGACCGAGGCATGGGGCGTGACTCGGTTCTTCGTCCGCGCTCCCGATGGCAACGTGCTCAACGTCGTTCAGCAGCACGCAAGCTGAGGGTCTTGGTCATCCGCGGGGGTAAGACGCGACTTCCGTCGAGCACCAGCCGAACGTCGCACGTCATGAGGAGTTATCTGTGGCGCCGATGACCGCGGCGACCTGATGTCCCGCGGCTATCGAGGCGTCGTCGTCGGCAGGCACACCGCGATCAGCTATGACATCGAGTCGAGTCATGGCGACCGACCAGTGGTCGGCCTCGAGATCGGTCCACGAGGTCGACCATCCGGATGCGGCCAGCCGCGTTGCGAGCCCCCGGACCAGGGCGGGTGTCGCACACTCCGAAGGGCGAGCCGACCCGGTGGCTGTTCGACGAGCGCGGCAAGCCGTGGCACGACAACCTCGTCGACTACCGCTGGCGCTCGACCCGCGCAGACGCCCGGGTCACGTACAAGCTGCACGAGCTCCGGCACTATTTCGCCAGTGGTCTGATCGCCGCCGGGTGCGACGTCGTCACCGTCCAGCGGGCGATGGGCCACGCATCAGCGACGACGACGCTGAGCACCTACGCGCATTTGTGGCCGACGGCTGAGGACAAGACCCGAGCAGCCGCGTCAGAGATGGCCACGGCAGTCCTCGCTACCGACCTCACCGCGACAACTCGGAGGCATGTGCTGCCGGGAGATGAGACCGTTGCTCCATGAGATGGGTCCGTCGCACCAGGGTGTCCCAGGAGGACAAGGACTGGGAGCGGAAGAAGGTCGAGATCGAGGCGGCCAAGCGTCAGCGTTTCGCCCAGACCGCCACGCAGCGCGATCTTGTCACCGAGGTGTCCCGGATCCTCTTCGAGGCCGATCCAATCGGCATCAACTTCGAGTCGAACACCGACGAGTACGACGCCGAAGCCGAGACGGTCGTTATTGGCTTGGCAGGCGCGCGCAGCGCCGACGACGTCCGGTCGCTAACTCATGAGGCGTTCGTGCAGTGGTTCGACCCGCAGACGGCCGGGCCCGCCGAGCGATACACGTCTGTCGCGGCCGCAATCTGGGATGCCTGGCGCCGAGCACAGGGGCAATCAGCGCTGGCACCGGGAAGCGACGCATCTGCCGCTGTCGGCTTCGTACCTCGATGACGCGCTCGGAGACCTGGTCGCTGCTGCCGTCCTCCTGCCCGACGCAGAATCGACAATCCGGGTGTCGTGGGCCGAGGAACCTGGCGAGTTCCGCTGGGTGCTTGACCGTTCCGGGGATCAGCTGGCTGTTCGAATTCTCTGGTTCGACTCGCTCTGGGGACCGGACGCCGACGAGAAGGGCAAGGTCTTGCTCGACGCTACGTGCTCGCTGGTCGCGTTCCAGCGCGCGATCGCCTCGGGTGCGCGGGCTGTGCTGGACGAATGGGGCGAGGACGGCTACCGAGCGAAGTGGATCGACCACGACTTCCCAACTGCCACGCTCGTTGAGCTCGAGAGCGTTATCTGAGCCGAGTCCTCCCTCATAGCCGATGAGGTGTGATCCGGCCGGGTTTCGTGCGCCCGGGCATCCCGTCATGGACCGCCGTGCCAATCGCAAGGAAGCCCGATCGCGGCCTTGCATCGAACCGGCTCGCAGGTGTTTGTCGAGCCCGCCTAGCCACTCTCCAAGGTGATCGTCCTGATCGCCTGCTTTGGCTCGCCATTCTCTGTCCAGCGGGCGCTGATCTCTACTGTGTTACCCGACGCGCCCCAGCTCGGGGTAGGGATGAGGGTCGTCATTGATCGCCTCCTGGCCGTGCGCCACATTCTTTCGGCGCCCGACAGCGATTCTTGCCACGCATCTGCCACGCACGCGGCCCTAACAGGCCTCTGACCTGCACAAACCCGCCAGATCAGTAATACCAGGGGAACGGCGACCAGTCCGGCTCGCGCTTCTCCAGGAACTGGTCGCGACCCTCCTGCGCCTCGTCGGTCATGTAGGCCAGCCGGGTGGCCTCGCCCGCGAAGAGCTGCTGGCCGACCAGGCCGTCGTCGAGGAGGTTGAAGGAGTACTTGAGCATCCGCTGGGCGGTCGGCGACTTGCCGTTGATCTTGGCGCCCCACTCCAGCGCGACCTTCTCCAGCTCGGCGTGCGTCACCACCCGGTTGACCGCGCCCATCCGGTGCATCGTCTCGGCGTCGTACTCCTCGGCGAGGAAGAAGATCTCCCGGGCGAACTTCTGCCCGACCTGGCGGGCGAGGTACGCCGACCCGTAGCCGCCGTCGAAGGAGCCCACGTCGGCGTCGGTCTGCTTGAAGCGGGCGTGCTCCGCGCTGGCCAGCGTCAGGTCGCAGACCACGTGGAGGGAGTGGCCGCCGCCAGCCGCCCAGCCGGGCACCACGCAGATGACCACCTTGGGCATGAAGCGGATCAGCCGCTGGCACTCCAGGATGTGGAGCCGGGCCAGCTTGGCCCGGTCGATGACGCTCGGCTCCTCCGCGCCGGTGTCGGCGGCGCCGATCGTCTTGTCCTCGTACTGGTAGCCGGCCTTGCCGCGGATCCGCTGGTCGCCGCCGGTGCAGAAGGCCCACTTGCCGTTCTTGGCGCTCGGCCCGTTGCCGGTGAGGATCACGCAGCCCACGTCGGCGCTGGTGCGGGCGTGCTCCAGGGTGCTGAGCAGCTCGTCGACGGTGTGCGGCCGGAAGGCGTTGAGCACGTCGGGGCGGTCGAAGGCGATCCGCACCGTGCCGTGGGCCTTCGCCCGGTGGTAGGTCAGGTCGGTCAGGTCCTCGAAGCCGGGGACGACGTCCCAGTCGGCCGGGTCGAAGATCTCGGAGACTCCGTCGATCGCGCTCATGGCGGCGAGGCTACCGGTGCCCGGATCCCCGCCCGGCCGGGGATCCACGAACCTCGTGCAGGATGACGCCATGACCGACACGCTCCCCTTCGACGTCGCGCGGGTGCGCGCGGACTTCCCGGCCCTCGACCTCGGGGTCGCCCACTTCGACGGCCCCGGTGGCACCCAGGTGCCGCGCCAGGTCGCCGACGCGGTGGCGGGCACGCTGACCGCCGGACTCTCCAACCGCGGCACCGTCACCGACTCCGAGCGCCGCGCCGAGGACGTCGTCCGGGATGCCCGGTCGGCCGTCGCCGACCTGCTCGGCTGCGACGCGGCGGGCGTGGTCTTCGCCCGCTCGATGACCCAGGCGACGTACGACGTGGCGCGCGCGCTCTCGCGTCAGTGGCGGGACGGCGACGAGGTGGTCGTCACCCGGCTCGACCACGACTCCAACATCCGCCCCTGGGTCCAGGCCGCGGAGGCCGTCGGGGCGGCGGTGCGGTGGGTGGGGTTCGACCCGGTCACCGGCGAGCTCGACCTGGCGGGCCTGCGGGCGCTGCTCTCGGAGCGGACCCGTCTGGTCGCCGTCACCGCCGCCTCCAACGTGCTCGGCACCCGCCCCGACGTGCGCGCCATCGCCGACGCCGTCCACGCCGCCGGGGCGCTGCTCTACGTCGACGGCGTCCACCTGACCCCGCACGCGCCCGTCGACGTGGTGGAGCTGGGCGCGGACTTCTTCGCCTGCTCGCCCTACAAGTTCTTCGGGCCGCACCACGGACTCGTGGTCGCCGACCCGGCTCTGCTCGAGACGCTGCACCCCGACAAGCTGCTGCCCTCCTCCGACGCCGTGCCCGAGCGGTTCGAGCTCGGCACGCTCCCCTACGAGCTGCTCGCCGGCACCACCGCGGCGATCGACTACCTCGCCGCGATGGCGCCGGGGTCGGAGGCGGCTGACCGGCGGAGCCGGATCACCGCGTCGATGCGCGCGGCCGAGGCACACGAGGAGCGGCTCTTCGCCCGGCTCCTGGAGGGGCTGGAGGGGCTGGAGCGGGTGCGGCTGCACGGCAGTCCGGTACGCCGGACCCCCACCGCCTACTTCACCCTCGAGGGCGTCTCGGGGCGCGAGGTGCACGAGCGGCTGGCAGCCGTGGGGGTCAACGCGCCGGCGAGCCACTTCTACGCGATCGAGGCGTCGCGGCACCTGGGCCTCGGCGACGAGGGCGCGGTGCGCGCGGGCTTGGCGCCCTACACCGACGAGGGGGACGTCGACCGGCTGCTCGAGGGGCTCGCCGGGCTCTGACGACCCGGTCGCCCGTTCGCCTCCGGCTAGAGGGCCGGGGGCGTGGCAAGGACCCGGCGGACGTCTGCGAGCACCGTGGCGAGCGGCCGGTCGGCGTCCACGACGGTGAAGGTGGGCCACTCCGGAGCCAGGCCCAGGCTGCGGCCAGCCGCATGACCACGTGGCGGAACCGCTGCTCCACCGCCTCGAGCCGTGCGGTGCCGAGCCACGCCTGGGCGTCCGGGCGCGGCCGAGCGACTGAGCCCGCGACTCCGGGCACCCTCCCCCCACGGCTCTCTGCGCCCGGCGTCGGCGGCAGGCTGTCCCCACGAGGGCCCCCCTGATCCGTCCGGCTTCGGGCAGACTGATGGCGTGATCGAGGGTGAGCTGGGGGACTTCATTCGGAGCCGACGGGAGGCGGTGCGACCCGCCGACGTGGGCCTGCCCGCGGGAGTGCGCCGCCGCACTCCGGGGCTGCGCAGAGCCGAGCTGGCCACCCTGTCCGGGATCAGCGTCGAGTACCTGACCCGGATCGAGCAGGGTCGGGACCGCCATCCGTCGACGCAGGTGCTGGCCGCCCTCGCCCAGGCGCTCCGGCTCAGCGACACCGACCGCGACCACCTCAGGGCACTGTCGGACGTCAGTCACGGCACCGAGCTGCTCTGTGCCGCCGCCCGCGGCACCGACCGCAGCGTCCGGGCCGGCACCCGGGCGATCCTGGAGCGCCTGGACCCGACGCCGGCCTGTGTGGTCAACCACCTGTCCGACGTGCTGGCGTGGAACGAGGGCTACGACCACGTGGCCCGCCCCCTCGGGATCCTCGACGACCCCGCGCCGAACCTGCTGCGGTTCACCTTCGCCCACCCCCACGCGAAGGACGCGTTCGGGGACTGGGCCGACCTCGCCGACCATCAGGTCGCCAGGCTCCACCGGCTGCGGCGTGGCGATCCCGCCGTGGCGACCCTGGTCGCCGAGCTGGAAGGGTCCGCCGAGTTCGCTCGACGATGGGAGCGGCGACCCCTCGATGACGAGCGAGGATCACGGGTCACCGCTCTGGTGCACCCACGGGTCGGCACCCTGCGACTGGCCGAGGAGACGCTGCGGCTCTCCGATCACGGTCTCCAGGACCTCGTCATCCTCCTGCCCGCGGACGACGCGACCTCGAGCGGGCTGGACCTGCTCGCCGGCCGCAGACCCGGTGCCCTGCGCGCCGTCACCCACTGACCCCGCTCCCGATCCGACGAGACCACTGAACCGGAGGACCCGCACGTGCACGCGATCATGCGCTACGAGATCAGACCCGCCGAGCTCGACACCCACCTGAGGCTGCTGAGGGCCGTCTACGCCGAGCTCGCCGCACGACAGCCCGAGGGCCTGGTCTGGGCGAGCTATCAGCTGGAGCGGCCCACCGAGTTCCTGGAGGTCATGGGCGGCCCCGATCTTCCGCACCCGCTGCCGGGCCTCCCCGCGTTCCAGGCATACCGCGCGGGTCTGGAGGATCGCTGCGAGGCCCCGCCCCAGTTCAGTGAGGTCGGCCTGGTGGGCGCCTACGGTCACGGCGACCTCGCGGACCCGGTCGAACGGTGAGTGACGCGTGAGTGCGTCCCAGGAGAAGCCGGCACCCGCCCCGCGGCACGACGAGTACGACGTGGTGGTGGTCGGGTCCGGCGGAGCCGGCCTGACGGCGGCGTTGGCGGCAGCAGTCCGGGGCGCCCGGGTGCTCGTCGTCGAGGCCGCCGACAGGTTCGGCGGATCCACGTCTGTCTCGGGGGGCCAGGTGTGGGTGCCGGGGAACCACCGTGCGACAGAGCTCGGCCCGCAGCACAAGGACACCCTCGAGGACGCCCGCGAGTACTGCACCCACCACTCCCCCGGACGTGACCCGACGTTGATCGACGCTTTCCTCGCCGCCGCCCCGCGGATGGCCCGCGCGATCGAGGAGCACACGCCGATCCGGTTCCGGCCGATGCGCTCGCCGGACTCGCTCGCGGACGGGCCCGGCGGACGGCTCGCGGGCCGCAACCTCGAGGTGGCTCCGGTCGCGAGCGGCGACTTCGCCCCCTGGCAGGAGTGGGTGTGGTCGCCGCCCTACCCCGCGGTGCTCACCAACGAGGAGGTGACAGACCATCGGCTGGTCTTCGGAGGCGAGGTGCCGATGGAGCTGATCGGGCCGCGGATGGCGGCCGGGCAGGTGACCCTGGGCGTGGGACTCGTCGTCGGCCTGCTGCGGGGGTGCGTCGCCGCGGGGGCCGAGCTGGTCCGCGGCTGCCGGGTGATCGAGCTGGAGCAGGACGCCGATCGCGTCACCGCGGTGGTCGTTGAGCAGGCGGGCGTCTCGCGCCGCCTGGGGGCGCGCCGAGGAGTGGTGCTGGCCACCGGCGGGTTCGAGCACGACCGAGGACTGGCGGCTCGGCTCCTCGCGCTGCCCGATCCGCACCCGGCGACACCACCGGTGAGCCACGGTGACGGTCTGCGGCTCGCCGCCAGAGCGGGGGCGATGGTCGGGCACCTCTCCGAGAGCTGGTGCTGGCCGGTCAAGCCCGCCACCGCGACCTGGGCCGGCGCCACCGGCACGCCCCGGCCCGAGATCATCCTCGCCGAGCGGGCGCTGCCGCACGTGGTCTGGGTCAACCCGGCAGGCCGTCGGTTCGTCAACGAGGCCAGCCACAACTGTGCGCTGAGCTTCACCGAGCTCGACCCCGCAACCAACCGAGCTCGCAACCTGCCCGTCTACGCCGTCGGCGACGCCCAGTACCGCCGTGCCTACACGCTGGCCGGGGCCGCGCCCGGGGACCCTCTGCCGGACTGGGTCGTGGTGGCCGACACGCTCACCGAGCTGGCGGTCGAGATCGGCGTGCCCGCCGAATCGTTGAACGCCACCATCGCCGCCTTCAACGAGTCGGCGTCGGCCGGTCGCGACGCCGAGTTCGGTCGGGGCGACGGTGCCTACGACCGGCATCTCGGGGACCCCGCCGCCGCCCACCCGAACCTCGGCACGGTCGAGGCGCCGCCGTTCTTCGCGATGCCCGTGCTTCCGGGCCTGGTCGGGACCAAGGGCGGTGCCTGCACCGGCACCGACGCGCAGGTCCTGGGCTGGGAGGGCCGGCCGGTCCCCGGGCTCTACGCCGCCGGCAACGCAGCCGACTCGGTGATCGGGCCAGGCATCCTGTCCTCGGGCATGACCCTAGGCCTGGCGCTGACCTGGGGCCACGTCGCCGGGTCGGCCGCCGTCGAGCCAGCGGCAGGTTGAACCGTCGCTGCGGACGCTCACTCCTCCAGCGCCCGCAGCGCTCGGCCGCGGGTCGTCCGCAGCCGCCCGAGCGGGCCGGCCCAGCGAGAGACGTCGAGGTCCCGACGGCTGGTGAGCTGGTGCGGATCGGTCTCGAGGTCGTAGAGCTCCCACTCGCCGCGCTCGTGGTGGTCGATGAAGACGTGAGGCCCCTCGCGCAGCATCGCCCACCCGAGGTTAGTGTTCTCCACCAGCAGCCGGCGGCGCCAGGCCGACCAGTCGCCGGTGCGCAGCGGCTCCAGGAGCGAGCGGCCGTCGAGGTCGCGGCCGGCGTCGGGGTCGAGCCCGGCGATCTGCAGGGTGGTCGGCATGAGGTCGACCTGGGAGACCAGCGCGTCGCTGACCGCGGGCGTCACGCCGGGGCCGCGGATGACGTACGGCACCCCGGCGGACTCCTCGTAGGGCTGCTCCTTGCGGAAGAGCCGGTGCTCGCCCATCAGGTAGCCGTTGTCGGAGAAGAAGAAGACCCAGGTCCGCTCGTGCTGGCCTGTCTCGCGGAGCACGTCGAGCACCCGGGCGACCTGGTCGTCGAGGTCCTGCAGCTCCTCGAGCTTGCCCTCGAGGACCTCGCGCATCCGCGCCGGGTCCTGCGGTGGGAGGTCCCGCATCCAGCTCGGCTTGTCCGCCATGTCGGGCTCGTTGAGGGCCGGCGGGTCCCAGCGCACGCCGTCGAAGTCGTCGCGGTGCCGCCGGCTCGGCGTGTAGGGGTCGTGCGGGGCCGAGGTCGACCAGACGGCGAACCACGGGCCGCGCCCCGCCTGCCGTTCCAGGTACGTCGTGAGCCGGTCGAGCGCGAACCGGTCGGCCGCCCGCTGGGAGCCGGCCTCCCACTTCTCGCCGTCGACGTTGACCCCTCCGCCCGACCCCACGGTCGTCACCCAGCGCCGCCAGCCGGGCGCGACGTACGCCGGGTCCCGGGAGAGTCCGTTCATGTACTTGCCGAAGTACCCCGTGTCGTAGTCGGTGCCGGCAAGGAGCCGGGTGGCGACCGTGTCGCGGTCGAGTCCCTGCTCCACGAACGGGCGGTGCGTCTGGTTGGTGCTGCACCCGTGGTGGTGGGGGTAGCGGCTGGTCAGCATCGACGCCCGCGCCGGCCCGCACCAGGGCATCGCGGCGTACCCGCGGTCGAACCGGACGCCGCGCCCCACCAGCCGCTGCCACGTCCTCGGCATCCGCTCCAGGGTGGCGCGCGGTTGGTCGTCGGTGATGATCCACAGCACGTTGTCGGACATGCTGCGGCAGCGTAGCGGTGGCCACCGCGCCCGCAGGCCCACCTCGACGGCGGTGGTCCCCGGAGATGCCGGGGTGTTCACGCCGTCGAGCCTCCGCAGCCACGCCGCTGCCGCCTCCGCGTTCAGCGCCCCGGACACGCCCAGCCGGAACAGCTTCCGCTCGGTCGTCGCGTAGGCACCCCACACCGTCCACACCACCTGCGACTTCGCGCGCCGCTTCCCCTGGCTGACCGTGGACAGGAACCCGAACTCGTCCAGGGCGACAACCGCCGGCCACGACTCGCCAGCGAACACCGGGCCGCACACCACCGGGGTGAACGCCGCCGTCCAGTCCCCGGCCAGCTGCCCGTTTGCGCCGAACCTGTGCGCACCCGGCCAGTGACGGGCACGCCCGACCGCGGCCCGCGCCGCCCGCGCCGAGTGCCGGTAGGAGGTTCCCGACCCCACCCTGATGAGCGTCTCCGCGATGAGCCGGGCCGCAAACTCGTACTGCCGCGGATGCTGAGGCCCCTCGAAGGCCGCGACCTGGGTCTCGCACGAGGGACAGGAGTGGCCCCCGTCAGCCAGGAGCGCGCGAGGCAGCTTCTCGGAGAACCGGTGAGCAGGTTCCCCCTCGGGACGGCACCACCACAGATGCCGGCGCGCGCCCGCACGGCCGTAGGTTCCGGCCCGCACCACCTGGGAACCCTCGTGTCCCCGAGGGCAGCTCCGGGATGGGAGAACCAGGGGTCGTGCGCGCCACCACCCGCCTACTTCAACACGCTTCCGTAGCCCGCGCACCCGCTACGACCGAACCGCACGTTGCTCGCGCCCTTCGTATCAACGGTATGCGACGCTCAACGCGTGTCCAAATAGTGGCATAGACGGGCTGTTCTGAGCGTAAGTTGTCGGTGGTTCCTGGTTGAGTTGTCGCATCGGTCGGGGCCCGTTCGGGGGGCTCCGGCCTCTGGTGACGGGGGTCCGGGGATGTACGTCGACGACACAGTGGGTGCGGGGGTGGGGACGCACCCGATCTCCCGTGCCTGCACCGTGATCTCGGCCGCGTTGGACGCCACCGTCGAGGTCGATCCGGTGTTCTTGTCCGCGGCCGCGCACCGGGAAGCGTTGTTGGAGCTGACCCGGTTGGGTGACCGGCTGGAGTCGTTGCGGATGCGGGTCATCCACGCCGCCGGCGCCCCCGGCGGCATCGCCGAAGCCGACGGGGCCCGGTCACCCGCCGCCTGGCTGGCCGCACGGACCCGGTCGGGGTTCGGACCCGCCCGCGCCGCGGAGAAGCTCGCCGACGCGCTGACCACCCGGTGGTTGCTGGTCGGGGCCGGGTTGGAGGACGGGCGGGTCACCCTGCCCCAGGCGAGGGTGATCGCCAAGGCGTTGGATGCTTTGGTCACCGACCCCATCCCCGGCGAAGAGATCCCCACCGACGTGCTGGCCCGGGCCGAAGCCCACCTGGTGGAGGCCGCGACGATGTTCGACCCGGTGCACCTCGAACGGCTCGGCGCGAAGATCCTCGAGGTCGTCGCCCCCGGCACCGCCGACGAGCACGAGAAGAGGGCCCTGGACCGAGCCCAACACCGCGCCAACACCGCCACCCGGTTGACCTTCCGCCGGCGCGGTGACGGCGCCACCGACATCGCAGCCCGGGTCCCCGACGCGGTCGCGGCCCGGTTGCGCACGGTGTTGGACGCGTGGACCTCCCCCAAGCAGGACGCCGGGAAGGATGCTGGGGCGGCGACGCCGTTCGGCGGGTTCGCCCAACGCGACCCCGCCACCGGGATCCGGCTCCCCCAAGAGCGGTTGCACGGGCAGGCGTTCCTGGCGTTCTTGGAGGCCGCCGACCCCAACCGGATGCCGATCCACGGCGGTGCCGGCACCCGGGTGGTGGTCACCATCGACCTCACCCAGCTCCGCCAAGACCTGGGGATCGGGACCATCATCAGCAACGGTGACCAGGCCACCCCGATCACCGCCTCGGAGGCACGACGGCTGGCCTGTCAGGCGGGGATCATCCCCGCCGTCCTCGGCACCGACGGGGTCCCGCTCGACATGGGGAGGTCGACCCGGTTCTTCACCCCGCAGCAGCGGCTGGCGAAGTCGCTGACTCATCGGGTTTGCGCCACCGAGGGGTGCACGGTCCCGTCGACGTGGTGCGAGGCCCACCACGGCCGTGATCCCTGGGGCCACGGCGGCAACTCCGACCTCGCTGATCTGACCTTCCTCTGCCCCTGGCACCACCACCGCGCCCACGACACCGCCTACACCACCCACAAGCTCCCGAACGGAGACGTCCGCTTCACTCGCCGCACGTAGACCGCAAGCAGCGGGATCCGTCACCAGTCGAAGGCCAGCTTGGCCGCCACGAAGAGCATCGTCGCCGCGATCACCAGCTCGAGCACCTGCCAGGCCCGGGGGCGGGCCAGCAGCGGGGCGAGCCCGCGGGCACCGAATCCGAGTCCGCTGAACCAGACGACGCTCGCGACGACCGCCCCCGTGCCGAAGGCCCAGCGCCCATCGACCAAGCCCTCGCCGAGCCCGCTCACGGGGCCGCTGTGGGTGGCCGCGATGGAGCCCACGAGCAGGACGGTGTCGAGGTAGACGTGCGGGTTGAGCCAGGTCAGCGCCACCGCCTTGCCGACCACGGTCCTCCGGGACTCCGAGGAGTCGGACCCCGCGCGATCGGCGCGCAGCGACTCGCTCGCGAAGGCCCGGCGCAGCGAGTGAGCGGCGTACCAGAGCAGGAAGGCCACGCCGAGCCATCGGACGACGTCGACCACCCACCCCGCGCGGTCGACGATCGCCCCGATCCCGCTGACCCCGGCCGCGATCAGCACCGCGTCGGAGACGGCACAGACGAGCACCACCGGCCCGACGTGCTGCCGCAGGATCCCCTGCCGGAGCACGAACGCGTTCTGCGCCCCGATGGCGACGATGAGCGAGCCGCCGGTCAGGAAACCGGCCAGGAGAGGTGCGAGCACGTGCGCACGCTAGAGCGTCGACGTGTCCGACCGACAGCGACCCCTGCTTCAGCCGGTGAAGGAGCCTTCATCATTCAGCCGAGCCCCGAGCCCCGAGCCCCGAGCCCCGAGCCCCGAGCCCCGAGCCCCGAGCCCCGAGCCCCGAGCCGGGCCAGCGCCGACGCCGCGGCCGCCGCGCCGCCGGCCGACGCGAACGACTTCGCGATCCGGGTGGCGGCACCGCGCAGATCCTCGTCGGTCAGCGCGGTGCCGATCGCGGTGCGCAGCTCCTCGGCCCGCACACGGGCGAACCGCACCCGGACTCCGGCCCCGGCCTGCACCACCTGGTCGGCGACCACCGGCTGGTCGTCCCGGATCGGCGCCACCACCAGCGGGAGCCCGGCGGCCAGCGACTCGCAGACCGTGTTGTGGCCCGCGTGCGAGACCACCGCGTCGACCCGCTGGAGCAGCGCGAGCTGCGGTACCCGGGGCCGGACCACGACGTTGGCCGGCGGGTCCGGGACCAGCTCGGGGGGTGCCACGAAGACCGCCTGCCACGGCTGGTCCCGGCACGCCTCGGCGGCGACCCCCCAGAAGCGGGCACCCGCTTCCGCATTGAGGGTCCCGAGCGAGACCAGCACGGTCGGGAGCGAGGCGTCGAGGAGCTCCCAGTCGAAGTCGTCCTCCTCCGGCCGTCCGGCGACGGCCGGGCCGACGAAGGTGACCGGGGAGTCGACGGCGAGCGGTCCGACCAGCTCGGCCGTCGTGTAGGCCAGCAGCAGGTGCTCGGAGACCCGGAGGTCTCCCGCCTCGGCCACCTCGGTGGGGATCCCGTGGACCAGCTGGAGCTCGACCCGCTTGCGGTGCATCGCCTCCGCGACCAGCGGCAGCCCCGACAGTGGGTCCACCAGCTCGGCGGACGTGGTCGCCGACGTGGCCCACGGCAGGCCGCGGCGCCGCCCGACCACGGCCCCGGCCAGCGCCTGCTGGTCGACGACGAGCACGTCGGCCCCGAATGCCGCGACCGCGGCGTCGACCCCCTCGACCATCGCGTCGGCCAGCGGCAGCAGCACGTCCTCCTGGAGGAACTTGAACGCCGCGGCCCCGCGCAGGTCGCTGCGCCGTGCGCCCATCTCCTCGGCGTACCCCGTGACCTCCGCCGTCGTCGCCGCCAGGAACGTGGCGCCGGCGGGCAGCAGGTGCTCGACCGTGCCCGGGACGCCGGTCCAGGCGACCCGGTGCCCGGCGGCCACCAGCTCGGCGGCCACCGGCACGGTCGGGTTGACGTGCCCGGTGAACGGCGGGACGACGAAGAGGAAGCGCAGGTCGGTCGGGGTCGCCTCGGTCATCAGGCTCAGGCTCCGGCGGTGGCAGCGGTGATAGCGGTGGCGGCGGTCGAAGGGGACGCCGCGGTCGCAGCGGTGGGAGCGGTGGGAGCGGCGCGCTGGCGCGCCATCCACTCCAGCGCCCGCTCGCGGACCAGCTCGCTGCGCTCGGTGAGCAGCGAGTGCGTGGTGCCCGGCACGATCTCGAGCTCGCAACCGGGGATCTGGGTCTCCAGCGCCTCGGCGAGGTGGAGGATGTCGGACTCGCTGCCGTACATCGCCCGCACCGGGCAGGCGATCTGCGGCAGCCAGCCGATCGGCTGCTCGTCCTTGAGGTCCTGGATCAGCGTGGTGTCGGCCAGGAACCGCTCGGCCCGCCGGGCCAGGCGGGACATCCGGCGGTCCCCGTTGTTCTCGATCCACTCCTGCGAGGTGTTCTCGTCGAGGCCGAACGCCGCCAGCGCGAGACTGCCGGCCATGTGCTCGGCCCACCCCTCGACGGCGAAGTGGGCCTCGACCAGGAAGAGGCTGGCCACCCGCTCGGGGTGCCGGTTGGCGAGCGCCAGCGCCACCACGGCGCCGAAGCTGTTGCCGAACAGGTGCACCGGCTCGTCGATCTCCCACTCGTCGAGCAGCGCCACCAGGTCGTCGACCTGGTGCTCCACGCCGTAGCCGGACGCCGGCTGGTCGGTGCGCCCGTGGCCGCGCAGGTCGTAGAGGTGCACGTCGCAGGTCAGCGCCAGCGGGTGGGCCAGGGTGTAGAACCAGCTGGAGAGGTTGTCGATCACCAGTCCGTGCAGCATCACCACGGGCGGGCGGGGGCCGCCGTCCGCCGGCTCGCCGTCGCCGCGGATCACCTGGACGTGGAAGCTCAGCCCGTTGGCCTGCACGTGCGGCACGCCGTCAGCCCTTCACCGAGGTGACCACGAAGTCGACGACCTGACCGACGGTGAGGCCGATGACCTCGTCGAGCTGCATGCCGGCCATCCAGCCGACGAAGTCGACCCGGTCGCCGTAGGTGGCCAGCAGCTGGTCGGCGAGCGCGACGAACTCGATGCTCTCCAGCTGCAGGTCGGCGTCGAACGACGTCTCGTCGGTCAGCGGGCCGTCGAGCAGCAGGTCGTCGCCGACCACGTCGGTGAGGATCCGCTCGAGGTCGGCCCGCACCTGCTCGCGGCTCGGTACGGCGGTGGTCGCCTCAGTCATGGTTGGGGGCGGGAACTGTCCAGGCAACGACGTACTCCTCACGTGCGGCGGACGCCGGGGTGGCGGCCGCGGGGTGGTGTGCGGGATCGGGGTGGGTCAGGGAGCGGGTGGCGACCCACTGGTCGCCGACGCGCAGGTGGTTGCGGTCGACCTCGACGACCTCGAAGTCCTTGGGCCGGCCCTGCAGCCCGGTGCCCAGGGCCTTGGCCGCGGCCTCCTTGGCGGCCCACCACCGGGTGAGCTCGCGGTCCCGGTCGCCCCCGGAGACGCGCTCGAAGAGCTCGTGCTCCTCGGCGGAGAGGGAGGCGGCCTCGAAGATCGCCGAGCGTTCGGCGACGAGCTCGATGTCGATGCCGACCGGCTCGCCCAGGGAGGTGAGGGCGACCCCGAGCGCGCCGGAGTGCGCGATGGAGACCGACAGGTCCAGCTCGGTCGGGGTGGTCACCACCGGGCGGCCGGACTCCTCGTTGTGGACCTGGACCTCCACGGGGAAGAGCGGCCGCAGGCCCCGCTCGAGCACCTCGCGGCGGACGGCGTCCTTGGCAGCGATGCGCCCCAGCAGCCAGGTCCGCTGGGCGCGGGGGTTGCGGGAGTGGTAGTCGGCGCGCTCGGCCACGCCGAGGAAGCGGCGCATCACCAGGTCGCGCGAGGGCGAGTCGGGCCACCCCTCGCGGACCAGCATCCAGCCGCCGGGCTGGGGCTCGGCGAGCAGGTGGGGCCGCGGCGTCTTGAGCACCGCGAAGAGCCGGTCGTCGGACTGGAAGCGCCGGTCCTCCCAGCCCTCGATCCGGCACCACAGCTCGCCGTCGACGAGCAGCTCGAGGTCGGCCCGGACGGCGTCGTCGGTGAGCTCGGTGCAGTGGGCCACGCAGTCGACGGGGGTGCCCGGCGCCGGGTGCGGACCGAAGTAGGCGATCGAGTCCATGGTGGTGGGCAGCACCATCCGGTCCTTGTCGACCGCGCACGCGAACCAGTAGCCGAAGAGCTGGCCGGCGTTGTCGAGCAGTGCCCCCGGCGCGTTCTGGCTCTCCAGGGTGCCGCGGACGCCGTCGCCGCCGAAGACCTCGATCGAGCGGATGCCCTGGTAGGCGGGGCCGTGGAAGAGGTGGCGGCGGGAGTAGATCTCCGGGACCGGGCACGGCATCTCCAACCGGCCTCGGATCGCCCGGTCCCACGGGCGCGGCGGGGCGGGGTGGCGAGCCGCGACGTGGACCAGGGCGCGGGCGTGGCCGTCGACGCTGGTGCGCACCACGGTCGTCCCCACGGGGGCCTGGGCGGTGGCGATGGGGTCGATCGCGGCCCGCACGGTCACCTCGACCGGCGGGTCGACCGCGAGCCACTTGAAGGCGCGGATCGACTCCACCCGGACCGTCACCGCGCCGGGGACGAGGGCCTCGGCCTCCTCGGTCAGCATCTGCACGATCCCGGTCATCGGCACCAGCGGGAAGGTGTCCTCGGTGTCGGGCCAGTCCGGGGGCTGCTCGAAGAAGGCGTGGTCGAGCCACCACGGCTGGTCGACGACCGAGAGCCGGGCCGTGCGCTGACGGCTGGCCGCCGGCCCCGCGGCGGGCGCGGGGATGCCAGCCGGGACGCCGCCGGGCATGCCGCCCGGGATGCCGCCCGGGATGGCACCCGGCGCCGACGGGACGCCCGGTGCCGGCGGGGGGACGGGTGCGGGTCCGGTGCCGGCCGGTCGCGCCGGGGGGAGCGGGGCCGCCGGGGTGTGGTGCGCGGCGGGGGCGCTGCGCACCCGGCGCACCGGGCGCACCAGACCGGGGGTGGTGGCGGCGTGCAGGACCGCGCGCGCGGCGTCCGCGCTCTCGGTGAGGAACGCCTCGTACTCGGCGAGCAGGGCGGCCGGAAGGCCGCGTGTCGTCTCGCTCGGCGCAGGGGATCGGGCGGGGGCGGGCGCCTGCGTGGTGACGGGCACGGGGGCGGTCGCGGCGGCCCCCGGGAGCTCGAGGGCACTGAGGTCGATCTCCGCGCCGGTGCTCCACAGGGCGGCGGCCACCCGGCGCAGCTGGCCCAGGCCGCTGGTCCGCGCGCTGGCGGCCGCGACGGTCAGCACGTCCTCGTGGCGCAGGGTGTCGTCGACGAACCCCAGCAGGCTTCCCGTGCCGAGCTGCACGAAGGCCCGCACGCCCTCGGCGTGGAGACGCTCGGTGAGGCCTCGGAAGCGGACCGGCTCCACCAGGTGGCGCAGGGAGAGGGCGGTGATCCCCTCGCGGTCGTCTGGATAGGTGGCGCAGGTGGTCGCCGACCACAGCGGCACGCGCGCGGGCAGCAGCGGCAGGTGGCTGAACTGGGACCACATCGCCTCGACCAGCGGAGCGAAGAGGGGGGAGTGGAAGCCGGAGCGGAACGGCAGCTCCTGAGCGAGCACCTTGCGGGCCGCCGCCCGCTCGCGCACCGTCTCGGCGGCCCCGGCCGGAGCACAGACGATCGACTGGTGCGGGCAGTTGTCGTGCGAGACGTGGGCGTCGTCGAGGCCCGCCACCAGCTCCTCGGTGACCTCCACCCCGCACCCGAGCGCCACGAAGACCACGTCGGAGAACTGGATGTCGCCCGGGCGCAGGCTCGCCAGCAGTGCGTCGAGGGAGGCGTCCGGCACCATCCCGGAGACCACCTGACCGGTCCACTCGCCCAGGCTGTGGCCGGCGATGAGGTCGGGGCGGACCCCCATCCGCTCCAGGGCCCCCGCCAGCAGCCGGCCGACGGCGATGATGCCGCGGCCCTGGTCCTGCAGTTCGGTGCTGTCGGGCAGGCCGGGCCAGGGCAGGTCGAAGTGTTCGGCCACGTCGCCGACCCGCGGGGCGAACTCGGGCTCCACGCCCGGGAAGAGGAACGCCACCTTGCCGCCCGAGGAGACCAGGCCGTCGGGGTCGAACCAGACGTCGTTGCGGCCCCGGAAGGCGGTCCCGCGGGCCAGCACCTTGGCGGCCAGCGCCAGCCGCCGGGCGTCGGGAGCCACCACGGCCAGCCGGGCGGGGCCCCCGGCCGGCACCGGCCGCTCGACGCGCTCCTCGGCGGGCGGGGCCGTCCACGCCTCCAGCTGGGCGGTCAGGTCGGCAGCGTCGCGCCCCGCGAGGAGCAGCAGCTCCTCGCGCTCGGCGACAGGGTGCGGGCCGGGCCGGCCCGTCGGGTCAGTCACGGCCCGGCGAGCCCGGCATCCGTGAGTCCTGCAGCGGCGAGCCGTGCAGGTGCTGACCGAGCCCGGAGCGGTCCAGGGGAGGTGCGAAGGCCTCGGGGTCGCCGCACATCACCACCAGCTGGGAGGGGCCCTCCTGGGCGGCGACCTGCTGGAGCAGCGCCCGGACGCCGTCGTGGGGGTCGAGCATGCCGATGCCGCGACGGGCGTACTCGCGCTCCAGCTCGGGGGAGACCATGCCGCCCCCGGCCCACGGGCCCCAGTCGAGGCTCAGCACCCGGCAGCCCTGCCGTCCGTCGTGGGCGCGGGCCAGCGTGTCCAGCGCGTCGTTGGCGGCGGCGTAGTCGACCTGGCCCTTGTTGCCGAAGACCCCGCTGACGCTGCCGAAGAGGGCGACGAACCGCATCCCCAGGTGGAGCCGGGACAGGATCGTGAGGGCGCCCTCGACCTTGGTCCCGTAGACGCGGTCGAAGCTCTCGTCGCTCTTGTCGCGCGCCAGCCTGTCCTCCAGCACGCCCGCCCCGTGGACGACGCCGTCCAGCCGGCCGAACCGCTGGTGCAGGTCGTCGAGGAGCAGGCCGAAGCGGGGCGAGCGGACGTCGAGGGCGACGTACTCCACCTCGGAGCCGAGCGCCCGGAGCCGGGCGAGGGTGGCGCGCACCTCACGCCCGGCGAGGATCCGGGAGCAGGTGGCCTCGATCTCGGCGGGGGTGCGCAGCTCGCCGATCTCCAGCAGCGCCCGGCGCAGGGCCCGGGTGTCTCCGGCGGCGGCGGTGCGCGGGTCCTCCTCGCCCTCGGGCAACGGGGAGCGGCCCACGAGGACCAGGCGGCAGGCCGCCCGCTGGGCGAGGGCCTCGGCGACCCGGGCGGTGATGCCGCGGGCGCCGCCGGTGATCACCACCACCGACTCCGCCTCCAGCGGCAGGCCGGGGTCCTGGTCGGCGAGGCGGCGGGCCGGGCCGACGGTGCGGCTGGCCCGGTGGCCACCGACCCAGGAGATCGAGGTCGGGGCGTCGAGGTCGAGCAGCTCGTCGACCAGGGTCGCGGAGAGCGGCACGAGGTCCTCGTCGCGGAGGTCCGCCTCGCAGACCTCGACCGCACGGACCAGCACGTCGGAGCGCTCCCGGGCCAGGGAGCGCAGCAGGCCGGCGACGCCCGTCGGCGTGCCGTCGGAGTGCAGCGCGACGCCGACGGTGAGCAGTCGGCGCGCCTTGCCCTCGAGGGCGGGGCGCAGGCCGGCGAAGACCCGCCGGGCGTCCGTCGCCGGGTCGCCCGCGGTCGCCGAGAGGTCGACGAGGACGTCGGCTCCGCCCAGGTCGGCCTCGCCCCGGACGGTGGGCCGGCCGGAGGCGTCGTGCGTCACGGTGACGACCGCCGCGCCGGCGTTGGCCAGGGCCCACTCGACCCCGGCGGTGAGGCCGGGGTGTCCGGCGACCAGGGCCACCCGGGAGCCCGCCAGGTCGCCGAGGGGGACGGTGGGGCCCAGCGGCTGGCTGCGCACCTCGAAGAGGTGGGTGACCGCCGGGACGGCGTGCTCCGCGGGGGCGGGCTCCTGCGGCGCCGGTGCCGGTGGCGGTGCCGGTGCCGTTACGGCGGCGGGCTGGGCGACCGGCGTCGGGTCGACCGGCGTCGGGTCGGCCGGCGTCGGGTCGGCCGGCGTCGGGTCGGCCGGCGTCGGTTGGGCGGCGGGGCCCTGCTGGGACTCGATCCAGCCGACCAGGGCGCGGAGCGTCTTGTGCTTGGCGAGCTCCTCGACGACCGACTCGTCGAGCCCGGCCCCGTCGAGCCCGGCCCCGTCGCTCCCGGGGACGGCGGGCCCGCCCAGTCCGATGCGCTCGGCGAGCTCGCCGACGATCTCGATGCGCTTGATGGAGTCGATGCTGAGGTCGGCCTCGAGGTCGAGGTCGGGGTCGAGCATCTCCACCGGGTAGCCGGTGCGGTCGCTGACCACGCCCTGGACGGCGGCGAGCAGCTCGGCACCGGAGAGCTCGGCACCGGCGGGCACGGCGGCGGGCGCGGCGGCGGGCGTTGCGCGCTCGGGCGCGGCCTGCTGGGGCGCGGCCTGGTTCGCTGCGGCGGCGGGCTGGTCGGCCGGTGTCGGGTCGGCCGGCGTCGGTTGGGCGGCGGGGCCCTGCTGGGACTCGATCCAGCCGACCAGGGCGCGGAGCGTCTTGTGCTTGGCGAGCTCCTCGACGACCGACTCGTCGAGCCCGGCCCCGTCGGTCCCGGCCCCGTCGGCCCCGGGGACGGCGGGCCCGCCCAGTCCGATGCGCTCGGCGAGCTCGCCGACGATCTCGATGCGCTTGATGGAGTCGATGCTGAGGTCGGCCTCGAGGTCGAGGTCGGGGTCGAGCATCTCCACCGGGTAGCCGGTGCGGTCGCTGACCACGCCTTGGACGGCGGCCAGCAGCTCGGCCGTGCTCCGGACCCCCGCAGGTGCGGCGGGTGCCGGGGCAGCGGGCACAACGGCGGGTGCGGCGGCCATGGGAGCCGCGCTCGCGGCGCCAGGGTGAGCGGTCGGAGCGGCGCCGGCGGCCGGCCCGACACCGGGCACGACGGCGGGCACGGCAGCGGGCGGCAGCCCGGGCAGCGCAGGCAGGCCGGGCGCCCCGGCCGCCGGCACCTCGGCGCCCAGGTAGCGCAGCATCACGTCCCGCTCGGCGGAGACCATCTCGCGCAGGCCGCGCAGGTACTCCTGCACGACCACGGAGACGCCGTCGTCCGGCGCCTCGGCGAACCCCGCCGGGGCGGCGGTGAACCCAGCCGGGACGGCGGTGGGCGCAGCCGGGACCGCGGCGGCGTCAGCGGGATCAGAGCTCACGGGTGCTCCCTGGGGGTAGGCGGTGGAGGCGGCCCCGGGCCCGGCGTGGGCGCTCGCGGCGAGCGGCGGCATCGTGGGCGCGGCCTGGAAGCTGCCCCGGATCGGGCTGCCGTCGGCGCCCCGGACGAACGCGCCGTCCACCGTCCAGGCGGGGCCGGGCGCCGGCAGTGAGGGCAGGTCGAGGGCCTCGGTGCGTCCCTCGAAGAGCGCGGTGGGATCGACGGGCACGCCGAGGGTGGCGAGCTGGCCGACCGCGGCGAGGAAGCGGCGCAGGCCGGGCTCGCCGGAGGCGTCGGTGGCGACCATGGCGTGCGGGCGGTCGCCGAGGATCTTGGCGACCTGCTGGGTCAGCACCCGGCCGGGGCCCGCCTCGACGAAGACCCGGACGCCGGCGGCGTACATCGACTCGACCTGCTCGACGAACCGGACGCCGGTGCTCACCTGGTCGGCGAGCAGTCGGCGTACGGCCTCGGGGTCGTCGCCCGGGTAGGGCTCGGCGGTGGTGTTGGACCACACCGGGAACCGGGGGGCGGCGACCGGCAGGTCGGCGAGCCGGTGGGCGAGGAGCTGTCCGGCCTCGGCGACCAGGGGCGAGTGGAACGCGCAGGCCACCGGGATCACGGTCGCCTTGACGCCGTCGGTGTGTAGGACGGCGACGGCCTCGTGGACGGCGTCCGTGGGGCCGGAGACGACCACCTGGCGCGGGCCGTTGTGGTTGGCCACCACCAGGGTGGGCCACGCCTCGAGCCGGGCGGAGACCTCCTCGATGGGCAGCGCGACGGCCGCCATGGTGCCGGGGTCGCCGCCGGAGCGCTCGACCGACTCCAGGATCGCCGCGCCCCGCGCGGCGCTCAGCTCGAGCAGGGTGGCGTCGTCGAAGGAGCCGGCCGCGGCCAGGGCGGCGAGCTCGCCGTAGCTGTGGCCGGCGGCGACGTCGGGCTCCACGCCGAGGCGTCGCAGCAGCCGGGTGATCGCCAGGGAGGCGATGCCCAGGGTCGGCTGGGCCACGTCGGTGGCGGTGATCGCGGCCTGCTGGTCGGCCCGCTCCTCGCGGGAGAACGCGGTCGGCGGGAACATCGTGCCGGTCCACCGCGACCCCAGCCGGAGCAGGTCGTCGAGGCCGCCGAAGGTGACGAAGAGGTCCTGGAGCATCCCGGGTCGCTGGCTGCCCTGTCCGGGGTAGAGGAAACCGACCCGGGGGACGCCCGAGGGGTCGAGGCCGGCCTCGGGGTGGGCGACGAAGACGCCGTGGCGGGCGTCGCTGCCGCCGGCGACCCGGTCGAGCTGGGTGGCCAGCTCCTCCAGGCTGTCGGCGACCAGGGCCACCTGGACCGGGCCCCGGCCGCTGTGCGCGACGGCGGCGGCGAGGTCGCGCAGCCGGTGCCGCTGGCCCGCCGGGTCGCTCGCGCGGATCGCGGCCACCTGGTCGGCCAGCTCGGCGACCGCGCGGCGCGCCTCCTCGGCGTCGGGGGCGCGCAGCAGGAAGAGCTCGTGCGGCCAGTGGTCGGCGCCGAAGGCGGGACGGTCGCCCCCGTCGTAGGAGGAGA
Organism: Nocardioides sp. Z50_6; assembly: GCF_058215755.1. NCBI lineage: Bacteria > Bacillati > Actinomycetota > Actinomycetes > Propionibacteriales > Nocardioidaceae > Nocardioides > Nocardioides sp. Z50_6. The sequence continues at coordinate 338,973 of NZ_JBZAJB010000002.1, read as the reverse complement.
CCAGGGCGTGGAAGTTGGTGCCCCCGAAGCCGAAGGCGCTCACCGCCGCCCGCCGGGTCTCCTGCGGCCAGGGCGCCGGCTTCTCGTGGAAGCGGAACGGGCTGGTCGCGGCGTCGTAGTACGGGTTGGGCGCGACCATGCCGGCGGTCGGCGGCAGCACCCCGTGGTGCACCGCCTTGACGACCTTGATCAGGCCGGCCAGCCCGGCGGCGCACTTGGTGTGCCCGATCTGGGACTTCACCGAGCCCAGGACCGCGGCGCCCGGCTCCACGCCGGACTCGGTGAACAGCTCGGTCAGGGTCGCCATCTCGGTGCGGTCGCCCACCACCGTGCCGGTGCCGTGCGCCTCGACCAGGCCGATCTCGGCGGCGCTGCGGCCGGCCAGGGTCAGTGCTCGCACCACGGCCCGCTGCTGGCCCTCCTTGCGGGGGGCGGTCAGCCCCAGGTGGCGGCCGTCGCTGGAGCCGGCGACGGCGTCGATCACGGCGTAGATCCGGTCGCCGTCGCGCTCGGCGTCGACGCGGCGCTTGAGCACCACGCAGGCGATGCCCTCGCCGAGGGCGATCCCGTCGGCGCTCGCGTCGAAGGTGCGGCAGCGACCCGTGGGGGAGAGCGCCTTGACCGAGGAGAACATCAGGTAGTCGTTGAGGCCGTTGTGCAGGTCGGCGCCGCCGGCCAGCACCAGGTCGGACTGTCCGGTGCGCAGCTCCTTGCAGGCGGCGTCGAGGGCGGCCAGGGAGGAGCCGCAGGCGGCGTCGACGGTGAAGTTGACCCCGCCGAGGTCGAGCCGGTTGGCGATGCGACCGGCGATGACGTTGGCCAGCACGCCGGGGAAGGAGTCCTCGGTGATGGTCGGCAGCCACTCGTCCAGGTCGTCGGGCAGGTCGCCGAGCAGCTGCGGCAGGAACGAGCGGACGCCGTACGCGCTGCCCAGCTCGTTGCCCGACTCGGCGCCGAAGACCACCGAGGCGCGCTCGCGGTCGAAGTGGCGCGTCGCGTAGCCGGCGTCGGCCATCGCCCGGCGGGCGACCTCGAGGCTCAGCAGCTGGACCGGCTCGATCGCGGCCAGCGAGGCCGGCGGGATGCCGTAGGCGAGCGGGTCGAAGCAGATCGCGTCCAGGAAACCGCCCCACTTCGAGGGGGTGTGGCGCCCGGCCTTCTTCGAGTAGGCCTCGGCGTCGTGGTAGAGCTCGGGGTCCCAGCGGTCGGCGGGCACCTCGGTGACCTCGCTGCGACCCGAGAGCACGGTGGCCCAGAACTCCTCGGCACTGGTCGACCCGGGGAAGAACGACTCCATCCCGATGACGGCGATGTCGAAGGGGTCGGCCTCCGGCTCGCGGATGCGGAGCGGCGAGGTCGCCGGGGCGCCCGGGTCGGAGGCCAGCGCGGCGCTGCCCAGGCTGATCTCGGCGTGCAGGGAGGCCACGGTGGTGACCTGGTCGCGCAGGGTGGCGACCTCGCCGATCATGTACATCCCCTGGGCGCGCTGCCGGTCGGCGTCGACCGGAACCAGACCCTCCTCGGTGCGGACGAGGCCCTTGGAGGCGATGCGCAGCCGGCCGAGGTTGAGCGCCTCGAGCTCGGCCCACCGGGCGTTCGCCTCGGTGCCGGCGCTCTCCAGGTCGGCCTTGCGGCGGGCGAAGGCCCGGACGAAGTCGGTCTCCACGCAGCGGGTGGCGTGCCCGGGGGCGGTCTCCAGCAGCACCGTGGTGCCGCACTCGAGCGCGACCTCCTGGAAGGCCGGCTCGATGGCGCCGGCGGCGACGGCCTCCTCGGTGAAGAGGTAGGCGGTGCCCATCAGGACACCGACCTTGGCGCCGCGGGCGGCCAGCGGGGCGAGCACCGCGGCGGCCATCGCGGCCGAGCGGGCGTCGTGGATGCCGCCGGCGAGCATGACGCGCAGCTCGGAGGGGTCGGCGACCTGCATCAGCCGCTCCACCTGGGCGTCCCAGAGGGCGAAGCTGGAGCGGGGACCGACGTGACCGCCGCACTCACGGCCCTCGAAGACGAAGGAGCGCGCACCGTCCTTGAGGAAGCGGTCGAGCAGGCCGGGCGAGGGCACGTGGAGGTAGGTGGCGATCCCCGCCTCCTCCAGCGGAGCCGCCTGGGAGGGCCGCCCGCCCGCGATCAGCGCCAGCGGGGGTGCCACCTCGTGGATGACCTCCAGCTGCTCGGCGCGCAGCTCGGCCGGGGCGAACCCGAGCACCCCGACACCCCACGGGCGGTCGCCGAGGAGCTCGGCGGTCTCGGTGAGCAGCGCCCGGACCTCGTGGCCGGGCATCAGGGCCAGGGCCAGGAACGGGAGCCCGCCGCCCTCGGCGACGGCCGCGGCGAACGACGCGCGGTCGCTGACGCGGGTCATCGGCCCCTGGGCGATGGGGTAGCGGGTGCCGTGCGCGGCGGCGATCCCGGCGCCGGGGGAGAGCGGCGGGGCGGCCGTGGCGGCCTCGAGGTGCTCGGTGACGGCCGACCGCACCGCCTGGACGACGCCGCCCACCGTGACGAACCGCGCGGCCAGCGCGGCGGCCGAGCCGCTGTCCTGGCCCAGCGGCACCAGCTGGCGGTGCAGGTCGGGCCCGAGCATGGCGCGCACCGCGGCCGGGTCGCTCTGCTCCTCCAGCGAGGCGGCCGGCAGGTCGGGGCGGGTGTAGAACCGGACCCCGGCCACGACCCGGGTCTCGCTGCCGTCCATGGCGGCCAGGGCCCGGCGGGCCTCCGCGCCGAGGGAGGACTCGCGCAGCAGGCCGAGCTGGGTGTCCAGGACGACGCCGGCGCCGCCGCCGGCGAGGACGGCGGGCGCGGTGCGCAGGCCGATGCCGCCGCGCAGCCAGACCGGGACGCCGAGCCCGACGACCTGCTGGAAGAGGATGAAGGCCTCGGTCGGGCCGACCACGCCGCCGGCCTCGCGGCCGGAGGCCAGCAGCCCGTGGAAGCCGGCCGCGACGGCCGCCTCGGCCTCCTCGCGGCTGGTGACCTGGGCGAGCAGGGTCCGCCCGGGAGCGGTCCAGGCGGTGACGAGATCGGTGAGGGTGGAGAGCGCTGCGGAGTCCGCGCGGCCGGTGAGCGCCAGCACGACCACCCCGAAGAGGTCCGGGGAGGCGGCGCCGGGGGTCACCGCGGCGCCGGGACGCAGCCAGCACGACGGCGTACGGCGGCGCCGCAGGTCGTCGGCGGCGGTCGCCAGCGCGGCGTCGTGGGGTGCGTCGAGCAGGCCGGTGCCCCCGGCCCGGTGAGCCGCGGCCACCAGACCCGGGTTCGGCTGTGCGCACGGGTCAGCGGCCACGACCACCTGCTGTGATCCGGGCTCGACAGCGCTCATCGCAAGACTCCCTCCGCCTGATGCGACCTCCGCCGGAGCGGATCGGAGCCTGGGAACCTCCCTAGTTACCAGACGGTCACATTCGGTGAGGAGCCACTGTAAGTCGAAACCTACCCAAGCGTAACCGATGTGACGCAGGTCACATTTACCCTCGCGGGAACCATCCTGAACGTTCCACCGTTCGGAATGGATCTGGTGACGTGGCTCACTCGACGTGCGATGCTCTGCGGTCACTGCGAGTCGCCCGCACCGGGGCGGCCAAGCGCTCGAGGCGCCCTTCGGGGGTGCCGGCGGAGGGACGTACGAAGGCATGCATCGACTCGTCGGAAGCGACACCGGCTTCCTCGCCATCGAGGGCCCGAGCCAGACCTCGACCTGCGTCGACGTGGTCCTCCTCGACCCCGGCGCGCAGGGGCCGCTGGACCTCGCCGGTCTCCGGGAGCGGATCGCCTCGCGGCTGCCGGCCACCCCCGGTCTGCGGCGCCGGCTGCGCGAGGTGCCGCTCGGGGTCGCCCACGGGATCTGGGTCGACGACCCCGACTTCGACCTCGACGCTCACCTGGACCACACCACGCTGGCCCCCCCGGGCGGCGAGGACGAGCTGCGGGCGCTGCTGGCGCGGATGCTGCCGGTGGTCCTGGACCGCTCCCGCCCGCTGTGGCGGCTCACCCTGGTCGACGGCCTCGACGGGGGGCGCCAGGCGCTGGTCTTCCGGTTCCACCACACCCTGGCCGACGGGGCGGGGCTGGTGGAGACGATCACCCGGCTGCTCGACGACCGGGCGGAGGGCAGGCCGCCGGCCCCGGGGTCGGAGCCGGCGGCGGTGCCGGCTCACGACCCGGGCGCCGTACGCCTGCTGCTGATCGCCCTCCTGGGCCAGCTGAGGGCCTGGCTCACCGCCCCCGCGCTGCTGGTCCGCACCGTGCGCCGGTTCCGTGCGGTCGAGCGGCGCAAGACCGAGGCCGAGGTGAGGGTGCCCCGGTCGCTGCGCGACTCCCCGCCCTCGGTGCTCAACCGCTCCGCCGACCCGGCGCGCGACTTCGCCCGGGCCCGGCTGTCCCTGGGCGACCTGAAGGCGGTGCGCGACGCCGCCGGCTGCACGCTGAGCGACGTCGCCCTCGCGGTGGTCGCCGGGGCGCTGCGCGCCTACCTGCTCGAGCGCGACGAGCTGCCCGAGACTCCGCTGGTCGCCAACGTCCCCGTCGGCAACGACCCGGCCGGGGCCGGCCCCCGCACCACCGGCAACCACTTCTCCAACTACTTCACGCTGCTCCCCACCGACCTGGCCGACCCGCGCGAGCGGCTCGCGGCGGTGTCGGCCGGCACCGCCGAGGCCAAGCTCCAGCTCGAGCTGCAGGGCAAGGACACCGTCCCGGCCTGGATCGACCGCGTCCCGCCGGCGCTGGCCGCCCGGCTGGCCGGCCGGATGGCGGCCCGGCAGCGTGAGGGCGCGGTCGCACCCGACTGCAACGTGCTGATCTCCAACATGCGGGTGCCCGCCCCATGGACCTTCCGCGGGCAGGAGGTGCCCGACTTCTTCATGACCGGCCCGGTCGCCGACGGCGCCGGCCTCAACATCACCCTGACCGGCTACGGCGAGCACCTGACCCTGTCGGTCGTGGTCAACCCGAGCGCCGTCGCGCAGCCCGCCGAGCTCGCGCGCCTCCTCGAGGAGGGCATGGCCGAGCTCCGCCGGGCCTGTGCGGCCGGCCGACCGGAGGTGGCCTGATGCGTCGGCTCAACGGGGAGGACGCCGGCTTCCTCTACATGGAGCAGCCCGAGCAGCCGATGAACTCGATGGCCGTGGGGGTGCTGGAGCCCGGCGAGCCGCTGACCCTCGACGACCTGCGAGGGCACCTGGCCTCCCGCCTCGAGGAGCTTCCGTCCTTCCGGTGGCGCATCCTCCCGGTGCCGCTGCGCCTCCACCACCCGGTCGCCGTGCCCGACCCCGACTTCGTCCTCGACCGGCACCTGCGCCACGTGACCCTGCCACCCGGCGAGGGGGACGAGGCGGGTCTCGACGCGCTCTTCGCCCGGCTCGCCGAGGAGCACCTCGACCGCGGCCGGCCGCTGTGGCAGGCGGTGCTCGTGGACGGCCTCGACGGGGGCCGCCAGGCGCTGGTCGTGAAGTACCACCACTGCCTGGCCGACGGGGTGGCCGGCATCTACAACTTCTCCCGCCTCTTCAGCGACGCCGCCCACCCCCCGGCGGCCCAGCCCGCCTTCGCGCCCACCGCGCTGCCGGGCCGGGCCCGGCTGGTGGCCGGCGCGCTCGCCGACCACGCCCGGGCGCTGGTCCGGCTGCCCGGGCTGCTGCTGCGCACCGCCCTGGGCATCCGCGCGGTCCGGGCGCGACGGCGTACGGCGAGCGTGGAGGTGCCGGGCTTCGACGGCCAGGCGCCGTGGACCCCGCTCAACGACGCATTCACCCCCGCCCGCCGCTACGTCCGCGCGGCGATCCCGCTCGACGGGGTCAAGCAGATCAAGGACGCCTCCGGGGGCACGCTCAACGACGTGGTGCTGGCCGTCGTGGCCGGGGCGCTGTGCCGCTACCTGCCGACCCGGGGCGGGCTGCCCGAGCGCGCCCTGCTCACCACCGTGCCGGTGAGCACCGAGGAGACGCACGCGCTGACCCGCCAGTGGGGCAACCACTTCTGGAGCTTCACCACCACCCTGGCCACCGACGTCGCCGACCCGTGGGAGCGGCTGGCGGCGATCGGCGCGAGCGCCCGGGAAGGCAAGCAGCGCCTGGAGGCGCTGGGGGTGGGGCTGGTGCCGGACTGGCTCGACGTCCTGCCGCCGCTCCTGGTGGAGCCGGCGGCCCGGAGCATGCTGGAGCGCGGGCGGCAGGCGACGGACTCCGTCGACGCCACCATCCTGGTCTCCAACGTCCGGGGCCCCGCGGAACCCTGGTCGCTGCGCGGGCGCACCGTGGTCGACCTGCACGTCGACGGGCCGCCGAGCAACGGCGTCGGAGTCAACGTGATGGTCTGGAGCTACGGCGACCGGCTGTTGCTGGGCTGCCTGGCCTTCGCGGACGCCCTCGACGACCCGGCCGGGTTCCGGCAGGCGCTCCTGGAGAGCTATGACGAGCTGCGGGCGCTGGCCGAGGAGCGCCGCGGACGGGTCGCCTAGCCGGCACCGGGCCTGCTCGGCCTGCTCGGCCTGCTCGGCCTGCTCGGCCTGCTCGGCCTGCTCGGCCTGCTCGGCCTGCTCGGCCTGCCTGCCCGGCTCCCGGCTCTGCTGCCGGGCGACCTGCGGTCTAGCTCTCGGTCGGCGGGACGGCCTCGCCCGGGGTGGCTCCCCCCGGGGTGCCGGGAGCGCTGCCGGAAGCGCTGCCGGAAGCGCTGCCCGGGGTGGCGCCGGCGGCGGCAGCGGCCGCGGCGGCGGCCGCGGCGGCGGCGTTCTCGGCCGCCTCGCGGGCCAGCCGGGCGGCCTGGGTGATGGAGGTGGCGAGGTTGACCAGGTGACCGATGCGGGCCAGCTCGGAGTCGAGGAACTCCGGGCCGCCGCGACGGCCCACCACGTAGAGCTCCTCGCCCACCGGGACCCCGCAGAGCACGAGGTTCTCGTCGGCTGACTCGAGCCGGGTGGGGTGCTCGATGTCGGCCCACTCCACGCTGTCCGGGGCGGCCTCGGTGTGGTCGACGATGACGGCGCCGTCGGGTGCCTTGCGCAGCCGCACGCCCCAGTCGACCCGGAACGACATCGGGATCAGCCCGAGCAGGCGGTGGTGGGCCTCCTCGGGGTGAGCGGTGATCTCCTCGACCACCTCGAGGTCGAGGAAGAGGTTGCCGCCGGCGGCGTACCGGTTGATCCAGATCACCCGCACGCCGTCGAGCTGGCTGCACGCGGAGACGATCGAGTCGGGCATCGTGCCCGGCACGATCTCGAGCAGGACGTCGTCGACCGCGGTGCCGTGGCTGGTCTTCTCCACGATCTCGATGGCCTCGATGTCGCCGCCGGCCTCACCGATCGCGGTCGCCACCCGACCCAGCGACCCGGGGACGTCGGGCAGCTCCACGCGCAGCAGGAAGGGCATCGATGGGGCTCCAGGTCTCGGACGGTCTCGGGTCTCGCTCGGGCGCGCCGGTCCGTCCACCGAGGCGGTGACCGGGGCCGACGCCTAGGACACTAACGAAGACGTGTGTCCTCCGGGTTTCCGGTCCGCCGTGACGCCCTGCGGCGGACCGGCAGCGGCCCGCAGCCGGTCGGCGGCTGGTCGGCGGCTGGACGCCCGGCTCAGGGCTCGCGCAGCCGGTCGGCCAGCCCGGTCGCCCGCTGGGCGCGGCGGGTCACGGCCGCCCGCACCTCGGCCTCGGAGCCGACCACCCGCACCCGCTCCCGGGCCCGGGTGACGGCGGTGTAGAAGAGCTCGCGGGTCAGCAGCCGGGAGTCCTCCGGCGGCAGCAGCACCGTCACCTCCTCGGCCTGGCTGCCCTGGCTCTTGTGGATGGTCATCGCGTGCATGGTCTCCACGTCGCCGAGCCGGGAGGGGGCGAAGTCGCGGGGACCGACCCCGGAGTCGATGACCACGCGGGGGCCGGCCTCGGTGGCGACCACCACGCCGGTGTCGCCGTTGTGGACGCCGAGGGAGTAGTCGTTGGCCGTGATCAGCAGGGGCCGGCCGAGGTAGGAGGTCTCATACAGCGGATCCTGGGTCTCGGCAGTGATCCACTGCTCGACCCGGCGGTTCCAGTGGCGGACGCCGTAGGGGCCGTCGCGGTGGGCGCAGAGCAGCCGGTGCCGGTCCAGGGCTCGCAACGCGCGGGCGGCGTCCCCGGCCTCCGCCGCGTCGCGGACCGCGAGGGCGGTGCCGAGGGCGGCCCCGCGGATGCGCGCGGACGGGTCCGCGTCGGGGACCCACTCGACCTGGGGGTGCCCGGCGGCGAGCACCTCGAGGGCGTGGTCGGCGTCCCCGGTGCGCAGCGCCTCGGCGAGCTCGCCGATCTCGGCCCCGAACCGGTGGACGGTGCGCAGCGAGGCGACCGGGGAGTCCTGGCGGCCCTCGAAGCCGCGGACCAGGTCGCTGAGCACCGCCCCCGCGTCGACGGAGGAGAGCTGGAAGGGGTCGCCGACCAGCACCAGGCGGGCGTCCGGGCGCACCGCCTCGAGCAGCCTGGCCATCATCGTCAGCGAGACCATCGAGGCCTCGTCGACCACCACCACGTCGTGGGGCAGCCGGTTGCCGCGGTGGTGCCGGAAGCGGGTGCTGTTGCCGGGGTCGCGCCGCAGCAGGCGGTGCAGCGTGGAGGCCTGGACCCCCGCCAGCTTGGCCCGGTCGGCGGCCGAGAAGCGGTCGGCGGAGTCGTGGACCGCCTGCTGCAGCCGGGCCGCGGCCTTGCCCGTGGGTGCGGCCAGCGCCACCCGCAGCGTTTGCCCGCGGCCGGTGGCCTGGTCGTGCAGGGCGACGAGCAGCCCGGCGACCGCGGTGGTCTTGCCGGTGCCCGGGCCCCCGGTGATCACCGAGGTCCACCGCTGCGCCGCGCGCAGGCAGGCGTCGCGCTGCTCGGCGTAGCCGGGCCCGGGCAGCACCCGCGCCAGGGTGGCCTCCACCAGCTCCTCGTCGAGGCGGGGGGCGCCCTGCGCCCGGGCCCGCAGGTCGTCGAGGACCTGGGTCTCCTGCTCGTGGTACCGGTCGAGGTAGAGGAGCCCGCGCTCCCATCGGAGCACCCCCTGGGCCACCAGGGGGCTGGCGGCCAGCGCCCGCTCCCAGGCCGTGGTCTCCGGCCAGGGCAGCTCGTCGCGCAGCGGCAGGTCGGCGGTGGCGGCCAGGTCGAGGCAGACCGACCCGGAGCGGACCGCCCGGTTGGTCAGCGCCACCGCCAGCAGCACCGTCGGGTCGTGCTCGCCGCCGAGCTCGCCGAGGGCGCGCGCCACGTGCACGTCGCCCGAGGTCAGCAACCCGGCGGCGTTGAAGGTGGCCAGCAGCCCGTCGGCGCCGAGCGCCAGGCGGGCGTCGTGGGCGTCGAGGGGCTCGAAGACGTCGCTCATCGGGGCCGCCTCTCGTCCGCGGGGTGGTCGGGGTGCTCCCCGTCGAGCAGTGCCGAGAGCTCCTCGACCAACGGCACCGGGGGCCGCCACGCGAAGACCCCGCACGGCGACCCGTCGACCACCGGCGTCCCGGGCCCGCACATGCCGCGCAGGTAGAGGTAGAGCACCCCGCCCAGGTGCTGGTCGGGGTCGTAGCCGGGCAGCCGCCAGCGCAGGTAGCGGTGGAGGACCACGGTGTAGAGCAGCGCCTGCAGCGGGTAGTCGGAGTGGCTCATCGCCTCGGCCAGCACCGAGGGCCGGTAGGAGTGGGCGGTCAGCGGGGCGGAGACGTCGCCGAGCCAGTTCGTCTTGTAGTCCACCGTCACGTAGCGGGTGGTCCCGTCGACCGGCACCCGCAGCACCACGTCGATGGAGCCGGTCAGGTAGCCGCGGAGCACCTGGTCGGAGAGGACCGGGTCGTCCTCGAGGGTCTGCGCGTAGCCCAGCAGCGGGTCGCCCGAGGGGAGGTGTCGGCGCAGCAGGGGGGCCAGGTCGCCGAGGCGTACCGGGCGGTCCCCGCGGGTGGTCCCGCCCGGCTCGTGCTCGTCGCCGCCGACGAGGGGGAGCTCGAAGTCGAGCTCGGCGAGCCGGTCGCGCAGGGGCAGGTCCATCCACGTCGCGCCGCCGGCCAGCGGGCCAAGCGGGCTGGCGCAGACCGTCACCAGGGCGTCGGCCAGCGCCTCGGCCTCGACCTCGACCGGCCACCAGACGCGGTGCTCCTCGACGAGCTCGAGCAGGTGGGCGCGGAAGTCCGGGGCGGCCGGGTCGGCGTGCTCGAGCACCGCGTGCACCAGCGAGCCGAAGGTGGCGCCCATCGGCAGGTCGGCCATCGGGGACGGGACCGCGGCCAGCTCGGGGTGGTCGGGCTCGACCGCGAGGATCCCCAGCTCGGCCTGGTCGCCCATCTCCGGCACCTCCTCGGGCTCCGAGAGCGCCCCGGCGCCGGCGCCCTCCGCGCCGGCGGAGGCGGTGGCCGCCGCGGAGAGCGCGGAGTAGGAGGTGCGGCGCCAGTCGGTGTCGACCCGGCGGGTGAAGACGCGGGCCGCCAGCCGGTCGCGCGAGGGCCGGATCGGGGTGGGGTCGGGCGCCTCGTTGGCGGCCAGCTCGGGCTGGAAGCCGCCGGCGTCGCGCCAGTGCCCGAAGATCTCGACCGCCCGGGCGTCGTCGACCAGCGCCTGCTCGTCCGGGACGGCCCCGCCGCCGGGGCGGCGGCCGAAGAGCATCCGGTGCAGGGCGGAGCCGGAGGTGTTGCGCTGGGTCGGCGCATACCAGGCGACGACCTGGGACTTCGCCCGGGTGAGGGTGACGTAGAGCAGGCGCAGCGACTCCCCGGCGTCCTCCCGCCAGTGCCGCGCCACCGCCTCGGCGCGGTGCGGCCCCGGACCGCCCACGTCGCGGCAGCGCTGGTCGGCCGCGTCGTGGAAGAGCGGGACGTCGGGGTCGGAGCCGGTCCAGCGGTTCCACAGGGTGGGGGCGTAGACGACCGGGTACTCCAGCCCCTTGCTGCCGTGGATGGTGACCAGCTGGACCGCGGCGGCGTCGGAGTCCAGGCGCCGGGTGCGCTCGGAGGCCACCTCGAGCTTCTCGTCGGCGACCTGGCTGCGCAGCCAGGCGACCAGGCCGACCGGGCCGAGCCGCTGCTCGACGGCGACCCGGTGCAGCGCCTCCCCGATGTGACGGACGTCGGTGAGCAGACGCTCGCCGCCCAGCCGGGCGAGGACGCGCTCGGTCAGCCCGTCGAGGACGGCGCACTCCAGCACGGCGGCGACCCCCCGGTCGGCGAGCACCTCGGAGAGGACGCGGACCTGGTCGGAGAGCTCGTCGGTGAGCCGGTCGGAGGCCTCGGTGCTCCCGGCGTCCAGCTCGGCGGCAGACCGCCCCACGAAGCAGGTCAGGGCGGCGGCCCGGACCCGCTCGGTGCGGTGCGGCTGCTCCAGCGCTTCGAGGAAGGTGAGCCATTCCGTGGCGGCGGGGGTGTGGAAGACCGAGCCGCCGGCGTTGACCACCGCGGGGACACCCACGTCGGCCAGCGCCCGGTGGGCGGCCTGCAGGTCGGCCCGGCGGGCCGCGAGGACGGCCACGTCGCCCGGCACCAGGGGGCGGCCGTCCCAGGTGGCGCCGCTGGTCAGCAGCTTCTTGATGTCGCGCGCCATGTCGGTGATGACGTGGTCGCGCCAGCGGTCGACCGGCGGCTTGGCCCGGGGCCCGAGACCGAGCTCCTCGCGGCGCACCAGGCGCATCCGGAAGGGGGCGCCCGCTCCGACCAGCCGCGACTCCTGGTGGTGGGCCGCCACCGGGTGGACGACGATGCTGGGGTCGCCCAGCTCGGCGCCCTCCAGGACGGCGTGCAGCGACTCCAGCAGCGGCCGGTCGGCCCGCCAGTTGGTGCCGAGGGTCTGTCGGGTGGTGGCCCGCTCGGCGGCGTGCAGGTAGGTGGCGACGTCGCCGCCACGGAAGGCGTAGATCGCCTGCTTGGGGTCGCCGATCAGCACCAGCGTGCAGGCGCCGTCGAAGGCGCGCTCGAAGACCTGCCACTGCACCGGGTCGGTGTCCTGGAACTCGTCGATCAGCGCGACCTTCCAGCGTTGCTGCATCCGCCGGCGGGCCGGCGAGCCGGGCGCCGCCAGGGCGTCGGCGAGCTGGCCGAGCAGGTCGTCGTAGCTGAGGATGCCGAGCCGGCGCTTGCGTCGGTCGACCTCGGCGAGCACGTCGCAGGCGAACCGGACGCGGGCCGCGGCCTCGGAGTCGGGCGCCTCCTCGAGGGCGGCGGTGGGCTCGACCCGCGCCCGAGGGTCGCCGACCACGGCGCGGGCGATGCGGCGGGCCACGTCGTGGCCCCACGGCGGGTGGGCCTGGCCGGCGAACCGGGCCAGGTAGAGGTCGTCGACGACCTCGTCGGTGAGCAGCTCGAGGTCCTCGACCAGGACGGCGTCGCGGTCGGTGTCGCCGGCGACCCCGAGACTGCGCAGCACGAGCTGGCAGAACTGGTGGATGGTCGCGATGGTGGCGGCGTCGAAGTCGACCAGGGCCGCGGTGACCCGGGCCAGCCGGGCGGCGCGGTCGGCGTCGCCGGCGTCGAGCAGCCAGGCGTGCAGCTGGTTGCCCTCCTGGGCGCAGCCCGGGTCGGCCAGCACCGCGACCGCCTCGTCGAGCTGGGCGCGGACCCGCTCGCGCAGCTCCTGGCTGGCGGCCCGGGTGAAGGTCACCACGAGCAGCTCGTCGAGGCCGGCGACCCCCTCGGCGACGTAGCGGGTGACCAGCGCGGCGATGGTCCAGGTCTTGCCGGTGCCGGCGCTGGCCTCGAGCAGGGTGGTGCCGCTCGGCAGCGGACCGGTGATGTCGAACGGGGTGGGGTGCTCCATCAGATCCCCCTGACCAGCTCGTGGCCGCCGAAGACCAGCGGACCCCAGACCCGCCAGGCGTAGTGGCCCAGCCGGTGGTCCGGGGGCGGGTCGCCGCCCTCGCCCTCGCCCTGGCCACCGCCACCGGCTGCGGCCGTCTCCTCGTCGGGGCGCAGCGGCGCGGCCAGCTGCTCGTAGGGGGCCTGCTCGCCGAAGGCGCGGACGTGCCAGCGGTCGGCGTCCTCCTTGGGGAAGCCGTTGTCGCTGAAGCGGGGGGTCTCCCACTCGCGGCGGCCCTTGGCGTCGGGGTCGGCGTCGCGGCCCCGGAGCACGTGCACCCGCTCCTCCGCCCAGGCCAGGGAGGTCCGGGGCGGCACCGGCAGGGGCTCGCGGAGGCCGCGCTCGTAGACGTCGACCAGGTCGCGCAGCCACCGCCGGGCGTCGGGCTCGGGCAGCGGGCCGATCTGTGCCACCTTGCCGCTGCTGCGGTACTTGCCGATCGTGTGGGTGGTCCAGTTCTCGTCGGGGTGCCCGGCGGCCAGCGCCAGGGCGTCGAGCCAGGAGGCGATCCGCTGCTTGGCGCCGAGGTTGGAGTAGCCGACCCGCACCACGTTGTTGCCGAAGATGTCGGAGACGGTGCCGGTGACCCGGCGGTCGCCCAGGTCGATGTCGACGTCGAGGGTGCGCGGCGTGCCGGTGCGCAGCGACAGGGCCTTCTCCACCAGCGGCCTCACCTTGCCGACCACCTCGGTGAGCACCCCGGCGCCGAGGTCGCGCGGGGGGAGCAGGCCGCGCAGCTGCTCGGCCACCATCGCCGACTGCGGGTCGGCGCCGGCGAGCACGTCGTGGACCAGCCGGTTGCCGACGTCCCACTGCTCCAGCGCGTCGAGGGTGATCGGGATCGCGTCCTTGGCCTCGTCGGCCTCGTACGGGGTGGTGATCCGAAGCCGGTTGACGAAGAACCCCTTGACCGGGTGGCGGAGGAACTCCTGCAGCTCGGCCAGGGAGACCTCGGGGGTGGGGTCGCCGGGAGGCAGGGGCTCGGGGACAAGGTCGCGGACGACCGGCTCCGGCGACCGCGCGGCCAGGGCCCCGGCCAGCGCGGAGCGGTCGAAGGTGAACGGCTCGTCGCCGACCAGGCCGCCCGGCACCAGGTTGGTCTCGTCGAAGGGCTGGAGCGGGTGGTGGATCAGCACCCGGTCGCGGACCGGCTCGGCGGCGGTGCGGTCGAGGGCGTCCAGCAGCTCGCCGAGCGGCACGGCGGGGGGACGCACGGCGCCGGTGTGCTCGCCGCGCCCGGTGTAGGTGACCACCAGCGTCTCGCCGGCCGCGCCGATGGCGTCGAGCAGGAGCTGGCGGTCCTCGGAGCGGACGTCGCGCTCCCCGGTCAGCGGACGCCGGGCCAGCACGTCGTCGCCGTCGACCGTCGAGACCCGGGGGAAGACGCCGTCGTCGAGCCCGACCAGGCAGACCACCCGGTGCGGGACGGAGCGCATCGGCACCATCGTGCAGACGGTGAGCGTGCCGGTGCGGAAGTTGGAGCGGGTGGGGCGGCCGCGCAGCCGGTGGGCCAGCAGCGACCGGACGTCGGCGTGCCGCAGCCGGGTGTCGTCGCCGTCGCCCGCGCTGGCCGCGATGCGGGCCAGCTCGCGGTCGAGCTGGGCGAGCTGCCAGGCGTCGTCGGCGGAGGTCGCGGTCAGGGAGTGGACGCCGTCGCCGAGGGCCGAGGTCCACTCCCCGGCGGTGGTGGCCACCCGGGCGCGATCCACGAAGGCGTGCAGGCGCTCCACCAGCTCGGTGAACCGGCCGACCAGGTCGAGGTCGCCGTCGCCCACGTCGTCGAGCGGGAGGGTGCCGCCGACCTGGCGGTGGCCCAGCCCCGACACGGCCGCGCCGAGCAGCACCCGGCGCAGCCCCGAGCGCCAGGTGTTGGCGTCGAGGTCGAGGCCGAAGTCGCCCCGGTGGCCGGCGTCGAGGCCCCAGCGGATCCCGGCCTGCCGCACCCAGGTCGCGATCCGCTCCAGGTGGTCGTCACCGAAGCCGAAGCGGGTGCGCACCGGCTCGGTCGCGGCGAGGTCGAGCACCTGGGTGGCCGTGAGCCGGCCGTGGGCCAGCTCGACCAGGGTGGCCGCGACGGCGAGTAGCGGGTTGGTGGCGCCCGGGGACCGGTCGGCGAGCCGGACCCGGAGCTGGTGGGCCGGGTGGCCGGAGCGCGGACCGGCGACGTCGGCGAGGCCGAAGCCCGCGGAGACCAGCGGGGCATAGCTCTCGATGTCGGGGCACATCACGAGGATGTCGCGCGGCTCCAGGGTGGGGTCGTCCTGGAGCAGGCCGACCAGCACCTCGCGGAGCACGTCGACCTGCCGGGCCTGCCCGTGGGCGGCGTGCACCTGGACCGACCGGTCGCCGGGGGCGAGCCGGCGGGCGCCCCGGAGCGCGGCGTCCGGCGCCCGGTTGGCGCGGAGGTCGTCCTGCAGCCAGCCGAGCAGCGTCGGCGGGGTCGGCGGCTCCGGCGGGGCGGGCGGCTCGAGGACGGCGGTCTCGGCGGCCACGTCGAGGGTGCGGCGCAGCTCGCGGGAGTCGCGGCCCAGGGAGGCGAGCAGGGGGTGGCCGACCAGGGCCACGGAGTCGTCCTCGGCCCGCGGCACCGGCCCGAGCGTCGAGGCCCCCGCGGCCAGGTCGTCCCAGAGGGCCGCCGAGACCTGCGGCAGCCACAGGTGCACCTCGCGGGTGGCGGCGAGGGCGGCCAGCAGCTCGACCTCGGTGACCGGCAGCCGGGTGTGGCCGAAGAGGGAGAGCCGGGTGGGGAGCTCCAGGCTCGGGTCGTCGGCCCGGAGCCGCTCCAGGGTCCGGGCGTGCCGCTCGTCGGGCGCGGGCAGCCCGACGTGGACCACCAGCCGCCGCCACAGCTCGGCCTGCCAGAGCAGGTCGTCGTCGAGCGGGGTCGTCGTCCCGTCGGTGTCGCGCCCGGCCCGCCAGCCGGTGAGCAGCTGTGGTCGCTGCACGGCGTAGGAGGCGAAGAGGGAGGCGAGCCGGTGGGCCACCGAGAAGCGCCGGGCTCGCCGCAGCTCGTCGCCGTCGTGGTGGCCCAGGTGGGCCGAGAGCGCCTCGAACCCCGGCTCGCCGAGCGACGCGTCGATCACCTCGAGCAGCGGCCAGACCAGCTGGTCGGGCGCCCACGGGTCGTCCCGCTCCCGACCGAGCAGCAGCGCGACGAGCGAGGAGGGGGCCAGGAAGCGGACGCCGGCGCAGACGCCGTCGCCGCGGGAGCCGGCACCGAGCCGGTGCGAGAGCCGCTGGGTGAGCCAGCGCTCCATCCCCTTGACCGGGACGACCACGACCTCCTGCTCGAACGGGTCGGGCAGCGGCGTGCTCAGCAGGCCGCCCAGCTCGTCGGCGAGCTGGGCGGTGCTGGTCGCTCGGTGCAGGTGGAGTGGCACGCGCCGAGCATGCCACGCAGCACCGACACCCGGCCGTCAGGTGCGGTCCCGGGTCGGGCGGGTTCCCGGGTCAGTCCCGCGAACGGCGCGAGAGGGTCAGGGTGAGCCCACCGCTGGACCCGTGCCCGAGCTTGACCAGCAGCGCGTAGGGCTCGCGGTACAGCAGCGATCCCGTCGCGACCGGCGCGGCCGCGCTGACGAAGGTGTAGCCGCCGGGACAGTCGCGGTAGCACGGCCCGCTGAGCGCCGCGGACCACTCGCTGCCGGTGACGGTGACGTCGCTGGCCGCGAGCCGGATCGACGCGGGCCCGTCCGCCGGCACCCGGGCGGAGAACCACTGGCCGGGGTCGGCCGACTCGAAGCGGACGGGTGGTCCCCCGAGCACCAGGTCGGGTGCCTCGAGGATGGAGCGGATGCGCAAGGTGCGGTCCTGGGGCGCCGCGTCCCGGTCGGTCGCCACCACCAGCCGGTGGGTGCCGCCGGCGCGGGCCGGGACGGCGGGCGCGGGACGCAGCCAGGTGGCGGAGCCCTGTCGCCACCACTCCTCCTCGGAGTCGAGGAAGGTGCTCACCCCTGCGGGCAGCGCCACGGTGAGGACGTGTTCCCGACCGCGTCCGGCGGGCAGGGTCACCGGCGGCCCGTCGAGCTCGACGACGTGGGTGGACGCGCTCCGGGCGTCGACCCAGGCGCGGGTGGGGGAGGTGAGTCCGATCCGCGTGCCGCGCCGGACCACGGGGTCGTCCTCACCGAGCTCGTCCCAGACGGCGACGGGCTGCCCGTGCTCGAACGAGGCGCCCTCCCAGCCGTACCAGCGCAGCTCGTCCCCGACGAGCAGGTCGCCGGTCCGGATCGCCCGGCCGCGGGCGTCGCGACCGGTGAGCTTCACCCGGCCGGTGCGCGGCACGTCGACCCAGGCGACGTCGAGGTAGCCCTGCTGGGGCTTGCCGAGCCGGACCGCGGCGCCGTCCACCGGGACCTCCCGGCCCCGCAGCTTGGTCAGCTGGAGCCGTGTCGGGTCGGCGCAGGCTCCGCGGAACCCGATCGTCGCCCGGCCGGTCGACCGCACCCGGAAGACGTGGCGGAGATTCTCCCGCCGCGTGCCGCGACGGTCGGTCAGGGTCAGGTGCCCCCGGCAGGTGACCCCGACGCGCAGCGTGACCTCGTCGCCGCGACGCGCCCGGAAGGTGATCTCACCGGGCTGCCGGGCTGCCACGCGCAGGGGGCCTTCGCCGTAGGCGCGGACGGCGCGCTTCACCGGCGGGGCGGCCGCCGGCGCCCCGACAGGGGCCTGGGCCGCCCGGCTCGCCGCCCGTTCAGGCAGGGTCCCCTCCGCCAGGGTGCCGCCCGCCAGGGCGGCACCGGACGGCAGCAGTCCTGCTGCCAAGGACAGGACGACGGTGGCGACGGCTCGTCGCATGGCTCCCCCACCCGCGCGGACGGCCCGGCGCCGTCAGGTGCTCCGGACTCTAGTGCGCCCCGGACTCCGCCGGGAGGCCGTCCGGATCAGGTGTCCTCGCCCGGATCGGGCCCCGAGTCCTCGACGTCACCGGCCAGCTGACCGGGATCGGCGTCGGCGAGGTTGCGCTGCTCCTCGGGATCCTCCTCGAGGCCGGCGGGCACGTCGTCCAAGGGGAGCTCCGCGGCAGGGGGCAGGTCGCTCTCCTCGAGGTCGGTGGCCTCCTGGGACGAACCGCTCCCCGTCGGGGTCGGTCGGGATCTCGGTCATCAGGTCTCCTCTCGCCACGCCGCGGCGCGCGGGTCGATGGTCTGGCTGGGTGGTCTGCGCTGGGTGGTCGGCCTCAGTGGTCGCGCAGGGCCTCGATCAGCTCGTCCTTCTTCATCGACGACCGGCCCTCGATGCCGAGCTCGCCGGCCCGCGCGCGCAGGTCCTCGACGGTCCAGTCCTCGTAGCTGCCGGACTGCCCGCCCTTGCTGCCGACCGAGGAACGCGAGGAGGCGGCAGCGGCGTTGGCGATCCGTGCCGACTTCTCCTTGCTGTTGCCCTCGTCGCGCAGGTCCTCGTAGAGCTTCGGGTCCTTGACGCTGGGTCCGGGCCCCTTGCCCTGGTCCTTGGCGGCCATCGGGTCTCCTCTCCGAGTCAGCGGACGACGAACCAGACGATCGCCATCGCGATCATGCCGAGGAAGATGAGTCCGAACAGGGCCATCACCAGGAACGGCCGTCCGGACTGCTGGGTCGGATCGATCTGGTCCGGGTCCTCACCATGCGTGCTCATGGGCGTTCCGTACCCGGCTCCGGCCGGGTCATGCCCTGCTGACGTCCTGCTGACGAGCGGGTCACGCGCCCGTGCGGCGGCGCAGCTCGGGCAGCACCTCGGCGCCGTACTGGGTGATCATCTCCCGGTAGTGACGGCCCATGTTGCTGACGTAGAGCTCCTCGAAGCCCGCCTCGATGGCCGGCTGGAGGGTGTCGAGGTGCTTCTCCAGGTCGGGACCGCAGGCGACCTTCTCGGCCGTCGACTCCTTGGTGACCAGCTCGGAGACCTGCTCGAAGTGCTTCGGCGAGGGCAGCACCTGGGCGAGCTCGCCGGGGACCCCGGAGTTGGCCCACAGCCGGTGTGCCTCGTCGACGCCCTGTTCCTCGGTGGGCGCCCAGCAGACCTTCATCCCGATCTGGGCGGGCTTGCCGCCGGACCCCTCGCGGAACCGGCCCAGCAGCTCGGTGTCGGGGGTGGTGGTGATGTAGCCGTCGCCGATCCGGGCGGCCAGGTCGGTGGCCTTGGGTCCGAAGCCGGAGACGTAGATCGGCGGCGGGGCGTCGGGCAGGGTGTAGATCCGGGCGCTGTCGCAGGTGAAGTGCTTGCCGTAGTGGGTGACCACCTCGCCTGTCCACAGCTCGCGGATCAGCCCGATCGCCTCCTCGAGCCGCTCGAGCCGGACGTCGGCGCTGGGCCACGGCTCGCCGTGGATGTGCTCGTTGAGCGCCTCGCCCGAGCCCACCCCGAAGGTGAACCGGCCTTCCAGCATCACCGCGCTGGTGGCGGCGGCCTGGGCGAGCACGACCGGCGAGATCCGGTACGACGGGCAGGTCACCGCGGTGGTCACCGGCAGCGAGGTGGCCTGGCTGATCGCCCCGATCAGCGACCAGACGAACGGGCTCTGCCCCTGCTCGTCGTTCCACGGGTGGAAGTGGTCACTGATCCACAGGGCGTCGAAGCCGGCCTCCTCGGCCAGCACGGCCTGCTCGACCAGCTCGGCGGGGGTGAACTCCTCGGTGGACAGGAAGTATCCGAAGCGCATGGGCGCGCCGTACCCATCGGGTCCCCGAAGGAAAACCACTCGACTGCGCGTGGCGGTCCCGCGGTCCGCCAACTGGTGGGTTGGTGTCGCTCCCGGCCACGCAGCCGGCATCTTCCCACCAGTTGTGCGCGAGCCGGCCACTACGTTGGCCGCATGCTGATCGCACTCCAGGGCCACGCCCCCGTCGTCCCCGACTCCGCCTGGGTGGCGCCCACCGCCACCCTGGTCGGACGGGTCCATCTCGCCGAGGGTGCCTCGGTCTTCTACGGCGCCGTGCTGCGCGCCGACAACGAGCCGATCACCATCGGCCCGCGCTCCAACGTGCAGGACAACTGCGTCTTCCACGTCGACCGGGGCAAGCCCCTCACCCTCGGCGAGGGCGTCTCGGTGGGTCACGGCGCCGTGATCCACGGCGCCACCATCGGCGACCACGTGCTCGTCGGGATGGCGGCGTGCGTGATGAACGACGCGGTGATCGGGGACGAGGTGCTGATCGCCGCCGGCGCGGTGGTCACCGAGGGCATGGTGGTGCCTGCGCGCACGCTGGTCGCCGGAGTGCCGGCCAAGGTACGTCGCGAGCTGACCGACGAGGAGGTCGAGCGGCTGCACCACAACGCCGCGATCTACGAGGAGCACCGCGAGCTGCACCGCGCGGGGACCCCCGTGGGCACCGGCGGCACCGGCGGCACGGACTAGAAGGCCGCGGTCCTGCCCGACCAGGATCCAGGCGCTGGCGGCCCGGGGCCGCGCCTCCTACCGTGGAGGGCATGCGGTCGGTGGCCTGCCTCCTCGACGCGCGCGACCCTGAGCGGCTCGCGCGGTTCTGGGCGCCGCTGCTGGGCCGGGACGCGGTCCCGGAGCCCGGCGGTGTGCTCCTGCTGCCCGGCCCGGACGCCGAGCTCGACCTGGGGCTGGCGCCGACGGGTCCGCGCCCGCCGGGGCCGGCCCACGCACACCTCCACCTGACGTGTGGCACCTGCGAGGAGCAGGACGAGCTGGTGGGCGCCGCGCTCTCTCTCGGAGCGACCCGGCTGGATCTCGGTCAGCGCCCCGAGGAGGGCCACGTCGTGCTGGCCGACCCGGACGGGAACCACCTGTGCGTGCTCGAGCCGGACAACGCGTTCACCCGCGGCAGCGGTCTGCTGGGCGAGCTCACCTGCGAGGGCAGCCGGGAGGCCGGCTTCTTCTGGAGCGCGGCGCTGGGCTGGCCGCTGGTCTGGGACCAGGGTCCGCAGACGGCGGTCCAGCCCCCGTCGGGCGGCACCGTGGTCTCCTGGGACGAGCCGTCGCCGGCGCCCGGTGCCGGCCGTGGCCGGCACCGCCTCCGGGTCCCGCCCGACCCCGGAGGGACGGACGCGACGTTGGCGCGGCTGCTGGCGCTCGGTGCCGTCCGGCTGGGCACGCTGGACGACGGGACGCACGAGCTCGCCGATCCCGACGGCACCGTCTTCTGCGTGGCGGCCGACTAGCGCCGGGTGCCGAGGGAGGCGGCCACCGCGTCGGCGTACGCCACGTAGCCGGCGGCGTTCGGGTGGAAGGCGCCCGGGTCGGTGAGCCCGAGGATCCACGGGTCGGCCGCGTTCGCGCCGTGCCCGACGAACCGTCCGGTCACGTCGACGAACGCGAAGCCGTGGCGCCGGGCGGCGGCACGGATCGTCGAGTTCAGCAGGTCCGCGCCCTCGTTGAGCTGCGCCTGCTCGGCGGGGGAGGCGAGGAGGTAGTCGCCGGCCTCGGGGGAGAAGAGCCGCGGGTAGCCGGTGACCACGACCACCGAGAGCGGCGCCCGGCGACGCACCTTGCGGTAGACGCCGTCCAGCAGCCCAGGGAGCTCGCCGCTGATCCGGTTGCGGATCTGGTCCTGGGTGGCGGTGCACGCCTCGTCGGTGCCGAGCAGGCAGTCGCGGACGGCCAGGCTCCAGCCGATGTCGTTGCCGCCGATGCTCAGGGTCACCAGCCGGGTGTGCAGGTCGAGGGCGTCGAGCTGGCTGGGCTCGACCCCGCCCGGCGCCCCCTCGACCAGGGTGGCCGTCGTCGCGCCGGCACACGCCACGAAGTCGTCGAGCGCGAAGCGGAACCACCACCACCGCAGACCGTCGAGCAGTCCGGCGTAGGAGGAGGACTCCGAGCGTCCGCAGGTCGCCGAGTACGGCGGGACGCCGTAGCCCGAGCCGTAGGAGTCGCCGAGGGCGTCGTAGTCGAGCGAGAAGGCGCCTGGCCGGGGCGGCTCGGGAGCGGCGGTGGAGGACGCCGGGAGTAGGACGGCGAGCAGCGTGGTCAGGAGCGCGACGAGCGCGGTCGCGACAGCGACCCGCGAGGTACGACGGACGGTCATGCTTGACGGTAGGACCCGGGCCGGGCCGCTGGAAAGGGTGGACGAGGTCGGATCCCACGGACGCCCCTCATTTGTCAGCGGCGCACGAGCGGTGGTGGGATCAGCGCATGGCGGAGCAGACCATCGGCGTGGTGGGCGGCGGCATCGTGGGGCTGGCGGTCGCGCGGGAGCTGACCCGTCGCTTCCCGGGCGCGCGGGTGACGGTGCTGGAGAAGGAGGACCGGCTGGGCGCGCACCAGACCGGCCACAACTCCGGGGTGGTGCACGCCGGCATCTACTACCGGCCGGGCAGCCTCAAGGCTGAGCTGTGCACCCGGGGCCGGCTGCTGCTGCGCGAGTACACCGCCGAGCGGGGCCTGCCCTACCAGGAGTGCGGCAAGCTCGTGGTCGCCGTCGACCGCTCCGAGCTGGGCCGGTTCGACGCGCTGGAACGGACCGCCCGGGAGAACGGCGTCCCCGGGCTGCGTCGGGTGGAGGCGGCCGGGATCACCGACATCGAGCCGCACGCCGCGGGCCTGGTCGCCCTGCACTCCCCGGCCACCGCGATCACCGACTACGTGGCGGTCGCGCAGGCGTACGGCGAGGACGTGGTCCAGGCGGGTGGACAGGTGCTGCTCTCCACCACGGTGACCGGGATCCGGCGCGGGACCGGCGGGATCGAGGTCGCCACGGAGCAGGGCCGGCACCGGTTCGACCGGGTGGTGGTCTGCGCGGGTCTGCACGCCGACCGCGTCTCCCGGATGGCCGACGGCGTCGACGGCCCCCGGATCGTCCCGTTCCGCGGGGAGTACATGGAGGTCGCCCCCGCCAAGCGGGAGCTGGTCCGCGGCATGATCTACCCGGTGCCCGACCCCCGCTACCCGTTCCTGGGGGTGCACTTCACCCGGCGGGTGACCGGCACGCTGGAGGTCGGGCCGAACGCCGTCCTCGGGCTGGCCCGCGAGGGCTACGGCCGCGGTGAGCTCGACCTCGCCGACGTCCGGGCGATGGCGTCCTGGCCCGGCACCTGGCGGATGGCCTCGCAGCACTGGCGCACCGGGCTCAAGGAGGTGCGGGGCAGCCTCTCGGTGCGCGCCTACATGCGGGCGGCGAGCCGGTACGTGCCGGAGATCGGCGCGGCCGACGTGGTCCGCGGCAAGGCGGGGATCCGGGCCCAGGCGGTCGACCGCGACGGCTCCCTGGTGGAGGACTTCCGCATCGGCCACGAGGACGGGGTGACCACGGTCCGCAACGCCCCCTCGCCGGCGGCGACCTCGAGCCTGGCGATCGCCGAGCACGTGGTGGACCGGATCATTCGGCAGGCTTGAGCGCGCAGGACGCGGCCCGACGCGCTGAGGTCCAGACGCCGGACCAGTCCCAGTGGGGTCCCTCGCGGACGGTCCGGTAGCGCTTGAGCGAGGCCCAGTCGGGCGTCCCGGACTGGCCGCCGGTAGTCCTCGGGCGGCTAGTTGAGCGGCCGCATCGACTCCGGCACCCCACCGCCGCGGTGCACGTCCTCGACCAGCTCCTGCAGGGCGGTGAGGGCCACCCGCTGCGACATCGGGCCGTAGGAGACCCGGGCCACGCCCAGCTCCTCGAGCCGCCTCAGCGGCGGCACGCCGGGCAGGCCGATCAGGGTCAGGCGTTGCGGGCCGAAGGCCTCGACCAGGGTGGCGACCTCGGACTCGTCGAGGACGCCCGGCACGAAGACGACCGGGGCGCCGGCCTCCAGGTAGGCGCGGCCGCGCTCCACCGCGTCGGCCAGCACCCGGCCCCGGTCGCGGTCCTTGCCGAGCACGAAGGCGTCGGTGCGGGCGTTGAGGACGAAGTCGGGGACACCCTCGGCGCGGGCGGCCTCCATCACCTGCTCGACCACCCGGACCGCCTCGTCGAGCGGCTTCATCTGGTCCTCGATGTTGGCGCCCACCACGCCGACGCCGATCGCCCGGCGCACGGTGTCGCCCGCGTCGCCGTACCCGGCCTCCAGGTCGGCGCTGACCGGCAGGGAGGTCGCCTCCACGATCCGGGCGACCTCGCCCAGCATCTCGTCGACCGGGATGCGCTCGCCGTCCTCGTAGCCGCGAGACGCGGCGATCGAGTGGCTGGCGGTGGCCAGCGCGACGGTGCCCTCCGTCCCGGCGACCACCTTGGCGGAGATCACGTCCCAGACGTTGACCACGGTGAGCAGCCGCGGGGCGGTGTGCAGCCGGAGCAGCTCGCCGGCCCGGGCGCTGATCTCGGGCAGCGCGGTCACGGTCGGCCCAGGATCAGGCAGGCGGCGGCCCGTCGGATCCGCCAGGGAAGGACGGGGACGGTCTCGGTGAGCCGGTTGATCACGGGTGGTGCCTCTCTGTGGTGCTGCGTGTGCGTGGTGCTGCGTGCTCGGGGCGCGCCGAGGAAGCTCGGCGGCGCAGGTCGTACCCCTCCCCGTGGCCGGCGAAACCCCGGCTCCGGCATGAACGACCGCCCGTCGGGAACAGGACCCCCGTCCCACCACGAGACCCAGGAGGAACAGATGACGCACCGCGCCCGACAGCTGGAGGTCGCCGAGGCGTTGGGGGTGGTCCCGGAGATCGACCCGGCGGCGGAGGCCGAGCGGCGGATCGCCTTCCTCGCCGACTACCTCACCGGGTCCGGCGCCTCGGGCTACGTGCTGGGCATCTCCGGCGGCGTCGACTCCACCGTCGCCGGCAAGCTCGCCCAGCTGGCCTGCGAGCGGGCGGGCGGGCGCTTCACCGCGATGCGCCTGCCGCACGGCACCCAGGCCGACGAGGACGACGCCCGTGCCGCCCTCGACTTCATCGCGCCGCACGAGGTGCTGACCGTCGACGTCAAGCCCGCCGTGGAGCCGCTGCACGCCGCCACCACCCCGAGCGGCGGCTACGCCGACCGCGGGCAGGCCGACTTCGTGAAGGGCAACATCAAGGCCAGGCTGCGGATGACGGCCCAGTACGCCGTGGCCGGACGGCTGGGTGCGCTGGTGATCGGCACCGACCAGGCCGCGGAGGCGGTGATGGGCTTCTTCACCAAGCACGGCGACGGGGCCGCCGACGTCACCCCGCTGGCCGGCCTCACCAAGGGCCAGGTGAAGGAGATCGGCAGCCACCTCGGCGCGCCGGACCAGCTGGTCCAGAAGGTGCCGACCGCCGACCTGGAGGAGGACCGTCCCGCGCTGCCCGACGAGACGGCCTACGGCGTGACCTACGCAGAGATCGACACCTACCTGACCGGCGGCGACGTCTCCGAGGAGGCGCGGCGCGTCATCGAGTCCGCCTACGACCGGACCGCCCACAAGCGTGCCCTGCCGGCGGCGCCGGTCGAGCTGGGCTGAGGCTGCGGCTCAGCCCGCCGACTTCTCCGTCAGCGGGACGACCATCACCGGGCAGCGGGCGTTGGCCAGCACGGCGCGAGCGCGGGAGCCGAGGCGCGGCGAGATCGGGCCTCCGCGCCCGTGGCGACCGATCACGACCATGCGCGCGCTGCTGGACCGCTCCACGAGCGCGTCCGCCGGCCAGTCGTGGACCACCTCGACCTCGGGCGCGGCCGATCCGGCCGGGACCACGTGAGCGGCCGCCGCCTTGCTGACCGACTCCTGGGCCGCCTTCTGCCACTGGCCGTCCTTGGCCAGCAGGTCGTCGTACGGGCCCGGGGCGTGCCAGGCGTGCACCAGCCGGGTGGACCACCCGTGCAAGGACGCCTGCGCGAGTGCCGCCTGCACCACCTCGCGTGGCCCGCCGTCCTCGTGCACCCCGACGAGGAGCAGGTCGGACCGGTCGCCCTCCTCCTGCTCCCCGGCCGGCACCGAGATGACCGGGCAGTGCGCGTGGGCCGCGACCCGCGCGCTGGTCGAGCCGGTGACCAGGCGCACCAGGCGGGGCACCTGCTGATGCTGCAGCACGACGCGGGAGGCGTCCCGGCTCAGGTCGCTGAGCAGGGCGCCGGGGGCGCCGTGGCCGACGGCCGTGGTGATCGGGACGTCGATGCCGAGCTCGCGGGCGAGGCGGGCAGCCTCGTCGGCGACCTCGGTCGCGAGCTCCTTCCCCAGCTCGGCCCAGGAGTCCTCGTAGGTGACGAGCACGGTGCCGGGCGGTGGCGGGGGCGTGGGCACGACCGCATGCACGAGGGTGAGGCCGGCGCCCAGTCGGCTGGCCTCTGCGAGAGCGAAGCGCAGGGCCTCGGTGTTCTCCTCGGGACCGGTGACTCCCACCAGGACGGGCTGGGTGCTCATGGCTGCCTCCTCGTGCCTAGGGACGCGCCGCAGGACGATCGCCTGCGTCCTCCTCACACCGTAGCCCTGTGCTTCTGCCGGGAGCGGCAGCCCCGCGAGACTGTCGTCCTGGATGCCGTCGCGCTGGAGACGCTGGCGCACCCGCTGCGGAGCCGTCTGCTCGGGATGCTGCGGGTCGACGGCCCGGCGACGGCGAGCGGCCTGGCGGCCAAGCTGGGGGAGTCGAGCGGGCTGACCAGCTATCACCTGCGCAAGCTCGCCGACGCCGGACTGGTCGAGGAGGACCCGGGCCGGGCGAGCCGCCGCGAGCGGTGGTGGCGCCCCACCCACGAGGTGACCAGCTGGTCGACGGCCGACTTCCTGGGCAACGCCCCGGCGTACCGGGCCACCCAGTCGCTGCGGCGCAGGCACGGGAGATGACCGCGGAGATCTGGGAGGTGGTGCAGCGCTACCGCGCGGCGCCGGTCCCCGAGGACGCCTCGACCGCGCGGGTGATGTGGCTGCAGCACCTGGTGCCGTTCCGCGACGAGCTGCCGCTGTGACTCCCCGGCCGGCGGCGATGGACGACGAGCGCGCGGTGCGCCGACGGGTCCTGCTCGTGGCCCAGGGCGTCTACCGCGCGGCCGAGGAGTCCCGGCCGCGCCGGCCCTTGGCGGGCAGCATCTCGGCCGCCGGCTCGGAGTAGGCCACGCTCACCGGCCGGTCGTCCTCGAACCGGACGGAGGTCACCGAGCACAGCGTGCACTCGCGACGGCGCGGGTCGTGCAGCAGACCCCGCCCCTCCAGACGCCGGCGGGCGATCCAGATGGGCAGCTGGTGGGAGACGAGCACCGCCTCGTGCCCCGCGGCGGCGTCGCGGGCGGCCGCGACGGCCGCGAGCATCCGGTCGGCCACCTCAGCGTAGGGCTCGCCCCACGACGGCCTGACCGGGTTCCACAGGTGACGCCAGGCCGAGGGGGTGCGCAGCACCCCGTGGCCACCCTCGAGGCGCCAACCCTCCAGGCGGCTCGACGACTCCGTCATCCGCTCGTCGGTCGTCGCCTCGAGACCCAGTCGTGCGCTGAGGGCCTCAGCGGTCTGCCGGGCGCGCAGCAGCGGCGAGGAGACCAGGTGGACGATGTCGCGTCCGGCGAGGACCTCGGCCACCCGCTCGGCCATCGCGTGGCCCCGCGCCGTGAGCGGGTAGCCGTCGAGCCGGCCGTAGAGGATGCCGTCGGGGTTGTCGACCTCGCCGTGACGCACCAGGTGCACCACGGTCGGGCTCGCAGGTCCGGCCATTGGCGTGGTCATGACCCAGTAGTACCCGGTTGTGCCACACTCCCCGCGTGGCTCGACGGAAACTGGACCTCTTCTGGCTCACGGGTGCGCTGCTCATCCTGGGCCACCTGGCCTTCCGCGGCTGGGCGCTGTCGGGGTCCTGGTTCTACTTCGACGACCTCGCCTTCATGTCCCGGGCGATGAACCTGCCGTTCGGTGCCGAGTACCTCCTCGAGTCCTACGGCGGGCACCTGATGCCGGCCGGGTTCGCGGTCACCTGGCTCCTGACCGAGTACGCCGCCTACGAGTGGGAGGCCTGGGCGGCGGTGCTGCTCGCCCTCCAGGCGCTCGCGGCCGTCGGCATGTTCCGGCTCCTCGTCTCCATGTTCGGACGCCGGCCGATGGTGCTGGCGCTCCTGGCCGTCTACCTGACGTGGGTCTTCACCCTCTCCGCCGGGATCTGGTACGCCGCCGGCATCAACCAGCTGCCGCTGCTGATCGCCCTCGCCTTCGGCCTGACCTCCCACCTGGCCTACCTGCGGACCGGTCGCCTGCGGCACCTCCTCGCGACCCTGGCCTGGACCGTGTTCGGGCTCGTCTTCTACGAGAAGACGCTGGTCGTCTTCGCCCTGTACGGGCTCGTGGCGCTCGGCTGGTTCGCCTACGGCGGCCTCGGTGAGCGGTTCGGGCAGCTGTGGGCCCGCTACCGCACCGGCCTGGTCGCACACGTGGCCCTGGCCGGCGCCTACATCGCGATCTACGTGCAGATCGGGTTCACCGGCGGCAACTCCGACGGGAGCCCCATCCCCTGGGGTGACGTGCTCGGCAACTTCGTGGTCGTCACCTTCGGGCCGGCGCTGATCGGCGGGCCGCTGACCTGGCAGCCCCTGGAGAACGGCTCGTTGGCCGATCCGTCGCTGGCGGTGGTCTCCGTGGCCTGGGTGGTGCTCGTCTGTGCCGCCCTCTACGCCGACCACACGCGCACGATCAGCCGGCGTGCGTGGGGTCTGATCGGTTCCCTCCTGGTGATCAACATCGTGCTGCTGACCTCGGCGCGCGCGGGCGCGGTCGGCGCCGACATCGCCCGTGAGTACCGCTACCAGACCGAGCTGGCCGCGATCGCGGTCCTGGCGATCGGGCTGGCCTTCCTGCCGTTGCGTGGGGCCGTCGAGGTCAACGAGCCGCGCGAGGGCAGGCCTCGCTCCTTCGAGAAGCCCCTGCTGGTCGGCGCCATCGCGGTCTGCGTGACGGGGCTGTCCCTCGTCTCGAGCCTGCGCTACCTCGAGAACTGGCAGGAGGAGAACCCCACCCCGCCGTACTTCGACAACGTCTGGGCCACCCTCCCCGACCAGGAGGACCCGGTCCCGCTGGTCGACGCCCGCGTCCCACCCGAGGTGCTGTGGGGCTTCAACTACCCGGAGAACACGCACGGCCGCCTGTTCCAGCGCTACCCGGACGAGATGACGTTCCCCAGGAGCGCCGTCGACGACCTCTGGATCATCGACGGGGAGGGCGAGGTGATCCCGGTCAAGATCGATCCGGTACGACGCGCGCTTCCCACCAAGGGCTGCGGCTACAAGGTGGAGCAGGGTGCGCTCACCTCGGTCCTGATGGACGGCCCGGTCCTGGGCTCCTGGTGGGTGGAGGTGGAGTACGACGCCGACAAGGCCACCGAGATCAGCCTGAAAGCCGGGACCACCCATCACCAGGTGCAGATCCCGGCCGGCGTCCACTCCCTCTTCGTGCTGACGGAGAGCGAGTACAGCCGGATCCGGATCGGCAGCTCGGAGGACGCCGGGCTGTGCATCTGGGACGTCTCCCTGGGGCCGATCAAGGGTGAGCAGTAGCCGCCTCGGGCAGCCGAGGCCTCAGAGCGGGAGCTTGCGGAAGAGCGGCCGCGGCACGTGGCGCAGGCCCGACATCACCCCGCGCATCGCGCCCGGCACCCAGACCAGGTCGGTGCCGGAGGCGACCGCCTTGGTGACGGCCTTGGCGACGTCGTCCGGGCCCACCGCCAGCGGGGCCGCCTCGCGGCCCCGGGTCATCTTGGTGTGCACGAAACCGGGGCGCACCACCACGACCCGCGCGCCGGTGCCGCGCAGGGCCTCGCCGAGGCCGAGGTAGAAGCCGTCCATGCCGGCCTTGGAGGAGCCGTAGACGAAGTTGGAGCGGCGCACCCTCTCGCCGGCCACCGACGAGAGGGCCACGATCACCCCGTGGCCCTGGCGGCGCATGACCGAGGCCAGGCAGACCCCGACGCTCACCGGGGCGACGTAGTTGACGCTCGCGTGCTCGACCGCCGACGCGTGGTCCTGCCAGGCGGTCTCCTCGTCGCCGAGCACCCCGAAGGCGACCACGGCCACGTCGATGTCGCGCTCCTTGGCGATGGACTCGATGAGGGCGGGGTGGGTGTCGGTGTCCTGGGCCTCGAAGTCCACCGCCTGCACCGTGAGCCCGAGGCCCTCGAGCTCGGCGACGGCCGCGTCCCGGCGCTCGCCGGGGCGGGCGGCCAGCACGACGTACGGCGCGCCGGTCTCGGCCCAGCGGCGGGCGGTGGCCAGCGCGATCTCGCTGGTCCCGCCGAGCAGGAGGAGGGTCTGGGGCTGGCCGAGGGCGTCGAGCATGAGGGTCCTTGTCGGGTGTCGAGGTCAGAGGTCGAGGCGGCGGGACAGGTCGGACTGGAAGGTGCGGTCGGGGTCGACCCGGTCGCGCAGCGCGCGGAGCTCGGGCAGGCGCGGATACATCGCCGCCAGGGCGTCGGGGCGCAGGCGTGAGTCCTTGGCCAGGTAGACCCGGCCGCCGGCCGCGACCACCGCGGCGTCCAGCTCCTGGAGCAGCGGTGCCAGGCCGGGGGTCGCCGGCACGTCGTAGGCCAGCGTCCACCCGGCGGTCGGGAAGGAGAGGAACCCGGGGTTGCCGGGGCCGAAGCGCTTGAGCACGGCGAGGAAGCACGGGAGCCGCCGTTCCGCGATCGTCTCCAGGATCCGGGCGAGCGCCTGCTCCGCGCCGTCCGGGACGACGAGCTGGTACTGGACGAAGCCGTGCGGGCCGTAGGCGCGGTTCCAGCCGGCCACCCCGTCGAGCGGGTGGAAGAACTGGCCCAGCGACTGGATCTCGCCGCTGCGGTGCCGCGGCGCCTTGCGGAACCAGGCCTCGTTGAAGGCGCGGACGGCGGGCAGCGAGACGAGGTTGACCGGCGGGGTGAGGGGCAGCGCCAGCAGCGGGTCGCCCGGGAGGGGGAGGGGCCGGTTGGCCCGGCGTCCGGTCAGCTCCTCGCGGCGGGCGTGCTCGCCGAGGGTGAGCACCGAGCGGCCGAGGGCGCGGCCACGGGCGAGGGTGTCGATCCAGGCGACGGAGTAGGTGTAGCGGTCGTCGGCCGCGGCCATCTCGCGCATCACCGACTCCAGGTCGGGCAGCCGGCGGGTGGTGACGCTGGCCCAGCCGGTCTCGACCGCGATGGTGCGCAGCGTGGCGCGGAGGATCACCCCGGTCAGGCCCATCCCGCCGACGGTGCCCCAGAAGAGGTCCGGGTCGCCCTCGGGGGTGACGGTGCGGGTGCTGCCGTCGGCGAGCACCAGGTCGAAGGAGACCACGTGGTTGCCGAAGCTGCCGGCGACGTGGTGGCTCTTGCCGTGCACGTCGCAGGCGATAGCACCGCCGACCGTGACGTAGCGGGTGCCGGGGGTGACCGGCACGAAGCGGCCCAGCGGCAGCAGCACCCGCATCAGGTCGTGGAGGCTGGTGCCGGCCGAGACCTCGATCGTGCCGTCGAGGCCGAGCTCGCCGTAGGCGGTGGGCAGCGGGGCCAGCACCTCGCCGCCGGCGTTCTGCGCGGCGTCACCGTAGGAACGCCCCAGGCCGCGGGCGATCACGCCGCGCGTCCCGGCCGCGGCGACGACCTCGGGCACCGAGGCCGCGAGGGTGTCGAGGAGGTGGCCGGTGGTGGGGGCGGTGCGGCCCCAGCCGTGCAGCGACGACGCCTCAGGCACCGAGCACCCCCAGCACCAGCGCGAGGACCCAGACCGCACCGACGGCCTGCAGCAGCCGGTCTCCCCACACGATGTCCTCGGGGTCGCCGGCCAGGCCGGCGTCGATGTCGACGGCGTAGCGCAGCAGGCCCAGCACGAAGGGGACGATGGAGAGCGAGTGCCAGGGGATCCCGCTCGGTGCGGCGTTCTCGAACGCCCACAGGCAGTAGGAGGCGATGGTGACCGCCGCCGCGAGGCACCACACGAAGCGCAGGTAGGTGTCGGTGTAGCGGACCAGCGAGCGGCGGGTGCCGGCCTCCGAGCCCAGGGTGTGCAGCTCGGAGTAGCGCTTGCCCGCCACCACGAAGAGCGACCCGAAGCCGGCCACCAGCAGGAACCAGTCGGAGATGAGGAGGTCGGCGGCGAGCCCGCCGGCGACCGCGCGCATCAGGAACCCGCCGGCCACCAGCGCCAGGTCGACGACCGGCTCGTGCTTGAGCCACAGCGAGTAGGAGCCCATCAGGACCAGGTAGGCGGCGAGCAGCACGACCAGCTGCCACCCGGCCAGGGAGGCGACCGCCAGGCTGCCCACCACCAGCAGCACGGCGATCAGCAGCGCGGCCCGCACCGAGAGCCGGCCCGCGGCGATCGCCCGGTTCTGCTTCTTCGGGTGCAGCCGGTCGGCGTCGACGTCGGCGCAGTCGTTGACCAGGTAGACCGCCGAGGAGGCGCCGCAGAAGGCGACGAAGGCGAAGGCGGTCGCGGCCATCACCCCGGGCTCGGCGATGTCGCCGGCGGCCAGCGGTGCCGCCACCACCAGCAGGTTCTTGATCCACTGCTTGGGTCGCATCGACGACACGACGGCAGCGGCGGAGATCACAGCGGGCACTCTATGCGCTCGGGGTGCCCGCCGCGGGGAGTCTCGTCAAGGGCCTCGCGACCCGTCCAGGAGGGCCCGGAAGGGGTCCGGAAGGGGTCCGGACAGGCAAGAACCCCGGCGACCGAGGTCACCGGGGTTCGTCCTGCGCGCCTGTAGGGATTCGAACCCCAAACCTTCTGATCCGTAGTCAGATGCTCTATCCGTTGAGCTACAGGCGCCCGTCCAGCCATCAGGCAAGGACTGGAAGAGAGTATCCGATCGCGGGCGCGGGGCGAAATCAGGAGGTCTCGCGCAGCTCGTTGAGCATTCCCTCGGTGTCGCTCCACACCGAGGCGAGGATCTGCCGGCCCGCGGCCAGCAGGTCGGCCAGCTGGGGGCTCGCGACGGCGTACGTCACGGTCGTGCCCTGGCGGGAGGAGGTGACGAGTCCGGCCCGGCGCAGCACCGAGAGCTGCTGGGAGAGGTTGGAGGCCTCGACGCCGATGTCGGCGAGCAGGTCCTTGACCGGCATCGGCCGCTCCACGAGCAGCTCCAGCACCCGTACCCGGGTGGGGTGTCCGAGCGTCCGGAAGAGGTCGGCTTTGGCCTCGTAGAGAGGTACTGCCATGATGCCCTCACCTCCTCGGGGTAGTCTCACTGATCGTGCAGACTACATGAGTTGAAGAAGTCTTCAATTATGTTCTTCACGACGACCCGGACGAGGGTGTTCGGGCACCAGCACTTCCACAGGTAGGGAGCAAGGCACCATGGCAGACTTTGAGGCAGCCCTGGACGCGGCGGGGCTCACGAACCCGCACGTTCGTGACTACGTGAAGTACTACGCAGAGCTCACGGGCGCGGAGCGCATCGAGGTCGTCAACCAGGCGGACGACGAGCGGCTGGTCGCCGAGGCCCTCGAGGCCGGCGAGCTCCTGCCTGCGGGCAAGGACCGTTACTACTCGCGCAGCTACTACAAGGACACGGCGCGCTCCGAGGAGCGCACCATCGTGGCCACCAACGACCCCAAGGACAAGGGCGTCTACAACAACTGGCGCCCCGCCTCGGAGATGAAGCCGCTGCTCGAGGACCGCATGCGCGGCGCCTCGGCCGGCAAGACGATGTACGTCGTCCCCTACCTGATGTCGCCCCCCGGCAACGAGCTCGCCCCCTGGGCCGCCGGTGTTGAGCTGACCGACACCCGGACCGTCGTGCTCCACATGATCCGGATGGCCCGCGTCGGGGTCGAGCACGTCAACGACCTCGAGGACCAGAACAGCTTCGTCCGCGCCGTCCACGTGACCGGCGACCTGGAGAACCTCGGCCAGGGCACCCCGGACGACATGCGCTACTTCGTCACCGTCGGTGACGAGCGGACGATCCTGCACTTCGGCTCGTCGTACGGCGGCAACGCGCTGCTGGGCAAGATCGCCCACGGCCTGCGCCAGGGCGCCTACGACGGCTGGGCCAGCAAGAAGTTCCTCGCCGAGCAGTACATGCTCATCGGGATCCACGACAAGGAGACCGGCAAGGACTACCACATCTGCGGCGGCTTCCCGAGCGCCTCGGGCAAGACCAACCTGGCGATGATGCTGGCCCCCGACGCTCTCGGCGACCGCTACCACGTCTCGTTCTACGGCGACGACATCGCGTGGCTGTGGGTCGACGAGAAGACCGGCCGCCTGATGGGCATGAACCCGGAGTACGGCGTCTTCGGTGTCGCCAAGGACACCAACGAGAAGACCAACCCGATCGCGCTCAAGTCGCTCAGCGAGGGCACCCGGACGATCTTCACCAACGTCGCCTACAACCCGAAGACCCAGGAGGTCTGGTGGGAGGGCCGCACGCCCGAGCCGCCGGCCGACGTCGACGGCTGGCTCGACTGGAAGGGCAACCCCATCGCGGAGCGCTCCGAGGCCGAGAAGAACGACCCGTGGGCGCACCCCAACAGCCGGTTCACCACCACGCTGGACAACGTCCCGAACATCGCCAAGGACTACAACGCCCCTGCCGGCGTGCCGATCGACGCGATCATCTTCGGTGGCCGCACCCGCGACCGTGAGCCGCTGATCCGGGCGATCCACGACCTGGCCGAGGGCGTCTACGACGGCCTCACCCTGGGTGCCGAGGCGACCGCCGCCGCCGAGGGCAAGGAGGGCGTGCTCCGCTACGACCCGATGTCCAACCGGCCCTTCATGGCCTACGGCGAGGGCGACTACGCCCAGCACTACCTCGACGTGGTCGGCGCGGCGAAGGAGCAGCCGATCTTCGCCCACGTCAACTGGTTCCAGCGCGACCCCGAGGACGGTCACTTCCTGTGGCCCGGATACCGCGACAACCTCCGTCCGCTGCTGTGGCTGCTGCAGCTCAAGAACGGCGAGGTCAAGGGCAACCGCACCCCGGTCGGCATCATCCCGACCGAGGAGGAGCTCAACCTCGAGGGCATGGACCTGCCCGCCGAGGACCTCCACCGGATCCTGACCATCGACCGGGCCCGCTGGCGCCAGGAGATGGGCTACCGCGAGGAGCACCTCAAGCAGTTCGACCGGATGCCCGAGGCGATCTGGGAGGCCCACCGCCGTGTGGCCGCCGAGCTCGAGCAGGACCAGGCCTGACCTCACCCGGCAGTCCCCGGCACCTCCGACGTCCCCCGTCTCCCCACCAGGAGGCGGGGGACGTTCGCGTCCGGGGCCGCGTCCGGGGCCGGGCGAGCGGTGGATCGATCCAATACTGCGCGGCGCGCGGGACGGCTAGCCTCGCGGCACCCACCCGCCAGGCAAAGGTGCCGGGCGAAGCCCATCACCCCGCACGCGCGAGAGGGACAGGCCATGACCGCCACCATCGACACCGCCGCGACCAGCCGGCCGGCCACCACCCACCAGGGCATCCTGGCCTGGGTCGAGGAGATCGCCGAGCTCACCCGCCCCGCCGACATCCACTGGTGCACCGGCTCAGACGAGGAGTGGCAGCAGCTGACCGCCGCCCTCGAGGCCACCGGCACCTTCACCCGGCTCAACCCGGCCATCAAGCCGAACTCGTTCCACGCCGCCTCCGACCCCACCGACGTGGCCCGGGTCGAGGACCGCACCTACATCTGCTCGCTCGAGGAGCGCGACGCCGGTCCCACCAACAACTGGATGGACCCCGAGCAGATGAAGGAGCTCATGCGCGGGCTCTACGCCGGCTGCATGGCCGGTCGCACCATGTACGTCATCCCCTTCGTGATGGGCCACCTCGACGCCGAGAAGCCGATGTTCGGGGTGGAGATCACCGACTCCGCCTACGTGACCGTCTCGATGCGGGTGATGGCCCGGATGGGCACCGACGTGCTGCGCCGGATGGAGGAGCTGGACGCCGCCGGCCAGGACGTGCAGTGGGTGCCCGCGCTGCACTCGGTCGGGATGCCGCTGTCCGAGGGCCAGGCCGACGTCGCCTGGCCGTGCAACGACACCAAGTACATCGTGCAGTTCCCCGAGGAGCGGATGATCTGGAGCTTCGGCTCCGGCTACGGCGGCAACGCGCTGCTCGGCAAGAAGTGCTACGCGCTGCGCATCGCCTCGGTGATGGCGCGCGACGAGGGCTGGATGGCCGAGCACATGCTCATCCTCAAGCTCACCAGCCCCGCCGGAGCCACCAAGCACGTCGCCGCCGCGTTCCCGTCGGCCTGCGGCAAGACCAACCTGGCGATGCTCAAGCCGACCATCCCCGGGTGGAAGGTCGAGGCCATCGGCGACGACATCGCCTGGATGCGGATCGGCGAGGACGGCCGCCTGTGGGCGGTCAACCCCGAGTTCGGCTTCTTCGGCGTCGCCCCGGGGACCAACGAGCACACCAACCCGCACGCGATGAGCACCATCAACAAGGGCAGCTCGGTCTTCACCAACGTGGCGCTCACCGCGGACGGCGACGTCTGGTGGGAGGGCCTGGAGAACCCGCCCGCGAAGGCGACCTCCTGGAAGGGCGAGCCGTGGACCCCGGAGATCGGTGCTGCCACCGGCGAGCTCTCCAGCCACGCCAACAGCCGCTACTGCACCCCGATCAAGCAGTGCGACATCCTGGCGGCCGAGTACGACGACCCGCGCGGGGTGCCGATCGACGCCATCCTCTTCGGCGGTCGCCGCCGCACCACCGTCCCGCTGGTCACCGAGGCGCGCGACTGGACCCACGGCACGTTCATGGGCGCCACCCTCTCCTCGGAGACCACCGCCGCCGCCGTGGGCGCCGTCGGCGTGGTGCGCCGTGACCCGATGGCGATGCTGCCCTTCATCGGCTACAACGCCGGCGACTACTTCGGCCACTGGATCGCGATGGGCAAGGACAACGACGAGTCCAGGCTGCCCCGGATCTTCTACGTCAACTGGTTCCGCAGGGGCGAGGACGGCGACTTCCTGTGGCCGGGCTTCGGCGAGAACAGCCGGGTCCTCAAGTGGGTCGTCGACCGGCTCGAGGGCCGGGCGGCCGCCGTCGAGACCCCCATCGGCCACGTGCCGGCGCCCGGCTCGCTGGACGTGGACGGCCTCGACGTCTCCGAGGAGCGGCTCGCCGCGGCCCTGGCGGTCGACACCGAGGAGTGGCAGGCCGAGCTGCCGCAGATCCAGGAGTGGTTCGAGAAGTTCGGCGACGACCTGCCGGGCGTCCTGTGGGCCGAGCTGGACATCCTGCGGGCCCGCCTGGAGGCCTGAGCGGCGCTCGGCCCCGGTGGGCGCCGACGGAGGCTGTGGAAAGATGCCTCCGGGCGCCGGCCGGGTGCCGCCGGCTCTGGTGAGGAGGAGACGTGGCGCAGTTCGGGCCTGAGGATCGCGACCTCTTCGAGCGGGTGGCCACCGACCTCTACGACCACGTCGTCAGCTCGGGCGGGATCTCGGCGGACGACCCGCGGCTGGCCCGCGACGACGAGCAGGCGGCCGCCCTGGACCTGCTGGCCCGGATCGGGCTGGTGGCGCGCGAGGGCACGCGGTGGATGGCGGTCGACCCGAGCACCGTCGCGTCGCTGATCGTGGCGCCGATGGGTCAGCAGGGCGCACAGCTCATCGCGGAGTCGTCGCGGTGGGCGCAGGCCTTCAACGCTCTGGCCCACGTGTGGCGCAAGGCCCCCGGCGAGACCAGTGGGCTCGTCACCGAGGTGAGGGGCGCGGCGATCAACTCGTTCATCGCCGCCGTGGTCGCCGACGCCGAGTTCGAGCTGCTCACCGCCCAGCCGCAGTCGGGGCGCAACGCCCCCACCCTGGCCGCGGCCACCCAGCGCGACCTCGCCGCCCTGGACCGAGGCGTCAAGATGCGCACCCTCTACCAGCACTCGGCGCGACGCAGTGCGACCACCTACAAGTACGTCGCGGCGGTCGGGTCGCGCGGCGCCGAGGTGCGCACCCTCGACGAGTTCTTCAACCGGCTCATCGTGGTGGACCGCCGGCTCGCGGTGATCCCCGGGCACGAGGGGCTGGCGGTGGCGCTCGCCATCCGGGAGCCCTCGCTGGTGGCCTACCTGGTCGACATGTTCGAGCGCACCTGGGAGCGGGCCCGGCCCTTCACCCACCGCGAGGCCTCGATGAGCCGCGGGGTCGCCGCCGAGCAGCGGGCGATGACCATCCGGATGCTGATCGCCGGCTACGCCGACCCCGCCAGCGCGAAGCGGCTCGGGGTCAGCCCCCGGACCTACGCCGGCTACGTGGCCGACCTCAAGGACGAGTTCGAGGCCCAGACCAGGTTCCAGCTCGGCTACGCGATGGGGCGCCTGGGGGTCTCGGGCCACGAGTCGCCGACTCCCGAGGAGTGACCCGCCGGCCGGGACGAGCGGAGACGGAAGAAGGCAGCGACCGTGGGTCGCTGCCTTCTTCGTTCGCGGGACCGGTCACGAGAGTGACCAAGTCAGGCGGCTCGACGGGGGGATCCGAGTCTCCCGGGTCCCGCTAGCCCCTGGTGGGTCAGCGGTTGGGGCCGCTGATGTAACCCCAGCTGGTGTCCTTGGCCTGCGCGGGCGCGGCCATCGCGCCGAGCGCGATCAGGCTGGAGCAGAGTGCAATGGCGGTCAGGCGGAGAACCTTCATGGCGGTGTCACCTTTCGTAAGGGTCAGGGGCGGACCCGGTCTTCTTGATTGTCGGCACAGACGGGCGACACGTCATCAATATGGGGTGTGCATCTTTGTGCACTGCAGATTGCTGCAACACCGGTGGGCGCCGGGGAGCGCGGGTGCGGAGTCCCGGGGGAGGCGCCCCAGGAGGCGCGAGAGCGAAGTGGCCGGGGGGAGCGCTCCAGCGAGCTGCTCCCCCCGGCTGCTGGCGGAGGCGGAGGGATTTGAACCCTCGATGGGGTTGTAGCCCCAAACCCGCTTAGCAGGCGGGCGCCATAGACCGGACTAGGCGACGCCTCCTTGCAGCGAGCACAGGCTACAAGGCCCGGCCGCGATGTGCCGAATCAGCCCCGGGACCGGTCGCCGCCTCACCGGCGGCGGAGGCCCTGGCCCCGCTGGAGGTGGTCGATGACGTCCTTGGCGAAGGCCTCGCGGTCGGCGTTGAGGGCCTCGGTCGGGATGGTGGTGGTCCGCCCGTCCCGCAGTCGCAGCACGACGCAGGGGGAGCCGTGCCGGTGGGTGGTGACCGCGTCCTCCACGTCCTTCCACCGCGCGGCCGGGACGCCGGCCCCGCGGATCCGGCGTACCTGGTAGCCGTCCTCGCCGAGCCGCACCACCCAGCCGTTGCTCCAGGCCATCATCGCCACCAGCACGACCAGCACCAGCACCACCGGCACCAGCAGGGTCGCGGTGTGGAAGTTCCAGACGGCGACGCCCAGGGTGGCCAGGGCGACGAGCGCGGCCGCTCCGATCAGGGTGAGACCGAGCAGGCGGGCGGTGAGGGCGGGGGAGAAGCGGTAGTCGGAGGCCACAGGTCGATTGAACAAGATGGCCCGAAGTGACTACGAATCGGGCCTTGTCCTCGCCCAGTGGTGCGGGTCACACTCGTCTTCCCCGGCGCGGCGTCAGGGAGGAAGCGACCCGATGAGCCCACGTGCCGCCGACGAGGCGGGCCACGACCCGGTCGGCGCCCGACGCGGTGCCGACGAGGGTGTTGTCGTCGCGCCCCCCGGCGAGCTCCCCCTCCAGCGGCTCGAGCACGCCCTGACCCACCGGGACCGGACGAGCTCGCTGAGCATCTGGCGCTGGGCGGTGCTCCAGCGGATGGTCGCGGTCCGCGAGGTGCTGGTGCGGGAGTCGCGGGTGCCGGACGACTGGCTGGCCGCGCGTCGGTCCCGGGTGCTGCGGGAGCGCAACGCCCTGCTGGGCCGGATGAGCGAGCTGCGCTTCCGGGTGATGGGTGACCCGGACGTCGACCAGGCCGGCTACGAGATGCGGCGCCTGGTCGGCGACATCCGCGAGCACCTCCGTCGGGTCGGCGACCCCGCCCCCGACGACACCGAGGTCCGGGACCGAGGGACGCGCTGATCTCCTAGACTGCTCCGCACGCGCGGGCCCCGCGCGTGGAGGGGTGCCGGAGTGGCCTATCGGAACCGCCTTGAAAGCGGTCGTAGGGAGACCTACCGCGGGTTCGAATCCCGCCCCCTCTGCCGGAGCCGGTGACGGCTCCCCACCGGCGGGGAGCCGTCACGTGGCGACGTCCCCCGCCCGGCGGCGAGGAGCCGCCGAGGAGGTCAGTCCTCGTCCTCCTCGATGGTCGCCTCGTCCAGGAAGTCCGCGGCGATGCGGAGCAGCTGGCCGGCCACCTCCGGCTCGATCCCGCCGATCATGATCTTGAGGCCGAGGTCGGCGGTGGGGTCCAGGTCCCAGTCGTCGTCGGCGGCCGGCGTCGTGGAGAGGTCCACGAGCTCCAGGTGGATGCCGGAGCGGGTGCCGCTGACCGTGGCGTCGTGCACGGTCTCCTCGTCGGCGATCAGCTGTGCGGCGACACTGAGGGTCGCGTCCTCTTCGGTGCTCATGGTCTCCCTTTGGTCGGCTGCACGTCGAGCCTTGCCGTCGCGTGCCAGCACCACCAGCCTAGAGTCGACCCATGCAGACCAGCTGGTTCGCCTCCCCGGCAGACGCGGTCCGACGCCTGGGCGAGGTGGGCTACCTGGCCGGCACCCCGACCGCGACGACCGCCTTCCTGACCGGCGCCCTGGAGAAGCCCCTGCTGGTCGAAGGCCCCGCCGGGGTGGGGAAGACCGAGCTGGCCAAGGCGGTCGCCCGGGCCTGCGGTGCCGAGCTGGTCCGGCTCCAGTGCTACGAGGGCCTCGACGAGGCGCGCGCGCTGTACGAGTGGAACTACAAGAAGCAGCTGCTCCGGATCCAGGCCACCGACTCCGCCACCCAGGCCTGGGAGCAGACCCACGACGACATCTTCACCGACGAGTTCCTGCTCACCCGCCCCCTGCTCACCGCGATCCGGCGCTCCGAGCCGACGGTGCTGCTCATCGACGAGGTGGACAAGACCGACGTCGAGGTCGAGGGGCTGCTGCTGGAGATCCTCTCCGACTTCCAGGTCACCATCCCCGAGCTGGGCACCGTCTCGGCGGTGCGCCGCCCTTTCGTCGTGCTGACCTCCAACGCCACCCGCGAGCTCTCGGAGGCGGTCAAGCGCCGCTGCCTCTACCTCCACCTGGACTATCCCGACCTCGAGCGCGAGCTGGAGATCGTCCGCAGCCAGGTCCCCGAGCTGGAGGAGCGGATCGCCCGGCAGCTGGTGGAGACCGTCGTGCGGCTCCGCGACCTGGACCTGAAGAAGGCCCCCTCGATCGCGGAGTCGGTCGACTGGGCGCGCACCCTGGTCGCCCTGGAGATCGGCGACCTCGACGAGGCGGCCGTCGACGCCACCCTCGGGGTGGTCCTCAAGCACGCCTCCGACCACGACCGCGCGGTCCGCGAGCTCAAGCTGCGCAGGTGACCTGCCGGTGAGCGAGGAGTCCGGGCTGCTGCACCGGCACGGCGCCTTCCTCGAGGCGCTGCGGGCGGCGGGGATGCCGGTCTCGCTCGCCGAGGGGCTCGACGCGGTGGCGGCCGTCTCCGCGCTCGGCTGGGACGACCGCGAGGCGGTCCGCGAGGGGTACGCCGCGACGCTGGTCAAGCGGCAGACCCAGCGGCCGGCCTTCGAGGCGATCTTCGACCTCTACTTCCCCCGGCTGCTGGGGGAGGGCGTGGCCACCCCCGACCTGGCCGACGAGCACGGCATCCGCGACTCGGCGCCGGTGCTGGCGGGGTTCCGCGAGCGGCTGGCGGAGGCGCTCGCCGACCGGCGCGCCGACCGGGCGGATGACGGAACCAGCGAGGGCGGCGACGGTGAGGGCGACGGACAGGGCGACGGACAGGGCGGTGGCCAGGGCGGCGGACAGGGCGGCGGACAGGGCGGCGGACAGGGGGAGGGAGCCCGGTCGCTCCAGGAGCTCGCCACCGAGGCGGTGGGCCGGTTCGGGCAGATGCCCGGGCGGGCGCCCGGCCGCTCCGGCTGGTCGGCCTACAACACGCTGCGCCGGGTGGCGCCGCAGGACCTCGTCGACCGGCTGGTCGCGAGCCTGCTGGCCGACGGGCTCACCGAGGAGGAGGCGGAGCGTCGGGCGGCCCGCCGGGTCGGCCTGTTCACCCGCCTGGTCGAGGCCGACGCCGTACGCCGCATCGCCGCCGAGCGCGACCCCGGGGAGGTCGCCCGGATCACCGTCCGGCCGACCATCGACCGGCTCGACTTCACCTCCGCGCGCAAGGCCGACCTGGAGGAGATGCGCCGACGGCTCTACCCGCTCTCCCGGCGTCTCGCCAGCCGGCTGACCAAGGAGCAGCACGCCCGCCGCCGCGGCCCGCTGGACTTCCGGCGCACCGTCCGGGCCTCGATCTCCACCGGCGGGGTGCCCCTGACCACCCACCACCGACCGAAGCGGCCGCACCGCACCGAGCTGGTGGTGCTCTGCGACGTCAGCGGCTCGGTGGCCAACTTTGCCGCCTTCACCCTGATGCTGGTCTTCGCGCTGCGCGAGCAGTTCACCAAGGTGCGGGCCTTCACCTTCGTCGACGACGTGCACGAGATCACCGACGCCTTCACGCCCGGGGGCGACCCCGGCGAGGTGATGGCGCAGGTGGCGGCACGGGCCGTGCACGCCAGCCGGTTCGGCCGGACCGACTACGGCCGTGCCTTCACCCGCTTCGCCGAGGAGCACGCCGACGCGCTGGGGCCCAAGGTCTCGCTCCTGGTCCTGGGCGACGCCCGCTCCAACTACCGCGACCTCGGGGAGGACGTGCTGGCGGGGCTGGTCGCTTCTTGCCGGGCGTCGTGGTGGCTCAACCCCGAGCACCCGCGCCAGTGGGGCGCCGGCGACTCGGCGGCGCCGGTCTACGGCGCCCTGGTCCCGATGGTGGAGTGCCGCAACCTGGTCCAGCTGGAGCAGTTCGTCCACGACCTGGTCTGACCGGGCCGCGGCCGGCGTCAGCCCGCCAGGAACCCCAGGTCGCGCATCCGGGCCACCTCGGCGACGACGTCCGGGTGACCGGACTCGTCGGCGATCCGGCCGGCGGCCACCACCTCGTGCTCGCCCTCGGCGGCCGTGGCGTCCAGGATCACGGTCACCCGGTTGGGCACGCCCTGGTTGACCAGCGTGCCGAGCAGCGCGACGGGGTTGGACCGGTCCTCCAGGGAGAGCACCCGGCAGGTCTGGGGGACCACCGGCACCTGGGCCGCGGGCGACCGGACGGTGACGACCTGGTCGACGGTGAACTTCCGCGAGCGGCCGGCCGCGGCGATCTCCGCCGCGGTGGCGCCGCCCTGGCCGGTGCCGACCAGCAGGACACGCGCGTCCTCGGCGTGGGCGACCGCCCGCTCGACGGCCTTGACCACCTGACGGGCATACATCGAGTGGTCGGTGCTGACCAGGCGGACGCCGGGCCCGGGGGTCGCCCCGCCCCGCGGTCCGGGGAGGTAGGCGATGAAGCGGTCCTCGCCCACGGCGCGGACCACCACCCCGGCGTCGGCCGCCATCAGCTCCCGCATCAGCGCGGCCAGGCCGTCGGGGCGGGGGCCGCCCAGGTTGCCGCCGTCCTCGCCCGTGGGCAGGGCCTCGCCCTCGCCCGCCTCGGTCACGAACGCGCCGATGGAGTCGCGCAGCGCCGCGGCCGAGTCGGTGACGAAGGGCTGCACCCCGATGGCCCGGAGGCCGCCGCGGGCCGCCAGCGCGGCCTGGTCGCCGGCCAGGACGCCGGCGGTCAGCATCGCGCGCATCTGGAGCCCGTCGAGCAGGCCGCCGCCGCCCTGGACGTGGTCCATCAGCTCGGGGTTGCTCTCGGCCAGCTGGCTCAGGTAGGCGGCCAGTCCCTCGCGGTCGAGGTGGTCGGTCTCGATCAGGCCGGCCGAGACGATCGCGCCGCCGAGCGCGACCTCGGGCGCCAGGTAGCCGATGGCGCGCCCCGCGATCGACCCCAGGGTCTGGTAGGCCGCCTGCTGCAGCTCGTCGATCCAGCGGTAGGTCAGGACGGTGGCGCGCACCACCAGCGCGTCGGCGTCCAGCTCGACCGAGCGGGTCAGCAGGCCGTGCTTGCCGGTGGTGGCGGCTCGGATGTCCTCCTCCGCCTCGGCGAACGTGGCGGGCGAGAGCGGGGCGGAGGAGGCGACGTCCTCGTCGGACAGGACGGCCGCGCCCAGCCGCGCCCGGCTCCGCATCTCGTCGCCGGAGGAGTCGAAGAAGTCGGCCAGGGCCAGCATCTGGTGGTACTTGTCGGCGTTGACGGCCGCGTCGTTGCCGTGCTCGCTCGGCGCCGGGGGCGCGGTGCGCTCCACGTGCGGGATCTGCCCGCGCATCTCGTTCATGCGCTCACCTCGGCGAGCACCGGGGCCAGCGTGACCGCGAGCTCCGCCGGCTCCACCCGGCGGACCTCCAGGCGCGGGTCCTCGTCCTCGTGGTGCGGCAGCAGCGCGTGCCAGCCGTCGGCCAGCAGGGTCCAGGAGACCACCCCGACGGAGGTGGTCTCGGTGTCGTCGACCCGCGCGGCCAGCACCCGCAGCCGGCCCTGGGCCTCCTGGTGCAGCGCGGCCATCGCCCGGCCCGCGTGCGCGTCGTCCATCGGGGCCCCGTCCGCGTCGTGCACCGAGCCCGGCCGCTGGCCCACCAGCACCGGGACCAGGTCGTGGCGGCCGGCCCTGAGGGCCTCCCCGACCGCGTCGGCCAGCGAGTAGGGCGCGCTGAAGACGCCCGGCACCGCGGACCCGCCCAGGGGCACGTCC
Organism: Nocardioides sp. Z50_6; assembly: GCF_058215755.1. Lineage (NCBI taxonomy): Bacteria > Bacillati > Actinomycetota > Actinomycetes > Propionibacteriales > Nocardioidaceae > Nocardioides > Nocardioides sp. Z50_6. The sequence continues at coordinate 294,774 of NZ_JBZAJB010000002.1, read as the reverse complement.
TCGGGGGGCACCGCCACCCGGGCCAGCTCGGAGGCCCACTGGTCGGCGCCGAACCAGGCCAGCTCGAAGACGACGCCGTCGACGGTGGCCAGGGTGGCGACCGCCCCGCCGGCCTCCCGGTGCCAGGACTTCACGTGGTTGCCCGCGGCCGCGATGTCGATCTCGAGCGCCAGCTCGGGCGTGGCGAGGAGACCGACCGCGCCGACCAGGCCGGGCTCGACCCCGGCCGGGCCGTTGAGCCCGCGCCGGGCCAGGCTCTCCGCCGGGTCGTGCAGCGAGGCGAGCGCGGTGGCGTAGGCGGTGTCCTCCGCGGAGGAGGCGCTGGCGCCCAGCCGCGCGTCCAGGGCGTTGGGCCTCGTGGTCCGCGGCTCGTCGAAGGGCAGGGGGGCGCCACCGGCGGCCGCAGCGAGGAAGCGGAGCTCGGGGAGCGTGACGGCGAGCCGGCGCGGCAGCCCCTCCAGGACCCGCTCGGTCGGCGGCGGCGGCGGCGCCGTCAGGTCGACGGTCACCATGACGGCTGCCCTCCAGCCAGTGCCCTGCCCACTTCGGGACGGTCCACGGTCGGTGCCTCTCCTCGTCGGTTCATCACGTCTAGAGCCCGGGCAGCTCGACGTCGAGCCAGTCGCGGTGACCCGGCGGCGGCGGCACGAAGGCGAGGAGCAGCGCGTCCTCGGGGGCCGGCTCCGCCCCCGGGGCGGTCGCCTCGCCGGCCTCCACCCGGGCCCGGGCGTCGGCGATCAGGGAGGCCACCTTGCGCTCGGTCACCGCGATCGCGTCCTGGCGGTGATCGACCTCGTGGACGTGGCGGCCCAGGGTGTCGGCGGCGGTCTCGTGCAGGCCCGCGGCCTCGCGCAGGTGCGCGGCGCGCTCCTTGATCCGCAGGCGCATCGACTCGGCGGCCCGGCCGTGCCACGGCACGGCCTCGGCCTGGGCGACGAGCCGGTCGGCCATCCGCCGGATCTCGAGGGCCTGCTCACGCAGCTGGCCCACGCGCCGGCGCATCGCAGCCGTCTCGCCGTACATCGGAGACCCCTTTCCGTGCTTCCCGGATGCTTACCCCAGCCGTGCGGGCGCAAACCCGCCGCGCAGCCTCCACTCCGGAGGCCGGCCCCGCGCGTCAGCGCCCTGCCGGACGCGTCATCGTGGGCACATCATGGCAGGGCCGCAGCCGGCATGCAGACGACTCCGTTGGCCTGAGCCGTCACCGTCTTGGGAGCCTGCTTCTGCGGCCGCAGGCTGGCGAAGCCGTCGCCCACGACGACGACCACCCCCGGACCCAGGGGGTCGCCGCCCCTGATCATGGGGTTGCGGAACTGCTTGAGGACCAGCTCGACGGCGGGGTTCTTGGGGTCGTTGGCCCAGATCTGCACCCCGTCGACCTTGGTGCCCTGGGGGGCGTTGCCGGTCGAGGCGGGCACGAACCCGCGGGTCACCAGCTGACCGAGCGTCTTGGAGGCGAGCCCGTTGCGCCGGCTGGCGTTGAAGACGCTCACCACCACCTGGTCGGGCCGCAGCTCCTCGCCGGCCGCCACCCGGGTCTCGGTGCACACCGGCACCTCCGCGCTCTGCGGCAGCGGCCGGGTCAGGGCGAACATGCCCCACCCGGCGGCGACGAGCACCAGCACCAGCAGCGAGACCAGGGTGAGTGCGGAGCGCAGGCGAGGCGGCATCACGCCGACGCCCCGACCAGGTCGTGGACCCGCGCGTGGAGCACGGCGCGCTGCTGCAGGGCGGCGCGCAGGGCGCGGTGCAGGCCGTCCTCGAGGTAGAGGTCGCCCCGCCAGCTGACCACGTGGGCGAAGAGGTCGCCGTAGAAGGTGGAGTCCTCGTCGAGGAGGGCGACCAGGTGCAGGGTGTCCTTGGTGGTCACCAGCTGGTCGAGCCGGACCTGGCGCGGCGGGATCGCGGCCCAGTCACGGGACGAGAGCCCGTGCTCGGGGTAGGGCCGCTCGTCGCCCACGCGCTTGAAGATCACGCCGTGACTATATCGAGGTCCCACGCGCCGCCGACCGGAACGAGACGCACCCCCGGGCTCGGCCCGGCGCATCCGGGTCGACGGGAGCCGCTCACATCGTCGGCTCGGTCCAGGCCAGCTGGACCACCTCGGTGCCGCGGTCGCGGGTGACCAGGCGGGCCCGGCCGGGGTCGGCCTGCTCCGGACGCACGTTGCCCACCAGGACGCCCTCGTCGCGCGGGCCCGAGAGCATGATGCCCGGCATCGCCAGGTCGCGCATCGACTGGATGATCGGGTCGTAGAGGGCGCGCGAGGCGCCCCCGGCCCGGCGCGCCAGGACGACGTGCAGGCCGGTGTCGCGGGCCTGGGCCATCAGCGGCTGAAGCACCTGGGCCGGCGAGTTCTGCGACGTCGCGACCAGGTCGTAGTCGTCGATCACCACGTAGACCTCCGCGCCGGTCCACCAGGTGCGGGTGCGCAGCTGCTCGGGCGTCACGTCGGGGCCGGGCAGCCGGTTCTGCAGGTAGGCCGCGAGGTCCTGGAGCACCGGAGCCGCCTGGGTGGCGCTGGTCAGGTAGTTGAGCAGGTACTCGTCGGGGACCTCGCCCAGCAGCGCGCGGCGGAAGTCGACCACCACGATCTGCGCCTCCTTGGGCGTCCGGGTGCGCATGATCTCGTGCACGTAGTTGCGCAGCAGGGCGCTCTTGCCGGACTGCCCGTCGCCGAAGACGAGCAGGTGCGGCTCGGCGTCGGGGTCGAGGGTGGCGGGGGCGAGCTCCTTCTCGTTGATGCCCAGGATCAGGTCGCGACCCAGCTGGTCGCGACGCTTGGCGTCGTCGCGGATCGTCTCCAGGGTGATGAGCTCCGGCAGCAGGCGCAGCTTGGGCCCGGTCGGTCCGCGCCAGGCGGCGATGCAGCGCTCGACGAGGTGGTCGACGCCCTCGCCGAGGTTGTCGGGGTCGGGGCGACCGTCGATGCGGGGGAGCGCGGAGAGGAAGTGCAGCTTGCCCGGGACGAGCCCGCGCCCCGGCCGGCCGGCCGGGACGAGGGCGGCGACCTTGCGGTCGATCTCGGAGTCGAGCGGGTCGCCGAGGCGCAGCTCGAGGCGGGAGCCGAGGATGTCGCGCATCGCGGCGCGGAAGTCGGCCCACCGGCTCGACGAGGTGACCAGGTGCATCCCGAAGGTCAGGCCGCGGCCGGCGAGCTGCTGGATCTCCAGCTCGAGGTCGTCGAACTCGGCGCGCAGCGTGCCCCAGCCGTCGATGACCAGGTAGACGTCGCCGTACCCGTCGTCGGCGGTGCCCTGGGCGCGTCGGCTGCGGTAGGTCTCGATCGAGTCGATGCCGTGCTCGCGGAAGTAGGCCTCGCGGCGGTCCACGATGCCGGTCACCTCGGCCATGATCCGGCGCACGACGTCGGGCTCGGCCCGGCTGCCGACGCCCGAGACGTGGGGCAGGCGGACGAGCGGCGCGAAGGTGCCGCCGCCGAAGTCCATCACGAAGAACTGGGACTCCAGGGGCGTCGTGGTCAGCGCCAGGCTGGTCACGATCGAGCGCAGCAGCGTGCTCTTGCCGGTCCGCGGGCCACCGACCACGGCGACGTGGCCGGCGGCGCCGGTCAGGTCGAGGGTCAGGGTGTCGCGGCGCTGCTCGCGGGGGCGGTCGACGGTGCCGAGCGGGATGACCAGGCCCTTGGCCGAGCGCCAGTGCGGCGAGACGAGGCCCAGCTGGGGGTCCTCGACCAGGTCGGGCATCAGCTCGTCGAGCGTGTCCGGCACGTCCAGCGGCGGCAGCCACACCTGGTGGGCCGCCATGCCGTGGCCGACCATCCGGGAGACGGCGATGTCGAGCACCGACGGGGCCTCGCCCTGCTGCTTGGCGGCGGGGGCCCGGTCCTCCTCGACCTCCGGCTCGGGCTCGAGGGTCTGCACCTCGGCGACGGAGAAGGGCAGGATGCCGCGCACCAGGCCGCCCTCGTCGCGGATCACCCGGCTCCGGTTCGGCGGGGGGCCGGAGACGTAGGCGGCCTTGAAGCGCAGCAGGGTCGACTGGTCGGGCTTGAGGTAGCCCAGGCCGGGGACGGCGGGGAGCTCGTAGGCGTCCGGGACGCCCAGCACGGTGCGGGACTCGCCGGCCGAGAAGGTCCGCAGGCCGACCCGGTAGGAGAGGTGGGACTCCAGGCCGCGCAGACGGCCCTCCTCCAGCCGCTGGGAGGCCAGCAGCAGGTGGATGCCCATGGAGCGGCCCAGACGGCCGATCGCGACGAAGAGGTCGATGAACTCGGGCTTGGCGGTGAGCATCTCGGAGAACTCGTCGACGCAGATGAAGAGCGAGGGCAGCGGGGCGAGGTCCTCGCCGGCCGCGCGTGCCTTCTCGTAGTCGCGGATGGAGGCGTAGTTGCCGGCGGCCCGCAGCAGCTCCTGGCGGCGCACCATTTCACCGGAGAGTGCGTCCTGCATGCGGTCGACGAGCGTCAGCTCCTCGGAGAGGTTGGTGATCACCGCGGAGACGTGGGGCATCTGGGACATGCCCGCGAAGGTGGCACCGCCCTTGAAGTCGACCAGCACCATGTTGAGCTGCTCCGGCGGGTGGGTCATCGCCAGGCCGAGGACCAGCGTGCGCAGGAACTCCGACTTGCCGGAGCCGGTCGCGCCGATCACCAGGCCGTGCGGGCCCATGCCCTGCTGGGCCGACTCCTTGATGTCCATGTGGATCAGGGAGCCGCCGTCGCCGAGGCCGATCGGCACCCGCAGCCGGTCGCGCGCCGGGCGGGGGCGCCACGCCGACGTCGGGTCGAAGGTGTGCACGTCGCCCATGCCGAGGAGCTCCATGAAATCCGCCGGGCCGGTGATGTCGGCGCTGGTCTCGCCGCTGCCGGCGGAGACCACGTGGAGCGGGGCGAGCCGGCGGGCGAAGGCCTCCGCGGTGGCCAGGTCGCACTGGTCGACGAGCGCCTTGACCGGCTCGGCCCGCAGCCGCACCGCCAGGACCGGGCACTTGCCCTGCTGCTGGGGGGCGCCGGTGAGCTCGAGCCGGAGCCGGTCGGCGTCCTCGAGCTCGTCCCAGCGGGCGGGCAGGTCGAGCAGGGTGACACCGTGCAGGCCGTCGGGCGGCACGACGTGGTTGCCGGGCGGGAGGTGGCCGCCGTCGATGACCAGCAGGATGTGGGGGGTGGCGGGCCGTTCGTCGGCGCCGAACCGCGGGCGCTCGCTGAGGTCCGGCGGGAGCAGGGCGCCGAGGTCGTCGAGGGAGGTGCTGACCATCCGCATCGGCCCCACGGCGTCGGACTCCTGCGCGCTCTGGGCGTGCGGCAGCCACTTGACCCAGTCCCAGTGGGCGAGGTTCATGTCGGAGGTGAGCACGGCCACGATCAGCTGCTCGGGGTTGTGGAACGCCGTGGCGGAGCAGACCAGGGCCCGGGCCAGCGAGCGGGCCTCCTCCTCCGGGCCGCACACCTCGATCCGGTCGAAGGCGCGCAGGTCCAGGGAGGCCGGCAGGTTGGGCTGGGTGCGGTGGACCACCAGGAGCCGGTGGAGCGCGGAGGCCGCCGCGGGGTCGACCTGGTCGATGGGGGCGCTCTCGGGCGGGATCAGCTCGAGCGAGAGCGGTTGCGAGCACAGGCCGTAGCGCACGTGGAGGTAGTGCGGGTCGCCCGGGCCGTGCTCCCAGATCCGGGAGCGCTCCTCGGCCAGCGACGGCAGGGCGCTGGGGTCGGGGTGGCGCCAGGTCAGCGCCATCCGCTGCTGGGCCGCGGCGTCGCGGGCGACCTTGCGCACCCCGGAGAGGTAGCGCAGGTACTCGGTGCGCGAGCCGGTGACCTGCTGGGCCCGCTGCTTCCGCTGGCGGTCGATCTGGACGACGATGAAGCCCAGCGTGGCGAAGAGGAACATGCCGGCGGCCAGGAAGCTGCGCCCCCGGCCCGCGCCGCCGCCGCCCATGGTGGCCACCAGCACGATCGAGCCGAGGCTGCCGAGCATCGGGATGGCGTTCATCAGGACGCCGGAGGCGCCCTCGTGCTCCTGGATCGCCGGGGGTGGCTGCAGGACGATCTGGCCGGTGGGCATCTCGGGCTCCTCGAGCCGGTGCCCGTTGCGCAGTGCGGTGCTCACACGTCCCCCTCCGTGACCACTGGCTGGTCGCGGAAGATGATAGGCCGAACGACAGACCTAGCGGCTACCCTGCGGGAGGTCGGCGAGCGGGGCGGACGCCGCGTGGGGCGGACCAGGGACGGGGGAGAGGTGTCGGAGACCAAGGCCGGGCCGGGCCGGGCGGCGACGGTGGCGCTCAGCATCCACGGTCCCCTGGGCGTCCTGGACCTCGTGGTCCCCGCCGCAGCGACCGCGCACGACGTGGCCCGCGCCTACGCCACGGAGTCGGGGCTGGCCTCGATCCCCCTCATCCAGACGCCCCTGGGTGAGCTGGTGGTCGCCGACCGGCCGCTGCTCCAGATGGGCCTGGAGTCGGGCGACGTGCTGGTGGCCGTCACCGGCTTCCACCGCGGCCGGGCGCGGGCGGCGGAGACCGCCCGGGAGACCGGCGGCGGCTCGGGCCCGCTGGCCGCCGCGGTGACCACGGCCGCCGCGCTCTGCGCGGTGCTGGCCGGCTGGTTCGCCTCCTACGCCGACCGTGACGACCTGCGCTGGGCCGTGGCCGCGGTGCTGCTGGCCAGCGGGCTGGTCGCCGCGCTGCCGGTCGGGCGCCACGCCCGCCACCGCAACGTCGCGGCACCGGCGTTCGGGGTGGGGGCGACGTACGCCGTGATGGCCGCCGAGGGGCTCTACCAGGCCCCGGCCGTGGTGGCCTCCTGCGCGCTGGCCGCGGCCGCCCTGGCCGCCCTGGCCCGGGCGATGGGCGAGGAGGAGGACGAGGAGCTCGTCGTCTGGATGATCGCCGGGGCGGTGGTGGCCGGCGTCTGCGCGACGGTGCCGCTGCTCGAGCTGGAGGCGACGGTGGCCTGGTCGGTGCTGGTGCTGCTGGCCATGCTCGCCGCCCGGACCGCCCCGTCGATGGCGGTCGACGTGCCCGACGAGGCGCTCCTGGACCTGGAGAAGCTCGCGGTCACCGCCTGGTCGGCCCGGGAGCAGAGCCGCGGGCGCCGCGGGCGGATGGTCGTGCCCGAGGCGGCGGTGCGCGACCTCGTCGTCCGCGGCAGCCGGACGGTCACCGCCTCGGCGGCGGCCATCGTGGTGGTGCTGCTGGTCGCGGCTCCGCAGCTGATGGAGGTCGCCACCATCGACCTGGACCGCATCGGCGCGCGGTGCCTGCTCTTCTTCGCCGGCGGCGCGGTCCTGCTCGCCGCGCGCAGCTACCGGCACGGCACGGCTCGCACGCTGCTGCGCGTCGGCGGCCTGTGGTGCTGGCTGCTCTTCGTCGTCGAGGTGCTCACCGTGGCGGGCCCGTCGTGGCGGGTCGCCCTGCTGGTGGCGGCCGTCGGGCTGGGTCTGGTCGCGCTGGCCTCGGCCATCGCCACCGGGCGAGGCTGGCGGTCGGTGTGGTGGGCGCGGCGCGCCGAGGTCGCCGAGACCCTGTGCGGCTCCTTCGGGATCGCAGCCGCGGTGGCGGCCTCGGGCCTGTTCAGATTCTTCTGGGAAATGAACTCCTGAGTGTTTACCCAGGTCGTGCGGGGGTAGATGCAGCCTGTCCGGAGGGGTCGGGACGTCTCTTCCGGGAACACCAGTCCGTCGAGGACTCCAACAGACTCTTGCGGCACAGGGCCGCTGAGGGGGAAGGAACAACATGTCTGAAGCAGGTCTCACAGCGGCCGAAAAGGCCCTCAGCAAGGCGGCCGACGCGGTTGACACCGCCCGCAACGACGTCACCCAGCGCTGCAACTCGCTGAGCGGCCAGATCGACGCGATCGGCGCCAAGTGGGGCGGGCAGGGCGCCGTGGCGTTCCGTCAGCTGCACAACGCCTGGCAGGAGAAGCAGCGCAAGATCGTCGGCGCGCTCGACCAGTTCTCCGAGTCCCTGCGCCAGACCGAGAAGGACAACGTCGCCACCGACCAGGCCCGCGCCGACGCCTCCGCCAACCTCATGAACCGCCTCGGCTGACGCCGGCCCTGACCACTAGGAGAATGACCATGTCCTTCGACGGAATCCGCGTTGACCACGGCGCGCTCGACCAGGCCTCCATGGACCTGAAGGCGGCGGCCAAGAAGATCGAGGGCCGCCTCGACGAGCTGGAGAACCAGCTCAAGCCCCTCGCCTCCGACTGGACCGGTTCGGCCCGGGAGAGCTACCGCCAGGCCAAGCAGACCTGGGACACCGCCATCAACGAGATGGTCGTCCTGCTCGACCAGGTCGGCATCGCCGTCAACTCCTCCAACGAGGAGTACAAGGCTGCCGACTCGCGGGGCGCGAGCCGCTTCAGCTGATCGCACCGCAGGAGGTCGGCCGTCCATCCGGACGGTCGGCCTCCTTCGTGTCTGTAGGGGCCCGAGCACCCTTAGGGTGGGCCCTGCGCCAGGGGGGACCGGTCGTGCGCGGTCGGCGGCCCCGGGACGCCGACCGGGACCGACGAGGGGGATGACGAGATGAGCCAGACTGCCGCGAGCACCTCGGGGCTGGTGCGGGTGACGGTGACGTCCGGGTCCCGTCGCGTCGACCTGGTGCTGCCCTCCGCGGTCCCGGTGGCCGAGCTGGTCCCGGAGCTGGCCCGCAGCGTCGGCCTCCTCGACGCCTCCACCGTCTACGGCGGCTACCAGCTGGTCACCCAGGACGGGCGGCAGCTGAGCAACGAGGTCGGCCTGACCCTCCAGGGCGTCGAGGACGGCGGCGTGCTCGCCGTCACCGCCGGCTACCGCGAGAAGCCCCCGCAGGTCTACGACGACGTCGTCGAGGCGATGGCCGACGTCGTGGAGCACGAGCTCGACCCCTGGGAGCCGGAGACCGGCCGGCGCACCGCCCTGTGGGCGGCCAGCCTGCTGCTCGGCCTGGGGGCGTTCGGGCTGCTGATCCAGGGCGAGAGCCTGCTGGGCGGCATCGCCGCCGCGGTCATCTCCGGCCTCCTCGTCGCCGGCGCGGTGGTGCTGGCCCGCGCCCAGGACGAGCCGCAGGCCGCGGTGTCGGTGGCGCTGCTGAGCGGTGTCTACGCCGCCGTGGCCGGACTGGTGCTCGCCCCCGGCGAGCTGGGCGGCTGGCAGTGGCCGCTGCCGAGCGAGGACTTCGCCACCCCGCTGCTCTGCGCGGGGGCGGGGGTGCTGCTGGTCGGGATCGTGGCGCTGGTCGGCGTCGACGAGGGCCGGGCGCTGGTCCTCCCGGTGGGGGTCGTCGGGGCGGTGATGACCGCGGTCGCCGCCGTGGTCCAGGTGGTCGGCGGGGCGCCCTCGGTGGTGCTGACGGTGGTGCTGACGATCGTCGTCCTGCTCGGCAACGTCTTCCCGTGGCTCGCCCTGGGGCTCACCTCCACCAAGGTCGAGCAGGTCGTCACCCTCGCCGACGTCACCAAGGACCCCGACGAGATCCACCCCGAGCGGGTCGCGGCCGACGCCCGGATGGCCCACGAGATCCTGCTCGCGGTAGCCGCCACGGTCGGTGTCCTGATCACGCTGATCGCCCCGTTCGCCGTCGACCGTGGCGTCACCGGCACGCTGCTGGTGGTCATGTGCTGCCTGGCGGTGATGCTCCGGACGCGGCAGTACCGCACCCGTTCGGAGGTGCTGGCCGGCCTGGTCTCGGGCATCTGCGGACTCGTCGCGGTCGCGGTCTCGGTGCTCTTCCTGCACCCGGAGTGGCGAGCGGGCTCGGCGGTCGCGCTGGCCGTGGTGGGCGCGGTGCTCCTGGTGCTGACGCTCGCGCCGCCCTCGCCGTCGGTGCGCCGGGGCCGGGTCGGCGACGTCGTCGAGTCGATGGCGCTGCTCTCCCTGCTGCCGCTGACCGTGCTGGCCGTGGGCCTCTTCGAGCGGATCAAGGGCTGAGCCGTGGCGACCAAGAAGGAGCTCGTCGAGGCCTACCAGTTCAGCCGCCGGCGACTGGTGACCGCCTTCCTGAGCGGCGCCCCCGGTGGCCGCGAGGTGGAGCCGACCAAGCCCGGACGCAGCCTGGTGGGCGGGATCGCCCTGGCGGTCCTGCTCTGCGCCGGCGCCGGGGTGGCGGGCTACCTCGGGGGGCGTCCCGACTCGAGCTGGAAGGCCGAGGGGAGCTTCGTCATCTCCAAGGACACCGGCGAGCAGTACGTCGTGCTGCGCGGCGGTGACGAGCCGCTGATCCAGCGGGTGCCCAACTTCCTCTCCGGGCAGCTGCTGCTCGGCGCGGCCGAGCCCGACGTCTACACGGTCAAGGACGATCACATCCGCACCGTCACGCTGGGCGGCGACCTCGGCATCGAGGGGGCGCCGGCGGGGCTGCCCGGCCCCGAGGAGCTGATGAACAGCGGCTGGACCGCCTGCACCGCGCAGGGTCAGGGGATCCGGGTGCACGTCGACGACGCCCCCGGGGCCCGCACCGACGGGACGCCCGCCTTCGTCGTCCGCTCCCGCAGCGGGTCGTTGTGGCTGCTGGCCACCAGCCCGCAGGGCCCGGCCTACCGGTTCCAGCTGCCCGGTGGGGACACCGCCCAGTCGACCCTGCTCGACTCCCTGGGCTTCGGCGCCAGCTCCCAGGCGCCCGAGGTCGACGACGCCTGGCTCAACCTCTTCCCGCTCGGGCCGGCGCTCTCCGAGCGCGCCTTCGGGGTGACCCGGGCCGGCCAGCCCGTCGACTACGCCTCCCAGGGGGAGGAGGGCACCACCGACCTGAGCGCCTACCCGATCGGCACGCTGCTCGAGGAGGGCGAGAACCACTACCTGCTCGGTGACACCGGGCCGCAGATCGTCCGGCCCTTCGCGGCCGCGGTCTATGCCGCGCTCGTCGGCGACCCGGTCCAGCTCTCGACCCGGCTGCGGGCCCCCACCGAGGCGGCGGGCCACCCCGAGGAGTGGCCGCAGGAGCAGCCGACCGCGGTGGTGGGCGCCGAGATGTGCGCGGTGCAGGAGGTCGTCGACGGCCGGAGCCGGACGCTGGTCGCCACCGAGCCGGACTCCTCGACGTCGGTGCTGGACAACCGGGTGCCGCCCGGCGCCCACGAGGTGTCCGTCGAGCCGTCCGGCGGCGCCTACGTGCTGGCCGGCGGCAGCACCTCCCGCGACGGCGGCACGCCGTACGTCGTCGATGCCAAGGGCGCCAGGTATGCGTTGCTCGGGCCGATGGTCCCCGACTACATCGGCTACGGCGAGGTGGAGCCGCCGGTGGTCCCGGACGCCTGGCTCAGCTTCTTCGCCGACGGCGTGCCGCTCTCCGTGAACGCCGCCCGCAGGCTCCCCGAGGACGCGCCGGAGAACGCCGAGGCCCCGTCGTGACCCCTGGGGTCGCCCGCCGGTGGCGCGGTGCGGCCGCGGTGGCCGGCCTGTCGCTGGCGGTGCCGGTGCTGGTGGCCGGGCCGACCACCCCGCCCGCCCGGGCCGCCGGGGAGGACGCGTGCAGCCGCGACATCCTCCCCGACACCGAGCGGACCAAGGACGTCGGCGACGGTGTGCGCAACCTCCCGCTGGAGCGGATGAACGTCCCCCGGGCCCACCGCGTGACTCGCGGCGCGGGCAGCACCGTCGCCGTGGTGGACAGCGGGGTGGGATACCTGGGCGGCAAGCAGGTGCGCCAGGAGTCGATCGGCTTCGGCGGGCCGCTCGCCTCGGGCCACGGCAACATCGTGGCTGGGCTGATCGCCGGCCCCGACGGTGTGGCCCCCGAGGCCCGGCTGATCTCCGTGCGGGTGCTGGACAAGGACTCCCCGGACCCCCAGCAGGGCCAGCGCGGGCTCAACTCCAACGCGGTGGAGAGCGCGCTGCGCAGGCTTGCGCAGGTGCACGCCACCGACCCGATCGACGTCGTCAACATCTCGCTGACGCTGCCGGCCAGCGATCCCGGCCTGGCCGAGGCGGTGCGGGGCCTCCTCGACCTCGACATCGTGGTGGTGGCCGCGTCCGGCAACGTCGACCCGGACCGGTCGGACCCGCCGCGTGGCGACGCGGAGGTCTTCCCCGCCGACTACGAGGGCGTCGTCGCGGTCGGGGCCGTGGGCGTGTCCCCCCTGATCGACGTGCGCGGCTACGTGCTGCCCAACGCCGAGACGGTGGTGGCCGCGCCGGGCGGCGGCGGGCTCGCCTACAACCTCAACGGGCAGCGGTGCCAGGTGCCGACCGACGAGATCGCCACCTCCTGGGCGGCCGCCTCCGTGAGCGGCGTGGTCGCCCTGCTCCGCTCGGCCTACCCGAAGGAGAACCGGCGGCAGATCGTCGCCCGGCTCACCCGGACCGCCGAGGGGTCGGAGCTCAACCGCGACCCGTGGACCGGTGCGGGGGTGGTGCAGGCCGCCGACGCGCTGACCCACGAGCTGTCGCCGCGCCGCAACGGCGAGCTCCGGCGTACCGAGACCGTGGTGCGCAGCGACGCGCAGGCGCCGCCGCCGCCGGAGCGCGTCGACGTCTTCGGGCCGTCGCGGACGATGCTGCTGTGGTTCGGCCTGCTCTCCGGGGCGTTGGTGGCTCTCGCCTTCGTGATGCGGCCCCTGCTGCGCCGGCGCGACTGACCGTCTTCGGGGCGGACGCCCGGTTCCGGACAGAGATTCGAAACCGGCGAGTAGGGGTACGGCGGGCGCACGGTCCACACGAGCGAGGAGACAGGCGTGCGCAACCTCATCTCATTGATCCTGGTCATCTGGTTAATCATCGGTGTCGCGGCTGCCTGGCAGCGCGGCTACTTCGGCGACGACCGGGACGTGAGCTGCAAGTCGCTCAGCGACACGGCGCTGACCATCGTCGCCGGCCCGCTCAACTACGTCGGGGTGAACCCCAAGATCAAGTGCCAGGACGTGGACGTCCCCCAGCCGTCGCGCTGAGCGTCGCCGCCCGGCCCGGATCAGGCTGAGGGGCCGACGACGCGCTTGCGGGCGCTCCGGGTGGTCTTGGTGACCACCGGGGCGGGCGGCTCCGCGGGAGCGGACGGCGGCTCCGGGGCCTGCTCGGGTGCCTTCTCGGGTGCCGTCTCAGCGGTCTTCGAGGCGGTCTTCGAGGCGGCCGACCTGGTCCGCCGGGTGGTGGTCCGGGTGGTGGTGCTCGGGGCCGGCTCGGTGCTCCCGGCCCCTTCGACCCCCTTGTCCTCCCTGGCGGCCTTGGTGGAGGCCTTGGTGGTCCGCGCCCGGCGGGCCGGCTTGGCCGGCTCGGTGGTGGCGGCCTCGGCCGTGCCGGTCCCGCCGGTGGTGGGCTCGGTGGTGGGCTCGGCCTCGGCGGGCTCGGTCTGGTCGCCCTTGGCGGGGGCGGCCTTCCTGGCCCGGGCGGGGGCGGCCTTGGCGGTCTTGGGGGTCTCGGTCCTGGCGGCACCCGGGTGGGACTTCTCCCGGATCCGCACCTGCTGACCGGGCGGGCGCTCGACGTCGAAGAGGCCGATCTCGGTGACCAGGTCGACCAGCTTGGCGTAGCCCCAGTTGCGGGAGTCGAAGTCGGGGGCCTGCTTGGCCACGTGGGAGCCGACGCTGCCCAGGTTGGCCCACCCGTCGTCGTCGGAGCTGGCAGAGATGGCGTCGCGCAGCCACCGCACCAGCTGGGCGTCGCTGTGCAGCTCCTGGCTGGTGCTCCGGCGTCGCTGGTTGCCGCCGCGCGAGGCGCCGGCCTCCGGGTTCCGGCCGGTCTCGTCGTGGTCGGCGGTGTCGCTGTCGGAGTCGGTGCTGCGGTCCGAGGCGCGCAGAACGTCGAGGTAGACGAACTTGTCGCAGGCGGCGACCAGGGGCTTGGGGGTCTTCTTCTCGCCGAAGCCGTAGACGGTCATCCCGGACTCGCGCAGCCGGGAGGCGAGCTTGGTGAAGTCGGAGTCGGAGGAGACCAGGCAGAAGCCGTCCAGGTTGCCGGTGTAGAGCAGGTCCATCGCGTCGATGATCAGCGCGCTGTCGGTGGCGTTCTTGCCGGTGGTGTAGCTGAACTGCTGCATCGGCTGGATCGCGTGGGAGTTGTTGGCGTCCTTCCACCCGGCCAGGCGCGGCGTCGTCCAGTCGCCGTACGCGCGGCGCACCGTGGCGGTCCCGTACTTCGCGATCTCGACGAGCAGCGACTCGACGATCGTCGGCGTGGTGTTGTCGGCGTCGATGAGCACCGCGAGCTTGGGGGAGTCTGAGCGAGCCATACCCTGAGCCTAGTGCTGCCCGGCCCCGGCCCGGCCGGTGGCCAGCAGCGCGTTGACCAGCTCGGCCGCCTCGTCTGCCCGGTCGACGGTCACCGCGAACTCGGACCCGTCGCGCAGCGCCAGCACCAGGCCCGGCCCGCGGCGGACGACGGCCGCCCGGCCGCGGGCGCTGATCCGGTAGCCCCAGCCGCCCCACCGCATGGGCTCCACGTGCTCGGCGCTGGCTCCGGCGATGCTCGTCAGCGGGTGGCGGTGCCTCAGGAACGGGAGCGGGCCCCACCGCACGGTGACCGCCTCGCGGTCGACCCGGACGGTCAGCCGGTGCATCAGGCCCAGCAGCACGCCGACTCCGACCAGGGTCAGCGACGCCTGCGCCACCCGGAAGGCGAGGACCGCGCCGGCCAGCACCAGGCCCACCGACATCGCCAGCAGCACCCGGGATGAGGCGCGGCCGACCCACACCACCCGCTCCTGCTCGGAGATGGTCAGGCTCGAGGTGGGGGTGGGCCGCACCGGTCGCCGGGCACCGGAGCCGCGGACCAGCCGCCACAGGGCCCAGGCGACCGCGGCCGGCAGCAGCACGACCACCGCGAGCCACAGGTAGGACAGTCGCACGTCGTCGGCCGAGGCGGCGCCCGCGGCGTTGACGACCACCGTGAGGTAGACGCTCGCCGCCAGCCACCCCACCCAGCCGGCGCCGAGGACCACCTCGGCGGCGACCGTCAGGTGGGCGCGCATGCCCAGCGCGGCCGCCCCCACCGCGGCGGCCGCGGCCGCGGCGATCCCGCAGAGCAGCGTCATGGCCTGCACCGAGGTGGTGCCGTCCACCTCGCCTGCCGCGTTCCAGTGCCGGGGGAGCGGGTCCGGCAGGGAGTCGGCGTACCCGGCCCGGAGCAGCACCACCAGGAGCGGCGCGGCCAGCAGGAGGGCGCCCGCCGCCCAGGCCCTGGTCCGGGGCGCGGTCGGGACGGTCGGTGCGGGGGTCGGGGGGTGGCTCATGGCTGGGCCTTTCGGATCTCGTCGAGGAGCTGGTCCCGGGTCAGGCCCAGCAGCGCCGCGCTGCGCAGGAGCTCGTGGATCTGCTGCTGCAGCCGGGCGCCGGCGCTGACGGCGCTGTCGGCGTCCGCCCGCACGTGCACGCCCCGACCCCGGCGGATGTCGACCAGCCCTTCGTCGCGCAAGGTGGTGTAGGCGCGCAGCACCGTGTGCATGTTGACGTCGAGGCCCGCCGCGAGCTCCCGGGCCGGGGGCAGTCGCTCACCCGGGGCCAGGGTGCCGGAGGCGATCGCGCCGCGCACCTGCCCGGCGATCTGCTCAGCGAGGCCGGCGGGGCTGCCGGGGTCCAGACGGATCAACATAGTTTGCATCGTACTAGAACAATGCGTCTGAGGCGTCCGGCGGAGTCGCCGTGCTCCGCGTCGGGCCGCGACGGGGAGAAATGACGAACGCCGGGACGGTGAACCGTCCCGGCGTCCTGGGGCAGACGTGCTGCCGCTGGCGGAGGATAGGGGATTCGAACCCCTGAGGGCTGTTAACCCAACCCGCTTTCCAAGCGAGCGCCATAGGCCACTAGGCGAATCCTCCGCCGAGGAGGCTACCTGCACCCGGCCGGTCGCGGGAAATCGCCTCCCGCCTCCGGCGACCAGGGCGCCCCGCCGCCGGCCCGGCGTGGGTCCGGTGCCGCCCCGCTGCCGCCCGGTCCGCGGACGGCAGCGGCCCACGTTGGCGGCGTGAGGGCCCCTCACCTAGACTTTGCGCCAACCCCCCGTGCGGCGGCATCTCGTCGAATCCCCCAGGGCCGGAAGGCAGCAAGGGCAGATGAGCTCTGTCGGGTGCACGGGGGGCCTTTTCGTCCCCCGGTCGGTCCCGCCGGGAAGCGCGTCGGGCGGACTCCCCTCCGCGGTGGTCCCTGTCGGGTCTGGTGGTTAGGGTTCAGGCGTGGACTCCCCCCTCGCGCTCTACCGCCGCTACCGGCCGGAGACGTTCTCCCAGGTCATCGGGCAGGACCACGTCACCGAGCCGCTGCGCAACGCGCTCGCCGCCGACCGGGTGAACCACGCCTACCTGTTCTCCGGCCCGCGCGGGTGCGGCAAGACGACGTCGGCCCGGATCCTGGCGCGCACCCTCAACTGCGCCGCGGCGCCGGTGGCCGAGCCGTGCGGCAGCTGCGACAGCTGCCGCGAGCTGGCCACCGGGGGGAGCGGCTCGATCGACGTGATCGAGATCGACGCGGCCTCCCACGGCGGCGTCGACGACGCCCGCGACCTGCGCGAGAAGGCCTTCTTCGCGCCGGTGCGCGACCGCTACAAGATCTACATCATCGACGAGGCCCACATGGTCTCCAACCAGGGCTTCAACGCCCTGCTCAAGCTGGTCGAGGAGCCCCCGCCCCACCTGCGCTTCATCTTCGCCACCACCGAGCCGGAGAAGGTCATCGCGACCATCCGCTCCCGCACCCACCACTACCCGTTCCGGCTGATCCCGCCGCGGATGCTCAACGACTACGTCGTCGAGCTGTGCGCGCGGGAGGGGGTGGCGATCGAGCCGGCCGCCGTGCCGCTGGTGGTCCGGGCCGGGGCCGGCTCGGCCCGCGACACCCTCTCGGTGCTCGACCAGCTCATCGGGGGCTCCGGGCCCGAGGGCGTCACCCACCAGCTCGCGGTCAACCTCCTCGGCTTCACCCCCGACACCCTGCTCGACGAGGTGGTCGACGCCTTCGCCGCCGCCGACGGGGCCGCGGTCTTCGGGGTGGTCGACAAGGTCATCGAGTCCGGCCAGGACCCGCGCCGGTTCGCTGAGGACCTGCTGCGTCGCCTGCGCGACCTGGTGATCGTCGCGGCGGTGCCCGACGCGCCCGTGACAGGGCTGATCGACGTCTCCCAGGACCAGGGCGAGCGGCTGGTGGCCCAGGCCGCCCGCTTCGGCTCCACCGACCTCGCGCGCGCCGCCGACCTGGTCGCCACCGGGCTGATGGACATGAAGGGCGCCATCTCCCCGCGCCTGCTCCTCGAGCTCATCTGCGCCCGGGTGCTGCTCCCGGGTGCCGACCACGCCACCGAGGGCGTCCAGGCCCGCCTCGACAGGCTGGAGAAGCGCTTCGCCATCGTCGGCCCCGGCACCCCGGCCGCGGCGCTCTCCGCGCAGCCGGTGCTCCCGCCCGAGCGCACCGCGCCCGCCCAGCCCGACCCGCGGCCGGCCGCCCCCGCCCAGTTCGCACAGTCCGCCCGGCCCGACCAGCCCGTCGAGTCCGACCGGCCTGCCCCTCGCCCGGCCGCCGCCGACCGGCCCGCGCCCCCGGCGCCTGTCTCCACCCCCGCCCCTGCCGCCGCCCCTGCCCCTGCCGCCGCCCCTGCCGCCGCGCCGGCCCCCGCGCCGGCCCCCGCCGCAGTCCCCGCCGCCGGGCCGGCCACGGCTGAGGCGCCCCCCACCGCGGCGCCCGCCGAGCCGACTGGCTGGGAGCAGCCGGCCCGCCCCGGCGGCCCCGCCGGTCTCGCTGGCGCCGGGGCCCCGAGTGCTGCTGCTCCCGGTGCCGCCCCGGAGCCCCCTGCCGCAGCGCCCGCGCAGCCCAGTGACGCGCCCACCGCTCCACCCGGGGCCCCGTCCGGCGGGCTCTCGCTGGTCGACGTCCGTCGGCTGTGGCCGGACGTGGTGGAGGCGGTCAAGGGCCGTCGGCGGCTGGCCTGGATCCTGCTCACCCAGAACGCCCAGGTCAACGGGGTCGACGACCGCACCCTCACCGTGGGCTTCAACAACCCCGGCGCGCGCGACTCGTTCGTCTCGGGCGGCAACGACGAGATCCTGCGACAGGCGGCGATCGACGCGGTCGGCGTCGAGTGGCGGATCGAGTGCGTGGTCGACGCGGGGGTCCAGCCGCCCGGGTCCATCGCCGCCTCCCACCAGGTGCGCCAGCCCGCGGTCGAGAGCCGCCCCGCCGAGCCCCCCGCGCCCCAGCAGCCGCCCCAGCAGCCCGGTCAGCCCCAGCAGCCGGCGCAGCCGGCGCAGGAGCCGGGGAGCGACGGCGCGGCCGGTGCCCCCCAGGCGGGCGGGGCGGACCCCCAGGGCCTGGCCGCCGCCCGCGGCGCGATCCAGCAGACCCGCACGGGCGGGCGCACCGCGCCCGACACCGACCAGCGGGCCCTGGCCGACGCGGCCGCCCACCCGGACGACCCCGATGCCGACTCCCAGGGCATGGACAGCGCCGAGCTGCTGCGCCGCACCCTGGGGGCCGAGGTGATCGAGGAGATCGAGCACCGATGACCCCGGCCGCGCCCAGCCGGGCGACGGCCGCCACGACCGCACACCCCCACCCCACACCCGGAACGAGGACCACGCGATGACCCAGAACCCCTTCGACGCTCTCGGCGGGGCCGGCGGCTTCGACATGAACGCCCTGCTCGCCCAGGCCCAGCAGATGCAGGAGCAGCTCGCCTCCGCCCAGGAGCGGCTCCAGGAGGTGCGCGTCGACGGCACGGTCGCCGGCGGCTCCGTCACCGTGACCCTGAGCGGCTCCGGCGAGCTGGTCGCCGTCGCCATCAGGGCCGGCGAGTTCGACGGCAACGAGCCCGACGAGCTCGAGGACCTCGGCGACATGATCGTCGCGGCGTTCCGTGACGCCAAGGCCAAGGCCGACGCGATCGCCGCCGAGGCGCTCGGTCCGCTGGCCGGTGGCGGCGGCATCCCCGGACTGGGCTGACTCCCTTTGTACGAGGGCGTCGTCCAGGACCTCATCGACGAGCTCGGCCGGCTGCCGGGCGTCGGTCCCAAGAGCGCGCAGCGGATCGCGTTCCACCTGCTCCAGGCCGAGCCGGCCGACGTCCGCCGTCTCGCCGACGTGCTGATCGAGGTCAAGGCCAAGGTCAAGTTCTGCTCCGTGTGCTTCAACGTCTCCCAGGACGACCAGTGCCGGATCTGCCGCGACCCGCGTCGTGACCCCTCGGTGCTGTGCTGCGTCGAGGAGTACAAGGATGTGGTGGCGATCGAGCGGACCCGTGAGTTCCGCGGTCGCTACCACGTCCTAGGCGGCGCGATCTCGCCGATCGACGGGATCGGGCCCGACCAGCTCCGGATCCGGGAGCTGATGGTCCGCCTGGCCGACGGCACCGTCCAGGAGGTGATCCTGGCCACCGACCCCAACCTCGAGGGCGAGGCCACCGCGACCTACCTGACTCGGATGCTGCGGCCGATGGGGTTGCGCGTGACGCGACTTGCGAGTGGACTGCCAGTGGGCGGTGACCTGGAGTACGCCGACGAGGTCACCCTGGGCAGGGCTTTCGCTGGAAGGCGGTCCGCTGATGACTGACACGTCCGGAACGACCGGGGCCGACACGACCTCGCCCCTGACGGGCGACCTGGCGGAGCTCGCCGGACAGATCGCCGCGCAGGTGGAGACCTTCCTGGTCGCCCTCCAGGCGGTCGCGGCGGAGGAGGACGGCGGCCTGGCGATCCCGGTGCTGCTGCTCGAGACCGCGCAGATCTCCCTGGCCGGGGCCCGGCTGGGCGCGCAGGTCGACTTCCACCCCCGGGCGGAGTACCAGCCCGACGTGGGGCCCGAGCCCGACGTGGACCCCCTGCGCCTGGGCCTGGCCCGCACGCTCGGGCCGGTCGACACCTACAGCTTCGTCACCGACCCCTACCAGCCCGAGGTGGTGACCAGCCAGCTCTCCGACGACCTCACCAGCGTCGCCACCGACCTGGCCAACGGTCTGCGCCACTACGTGGCCGGCAACGTGATCGAGGCCCTGTGGTGGTGGCAGTTCTCCTACGTCTCCTCCTGGGGCAACCTGGCCGGGACCGCCCTCAACGCCCTGTGGTCGGTGGTGCACCACGACCGTCTCGACGCCGAGTTCTCCGGCGAGGACGAGCAGGTCGCGGCGGCGAATGAGATGTTGGAATCCGACGCGATCAGCGGAAGTTAGACTTGCTCCTTGGCCGGCACCGCCGGCCCTGTCAGGTGCGAAGAGACCGAGCAAGGGGTGTGGCGTGGGCATTGTCGTGCAGAAGTACGGCGGCTCCTCGCTTTCCGACGCCGACGCCGTCAAGCGCGTCGCGCGTCGAATCGTCGAGATGAAGAAGGCCGGGCACGACGTGGTCGTGGCCGTCTCCGCCATGGGCGACAAGACCGACGAGCTGATCGACCTCGCCCACGAGGTCTCACCGCTGCCGCCCGCCCGCGAGATGGACATGCTGCTCACCGCCGGGGAGCGGATCTCCATGGCCGTGGTGGCGATGGCGATCTCCGACCTGGGCTACACGGCGCGGTCCTTCACCGGCTCGCAGGCCGGCGTGATCACCGACGCGGTCCACGGCAAGGCCAAGATCATCGACGTCACCCCCGGCCGCATCACCGCGGCCCTCGCCGAGGGACACATCGTCATCGTGGCGGGGTTCCAGGGCGTCAGCGCGGACACCAAGGAGATCACCACCCTGGGTCGCGGCGGCACCGACACCACCGCGGTGGCGCTGGCCGCCGCGCTGGGCGCCGACGTCTGCGAGATCTACACCGACGTGGACGGCGTCTTCACCGCCGACCCGCGCATCGTCAAGACCGCCCGCAAGCTCGGCAAGGTCTCCTACGAGGAGATGCTCGAGCTGGCCGCCTGCGGGGCCAAGATCCTGCACCTGCGCTGTGTCGAGTACGGCCGCCGGCACGGCATCCCCATCCACGTCCGCTCGTCGTTCAGCCATCTGCAAGGCACCTGGGTCGTGGACGACCCCAGTGAGGGAGGCACCATGGAACAGCCCATCATCGCCGGAGTGGCCCACGACCGGAGCGAGGCCAAGATCACGGTCGTCGGTGTGCCCGACAAGGTGGGCGAGGCGGCGCGGATCTTCGAGGCGCTCGCCGACGCGCAGACCAACCTGGACATGATCGTGCAGAACGTCTCCGCCGTGGCGACGGGACTGACCGACATCTCCTTCACCCTGCCCCGCACCGACGGGCAGACCGCGATGGCCGCACTCGCCCGGATCCAGGCCGAGGTCGGCTACGAGAAGCTCCTCTACGACGACCGGATCGGCAAGGTCTCGCTGATCGGGGCCGGGATGCGCTCCCACCCGGGCATCACCTCGAAGTTCTTCGGCTCGCTGGCCGGGGCCGGCGTCAACATCGACATGATCTCCACCTCCGAGATCCGGATCTCGGTGATCGTGGCCGAGTCCGACGTCGACGACGCGGTTCGCGCCACGCACACCGCGTTCGACCTGGACGCCGACGAGGTCGAGGCCGTCGTCTACGGCGGGACCGGCCGATGACCAGCATCGGCATCGTCGGCGCCACCGGCCAGGTGGGGGTGGCGATGCGCCAGATCCTCGAGGAGCGCGACTTCCCCGCCACCCAGGTCCGGTTCTTCGCCTCCGCGCGCTCCGCCGGCAAGGTACTGCCCTTCCGCGGCCAGGAGATCGTCGTCGAGGACGCGGCCACCGCCGACCCCACCGGGCTCGACATCGCGCTCTTCTCGGCCGGGGCCACCACGTCGCGTGCCCAGGCGCAGCGCTTCGTCGACGCGGGCGTCATCGTCATCGACAACTCCTCCGCCTTCCGCAAGGTCCCGGAGATCCCGCTGGTGGTCTCCGAGGTCAACCCGGAGGCGATGGAGTCGGTGATCGCCGCGGGCCGCGGCATCGTGGCCAACCCCAACTGCACCACGATGGCGGCCATGCCGGTGCTCAAGGTGCTGCACGACGCGGCCGGGCTGAAGCGCCTGGTGGTCTCGACCTACCAGGCCGTCTCCGGCTCCGGCGTCGCGGGCGTGGAGACCCTCGCCACCGGTGTGGAGAACGCCGGGGACGCGCGCGGCCTGGCCTACGACGGTGCGGCCGTCCCGGCGGGGGACCCCGGCCCCTACGCCGAGCCCATCGCCTACAACGTGCTCCCGCTGGCGGGCTCGATCGTCGACGACGGCCTCAACGAGACCGACGAGGAGCAGAAGCTGCGCAACGAGTCGCGCAAGATCCTGGGCCTCCCCGACCTGTTGATCTCCGGCATCTGCGTGCGGGTCCCGGTGTTCACCGGCCACTCGCTGGCGGTCAACGCCGAGTTCGCCTCCGAGCTGACCGTCGACGCCGCGCGCAAGCTTCTCGCCGACGCCCCTGGCGTCGCCCTGGAGGAGATCCCGACCCCGCGGAAGGCGGCCGGCCAGGACCCGTCGTACGTCGGCCGGATCCGGCAGGACGAGGGCGTCGACGGCAACCGCGGGCTGGCGCTGTTCATCAGCAGCGACAACCTGCGCAAGGGTGCCGCGCTCAACACCGTGCAGCTCGCGGAGATCATCGCCGCCGCCCGCTGAGCCCATGCCGCGGTGGGGGCAGCCGAAGCACCGTTCCCGGTCCCGGGGGCGGTGCTTCTGCGTTCCGCCACCATGTGGCGGCAGAGCGGGCCGGGAGAACGCGCCCGGGGGAACGGGCGGGAAATGCAGCAGGCCCCCGGACCCTGACGGATCCGGGAGCCTGCTGCCGGGAAAACTCTGTCGGGCTGACAGGATTTGAACCTGCGGCCTCCTCGTCCCGAACGAGGCGCGCTACCAAGCTGCGCCACAGCCCGATCGTGGGCGTCACCGTGCCAGGCACGACTGCTCACGAGCAACGCGAGCATAGCGGAGCCTCGGGGGCTCCCCGAAATCGGGTGGGCGCCGTGGGCGCTCAGTCGCGGGGGAGCAGGGTGAGCAGCGTCGCCTCCGGACGGCAGGCGAGCCGCAGGCGGACGTAGGGGCTGGTGCCCAGCCCCGCGGAGACGTGCAGCCAGGACGAGCCGGGGTCGCCGTCGACCGAGTCCGCCGGGTGGCGGTGGAGCCCTCGGGCCCGCTCCGGCTCCAGGTCGCAGTTGGTGGTCAGCGCCCGGCCGCCCGGCAGGCAGACCTGCCCTCCGTGGGTGTGGCCGGCGATGATCGCGTCGTAGCCGTCGGCGGCGAACTGGTCGAGGACCCGCAGGTAGGGGGCGTGGCAGACCGCCAGCCGGAGGTCGGCGTGGGGGTCGGCGGGCCCGGAGACCCGGTCCAGGTCGTCGTAGCCCAGGTGGGGGTCGTCGACCCCGGCGAACGCGATCCGGGTGCCATTCACCTCGAGGGCGCCGAAGGCGTTGGTGAGGTCGAGCCAGCCCGAGGCGTCGAACGCCGACTTCAGGTCCGGCCACGGCAGCTGGGGGACGTCGGTGTGGCGGGACCCGTCGTCGGGGAGCAGGTAGCGCAGGGGGTTGCGCAGGCTGGGGGAGAAGTAGTCGTTCGAGCCGAGCACGTAGGCGCCCGGCACCTCCAGCAGACCGCCCAGCGCGTCGAGGACGACGGGCACCGCGCGCTGGTGCGCGAGGTTGTCGCCGGTGTTGACCACCAGGTCGGGCGCCAGGTCGGCCAGGGAGGCCAGCCACTCCTGCTTGCGCCGCTGGTCGGGGGTCATGTGGATGTCGGAGAGGTGCAGCACCCGCAGCGGGGCGTGGCCGGCCGGCAGCACCGTCACCTCGACCTCCCGGAGCGTGTAGGCACGCGCCTCCCAGGCGGCGTACGCCGCGAGGCCGGCACCGGCCGCCACTGCGAGGCCGGCGGCGCGGGGCAGGATCTCGCTGGGGGTCACCGCACCTAGGCTGCCACACTGGACCCATGAGCACTCTCAAGGACCGCCTCCGCGCCGACCTGACCACCGCGATCAAGGCCCGCGACGAGCTGCGCTCCTCCACGCTGCGGATGGTGCTGACCGCGATCACCAACGCCGAGGTCGCCGGCAAGGAGCACCGCGAGCTCTCCGACGACGACGTGATCGGCGTGCTCAGCAGCGAGGCGAAGAAGCGGCGCGAGGCCGCGGCCGCCTTCGAGGACGGCGACCGCCCGGAGCAGGCGGCCAAGGAGCGGGCCGAGGCCGAGGTGCTCGCCGACTACCTGCCGACCCCGCTGACCGAGCAGGAGATCGCCGACCTGGTCACCTCCGTGATCGCCGAGACCGGCGCGGCCGAGCAGGGCATGCGGGCGATGGGACAGGTCATGGGCCGGGTGCAGGCGCAGACCAAGGGTCGCGCCGACGGGGGCGCCGTCGCCGCGGAGGTGCGGCGCCAGCTGGGCTGAGCCGGCTCAGCCCCGGCCTCGGCGGCCCTTCCCCTTGCCCTTCTTCTTCTTGGGCTCGGGGACGAAGCCGGTCGAGGGGTGGTAGACGACCGTGTCGCCGGCGCTCAGCTGGGCACCGCTCTCGGGGGTCGTCTTGGCCACCGAGCCGTCGGGGATCTCGGAGTTGAGGTAGCCGCCCAGCGACGGGTTGAAGCCCGCCGCCCGCAGCGCGGCCTCGGCGTCGGCGACCGGCATCCCGACCACGTCGGGCACCGAGGTGAGCACCCCGGCGATCTGGGTGGAGTCGGGGCGCTGGAAGTCCTCGTCGGGCAGCGAGGCGGCGACGGTGCCCATCGCGTCACCCCACATGGGACCGGCGTTGCCGGAGCCCGAGGCCGAGGAGATGTAGGAGCCGCCCACCACCTGGCCGTTGAGGCTGACCCAGTGGCCCACGTCGTTGGCGCCGGCGATCATCGCGGCCGTGGCGAGGTTGGGGGTGTAGCCGACGAACCAGACCGCCATGTTGCCGTTGATGGTCCCGGTCTTGCCGGCGGCCGGCTGCGGCGGGGCGATCGCGGCACCGAAGCCGCCGGGCTCCACCACGCCGCGCAGCACGTCGTTGACCGCGTCGGCCACCGCACCGGGCAGCACCTGCTGGCACTTCTCCGGGTACTCCTTGAGCAGGTTGCCCTGGGCGTCCTCGATGGCGCTGACCGGCCGGGAGTCGCAGTGCAGCCCGCGGCCGGCGAAGGTCGCGTAGGCCTCGGCCATCTCCAGCGGGCTGGTGCTGGGGATGCCCAGGGTGAACGAGGCGACCCGCTCGGCGCCGAAGCCGTTCTCGTCGCCCTCGGGGTTGGTCAGCCGGATGCCCATCTGCTTGGCGAGGTTGAAGGGCTCGCAGATCCCGGTCTCCCGGATCAGCTGCACGTAGAAGGTGTTCACCGACTCCCGGGTGCCGGTGTACATGTTCTTGGTGCCGGACGTGGTGGAGTTGCTCACCGGCCACGGGCCGTAGTCGTAGGGCTTGCCGTCGCAGTCGATGAAGTCCTCGCGCCGGAAGACCATCGACTCGGGCGAGTTGAAGGTCTGGGTCAGCGACATGCCCTGCTTGAGGGCGGCGGCGAGGACGAAGACCTTGAAGGTCGAGCCGGCCTGGAAGCCGCGGGAGTCGCCGTACTCCTCGGGGACCACGTAGTTGAGGTAGGTCTGGCCGGCCTGCCGGTTGGCGCCCATGGGGCGGGACTGGGCCAGGGCCTTCACGTTGCCGGTGCGGGGCTCGACCATGGCCAGGCCGCCGATGGCGTTGTCGGTGGGGTAGACGTGGCTGCGCACCGACTCGTCGGCCGCCTGCTGGTAGCTCAGGTCCAGGGTGGTGCGGATGGTGAGCCCGCCGGACTTGATGAGCCGCTCGCGGTCGGCCTCGGTCTTGCCCAGGGAGCGGTCGGCGAGGAGGTACTTCACGACGTAGTCGCAGTAGAACGGGGCGGGGGAGTTCACGCACCCGTTGGCCGACGGCTGGATCTTGAGGCCCAGCTTCTGGCCCTTGAGCTTCTCGGCCTTGTCGCGGGGGATGACGTTGAGCTCGGCCATCCGGTCGAGCACGACGTTGCGCCGGGAGAGAGCGCGCTCGGGGTAGTTGGTGGGGTCGTAGCCGGTGGGGTTCTTCACCAGACCGGCCAGCGTCGCGGACTGCTTGAGGTTGAGCTGCTTGGCGTTCTTGTCGAAGAAGTGCCGCGCGGCGGACTGGATGCCGTAGGCGCCGTCGCCGAAGTAGGCGATGTTGAGGTAGCGCTCGAGGATCCATTCCTTGGAGTAGTTCTGCTCGAAGGCGATCGCGTACCTGAGCTCCTTGAACTTGCGCGCGTAGGTCTCGTCGGTGGCGGCGTCCGCCTCCTCGTCGTTCTCGGCCTGGTCGATCAGCGTCAGCTTGACCATCTGCTGGGTGATGGACGAGCCGCCCTGCACCACGCCGGCGCTGGCCTGGTTGGTGACCAGGGCGCGGAGCGTGCCCTTGAGGTCCAGGGCGCCGTGCTCGAAGTAGCGGTAGTCCTCGATGGCGACGATCGCCTCGACCATGTTGCGCGAGATCTGGTCGAGCCCGACGCTGATGCGGTTCTGGTCGTAGAGCGAGGCGATCAGGTTGCCGTTGATGTCGTAGACGGAGGTCTTCTGGGCAAGCGGCTTGGCCTCCAGCTCGGCGGGCAGCTCGTCGATGCCGCGGGAGACGTCTTCAGAGGCGGAGCCGAGCACGGCCGCGAACGGCAGCACGAGCCCCGCGGCGAGGACTCCGACGACGGTGGCCACCGCCGCCATCACCCCGAGGTGGGAGAGGATGCGACCGGTGCGCGGGTTGCCCTCTGCGGACCCCTGGGCAGGCTGAGACATGTCACCCAATGTACGGGAGAGTCGGGTGGGGGCCACCTCCACGACCACCCGTCGTTGGGCGCGCGGGTCGGCCCGGAGTGGCCGCAGGTCCCGCCGGGACTAGTCCGAGATGACTACTCAAAGTGGGCCATACGAGTCTGGCTGACAGGGGGTGCTGGTCCATACCTTTACACCAGATCACAAAAGCGTGAGTGGACTTCATGGGGATGTCCACCCGCATATTGAGGATCTGGGGAGAAAATCATGTGGGTCGAGGACTGGACGTCGAAGGCAGCATGTCGGGATTCAGCCCCCGACCAGCTCTTCGTGCGGGGTGCCGAGCAGAACAAGGCCAAGCAGCTGTGCAACAGCTGCCCCGTGCGCACCGAGTGCCTCGCGGAGGCGCTCGACAACCAGATCGAGTGGGGCGTCTGGGGTGGCATGACCGAGCGTGAGCGCCGCGCCCTCCTCCGCCGGCGGCCCGGTGCCAGCTGGCGCAACGTCTTGGAGAGCGCCCGCGAGGAGCACACCCGCACGGCGTCCCCGCTCACCGCCTCCGTCGACGTCTGAGCCCAGCCCTCACTCCTCGCCGGCGAGCAGCCCGCCGATGCGGCGCAGGCCGTCCAGGTCGTGCACGTCGGTGGGCAGCGCCCTGACCACCACCTCCGGCACGTGCGGGTGGGCGGCGGCGAAGCGCGTCACCAGGCGTCGCTCCCGGCCGACCATCGACAACCGGTCGGCGTGCAGCCGCAGCAGGCCCGCGGTGATCGACCCCGGGTCGGAGCGGCGCAGCCGGTCGGCCGCGGCCCCGGCCTCCTCGGCCGTGAGCGTCCCGCTGGTCGCCGGGCTGGCCCGGTTGACCACGAGCCCGGCCAGCGGCATGTCCTCCTCGGCGAGCCGCTCGACGAAGTAGGCGGCCTCGCGGAGCGCGTCCTCCTCGGGGGCGGCCACCACCAGGAACGCGGTGCGGTCGTCCTGGAGCAGGGCGAAGGTCTTCTCCGCGCGGGCGCGGAAGCCCCCGAAGAGCGTGTCGAAGGCCGCGACGAAGATCTGCATGTCCCGCAGCACCTGGGTGCCGAGGATCTTGGTCAGCGCGCCGGTCATCACCCCGACGCCCGCCGACATCAGGCGGGCCGGCCCCCGGGCCGGGGCGGTGAGCAGCCGGATGAAGCGTCCGTCGAGGAAGCTGGAGAGCCGCTCAGGCGCGTCGAGGAAGTCCAGCGCGGAGCGCGAGGGCGGGGTGTCGACCACGATCAGGTCGTAGGACCCGTCGGCCTCGGCCTTGCGGTAGATCTGGCCGAGCTTCTCCATCGCCATGTATTCCTGGGTGCCGGCGAACGAGCTGGACAGCGCGACGTAGAACGGGTTCTCCAGGATCTGCCGAGCCTTCTCCGGGGTGGCCTGGCTGCTCACCACCTCGTCGAAGGTGCGCTTCATGTCGAGCATCATCGCGTCGAGCGAGCCGCTGCCCCGCACGGTCGGCACCGGTCGCGGGGTGTTGTCGAGCTTCTCCACCCCCATCGCCTGGGCCAGCCGACGCGCCGGGTCGATGGTCAGCACCACGACCTTGCGCCCCCGCTCGGCCGCCCGCAGCGCCAGCGCCGCCGAGGTGGTCGTCTTGCCGACCCCGCCGGACCCGCAGCAGACCAGGATCCCGATGCCGGGGTCGTCGAGCAGGGTGTCGACGTCGAGGACCGGTGCCTGTGTGGGGTGGGAGGCCAGCGGGCCCACCCGGGTGCGTCGCTCGCTCATCGTCCCATCCCCTGTTCCTTGAGGCAGGCGGCGAGCTCGTACAGCCCGCCCAGGTCCACCCCGCCCGCCAGCAGGGGCAGGTCGTAGGTCGGGCGGCCCAGCTCGACGACCAGGGCGCGCTGGCTCTCCTCCAGGTCGCGACGCTCCGCGTGCTCGCGGCCCTCCTCGACGAGCTCCTCGACCAGCGCCGGGAGGTCGTCGTCGGCCTCGACGCCGGCCGCCACGAGGTCGTCGCGGATCCGGTCGGTGTCCAGGGTGCCGCGGGCGGCGGAGGACAGCGCCTCCTCGTCGAGGTCGCGGGGCCGGACCAGGTTGACCACCACCCCGCCGACCGGCAGGTCGGCCCGCCTGAGCTCGGCGATCCCGTCGGCGGTCTCCTGCACGGGCATCTCCTCCAGCAGGGTGACGAGGTGGACCGCCGTGCGTGGGGAGCGGAAGAGGGTCATCACGGTGTCGGCCTGGCTCTTGATGGGCCCCACCTTGGCCAGTCCGGCGAGCTCGCCGTTGACGTTGAGGAACTGGGTGATCCGGCCGGTCGGCGGGGCGTCCAGCACCACGGCGTCGTAGGTGACCGCGCCCTTGCTGCGGGCGTTGCGCTGCACGGCCTCGTAGACCTTGCCGGTCAGCAGCACGTCGCGCACCCCCGGCGCGATGGTGGTGGCGAACTCGATCACCCCGAAGCGGTCCAGCGCCTTCCCGGCCCGGCCCAGCTTGTAGTACATCGCCAGGTACTCCAGCAGCGCCGACTCGGCGTCGATGTGGAGCGCGTGGACCACCCCCGCCCGGCCCTTGCTGTCGGCCAGACCGCGGGCGACCCGGGTCTCGGCGTAGGGCAGGGGGTCGACGTCGAACATCCGGGCGATGCCCTGGCGTCCCTCCACCTCGCAGAGCAGGACGTTGCGTCCCGACGAGGCCAGCGCCAGGGCGAGGGCTGCGGCCACGGTGGACTTCCCGGTGCCCCCCTTCCCCGTCACGACGTGCAGGTCGACGCCGGACCAGTCGGTCCCGGACGCCTGGGTGGGTGCGCTCTCGTCGCTCACCCCAGCAGGATAGGCAGGCGCAGGTTGTCCGGGTCGTCCGGAGAAGGGCGTACGGATGTGCAAGTTGCGAAAACCGCCCGAATGTCCCCGGCGGCCTCCTTACGATCATCGGCTGCAGCACCAGGGACCCACGCTCCGGCGGCTCGCGGGGGAAGCCGCCGGAGCGGGGTCGCCGAGTGCCGCACCCGTGGACGCTCGGCCCGGGCCTGCTTTCTAGCGGCGCATCCTGCGGGTCAGCGCGTGGGCCTCCTCCAGCAGCAGGGCGCCCAGCTCACGCTGCCGGGCCGTGGCGAAGCGCTGCTCGATCCCGGTCAGGCTGAGCGCCCACGCCGGGCGGTCCTGGGTGTCGAAGACGGCCGCCCCCATGCCCCAGCTGCCCTCGACGAGGAGGCCCGGGTTGACCGCCCAGCCGTCGGCGCGGGTGCGGGTGATCCGCTCGCGCACCCGGGCGGGCGCGTGCGCCTCGCCGTACGCCGTGACCAGATCGGCGCGGCGCAGGTAGTCGTCGACGTCGGGGTCGGGCAGGTGGGCGAGGATCGCCAGGCCGGCCGAGGCGACCCCGAGCGGGAACCGGATCCCCTCGTGGAGCACGTGGGAGCGGATCGGGAAGCTGCCGTCCTCGCGGAGCAGGCAGACCGTCTCGTCGCCCCGGCGCACGGAGAAGAAGGCGCTCTCGCCGGTCGCCACGCTGAGCCGCCGGACGACGGGCTGCGCGAGCGCGGTCACGTCGTACCGCTCGGCGGCGGCGACGCCCAGCAGGTAGAGCTCGGGTCCGAGCACCCACCGCCCCGAGGCGGGGTCGCGCTCGGTCAGCCCCTGGTCGGCCAGCGAGACCAGCAGCCGGTGGGCGGTGGGGCGGGCCAGGCCGGTGGCGCGGGCCAGCTCCGAGGTCCCGGTGCCGTGCGGCTCGTGCACCGAGACGGCCTTGAGCAGTGCGGCGGCACGGCCGACCACGTCGACCGGGGTGTCCCGGAGCGGGGATGCGGGGGTGTCCACTCAATGAACGCTACCGCGGACCAGGGTCCGCTCAGCGAGAGATTCGCGTCAGCAGGGTGGTCGGGCGTTGACGCCGCGCGAAGCCGGGCATTGAATCGCCACACAGTTGCACCGAACGAGGAGGAGTCGATGGACAAGGTCGTGGCCAGCGCCGCGGAGGCGGTGGCGGACATCGCGAGCGGAGCCACCCTCGCCGTCGGCGGGTTCGGGCTCTGCGGGATCCCCTCGGTGCTGATCGAGGCGCTGCTGGCCTCCGGGGTCGACGACCTCGAGGCGGTCTCCAACAACTGCGGCGTCGACGACTGGGGCCTGGGCCTGCTGCTCGCGCAGAAGCGGCTGCGGCGGATGGTGTCGTCCTACGTGGGGGAGAACAAGGAGTTCGCCCGGCAGTACCTCTCCGGGGAGCTCGAGGTCGAGCTGACCCCGCAGGGCACGCTGGCCGAGCGGATGCGGGCCGGCGGCTCCGGGATCCCGGCGTTCTTCACCGCCACCGGCGGCGGCACCCAGGTCGCCGAGGGCGGACTGCCCTGGCGCTACGACGACTCCGGCAACGTGGTGGTCGCCTCCCCACCCAAGGAGACCCGGGAGTTCGAGCTCTACGGCGAGCGCCGCGACTACGTGCTCGAGGAGGCGATCGTCGCGGACTTCGGCCTGGTCCGCGCCTGGAAGGGCGACCGGCACGGCAACCTCGTCTACCGCGACTCCGCACGCAACTTCAACCCGCTCGCCGCGATGTGCGGCCGGGTGACGATCGCCGAGGTCGAGCACCTGGTCGAGCCCGGCGAGCTGGACCCCAACGACGTGCACACCCCGGGGGTCTACGTGCAGCGCGTCGTCGCGCTGACCCCGGAGCAGGCCGCGGAGAAGCGGATCGAGAAGCGGACCGTGCGTCCGGCCGGAGAGGACGCCTGATGACCGAGCCGACCGGCTGGACCCGTGAGCAGATGGCCGCCCGCGCGGCCTCGGAGCTGACCGACGGCTCCTACGTCAACCTGGGCATCGGGCTGCCGACCCTGGTCCCCAACTACGTCGCCGACGACGTCGAGCTGGTGCTCCAGTCGGAGAACGGCATCCTCGGCGTCGGCGCCTACCCGGTCGAGGGGGAGGAGGACGCCGACCTCATCAACGCCGGCAAGGAGACCGTCACCGTGCGCCGCGGGGCGTCGTTCTTCGACTCCGCGACCTCCTTCGGGATGATCCGCGGCGGCAAGATCGACGCCGCGATCCTCGGCGCCATGCAGGTCTCGGCCGCCGGCGACATCGCCAACTGGATGATCCCCGGCAAGATGGTCAAGGGGATGGGCGGCGCGATGGACCTCGTGCACGGCGCCAAGCGGGTGATCGTGCTGATGGAGCACGTGGCCCGCGACGGCTCCTACAAGATCGTGCGGGAGTGCTCGCTGCCCTACACCGGCCGCGGCGTGGTGCAGCGGATCATCACCGACCTCTGCGTCCTCGACGTCACGCCCGAGGGCCTGCGGCTCGTCGAGCTGGCGCCGGGGGTCACCGAGGACGAGGTGCGGGAGAGGACGGAGCCCGAGATCCTCGTCTGACCGCACCGCCCCGCGATCGCCTGGTTGGTGTGTCCCTCGGCCGATGCTCATCGACCCGTCCATCGCCTCCACCCTGTGCCGGAGACCCTCCAGTCCCGTCCCGGGACGCGGCTCGGCACCGCCTGCGGCGAGAAGGGGGGAAGACGGAGCCCCTCGTCCTGGCCTAGCGTGCAAGGCATGAGCCGACTCCTGCGTGCCGTCGCCCTGCTCGCCTCGCCCGCGCTGCTCGCCGGCGCGCTGGCCGCCCCGGTCCCTGCGGCGGCACCGCCGCCGGAGCCCCTCGTGGTGGTCCCGCCGGTCGGGGCACTGCCGCTCGGTGACCCGATCGCCGGGCCGCACCTGGAAGACCGGCGCACCCTGGTCGACGGCGACGTGCGGATCCCGGTCCCGGCCGACGTCTGGATCGTCGGCCGCACGGGGCGGGCGTACGTCGTGGAGGAGTACAAGCGCAACAACCTCGTCGACGTCCTGCGGGTCACCCGCGACGGGCGGCTCCGGACGCTCGCCAGCGACGTCGACGGCTCGCAGCTCTCCGCCGACGGCACCCTCCTGGCCACCAGCCGGCTGGTCCGCTTCCGCACCGAGGTGCGGGTGCGGGAGGCGCGCACCGGCCGGCTGCAGGCGAGCCGCACGGTGAACGAGGGGGTCTGGGCGATCGGCGTCGACGAACAGCGTGTGCTGCTCGGGGGCGTCGGCGGGGCCAGCGGGGGGACCCACCTGTGGAACCACCGGACCGGCCGGATCAAGCGGCTCAGCGGCCAGAGCGCGTACGCCGCCAACCTCGAGCGGGGCCTGTACGCGCGCCACACCGACGACGCCGACCAGTACAACGGCGGCTGCACGGTCATCGCCAGGATCGGCTCCGGGAAGACGCTGTGGCGCACCTGCGGTGAGTCGGTGGAGGCTTTCTCGGCGGACGGCCGGTCGGTGCTCACGATGGGCAACGGCGGATCGTCCGCGAGGGTGCGCACCGTGCGCGGCGAGCGGGTGGTCCGCTACGGGGTGCGCTACCCCGACGCGCTCCAGTACGCCGAGTGGGACACCGACGGGCGGGTGCTGCTCGGCATCGACGACGAGGACGGGCGCAGCTTCGTGGTGGCCTGCTCCGGGGCGGAGTGCCGGCGCACCTCCTGAGCCGTCAGCGGCGTACGGCGCCGGGGGAGGCGGTCCGGGAGGCGGCCACCACCGCGCCCACCGCGCAGAGGATCCCCACCAGGTAGACCGCGACGAAGGGGTCCAGCGCCGACCCGTCGGTGCGGGTGAAGACCACGCCGGTGACCGAGAGCGCGAGCGCCGCCCCGAGCGAGTCCGAGACCGCCAGGGCCGAGGAGTTGGCGCCCCGGTCGCGGTCGGTGGAGTGCTGCAGCATCGCCACGCCCAGCCGGGGGAAGCCGAAGCCCATGCCGGCGCCGGCGAAGACGTAGGCGAGCATCGCCAGCGGCGCCGGGGCCTCGAGCTGGATCACCACCGTGACCAGGCTGACGCCGAGCAGCACCCCCGAGGTGCCGATCACCAGGGCGCGGGTGTGCGAGACCTTCGGCAGCCGCGACTGCACCTGGCTGGCGGCCGCCCACACCACGCCGACCCCGGTGAGCGCCAGGCCGGCGGTGGCCGCGGCGATGCCCCAGCGCTCCTTGAGCACGAAGACGATGTAGGCCTCGGCGCAGAAGAACCCGGCGCTCATCAGGCCGCGGGTGGCGATCACCGCGGGCAGCCCGCGGGCCAGGCGCAGCGTCCCGGTCGGGAGCAGCCGCCCCAGCGCCAGCACCACCACGAGCAGGCAGCCCGCGGCCAGCGGGAGGGAGGAGTCGAGCAGCTTCACCCCGAGCGCGGCCACCGCGGCCACGACGGCCCAGGCCAGTCGGGAGAGGGGGACCCGGTCGGCGTGCTCGTTGCCCGCCGGCGCGGTGCGCAGCGTGGGCAGGAGCACCACCAGCGCCAGCAGGATCAGGGCCACCACGCCGAGGAAGACCCAGCGCCAGCCGAACGCGTCGGCGACCAGCGCCGCCAGGTAGGGGCCGAAGAGGGCCGGCAGCACCCACGCGGCGGCGAAGCTCGCGAAGATCGCCGGCTGGAGCCGCGGTGGGTAGAGCACCCCGACCATCACGTAGAGCACCACCGTCGCGGCACCCCCGCCGAGACCCTGCAGCACCCGGCCGGCGACCAGCACCTCCATGGTCGGCGCGGTCCCGCAGACCACCAGCCCGGCCGAGAGGGCGAGCAGGGCGGCCACCAGCGGCACGGTCGGCCCCCGGCGGTCGCTCCACATGCCCGCCGCGACCATGCCGATGACGCTGCTCGCCAGCGGGGAGGCGAAGGCCAGGGCGTAAAGCCCGACGCCGTCCAGCCGCTCGGCCACCTCCGGCATCACCGTGGTGACCGCCAGCGACTCGAAGGCGACGATCGCGATCAGGCCGAACGCCGCGACGGTGGTGGCGACGTACGCCGGGGAGAGGATGCCGCCGGTGTCCGGGGTCGGGGTGGTGCTCACCCGTGGAGGGTAGGCGGTGCCGGGGCGCTGCCTCTCAGCGGGCGATCAGCGGGCGATCGCGGCGTACGAGGCCCCCAGCAGCGCGACCAGGTCGTCGGGCGCGAGCTCGACGTCGAGGCCGCGCTTGCCGGCGGAGACCAGGATCGTCTCGTGCAGGATCGCGCTCTCGTCGACCACCGTCGGCAGCAGGGTGCGCTGGCCCAGCGGGGAGATGCCGCCCACCACGTAGCCGGTCGTCCGGGACGCGACGGCCGGGTCCGCCATCGTCGCCTTCTTGCCGCCCAGCGCGGCGGCGATCGCCTTGAGGTCGAGCTTGGTGGAGACCGGGACGACGCCCACCGCCAGCTCGGTGCCGCGGGCGGTCGTCACGTCGACCAGCAGGGTCTTGAAGACGCGCTGTGGGTCCACCCCCAAGGCCTCGGCCGCCTCCATCCCGTAGGACGCCGCGCGCGGGTCGTGGGTGTAGGGGTGCAGCGCGTGCGCCACCCCCGCCGCGTCGAGCACGTCGGTCGCCGGGGTGCCGCCGCCGGCCTTCTTCGCCATGGGCAGAGGTTAAGGCTCCTCGAGCATCCCGAGCGCGTAGCCGACCTGGCCGACGTGCTGGGTGACGTCGTTGACCACGCTGACCAGGCGGACGCCGAGGGTGACGGGCGGGTCCCAGGAGTCGTCCACGACCCGCTCCAGGTCGTCGCCGGCGAGCTGCTCCACGATCTCCAGGGTGCGGGCGTGCACGGCGTCCGCGTAGCCCAGCAGCTGCTCGGCGTCCGCCCGGAACTGCCCCACCTCCGCGGTGCTCTGCCCGTAGCCGTGGGCGTCGCGGTCGTAGGGGAGGCCGAACCGGTCCACCCAGCCCTCGTGCCACACCTGGGGCCTGGAGACGAGAGCGGCCAGGTGGTCGTCCTGCACCCGCAGCGCGTGCCAGGCGATCCACCCGACCGGGTTGGCCTCGGGCGCGGGACGGGCCACCAGCGTCTCGGGGGAGAGACCGGAGAGGTGGCTGTGCCACGACTCGTGCGTGCGGCCGAAGAGGTCGGTGACGAGGGCGGTCCACATGCTCTGCACGCTAGACCCGCCCCCGTCCCCGCGTCACCCACTGCTCCCTGCTACTCCAGCGCGAGCCCGGCCGCCGGCGCGACCCGGCTGGCTCGCCTGGCCGGCAGCACACAGGCGGCGAGTCCCGCCAGCGCCGCCACCGCGACCACCGCGGCCAGCTGGAACGCCGGGACGGCGAAGCCGATCTCGTCGGCCACCTGACCGACCATCACCTGGACCGCGACCCAGGCGAAGGTCAGGCCGATCGCGGTGCCCAGCACGGTGGCGACCAGCGAGAGCAGGAGTCCCTCGACGGCCATCGCCCGGCGCAGCTGGGCGCGGGTGAGGCCCATGGCCCGCAGCAGCGCGTTCTCCCGGCCGCGCTCGAGCACCGAGAGCCCGAGGGTGTTGGCGATGCCGACCAGGGCGATCACCACCGCGATCCCGAGCAGGCCGACCACCGCACCGGTGAGCACGTCGATCTGCTGGCCGACCCAGACCCGTTCGGAGTGGCTGTCGAGCAGGTCGGCGCCGGTGGTCGAGGCGAGCAGCGCGAGGTCGCCCCGCAGGTCCTCGGGGTCGGCCCCGTCCTCGGCCCGGACCCACAGTGCCGAGGGCGCCTGCTCGGGCGCGAGCTCCGACAAGGTGGCGTCCGAGACCAGGCCGGCCGGCCCCCAACCGCTGCCGCCCTCCACCTGGAGGTCGAGCTCGCGGTCCCCGACCCGGACGGTCACCGTGCCGTCCTCCGCCCGCTGCTTCGTGCCCCGCGGGTCGAGGGTGTTGAGCACGTCGAAGGGCAGGTAGACCACCCCGTCGTCCGGGGTCAGCCTCGACGGGTCGCGCGCCACCGCGGCGTCGCCCACCGCGACCAGCGAGACCTCCCCGGCGCCGACCACCTCGGCGGTGGTGCCGGGTAGGAGGACCGCCTCCCGCACTCCCTCGAGGGCCGCGGCGCGGGTCGCGGTGTCGTCCGCCAGCGGCTGGTCGACGGCGGTGAGCACCGCGTCCACTGGGTTGGACAGGTCCATCTCCTCGTCGACGATCGCCCGCGAGCTGTGCAGCCCGGTGAGCACCGCGGTGGTCAGGGTGACCCCGACCAGCAAGGAGGCGGCCGTGGTCGCCGTGCGCCGCGGGTTGCGCACCGCGTTGCCGGTGGCGAGCCGGCGCACCGGCCCGTCGCCCATCAGCCGGCCGGTCAGCCGGATCAGCGCGGGCACCAGCACCGGCCCCAGCAGCAGCACACCGAGGAAGGTCACTGTGCCGCCGGCGAACATCGGGACCAGCTCGTGCTGGGCCACCGCGACGGCGAGCAGTGCGGTGCCGCCGACCAGCGCGAGCGCCGCCATCCCCAGGCGCACCAGGCCGGCCCGCGAGGCGACCTCGACCCCGGTGTCGGGGCGGAGCGCGGCGAGCGGGGCGACCCGGGTGGCGGCCCGGGTGGGCAGCCAGGCCGCGGCCACCGTGACCAGGGTGCCGACCACCACCGAGCCGACCACCCAGCCGGGCCCGAAGGACGGGGAGCCGATCGCCGGGAACCAGCGGCCGATCAGCGCCACCACGCCGGTCCCGGCCAGCATGCCGAGCAGCACCCCGCCCGCGGAGGAGACCAGCCCGAGGGCCAGCGCCTCCAGCCGGATCGAGCGGCGCAGCTGGCGGCGGGTCACCCCGACGCAGCGGAGCAGGGCGAAGTCGCGCATCCGCTGGGCGAAGAGGATGGAGAAGGTGTTGGCGATCACCATCACCGCCACGAAGAGGGCGATCGCGACGAAGAGCAGCGCCATGATCGCCAGGTAGTCGACGCCGCGGACGATCTCGGCCTGTCGCTGGGCCACGTAGTCGGGGGTGCTCCACACCTCCACGTCCCTGGCGACGCGCTGGGCCTCCTCGGCGGTGCCGCCCCAGGCGATCGCGTCGACCCACAGCGACTCGTCGAACCGGCTCAGGTCGGCCCACGGGAGGTAGAGCGCGGCGCTGGTCATGGCCGGGGTGTCGACCAGTCCGACCACCTCGATCTCGACGGTGTCGCGCCCCGACCCGACGACCAGCGTGTCGCCGACCGTCAGGCCCTCCTGCTTCGCGGCGTTGTGGTCCGCCACCGCCTCGCCGGGGGCGGCCGGCTGCCGGCCGGCCTTGAGGTCGAGCCACTGCAGGCTCTCCTCGAGCGGCGCCTCGGAGATCTGGACGTCGTCGCCCAGGATCACCCCGTCGCGGGTGACCCGCTCCGTCGCATAGCCGTGGGTGGCAGCCGGGATGCCCCGCTCGGCGGCGTGGCTCATCAACCTGGCGGTGTCCTCGTTGCCCACGTAGCCGAGGACCACCTCGACGTTCTCGAAGGGTGCCCCGACGTCGGCGGTCAGGCCCTCGCGCATCGCGCTGGAGACCCCGTTGGTGACCATGATGAAGGTGACGCCGATCACCACCGCCACGGCGGAGGCGACGTACCGGCGGGTGTGGTGGCGCAGCGAGGCCAGCAGCACGGTCCGCATGCCCGTGGCCCTGCGGCGGCTCACCGCCGGACCTTGCGGCGCAGCGCGGTGACGAGCTCATCCTGGCCGGGGTCGACCAGGTGGGCGCTGATCGCGCCGTCGTGGATGACCACGACGTCGTCGGCGTACGCCGCGGCGTCGAGCTCGTGGGTCACCATCACCACGGTCATCCCCAGCTCGCGCACCGACCGGCGCAGGTGGCCCAGCACCTCCGCGCTGGCCTCGCTGTCGAGGTTGCCGGTGGGCTCGTCGGCGAAGACGATGTCGGGCTGGGTCACCAGGGCCCGGGCGATCGCCACCCGCTGCTGCTGCCCGCCGGAGAGCTGGCTGGGCAGGTGGCTGAGCCGGTCGGCCAGGCCGAGGACGCCGACCACCGCGTCGTAGCGCTCCCGGTCGACCGGGCGGCCGGCGAGCTCGAGCGGCAGCAGGATGTTCTGGCCGGCGGTGAGCATCGGCAGCAGGTTGAAGGCCTGGAAGACGAAGCCGATGTGCTCGCGGCGGAAGAGGGTCAGCTCGGTGTCGTCCATCCCGGCCAGCTCGCGGCCGGCGACCGAGACGGTGCCGCTGGTCGCGGCGTCGAGGCCGGCCAGGCAGTGCATCAGGGTCGACTTGCCGGAGCCCGAGGGCCCCATGATCGCGGTGAACCGCCCGGCGGGGAGGTCGAGGTCGACACCGCGCAGGGCGTGCACGACGTGGTCGGCCTGGCCGTAGGTCTTGGTCAGCCCGCGGGCGGTCGCGGCCAGCTGGGTCCGCGCCGGTCCGGCGAGGTCGGAGTGCTCAGTGGTGGTCATGGTGTCCAGGCTGCCGTGGATCCGGCCGCGTTCCGTCGGCCCGCGGGGCGAACGCGGGGTACGACGAGGGGCGGAGGCGCCGGTGCGGCGTACGACCTGGGGAGGACGGAGGCGCTGGTCCGGCCCCGGTAACCTCAGGCCATGCTGCTGAGCCGTCAGGACGTCCTCACCGCCGCTGCCACCGGGGCGGCCACGCTGATCGACCCCCGTCGCCTCCCCCCGCGGATGCGCCGCGGCTACCGGCTCGGTGCCACCGCCCTCGTCGCCGTGGGCGGCTACGTCGCCACGGGGCAGATGGAGGAGGACGTGCTGCTCCCGCCGCCGGCCCGCGCCGCGATCGCCGGCGGGATCGCCGCGGTGGTCTACGGGACCTTCGGCGGCGCCGAGAGGCTGGACGCCGCCTCGGTCGACTGGCTGGCCCGGCGCGGGGTGAAGCGGCCCCGCGTGGTGCTCGCCGTGGCCGGCACCGCGGCCACCCTGGGTATGACCGCGCTGGAGAAGTGGGGAGAGCGCCGGGAGGCCGAGAAGAAGGCCGCGGTCGACGCCGACGAGATGGTCGACGTCACGCCGGACCCGGCCGAGGGCGACCGCAGCGCCTGAGGCTCACACCTCCGGGTTGCTCACGCGCATGATCAGCAGCGCGAGCAGGAACGCCCAGCCCCCGGTGAGCCGCCGGGGGCTCCGGGGTGCCGGCAGGACGGCCGCGGCGCCCCCGAGCACCAGGTAGGCCACCGAGCCGACCGGACCGCCCAGCAGCACCAGCCAGGTCCAGGCCGCGCGGGTGGCCCGCTGAGGGCTGGCCTGCAGCCGCACCGCCGCGAACGTGCCGAGCCAGAGGACCAGGAGCACGAAGAGCGACCACATCGGCGTGCGCCA
Source organism: Nocardioides sp. Z50_6 (assembly GCF_058215755.1). Classification (NCBI taxonomy): domain Bacteria; kingdom Bacillati; phylum Actinomycetota; class Actinomycetes; order Propionibacteriales; family Nocardioidaceae; genus Nocardioides; species Nocardioides sp. Z50_6. The sequence continues at coordinate 255,268 of NZ_JBZAJB010000002.1, read as the reverse complement.
GCCGAAGAGAAGCGCGTGAGCGGTGCGGTGGCCCACCTCGACGACCTGCACGTCCGGGTCGAGGGCGGCCATCCGGTCGGCCAGGCCGGGCTCGACGACGGGGACCCGTGGTCCGTCCTGCTGCCGCTGACCCTGGCGGGCCTGCTGGGCCTGGCGGCCCGGGGTGGCCTCGATCGCCGAGGCCTCCCGCACGGTCCAGCCCGCGCGCCACACGAGCTGGACGCCGGCGTACCCCGTCGACCCCGGCTGGAGACCGCCCACGACCTCCACCCGCTCGACCTTCCCCGAGCGGAGGTCCGACTCCAGGCCCTCCAAGGTTGCGGGTCGCACCCCGACCAGGCTGAGCCAGACCACCAGCAGCACCCATGAGGCCAGGAGCAGCCGAGCCGCCCACCGGCCCGTGGTGGCCCCGCGCCGGTCCGACGCCGCCGCCTGCGAGGGGGCGGTCGTCGTCCCGACCGTGCCGGTCACGGCGTGACCAGGCCGGTCTCGTAGGCGAGCACCACCAGCTGCACCCGGTCCCTCGACCCGGTCTTCGCCAGGATCCGGCCCACGTGCGTCTTGACCGTGGTCTCGGCGACTACGAGGTCCTGGGCGATCTCGGGGTTGGTCCGGCCGCGCGCCACCAGCCCGAGCACCTCGCGCTCGCGCTCGGTGAGCGCGGTGAGCCGGTCGTCGGCCGGTGCCGCGGCGCCCGGCTCGGGCAGGGCGGCGAAGTGGTCGAGGAGTCGCCGGGTGGTGCTCGGCGCGACCACCGCATCACCGGCGTGCACCGCCCGGATCGCCCCGAGCAGGTCGGGCGGGGTGGCGTCCTTGAGCAGGAACGCCGAGGCGCCGGCCCGGATGGCGGCGAAGGCGTACTCGTCGAGGTCGAAGGTGGTCAGCACGATGATCCGTGGGCCGCCCGGAGTGGCGGCCAGTCGCCGGGTCGCCTCCACGCCGTCCATCCGCGGCATCCGCACGTCCATCAGGACCACGTCGGTGGCGGTCACCGCGAGCCGTTGGAGCGCCTCGCCGCCGTCACCGGCGTCGCCGACCACGACCATGTCGTCCTGGCTCTCCACCAGCATCCGGAAGCCGGCGCGGACCATCTGCTGGTCGTCGACCAGGAAGACCCGGATCGGGCCGCCGGCGACGTCGTGCTCAGGGCTCACCGGGGGATCCTCGCACGCACCTCGAACCCGCCACCAGGAGCCGGGCCCGCCTGCACCGACCCCCCGTGCACGGCGGCCCGCTCCCGCATCCCGACCAGGCCGTGGCCGCCGCCCTGGGGTGCCGCGGCGCCGCGTCCGTCGTCGCACACCTCCACCAGCACCTCGCGGCCGACCTCCACGCAGACCCGCACCTTGGCCGAGGGGCCGGCGTGCTTGCGGACGTTGGTCAGGGCCTCCTGGACGATCCGGTACGCGGCCAGCCCGACGCCCTCGGGCACCGCGGCGGCCGGCGCGGGGTCCGGCAGCCGCGCCTCCAGCGCCATCCCGGCCTCGCGCGCCTCCTCGACCAGGTGCGGCAGGTCGCCCAGGCCCGGCTGCGGCCGGACGCCGGAGTCCCCCGAGCGCAGCAGGCCGAGGAGCCGGCGCATCTCGGTCAGCGCCTCGCGGCCGGTGCCGCCGATCGTCTCCAGGGTGCGCACCGCCACCTCGGGGTCCTTCTCCGCGGCATACCTGGCACCGTCGGCCTGCACCACGATCACGGAGAGACCGTGGGCGACCACGTCGTGCATCTCCCGGGCGATCCGGGAGCGCTCGTCCTGGGCGGCCAGCTGCACCTCCCGCTCCGCGATCCGCTCGGCCTGCTCGGCCCGCTCGAGCAGGGTGGCCACGTGCGCCTCGCGGGTGCGGCCCACGGTGCCGAGCGCCCACGAGGTGACGACGATCGCGCTGATGCTGAGGAAGTTGGGCAGCAGGGTGGACCAGGTCAGGTCCAGCGAGGAGCTCCAGTCGACGGTCGCGACCGCGGCCGCGGCGACGCTGACGCCCAGCGCCGTCCAGGCTGCCGCCGCCGTCCCGAAGCGCGCCACCGAGTAGAGCGCCACGGGGAAGGCCAGCTGGCTCCAGATGGGGGAGTCGATCACCAGCACCTGGCAGGCCGACGCCACGGCCACGGCGGCGAAGGCCGCGAGCGGGTGGCCGCGCCGCCACCACAGCGGCACGACCTGGGCGAACCCCAGGATCGTCCACCACGGGTCCGCTCCGGAGACGGCGATCACCAGCACGGGCAGGAGGAGCCCGGCCACCAGCAGACGGTCGAAGTAGCGCCGCCCCCGTGCCCCCAGCTGCCAGGGCGCGCGGGAGGTGGGCTGGCTCATGCCGGTCAAGGTAGCCGGAGACAGGGCCTCACACGTCAGACCGGAGGAGGATCTGTGCGCAGGTAAGGTCCACCCATGACCAAGTGGGAGTACTTCACGGCACCGATCCTCAACCACGCCGCCAAGCAGATCCTGGACAACTTCGGCCAGGACGGCTGGGAGCTGGTCCAGCTGATGCCGGGGCAGACGCCGGACAACTATGTCGGCTTCTTCAAGCGCCCCCTCGGCGGGGGCGCGGGCTGATGCACCCCGAGGAGCGGCTCGCGGAGCTGGGCCTCGCGGTGCCGGAGGTGGCGAAGCCGGTCGCGGCCTACGTCCCCGCCGTCCGCACCGGCTCGCTGGTGCTGACCTCGGGCCAGCTGCCCGTTCGCGACGGCGAGCTGATCGCCACCGGCAAGGTCGGCGCCGAGGTGAGCCCCGAGCAGGCCGTCGAGTGCGCCCGGCAGTGCGTGCTCAACGCGATCGCCGCCGTCAAGGCCGAGATCGGCGACCTCGCGATGGTCCAGCGGGTGGTCAAGGTGGTCGCGTTCGTCGCCTCCACCCCCGACTTCACCGGACAGCCACAGGTGGCCAACGGCGCCTCGGAGCTGCTCGGCCGGGTCTTCGGCGACGCCGGCGTGCACGCCCGCTCCGCCGTCGGCGTACCGGTGCTGCCCCTGGACGCGCCAGTCGAGATCGAGATCATGGTGGAGGTCTGAGCGGTGCAGCACATCGCGCTGCCCGAGCAGCTGGTCGTCCAGGCGCTGCGGTACCGCGACGGTGAGGCGACGCCGGCCGAGCCCCGCGACGCCGCCACCGTGGTGCTGATGCGCCCGGGCGACGACGAGCCCGACGTCTACCTCCTGCGCCGCCAGACGACGATGGCCTTCGCCGGCGGCATGTGCGTCTTCCCCGGCGGGGGCGTCGACCCGCGCGACGACGACCCGGCGGTCGGCTGGGCCGGACCGTCTCCCGCCGAGTGGGCGGAGCGGCTCTCGGTCGGCGAGGAGAAGGCCCGCGCGCTGGTCTGCGCGGCGGTCCGCGAGACCTTCGAGGAGTCCGGGGTGCTGCTCGCCGGCCCGTCTCCCGACACGGTCGTCGCCGACACCACCGGCGACGACTGGGAGGCCGACCGGGTCGCGCTGGAGTCCCGCGAGCTGCTCTTCAGCGACTTCCTGGTGCGCCGCGGCCTGGTGCTGCGCAGCGACCTGCTCGGGGCCTGGTCGGGCTGGCTGACCCCGGAGTTCGAGCCGCGCCGCTACCGGACCTGGTTCTTCGTGGCGGTGATGCCCGACGGGCAGGTCACCCGGCACGTCGGCACCGAGGCCTCCTCCGTGCGCTGGGTCGCCGCCTCGGAGGCGGTACGCCGCGTCGAGGCCGGCGAGATCGGCATGCTGCCGCCGACCTGGCTGACCTGCCTGGCGCTCTCCCGGCACGCCGACCCGGCCGCCGTGCTGGAGGCCTGCCGAGGCCGCCGGGTCGAGATGTTCACCCCCGCCCTCCACCAGGAGGGGGAGGAGTGGACGCTGACCACCCACCCCGACTACGTCGAGCTGCTCGCCGACCACCAGCGCCGCGCCCGCGGCGGGGCGGGCTCCTCGCGATGAGCTGGGACGGCGGCAGCTTCGGCGAGCGCGCGCGCTGCGTGCTGGCGCCCAACGCCAACGCGATGACGCTGGACGGCACCAACACCTGGGTGCTGCGCGAGCCCGGCGCCGCGCGCTCGGTGGTGGTCGACCCCGGGCCGTCGATCCTCAGCCACCTCGACCAGGTGGCGGCGTACGCCGAGCAGGTGGGGGTGGTGCTGCTGACCCACCACCATCTCGACCACAGCGAGGCGGCCAAGGAGTTCGCCCAGCGGATGGGCTGCGGCGTACGCGCCCTGGACCCCGCCCACCGGCTCGGCTCGGAGGGGCTCGCCGACGGCGACGTGGTCGAGGTCGACGGCCTGGAGGTGCACGTGGTGGCCACCCCCGGGCACACCTCCGACTCCCTCTCCTTCCTGGTGCCGGGCGACCGGGCGATCCTGACCGGCGACACCGTCCTCGGCCGGGGCACCACCGTCGTGGCCCACCCCGACGGCGAGCTGGGCGCCTACCTGGACTCCCTGGACCGGCTGCACGCCCTGGCGGACGCCCGCGAGGCGCAGGCGATCTGGCCCGGGCACGGCCCGGTGATCGAGGACGCGCTCGGTGCCCTGGACTTCTACATCGCCCACCGGCGCCAGCGCCTCGCCCAGGTCGAGCAGGCGCTGCTCGACCTCGCCCAGCAGCCGACCCTCGCCGCGGCCCTGACCGAGCTCGACCTCGCGCCCGGCAGCGGGGCGACCGTCTCGCCGCGCGCGGTCGTGGAGCGGGTCTACGCCGACGTCGACCCGGTGCTGTGGGGGGCGGCCGAGCTCTCTGTGCGCGCCCAGCTCGCCCACCTGGTCGGGCGTGCCGGCAGCTGAGCCGAAGGAGCGGCCGTGGGCTCGCCCGGGTCGGGCGGTCGAGCAGATCGGGGGGTGACTCCCTTCGGCGGCCCGCGCCATACTGGCGCGATGGGGGAGAACGACGAGCAGCACCACCGACTCGACTACGTCGAGCTCCCGGTCACCGACTTCACGGTGGCCAAGCGGTTCTACGCCGAGGCGTTCGGCTGGGAGTTCAACGACTACGGTCCCGGGCCGAGGTACGTCGGGATCAAGGGCACCGGCGAGGACGAGATCGGCGGCTTCCGCCTCGAGCCGGAGGTCGTGACGGGCGGGCCGCTGCTCATCCTCTTCTCCACCGACCTCGAGGCGAGCCTGGAGGCGGTCCGACGTGCCGGCGGCGAGCTGGTCGAGGGCCCGTACGCCTTCCCGGGCGGGCGGCGCTTCCACTTCCGTGACCCGTGCGGCAACCAGCTGGGCGTCTGGGCGGAGTGAGGGCGGCGCGAACGGCCCTCGTGGGTTTGCGATGATGAAAGGGTGAACACCCGGATCACCGACCCCCTCCTCCTCTCCCGCGTCGTGACCGCGGAGGAGGCGGTCTCCCACATCAGGCCCGGCGACAACGTGGGGATGAGCGGGTTCACCGGGGCGGGCTACCCCAAGGCGGTGCCGGCGGCACTCGCCGAGCGGATGGAGGCGGCCCACGCCCGGGGCGAGGAGTTCCAGATCGGGCTGTGGACCGGTGCCTCCACCGCGCCGGACGCCGACGGCGTGCTGGCCGAGGCCCGCGGCATCTCCCAGCGGCTCCCCTACAACTCCGACCCGACGCTGCGGGCGCTGATCAACGCCGGCGAGGTCGACTACGTCGACGCCCACCTGAGCCACTCGGCGCCGCACATGTGGTTCGGCTTCTACGGCCACCTGCACGTCGCGGTCGTCGAGGTGACCGCGGTACTGCCCGACGGGATGCTGGTGCCGGGCAGCTCGATCGGCAACAACAAGACCTGGCTGGACCGCGCCGACAAGGTGATCCTCGAGGTCAACCACTGGCAGCCCCGGGAGTTCGAGGGGTTCCACGACGTCTACTACAAGACGGCGCTGCCCCCGCACCGGCTGCCGATCCCGCTCGACGACCCCACCGACCGGATCGGCGAGCCGTACCTGCGCGTCGACCCCGCCAAGGTGGTCGCCGTGGTCGAGACCCGGGCACCGGACCGCAACAGCGACTTCACCGCGCCGGACGCCGTCTCCGAGGCGATCGCCGGGCACGTGCTCGACTTCCTGCGGCACGAGGTGTCGGCCGGCCGGATGCCGCCGGAGCTGCTGCCGATCCAGTCCGGCGTGGGCAACGTCGCCAACGCGGTGCTCGCCGGTCTCGGGGGCAGCGAGTTCACCGACCTGGTCGCCTACACCGAGGTGATCCAGGACGGCATGCTCGACCTGCTCGACGACGGCACCCTGCGCTTCGCCTCCGCCACGTCGTTCGGCCTCTCCAACGCCGGGGTCAAGCGGTTCATGGACGGGATCGACCGCTACAAGGGCCGGATCCTGCTGCGCAGCGAGGAGATCTCCAACCATCCCGAGCTGGTCCGCCGGCTCGGGGTGATCGCGATGAACGGGATGATCGAGGCCGACATCTACGGCCACGTCAACTCCACCCACGTGATGGGCTCGGCGGTGATGAACGGGATCGGCGGCAGCGGCGACTTCGCCCGCAACGCCTACCTCAACTTCTTCGTCTCGCCCTCGACCGCCAAGGGCGGGGCGATCTCCGCGGTCGTGCCGATGGCCAGCCACGTCGACCACACCGAGCACGACGTGCACGTGATTGTCACCGAGCAGGGGCTCGCCGACCTCCGTGGCCTCTCGCCGCACGACCGGGCACGGAGGGTGATCGCCAACTGTGCCCACCCGACGTACCGCGACCGGCTGAGCGACTACATGGACCGGGCGATCGCCGCGCGGCCCACCGCCCGGCACACCCCGCACCTGCTCGACGAGGCGCTGAGCTGGCACCAGCGCTACCTGGACACCGGGAGCATGTGAGTCAGCGGGCGCGGCGGCGGAGCAGGTAGGCCGAGGCGCCGGCCGGCATCACGAGTGTCACCGCGAGGGGTCGTCGACCCACCCGAGCGGGAAGACCTCTGCCCCCTCCTCGTAGAGGCCGAGGTCCTTGGCCAGCGGCCGCTCCGCGACCGCGCGGCCGCGAACTCGTGGAACTCCTGCTCGTCGCCACCCCCTTCACCCATCCTGACGCGGAGGGACCCCGGCTGGGGGGGGCACCCACGCCGAATCTCTCCCCCACCCCGCGGGACGTCATCGGGGGTGGTGGCGGGGGCGACCGCTGGTGATGACGTCCGGGGGGACGCCGGGCAGCGGTGCGGGACGTCATCGGGGGTGGTGGCGGGGGCGACCGTTGATGATGACGTCCGCCGGGACGGCGCGCGACAGCGGCGGCGCAGCGCAGCGCGACGGACGTCCGACGGCGGTACGGCGGTACGGCGGTACGGCGGTACGGCGGTACGGGGCGTCAGCGGGCGCGGCGGCCCAGGCGCTCGATGTCCATGATCACCACGGAGCGGGGCTCCAGGCGGACCCAGCCGCGGGAGGCGAAGTCGGCCAGCGCCTTGTTGACCGTCTCGCGGGAGGCGCCGACGAGCTGGGCCAGCTCCTCCTGGGTGAGGTCGTGGTGCACGTGGACGCCGTCGTCGGCGGTCCGGCCGAAGCGGTCGGCGAGGTCGAGCAGCGCCTTGGCCACCCGGCCGGGGACGTCGGAGAAGACCAGGTCGGAGACCACGTCGTTGGACTTGCGCAGCCGGCCGGCCAGCTGGGAGAGGAGGCTGCGGGCGACCATCGGCCGGCCGTCGAGCCACTTGAGCAGGTCGTCGTGGGAGAGGGAGGCGAAGGCGGCGTCGGTGACCGCGGTGACGGTGGCCGAGCGCGGGCCGGGATCGAAGAGCGAGAGCTCGCCGAACATCTGGCCGGGACCCATCACAGCCAGCAGGTTCTCCCGGCCGTCGGCGGACGAGCGGCCCAGCTTCACCTTGCCCTCGACGACGATGTAGAGCCGGTCGCCGGAGTCGCCCTCGTGGAAGAGGACCTCGCCGCGGCGCAGTCGGGTCTCGGCCATCGAGTTGCGCAGGGCGCTCGCCGCCTCGTCGTCCAGACTGCTGAAGAGCGGTGCCTGGCGCAGCACGTCGTTGTCCACGAGAAGTCCTCCGGATGGTTAGCGGCCCGTCCGCTGATCGTGCACCGGACAGGTGTCTCCTTCGATCCTAGCCGTGGTGGGGGTCACAAGGGGATAAGTGGGTCATCCGGGGTCCTGGTCAGGCCTCCGCGGCGCGTCGCCGGGGTCGGTGCTGTCGGCGGCCCCCCGTACGCTGGGCGCGTGCCCGCCGCCCCACCCGTCCGCCCCGACACCGCCCTGGTCCGCCGTGCCCGCAAGATCGACCGGGTGCTCGCCGAGACCTATCCCGACGCCCACTGCGAGCTCGACTTCGACGACGCCTTCCAGCTGCTGGTGGTCACGGTGCTGAGCGCCCAGACCACCGACCGTCGCGTCAACGCGGTGCGCCCCACCCTCTTCGCGGCCTACCCCGACCCCAAGGCGATGGCCGCCGCCCCGCGGGAGGACCTGGAGCGGATCGTCGGGCCACTGGGCTTCTTCCGGGCCAAGACCGAGGCGCTGCTCAAGCTGAGCGCGGCGATCGTCGAGCGGTACGACGGCGAGGTGCCGGGCCGCCTCGACGACCTGGTCACCCTGCCCGGGGTCGGCCGCAAGACCGCCTTCGTGGTGCTCGGCAACGCCTTCGGCGTCCCCGGGATCACCGTCGACACCCACTTCGGCCGGCTCGCGCGCCGCTTCGGGTGGACCACGGAGACCGACCCGGTCAAGGTCGAGCACGCCGTCGCGGCGCTCTTCCCCAAGAAGGACTGGACGATGCTCTCCCACCGGGTGATCTGGCACGGTCGCCGGCGCTGCCACGCCAAGAAGCCGGCCTGCGGCGCCTGCCCGGTGGCCAAGCTCTGTCCGTCGTACGGCGAGGGTCCGACCGACCCGATCGTGGCGGCCGCCCTGGTCAAGACGCAGGGTCCGGCGTGAGCCGCGCGCGGGCCGTGGCAGGCCTCCTGCTCGCCCTCGGGCTGCTCGCGGGCTGCAGCGACGACGGCGCGGGCGACGCCGAGGCGGGCAGCGGCCAGGCTGCGAGCAGCCTGCCCGCCCCTCTGCCCGCCGTCGAGCTGGCGTCCTTCGACGGCGGCGAGCCCCTCGACCTGTCGACCCTGGAGGGGCCCGCCGTGGTCAACCTCTGGGCCTCGTGGTGCGGCCCCTGCCGGGACGAGATGCCGATCCTCGAGGAGTTCGCGCGCAAGCACGCCGACAGCGTTTCCGTCGTCGGGATCGACTTCCAGGACCCGCAGTCGCAGAAGGCGCGTGACCTCGTCGAGGAGACCGGGGTGACCTACCCGCTCTACACCGACCCCGACGGCGACCTCGACCGCGCGGCGCCCTTCCCGCACCTGCGCGGGCTCCCCTTCCTCGCCTTCGTCGACGCCGAGGGGCAGGTCGTGGCGCAGCAGTTCGTCGAGATCAGGGATCTCGAGCACCTCGAGGGGCTCGTCGAGACCCACCTGGGGGTGGCGTGACCGAGACCCCCGACCCCGGCCGCTTCCCCGAGTGGCTGCGCCCCGTCGTCGAGCGCTGCCACGAGGTGACCGCCGACCACCTCACCCGCTTCGTCGTGCCGCCCGGCGGCGACCCGCGGCGCGGTGCGGTGCTGATGGTCTTCGCCGAGTCGGCCGACGGCGAGCCGGAGGTGCTGCTCACCGAGCGCGCCCACCACATGCGCAGCCAGCCCGGCCAGGTCTCCTTCCCCGGCGGGCACATCGACCCCGGCGAGAGCGTGGTCGAGGCGGCGCTGCGCGAGGCCTGGGAGGAGATCGGGCTCGCCCCGGCCGAGGTGGAGGTCTTCGGGGAGCTCCCCGAGCTGTGGCTGCCCCCGGCCAACTTCGCCGTCACCCCGGTGCTGGGCTACTGGCGCGACCGGGGCGAGGTGAGCGTGGTGAGCCCCGACGAGGTGCACGCCATCCACCACGAGCGGATCTCCGAGCTGCTCGACCCCGCCCACCGGATCAGCGTCCGGCACCCCTCGGGATGGGTCGGCCCCGGCTTCCTCATCGGCGACGACAAGGAGCTCATCCTGTGGGGGTTCACCGCCGGGATCATCTCGCGGCTCTTCGAGTTCCTCGGCTGGGGCACGGAGTGGGACAGGTCCCAGATGCGCGATCTTCCGCCCCACATGCTGCAAGGTGTGCAGACGCGGGCCGACCTCGCGCCCAACACCAACCTTCGGGAGTAGTCGCGTGAACGTCCTGGACTGGGTGCTCGTGGTCGTCGCCGCCACCTACGCCCTCTCCGGCTACTGGCAGGGCTTCATCACCGGCGCGAGCGCCACCGCCGGGCTCCTGGTCGGCGGGCTGATCGGGGTCTGGCTGGCGCCGCTGGCGCTGGGCGACGCCGCGCCCTCGCTGTGGGTCTCGCTGGGCGCGCTCTTCATCGTGATCGTCAGCGCCTCCCTCGGGCAGGCCCTCATGCAGTACGTCGGCGCCCGGATCCGCGACGTCCTCACCTGGCAGCCGGTGCGGGCGCTGGACGCGGTCGGCGGGGCGGCGCTGAGCGCGTCCGCCGTGCTGCTGGTGGCCTGGGCGCTGGGGGTCGCCATCTCCGGTTCACGGATCGGCGGCGTCACCCCCCTGGTGCGCGGCTCCACGGTGCTGGCCGAGGTCGACGAGGTCCTGCCCGACCGTGCCGACCGGGTGCTCCAGGCGTTCAACAACGTGGTCGGCACCACCTTCTTCCCCCGCTACCTCGAGCCCTTCGCGCCCGAGCGGATCGTCGACGTGCCGGCCGGCGACGCGCGGATGCTGGAGGACCCGGACGTGATCGCCGCCGCCGGGGCGGTGCTCAAGATCTACGGCAGCAACGACTGCGGTCGCGGCATCGAGGGCACGGGCTTCCACTACGCCCCCGGGCGGCTGATGACCAACGCCCACGTGGTCGCCGGCGTCGAGGAGCCCGAGGTGGTGCTCGCCGACGGGCCGGTGCCGGCCACGGTCGTCCACTACGACCCCGACCTCGACGTGGCGGTGCTGGCCTTCGCCGCCGCCGGGCTGCCCACGGTGGGCTTCTCCACCGAGATCGCTGCCAAGGCGCCGGTGGCCGTGCTGGGCTACCCGCAGGACGGCCCGTACGACGTGCAGACCGGGCGGGTGCGCGCCGAGCAGCGCCTCCGCTCGCCCGACATCTACGGCGACGGCGCGGTGATCCGGCAGGTCCTGTCGCTGCGAGCCCTGGTGCGTCCCGGCAACTCGGGGGGCCCGGTCGTCGACTCCGACGGCAAGGTCGTCGGGGTGGTCTTCGCCGCCTCGGTCTCCGACACCGAGACCGGCTACGCCCTCACCTCGGCCCAGGTCGCGGAGAGCGCCACCCTGGGCGTGCGCGGCGACGAGCCTGTCGAGACCGGCGACTGCGCGGGCTGAGAGCCCGCCCAAGATCAGCCGCGCTTGAGGATGTCCTTGGTGGCCTGGGCCTGGTGGATGGCCCGCTCCGGTGCCCGGACCTTGCGGACCTTGCGGTAGCCGACCAGCCCGAGGAGGGCTGCGACCAGCACGTAGAGCACGGTCACGATCAGGAAGGCCCAGTGCAGGGCGAGGCCGCTGCCGCCCCAGTGGATGAAGTAGACCAGGGTCCACGAGAAGAGGATGAGCGCCAGCAGCCCGACGAAGGCCGCGCCGGCGAACAGCCCGAGACCGGTGCCACCGGCCTTGACGCTGACCTTCAGCTCCGACTTGGCGAGCTGGATCTCCTTGTTGATGAGCGTGGAGATGTCCCGGCTCGCGTCGCTGATCAGTCGGCCGATGGTCGGATCGGTGTCCCTGACCGGTTCGGTTGCCATGACGCGACCCTACACAACTCGGGTGAAGCAGGACACACGGCCGTTGCTAGGCTGGGACCCGGAGTGCCGGGAAGTCTGGTCGGCCCGCCGCGCTTCGCGGTGGTCAGCCAAGCCGTCGACCCCTGAGAGGCCCCAGATGACCAGCCCCACCCCAGACGACCGACCTCACGGGGTCGATGACCGAGTCTGGCGCTCCGGTCCGCTCTACAGCTACAGCGACCGCCCGCTGGCCCGGCTGGTGGCCCGCCCCCTGCGGGAGTTCCTGCGGATCGAGGCGTCCGGCTCGATCCTGCTGCTGGTGGCAACCCTGGCGGCGCTGGTCTGGGCCAACTCGCCGGCCGCGTCGTCCTACGACACCTTCTGGCACACCCCGATCACCCTGGATCTGGGGATCGTCGAGCTCTCCGAGAGCCTCCAGCACTGGGTCAACGACGCGCTGATGGTGATCTTCTTCTTCGTCGTCGGCCTGGAGATCAAGTACGAGATGGTCAACGGCGACCTGCGCGACCCGAAGACGGCCGCCCTGCCGATCGTCGCCGCCCTCGGCGGGATGGTGGTGCCGGCGCTGATCTACACCGCGGTCGTGGGCGGCGGCGACGGCTCGTCCGGCTGGGGCATCCCGATGGCCACCGACATCGCGTTCGCGGTCGGCGTCCTCGGCGTCCTGGGACGTCGCATCCCGTCGGCCGCCCGGCTCTTCCTGCTGACCCTGGCCATCGTCGACGACATCGGGGCGATCATCGTGATCGCGATCTTCTACACCTCCGACCTCGCCCTGGGGTGGCTCGCGGTGGCCGCCGCGCTGCTGGCGGTGATGGTGCTCATGCGCGTCATGAAGGTCTGGGCCACCTGGGCCTACGCGGTCGTCGGCGTGCTGCTGTGGTTCGCCATGCTGGAGTCGGGGGTGCACGCCACCCTGGCCGGCGTCGCCATCGGCCTGCTCGCCCCGGCCGTCGCGCTGCTCCGCGAGGACGTCGCGCGGGACTACGCCCAGCAGGCGCTGGCCGACCACGAGCTCGACCCCGAGGAGCTGGTGCGGTTGCGCTTCCTGCTCAACGAGTCGGTCCCGGTGGTCGAGCGGCTGCAGATCGCGCTCCACCCGCTCTCCGCCTACGTCGTGCTGCCGATCTTCGCCCTCGCCAATGCCGGGGTGAACCTGGGCGGTGGCGTGCTCGGGGAGGCGCTGGAGTCGAGCGTGGCCCTGGGGATCGTGGCCGGCCTGGTGGTCGGCAAACCGGTGGGCATCCTGCTCTTCAGCTTCGTCGCGGTGAGGATCGGCCTGGGCCGGCTGCCCGACCGCACCACCTGGCCGATGCTCACCGGCCTGGGCGCGGTGGCCGGCATCGGGTTCACCGTGAGCCTCTTCATCGCCGGGCTCTCCTTCCCCGGCGTCGAGCAGCTCACGGAGGAGGCGAAGGTCGGCATCCTGGGTGCCTCGCTGATCGCTGCGGTGGTCGGCGTGGCCCTGCTGCTCGTGTTCTCCCCCCAGGACGCGGAGACCGAGCTCGACCAGGACCCCGAGGGCGACGGCCCGGCGCCCGCCGTCTCCCCGGAGTCGACCACCGACCACGCCTGAACCTCCCACCCGCCCAGACGTGCCACGCCCGCCCGGCCCAGCGCGCGACTGCTGGGCGGGGCGGGCGTGGCGGGCGGGCGGCTACTCCTCCGAGGCGGCGGGGCCGGACTCCTTCTGCTTGATCAGGTCCATCACGGTGGAGTCGGCGAGCGTGGTGACGTCGCCGACCTCGCGGTTCTCCGCGACGTCCTTGAGCAGGCGGCGCATGATCTTGCCCGAGCGGGTCTTCGGCAGCTCCGGCACGATCATGATCTGCCGGGGCTTGGCGATCGCGCCGATCTCGTGGGCCACGTGGGCACGCAGCTCCTCGACGATGTCGGCGCCACCGTCGCCCGCGGCGTCGCGCAGGATCACGAACGCGCAGACGGCCTGGCCGGTCGTCTCGTCGGCGGCACCCACCACCGCCGCCTCCGCGACCTTGGGGTGGGAGACCAGGGCAGACTCGATCTCGGTGGTGGAGAGGCGGTGGCCCGACACGTTCATCACGTCGTCGACGCGGCCCAGCAGCCAGATGTCGCCGTCCTCGTCCTTCTTCGCGCCGTCGCCGGCGAAGTAGAGGCCCGGCCAGCGCGACCAGTAGGTGTCCTTGAAGCGCTGGTCGTCACCCCAGATGGTGCGCAGCATCGCGGGCCACGGCTCCTTGATCACCAGGTAGCCGCCCGACCCGTTGGGCACCGACTTCGCCTCGTCGTCGACCACGTCGGCGACGATCCCGGGCAGCGGCGTCATCGCCGAGCCCGGCTTGCCGGCGGTGACGCCGGGCAGCGGCGAGATCATGATCTGGCCGGTCTCGGTCTGCCACCAGGTGTCCACGATGGGCGCCGTGTCGGCACCGATGTGCTTGCGGTACCACATGTAGGCCTCGGGGTTGATCGACTCACCCACCGAGCCGAGCAGCCGGATCGAGGAGAGGTCGAACTTCGCCGGGATGTCGTCGCCCTGCTTCATGAAGGTCCGGATGGCGGTGGGGGCGGTGTAGAAGATCGTCACGCCGTACTTCTCCACGATCTCCCACCAGCGGCCCTTGTGCGGCGAGTCGGGCGTGCCCTCGTACATCACCTGCGTCGCGCCGTTGGCCAGCGGGCCGTAGACCAGGTAGGAGTGGCCGGTGACCCAGCCGACGTCGGCGGTGCACCAGTAGACGTCGGTCTCCGGCTTGAGGTCGAAGACCGCCTGGTGGGTCCAGGAGGTGCCGACGAGGTAGCCGCCGGTGGTGTGCAGGATGCCCTTGGGCTTGCCGGTGGTGCCGGAGGTGTACATCACGTAGAGCGGGTGCTCGGAGTCGTGCAGCTCGGCCGCGTGCTCGCTCGAGGCGGAGTCGACCACGTCGTGCCACCAGACGTCGCGCTGGTCGTCCCACTCCACCTCCTGACCGGTACGACGCACCACGAGCACCTTGTCCACGATGCCGGCCTTGCGGCACGCCTCGTCGACGGCGGGCTTGAGCGCCGAGGCCTTGCCGCGCCGGTAGCCGCCGTCGGCGGTGATGATCACCTTCGCGTCGCAGTCGGTGACCCGGGAGGCCAGGGCGTCGGCGGAGAAGCCGCCGAAGACCACCGTGTGCGGGGCGCCGAGCCGGGCGCAGGCGAGCATCGCGACGACCGTCTCCGGGATCATCGGCATGTAGATCGCGACCCGGTCGCCCTTGCGCACCCCGAGCTCGGTCAGCGCGTTGGCGGCGCGGCAGACCTCGTCCTGGAGCTGGGCGTAGGTGAGGTCCCGGCTGTCGTCGGCGGGCTCGCCCACCCAGTGCAGGGCGACCTTGTCGCCGCGGCCGGCCTCGACGTGCCGGTCGACGCAGTTGACCGAGGCGTTGATCGTCGCCCCGGTGAACCACTTGGCGAAGGGCGGGTTGCTCCAGTCGAGCACCTGGTCCCACTTCTGCCCCCAGTCGAGGCGCTCGGCGGCGTCGGCCCAGAACGCCTCACGGTCCTGGGCGGCGCGCTCGTAGGCCTCGGCGGTCACGTTGGCGTGGGCGGCCAGGTCGGCGGGCGGCGCGAAGCGACGGTTCTCGTGCAGCAGGTTCGACAGGGTCTCGTCAGCCATGGGGAGTGGGCTCCTGGGGGATCGCGGGGTGGCTCGGTGTGATCGGGGTCTCGCTGAGGACGGAATCTACCTACGCTCCCCCCGGGACGTCATGGGGGAGGTGCGCCGGAGCGCCCCCCTCCCCATGACGTCCGCGGAAGGTGCGTGGGGGTGGTCGGTCAGTGCACCACCGCCCGCTCGGCCCCCGCGCCGGTCAGCGCCCGGACCTCCAGCTCGGTGTAGCGCTCGGCGGCGTCCGGCTCACGCGAGGTGATCGACCCGATGAAGCCGAGCAGGAAGCCCAGCGGGATCGAGACGATGCCGGGGTTCTGCAGCGGGAACCAGGCGAAGTCGGCGTTCGGGAAGAGCGCCGTCTCGCTGCCCGAGAAGACCGGCGAGAAGATCACCAGGCCGACGGCCGAGATGAGGCCGCCGTAGATGCTCCACACGGCCCCGCGGGTGTTGAAGCCCCGCCAGAACATGTTGTAGAGGATCGCCGGCAGGTTGGCCGAGGCGGCCACCGCGAAGGCCAGCGCCACCAGGAAGGCGATGTTGAGCGACTGCGCCGGGATGGCCAGCAGGATCGCCACCAGCCCGATCACGCCCGCCGCGATCCGCGACACCTTGAGCTCCTCGGCCTCGGTGGCCTCGCCCTTGCGGATCACCGCGTTGTAGATGTCGTGAGCCACCGACATCGACGAGGTCAGGGTGAGGCCGGCCACCACGGCGAGGATGGTCGCGAAGGCGACCGCCGCGATCAGGGCGAGCAGGATCGCCCCGCCGACCGTCCCGACCCCGCCGCCGACGACCTCGGCGAGCCGCGGTGCGGCCAGGTTGCCGGCCGCGTCGAAGTCCTCGGGGTCGATCAGGGCCGCGGCGCCGAAGCCGAGGACCAGGGTGAAGAGGTAGAAGGTGCCGATCAGCCCGATCGCCCACAGCACCGACTTGCGGGCGTCCCGCGAGGTGGGGGTGGTGTAGAAGCGGATCAGGATGTGCGGCAGGCCGGCGGTGCCGAGCACCAGGGCGAGACCGAGCGAGATGAAGTCGATCTTGCTGGTCATGTCCGCCCC
This sequence comes from Nocardioides sp. Z50_6, assembly GCF_058215755.1. Taxonomy (NCBI): domain Bacteria; kingdom Bacillati; phylum Actinomycetota; class Actinomycetes; order Propionibacteriales; family Nocardioidaceae; genus Nocardioides; species Nocardioides sp. Z50_6. The sequence goes on along the minus strand of NZ_JBZAJB010000002.1, from coordinate 238,947 downwards.
GTAGCGCAACCCCGGCTCCAGGAAGGCCTGGCCGGCGCCGTTGTTGCTGGCGGCGGCACCGAGCAGGTCGGAGATGTTGAAGTTGAACTTCATCAGCACCAGGACGACGATGAGCGCCGAGCCGGTCATCAGCAGGACGGCCTTGACGATCTGCACCCAGGTGGTGCCCTTCATCCCGCCGACGGTGACGTAGAAGATCATCAGCGCGCCGACCACGAAGATGGTGAAGTTCTTCACCCAGCCGCCCTCCACGCCGAGCAGCAGGGCGACCAGCGCGCCCGCGCCGACCATCTGGGCGAGCAGGTAGAAGATCGAGACGGCCACCGTGCTGACCGCGGCGGCGGTGCGCACCGGGCGCTGCCGCATCCGGTAGGCGAGCTGGTCGGCCATCGTGTAGCGGCCGGAGTTGCGCAGCACCTCGGCGACCAGCAGCAGGGCCACCAGCCAGGCGACCAGGAAGCCGATGGAGTAGAGGAAGCCGTCGTAGCCGTAGAGCGCGATGGCTCCGGAGATGCCGAGGAACGAGGCCGCCGACATGTAGTCGCCGCCGATGGCCAGGCCGTTCTGGAAGCCGGAGAACCCGCGGCCGCCCGCGTAGTAGTCGGCCGCGCCGGAGGTCTGCCGGCTCGCCCAGAAGGTGATGGCGACGGTGAGTGCGACGACCGCGAGGAAGAGCCCCGCGGTGAGGATCTGGTTGCCGTCCATCAGACGTCCCCTCCCTGGCCGGCGCTCTCGTGGCCGGGGCGCGGGCTGCCGGTGACGCCGCGGGAGGCCCGGTCGGCGTCGAACGCCTCGTTGAGCTGGCGGGCCAGCGGGTCGAGGTGCTTGTTGGAGTACTGGCTGTAGAGGTAGGCGATCCCGAAGGTCGTGACGAACTGCAGCAGCCCGAAGACCAGCGCCACGTTGATGTTGCCGAAGAGCACGTGGTTCATGAAGCCGGGCGCGAACATCGACATCACCACGTAGAGCGCGTACCACCCCATGAAGACCGCGGTGGCCGGGATGATGAACCTGCGGTAGAGGTGACGCAGCCGCGCGAACTCGGGTTGCTCGGACAGATGGTCATAGATCGGGTCGTGGCGCGCGGCCTGGTCATGGGGACTCACGGGGGCTCCTCGAGGGTCGAGGCTCGGGCTGGATGATCGCCGAGCTGTGATCCCCGTCACGGTGGCGCAGGTCGCACGCGCCGCGCGAGGGGTCCACGGTCGGCGGTCGCCGAACGGGTACGACGGCGCGCCGAACGGTCGGTGCCGCGCGACGAGCGGCGCACCCCGAGGGTCGACGGTGGCTGGGGGTCACCGACGGCCCCGAGATAGCCTGCACCTGTGAGGACCAGGAGCGAGCTGGTGGGTGGCGCGAGCGCGCTCGCGACCCTGATCGCGCTCATGGTCGCCGACGTCGCCGTCACCGAGGGCTCCAGCGTCGTGCTGAGTCCACTGTTCGCGCTCTCCCCGCTGGTCGCGGCCACCGTGCTGAGCGCCGGCCCGACCGCCGCCTACGCGGGCGCGGCGCTCGTGGCCGCCGTCGCGTCGGGGTGGTGGAACGGCGACGCGGACACCGCGCAGCACCTGGTGCGTCTGGTCGACGTGGCGCTGATGGGCCTGGCCGCGGTCGGGGTGTCCGCGTTCCGGGTCTACCGCGAGCGTCAGGTCCTGCGCCTGACCACGCTCGCCACCGTGGCCCAGCGGGCGGTGCTCCCGGTGCTGCCCGTCCACGCGCGGCGCACCGACATCGCCGCGCGCTACGAGTCGGCGGCGCGGGACGCGGTGATCGGCGGCGACCTCTACGACTGCTACCACTCCCGCAGCCACACCCGCTTCCTGCTGGGCGACGTCCGGGGCAAGGGGATCGGGGCCATCGAGCAGGCCGCCCGGGTGATCCGCGCCTTCCGCCAGGCGGCCGGCATCCAGTCGGGCCTCGGGGCGGTGGCCGAGGACATGAGCAGCTACCTGATCCCGTTCTTCGACGACGAGGAGTTCGTCACGGCGGTGCTCCTCGACACCACCGACGCCGACCGGCCGGTGCTGGTCAACGCCGGCCACCCGCCGCCGCTGCTGGTCCGACCCGACGGGACCTGCGAGTTCGTCGAGGTCCCCGCGGACCTGCCGCTGGGGCTGGGCACGGCCTACGAGGCCCACGAGTTCGCGTGGCGGCCAGGCGACCGGCTGCTGATCTACACCGACGGGGTCAGCGAGGCGCGCGACGCCGGCGGCGAGTTCCTCGACCTGCGAGAGGTCGCCCCGCTGCTGGTCGGCGGCCCGCTGGAGGAGGCCCTGGACCGGCTGCTGGACGGCGTACGCCGGCACGCGGCGCTGGGCGAGCTCAACGACGACGTCGCGGTGCTGCTGCTCGAGCACACCGCCGTCGGCGACTCCTACCTGCCGGAGTCCGGCGAGCACGACTGGCGGACGTCGCTGACCCGGTAGCCGCCGTGCCGCCCGCGCGGCACCAGCGGGGGTCTACCGCTCCAGGTCGAGCGCCTCCGGCGTGTGCAGCCGCACCATGAACCGGTCGGTGCCCGCCGGCGTCCGGTGCCGGGTGAGGCGGGAGACCAGCACCATGGCGGCGAAGGCGGCCGGCACGCTCCACGCCGCCGGCTGGCCGAGCAGCACGGTGGCCCACCCCTCGGTCGCCGTGGTCAGCAGGGTCCACCCGACGGCGAACCCCGAGCCGAGGCCCCCGACGAGCAGGCCGGCCACCGCGCCCGGCGCCGTCAGCCCGCGCCACCAGATGCCCAGCACCAGCAGCGGGCAGAAGGTCGAGGCCGCGACCGCGAAGGCGAGCCCGACCACCCGGGCCACCCCGACGTCCATCGAGGCCAGGGCCAGCACCGCGGGCACGACGACGGCGAGCACCGCACCGACGCGGAACGCCGCCACTCCCGAGAGGCGCCGCTCCCCGAACCGCCGGCCGGTGACGTCCTGGCCCAGCACGCCGGCCACCGCGATCGTCAGCCCGGAGGAGGTGGAGAGGAACGCCGCGAAGGCGCCGGCCGTCAGCAGCCCGGTGAGCACGTCGCCGCCGAGGCCCGGCAGCATCAGGCGGGGCAGCTCGAGGACGAGGGTGTCCGCAGCGCCCGAGGCGGCCAGCTCGGTGGCGTAGACCCGGCCGAGCGCGCCGTAGACCGGGGGCACCAGGTAGAAGAGCCCCAGCAGGCCCAGCACGACCAACGTGGTGCGCCGCGCCGCCCGCCCGTCGGGGTTGGTGTAGAAGCGGACCACCACGTGCGGCAGGCCCATGGTGCCCAGGAAGGTCGCCACGATCAGCGAGTAGGTGACGTAGAGCCCCTGCGCCCCGCCGTCACCCAGCGGGATCGACCAGAACCCCGCACCCCCGGGCGGCCCGGCGTCCGCGGGGTTGAGGGCCCCGTCGCCCACCCAGACCGCCAGCAGCACCGCCGCGGGGATGAGCAGCGCGGTCAGCTTGAACCAGTACTGGAAGGCCTGGACGAAGGTGATCGAGCGCATCCCGCCCGAGGTGACGTTGGCCAGCACCACCAGGCCCACCACCAGGGTGCCGACCCACGGCGGCGCCCCCACGGCCTGGCGCAGCACCAGCCCGGCGCCCTGGAACTGGGGCAGCAGGTAGAGCCAGCCGATCGCCACCACCAGCACCGAGCAGGCGGCCCGGGCGGTGCGCGACTGGAGCCGCGCCTCGGCGAAGTCGGGCAGCGTGTAGGCCCCCGAACGGCGTAGCGGGGCGGCGACCAGGACCAGCAGCACCAGGTAGCCGGCCGTCCAGCCCACGGGATACCAGAGCATGTCCGCGCCGAAGGTGAGCACCAGGCCGGCCACGCCGAGGAAGGAGGCGGCGGAGAGGTACTCGCCGCCGATCGCGGAGGCGTTGAGACCGGGGCGCACCGTGCGGGAGGCGACCATGAAGTCGCTGGTGGTGCGGGAGAAGCGGAGCCCCCAGGTGCCGATCGCCAGGGTGGCGACGGCGACCCCCACGACGCCGACGAGCGCGGCCCAGGAGTCGATCATCCGTCGTCCGGCTCCGGCGGGCGGGCCTCGGAGACCAGCTCGCTGAAGGCCCGTTCGGTGGCCTCGACCCGGCGCAGGTGGAGCCAGCCGAGGAGCATCAGCCACGGGTAGACGAGGACACCGAGCAGCAGCCACGGCACCGGCATCCCGAGCACCCGCACCTCGGCCAGGTGCGGGGCGAGATGGAAGACCAGCGGCCACGAGCCGACGCTGAGCGCCAGCGCCAGCAGCGTCTGCCAGGCCAGCCGGCGCTGCGCGGTCAGCAGGCTGCCCATCAGGATCGCGCCGATCCGGGTGCCGGCGTCGATGTCGCCGGTGCCGGGCCGCCGGGCGCCGCCGTGGTGGCGGGGCGGGCCGGTGACCCGGACCCGCGGGGCAGGGGCGGTCACGGTCCGGCCCGGCGCAGCAGCAGGTCGCGCAGCTCGCGGGTGTGCCGGCGGCTGACCGCGAGCTCGCGCCCCTCGACCACCACCGAGCAGCGGCCGCCGTCGGTGCGCAGCTCGGTCACGTGGGCCAGGGAGACCAGCAGGGAGCGGTGGATCCGGACGAACCCCGCGCCGGCCCACTCCGCCTCCAGGGTGGAGAGCGGGGTGCGCACCAGGAACGAGTCGTCCCGGGTGTGCAGCCGGGCGTAGTCGCCCTGGGCCTCGACGTGGCTGATCTCGCTGCGCGCCAGGAACCGGGTGACCCCGCCGCGCTCGACCGCGACCTGCTCCTCCTCGCTCGGCCGGGCCGGGCGCCCCGCGTCGGGCTGCCGGCGCTCGACGACGCGGCGCATCGCCTCGCCCAGGCGCTCCTCGCGGACCGGCTTGAGCACGTAGTCCACCGCCGCCAGCTCGAAGGCCTCGAGCGCGTGCTGCTCGTGGGCGGTGACGAAGACGATCGGGGGCGGCGTCTTGAACCGGCCCAGCACCTGAGCCATCTCGAGCCCGTTGAGGCCCGGCATCGAGATGTCGAGGAAGACGGCGTCGGCCTCCCACTCCGGCAGCACCAGCAGGGCCTCGGTGGCGGTGGCACAGGTCCGTACGTCGCCGACCCGCGGGTCGCGGGAGAGCAGGAACCCGAGCTCGTCGAGGGACGGGCGCTCGTCGTCGACCACGAGCACGCGCAGGCCCGGGCGGGTGGGCGCGGGCGTCCGCGCGGGTGGCTGCTGGGTCATGGGTGCACTCCGGGGGCGAACTTGGGCACCCGCACGATCACCTTGGTGCCGGCGCCCGGGGCCGTCTCCACGACGAGACCGTAGCCGTCCCCGAAGGCGTTGCGCAGCCTCGCGTCCACGTTGCCCAGGCCCACGGAGTCCAGGGAGTCGTCGCCGGCCAGGGCGCGGCGTACCCGCTCGGGGTCCTCCCCGACCCCGTTGTCCTCGACCTCGATCAGGCACTCGTGGTCGGCGTCGCGGGCGACGATGCTCAGCCGGCCCACGCCCTCCACCGCCTCGAGGCCGTGGCGCACCGCGTTCTCGGCGAGCGGCTGGATGCAAAGGAAGGGGACCGTCACCGGCAGCACCTCGGGGGCCACCTGCAGGGTCACCCGGAGCCGGTCGCCGAACCTGGCCTGCTCCAGCACCAGGTAGCGCTCGATCGAGCGCAGCTCCTCGGCCAGGGTGGTGAACTCGCCGTGGGAGCGGAAGGAGTAACGGGTGAAGTCGGCGAACTCCAGCAGCAGCTCGCGCGCCCGGTCGGGGTCGGTGCGCACGAAGCTGGCGATCGCGCCCAGCGAGTTGTAGATGAAGTGGGGGCTGATCTGGGCCCGCAGGGCCCGCACCTCCGCGGCCATCGCGCGGGTGCGCTGGGCGTCGAGCTCGGCGAGCTCCAGCTGCCCGCTGACCCACTGGGCGACCTCGTGGGTGGCCAGCACCAGCCCCGCCGCCGGCTCCGGCGCGAAGGCCATCAGGATCCCGACCAGCCGGTCGTCGACGACCAGCGGCGTGGCGATCGCGTGCCGCACCGGGCAGGTCGGGTCGTCGCACGGCAGGTCCGAGGCATCGGCGGTGTGGGTGTCGCCGTGCTCGAGCGCGGGGCCGATGAGCCGCGCCACCTGGCCGGCGTGGTGGCTGCCGTCCCCGTCCCAGGCGAGCAGGCCGACGGTGTCGGTGAGCGCCACGGCCGGCGAGCCCAGCAGGGCGCGCAGGTGGCGCACGGCCAGCGCCGCGCTCGCCGGGGTCAGGCCCTCGCGCAGGGCGGGGGAGGCGAGCCCGGCGGTGTGCAGCGTGTGGAAGGTGGCGCGGTCGGCCTCGGTGCCCAGCGGCGTACGACGCAGGAACCGGGGCCAGGCGCTCATGTGACGCAGGTTACTGCGACCTGGCCGCCGGTCGTGCCCCACCGCGCCTGAGGGCAGTGGCCCGAGCCGACGGCCGCACCGTCAGCGGCGCTCGCAGCTCTTCCGCTTCTCGGCCTGGCACAGGTCGCGTCCCTCGCCGCCGTTGGCCCGGTCCTTGCCGGGACCGCCGTAGAGCTTGTCGCGGCCCTCGCCGCCGGCGAGCCGGTCGCGGCCCGGGCCGCCGAGCAGCTTGGAGCGCTTGCGGCAGGAGAAGGCGTCGCTCTCCAGCCGCTTGAGCACGTCGGCGCCCCCGAGGCCGTAGGCGCGGACGGTGCAGCCGCCGACGCTGAGCCGGTTGCCCTGCCCGTCGCCCTTCGCGGTCGCGTTCCTGGCCCACACGGTGGCGTCGGTGAAGCCGGTGACGCTGGCCGCGACGGCGCCGCGCTTCTTCCCGCCGCGCCACAGGCGGGCCGCGGTGAGGTCGACGGTCAGCCGCTCGCCGGGTGAGGAGACCGCGATCTCGTCGCGGCCGTCGCCGCCGTCGTAGGTGCTGCTCGCGGGGGCCTGCGGGGCGACCGTCAGGTGGTCGTTGCCCGCCCCCATCGTGACGGTCGTCGCGCCCACCGGGCCGCCCGCCGGGTCGGCATAGGAGAGCCGCTCGTTGCTGGGGCTGCCGCGGAAGATGAAGCGACCCGCGGTGGGGATCACGTCGAACTGCTCGAAGGCCACCCAGGTGTACTGGCGCTCCCTGTTGCGGTTGGCGATCCCCTTGTTGTTGTCGATGTACCACGGCGCCTTGCCGGAGAAGTCGAGGTCGAGCGCGTCGCTGTTGCCGCCGCCCGAGATCGAGCCGCCCTGCCCCCTCGTCACCCCGCGCAGCACCAGGCGGTCGTTGCCGTCGCCGAGGTCGACGGTGTCGGCGTTGGGCTCGCCGGGCGCCCCCGACTGCACGACGTCGTCGCCGCCGCCGGTCAGGATCGTGTCGGCGTCCAGGTCGGGGACCAGCCCTTCGCCGTGGGTGCCGACGGTGTCGGGGCCCTCGCCGCCGTAGAACTGGTCCGGGCCGGCTCCCAGCCACACGCTGACGGCCGCGCCCCCCGCGCTGACGGTGTCGACCACGTCGGCGCCGGTCGCGGTGTCGACGTACGGCGTGCCGCCGGTGACGCAGACGATGTCGTCGCCACCCAGGGTGCTCACCACCGTGGCGCCGTTGGTGACCACCACGTCGTTGCCCGGCGTGCCGGTCAGCGGGGTGCCGGGGGTGCCCAGGATCGTCGTCACCGCTCCGCGGCAGGTCTCGGCCGAGTGGGCCGGCGAGCCGGTGGCGACCGCCAGGCCGCCGGCGGCCAGGCAGGCCGTGGTCAGGCCCGCGAGCAGGCGGTGGGTGGTCTTCTGGCGTGCGTGCATGTGCTCTTCCCCCTGGAGTGCCCGAGTAGGTCGGCGCGAGCATGCCCCGTCGGGGGGAAAGGAAACCCGCCTAGCGGAAGTCGATGAGCAGCATGTCGGTGTCGGTGCCGTCGGAGCGGAAGATCTCCAGGCTGCGGGCCCGGCGCGCGGCGTCCGGGTCGGTCGCGTCCGAGGCGGCCTCGCCGGCAGCCGCCGCGGCGTCCCCTGCGGCGTCCCCCGTGGAGGGGTCCGTCGGGGCCGCGGCCGGCACCACCGGGGCGGAGTGCGTCACGACCTCGGAGCCGTCGTCGAAGAGGCCGGGCTGGTGCACCACCTGGGTGCGCAGGCAGCGGACCAGGTAGGGCAGCTGCATGCCGTCCATGCCGCGTCCGTACTCGGCGTAGAGGTCGAGCACGTCGTCGACGCGCTCCTCCTGCCGCTCCGGCGGCAGGGAGGCGACGTGGGGGCGGGAGAGGACCAGGTCGCGCACCGACTCGGCGTTGACGTCCTGCCAGGACTTGAAGGTCCGCTCCTCGACGAAGCTGAAGAGGGGGGAGCCGACGAGCACCTCCTGCAGCGGCTCGCGCTCCTCCTCGGGGCCGTCCAGCAGCCGCCCCAGCCGTCGGACCCACGGGATCCGCGAGTCCGGCTCGTTCCACACCACCGCCAGGTGGCCGCCGGGGCGCAGCGCCCGGGCGATCGTCTCCAGCGCCGTGGGGGTGTCGAAGAGGTGGAAGGAGGCGGCGCAGACGACCACGTCGACCGAGCGGTCCGGCACGCACGACTCCTCGGCGCGGGCGGTGCTGGTCCGGACGCCGGGGAGCTCCTCGACGAGCGCCTCCAGCATCGCCGGCTCGGCGTCGGTGGCGAGCACGTCGTGGCCGGCGGCGACCAGGTGCCCGGTCAGCTGCCCGGTGCCGGCGCCGAGCTCGAGCACGCTCCTGGCCTGACCGGCGACCAGCCAGTCGGCCGCCTGCCGGGGGTAGCCGGGCGCCCCACGGTGATAGAGCCGCGCCGCCGCTCGGGCGGAACGGTCTCGGTCCGGGGGTTGCTCGTGGTTCATTGCCCCGAGGCTACTAGCGTGGCCCGCGTGAGCAGGGACCCCTTGGCGTGGTTGGCGGCGCTCGAGGGCGTCTCCTCGGCCCTCGCAGCCACCCGCGACGGCATCGACGTGATGCTGCGCGACCGTGGACTGCGGCGTACCTCCCCGGAGATGACGGGGGAGTCGCTGATGCGCGGCGCCCACGCCTCCGCGGTCCTGGAGGGGTCGGGCTCGCAGCTCTCCGACCTCGCCGAGGGGGGCGGCGACCAGGTCGCCCAGGACGCGCTGCGCCTCTCCGCCGTCCTGCTCGCCAACGCGCCCCTGCTCAAGACCGCGCCCCTGCAGGCGCTGGCCCGGCTGCACGCGGTGGCCGCGGCCACCACGCTGCCCGAGGACCAGCTCGGCCGGCCACGCGACGCCGCGTCGGCCGAGCGGCTGCGCCGGGTCTCCGAGCTGCTGCTGGCCCGCACCGAGGCGCCTGCCCTGCTGGTGGCCGCCGTGGCCCACGCCGAGATCGCGACCGGAGCGCCGTTCGGCTCCCACAACGGCATCGTGGCCCGCGCGGTGGAGCGCCTGGTGCTCGTCTCGCGCGGCGTCGACGCCAAGTCGCTGGTCGTGCCCGAGGCCGGCCACCTGGCGCTGCGTCCGCAGTACGAGTCGAACCTGCGCGGCTACCGGGACGGCGGGGAGCGCGGGGCACACGCCTGGGCGCTCTACGCAGCCGAGGCGTTCGCGGCGGGTGCGGAGGCCAGCCCGCTGCGGCGGTCCGGCAGCTGAGGGTCACGAGCGTGCGAACGGCACCCGCGCCGCGTGGGTGGGTGCCGTCGCTGACACATGAGCCTGGCTACCAAGCGTGCATCGAAGTGTGGCCTGGCGGGCGTGCCGCTGTGACCAACGCCCTTTCGAAGGGATGATCGCCGCGTGGGTACCGGGACCATGTGCTGCTCTGTGGAGTTCTGACTCCTTTCTACGCCCGTGCGGGCGTAGAAACAAGGGTTTGACCGAGCCCCTCTCGACCTGGTTCAGCCTGGTTCAGGCAGGGCCGCGGTGGCGCCGGCTGTTGACCCAGACGTAGCCGCCGACGGCCACCGCGCCGCCCACCGCGAGGGCGGCCAGGGCCTGCTTGGCCGGCAGCGGGACCCGGGAGCCGAGCCGCACCGGGCGGGTGAAGGTCAGCACCGGCCAGCCGCGCTCGGTGGCCACCCGGCGCAGCTCCTTGTCCGGGTTGACGGCGAAGGGGTGACCCACCGCCTGGAGCATCGGGACGTCGGTGATCGAGTCGCTGTAGCCGTAGCTGGTGTCGAGGTCGTAGCCGCACTCCTGCGCCAGCGCCTCGATGGCCCGCGCCTTCTCCTCGGCGTAGGCGTAGTACTCGATCTCGCCGGAGTACTTGCCGTCGACGATCTCCAGCCGGGTGGCCACCACCCGGTCGGCGCCGAGCAGCTCCGCGATCGGCCCGACCACCTCGGTGCCGCTCGCCGAGACCACCACCACGTCGCGGCCGGCGGCGTGGTGCTCCTCGATCAGGTCGACGGCCTCGTCGTAGACGATCGGGTCGACCACGTTGTGCAGGGTGTCGGCGACGATCTCGCGCACCGTGGCGACGTCCCAGCCCGCGACCAGCTGGGACATGAAGCCCCGCAGCCGCTCCATCTGGTCGTGGTCGGCACCGCCGATGAGGTAGACGAACTGGGCGTACGCCGAGCGCAGCATGGCTCGCCTGGTGATCAGCCCGCCGGCCTGGAAGGGGCGGCTGAAGGCGAGAGTGCTCGACTTGGCGATGATCGTCTTGTCGAGGTCGAAGAAGGCCGCAGCCGCGCCAGGCATGCCTTCATGCTAGGCGGCGCGTCCTCGCCGGGTCGCCGAACGCCGCGGAAGGCTGGCCCGGTGGCCGCCTGAGCCGTCGCTCGGAGCGGGCTCCGCGGGCCGCTCGGCCCCCACAACCCGTGCCGTCCCGGACGCCGGGGCCTGCTCCTCCACAGGTGCCGCGGTCGGTTCGGCGGCCCGCCCGGCCGGCCGGACAGGGTGGCGTCATGAGGGAGTCGAGCGCGGGCAGGTCCGGCACGGAGCAGGGGGCACGGCTGCTGGTGGTGAGCCGCGACCCGCGGCTGGTCGAGGAGGTCCACCGGCTGGCCGCGGGGGTGGGGGTGATGCCGTACGTGGCCGAGGGCAGCGCGGAGGCGCTGGCGTGCTGGCAGGAGGCGGGTGTGGTGGTCGTCGGCACGGACCTGGCCGCGGACCTGGCCCGGTCGGCACCGCCCCGCCGGCGCGGCGTCCACCTGGTGGGGTGCCGCGCGCCGGAGGAGGCCGACTTCCGCCGTGCGGTCGCGCTCGGCGCCGAGGCGGTCCTCGAGCTGGACCTGGCCGCGGGCTGGCTCGCCGGCCTGATGACCGACCTGGTGGCGGCCCCGCGGCACGGCCACGTCCTTGCCGTCCAGGCCGGCTCGGGCGGGGCCGGGGCGACCACCCTGGCCTGCGCCCTGGCCCAGGTGGCCTCCCGCTCGGGTCCGGTGCTGGTGGTCGACACCGACCACGGGGGCCCCGGGGCGGACCGGGTGCTGGGCTTCGACGGCGAGCCGGGGCTGGGCTGGGAGGCGCTCGTGGGCGCCACCGGACGGCTCAGCGGGGTCTCGCTGCGTGACGCGGTGCCCCGCCGCGGGACGCTCGGGGTCCTCACCTGGGGGAGCGGGGCGCCGGAACCGCCGACCCCCGAGGTGGTGCGGGCCGCCGTCGAGGCCGCGCGCCGGGTCCACGACCTGGTCGTCGTCGACCTGCCCCGGCTCCGCGGCGACCTGGTGGAGGAGGTGGTCACCCGCAGCGACCGGCTGCTGCTGGTGCTGCGTCCGACCCTGACCGGCGTCGCCGCCGCCTCGCGCGCCCTGGAGGCCCGGGCGGGCCGGGCCTCGCTGGTGCTGCGGGGCCGGGGGCTCTCGCCGGGCGACGTCGAGCGGGCGGTGGGCGCACCGGTGCTGCTGGCGATGGCCGAGCAGCGCGGGCTGGAGGAGTCGGTGGAGCTCGGGCTGGGTCCGGCCCGTGCCCGCCGCGGGCCCCTGGCGCGGGCCGCCGCACAGCTGCTCGCCGGCCTGGGAGAGCCGTGGACGGCATGAGCCTGCCCGGTCCGGCGACGGTCGAGGCGGTCCGTGAGCAGCTGGCCCGCGAGCACGGCGAGGTGACGCCGCACCGGGTCGCCGACGTGCTCCGGCGCCAGGGTCGCCCGGTCGGCGACGACGCGGTGCGCGCGATCCACGAGGTGCTGCGACGCACCGCCTTCGGGGTCGGGGTGCTGGAGCCCCTGGTGCGCGACGAGACGGTGACCGACGTGCTGGTCAACGGGCCGGGGCCGGTGTGGGTCGACCGGGGGCAGGGGCTCGAGCGGACCGAGGTCGAGCTCGCCGACGAGGAGGAGGTGCGCCGCCTGGCCCAGCGGCTGGCCGGCCTCGGTGGGCGGCGGCTCGACGACGCCACCCCCTGCTGCGACGTCAGGCTGCCGGACGGCACCCGCTTCCACGCCGTGCTGGCCCCGGTGGCCCGGCCGGGGACCCTGATCTCCCTGCGGGTGCCGCGCTCGGCCGCCTTCACCCTCGACGACCTGGTCGCCGCCGGGGCCCTCACCGCTCCGGGCGCGCGGCTGCTGCGCGACGTGGTGGCCGGACGGCTGGCCTTCCTGGTCAGCGGCGGCACCGGGTCGGGCAAGACCACGCTGCTGGCCACCATGCTCAGCCTGGTCCCGCCCGACGAGCGGATCGTGCTGGTCGAGGACTCCTCCGAGCTGCGGCCCGACCACCCGCACGTGGTCGCCCTGGAGGCCAGGCCGGCCAACGTCGAGGGGCAGGGGGCGCTCGACCTGCGACACCTCGTCCGGCAGGCGCTGCGGATGCGCCCCGACCGGCTGGTGGTGGGCGAGGTCCGCGGCGCGGAGGTGGTCGACCTGCTGGCCGCCATGAACACCGGCCACGAGGGCGGCGCCGGCACCCTGCACGCCAACGCCGCCACCCAGGTCACGGCCCGCATCGAGGCGCTGGCCGCCACCGCGGGCCTCGGCCGGGCGGCCACGGCGAGCCAGCTGGGCGCGGCGGTCGACCTGGTGCTCCACGTGGTCCGGGGGCCGGACGGCGTGCGCCGGCTCGGCGAGGTCGCCGTGCCGCAGCGTGTCGACGACCGGGTCGAGATGGTCCCGGCGCTCACCTTCGGCCGTGACGGGACCCTGCGGGAGGGGCCGGCGGCCGACTCCCTGGCCGACCGACTGGCAGGACGACCGTGACGGGGTGGGTGGCCGCGGTCCTGCTGGGTGCCGCCGTGGTGCTGGCCGGGCCCCTGCCCGCGGTCGGCCCGGGCGCCGGGCCACGCGCGCCGGGCCCGGGCGGGCCCCCGGACGGAGCCCCCGACGAGCCGGCGCCGGGCGTCCGGGCGGCGGCCCGACTGGTGCTGGTGTGCCTCGGCGGGATCCTCGCGGGCGTGGTCAGCGGCGCCCTGGGCCCCCGGGGTGCGGTGCACGCCGTCCTCGCCGGCGGCGTGGTCGCCACCGTGCTGGGCCTGCTCGCGCGGGGGCGACGGCGGCGCTCCTCGCGGGTGCTGGCCGACCAGGTCCTCGAGGCGTGCGGCGCGCTGGCCGACGAGCTGCGCGCCGGCCGCAGCCCCGAGCGGGCGCTGGAGCTGGCGGCCCGGGACTGCCCCGAGCTGGCCCCGGCCGTGCGCGCCTCGCGCCTGGGGGCGGACGTGCCGGGAGCCCTGCGCCGCGGCCGGCACCCCGACCTGCGGCTGCTGGCGGGAGCCTGGCAGGTCTCCCACCGCAGCGGCGACGGCCTCGCCACCGCCCTCGGCAGGGTCGCCGACGGGCTGAGCGCGGCCCGGGCGACCCGACGGGTGGTGGCCTCCGAGCTCGCCTCGGCCAGGTCGACGGCGCAGCTGCTGGTGGCCCTCCCGGGGCTCGCGCTGGTCGGCGGCGCGGGGAGCGGCGCGCGGCCCTGGGAGTTCCTGCTCGCCACCTGGGTCGGCACCGGCTGCCTGGTGGGCGGCCTGGCCCTGGGCCTGGCCGGCCTGTGGTGGATCGAGGCGATCGCCGCGGACGTGGAGGACGAGCTGTGACAGGCTCCGTCGACCCGGCCCTGGTGGCGGCCGGACTGGTGGGGGCCACCGTCCTGCTGGCGTCGCGGCCCTCGCCGGTGCGGGAGCGCCCGGAGCCGGCCGTCGCCGGTCCCGGCGGCGACGTCCGCGGCTGGGGGAGGCGGGCCGTGCTCTGCGTCCTGGCGGGAGCCGGCGCCCACCTCTTCGTCGGCGGACTGCCGGGCCTGGCCGCCGGGCTCCTGGCCGGGGGGATGTGCTGGCACACCCTGGGCCGGGTCGAGGCGCCCGGGGTCCGTCGGGCCAGGGCCCGTGCGGCGCGCGACCTGCCGCACCTGGTCGGCCTGATGGCGGCCGGGCTGCGCGCCGGTGCCCCGCCCGCGCACGCCCTGGCGGCGGCCTGCGGCGCCCTGCCGGGGGAGGCCGCCACGGCGTTCGCCCCGACCCTGGCGCGCCTCGCGCTCGGGGTCGACCCGGCGGTGGTGTGGGCCGAGCTGGCCGCGGCGGACCCGCCGGACCGGGACGGGGTCGGCGGCGCCGGGGTGGCGGTGCTCGGGCGCACCCTGGCCCGCGCGCACCACACCGGCGCCTCGGTGCGCGAGACCGTGGAAGGGCTGGCCGACCAGCTCGCCGGGCAGTCGCGCGCCGCCACCGAGGACCGAGCACGGGCGGTGGGCGTCCGGGCCGCGCTGCCCCTCGGGCTGTGCCTGCTGCCGGCCTTCCTGCTGCTGGGCATCGTTCCGGTGGTGGCTGGGCTGGCGGCACAGCTCGGGGCCGGCTGAGCCGACGAGCCTTGACAGGATCGCCCTCGCCCGCGAGCGTGTGACTCCTCGCCGGCACGGTCGGGCGTGCGGGGGTGGCGAGGACCCAGCAGGGAGGGCCGGGTTGCGTACGACGAACTTGGGAGCCGCACACGTGCGTCCCGGCAGGGTGACGGCCTGGGTGCCGACGGGGCGCTGCCTCGAGGCCCAGCGGGCCAGCCCTGCGGACCCGCGCCCGCTCACCGTCGACCAGCACCACCACCTCCTCGCCGCGCTCGGCCATCCGGGGGCGGACGCCGCCGAGGCGCCGTGGATCGGGTTCTCCTGCCGCCTGGAGAACGCCGGGCCCGAGCCCCTCGCCGCCGCCCTGGCCAGCTTCTTCGACCGGCACGAGAGCCTGCGCTGCGACTACGAGCGCGACGCCGGGCACTTCACCCGGCGCCTGCTTCGCGCCGGCGAGGTCGAGTTCGAGCCGCTCTCCTTCGGGGTGGCGCCCGACCACCACAGCGCCCACGCGTGCGTGACCGAGCACCTCTCGGCCAGTGCGCAGCCCCACGTGTGGCCGCGCGCCGGCTTCGTGACCGTCGAGGACGAGGGGCACGTGACCCTCTTCGCCGCCTTCGACCACGTCACCTTCGACCTGGCCTCGATGCACGCGGCCGTCGACGAGATCCCGGTCCTGCACCGTGCCTACGTCGGCGGAGACGGTCCCGACCCCGCGCTCGCCGCCCCGGTCAGCCACCTCGACCACGCCGCCGCGGAGCAGGAGCGGCTGGCCGGCATCACCCCCGACGACCCGAGGCTCGAGCCGTGGCGCGAGCTCCTCGAGGACGGCGGCCTGCCGGGGCTGCCCCCCTCCTCCGGCGTGGGCCGCACCGACCTCCACGCGCACGAGCTGGTCTCGATGCCACTGGCCACCCGGAGCGAGACGACCGAGCTCGAGGAGCTCCTCGCCCCCTGGGACGTCACCTTGGAGAGCGCCGTCCTGGCGCTGGTGCTCCGCGCCGTCGCCGCCCAGGAGGGGCCGGCCCCCCACCTGGTCTCCACGCTGCTCGCCGTCCCCGGCCGCACCCCGCAGCAGCGGGGCGCGATCGGGTGGTTCGCCCAGACCGTCCCGCTGCGCTTCGAGGTCGACCCGGGCGGCGCGCTGTCCGACCTGGCCGCCGCGGTCGAGGAGCGGCGGCGCCGGGTCGGTGCCGAGCCGGTGCCCGCCCCCGTGGTCAGCCAGGTCCTCGGTGTCCCCGTGCGCCCGAGCCTGGTGCTGGCCTTCGTGGACCACCGCAGCGGCCCCGGGGTGGCGGCGTGGAAGGCCAGCCGGGCGCACGGCTTCCTCGGCCACGTCCCGGCCGGCGACCAGCTCCACATGTGGATCACCTGCCTGCCCGAGGGCACCTTCCTGGAGGCCCGGCACCCGGCCACGTCGGAGTGCGGCGCCTGGGTCGCCACCTTGGCCGTCACCATCCGCCGGGCGGTGCTGGCCGAGCTGGACCCACGACCCGTCTTCGCCTCGGCCCCCGTGTCGCGGTGAGAGAAGCAGGAGGGGACGAGATGGAGGTCGAGCCGTCGCAGCCGGACCTCGACGACTTCCTGGCCGACGCGCCGGACGAGCCGTTCGTGATGCTCAACCTGCTGCGGTACGCACCCGACGGGCGCGGCCTCTACGGGGAGTACCTGCGCCGTGCGTCCCCGTTCGTCGAGGCGGTCGGGGCCCGGGTCCTCTACTTCGGCAAGGGCGAGGAGCCGCTGGTCGGCGAGGAGCACTGGGACAGCATCATGCTGGTCTGGTACCCCTCGCCGCGGGCGTTCCTCTCGATGGTCGCCCGGCCGGGGTACGCCGAGGTCGCGGGCCTGCGGAAACGGGCCCTGGCGGCCGCGGTGCTCCAGCCCTCGCGTCCGGTCGGGCTGCGGCCCGACCCCGCCTGAGGCACGACACCCCGCACGCCGCCGCACGACCGCTGGTGCTCCACAGGGGCGTCCGACGCGCCCTTCTGCACAGCGGCTGGCCGGCGCGGCGCCCGCCCTTCCTCCATCCCGCGAGGCTCCTCGGGACGGTCGCGACGGGCGGCCGCGAGAGGGAGGAGTCACCATGGAGACAGACGTGCCGGAGGCCGCGCAGGCGGACGAGAGGGCGACCGAGACGGTGGGGAAGCGCGACGAGCGGGGGATCACCACCGCGGAGTACGCCGTGGGCACAGCGGCGGGTGCCGGCCTCGCCGGCCTGCTCTACAAGCTGCTCACCGGGGGCTTCGGCGACAACCTGCTCAAGACCCTCTTCGACCACGTGCTCGAGCTGCTGGGCATCGGGTGAGAGGGGCGGCTCGCCGTCCCCGGCCCCGGCGGACCCAGCGCGGCGCGGTCACCGCCGAGCTGGCGCTGGGCATCCCGGTGCTGATGGCGCTGGTCCTGGTGCTGGTCTGGATGGTCGCGCTCGGCGCCGCCCAGGTGCGCGTGGTCGACGCCGCGCGCGAGACGGCGCGGGCGCTGGCCCGCGGCGAGACCCGGCCCGAGGCCCTCGCGCTGGGACGGCGGGTCGCGCCCCCGGGCGCCCGGTTCGAGATCCGGGACGAGGCCGAGGTGGTCGTGGTCAGCGTCCGGGCCGAGGCCGCCGCGCCGCCCGGGCTGCTCGGTGCCGTCCCGCGGCCCGAGGTGGCGGCCGAGGCCGTCGCGGCCTGGGAGGAGCCGCCGTGAGCCGACCGGCGCCGCGCCGCGACGAGCGCGGCGCCGCCACCGTGCTGGTGGTGGCGATGAGCGGCGTGCTCCTCCTGGTCGCCCTCGCCGTCGCCGGGGTGGCCGGGCTTGTCGGCACTCACCGGATGGCGCAGTCGGCCGCCGACCTGGCCGCCCTGGCCGGAGCGGCGGAGGCGTTGCGCGGCGGGGACGGCTGCGCCAGGGCCACCGAGCTGGCCAGCGCCAACGGCGCCACGCTGGTCGACTGCCGGGCGGAGGCCGCGTGGGTGCAGGTCGAGGTGGAGGTGGCGCCGCCGACGGCCCTGGGCCTGGCCGACCGGCTCTCGGCCCGGGCCCGGGCGGGGCCGGTCGGCCTGGCGCAGTGACCCGGCCCGGGCGCGAGCGAAAGGTGAGTGCGCATGCTCATGCCGACCACTCGCGGACGGCGGAGGGTGGTGGGGGTGAACTCTCTGCTGCTGGCTCTCCTCAGGGTCCCGGGACCCCTGGTCACCGGCTTCTTCGCCACGATCGGGATCTGGGGGCTGGGCTTCGGTGTGATGACCGACTGCACCAACGAGTACAGCTGCTCCACCCACACCTGTGACCCGTGCCTGGCCGCGAACGTCCTCCTCCTCTCGAGCTGGGCCGTGCAGGGGTTCCTCTTCGTGCTCGCCGTCGGTCTGTGGCTGCCGGCGCTCGCGAGACGACTTGAGCGGCGCACCCTCGCGCTGCTCGCACTGGCTGTCCCGCTGGTCTCGCTCCTCGTGTTCGCGAGCACGGCGTGGGTGACCCGCCTGTCGTACTGACTGGTGCTGACTCGTCCTGACGGGGACCTAGGCGGGAGGGCGCCCGGGGTCGCCGGGCGGGCCCGGGTCGTTCCGGTCGCCGTAGCTCCCCGCGTCACCCACGTCGCCGTGGTCCGGGTGCGAGCCGTGGTCGCCTCGGCCCCCGTGGCTCTCGGCGTTCGCCCGGTCGAGCTTGGCGTTGAGCTTCTGGAGCTCCCGTCGCTCGCGGCGCGAGGCGATGCTGCGCTTGGTCCCCCACTTGAGGATGGTGAGGCCCCACAGCACGCAGACCCCCGCGGCGAAGCCGACCAGGAAGATCGAGAGCGCCGGGAGGTCCATCCCGAGGAGCTCGGCGGTCCCCTCGCTGACGAAGAGCGCGGCCAGGATCGCGATCCCGCCGACCACGATGAGGACGAGCCCGAGAGCGACCATGCAGGTCACGCTACCGGGCGGCGTGCTCCAGGAGTAGGTCGAGAAGGCGGGTCGCGCCGGACTTGTCGAGCGGGTTGTTCTGGTTGCCGCACTTGGGGGACTGGATGCACGAGGGGCAGCCCTCGTCGCACTCGCAGGCGGCGATCGTGTCGCGGGTGGCGGTGAGCCACTGCCGGGCGGCCCGGTAGCCCCGCTCGGAGAACCCCGCCCCGCCCGGGTGCCCGTCGTGGACGAAGACGGTGAGCACCCCGGTGTCGGGGTGCCTGGCCGTGGAGACACCGCCGATGTCCCAGCGGTCGCAGGTCGCGAAGAGCGGGAGCAGGCCGATCGAGCAGTGCTCGGCGGCGTGGGCGCTGCCGGGCAGGTCGGCGGCGTCGAGGCCGGCGCTCGCCAGCACGTGGTCGGGGACCTGCCACCACACGGCGGTGGTCCTCAGGTCCCGCGGGGGGAGGTCGAGCGGCTCCTCGGCGATCACCTCGCCGCCGGGCTGGCGGCGCTTGAGGTAGGAGACCACCTGGTGGGTGACCTCGACCTCCCCGAAGGAGAGGCGGCAGTCGCCCCAGCGCTCGTGCTCGCGCTCGGCGACGATGGTGATCTCGGTGGTCTCCCGCGCCGAGGTCGACCAGTCGACGTCGGCCCGCTCCATGGTGGCGACCCGGTCCTCGAGGTCGAGCTCGCCGACCAGCCAGGACTCGCCCCGGTGCAGGTAGACCGCGCCGGGGTGCGCCGTCTGGTGGGCGCTGGAGGCGTCGACGGTGCCCACGACGCGGCCGCTGGACCCCTCGATCAGAGAGAACGCCGCACCGCCGCTGCTGCGGATGTCGGTGAGGTCGCTGGGCCTGGTCCGGTCGGTCCAGTACCAGCCGCGCGGCCGGCGGCGCAGCAGGCCCGCCTCGGTGAGCCCGTCGACCGCCTCGCGGGCGGTCGGGCCGAAGAGCGGGAGGTCGGCCTCGGTGAGCGGTGCCTCGTGGGCGGCCGCGCACAGGTGGGGGGCCAGCACGTAGTGGTTGTCAGGATCGAAGACCGTCGCCTCGACGGGCGCGCCGAGCAGGCTCTCGGGGTGGGCCACCAGGTAGGTGTCGAGCGGGTCGTCGCGGGCCACCAGCACAGCCAGCGCGTCCTGGCCCTCCCGCCCGGCCCGGCCGATCTGCTGCCACATCGCCGCCCGGGTGCCGGGGAAGCCGGCCAGCAGCACGGCGTCCAGCCCGCTGATGTCGATGCCCAGCTCGAGGGCGTTGGTCGCGGCGAGCCCGGTGAGCCGGCCCGCCCGCAGCGCCGCCTCCAGGGCGCGGCGCTCCTCGGGGAGGTAGCCACCGCGGTAGGCGGCGACCCGCCCGGCCAGCTCGGGGTCGACCTCGGCCAGCAGCTCGGCGGCGCGCACCGCCACCTGCTCGACGCCCCGCCGGGAGCGGACGAACGCCAGGGTCGAGACGCCCTCGACGACCAGGTCGGCGAGGAGGTCGGCGGTCTCCGAGGACGCCGCCCGGCGCACCGGGGCGCCGTTCTCCCCGGCGAAGGAGGTCAGGGGCGGCTCCCAGAGCCCGACGCAGAGCTCGCCGCGGGGCGAGTGATCGGCGGTCAGGGGGAGCACGTCCAGGCCGGTGAGCCGGCCCGCGGCCTCCGCCGGCTCGGCCACGGTCGCGGAGAGCAGCACGAAGGTCGGGGATGAGCCGTAGAGGGCGCAGACCCGGCGCAGGCGGCGCAGCACCTGGGCGACGTGGGCGCCGAAGACCCCGCGGTAGTGGTGGCACTCGTCGACCACCACCACCTGGAGCCCGGCCAGGAACCTCGCCCACCGGCTGTGCCCGGGGAGCAGCGAGCGGTGCAGCATGTCGGGATTGGTGAGCAGGTACTCGGCGTGGTCGCGGGCCCAGTCGCGCTGCTCCCGGCTGCTGTCGCCGTCGTGGGTGGTGGCCCGCACGCCCGTGCGGAGCTCCTGCAGGCCGGCGAGCTGGTCGTGGGCCAGCGCCTTGGTGGGCGCCAGGTAGAGGACCCCGGCGCCCCGCTCGTCGCGGGGGCCGCGGCGTTCGAGGAGGCTGGTGAGCGCGGGCAGCTGGTAGGCCAGCGACTTGCCCGAGGCGGTGCCGGTGGCCAGGACGACGTGCTGACCGGCGCGGACCGCGTCGGCGGCGACCACCTGGTGGCGCCACGGCGCGCCGATGCCCCGGCGCTCGAAGGCCTCGCGGACCACGGGGTGGGACCACTGCGGCCACGGCTCGTGCACGGCGGGCCGGGCGGGCAGCACCCGGACGTGACGCAGCCGCTCCTCGCGGCCGGGGAGGTGCCCGAGGCGAGCGAGCAGCTCGCTCGTGCGGGAGGAGGTGGCGGTCGACGGGGTGGCCGACGTGGTGGGGGGCACGTCCCCAAGTCTGACAAGGAAGACCGACAGAACCCGAAAGCGTGGTTTGATATCTTCCGCAGACAGCACGGGAGCGTCCTGCTCCCCGTGCCTGAACCCCGCGGAAAGGCCGAGGAACACGACGTGGACCTGACTCTTGTGACACGCGACGTCGACGGCAAGACCGTTGTCGCTGTCGGGGGCGAGATCGACGTCTACACGGCCCCCAAGCTGCGCGACAAGATCACCGAGCTCGTCGGCGCCGGTGTCTACGACCTCGTCATCGACCTGGCCGACGTGGAGTTCCTCGACTCGACCGGTCTCGGCGTCCTGGTCGGCGGGCTCAAGAAGGTCCGGGCCCACGACGGCTCGCTCGCCCTGGTCTGCAACCAGGACCGCCTGCTGAAGATCTTCCGGATCACCGGCCTGGCCAAGGTCTTCGCGATCCACGAGGACCAGACCAGCGCCCTCGCCGGCTGACCAGCCGCCTCCAGCTCCTCCAGGGGCCCGTACGCCGACGGCGTACGGGCCCCTGTGACGTGCGCCAGATCCCGTGCCGGCATGAGATCCGGGCGTTCAGGGGTGGCGTGGTGCGGGTCACATCTGCGTAGACTCCGCCTCGGTTGGACTCATCCGCACGACCCAGGAGGCCGTTCATGCTCGGGATCCTTCCCACCGTCGTGGAACCGGAGCTTTCGGGGAGCAACCTCGCCCTGGTCGTCGTCGTCCTCGTGATCGCGCTCGGCGCGCTCGTGATGGCGGCGGTCTTCCGGTCCCAGGTGATGGCTGCCTCCGATGGCACCGGCAACATGAAGACGATCGCCCAGGCCGTGCAGGAGGGCGCCAACGCCTATCTGGCGCGCCAGTTCCGCACGCTCGCCCTCTTCGCCGCCATCGCCTTCTTCGTGCTGCTGGCGCTGCCGGCCGACGACCTGTCCGTCCGGATCGGGCGCTCGATCTTCTTCCTGCTGGGGGCGGGGTTCTCCGCGGCGATCGGCTACCTGGGCATGTCCCTGGCGGTGCGGGCCAACGTCCGGGTGGCCGCGGCCGCCCAGAACGAGGGCCGCGACCCGGCCATGCGGATCGGCTTCCGCACCGGCGCCTTCGTGGGCATGGCCACCGTGGGCCTGGGCCTGCTCGGGGCCAGCGTGGTGGTGCTGATCTTCCGCGACGAGGCCGCCCACGTGCTGGAGGGCTTCGGCTTCGGGGCCGCCCTGCTCGCGATGTTCATGCGCGTCGGCGGCGGCATCTTCACCAAGGCCGCCGACGTGGGTGCCGACCTGGTCGGCAAGGTCGAGCAGGGGATCCCCGAGGACGACCCGCGCAACGCGGCCACCATCGCCGACAACGTGGGCGACAACGTGGGCGACTGCGCCGGGATGGCCGCCGACCTCTTCGAGTCCTACGCCGTGACCCTGGTCGCCGCGCTCATCCTCGGCTCGCAGGCCTTCGGCGACAAGGGTCTGGTCTACCCGCTGCTGATCCCGGCCGTGGGCGTCCTGACCGCCGTCCTGGGGGTCTTCCTGACCAGGCCGCGGGCGCAGGAGAACGGCCTGACGACCATCAACCGGGCCTTCTACGTCTCCGCCGCCGTCGGCGCCGTCGGCTCGGTGGCGCTCTCCTACCTCTACCTGCCGGGCAGCTTCGCGGAGTTCGGCCCGGCCTTCGCCCTGCTGGACGGCGACCCGCGGCTGATCGCCTCGGCCGCCGTCGTCATCGGCATCGTGATGTCGGCCGGGATCCTGGCTCTCACCGGCTACTACACCGGCACCGAGTACCGCCCCGTCAAGGACGTCGGGAAGACCTCGCTGACGGGCGCCGCCACGGTGATCCTCTCGGGCCTCTCGGTGGGCTTCGAGTCCGCGGTCTACACCACGCTGGTCATCAGCAGCGCCGTCTTCGGCGCCTACCTGCTGGGCGGCGCCTCGCTGACGGTCTCGCTCTTCGCCGTCGCCCTCGCCGGCTGCGGGCTGCTGACCACGGTCGGGGTGATCGTCGCGATGGACACCTTCGGGCCGGTCTCCGACAACGCCCAGGGCATCGCGGAGATGTCGGGCGACGTCAGCGAGGAGGGGGCGCAGATCCTCACCGAGCTCGACGCCGTCGGCAACACCACCAAGGCCATCACCAAGGGGATCGCGATCGCCACCGCGGTGCTCGCGGCCACCGCGCTCTTCGGCTCCTACGCCACCTCGGTCTTCGAGGCGCTGGCCGACTCCGGCTCCGACGAGGTGCTCCGCTTCGAGGTCTTCAACCCGGCGGTCCTGGTCGGCGTGCTCCTCGGGGCGGCCGTGGTCTTCCTCTTCTCCGGCCTGGCCATCAACGCCGTCGGCCGGGCCGCCGGCGCGGTGGTCTTCGAGGTGCGCCGGCAGTTCCGCGACATCCCCGGGATCATGGAGGGGACCACGCGCCCGGAGTACGGCAAGGTCGTCGACATCGTCACCCGCGACTCCCTGCGCGAGCTGGTCGCGCCGGGCCTGCTCGCGGTGCTGGCGCCGGTGGCCGTCGGCTTCGGGCTCGGCGTCACCGCGCTGGCCGGCTTCCTGGCCGGCGCGATCGGCGCGGGCACCCTGATGGCGGTCTTCCTGGCCAACGCCGGCGGGGCGTGGGACAACGCCAAGAAGCTCGTCGAGGACGGTCACCACGGCGGCAAGGGCTCCGACGCCCACGCCGCCACGGTCATCGGCGACACCGTCGGCGACCCCTTCAAGGACACCGCCGGTCCCGCGATCAACCCGCTGATCAAGGTGATGAACCTGGTCTCGCTGCTGATCGCCGGTGCGGTCGTGTCGCTGAGCGTGGGCGAGGACCAGAACGACGTGCTGCGGGTCGCCATCGCCCTGGCGGCTGTCGCGATCATCGTCGTGGCGATCTGGGTCTCCAAGCAGCGCGAGGTGGCGATCAACGACGACGGGGACGACGGCGGGTCCTCCTCGATGGAGCCCGGGCGGCGTACCCGGCCCAACATCGGGCCCAGCGCGTGATCATCAATCGGAGCGATGCCACCGGCGGGGCGGCTCCCCTATAGTCGCCGCAGTCCACGACAGGTCACCGCAGCCGGGCGCGATGCGCGCCCTCATCGAAGGGCAGTTCCCGCATGCGTCGTCTCACCCCGTTCCTCCTCGCCGCCCTCCTCGCGCTGCCGCTCACCGCGTGTGGCGGCGAGGACTCCGAGGGTGGCGACGAGGAGGCCTACGTCGACGCGCTGGCCACCGAGATGGCCGGGAAGTCCTCGCCGATGGACGGCGAGCAGGCCCGCTGCTTCAGTGAGGGGTTCATCGACGTGGTCGGACTCGACCGGGTGAAGCAGGCGGGCAGCCCCAGCGAGTTCGCGGCCCAGTCCAACGGCCTGGAGTTCACCTCGGTCGAGCTCAAGGACGACGAGGCGCAGACGATCTACGACAACTTCGGCGAGTGCGGCGTCGACCTGCGCGACACCTTCCTGACCCAGATGGACGCCGACACCACAGTGCCGGAGGCGGCCAAGCAGTGCATCAAGGACGCCCTCGACGAGGAGGTGCTCCGCGGCTTCTTCGTCACCTCCATGGTCGAGGGCCAGGAGGCCGCCGCGTCCAACCCCACGCTGCTGAGCTCCCTGATGGCGTGCGTGCCCGAGACCGAGAGCCCCGCCGCCGGCTGAGGGTCGTCGGCCGTCGCCGGCCGGGGTCAGGCGGTGGAGACGATCCGGCTCTCCACCGCCTGCACCACCTCGGGGGTGAGCTCGGTGATGCCGTGGTCGGCGGCGGCGTGTGCGGCCACCTTGGCCAGCAGCACGTCGCGGTCGGTCTCCTCGAAGCGCGACGCGCACCCGGGCATCACGTCGCCGCAGGCCAGCTTGAAGGTCATGGGTTCTCCTGGTGGTCGGTCGGCCGTCTCACGGTGAGACGGCGGTGGTGAGCAGGGGGGCGGGGCCGGCGGCGGGCACCCGCACCCACAGGACGGCCCGGTGGTCGTCCTGCTCGACGCCGAGGGTGCCGCCGTGCGCCACGGTGAGCGCCCGGGCCAGGTAGAGCCCGATGGTGACCCCGGAGGCGTCGTCGTTGAGGTCGAAGGGGTCGAAGAGGGCCTGCAGCACGGCCGGGTCGATGGGGTCGGCGTCGCGGACCACGCGCAGCTCCACCCACGGCTCGGCGACGACCACCTCCCACCGCAGGGTGCGGGGCGCCGGCTGCGAGCCGCCCGCCTCCCACAGGTCGCGCAGCACCCGCCGGAAGAGCGTGGGGTCCACCAGCACCGCGGGACCGGTCGCCCCGTCCGCGGCGAGGCCGGCAGGGAGGCCGGGCAGGCCGTCGGCGCCGGCGAGGTCTGCGAGCAGCCGGCCTACGGGCACCCGGCGGGGCTCGGGCCGCAGCAGGCCCAGGGAGGCGGCGGCGAGGAGCTCCACGTCGCGGATCCGCTCGGTGAGCCGCCCCAGGGCCTGGTCCAGCTTGTCGACGGTGCGCGCCACCGGCGGTTCCAGCTCCTCGTCGGCCAGCAGCCCGACCCAGCCCCGGGCCACCGTCAGCGGGGTCCGCAGCTCGTGGGCGAAGGCGGCGAGGAAGCGGTCGCGCTGCTGCGCGGCCCCGGGCTCCGGGCGGTTGGTGACCGTGGCGGTGCCGGAGGCGACGAACCCGCGCACCCAGCGCGTCAGCACCGCGCGGTCCACCCCGTGGCGGTGGGCGACCTCGCCCGGCTGGGCGCCGCCGAGCACCTCGAGCACGGCGGTGACGCGCAGATCGACGGAGGGCTCCTCGAGACCGCCGTCGAGGAGCTGGAGGTCGAGGGTGGTCATGTGGGTCCCCATCGGCCCCGCGCGCGCGTTGCTGAGCCTTTGCCGCGTCCGAGTCCGTCGTGGCCTCTGCGAGGATGAGCGCCATGTCCGACCAGCTCGCCGCCCTCGCCCGGGAGCTGCGCTCCCACGTCATCGCCGCCGGCTTCACCTACGACGCCGTCGCCGAGCTCCTCGGCCCACAGGCCCACGCCGCCCTCGGCCGCAACGAGACGACGCCGGGGGTCCGGGCCACCCGGGGCGGCTCGCCGCTCGAGACGCTGACCCGGCTCTTCCTGCTGCAGGTGCCGGTCAGCGCCGAGCACGCCGAGCAGGCGCTGCCCGGCCTCCTGGACCGGCTCGCCGCCCAGGGGCTGGTGGAGCGCTCGGTGGGCGAGGTGGCGGCCCGCCTCGACGTGCGTCCCTATGCCACCGACGACCCGGACCTGCCGGACCTGTGGGTGGTCAGCGACCTCACCCCCGGCCTGGACGGCAGCCAGACCCGGGTGGGCCCCGACCACGTGCTGGGGATCAGCCCCGCCTCGACCTCGCTGGCGCAGATGACGCTGCGCGAGCCCGTCGGCAGCTCGCTGGACCTCGGCACCGGCTGCGGGGTGCAGGCCCTGCACCTGGCCGCCCACAGCCGGCGGGTGGTCGCGACCGACGTCAACCAGCGGGCGCTGTGGATGACCCGGTTCAACATGGCGCTCAACGACGTGGCCGGCGTCGAGGTCCGCGACGGCTCGTTCTTCGAGCCGGTCGCGGGCGAGACCTTCGACCTGATCGCCACCAACCCGCCGTTCGTCATCTCCCCGGCGACCGGCGAGCGGCTGGTCTACCGCGACTCGGGGCTGCCCGGCGACCGGGTGGTCGAGCACATCGTCCGGAGCGCCCCGGGCCTGCTCAACGACGGCGGCTGGTGCCAGGTGCTGGCCAACTGGGTGATCGCCCGCGACCGCTCCTGGTCGGAGCGCCTCGAGGAGTGGATCCCGGCGGGCACCGACGCCCTGGTCGTGCAGCGGGAGGTGCTGGACCCGGCGGCGTACGTCGAGCTGTGGCTCAAGGACGCCGGTCACCACGGCGGCCCCGACTACGTGCGCCGCTACGACACCTGGCTCAGCTGGTTCGACGAGCAGCAGGTCGAGGGCGTGGGCTTCGGCTGGATCAACCTGCGCAAGGGCGGCCCGACCGCCGGCACGGCCCGCGAGCTGCTGGAGTGGCCGTACGAGGTGGAGCAGCCGATCGCGCCCGCCACCGCCCGCTGGGCCCGCGCCCGCGACCTGCTGCACCGCACCCCGGACCTGACCGGGCTGCGGCTGGTCGCCCCGGTCGACGTGGTGCAGGAGACGCACGGACAGCCGGGCGCCGAGGACCCCGAGACGATCGTGCTGCGCCAGCAGCGGGGGCTGCGCCGGGCCCGCAAGGTCGACACGGTGGAGGCGGCGCTGGTCGGTGCCTGCGACGGCGAGCTCGAGGTGGGGCAGATCCTCGACGCGATCGCCTCGCTGCTGGGTTCCGACCCGGCCCGGCTGCGGTCCACCCACCTGGCGGCGGTCGCCGAGCTGGTCGCCGAGGGCTTCTTGGAGGAGGCCCACTGACGGACGGGTCCCGCGCAGCCACCCTCCCCGATGGCGGCGCGGGACCCAGCTCGGGGGTCGTCAGACCTTCGTCGGCTTCGAGACCGCGCTCGCGGTCTGCGGGTTCCCCCCGAAGAGGGCCTGCAGCCTCGTCGCGCGCTTGCTCGAGCCCCGCAGCGCACGGAGCTTCGCCGCCTTGACCATCAGCGTGACCCGCGTGGTCCGAGCGCCGACCGTCTTCTTGGCGAGGACCTTCTTGCCCGCCTTGAGGGTGACCAGACCGGCGCTCGACCCGCCGGCGGAGACCTTGAGGACCACGACGACGGCGACCTTCTTGCGGGTCGACCTCGACTTGTCGACCTTGAGCCGCACCTGGGACGACGCGAGTGCGGGTGGCGCGGGCGCCGGCGCGGGCGCCGGCGTGGGCACGGGCGTCGGCGTGGGCACGGGCGTGGGCACGGGCGCCGGCGTGGGCACGGGCGTGGGCACGGGCGTCGGCGTGGGAGTCGGGACGGGCGTGGGCGTCGGGTCGGGCGTCGCCGTGGGCACCCCGGCGACGAGCCGGCCGAGGACGACCGGTGCCTGCCCCACCGTCACGCTGTGCGGCCCCACGCCGGTCTCGGGGAGCTCGCTGCCCCCGCCGAGGAAGAGCGGAGCGGCACCGGCCTGGACGAACTCCAGCGTGACCGTCGACTCCCGCGGGAGCCGGACCCGGAAGGTGCCGTCGGGGCCGGTGGTCGCCGTGGCGCCGGTGGGCGAGTAGAACGGGTCGTCCCAGCGGTGCACCACCACGGTGACACCGGGGCGGGGCGTCCCGTCGGCCGCCAGCAGGGTGCCGCTGGCCGTCAGCGGGGCGAGGAGGACGTCGTCGCGGGTGATCTCGGCGAGCGGGTCCGGGACGACGAAGACGCCGGGGGAGCTCGGGGAGGTCGGTTCGGCCCCGCCGAGCCAGCCGGAGTCCGCCAGGTCGGCGACGTCGTCGGTGACGAAGCGCAGCGTGTGCGGTCCGGGGGAGGCCAGCTCGACCGCGTACTCGCCGCCGTTGCGGGAGCGGTCGGTGCCGACCAGCCTGAACTCGCCGGCCGTGGCGTCCCAGCGGTGGAGCTCGACGTCGACCCGGTCGAGCGGCTCGGGCTCGGTGGCTCCGGGGGCGCGGACGACCCCGCGCACGTGCGGCGCCGAGCGCAGCGCCAGGACGGGCGCGGTGACCGTGCCGGAGACGGGCAGCGGGGCGCTCGTCGCCGGGTCGCGGGTGCCGCCGAGGTAGGCGTTGCGGTGGCCGGCGGCCGAGGCGCCGATCGTGTAGGTCAGGCCGGGGCCGTACTTCACGTCGTCGAACCGGTAGACCCCCTGGGCGTCCGTGGTGGTCGCGGCGACGACCTCGTGGCCGGAGTACGGCGCGGCGTCGCCCACCAGGCGCACCAGCTCGACCTCGGCGTCGGGCAGGACGGGACCGTTCTCGGTGCGGACCGTCCCGGTGACGGTGCCGTAGGCGTACCGGGTGAGCGTGACCGTGGGCACGGTGACCGTCTGGTCGGCCGCCACCGGGTAGGTGGTGGGCAGCGTGAGCGTCGCGAAGACGTCGCTCTCCTCGGCGAAGGTGAGGGTGTAGGGGCCGCCCGCGGTGACGTCGACCTCCCAGCGGCCGTCGGGGTCGGTGTCGAACGGGTAGTCGCCCTGGGCGGAGCGCGCGACCCCGTCGACCGAGCCGGTCTCCCCGCCGCCGGCGGCGCTGACCCGGCCCGACAGGAGCCCCCACTCCGGGTCGTCGGCGGCCTGGGCCAGCGAGGGCACGACGAGGACGGTCAGCAGGGCGAGGAGCACTCCCAGGAGGGCCCTCGGGGCGCGGCGGCGCGGCGTCGATGACACGGGTCTCACCGGCGCACTTTGACAGAACCGGAGCCGCGGAGGCCCGTGTGGCGCCCTGATTCCCCCAAATCGGGGACGCCGCCCGCGCGCCGACGCGGCCCACGCGGGGGACGGCGTGAGCGGCGTTGATGAGATGTCGCGCTACCGTGTCGGCTCTGAGCCTCGCGTGAGTCCCACGTGCGGTCCCTCGAGCAAGGAAAACAAGAAGTGGCGCACAAGCTGGTCATCGTGGAGTCCCCGACCAAGGCCCAGAAGATCGGTGGGTACCTCGGCAAGGGCTATGTGGTCGAGTCGTCCATCGGCCACATCCGCGACCTGCCCCAGAGTGCCGCCGACACCCCGGCCACGATCAAGGACAAGCCGTGGGGCCGGCTCGGGGTCGACGTGGAGCACGGCTTCGAGCCCTACTACGTCGTCCCGCGGGACAAGAAGAGCCACATCACCAAGCTGAAGAAGCTGCTCAAGGACGCCGACGAGCTCTTCCTCGCCACCGATGAGGACCGCGAGGGCGAGGCGATCGCCTGGCACCTGCTCGACGAGCTGAAGCCCAAGGGCATCCCGGTGCGCCGGATGGTCTTCCACGAGATCACCAAGCCCGCGATCCTGGCGGCCGCGGAGAACCCCCGCGAGATCGACATGGACCTGGTGGAGGCCCAGGAGGCGCGCCGCATCCTGGACCGTCTCTACGGCTACGAGGTCTCCCCGGTGCTGTGGAAGAAGGTCATGTCCGGCCTCTCCGCCGGCCGGGTGCAGTCGGTGGCCACCCGCCTGGTCGTCGACCGCGAGCGCGAGCGGATGAAGTTCCGCGTCGCCTCCTACTGGGACCTCGAGGGCACCTTCGACGGCGGCGCCGAGGCCGACCCGCGGATGTTCCCCGCCAAGCTGCACTCGGTCGACGGCAAGCGGGTCGCCCGCGGCTCGGACTTCACCCAGGTCGGGGAGCTCAAGTCCCCCGACTCGGTCGCCCACCTGGACCGAAAGGCCGCGGAGGGTCTCGTCGAGGCCCTCTACGACACCTCCTTCGAGGTCCGCTCGGTCGAGTCCAAGCCCTACAAGCGCTCGCCGTACGCCCCCTTCCGCACCACCACGATGCAGCAGGAGGCCGGCCGCAAGCTGGGGATGAGCGCGTCGGTGGCCATGTCGGTGGCCCAGCGTCTCTACGAGAACGGCTTCATCACCTACATGCGTACCGACTCCACCACGCTCTCCAGCGCGGCGGTCGGAGCGGCGCGTGACCAGGTCCGCGAGCTCTACGGCGCGGAGTACCTGCCCGACGCCCCTCGTACCTACGCCTCCAAGGTCAAGAACGCCCAGGAGGCGCACGAGGCGATCCGCCCGGCCGGCGACACCTTCCGCACCCCCGCCCAGACGGGGCTCAAGGGCGACCAGTTCCGGCTCTACGAGCTGATCTGGATGCGCACCGTCGCCTCCCAGATGAAGGACGCGGTCGGCCAGTCGGTCTCGGTCCGCCTCGGTGGGACCGCCTCCGACGGCCGCGACGTGGTCTTCGGCGCCTCGGGCCGGGTGATCACCTTCCACGGCTTCCTGAAGGCCTACGTCGAGGGGCTCGACGACAGCTCCAAGCAGCGCGACGACCAGGAGACCCGCCTCCCCGAGCTGGTGCAGGGGGCCGCGGTCAGCGCCGCGTCGATCTCCGCGGCCGGCCACGAGACCAAGCCGCCGGCCCGCTACACCGAGGCGACCCTGATCAAGGAGCTGGAGGACCGCGAGATCGGTCGCCCCTCCACCTACGCCTCGATCCTGGGGACCATCCAGAACCGCGGCTACGTCTACAAGAAGGGCACGGCGCTGGTGCCCGCCTGGATCGCCTTCTCGGTGATCCGGCTGATGGAGGAGCACTTCCCCCGCCACATCTCCTACGAGTTCACCGCCGACATGGAGGACACCCTCGACGAGATCGCGGCCGGGCGTCGCGACCGCGTCACCGAGCTCGGCGAGTTCTACTACGGTTCCGACAAGGTCACCGGCCTCCACCCGCTGGTCACCGGGCTGGGCGACATCGACGCCCGCGAGCTCGCGACGTTCCCGGTGGGCGGGGAGGACTCCGGCATCCACCTGCGGGTGGGGCGCTACGGGCCCTACATCGAGGAGGTCCCGGGTCCGGACGACGACGGGACCGCGCCGGCCAAGCGGGCCAACGTGCCCGACGACCTGCCGCCCGACGAGCTGACCCTGGCCAAGGCCAAGGAGCTCCTCGCCAACCCGGCGGGCGAGGAGATCGAGCTCGGTGTCCACCCCGAGACCGGCCTGAGGGTGGTGGCCAAGAACGGTCGCTACGGCCCCTACGTCACCGAGGTGCTCCCCGAGGACGCGCCCAAGAGCGCCAAGCCGCGCACCGGCTCGCTCTTCAAGTCGATGTCCCTCGACACGGTCACCCTCGACCAGGCCGTCCAGCTGCTCAGCCTGCCGCGCGTGGTCGGGGTGGACGCCGAGGGCGTGGAGATCACCGCCCAGAACGGCCGCTACGGCCCCTACCTGAAGAAGGGCACCGACTCCCGGACGATCGACTCCGAGGAGAAGCTGCTCACCATCACCCTGGACGAGGCGCTGGCCATCTACGCCCAGCCCAAGGCTCGGGGTCGCGGCGCGGCCACCGCACCGCTCAAGGAGCTCGGCAACGACCCCGTCTCGGGTCAGCCGATCGTGGTCAAGGCCGGCCGCTTCGGCGAGTACGTGACCGACGGCGAGTACAACGCCACCCTGCGCAAGGACGACACGGTCGAGGACATCACCCTCGAGCGCGCGGCCGAGCTGCTGGAGGAGCGGCGCGCCAAGGGTCCGGCCAAGAAGGGTGCCAAGAAGGGCGCGAAGAAGTCGCCCGCCAAGAAGGCTCCCGCGAAGAAGGCGGCCGCGAAGAAGTCCACGGCCAAGAAGACGGCGGCGAAGAAGACGACGGCGAAGAAGGCCGCCGCCAAGAAGGCCTGAGCCGCGGCGTCGCCCCAGCGGGCGACGCCGCGCCGGCTCACCGCCGGACCTTGAGCCTCACGACCGCACGGGCCCGCGCGTAGGAACCCGTGTCGTGCGGGAGGAGCACGACGACCAGCCGGGCCGTCCCGGTGCCGGAGGGGACGAGCCGGGGCCGGACCTTGCCCAGGGAGACCTTGGTCCGGCCGGTGGCGGTGACCCGCACGGTGCGGTAGACCTTCTTCCGGCCCAGCCGCAGGGTGACCCGGGCGGTGCCCGAGGTGGAGGCCTGCAGCCAGGCCACCCCCCGTCGTCCGACGCGGAGCCGGGCGCCGGCGACGCGGACGCGGGCCCGCTGCTTGCCGGCGCCAGCTGGTCCCGGGGGCCGGGTCTCCGGGGGCCGGGTCTCCGGGGTCCGCGGGCCCGGGGGCGTCGGCGCCACGGCCGGGACCGTCGGCGTCGGGGTCGGTGCGGCGGGTTCCGGCGGCCGGGTGCCCGTCTCGACCACGCGCTTGGTCCCGTCGGCGGCCTTGTGGATGGTGAACGAGTCGAGCACCTCGCCGACCACCAGGGGCCGCGCGGGCACGGTGTAGGCCCCGGGCGCGGTCTCGGCCAGGAACGAGCGGTAGACCAGGGCGTCCTCGGAGACCGTGACCACCTGGTAGGTGGTCACCCGGGCGCCGACGAGGACCTGGGTGGCGCCGTTCGCGGTCCACACGTTCCGGGCCGGGGCCTCGAGGTTGTAGTGCCGGTCGCCGGAGTTGCTCACCACGTAGACCGGGCCGTCGGTGACCCCGGGATCCGCGGTGCGGTCCTCGTCGAGGTAGCCCCGCGCGTAGGCGTGGTCGTGGCCCATCTGCACCAGGTCGACGTCGTGGCGCTGGAGGACGGGCAGCCAGTGCTTGCGCAGCAGCGGCTCGTCGCGCCCCGCCGTGGCGGAGAGCACCGGCTGGTGGAAGGTGACGACGTTCCACCGCGCGGGGGAGGCGCCCAGCACGTGGTCGAGCCACGCCGCCTGGTACTCCACCCACAGCTCGGCCATCCGGGGCTCGGGGCAGTCGTCCCCCGCGCAGGAGGGCAGCGCCGCCGGGGTCAGGAACTGCAGGTCGCGGGTGGCGTTGACGGTGACGAAGCGGACGTCCTGGTAGTCGGTGAAGTAGATCGTCTCGTGCGCCAGGTCGCGCCAGTGGTCGAAGAGCGCGCGGTGCTGGCGGGCAGCCTCGCCGTCGCCCACCGCGCGGGCCTCGAGCGCGCCGATGGTGCCGCTGTCGGGGTGGTTGGCGGGGTACTCGAAGTGCGCCTTCCACGAGCGGAGCAGCCGGTCCCCGGCGTACTCGTGGTTGCCCGGGGCGGCCAGCACGTTGGTGCCGGCCGCGGAGCGCGCCATGGCGCGGAACCAGCTGTCCCACAGGTGGTCGTGGTTGCCGACGTCGACGAGGTCGCCGGCGTGCACCGAGCCGATGGAGTCGGGCGCGCTCGCCTCGGCCATCTCCACCACCCGCGGCCAGGTGGTGTCCAGCCCGGTCTGGGCGTCCCCGTAGTAGACGTACTCGAGGTCGGGGTCGTCGGGATCGGCGGTGGTGAAGGCGGCCCAGGACGACCAGACGGGCGCCACGCCCACCCGGTAGCGGTACGTCGTGCCGGGCGCGAGGTCGCTCAGGGTGGCGGTGAAGTGACGGCGGGCCTGGTTGGGTGCCGGCCCGCGGCTGCTCGCCGCCACGGTGCGCACCGCGCCGCCGGCCGCCGGCTGGAGCTCGACCTGGCCGGTCGTGTCCTCGGCGGTGGCCGCGAGCCAGGTGACGTGCTGGGAGGTCGCCGGCGTCGCGGTGGGCGTCAGCACGACCCGGCTCGGCGCCGGCTCCGTGGGTGCCGGGGGCGGGGCCGGGACGGGAGCGAGCCGGTCCAGGGACCACCAGATGTCGGAGCTGTCGGGGCGGCCCTGGTGGAGCGCGACGGCCAAGGTGTTGGTGCCGACGCGGAGGTCCTGGGAGGCGAGGGTGAAGTCGAGGTCGCCGCCGACACCGTCGTCGAACGCGAGGTTCGGCGTGCCCGGCTCCACCAGGTGCCGCACCACCTCGCGGCCGTTGAGGTAGATCAGGGCCGCGTCGTCGACGTAGGCGTCACCGACCAGGTCGCGGCCGGAGGCGAGCAGCTCGGGAGTCACCTCGAAGGTGGTTCGGAAGAAGTAGGTGCGCACGTTGCTGAGGGCACCTGTGGGGCGGATCGGCAGCTGGGTGACGGCGACCCGGCCCTGGTCGAACGCCGGCGTCTCGCCCTGGCTGCCCAGGCGACGGCCGCCGAACCCGCCCTGGCCCGACGCCCAGCGGCTGTCGTCGTAGCCCGGGGTGGTCCACACCCGCGGGTCGGCCGGCGTGCCCGGGTCGGTGTCGTCGGCCAGGTAGCGCCAGGTGGTGGCGGGACCCACCAGCGGACCGGTCGCCTGCGCGGCGTCGCGCGGACCCTGCGTCGGGACGGCGACCGATCCCGCGGCGAGCAGGGTGGCCAGGGCGGTGAGCAGGGCGGTGAGCAGCCCCCGAAGACGGCCGCGGCTCCTGCTCGACAGCGATGTCATGGCTCCCCCGACGTCGTCGCCGCGACCACCCCCCGTGGTCGCGCGCTGGGGACAGTCAACCCCAGACCGGCCCCGACTGCCCGGTCGTCTTGCCCCGGGGAAGGGGCAGAAGGACCCCTTGATCCCCTGGCGGATCGGGCGCACGCTGGATGGAGGAGGAACGCCCATGACCATGTCGCAGACACCTGACAGCTTCCCGATCTTGTCCCGAGGCCGCCACCGAACGCCGCGATCGGGCGCGTGCTTCATGGAGATGGCCTCCGTGCTGGCCGGTGAGCGGTGGAGTGACCATCCGGCCTGCACCGACCCGCTCCTGGCCGAGCTCGCCCGGCTCGTCAACGACAACATCAGCGACGGGGAGCGCTCCGCGCTCGCGGTGATGGTGCCGTCGGTGGTGGGGCTGCGGGGCGGACCGCGCACCGAGGTCGAGGTCGCGGCGGCGGCGGCGATCCACGCCCTTCCCCTCTCGCCGCAGTCGGTGCAGCGTGCCCTGGCCGCCGGCCTGCTCTCGGTGCAGCGGCTGCTGGAGGTGATCGGCGACCCCGAGCCGGGTCGCGGCACCACCAGGGCCGAGATCGAGGAGGTGCTGCGCGAGGTCCCCGGCGAGGCCGGGTGGGCCCGGCGCTTCGCCCAGGGCAGGCCGGTCTCGGAGAAGGTCTTCCACAAGCGGGTCGCGCCCACCCTGGTCCGGGCCGCGGTCCGGGGGGTGCGGGGTGAGAACGCCGACAGCGACCAGCGTCTGCGCTCGCTCCTGGAGGCTGCCATCGCGGCGGCCGTCCGGAGCCTGCCCCCGGTGCCCGAGCCGGGCCCGTTGCCCGGCCTGACCCGGCCCGGAGGTCAGCTGCGGGCGGAGCCCAGGAAGCCGTAGCCCCACGGGCGCGCGGCCGCGGGGCCGGAGACCAGGTAGCGCTGCTCGAGCGCGACCGGTTCGAAGCCCGCGGCCGCGAGCAGTGCCGGCAGGTCGTGGGTGAGCCGGCAGCCGCCGCAGACGCAGCCCTGGAGGCCGTTGAGCCGGTGCTGCCACCGGGCCACCGCGGTGTCGGGGGAGAGACCGTGCTCGAGGAAGGCGAGGGTGCCGCCGGGCCGTAGCGCTCGGCGTACCTCGGCCAGCGCCCGCGCCGGGTCGGGGATGGTGCACAGCGAGAAGGTCACCAGCGCGGAGTCGTAGGCCTCGTCCCCGGTGTCGAGGGCCTGGCCGTCGACGCCGATCCGCTCGACCGGGACACCTGCGGCCGCCCGCCGGGCCGACGAGCGGGACCACCCCAGGTCCGAGGGCTCGACGGCGTCGACCGAGGTGACCGCGGCCGGCAGGTGCGGCAGGTTGAGGCCGGAGCCGAACCCGATCTCCAGCACCCGCCCGGTCAGCGGGGCGCACACCTGCGTGCGCAGCTCCCCGATCTCCGGCGCTGCCAGGGTGGCGTCGGTCAGCCGCGGCACCACGTGGTCGGTCCACCAGCTCATCGGCCCAGGCTAGTCCCGTCGCGCCCCGTCGCGCCCCGTCGCGCCCCGCGTAGGGTGGGGCAGGTGAGCGCGCCCGTCCCACCCGTGTACGCCGACACCGGTCTCTTCGTCTGCTTCGAGGGCGGCGAGGGCGCCGGCAAGTCGACCCAGTCGCGGGCGCTGAAGGCATGGCTGGAGGAACGGGGGCACACCGTCGTGCTCACCTTCGAGCCCGGCGACACCGCGGTCGGGCAGCGGCTGCGGCGGATCGTCCTCGACCCGGCCACCGGGGAGCTGTCGGACCGCACCGAGGCGTTGCTCTACGCCGCCGACAAGGCCGAGCACGTCGACACCGTGGTCCTCCCGGCGCTGGCGCGCGGCGAGGTCGTGATCACCGACCGGTACGTCGACTCCGCGCTCGCCTACCAGGGTGCCGGGCGGGCGCTGAGCGCTGCCGAGGTGGAGCCGGTGATGCGCTGGGCCACCGGCGGGCTGCGCCCCCACCTGACCGTCGTCCTCGAC
Source organism: Nocardioides sp. Z50_6 (assembly GCF_058215755.1). NCBI lineage: Bacteria > Bacillati > Actinomycetota > Actinomycetes > Propionibacteriales > Nocardioidaceae > Nocardioides > Nocardioides sp. Z50_6. The sequence goes on along the minus strand of NZ_JBZAJB010000002.1, from coordinate 202,581 downwards.
CTCGAGCCCGCGGCGGGCCTGGAGCGCTTCACCGAGCGCGACCGGATGGAGGGGGAGTCGCTCGACTTCCACCAGCGGGTGCGCGAGGCGTTCCTCGCGATGGCCGCCGAGGATCCCGCTCGCTACCTCGTCCTGGACGCGCGCGCCCCCGTCGAGGAGATCGCCGCCGCCGTCCGGAGCCGGCTCGCCCCGCTGCTGGACCCGGTCACGACGTCCGCCCCGGCGGTGGCCGAGTGACCGCCACCCGGCTGCCCGCCGCCGGCGTCTGGGACACCCTGGTCGGCCAGCGCCACGTCGTGGAGACCCTCGGCCGGGCGGCGCTCGGCGACGGGATGACCCATGCCTGGCTCTTCACCGGCCCGCCCGGGTCGGGCCGCTCCAACGCGGCCATGGCCTTCGCGGCCGCGCTCCAGTGCGAGCGCGCCGGCTGCGGCGAGTGCCACGCCTGCCGCACGGTGCTGGGGCGGACCCACGCCGACGTCACCCTGGTCCGCACCGAGAAGCTCTCCATCGGCGTCGACGAGGTCCGCGATCTGGTCCGCAAGTCGGCGCTCGCCCCCAACGGCAGCCGGTGGCAGGTGATGATCGTCGAGGACGCCGACCGGCTCACCGACCAGGCGTGCAACGCGCTGCTCAAGGCGATCGAGGAGCCGACGGCACGCACCGTGTGGCTGCTCTGCGCCCCGTCGGCCGAGGACGTGCTGGTGACCATCCGGTCCCGCTGCCGCCTGGTCACGCTGACCACCCCGTCGGCCGCGGCGGTGGCCGACTTCCTGGTCCGCACCGAGGGGGTCGGCGAGCCCCTGGCCGCGCACGCCGCCCGCGCCAGCCAGGGTCACATCGGCCGGGCCCGGGCGCTGGCCCGTGACGAGGAGACCCGCAACCGACGGGCCGAGGTGGTCCGCCTCCCGGCGCGGCTGACGTCGCTGGGCTCGTGCATGAACGCCGCGTCCAACCTGCTCGAGGTGGCCAAGGCCGAGGCCGAGTCCCAGACCGCCGCGCTGGACGCGCGGGAGAAGTCCGAGCTGGACAGGTCGTACGGGGTGGAGGGCCGCGGCAAGCGCCCACGGGAGTACGCCCCCGCGCTGCGCGACCTGGAGAAGGGGCAGAAGACCCGGGCCAAGCGCCGGCTCCTCGACGTCGTCGACCGCGGCCTGATGGATCTCGTCTCGGTCTACCGGGACGCCATCGCGCTCAAGCTGGGCGCCCCGGGCAGCCTGGTCAACGAGGAGATCCGGGCCGACGTCGCCACCCTGGCGCGCAGGTCGACCCCGGAGGAGAACCTGCGCCGGATCGAGGCGATCTTCGTGGCCCGGGAGCAGATGCTGGAGTTCAACGTGCCACCGGTGATGGCGCTCGAGTCGATGATGGTCGCGCTGCGGCTGGAAGGCGGTACCGGTCGGTGAAGCGTGTGGTGGCGGCGGTGTTGGCGCTGGTGCTGGTCCTCGGGGCGGTCGCGGTGGGAGCTGCCCTGCTCCTGGACGACGGCGACGGGAGGGCCGGGCGCGACGACACCCAGACGACGCGGGTCCCCGAGCGCCCCCTCAAGACCGGCGGCGCCCCGTCCCAGGACGCCACGAAGGCGCCGGAGGAGGACCTCCAGCCGTTCTACTCCCAGGAGGTCGACTGGTCCGACTGCGGGCAGGGCTACGAGTGCGGCTGGCTCAAGGTGCCGCAGGACTACGACGAGCCCGACGGCAAGCAGCTCGACCTCGCGCTCCTCAAGGTGCTGGCCGACGCGCCCGACCGGCGGGTCGGGTCGCTGGTGGTCAACCCCGGCGGACCGGGCGCCCCCGGCACCCAGTACGCCGCCCAGGCCTCTCTGGTCTTCCGTGCCCCGCTGCTGGACCACTTCGACATCGTCGGCTTCGACCCCCGCGGCACCGGCCGCAGCAACCCGGTGGACTGCCTCACCGACTCCGAGCTCGACGACTACCTGGCCGGTGACCCCGACCCCGACACCCCCGCCGAGGCGGCGGAGCTGATGGAGTGGACCGAGCGGTTCGGCCGTGGCTGCGCCGAGCGGAGCGGCGACCTGGCCGACCACGTCTCCACCGTGGAGGCCGCCAAGGACATGGACGTCCTGCGGGCCACCCTCGGGGAGGAGCAGCTGGACTACTTCGGCGCCTCCTACGGCACCAAGCTGGGCGCCACCTACGCCGAGCTCTTCCCCGACCGGGTGGGCCACTTCGTGCTCGACGGTGCGGTCGACGTCTCCTTGGACGCTCGCGGGCTGAGCCTGGGCCAGGCCCGGGGCTTCGAGACCGCGCTCAGGGCCTACGTGCAGGACTGCGTCGACAGCGGGGACTGCTTCCTCGGCGACTCGGTCGAGGAGGGGCTGGCCGCGATCAGGCAGCTCATCGACCGGGTGGACAAGAAGCCCCTGCCCGCCGGCGACCGGGAGCTCAAGGTCGGCAACGCCTTCTACGGCATCGTCGCCCCCCTCTACAACCGCGACTACTGGGTGCTGCTGACCCGGGCGCTGGAGCAGGCGATGAAGGGCGACGGCACCAGGCTGCTGGAGCTGGCCGACCTCTACGCCTCCCGCGGGCCCGACGGCTACCTGGACAACTCCTCGGAGGCGATCTACGCGATCAACTGCCTCGACGACCCGTCCTCGGTCCCGGCGTCGAAGGTCCCCGACGAGTACGCCGCCTTCGAGGAGGCCTCGCCCACCTTCGGCCGGATCTTCGCCTGGGGCCTCGTCGGTTGTGACGGCTTCTCGGGGGAGGCGGCCGAGCCGCTCGAGATCGACGGCGAGGGAGCGGCGCCGATCCTGGTCACCGGCACCACGCGGGATCCCGCGACGCCGTACGAGTGGGCCGAGGCGCTCGCCGAGCAGCTGGGCTCCGCGATCCTGGTGACCCGCGACGGCGACGGCCACACCGCCTACAACGCCGGCAACTCCTGCGTCGACGAGGTGATCGAGTCCTACCTGATCGACGGCGTCGTCCCCGACGGTGAGGTCACCTGCTGAGCCGCTGAGCCGCCGGGAGCCGCCCTGACGCGGCACAGCCGGCCGGGTCCGTGGGGACCCGGCCGGCTGAGCGAGGTGGTGAGCGACGTGCGTGACGTCAGCTCACCAGCGCACCGATGTCGGAGAACGACGCGGCGTCGCCCTTCAGCGGGATGCTGGAACGGCCGTCGATCCCGACCGGGATGTCGCCCGCGACGGTGATCCGGCGCACCTCGCGAGGCTGGGTGTCGAAGTCGGCCACCGCGTAGTGCTGGGTGGCGCGGTTGTCCCACATCGCCACGTCACCGGGCTGCCAGCTCCACCGGATGGTGTTCTCGAGCTTGGTGACGCGGTCCTGGAGCAGGTTGAAGAGGATCGCGGACTCCTTCTGGTTGAGGCCGACGAACTTCTTCACGAAGTGGCCCAGCAGCAGGGTGCGCTCGCCGGTCTCGGGGTGGACCCGCACCACCGGGTGCTCGGTCTCGAAGGTGGTCGAGGCGAACTGGCTGCGGGTGAAGGACTTGTGCGACTCCTCGACCGACTCGGGGGACTCCGCGGAGTGGGCGTAGTCGTAGTCGTTGCTGTGCAGGGCCCACAGGTTGTCGACCAGGGCGCGCAGCGAGGCCGGCAGCGACTCGTAGGCCACGGCCGTGTTGGCCCACACCGTGTTGCCGCCGTACTCCGGGATGGTGACGCCGCGCAGGATGCTGATCGCCGGGATGCGGTCGACGAAGGTCACGTCGGTGTGCCAGCTGTTGGCGGCCATGCCCTTGTTGGCGGTGAGGGTGAAGATCCGCGCGCTGCCGGTGTTGACCGTCGGGTGCGCGGTGGTCAGGCTGCCGAGCTGCTCGGCGAAGGCGATGTGCCCCTCGTCGTCGAGGTGGTCCTGACCGCGGAAGAAGACGACCTTGTGGGTGAGGAGGGCGGCTCGGATCTGGCGGATCGTGTCGTCGCCGAGGTCGGCGCCGAGCCGGACGCCGTCGATGCGGGCACCGATGTTGCCGCCGAGCTGCTGGACCGCGAGGGCGGTCTCGTGGCGTCGGTCGAGGCTGATGGTCATGGGAAGTCCTCCGTGCGTGGGTCGACCGGCGTCGGGTGACGGCCGGGAGGACCCCCACGATCCGGTGCGGGGAAGCCGCTCTCAACGGTTCGCGACACCGTGGCCCTAACTGCGTGTCGGGGTTGAGACGACGGCCGATCGAGGCCACTGTCTGTCATTCTCGATCAACTTAATCGACTTTAATCCCGGGCTCCTTCGCCCGCTCCAGGAGTGCAGATGACCCCACAGTCCCCGACCATCGTGGTCACCCGCGGCCGCTTCGGCTCGGCCGCGGGCCGCGTGCTCGAGCAGGTCAGGGGCCGGGGCCGCGCGACGCGCGAGGAGCTGGCCGGCCCGACGGGCCTGAGTGGCCGCACCGTGGCCCGCACGGTCAGCGCCCTGGTCGAGGGTGGACTGCTCCGCGAGCGACCCGACAAGGTGCAGGCCGGGTCGATCGGGCGGCCGAGCACCCCGGTGGAGATCGACCGCGCGGTCTACGTGGCCGTCGGCGTGCACGTCGGCGCCCGGCTCCTCACCGTGGCGCTGGGGGACCCGTCCGGGCAGGTGGTGGTGAGTCGCACGAAGGAGAAGCTGCCCACCGACCCGCTCGATCTCGACTGGATCGGGCACGAGCTGGTCGAGATGCTCCGGGCCCACCCGGGCCGCCGGCCACTGGTCGCGGGAGTGGTGGCCCCCTGGCAGGCGGTGGGCCTGGACGAGCGGGCGACCGGGGCGGCGCTGGGCGACGCGCTGGGCCTGCAGGTGACCACCAGCGAGCACATCGCCGCCGTGGCCGCCGCGGAGTTCATCCACCGCCGCCACGGCACCCAGGGGGTCACCACCTACTTCTACGCCCGCAACACCACCGGCGTCGCCGTGGCCCTGGACAAGGGCGGCCAGACCGAGGTCTCGCGGGCCGCGCGCCTGACCCACTTCCCGACTCGCTCCGGCGCACCCTGCTCGTGCGGACGGACCGGCTGCCTGGAGGCCAGCGTCAGCGACCACGCGCTGGCCGTGGCCGCCCACCGGGACGGGCTGGTCGACGAGCCGCTGATCGCGCGGGTCTACGCGGCCGCCGACGGGGTCCCCGCCGTCCGCGCGCTGCTCTGCGCCCGGGCCAGGCTGCTGGGCGAGACCGCGGCCCTGGTCCGCGACATGGTCGACCCGGACCGGATGATCCTCGTCGGCCAGGCGTTCACCGACTTCCCCGGCGTCCTCGACGAGGTGGTGGCCGCCTTCGACGCGACGACCACCCTGCCGCCGCTCGATCTCTCCTTCACCCGCTTCGGCGCCGGCATCCAGGCCCTCGCCGCCTGCACGATCGCGCTCGCGCCGGTCTACGACGACCCGTTCGACGTGCTGCCCGCCGGACCCAGGACCAAGACCCGCCCGACGTCCGCCTGAGCGCCTGGCCGCTCGCTCCGCTCCACCCCGCGCACCACTCCCGCTCCCTGACCCGAAAGGCAACGCCCGTGTCCGCAACGCGTCCTCGCTCCTTCTTCCCCAGGCTGGCCTCCGCTGCCGCCGCGTCGGTGCTCCTGCTCGCCGGCTGCTCCTCGGCCGTCGGGGAGAAGTCCCCCTCGGGCTCCTCCGGCGACCCGGTGGCCGGCGGCACCCTGCGGGTCGCCGCGGCCACCGACCACGTCCCCGCCTCCGTCTTCGGCCAGTCCAGCGACGTCGGCAACACCCTGATCGGCCTGACCTACGACTCGCTGGTCGAGTACCCGCACGACAGCCTCGACGCCCAGCCGTCGCTGGCCACCTCCTGGGAGGTGGCCGAGGACGGCCGGTCGATCACGCTGCAGCTGCGCGACGACGTGACCTTCCACGACGGCCGTCCCTTCACCTCCGAGGACGTGCGGTTCAGCATCGAGACCTTCGCCGACCCGGCCTGGGCGGTCCAGGTCCAGCGGACCGCCGCCGCGGTGACCGGCTTCGACACCTCCGACCCGCACGCCATCACGTTGGAGTTCGCCCACCCGCTGAGCAACATCCTCGACCTGCTCGACATCGTCCCGATCGTCGACGCCGAGACCTTCGACGGTCTCAAGGAGGCCGAGGTCTACAACGGCACCGGCCCCTTCGAGTTCACCGGCTGGACCCCAGGGTCGGCGATGACCTTCGAGCGCAACGAGGAGTACTGGAAGGGGGCACCCAAGCTCGACGCCGTCGACGTCTCGGTCGTCCCCGACGCCCAGGCCAGGGTCGCCGGCCTCCGCTCCGGCCAGTACGACCTGGCGACCGGCGTCACCCCGCGCGACGTGGAGACACTCAGCAAGGACCCGAAGTTCCAGATCAGCAGGTTCGAGGGCGCCACCAACCAGCAGTACATCGGGTTCCAGCTCAAGAACAAGGACCTCCAGGACGTCAGGCTGCGCCGGGCCGTGGCCTACGCGGTGGACCGCGAGCGCATCGTCCAGGACGTCTACCGCGGCGCCGCGGTCCCCCAGGGGCTCCCGTGGTCGCCGGCCTCCCCGGCGTACGACGAAGAGGCGGGCCTGCACTACGCCCGCGACCTGGACAAGGCGAAGGCGCTGGTCGCCGAGATCGGCGAGGTGCCCACCCTGCCCCTGCAGTTCGCCGCCGGCGACCCGACCGCCGAGGCGATCGCCCAGATCGTGCAGGCCGACCTCGGCGAGGCCGGCATCGAGGTCGAGCTGAAGCCCACCGAGTTCGCCTCGATGTACAAGCAGCTCGTCGGCGCCCAGTTCGAGGGCATGTGGATCTTCAGCCACACCTACGCCCAGTACACGCCGGCCACGCTGACGGTCAGCGCGTTCCCCTTCAACGCCGCCCACAACGCCTCCAACTTCGAGGACGCGCGCTACCGCGCCGACTCCGACGCCTCCTGGAAGGTCGCCGACCCGACCTCGGCCGAGGCCGGGGAGCTCTTCGAGAAGGTCAACGACCACATCGTGGAGAACGTCTGGCTCACCGACCTGGTCACCTACTACCCCCAGCTGGTCTCCACCAGCGCGGTGCACGGCATCGACTACAGCAAGCGCACCGAGCTCCTCCTCGACGAGGCGTGGAAGGAGCAGTGATGCTGCGCTACGTCCTGGGGAGGCTCCCCTCCGCGCTCGGCCTGCTCGCCGCGGCCTCGCTGCTGATCTTCTGGCTGATGCGGCTGGTGCCCGGCGACCCCGTCGACACGCTGGCCGGGCCCGACGCCTCGCCCGAGGCCCGGGCGGCGATCCGCGCCGACCTCGGGCTGGACCAGTCGTTCCTCACCCAGTACCTCTCCTGGATCTCCGACGTGCTCACCTTCGACCTCGGCCGTTCCTTCGTGGTCGGCGGGCAGGTCAGCGACCTGCTCGCCGACGGGGCCACCAACACGGTGGTCCTCACCCTGACCGCCCTCGCCCTGGCGGTCGGCGCGGCCACGGCGACCGCGGTGGTCGCGGTGGTCGCGGAGCGCCGGTGGCTCGACGCCACCCTGGCCGGGATCAACACCGTGGCGCTGGCGATGCCGACCTTCGCCACCGGGCTGCTGCTGGTGCTGGTCTTCGCGGTCCTGGTGCCGGTGCTGCCCTCGGGCGGCACCCCGCCGGACGGCTTCATCGCCCGGCCCGACATCGCCGTGCAGTACCTGCTGCTGCCCGCGACCTGCCTCGCCGTCCCGGTCTGGGCCGGGCTGACGAGGTTCCTCACCGAGTCGCTGCGCTCACAGCTGCGTCAGCCCTACGTCACCACCGCGCGCGCGGTGGGCATCGGGCACGCCAGGATCGTGCTCACCCAGGCCCTGCCCAACGCGCTGCCGTCGGCCGTCACGGTGCTGGGCATCCAGTTCGGCACCCTGCTGGGCGGGGCGGTGCTGGTGGAGGCGATCTTCACCTGGCCGGGCCTCGGCCGGCTGGTCGAGGAGGCGATCTCCGGGCGCGACTACCCGGTGGTGCAGGTCCTGCTGCTGCTCTCGGTGACGATCTTCGTGGTGACCCAGCTGGTCACCGACGTCGTCCACGCGTGGCTCGACCCGCGGATCCGGATCGGCGGCACGGCATGAGGGCCGCGCTGCGGACCCCCAAGGGGATCGCCGGGCTGGTGCTGGTGGGCTCGATCGTGCTGCTCGGGCTGCTGGGTCCGCTGCTGGCGCCGTACTCCCCGACCCAGCAGGTACCGGGCGCCAACCTGGTGGGCCCCTCGGCGGCGCACTGGCTGGGCACCGACGACGTCAACCGCGACGTCCTCTCCCGGACGCTGGCAGGCATCCGGGTCGACCTGCTGGTGGTCTTCGTCGCCGTCCCCGCCGGCGCCACCCTCGGCATGCTCCTGGGCCTGGTCACCAGCTGGTGGAGGGTCACCGACGTGCTCACCCAGCGCCTCTTCGACCTGGTGCTGGCCTTCCCGACGCTGATCCTGGCCATCGCGCTGGCCGCGGTCATCGGGCCCGGGGTGGCGACCATCGCGGTGGTGATCGTGGCCATCGAGGTGCCGGTCTTCGGCCGGCTGGTGCGGACCTCCCTGCGCACCGTCAGGGAGATGCCGTACGTCGAGGCGGCGCAGGTGGTCGGCGCCCGCCCGTGGTGGCTGCTGCGCCGTCACGTGCTGCCCAACTCGCTGGAGCCGCTCACGGTCCAGCTCGCGCTCTCGATGTCGGTGGCGGTCTTCATCGAGGGAGCGATGAGCTTCCTCGGCATCGGCGTCAAGGCCCCGCACCCCTCGCTTGGGTCGCTGATCAAGGACGGCACGCGACTGATGTACGACGCCCCGTTCCTCTCCCTCGGCCCCCTCCTCGTGGTCGTGCTCCTCGTCCTCGGGCTGCTCCTGGTGGCCCAGTCACTCTCGGAGGCCCACCGTGCCTGAGACGCTGCTCACCGTCGAGCACCTCGCCATCTCCTTCGCCCACCCGCGGCCGGCCGTCAACGACGTCTCGCTGCACGTCGACCCGGGCGAGGTGCTCGCCCTGGTCGGGGAGTCCGGCTCCGGCAAGTCGATGACCGCCCGGGCGGTGCTCGGTCTGCTGCCGCCGGGGGCCCGCGCCACCGGGTCGATCCGGTTCCGCGGCGAGGAGCTCCTCGGGCTCGACGAGGCCGGGCTCTCCGGCTTCCGCGGGAAGCGGATCGCGATGGTCTTCCAGGAGCCGCAGACCGCCCTCAACCCGGTGCGCACCGTGGGCTGGCAGCTCCGTGAGGCGTTGCGGGCGCACGGGCGCCTGTCGCGGGTCCAAGCCCGGAGCCGGGCCGTGGAGCTGCTCACCCAGGTCGAGATCCCCGACCCCGAGGAGCGGCTCGGCTACTACCCCCACCAGCTCTCCGGGGGGCAGAAGCAGCGGGTGGTGCTGGCCCTCGCCCTGGCCAACGAGCCGGAGCTGCTGCTCGCCGACGAGCCCACCACCGCGCTGGACGTGACCGTCCAGGCGGAGATCCTGGCGCTGCTGCGCCGCATCCGCGACCGGACGGGGACCAGCATCCTGCTGATCACCCACAACATGGGGGTGGTCGCGGAGATCGCCGACCGGGTCGTGGTGCTGCGTCAGGGTGACGTGGTGGAGGAGGGGAGCACCCGTCAGCTCTTCGCCTCCCCGGAGCACCCCTACACCCGCCAGCTGCTCGCCTCGGTGCTCCGGCTCCCCGACGCGGGCGACGTGGTCCACTCCGTCCCGGACCCGGACCCGGACCCGGACCCGGACCCGGGGCCGGCGACCGGCCTCCCGGCCCTGCGGTTCGAGCACGTGCACGTGCGCTACGGCTCGTCGCGCCGGGGCCGCGCCTTCCCGGCGGTCAACGGCGTCAGCCTCGAGCTGCCGCCCGGCCGGGTGCTGGGGCTGGTGGGCGAGTCCGGCTCGGGCAAGACCACCCTGGGCCGGCTGGCCGCGGGTCTGGTCCCGCTCGCCGAGGGCCGCGTCGAGGTGGCCGGCGAGGACCTCTTCGCCCTCGGCGCGCGCCGCCGGCGCGAGCTCCGGCGCGACCTGGCCTTCGTGCACCAGGACCCCGAGGCCTCCCTCGACCCGAGGATGTCGGTGGGCGCCAGCGTCCGGGAGCCGCTCGACATCCATGGCGTCGGCACTGCGCAGGAGCGCCGTCGACGGGTGGCGGAGCTGCTCGAGGCGGTCCGGCTCGCCCCGGATCTCGCCGACCGCCGGCCGCGGGCGCTCTCGGGCGGCCAGCGGCAGCGGGTGGCCCTGGCCCGGGCCCTGGTGCTCCGCCCGAGGCTGCTGATCGCCGACGAGCCGACCAGTGCGCTGGACGTCTCGGTCCAGGCCGACGTGCTGGAGCTCTTCCGCGCGCTGCAGCAGCAGCTGGGCTTCGCCTGTGTCTTCATCAGCCACGACCTGGCCGTGGTCAACAAGGTCGCCGACGACGTCGCGGTGCTCCGCCGGGGCGAGGTCGTGGAGTCCGGGCCGGTCGCCGAGGTCTTCGCCCGGCCGCAGCACGACTACACCCGCCGGCTGCTGGCGGCCGTGCCGGTGCCGGACCCGGCGGCCCGGACCGACGGCTGGCAGGCCGTCCCGACGGTCGAGGTCGCGTCGTGACCTGCTGCTCGGGCGGGGTGGGGGGTGCGCCCCCCGCGGGGGTGGCGGGCGCGTACCGGCCCTCGCCGCAGGAGGCCGTCCGCAGCGGGCAGGTCCGGATCGCCGGCGGCACCTTCGCGATGGGCGACGCGTCCGGCGAGGGCGACCCGGCCGACGGCGAACGCCCGGTCCACCAGGTCCGGGTGGCGCCGTACTGGATCGACGAGACGGCCGTGACCAACGCGGCCTTCGCCCGGTTCGTCCGGGAGACGGGCCACGTCACCGAGGCCGAGGAGCTCGGCGTCTCGGCGGTCTTCCACCTCGCCGTCGACGCGCACCCGCGCGACGTGCTCCACCCGGTGGTGGGGCTGCCCTGGTGGTGGGCGGTGCGCGGCGCCGACTGGCGTCATCCCGCCGGGCGCGGCTCCTCGGCCGCCGACCTGCCCCACCACCCCGTCGTGCACGTGACGTGGCGCGACGCCGACGCCTACTGCCGGTGGGCCGGCACGCGGCTGCCGACGGAGGCGGAGTGGGAGCACGCGGCCCGCGGCGGCCTCGACGGCGCCCGCTATCCCTGGGGCGACGAGCTGCTCGACCACGGGGCCTGGCGGCTCAACATCTGGCAGGGCGACTTCCCGCTGCACAACACGGCCGAGGACGGTCACCTCACCACCGCGCCGGTGCGCTCCTTCCGGCCCAACGGCCACGGGCTGTGGAACACCGTGGGCAACGTCTGGGAGTGGTGCGCCGACTGGTTCTCGCCCACCGAGTACGCCGAGCGCGCCCTGGCCGGTCCGGAGCCCGTCGGCGACCCGCGGGGCCCCGGCCGCGGGACCCAGCGCGTGATGCGCGGCGGCTCCTACCTCTGCCACGACTCCTACTGCCGCCGCTACCGGGTGGCGGCCCGCTCCAGCAGCACCCCCGACTCGGCCTCGGCCAACGTCGGCTTCCGCTGCGCCAACGACGACCTGCCCGACCGCCGCGACGACTGAGAGAAGACCGAGATGACCCGCTCGCACCTGCCCTTCCACCAGCCCCGCCCGCCCTTCGAGGCGGCCGAGGCGCTCGCCGACCAGGCCGAGCAGCTGCCCGCCCAGCCCCGGCTCGAGGCGCCCGAGGGCGCCCCGAACGTGTTGGTGGTCCTCCTCGACGACATGGGCTTCGGCGCCTCCTCGGCGTTCGGCGGCCCGTGCGCGATGCCGACGGCCGACCAGCTCGCCGCGGAGGGGCTGCGCTACTCGCGGTTCCACACCACCGCGCTCTGCTCGCCGACCCGGGCCGCCCTGATGACCGGCCGCAACCACCACGCGGTCGGGATGGGCACCGTGGTCGAGATCAGCAACGGCACCCCCGGCTACGACGCCACCCGACCGCTGAGCGCCGGCACCCTGGCCCAGGCGCTGAGCGGCAACGGCTACGCCACCGGCGCCTTCGGCAAGTGGCACCAGACGCCGACCTGGGAGCAGACCCCCACCGGGCCCTTCGACCGGTGGCCGACGCGGGAGGGCTTCGACCGGTTCTACGGGTTCCTCGGCGGCGAGGCCAGCCAGTTCGAGCCGACCCTGGTGGAGGGGACGACGTTCGTCGAGGCGCCGCGGACCGCCGCGGAGGGCTACCACCTGTCGGAGGACCTGGTGGACCAGGCGATCGGCTGGATCGACGACGTCCGGGCTCACGGCGGGGGCAGGCCGTGGTTCACCTACCTGGCCTTCGGCGCCACCCACTCGCCGTTCCACCTGCCCGAGGAGTGGCGGGGCCGCAACCGCGGCGACTTCTCCCACGGCTGGGACCGGCAGCGGGAGCTGACCCTGGCGCGGCAGAAGGAGCTCGGGGTGGTGCCGCCGGACGCCGAGCTTGCGCCCTGGACGCCGGGCGTACCGCACTGGGACGAGCTCGACGAGACCCAGCGGCTGGTCGCGGAGCGGTTGATGGAGACCTACGCGGCGTTCGCCGAGCACACCGACGTCCAGGTGGGGCGGCTGCTCGACCACCTGCGTGCGGCCGGCGAGCTGGAGAACACGGTGGTCCTCTACATCCTCGGCGACAACGGGGCGTCGGCCGAGGGTGGGCTGGAGGGGACCCTCAACGAGACGATGCGCTTCAACGGGATCGAGGACTCCGCCGAGCGGATCGCCGAGCAGCTCGACCTGATCGGCGGGCCGGAGTCGTTCGTCCACTACCCGGCCGGGTGGGCGGTGGCGATGGACACGCCGTACCAGTGGACCAAGCAGGTGGCCTCCCACTACGGAGGGACCCGCAACGGGCTGATCGTGCACTGGCCGCAGGGGATCGCCGACCGCGGCGGGGTCCGGGACCAGTGGCACCACGTGATCGACGTCTTCCCGACGATCCTCGAGCTGGCCGGAGTGCCCCACCCCGAGACCGTCGACGGGGTGCGGCAGGACCCGGTCGACGGGGTCTCCTTCGTCTACTCGCTCAACGACGCGGCCGCGCCGGAGCGGCACGTCACGCAGTACTTCGAGATGTTCGGCAACCGCGGGATCTACCACGAGGGGTGGACCGCGGTGACCAAGCACCGGACGCCGTGGGCGCTGGCCGAGTCCCCGGTGCCGCTGGCCGAGGACCGGTGGGAGCTCTACGACACCACCACCGACTGGACCCAGGCCCGCGACCTGGCCGCCGAGCACCCCGAGCGGCTCGCGGAGCTGCAGGAGCTCTTCCTCGCCGAGGCGCGGCGCAACAACGTGCTGCCGATCGACGACCAATCGCTGCGCCGGCTCGACAGCGACGGGGAGGCCGTGACGGTCGGCCACCGCCCGCCGCCGCCGCGCCGGCTGACGTTGCGGGCGGGCGCGGGCAACCTCCGCGAGGACGCCGTCCCGCCGCTGAAGAACGGCTCGTGGTCGATCACGGCCCGGTTCGCCGACGAGACCGGGAAGGCGGAGGGGGTGCTGGTCGCGCAGGGCAGCCGGTTCGCCGGGTGGTCCTTCTACGTGCGCGACGGCTTCCTCACCTTCACCTACGCCTGGCTGGGCGCCGAGGAGACGGTCATCCGCTCCCGGGGCCCGGTCTGCGAGGGTGCGCACACTGCGCAGGTGCGCTTCACGTATGACGGCGGCGGTCCCGGCCGGGGCGGCGACCTGGTGCTGGTGCTCGACGGCCAGGAGGTGGGCTCGGGCCGGATCGAGCGGACGATCTCGTCCTTCTTCTCGATGGACCAGACCCTCAACGTCGGCGTCGACCGCGGGACCCCGGTGACCGACGACTACGGTCCGGGCCGCGGGTTCTGCTACGGCGGCACGATCCGCGACGTGACCCTGGTGGCGGGCGACGACCACCAGCCGCTGAGCGAGTCCGAGGAGCTGAGGGCGACGCTGGTCGTGCACTGAATCCCGGGCGCAACCGGTCCCGGGGACTGCCCGGTGGGCGGTTTTCGCCGCCGGGCGCCGGTGTCCGTATACTTCCCCGGGTTGCCCGGCCACGCCCTCGTGGACAGCCGGGCGGCACGCCGCCTTAGCTCAGTCGGTAGAGCGAATCACTCGTAATGATTAGGTCATCGGTTCGATTCCGATAGGCGGCTCAGATCGGAACCGCAGGTCGGGGGAGCAGTCCCCGGTGCCTGCGGTTCCTGCTTTCTCACGGCACTCTCACGCCGCAGCCGTCCGGCCGGCGCGCACGCGATCGCTCCCGGGAAAAATGGGTACAACCGCTCCGATCGATCTCGGAACTCCGACCGACCTTGGAACAGAGGCCCATGAAGAAGCTCGCCGTCCTTCTCGCCGCCCCGCTCGTCCTTGCCACGATCTCCCTCGGCCCAGGTGCCCACGCCGCGACCGGCAGCATCAAGGACAAGTCCGGCGACGCTCCCGCCAAGCTCGACCTGACCCGTCTCAAGGTCTCCCACACCGCCACGGAGCTGGTGATCACCGCGAAGGTGCGCGGGCTCCGCAAGAAGGACACCCAGTTCTACGGCTACTACGTCTACGGCGCGACGACCTCGTCGGCCGGCACCAGCCACCGGGCCCGGAACGGCACGGTCGAGGAGGAGTGGTACCTGCGCCGCAGCGACGGCATCCTGGTCCCGACCGAGTGTGCGGCGACCACGACGTGGAACATCAAGCGCAGCACCATCCGCACCACGATCCCGCGCTCCTGCGTGCCCGAGGCCGGAACGCTGCGGGTGAAGGCCTCCACGGGGCCGGGCACGAGGAACGGCGACGTCTCCGACGTCACCAGGAAGGTCAAGGTCGCCCAGGACTGACGACGCGAGGTCGCGCCGTTGACTCAGTCGCAGTTGTCGCAGGTGCCCATCGAGGCGAGCACGTGGTTGCACTTGGGGCAGACCGGCAGCACGCGCTCGGCCAGCGCGTTCTTGCGCTCCCGGGTGCGGCTGGCGGCGAGCCGGGGAGTCAGCTGCGCCCGGCCGCCGTCGGCGGGAAGACCGGTGGCCTCCAGCAGCTGGTAGCAGGCGAGCCGCTCGCGGGACGCGTGGCTGTCGGGGTCGGCGGGGGTCTCGCCGCTCTGCGCCAGCACGATCTGGGCGTAGGAGGGCACCACGCCACCCTGGGCGTTGACCACCAGCGAGGGGAGGAGGGGCTCGTCGTTCGCCGCGCACTCCTCGGCCACCAGAGCCAGCACGTCGCCGATCCAGTAGTGAGCAGCCTGGGTGGTCGTCACTCCCGAGCGCTCCTGGACCGCAGCGGCCAGGTCCTTCGAGGTGATCACCGCGTTGTACTTGCCGGCCACCTCGAGCAGCACCTCGCGGGCTGACTCCGCCCAGATCGGCTTCGGCTCCGCGACGTCCTCCATCTCGGTCTCGGTGAGCGTCTCCGCGTCGAGCTGGCTGTCGTGGTCGAGGGTGTTGCGGTCGGTCATAAGGCCTTGCTCTCTGGGTCTTCGGTCTGCTGGCTTGGAGGCGGTGGAGCAGGGGCCACCCCCCCGACGGTACCGGCTGGTAGCGCTGAACGCGCCTTCAGGGACGTTCAGGCAGGGTTCAGCACGCCTACCGCACAGTCGGCCACATCCGATTCACGATCCGAGAGGCATCTCCATGAAGATCTCCAAGCTCCGCACCAAGCGCGTCCTGATCCCGTCGGTCGCCGTGGTCGCCGTCCTCGCCGTCGGCGGCGTGGCGCTGGCCAGCACCGCCGGGGCCGACGAGCTCCGGGGCAGCGACCGCGACCGCGCCTCCACCGCCGCGCTGGAGGCGGCGGGCGGTGGCACCGTCACCGACGCCGAGACCAGCGACGACCCGGGCGAGGCCTACGAGGTCGAGGTCAGGCTCGAGGACGGCACCGAGGTCGACGTCGCGCTCGACGAGGACCTGGCCGTCGTCAGCAAGAAGACCGACGACGACCGCACCGAGGGCACCGACGACGGCGACGACCGGGTCGTGGACAACGCCGACCGCGACTCCGCCGAGCGGGCCGCGACCGAGGCCGTCGGCGGCGGCACCGTGACCGACGTCGAAGCCAGCGACGACCGCGGCGTCGCCTTCGAGGTGGAGGTCGTCGAGGACGACGGCACTGAGTGGGACGTCGACCTCGACGACTCCTTCGAGGTGGTCGGCAAGACCGCCGACCGCTGAGTAGCTGCGACCGGCCAGATGCCGGGCAGGAATGTCGGTGGTCGCTGGTTGGCTGGTGGTCATGGAGCTGGGGGGCGTGATGCTGGAGGAGCTGTCCGCAGGGCAGCTCCTCCAGTACGCCGACCGCGTGGCGCGGGTGCGCCGCGAGTGCGAGGTCGAGGAGCTGCGGATCGCGGTGCAGCACGCGGTCCTCAACAACCCCGAGACGCTCGATCCGGAGCTGGCCCGGCTGCCCGGGCGTGAGAAGGCTCGGCGGTACGGCGGCCTCGGCACGCCGCAGGTCGCGGAGCTCTGCTGCGCAACCCTGGCCGCCCGGTTGGGGATCTCGCCGTGGGCAGGAGCCTCGCTGATCGCCGACGCGCTGGACATCACGATCCGCCTCCCCAGGTTGTGGCGCAGGGTCCAGGCCCTCGAGGTGCGCGCCTCCTACGCCCGGCACGTCGCACGACGCACCCGGGAGCTCGATTGCGACCAGGCCCGGTACGTCGACTCCCGGGTCGCGGAGTCGGCCGACGGCCGGATCCCGTGGTCCCGTTTCGAGGTGCTGGTCGACGGCGCGGTGGCCGCCGCGGATCCGGTCGCGACGGCAGAGCGGGAGCGCGCGGCCGCCGAGCACCAGTTCGCCCGGCCGACGCGGTCCACCGACGCCGGCATGCGCGGGTTCTACGTGCGCGGCCCGTTCCACGTCATCACCCTGCTCGACGCGCGGGTGGCGTGGCTGGCCGACGTGCTCGCCGCCCTGGGCGACGCCGACCCGGTCGACCACCGGCGGGTCAAGGCGATCGCGGTGCTGGCCAACCCGCACCTGGCCGTCGAGCTGATCGCCGCCTTCCAGGCCCGGAAGGACCGGCCCGCGGATCCACCCGAGGCCGCAGACCCGGAGAAGGCGGAGCCTGCCGCGGCGGGCTCGGAGGCAGTGGGCCCGGACGCACGCTCCGGTGCCGCACCGGTCCTCGACTGGGGCCGGGTGCTGCCCAGGGTCACCGTCACGGTCCACACCTACGCTCCGGCCTGCTCGTGCGACGAGCAGTCGACCGGGATCGTCCGCATGCCCGACCACGGCCCGGTGACCGCCGGGTGGGTGCGTCGCTGGCTGGGGGAGGCCCGGTTCACCATCGCCCCCGTCCTCGACATCGCCGGGCAGGCCCCGGTCGACTCCTACGAGATCCCGGAGCGGCATCGCCGGGCGGTCGAGGTGATGAGCCCGGCAGACGTCTTCCCCTTCGCCTCCTCGGTCCGCCCCGGCTCGCACCAGATCGACCACACCGAGCCCTACGACCACGCAGAGCGTCACGGCAGGCCCCCGCCGGGCCAGTCCCGGATCGGCAACTACGGGCCGTTGAGTCCCTTCACCC
This sequence comes from Nocardioides sp. Z50_6, assembly GCF_058215755.1. Lineage (NCBI taxonomy): Bacteria > Bacillati > Actinomycetota > Actinomycetes > Propionibacteriales > Nocardioidaceae > Nocardioides > Nocardioides sp. Z50_6. The sequence goes on along the minus strand of NZ_JBZAJB010000002.1, from coordinate 185,232 downwards.
ACCGGGTCAAGACCCATGGCGGGTGGACTCTCCGCCAGCCCTTCCCGGGGATCTACCTCTGGCGCGATCCGCACGGTGCCCTCTACCTGGTCGACCACACCGGCACCCGTCGCCTCCGCGACGGCACCCGACAGCCGCCCGGGCCACCACGGGCCCCGCGCACCCCACGTACTCGCCCACACACCCGCCCGCGGGTCGACTACTTCCTGGGGACCCCGGCGGAGGAGGAGCTCGTGCGGGCGGCGGCGCGCGACGTCGCCTGACCGGTCCGGCCGGGCCGCCGCGCCCGCAGTGCCCCGAGCGACCTGGCGCGCAGCGCCCCCCACCAGAGCCCGGCACCGTATGCCGCGTCGTCCAGGCGGCGTCCGACCACCAGCGCCGGCAGGTCGAGCTCGGCGTCCAGGTGCTCGGTGAGCGCCACGACGGTGTCGACCACCACGGCGGTGGCGGCGGCCCGGCGGACCGGGGGCAGCACGCAGGCCGCGACCGCCGCGGCGGGCCACCAGTGCCGCAGCAGCAGGGAGGACTCCTGCCGCACCGCCCAGCCGAGCCCGCGGAGCGCCAGGACTCCCGCGACCGACGCCCGGGCGCCGCGTGGCACGTCGGCGGGCAGCGCCCGGCCCACGGAGACGGCGGCGTGGGCCAGGGCGGCACCGGCGACCGGCAGTGACCACCGGCGTCGCAGCAGCAGCGCCGCCCCGGCGACGGCCAGGGTGGGGGAGAGGACGGCGGGCGCGACGTGGGCGCCGTGCCGCTGGGCCAGCAGCGCCCCGCCCGACCCGTAGAGCACCTTGCGCCCCAGCCACCCCCGCACCGTGGGTCGCACGTCGTGGCGCACCGTCACCGCGGGCTCGTAGCGCACCCGGTGCCCGCCGTCGACGAGCCGCCACACGAGGTCGACGTCCTCGCCGACCCGCAGGTCGGTGTCGAAGCCGCTGCCCAGTGCCGTGGTGCGACCGACCAGGCAGGCGCTGGGCAGCCAGGCCACGCCGGCGCCCGGGCGCACCGAGTAGGGCGTGCGGCCCAGGCTGAGCGAGGAGGCCGCGGCGTCGTAGCGCTCGAACCAGCGCGGTCGGGAGCGCCGGACGTGGCCGACGACCCGGGGGCCGACCAGCGAGACGGACGGGTCGTGGAGGTGGCGGGTGAGCTCCAGCAGCGCCTCCGCGGGTGCCTCCACGTCGGAGTCGACCAGTGCGACCACCGGCGTGGTGACCCGGGCCAGGCCGGCGTTGCGGGCGCCCGCGGGCCCCAGGTTGGTCTCCAGGGCCACGACCGTGGCGCCGTGGCGGGCGGCGACCGCCGCGACGGCGGCCGGGTCGTGGGAGGCGTCGTCGACCACCACGACCGGCAGCGGGCGCAGGGCCGCCAGGCAGCGGTCCAGCTGCGCGGGGCGGTCGCGCACGGGCACCACCACCGTGACCTCCGAGGGTGGCAGCGGCGGCGTCGTGCCCAGCACCGGCCGGGCCAGGTTGGTGGCGAGCAGCCGCTCGGCGACGTGGGCGCTGGCCGCGTCAGCGACGACCAGCCGTCGTCGCTCCAGGTGGGTGCGCGCGGCTTCGGAGAGGCCCATCGCGGTGAGCGGGGAGCCGCCGACCAGGAAGCGCCCGCCGTCCAGCAGCCGCACCGCCGGGTCGAGCTCGACGGTGAAGCCGGCGGGCAGCCGACCGGCCGGGGCGGGCGCGGTGCTCACGCCCCGAAGCCGCCGTCCGCGTGCAGCACGGTGCCGTTGACGACGCCCCCGGCGGGGGAGGCGCAGAAGGCGATCGCCGCGGCGATCTCGGCCGGGTCCAGGACGCGACGGTTGAGCTGGTGGGCGGCCAGCTCGTCGGTCGGGACGTCGTAGAGGGTGGCGGTGGTGCGGAGCATGGCGGTGTCGGTGGAGCCGGGGGAGACGGCGCTGGCCGTGACCCCGGTGCCGACCAGGTCGGCCGCGAGGCCCTTCACCAGGCCCACCACGGCGTGCTTGGTCGCGTTGTAGGCGGCGAGATGGAACAGGCCGTGGGTGGCGGCCGCGGAGGCGACGGCGACGAAGCGGCAGGTGCCGGGGTCGGGGCCGGCGAGCATCGCGGGAACGGCGGCGGCCGCGGTGTTCCACACGCCCTTGGTCACCACCGCCCAGAGGTCGTCGAGGACCGTCTCGGGGGTCTCCCACAGCGGCTGCCCGCCCAGGATGATCCCCGCCGCCGCGACGGCGACGTCGAGGTGACCCCACGCCTGCACGGCCTCGTCGACCGCGGCCGCGAGGCCAGCCCGGTCGCGGACGTCGACGACCCGGCAGAGCACCCGGTCACCGTGCTCGGCGGCGAGCACCGCCAGGTCGTCGCGGGTGGCCAGCGGCGGCCCCTCGCAGGAGTCCACCGCCATCACCCGGTAGCCGTCGGCCACCAGTCGCGCCACCGTGGCGGCGCCGATGCCGCGCGCCGCCCCGGTGACCAGGGCCGTCCGGCTCACGACGGGGCCGGGGCCGCGCGCCGGAGGCGGGAGACGACGTCGCCGACCATCGTCTCGAGCACCGCGGCACCCTCGGCCGCCGAGGCGCCGGCGGGGTCGCCGAGCACCCCGTTGGCCGAGACCGCGGCGATGCCGCCGGCCATCAGCGCGGGCAGGATCTCGGCGAGCGGGCGGCAGTCGCCGGCCTCGGCGAGCTCGAGCCGCACCGCCTCGGGCGCGAGGTGGAGCAGCAGCGAGGTCTCGGTGCGCCCGGCGTGCAGGTCGACGTCCTCGGTCGCGCACGCCACCCAGGCCACGTCGTGGCCCTCGGCGACGAGCTGGTCGACCGCGGAGCGCAGCGCGCCCAGGTTGCCGCCGTGGCCGTTGACCAGCACGACCCGGTCGGCCCAGGTGCGCAGCGAGCGGACCAGCTCGACCACCACGAGCCGGAGCGCCTCGGTGCCGATCGAAACCGTGCCGGGGAAGGACTGGTGCTCCCCGCTGGAGCCGTAGGCCAGCGGCGGCGCCACCCAGACCCCGGCCGCCGGGCCGCCGAGGCGCTCGGCGGCGGCCTCGGCGACGGCGACGGCGATCATCGTGTCGGTCTCCAGCGGCAGGTGCGGCCCGTGCTGCTCGATCGAGCCCACCGGCACCAGCACCAGGCCGGCCCCGGCCGTCTCGGCGGAGGTCGCCCGGGCCAGCACGCTCAGCCCTGGGTGCGCTCGGCCGCGGGCAGGCCCACCGGACGGGTCTGGCCCACCGGACGGGTCTGGCCCACCGGACGGGTCTGGCCCAGCGCGCGGTGGAAGCCCTCGGGCACCAGCAGGTGGTCCGGGGTCAGCTCGTCGAGGGAGGAGACGCCCATCCCGAGCAGCGCGGAGTCGATGCCGGAGCGCAGCACGTCGAGCACGTTGCCGACCCCCTGCTCGCCGTTGGCCGCGAGGCCCCACAGGTAGGCGCGGCCGATCATCACCGCGCGGGCCCCCAGGGCCACCGCCTTGACCACGTCGGAGCCGCGGCGGATGCCGCCGTCCATGACCACGTCGAGGTCGGCGCCGACGGCGTCGCTGATCGGCTTCACCATCCGGATCGCGGCCGGGGTGCCGTCCAGGTTGTTGCCGCCGTGGTTGGAGACCGAGATCGCCGCCGCGCCGAGGTCGCGGGCCCGCAGGGCGTCGTCGATCCGGCAGACGCCCTTGAGCATGAAGGGCTTGCCGCCGCTGATCTGCGACCACTGCTCGCGCATCCAGGCCACGTCCTCCCAGGAGGGGGGCGGGGTGGTCATCCACTCGTAGTAGGCGCCGAAGAAGGTCGGGGCCTCCCCGCCGGGCGGGGCCAGGTTGGGCGCGGTCAGGTCGGGGATCTGGCCGGTGCGGCCGAACTGCCACAGCCAGCGCGGCCTGGTGGCGACCTGCGGCGCCAGCCGCACCATCGTCTTGAGGTCGACCTTCTCCGGGATCTCCGGGCTGCCCCAGTCGCGGCCCATGGAGAAGGACCAGTCGAGGGTGGCGATCAGGCCGACCGCGCCGGCGGCGTGGGCGCGCTGCATCCGCTGGACCACCACGTCGCGGTCGCCGGTCCAGTACATCTGGAAGAAGGTGGTGGCGCCGGTGGCGGTCACCTCCTCCACCGACTTGGAGGCGAAGTTGGACAGGCCCATCACGGTGCCGCGGGAGGCCGCGGCCCGCGCGACGGCCACCTCGCCGTCGGGGTGGACGGCCTGGACGCCGGTGGGGCTGATCAGCACCGGGAGGGAGATCTCCTGGCCCATCACCGAGGTGGTCATCTCGCGCACGGCCTGGAGGCCCGCCACGTGGGGCGCCAGGCCGATCTCGGCGAAGGCGGCCTGGTTGTCGCCGACCGTCTGGCCACGCTCGGAGCCGGCGACCAGGGCGCCGTAGACGGGCGCCGGGAGCCGCTTGCGGGCGCGCTCCTGCGCGACCGCGACGGACTCGAACCAGGGGTTCTGCTTCCAGGGGTTCTGCAGCCACTCGGGCTTCTTGGGCGCCATCGTCAGGGGTCCTCGTCAGTTGGTGGGAACGGCGAAGCCGGCCAGCGGGTTCTCGGCGCACGCCGAGACCGGGGGAGCGCTGGGCGCGGGCTGGTCCAGGCCGGGGCGGCGGCTGAGGGTGAGCATCACCGGCTGGTTGCGGGTCGGGTTGGCCTTGGAGTGGTCCTGGCTCGCGGCCGGGACGGTGCGCTCGCCGGCGAGCGCGGTCTCGCCGTAGCCCTGGACGCACTCGGGGTCGGGGCCGTCGAGCGGCAGCCCGGTGAAGAACTTCGCGGCCATGCAGCCGCCGCGGCAGGCGTCGAAGAACGCGCACGACGAGCACGCCCCGCCGGTCTGCGGGGAGCGCAGCTCGGTGAAGAGCGCGGACTCCTGCCAGACCCGCTTGAAGCCGCCCTCGTCGAGGAGGTTGCCGGCCAGGAAGTTGTCGTGGATGGCGAAGGGGCAGGCGTAGACGTCGCCGATGGGGTCGATCAGGCAGACCACCCGCCCGGCGCCGCAGAGGTTGAGGCCGGGCAGCGCCTCGCCGAAGGCGGCCAGGTGGAAGAACGAGTCGCCGGTCAGCACGCCCTCGCCGTGGGCCATCAGCCAGTCGTAGAGCTCGCGCTGCTGCTCGGGGAGCGGGTGGAGCTCGTCCCACACGTCGGCGCCGCGGCCGCTGGGGCGCAGCCGGGTCAGGCGCAGGGTGGCGCCGAAGCGGTCGGCCAGCGCCTTGAACTCGTCGAGCTGGCCGATGTTCTGCCGGGTGCACACGACGCTGATCTTGGCGTCGGAGAAGCCCGCCTCCTGGAGGTTCGCCAGCGCGGTCAGCGCGGTGTCGTAGGAGCCGGGGCCGCGCACGTAGTCGTTGACCTCGGCGGTGGCGCCGTCCAGGGAGATCTGCACGTCGACGTAGCCGTTGCAGGCCGGGGAGGCGAGGAAGGCCGCCCGCTCGGGGGTGAGCCGGACGCCGTTGGTGGAGAACTTCACCCCCACCTGGTGGTCGACGGCGTACTGCAGGAGGTGCCAGAAGTCGGGGCGGATGGTGGGCTCGCCGCCGCCGATGTTGACGTAGAAGACCTGCATCCGCTGGAGCTCGTCGATCACCGCCTCGCACTGCTCGGTGGTGAGCTCGCGCGGGTCGCGGCGGCCGCTGCTGGACAGGCAGTGGGCGCACTCCAGGTTGCAGGCGTAGGTGAGCTCCCAGGTCAGGCAGATCGGCGCGTCGAGACCGAGCTCGAACTGCTCGACCAGCGTGCCGTTGACGGGTCGGGCCGGGGCGCTGGGTCGTTCAGGGGCGATGGTCACGCGGCCACTCCTTCGCGGGGGCGGATCATGTCGGTGCGGGCGAGGCCGGCCAGCGCGTCGGCGTACGCCGGGTGCTGGCTCTCGGGGACGCCGGCGGCGACCAGCGCCGAGCGGACGTCGGGCTGCTCGCCCAGGGCCCGGACCACTGCCACCAGCTCGGGCCGCTTGAGGAACGTGAGCTTGCGGTTGCCGAAGTGGTAGGCCAGCGCACCGAAGGGCTCGGGGCGCAGCGCCACCGCCGGCGACAGGGTCCAGGCCTCGTCGAGCATCAGTAGACGCCGCACATGCCGTCGATGGAGACCTCTTCGATCAGGCTCTCGGCGGTGAGGGTGTCGTCGGTCTGGGGGGCGGTGGTGTTCTCGGGGTTCATGGCGGGTCCTTCCCAGGAAATGTGACGTGGACCTCAACAATAAGTGCACTCGTGGTCAAAAGGGAAGGCCTACATTTCACCCGTGTCCAGGAGAGCGAACGTCGGCCGGCCCGAGGTGACGAGCCACGCCGCCATCGAGCAGGCGGCGTTCGAGCTCTTCCGCGAGCGCGGCTTCGAGGCGACCACGCTGGAGGCCATCGCGGGAGCGGTGGGCGTCGGGCGGCGCACCCTGTTCAACTACTACCCGTCCAAGAACGACATCCCCTGGGGGCGGTTCGACCTGACCCTCGAGGGCTTCCGCCGGCTCCTGGCCGAGTCGCCCGAGGGGCTCGGAGTCCACGAGGCCGTCGGCCGGGCGATCGTCGAGTTCAACCGGTTCCCCGACGACGCCACGCCGCCGCACATCGAGCGGATGCGGCTGATCCTGGAGACGCCCGCGCTCCAGGCCCACTCCGCGCTGCGGTACGCCGAGTGGCGCCGGGTGATCGCGGAGTTCGCCGCCGAGCGGCTCGGGGTGGACGCCGACGCGCTGGAGCCGCGGCTGCTGGGTCACGTCGGCCTGGCGCTCGCGCTGACGGCCTACGAGCTCTGGCTCGACGACCCCGCGCGCGAGGTCACCGACCTGCTGGAGCAGGGGATGGCCGCGCTCGCGGACCACTTCGCTCGCTGACCCGCTCTCGGATCGCCCTGGGGATCGCCCCTCCGGCCCCGCCGGTCACTCGTGTCCCGCGCGTCCTGGTCGGGCTGGCGATCGACGTGCCTGCCCCTTGTTTTTCCTCGTCCCAGTGGGCAAGATCATATGCATCAATCGAATCAATCGATTGAGACCTCGGGACTGGGAGTACGGATGAAGATTCAGGGCGCACTGCTGTGGGAGCCGGGCACGAGCTCGGGATGGACGGTCGAGGAGATCGAGCTGGACCCGCCCAAGCGCGGTGAGGCCACCGTCAAGCTCGCCGCCTCCGGAATCTGCCACAGCGACGACCACCTGGACACCGGCGACATCCCCCTCGACTGGGCGCCGGTCCTCGGCGGCCACGAGGGCGCCGGCGTGGTGACCGAGCTCGGCGAGGGCGTGGAGGGCATGGAGGTCGGCGACCACGTCGTCCTCTCCTTCCTGCCCAGCTGCGGCAAGTGCCCGATGTGCATCAGCGGCCGGGCCAACATGTGCGACCTGGGCGCGGGCGTCCTGGCCGGCACCTCCCCCGACGGCACCCACCGCATCCACGCCCGCGGCAAGGGCATCGGCGCGATGTCCTACCTCGGCACCTTCGCCCCCTACGTGACCGTGCCGACCAACGCGCTGGTCAGGATCGACAAGGACATCCCGCTGAAGTCCGCCGCGCTGATCGGCTGCGGCGTGCCCACCGGCTGGGGCTCCTCGGTCCGCGCCGCCGACATGCAGCTCGGCGACACGGTGGTCGTGATCGGCACCGGCGGCGTCGGCATGAACGCCGTGCAGGGGGCCCGCCAGAAGGGCGCGAGGAACCTGGTCGCGGTCGAGCCGGTCGAGTTCAAGCGCGACCTCGCCAAGCAGCTCGGCGCGACCCACAGCGCCGCCGACTTCGCCGAGGCGGCCGAGCTCGTCTCCGGCATGACGAACGGCCAGGGCGCCGACGTCGTGATCATCACCGTCGGGGTGCTGACCCCGGAGATCCTCCAGCCCGCCCAGGAGATGACCAGGCGCGGCGGCACCATCGTGGTCACCTCCGCGGCGCCGGTCACCCAGCGCGACATCCAGCTCGACCTCTACACCTTCGCCATGTCGGGCAAGCGGATCCAGGGCACGCTCTACGGCACCACCAACGCGCAGATCGACATCCCGCTGATCGCGGACCTCTACCGCCGCGGCGAGCACAAGCTCGACGAGCTGATCACCAAGGAGTACAAGCTCGAGGAGATCAACACCGCCTTCGCGGACATGCGCGAGGGCCGCAACGTCCGCGGCGTCATCGTCTACGACGACTGAGCCGGCGGCGGCCACCCCGCCACCCCACCCTCCGGCACCCCAGACCCAGACCCAGACCCCCAGACCCCCAGACCCCAGAGATAAGAGGAAGTCCATGAGCGAGGGCAACATCAGGAGCTTCGACAAGCTCTTCATCGGCGGCCAGTGGGTCCAGCCCAGCACCGACCGCACCATCGAGGTCGTCTCGCCGATCACCGAGGAGGTGATCGCGACCGTCCCCGAGGCCGCCGAGGCCGACATGGACAAGGCGGTCGCCGCCGCCCGCCGGGCGTTCGACGAGGGCCCCTGGCCCCGGATGTCGCCCGCCGAGCGGGCCGAGGTCCTCGCGCGGGTCGGCAAGGAGGTCGAGAACCGGCTGCCGGAGATGATCGAGTCGTTCACCGCCGAGATCGGGGCTCCGGCGGCCATCAGCGAGGCCTTCCACGGCAACGCGATCAAGATGTGGGGCGACGCCGCCACCCTCCACGAGCGCTTCGAGTTCGAGGAGGAGCGCACCTGGGCCGACGGGCACGGCAAGCTGGTCCGCGAGCCGGTCGGCGTCGTCGCGGTCATCATCCCGTGGAACGGCCCGGTCGCCACCGCCTCGCTCAAGATCGGCCCGGCGCTCGCGGCCGGCTGCACCGTGGTGCTCAAGCCGGCCCCGGAGGGCCCGGTCAGCACCCTGATCCTGGCCGAGGCGCTGGAGGCGGCGGGCCTGCCCGAGGGCGTCATCAGCCTGCTCCCCGGCGGTCGCGAGGTCGGGGAGTACCTGGTCAAGCACAAGGACGTGGACAAGATCTCGTTCACCGGCAGCACCGCCGCCGGACGCCGGATCATGAGCCTCGCCGGGGACCGCATCGCCCGGGTCACCCTGGAGCTCGGCGGCAAGTCGGCCGGCATCATCGCCGACGACATCCCGCTCGACCAGGTCCTCCCGACGCTGGCCTTCGCCGGCATCGGCTCCTCGGGCCAGGTCTGCGCCGCGATCACCCGGATCGTGGTGCCGCGGCACCGGCAGGACGAGGTCGTGGAGGCGCTCAAGGGCATCTTCGAGAGCGTCAAGGTCGGCGACCCCCGCGAGGCCGACACCGTGATCGGCCCGCTGGCCGCCGAGCGGCAGCGCGAGCGGGTCGAGGGCTACATCCAGATCGGCGTCGAGGAGGGTGCCCGCCTGGTCACCGGCGGCGAGCGACCGAAGGATCTCGACCGCGGCTGGTACGTGCCGCCGACGATCTTCGCCGACGTGCGCAACGACATGCGGATCGCGCAGGAGGAGATCTTCGGGCCGGTGGTCTGCGTGATCCCCTTCGACACGGTCGAGGAGGCGATCCAGATCGCCAACGACTCCGACTACGGACTCTCCGGGGCCGTCTACGCCTCCGACGTGGAGCTCGCCGAGAGCATCGCCCGACGGGTGCGCACCGGGCAGATCTCGGTCAACACCTGGGGGATGTGCGTCGTGCAGCCCTTCGGCGGCTACAAGCAGTCGGGGCTCGGCCGCGAGGGCAACGTCGAGGGCCTGAGCGCCTTCCTCGAGACCAAGCTCATCCAGTACGCCTGAGAGTCAGGGCCGGCGCGCGGCCCGGAGGCCCAGCACCACGCCCCAGCCGATCACCCCGAGGAGGACGCAGAGTCCACCCGCGGAGGCGAGGAGCAGGGCGAGCACGGTGGCCCCCGGGCTGCCGGCCTGCGTCGCCGTGCCGTCCAGGACGCGCTCCGCCTCTCGTGTCGCGACCACCCACAGCACGAAGGCCGCGGCGAGCTGCAGGAGGATCCCGCCGGCGACGGCCAGGTTGAGGATCCGCTGCGCCCGTTCGGCGTCGGTGGGCGACTCCGGTCCCTCGGGCGCCGCGACCGGTCCGCCGGCCCGCTCCACCGCGCGCACGATCTGCGGCCCGTGGGCGGCCGTGACCAGGCCCAGCCTGGTCATCGTCGGCGAGTGGGCGGCGCGGAGGCCGAGCGTCCCACCCTCGGCCACCACCCGGCGCAGCTCGGCCCAGCGGAAGACCCGCTCGGTCTCCAGGCCGTAGACGCAGAGCGCGCCCTCCCGCACCGCCAGGACGTGCGGCTGCCCGTCCAGGACCACCGGCCAGGTGTCGGTGGTCTGCCCCGTCGCCGCGACGCGACGGCGCAGCTCCTCGCTCACGTCCAGCTCGTCGATCTCCATCGGCGCAGGATGGCAGACCCAGGCGGGCGTCGTGGCGTCTTTCGGCTACGGCGCGTCTCACGGCCGCCGCGTCGCAGTGATCTGCGTCTCACCGACGTGCCACACTGACCGGGTGATCGCCTTGCACACCGCCGTCGCGATCGTCCTGGCGATCGGCCTGATCATCCGCTTCAAGGTCGACCCGGTGATCTCGCTGATCATCGCCTCGCTCTACCTCGGCCTCGCCTCCGGCGTGGGAGTCACCGGGACGATCGAGGCGATCACCCTCGGGTTCGGCGAGATTATGGCCGAGGTCGGCCTGCTCATCGGGTTCGGCGTGCTGATCGGCGCGCTGCTGCAGGTCAACGGCACCTTCCAGCGCCTGGTCGACGTCCTGGTCCGGGTCGTGGGCGCCACCCGGCTGCCCTACACCCTCTCCACCCTGCTCTCCACCGTGCTGCCGTCGATCTACGTCGACGTGCAGGTGGTGCTGGCCGCGCCCGTGGCCCGCTCGGCCGCGCCGCGGCTGGGCCGGATCGGGCTGCCGCTGCTCGCCTCGGCCCTGGGCGCCGGCATCTTCGCCGGCTACGTCTTCGTGATCCCCGGCCTGGCGGCGATCTCGATCGCCGGCCTCCTCGACGTCTCGCTCGGCACCTGGCTGCTCTTCGGCATCGTGATCGGGCCGCTGACGGCGGTCCTGACCTCGCTGGTGATGCGGGTGGTGCTGAGCCGCGGCTTCTGGAAGCCCGAGACCGACGAGGAGCTCCACCAGGCGCTGGCCGAGCGGGAGGCCGCCGCGGAGGCGGCCGCGGAGGAGGAGGCGGACACCGAAGGTGAGGCGGGTGGCGCCCGACGGCTGCCGCTGCTCGTGCTGCTGCTGCCGATCCTGGTGCCGTTGGCGATGATCGCCTTCGGGGCCTTCGCCGACCTGCTCGACTTCTCCACGCCGTTCATCGAGTTCCTCGGCAACGCCAACTTCGCGCTCTTCGTCGGGCTCGTCGGGGCCTACGCGCTCTCCCGCGGCACGGCCGGGCTCGACCGCACCCGCGAGGCCCTGGACGACGGCTTCCAGACCACCGGCGAGATCCTGCTGGTGACCGGGGTCGGCGGCTCGCTCGGCGCGGTGATCGGCGCGACGGACCTCGACGAGGTCCTCGAGGGGTTCTTCACCGCCGACACCGGCGCCCCGGTGATCCTGAGCATCCTGCTGGCCTGGTTCGTCGCCGCGCTGCTCCACCTGGCCATCGGGTCGGTCTCGGTGGCGGCGATCGCCGCGGCCGGGATCATCGGGCCGATCGTCGGCTCGCTCGACGTCGCCCCGGTCGCAGTCGGCCTCGCCATCGCCTCGGGGGCGATGTTCGCGCTCCAGGTCAACAGCAACTTCTTCTGGATGTTCAAGGCCCTGCTCGGCCTCTCCACCAAGGGCGCGCTCAAGACGCTGACCCTGGCCACCTCGGTGGCCTCGGTGGTCTCCCTGCCGATGGTGCTGGCGGTCTCCCTCTTCGCCTGAGCGGTGCTGCCCGGCGCCGCCGGGTCAGGGCTGGAGCGACCAGTCGCCGCAGCCGGAGGTCTCCAGGAAGCGCCCGGCGTCCAGGGTGACCGTGGCCTCGTCGCCACCGGTGACCGACCCCTCGAGGAGGGTCTCGCCACCGATCTCGGCCCACCGCACGGCCCACGTGCAGCTGTCGCTGCCCCCCGACGAGCGGTAGGTCCCGGGGCGGAGGTCGACGCCGACCTGGAAGACGCCGTCGCCGACGACGCGGTCGGCCGGGCCGGACTGCTCGGCCAGCGTCTCCTCGGCGGCCGTGACCGCCTGCTCGCGCCGTTCGAGGCCCTTGGCCCGCGTGGTGAGCGCCTTCTGCTTCCTGGTCAGCCTGCGCTCGGCCTTGGCGAGCTTCTTCTGCTCCTCCTCGAGCGCCTCCTCGCGGCTGCTCAGGTCCTCCTCGAGCGAGCTCAGCTCGGCCGCGCGGACCTGCCGGCCGGAGTCCGAGTCGCCGAGCAGGTCGCCGGCGCCGGCGGCGAAGCCCGCCGCCCCGGCCGCCAGGGCCGCGACGAGGCCGACCGCCCAGAGACGGCCCGCGCCCCCCTGCCGCTCCTCGGTCTCGGACGCCGCGGTGCCGACCGTGGCGACCGGCTCGTCACGCTCCGCCTCGTAGGTCGGCAGCGGCTTCGGCTCGACCTCGAAGCGTCCGTTGGCGACGTCTCTCCAGCTGGGCGGCGTGTCGGTCATGGCAGTGGTCGCGTCCTTGGTCGTGTGGTGCGTCGAGGCTCACCCCGAGGGCTCGTGCACGACAGTGAAGCGTGGGCGGGGTGCCCCGTGGGCCGGAACCGGCAAAGTGGACGCGGCCGGCACTCAGTCGTCGCGCAGGCGCGCGTAGGCGTGCTGGAGGAAGTCGGAGACCGAGACCACCACCATCACCCCGGCCCATGCCCGGCTCGCCCGGGGCGCGAAGGTCAGGCCGGCGACGTACGCCGTGCTGACCCAGACCCCGAGGCAGAACGGGCAGGTGAGCAGCTCGCCGACGGTGTGGCGGATCGGGCCGTCGTCGGTGGGGTGCTCGAGGTGCTCACCGGAGCCCGCGGGTGCCTCGAAGCGCACGAAGGGCGCCCGCAGCGGACTGGCCACCGAGGACCGGGAGACGAGCCGGGTGAACTTGTGGGTGGCGACGCCGCCGAGCAGCAGGTCCTGGACGCCGTAGCTCTCCGGCACCTGCCCCGGCCGCGCTCTCGCCACCGCCGTGGTCAGCGCGACGATCGCGGAGTAGGAGAGCAGGCTGCCGGCGAAGCCCGCCAGGTTGACCTCCCGCTCGGGGTCGTAGGCGCGGGGCGTCGACATCAGCCCGGTGAGGGCGGAGGGGACGAGCTTCATGGTGCTCCTCGGGGCGCGGTGCGGTGAGGGCCCTTGCGTACCCAGCCGCGAGGCCCTTCACCCGTCAGCGCGGCGTCAGTCGGGGAGCACCTCGCCCAGCACCCGCAGCGTGTTGCCGCCCATGATCGCGGCGACGTCGGCCTCGCTGTGGCCCCGGTCCCGCAGCTCCTGGGTGATCACCGCGATCTCGCTGACGTCCCAGGCGACCGTGGTGGCGCCGTCGTAGTCGCTGCCCAGGGCGGCGGTCTCGAGGCCGCCGACCTCGATGACGTGCTCCAGGGCGTCCACGACGGCCTCGGGCGTGGGGTCGCAGATCGCGGCGTCCCAGTAGCCGATGCCGACGACCCCGCCGGTGGCGGCGACCGCCTTGATCTGCTCGTCGCTGAGGTTGCGGTTGACCCCGCAGGTCGCCTGCACGCCGCCGTGGCTGGAGACCAGGGGTCGCGTCGCCGTCTCGAGGATCTCCGCGACAGCGGGCGCACTGGCGTGGGCGATGTCGACGACGATGCCGAGCCGCTCCATCTCGGCCAGCACCTCGCGGCCCAGGTCGGTGAGCCCGCCCTTCTCCTCCCCGTGCATCGAGCCGGAGGTCTCGTTGTCGAAGAAGTGGGTGAAGCCGGCCATCCGGACGCCCGCGTCGAAGAGCCGCTGCAGGTTGGCCGGGTCACCCTCGAGGTTGTGCAGCCCCTCGACCGAGAAGAGGGCGCCGGTGACCTGCTCGCCGTTCCCGCGGGCCGCGAGGAGCTCCTCGAGGTCGCCCCGGGTGCGGATGGTGCGGAGCCTGCCCTGCGACTCCTCGGCCGCGCGGTCCAGCTTGTCGGCGTGGTAGAGCGAGCGCTCGAGCAGCGACGTCCAGGTCCGCGGCGGCTGTGCCTGGGCCAGCGTCAGCAGCGTGATGTTGTCGGTCTCGTCGGTGTTGGAGTCGTAGTTCTGCTTCTTCGGCGACTTCGAGACCGAGGAGAAGACCTGGAGGGCGACGTTGCCCTCCTCCAGGCGGGGCAGGTCCAGGTGGCCGCGGTCGCCCCGCTCGAGCAGGTCGCGGTCCCACATCAGGGTGTCGGAGTGCATGTCGACGATGGTCAGCCGGTCGTGCAGCGCCCTGGTCTCCTCGGTGACCGCCGGCAGGTCGGCGTCGGTGAGCTGGTTGAGGGAGTTCTCCACGATCCGCGGGGCGAGGGTGAAGAAGCCGACCGCGGCGAGGACCAGCACCACGACGAGCCCCAGCGCGGTGCGGCGCACCCACCGGCGCCTCCTGCGCGGCCGCGCCGCGGGGGTGCCGGGCGAGTCGGGCGAGTCGGGCGCGGAGTCGGTGCTGGAGCGGGTCACGGGACGCAGCGTAGGGGGTGAGGGCGGCTCATGCCCCGCGGCTCACGGGGTGCGCCGTCCGAGCGGCCACCGGAGCCCGGTCGACCGCGCCCGCCCGCAGGAACCGGCCGGTCCGCTCGCGGTCCACCAGGTCGGTGGGCGTGCCGTGGCGGAACACCGTGCGCCCGCCCACCATCACCAGCGGCACCGCCGCGTCGTTGCGGTTGACCATCCGCGAGAGCCCGCCGTACTGCTCGCAGGGCTCCTCGGCGTAGGCCTCGACCGTCTCGTCGAGACGGGCGGGGTCGACCAGCATCAGGTCGGCCCGGTCGCCCACCCGCAGGTGACCGGCGTCGATCGCGTACCAGTCGGCCAGCTCGCCGGTCATCCGGTGCACCGCCCGCTCCACGGTGAGGAACGGCGAGCCCGCCCGCTCGGCGTCCTGGACGTGCTTGAGCAGGCGCAGCCCGAAGTTGTAGAACGCCATGTTGCGCAGGTGGGCCCCGGCGTCGGAGAACCCCATCTGCACGCCCTTCTCGGCCGCGATCTTGCGCAGCACCTCGGGCCGGTGACCGGAGATGGTGGTCCGCCAGCGCACCGCGGTGCCGTGCTCGACGACCAGGTCGAGGAAGGCGTCGACCGGGTGCTGGCCGCCGCGCTCGACGCCGACCTGGCCGAACGACTTGCCGACCACGTCCGCGTCGGGGCAGGCGGTGATCTCGGCGTCGAAGAAGTCGCGGTGCCACACCCGCGGGGAGTACTTCGACTCGTAGTCCTTGCGGAACGCCGCCCGGTAGGCCGGGTCGCGCATGAGCTCGTCGCGGGCGATCCTCTCGCTCAGGTGGAGCGCGGCCGCCCCCGCGCCGAACTCCTCGAAGATGACCAGGTCGATGCCGTCGGCATAGACCTCGAACGGCACCGGGAGGTGCTGCCAGCGGAAGTCGCCGCCCAGGCGGTTGACCACCGCGGCGAGCCCGCGCATCAGGTGGATGACGAACGGGATCGCCTTGAGGTCGGCCGCCGAGAGCAGGCTGGTGCGCAGCGGCCGGCGGCCGAGGGCCCGCAGGCCGATCGAGTGCAGTGCCTGCACCACGACGGTGTGCGGGTGGGAGGCGTCCGGGCCGGCCTGGAGCACCCGGTCGCGGCGGCGCAGGATCGACCGGAGCCGGCGCATCTCGCGGCTCCTGGCGAAGGTCGAGGGCAGGGTGCGGGAGCGGCACAGGTCGCCGTCGAGCTTGTCGAAGAGCAGCTGCTGGGCCGACATCCCCACGAAGCCGGCGTCCAGCGCGGAGGCGAGCATCTCCTCCATCCGGCGCTGCTCGGCCGGGCTCGGGCGCTCCTCGGCGCGGGTGGCGCGGTCCAGGCCCATGGTGGCGGTCCGGATGTCGGAGTGACCGAGGAACGCCGCCAGGTTGGGGCCGAGCGCCAAGCCCTCCAGCGCCTCGACGTAGCCGGCCGCGTCGCGCCAGGACCTCGCATCCTGCAGGTGGTCGATGACGTGCTGGCGGGGGATCGCCTCGACCCGGCCGAAGAGGTCGCCGGCGTCCACGCTGTCGACGTGCACGGTGGAGAGGGAGCAGGAGCCGATCAGGACGGTGGTCACGCCGTGGCGCAGCGACTCGCGCAGCGAGGGCCCGCGCAGCACCTCCACGTCGTAGTGGGTGTGGATGTCGATCATCCCGGGCATCAGCCAGCGCCCGGCGGCCTCCACCACCTCGGGGCAGCCGGTGGTGTCGAGCGGGTCGGCCGAGACGGCGGCGACCAGCCCGTCGCGCAGCCCCACGTCGCGCACGCCCGACGGGCCGCCGGTCCCGTCGAACCAGCGGGCCCGGCGGATCACCGTGTCGAACGGCGGCGCGGCGCCGGACGCGACGGGGCTGGATGTGGCGTGGGTCACGTCGGAGGTCATGGGTCATGGAAGCGCCGGCCGGCGCCCCTGTCAAACGAGCCGCCGGGCTCAGCGGGCCGCGACCACCAGGACCGCGTCGACCAGCGCGATCGCCACCGCCGCCCGGAAGGGGGTGCGGCCGCGCGCGAGCACCGCCACCGCCCCCAGCACGAGGACCACCACCAGGGCCGCCACGACCAGCGGTCGCGGCGCGGACGAGGCGCCGACGGCGACCACCACCGAGGCGGCGACCAGCACCGCGGCGGCGGCCAGGGTCGACCGGCGGGCGCCCAGCCGGTGCGGCAGCCCGTGGACGCCGGTGGCGGCGTCGTCGGCGAGGTCGGGGACGGCGTTGACCACGTGGGCGCCGACCCCCAGCATCGCGGCCGCCGCCGGCACCCACCACGGCGGCAGCGCGGGCTCCGCGCCGGCCAGGGCCACGAAGACGGTCAGGCCGCCGAAGGCCGCGGCATAGGGAAGCCAGGAGAGGACGCTCGACTTCAGGCCCAGGTTGTAGGCCCAGGCCGCCGCCACGCACCCCAGGTGCACCAGCCCCGCCGCCCAGCCGCAGGCCAGCGACAGCACCACGGTGGCCAGCACCGCCGCCGCACAGGCGGCCCGGGTGAGCCGCACGTCGAGCTCGCCGGTGGCCAGGGGCTTGTCGCGCCGCCCGACCGCCAGGTCGCGGCGCCGGTCGACCAGGTCGTTGGACCACCCCACGCTCAGCTGGCCCGTGAGCACCGCGGCGGTGACCAGCGCGACGCGCCCGGGCCCCAGGCCCCCCGCGACCGCCAGCGCCGCCGCCAGCACGGTGACCGCCAGGGCCGGCCCCGGATGGGTGGCCCGGGCCAGGGCGGCGGCGCTCACACCGGCCTCGCCAGCTGGTCGACCGCGGCCCCGAAGAGACCGGGCAGCCGGCCGGCGACCGGCACGATGGCCCGGCGGGCCGTCCGCGAGCGGGTGGCGGCGAGCAGGCCCCGGGTCAGCAGGTCGTGGCGCCGGCCCAGCCGCCGGGCCCTCGTGTCGTAGCCGGCCGGGTCGCCGGCCACCACCGCCCGGACCGCCGCCTCCGCCTGGGCCGCTCCCAGGGCGATGCCCTCGCCGGTGAGGGCGTCGACGTAGCCGGCCGCGTCGCCCACCAGCAGCACCCGCCCACGGGAGCGCGCCCGCGCCCGCTGGCGCAGCGGGCCCGCCCCCCGGACCGGACCCCCCGGGTGGCCCCCCACCCGGTCCAGCAGCGCGGGGAAGGCGGCCAGCAGCTCCTCGAAGGGGAGGCGCCGGGCGCTGAGCACCGCGACGCCGATCTCGCCGGGGCTCACCGGGGTCACGTAGGCCTCGGCCTGCGCCGACCAGTGCACCTCGACGAAGTCGGTCCAGGGCGCGACCTGGAAGTGGCGGCGCAGGCCGTAGCGGCGCGGGCCGCGCGGGCGCTCCTCGAGGCCGACCAGGCGCCGCACCGGCGAGTGCAGGCCGTCGGCGGCGACCAGGAAGCGGGCGGGCTCCCCGTCGACGTGCAGGTGGTCGCCGGTCTCGAGGACCTCGCGCACGGCCGCGTGCTGCACCTCGACGCCGGCCTCGGCGACGCGCTCGCCCAGGGCGGCGTGGAGCCGGGTGCGCCGTACCCCCAGACCCGGGCCGTGCCGGAACGGCGCCTCGGCGGCGTGCCCGTGGCCGTCGAGGTAGCGGATCCCGGCCAGCGGCTGGCCCTCCAGCCGCACCCCGAGGTCGCCGAGCCGGGCCACCGCGCCGGGCATCAGGCCCTCGCCGCAGGCCTTGTCGACCACCCCGGCCCGGGGCTCACGGACCACCACGTCGAGCCCGGCGCGGGCGGCGTACAAGGCGGTGGCCAGGCCGATCGGCCCGCCGCCGGCGACGACCAGGTCACGCATCACGCGGGGTCCTGGGGGAGCGGGCCGGCAGCGTGGCCAGCGCCTCCTCCTCCACCCGGATCCGGACCCGGAGCAGGACGGCGTCGGCGAGGGTGAAGACCAGCGCGGTGATCCAGCAGCCGTGCACCAGGGGCAGGGCGACCCCCTCCACGACCACGGCCACGTAGTTGGGGTGGGAGAGCCGGCGGTAGGGGCCGGAGGTCACCGGCGGCAGCCCGGGCACCACGATCACCCGGGTGTTCCAGCGGCGGCCGAGGGTGGCGATGCACCACCAGCGCAGCGCCTGGGCCGCGACGACCAGCGCCAGCATCGACCAGGCCAGGGGCGCCGGGACGTCGGGCCGGCGCCAGAACGCCTCCACCAGCATCGCCACCAGGAAGCCGGTGTGCAGGAGCACCATCACCGGGTAGTGACCTCGGCCGCTCTCCACGCCGCCGTGGGCGAAGCTCCACGCGGCGTTGCGCCGGGTCACCACCATCTCGGCGAGCCGCTCCAGGGCCACCAGCAGCACCAGGACCACGAAGGCCGTCAGCGAGGTCACGGGCGAGGGTCCTCGGGCGCCCGCAGCAGCACCAGCTCGGAGCAGAAGCCCGGTCCCATGGCCATCAGCATGCCGAAGGAACCCGGCTCGGGGGGCCGCTCGCGCAGGGTGTCGGCGAAGACGTGGAGCACCGAGGCCGAGGAGAGGTTCCCGATCCGGCGCAGCGAGTCGGTGGTCAGCGCCAGGTCGTGGTCGGTCAGCTCGAGGGTGTCGCGCAGCGCCTCGATCACCTTGGGCCCGCCGGGGTGGCAGACCCAGAAGCCGACGTCGTCCCGGGTGAGTCCGTGGCCGGCGAGGAAGCCGTCGACGTCGTCGCGGACGTAGCGGCCGACGATCGCGGGGACCTGCGCGTCGAGCACGATCCGCAGACCGGTGCTGCCGACGTCGAAGCCCATGGTGCGCTCGGAGCCGGGATAGAGCCGGCTGCGGCTGTCGACCACCCGGACCGCTCCGCTGCGCGACGCCCCGGCGCCGACCAGCGCCGCGGCGCCGTCGCCGAAGAGGCCGCTGGCCACCAGGTTGGCCACCGAGACGTCGTCGCGCTGCACCGTCAGCGAGCAGAGCTCCACCGCGACCAGCGCGGCCACCTCGTCGGGGTGGCCGACCAGGTAGTCGTGGAGGCGGGCGGTGCCGGCCGCCCCCGCCACGCAGCCGAGCCCCACCAGCGGGAGCCGCTTCACGTCGGGGCGCAGCCCGACCACCGCGGCGATCCGGGCCTCCAGCGACGGGACGGCCAGCCCCGTCACCGTCGCGGAGACGATCAGGTCGACGTCGCTCGGCGCCAGGCCCGCAGCCGCCAGCGCCTCCTGCAGGGCCCGTGCGCCCAGGGCGACGGAGTGCTCGAGGAAGAGGTCGTTGGCCTCGTCGAACGAGGAGAGCTCCGCGTACTGCTCCAGCGGCAGCACGAGGTGGCGCTGCTCGACGCCGGCGTTCGCGTGCAGGGCCCGCATCTTGCGCTCGTCCAGGGCGCCGCGTGCCACCACCCTGGCCATCGCGTCGGTGATCTCGCGCTGGCGGTGACGGTGCGGAGGCAGGGCGCCCGCGACTGAGAGGATCTCCATGGTCGCCCACCGGTACCCGGTTGCGGCCCCGGTCAGTCCGGCCCATCTCGGGGATACCTGTCCCGGAGCCCGGTGCCCTGACTTAGGGTCGGACGCGACGGGGCACCTTTTCGGGAGGGTCGCATGGAGCAGCGCCGGCAGCCGGGACCGGTCGTGGGGCAGCAGAGCCTCCGCTCGTGGGCGGGGTTCTCCTGTGCCGAGGACCGGGAGCGCTACCGGTCCCTGTTCACCCACACCCCCCACGCCGCGTTCGCGCTCGACCTCGAGGGCCGCTACCAGGCGGTCAACCGGGTGAGCAGCGAGCTGACCGGCTACACCGAGGACGAGTTCCTCGCGATGGGTTTCGAGCGGCTCGTCGCCCCCGCCGACCTCGACCGGGTGGTGGAGGCCTTCGGCCGGGTCGTCGACCGGCACCCCTCCACCGTGGAGTGCGAGCTGCTCCGCAAGGACGGCACCACGGTCGAGGTGGTGATCACCGGGGTGCCGGTGATCGTCCACGACGAGGTGGTCGGGGTCCACGGCATCGTCGAGGACGTCACCGCGCCCAAGGGCGCGCTGCGCGAGCTGGAGCAGGCCCGCAAGGACGCCGAGGACGCCAACACCGCCAAGTCGCTCTTCCTGGCCAACGTGAGCCACGAGCTGCGCACGCCGCTGGCCGCCACGATCGCCGCGCTGGAGATGCTCGAGGACGTCGAGATGGCGGCCCCCGGCCCGATGCTGCTCGGCACCGCCCAGCGCTCCGGCGAGCGGCTGCTCCGGCTGGTCGACGACCTGCTCGACTACATCAGCCTGGCCACCGGGAGCGCCGAGCTGAGCAGCGAGCCCTTCGACCCGCGCGAGATGCTGGAGCGCCTGCACGCGCAGGTCGCCCCGGAGGCCGAGCGGCGCGGACTGACGGTCTCGGTGGAGGTGGACCCGGCCGTCCCGCAGACCCTGATCGGCGACCCGCCGAAGCTCGCGCAGATGGCCGACATCCTGCTGGAGAACGCCGTGAAGTTCACCGACGAGGGCGAGGTGCGGGTGCGGCTCGGCCTGGTGGATCCCGGCCCGGAGCGGGTCGCGCTGTGCCTGGAGGTCGCCGACACCGGCATCGGGATCAGCCGCGAGCGGCAGGCCACCCTCTTCGACCCGTTCATCCAGGGGGACGGGTCGATGACCCGGCGGCACGGCGGCACCGGCCTGGGGCTGGCGGTCTTCCGGGAGCTGGTCGGGCTGTACGCCGGCAGCTACCGGCTGACCAGCGCGCCGGGCGAGGGCACGACGGTGGCCGTCACCCTCGCGCTGGCGCGGCCCCCGCAGGCCTGAGGCGGACGGTCGGGCGGGCTCAGCGACCGGAGCCGCGCAGCCGCCGGACCCCGTCGCGGACGACGGCGACCAGGAGCCACCCGCCGTAGAGGGCGACGAGAACCGCGGCGAGCACCCCGCCCACCACCAGGCCGTCCATGCCGGCCACCAGGTAGCCGATCCACGCGCCCAGCAGCACCGGCAACGAGACCAGCACCACCCCTCGGGCGTCGTCCCAGAGGTCCTGCACGCCCTGGCGCAGGAAGCCGGGGTGCTCGGGGAGGGGCGCGCGACCGTCGTCCGGGGTGCTCACGCAGCGAGGCTAACGGCTGGCGGGGAGGTGCACCACGAGCCGCGCCCCTCCGGCCGGGGACTCCTGGACGCCGACCCGCCCTCCGTGCGCCTCCACGGTCGAGCGGACGATGGCCAGGCCCAGGCCGCTCCCGCCGTCGTCGCGGGCCCGGGCCTCGTCGAGCCGGACGAACCGCTCGAAGACGTGCTCGCGCTCGCCCTCCGGGATGCCGGCCCCGTCGTCGTCGACGACCAGCACCGCCTCGGTCGGGGCGGCTCGCAGCGAGACCCGGACCGTGCTGCGGGCGTGCCGGACGGCGTTGTCGAGGAGGTTGCGCACCACCTGACCGAGCCCCACCGGGTCGCCGAGCACCCGGGCCGGCTCCACCCCGGAGGCGTCGACTCGCAGGTCGTCGCGGCGCACGGCGCGGGTGGCCGTCAGGACGAGGTCGTCGAGGTCGACCTCGCGACGGGGCACGACGGCGCCCGCGTCGGCGCGGGTGAGCAGGAGCAGCTGCTCGACCAGACGCTGCATCCGCAGCGACTCCTCGAGCACCGCCTCCGCCAGCTCGCCCTCGGCCAGCGCCCCGGGGTGTGCCGTGGCCACCTCCGCGGTCTGCCGGATGCCGGCGAGCGGGGAGCGCAGCTCGTGGGAGGCGTCGGCGACGAACTGCCGCTGCCGGTCCTGGGAGGCCTGGAGGCGGGCCAGCATCTGGTTCATGGTGCGGGCCAGCCGGTGCACCTCGTCGCGCGACCCGGGCTCGGGCACCCGGCGGTCCAGGCGGTCCCCGGTGATCTGCTCCACCTCGCGACGGATGCGCTCGACCGGCGCCAGGGCGCGCCCGACCACCACCCAGGTCACCCCGGCGACCACCAGGAGCACCAGCGGGAGGCCCACGGCCAGCGGCGGGAGCAGGGCGGTGATCGAGTCGTCGACCTCCTCCAGCGAGACGGCCGCGACCACGGTGCCCGGCTCGTCGCCGGAGAGGTCGGCCTCCTCGGCGACGACCAGGTGGTCGTGCTCGGCGCCCGGCAGCCGGACCCGGCTCCGGTCCTCGGCGGGGAGGGCGGGCAGTCCGGGCGGCGAGGAGCGCAGCACCCGTCCCCGGGCGTCGAGCACCTGCCACAGCACGGCCCCGTCGTCGAGCGCGTCCTCCACCGCGTCGTCGGCCTCGTCTTCGTCGGCCTCGTCTTCGTCGCGCTCGTCCGAGCGGCCGTCGTCCCGTCGCGGGAGCTCGGCGGGGAGGTCGCCGGAGTCGACCTGCTCGGCGACGGCGGTGGCGCGCTGCTCCGCGGTGCGCTCCGCGCCCTCGAGCAACGACCCGCGGACCATGGCGACCAGCGCCGCGGCACCGGCCAGCAGGGCGAGCGCCACCACCACCGTGGCGGCGGCCGTGGTGCGCAGCCGCACCGAGGACCGGGCGGCCCGCCCCCGCTCAGCCACCGTTGCTCGCCAGCCGGTAGCCGGCGCCGCGCAGCGTCTCGATGGCCGCGCGACCGAAGGGCCGGTCGATCTTGTTGCGCAGGTGGCGCACGTAGACCTCGACGATGTTGGGGTCGCCCTCGAAGTCGACGTCCCAGACCGAGTCCAGGATCCGGGTCTTGGAGAGCACGTCGCCCTTGTGCCGCACCAGGAGCTCGAGCAGGGAGAACTCCCGGGAGGTCAGCTCGAGCTCGGTGTCGCCGCGCCACGCGCGCCGGGCCGCAGGATCGAGCCGCAGGTCGCCGGCCTCGAGGAGGGTGGGCCGCTCCCGCGCGCCCCGGCGGATCACGGCGCGCAGCCGCGCCACCAGCACCGGGAAGGAGAACGGCTTGGTCAGGTAGTCGTCGGCGCCGGTGTCCAGCCCCTCGACCTGGTCCCACTCGCCGTCCTTGGCGGTCAGCATCAGCACCGGCGTCCAGTTGCCCTCGGCGCGCAGGGTCTCGCAGACCTTGTAGCCGTTGATCCCGGGGAGCATCAGGTCGAGCAGGATCGCGTCGTAGTCGTGCTCGCGCGCCAGCCAGAGCCCGTCGGTGCCGTCACCGGCCACGTCGACCGCGAAGCCCTCCGCCTGGAGACCCACTTGCAGCGAGCGCGCCAGTCGCTTCTCGTCCTCGACGACGAGCACCCGCATCCCACTCTCCCGCCTGGCGGTCCGGACCTGACCTTCGTCATTGTGCGCCCGCCGGCTGAATGCGCGCTGAACGCGGGGCCGGCGAGGGGTACCCTGCCTGCGGCCGCACGGTGGGGAGGCGCGGCCCGCGCCGGAGGGGGATGCGATGACCAGGACACGAGCAGCGACGACGTGGCGGGGAAGCCTGATCGGCGTCCTCCTGACCGCCTGGCTGGCGGCCCTGCCAGCGCCTTCCGCCGGTGCCGCCGACCGGCCCATGCTGTCCGCGGTAGGCGTGCAGGTCACCTCGCCCGGGCACCTGCAGGTGCGGGTCGCCGGCACCGTCTTCGACCCCGAGCCGGTCGGCGGCCCCACCGAGGTGCACATCTACGTCCACTACCTGGACGCGAAGGGCGAGGTCACGGGCTCGTCGAGGCACGTGGCTCACCCCGACGCCCAGATGCAGGTCGACGTCACGGTGAAGGCGGACCGGGGCGGTGACGTGATCGTCGACGTCTGGGCCGTCGACCCGCGGCCGGACGGCCAGGGCTTCTACCTGTTCACCACCCGGGACAGGGTGCCGCCCTTCCAGGTGATGATCGACACCAGGCCGCCGGTCACCACCATCACCTCGGGTCCCGCCCCGGTGGTCGAGGTGGAGGCCGGGACGACCCGCTCGGTCCCGTTCACCTTCACCGCCGACGAGCCGGGCGCCACCTTCACCTGCGCCCTCGACGCAGGCGGGTGGGCGCCGTGCGCGAGCCCCGCCACGGTGCAGGTCGGCGTCGGCAGCCATGTCTTCAGCGTGCGCGCCAAGGACCCCGCCGGGGTGCAGGGCGAGCCGGTCTCGCACGCCTTCAGCGTGGTGCCCGCGACCGCGCCGCCGGCGCCCCCGGGCCCGCCCCCGGGCGCAGGGGTCTCGGTCAAGGCCAAGGCGGTCAAGAAGAAGTCCCGGCTGCAGGTCCGGGTCACCCCGGGCAGCGCCGAGGTCGACTACGCCTTCGTGGTGCAGCGAAAGGCCGGCAAGAAGTGGAAGCGCGTGAAGCGCTCCACCACCCGCGGCGCGAAGGAGCAGCAGCTGCTCGACCTGCGCAAGGGGCGCTACCGGGTGCTGGTCCCGGCCCAGCACGGGATGGCCGCGGCCCGCAGCAAGGTCGTGCGCCTGCGCCGCTGAGGCCGCTGGGGGCCCTTGAGGGCCGCTGAGTCGCTCAGTCCGCGGGCACCAGGAAGTAGGTGCCCAGCAGGTAGAGGGCGATCAGGGCGGCGAACAGGGCGACGGTCACCAGCAGCGGCTTCCACGGTCCCTTGCGGGGCCCGTTGAGCGGCTGGTCCGTGCTCGGCCTGCTCCGCTCCTCGTGCTGGTCGCCGATGTCGTCGCTCTCGCGCATGTCGTCCGTCCACCCTTCCCGCGCGGGCTCTCCGCGCCGACGCCGACGTACCCGGTCTGCCACGACTCCATCCGTTCGGGTCAGCGGGCATGCTGGAGGCATGCGATTCACCGAGCACGAGCTCACCACCGCACTGACCA
The DNA here is from genome assembly GCF_058215755.1 of Nocardioides sp. Z50_6. NCBI lineage: Bacteria > Bacillati > Actinomycetota > Actinomycetes > Propionibacteriales > Nocardioidaceae > Nocardioides > Nocardioides sp. Z50_6. The sequence continues at coordinate 160,294 of NZ_JBZAJB010000002.1, read as the reverse complement.
CGGCGGCCAAGGCCGTGGTGGCCGCCCGCCGCAAGGACGTCCGCAAGGGCCGCACCACGGCCGACGAGGTGTGGGAGTCGATGGACCGTTACGCCCGCTACCAGGTCCTCGAGGGGCTCGGCGACCAGCTGCTGCCCGTCCTCGCGGCGCTCCCCGACGTGGAGGTGGCGCCCGGCGAGCGGCCCGCCTTCACCGACGCCCAGGTGCTGGCGGCCGTCGAGGAGCAGCTCGGGGACGAGGGGGGCAGGCTGCGGCGCCGGGTGGTGGTGGCCGCCCGGGTGGCCCTGGTCAAGCAGGCGCTCTCCGGCCTCCCGCCGCGCCACGCCGTCCCCGAGTGAGTCCACCCCCGCCTCGCGTCGCGCCGCCGGGAGACGGGGAGCGGTAGCCTGCCGCCGGCACCGGCACACCGACGAGTCGGCGCCCGACGGAGGGGGAGCCGATGAGGGGAAGAGGTCGCCGGGTCGCCCGGGCCATCACGGGCGCGGTGCTGCTGTCCGCGGGGCTGGTCCTCGTGCCGGCGCCGTCCGCCGTCGCGGCCGTGCCGGTCGTGAGCGACGGGCCGATGCAGATCACCTCCCCCCAGGACCGCAGGATCCGGGTGACGGGCCGGGTGGTGGACCCCGACGTCGCGGGACCGGTGAGCCTGATGATCTGGGTGCTCGACGACACCCCGGAGCCGGAGGCGTTCAAGACCGACGTGCTCGGCAACCTCGACGTCGTGGTGGAGTCGGACCGGGGCGGCGACGTGGCGGTGGACGTCTACGCGTTCGACCGGCACCCCGACGGGTCGTTCGTGCTGGACGCCGAAGGGCGCCTGGTCACCGAGCAGATCGTGGTCAAGCGCCGGGTCAACGTGGCGCTCGACACCGTCCCTCCGGCCACCACCATCACCTCGGCCCCGGCCGCACGGCTCGAGGTGGAGGCGGGGGCGACGCGCTCGGTGGCCTTCACCTTCGTCGCCGGCGAGGCGGGCTCCACCTTCACCTGCAGCCTGGACGGCGGCGCCTGGGTGGCCTGCTCCAGCCCGGCCACCGTCGCCGTCGCCACCGGCGCCCACGTGTTCCGGGTGCGGGCCAAGGACCCGGCCGGCAACCAGGGGGAGCCGGCGGTCCACGCCTTCGACGTGGTCCCGGCGGTCCAGCCCCCGGTTCCCGGGGTCGTCGAGCCGCCCGCCCCCGTCCCGGTCCCGGTCTCGGTCTCGGCGACCGCGGTGCGGAAGAAGTCGCGGCTGCGGGTCCGGGTGACCCCCGGCAGCGCCGAGGTCGACTACGCCTTCGTGGTGCAGCGCAAGGCCGGCAAGAAGTGGAGGCGCGTGAAGCGCTCCACCACCCGCGGGGCGAAGGGGCAGCGGGTGCTGAACCTGTCGAGGGGCCGCTACCGGGTGGTGGTGCCGGCCCAGCACGGGATGGCCGAGGGACTCAGCAAGGTCGTCCGGCTGCGCCGCTGAGCGCGGGTGCGCAGGCAGGTGGGAGGGCGCCGGCCGCTCAGGCAGGCGTCCGGGTGACGCGGACGGCGACCAGGGCGACGTCGTCCTCGGCGTGCTGGGGCAGCAACCGCCTGAGCAGGCCGTCGAGGAGCGTGGCGAGGTCCGGCGCCGTCGTCACCAGCTCGGCGACCACCTCGCGCAGCTCCTCGATGCCGTCGTCGAGGTCCTGCCCGCGCCGCTCCACCAGCCCGTCGGTGTAGAGGAGCAGCAGGGCGCCGGGCGGCAGCAGGTAGGCGTGGTCGTCCCGCTCGAAGTCGGCGTCCAGGCCGAGCAGCAGGTCGGGCTGGACCGAGCCCAGGACCTCGACGAGGTAGCTGCCCTCGTCGGTGGGCAGCAGGACCAGGGCGGGCGGGTGGCCAGCGTTGGACCAGTGCAGGGGCAGGGAGCCGTCCGGGCCGGGGGTGCCGAGACTGGCCACGATCGCGGTCGCGGTGCTCTCGACGCTCAGGGCCTCCATCGCCCGGTCCACGCTGCGCAGCACCTCGGCGGGGGTGCCCTGGCTGGTGACGGCGATGCCGCGCAGCAGGCCGCGGACCTGGCCCATCGCCCCCGCGGCCTCGACGTCGTGGCCGACCACGTCGCCGATCACGACCATGAGGTCGTCGTCGTCGGGCCGCACGAAGGCGTCGTACCAGTCACCGCCGACCTGGGCGGCCTCCGCGGCGGGGGCGTAGCGCACCGCCACCTCGACCCGGTCCGAGCGCGGCGGGTCGGTCAGCAGGCTGCGCTGCAGCCCCTCGGCCATGTCGCGCTGGGCGGAGTAGGCGCGGGCGTTGTCCAGGGCCAGCGCGGCCCGCCCGGCGACGTCGTCGAGCATCTCCAGCGTCTGGGGGGTGAACGGCTCGCGGTCGGCGCTGCGGCCCACGGTGAGCAGGCCGATGACGCGGCCGCGGCGGACCATCGGCACGAAGGCGGCCTGCTCGGGGTCGAGCTCGCGGTAGCGGTCGACCGCCGGCCCCGGAGCCATCCGGGCGGTGACGGTCTCGCGCGCCCGTTCGGCGACCAGGGTGGTGCGGCTCTTGAGGGCGCGGGCCTGGAAGGAGTCCTCCAGCAGGGCCGGGATCCGGGCCCGGGCGTAGTGCTCCAGGGCCTCGCGCATGGCCGGGTCGCGGTGCCACCAGCCGAGGTCGCGCAGGTTGCGCCGCCAGTCCTGGCCCTCCAACGGCTCCGGGCCGTCGGCGACGGTGACGATGCACCAGTCGCCCTTCTCGGGGACCAGCACCTTGGCCAGGGCGGCCACGCCGCGCTCGGGGTCCAGGGTGCGGGTGAGGGCGGAGGTCACCTCGGCGAGCAGCCGGGCCCGGGTGGCGCTGTGGGCCAGCTCCTGCTGGACCCGGCGCCGCTCGGTGATGTCGAGGAAGTAGACCGAGAGCCCGTCCGGGGAGGGCCAGGCCCGCACCTCGTACCAGGCGTCGAGCGGGGGCGGGTAGTAGGCCTCGAACTCCTCCGGCCGACCGGTGTCGGCCGCCCGGCGGTAGCGGGTCTCGAAGTCGGTGCCGAGGGCGTCGGGGAACAGCTCCCAGATCACGCCGCCGGTCAGGCGCGAGGTGACCGCGCCGAGCATCCGCTCCGCCTCGGGGTTGACGAAGGTGAAGCGCCAGTCGGTGTCGAGGTGGAAGAAGGCCGCCGGCATCGCCTCGAGGATGCGGGCCACCCGGGCGTCGCTGTCGCGGACCAGCGTGGAGTCGAAGGCCGCGCCGACGAGCCGGGCCGCGGCACCGTCCTGGCCGACCAGGACGTTGCCCCGGGAGGTGACCCAGCGCACCGTGCCGTCGTCCTGGACGATGCGGTAGTCGGCGGCGAACTGCCCGCAGGTCGCGATGGCGTCGGTGAGCAGCGTCCCGACCCGGTCGCGGTCCTCCGGGTGCACCCACTCCTGGAAGGCCTCGATCGTGCCGCCGAAGGACTCCTGGTCGGTGGCGAAGAGGTTGAGGAGGCGGTCGTCCCAGCGCAGCCGGCCCGAGCGCAGGTCCCAGTCCCAGGCGCCGACCTCGGCGGCGTCGACCGCCAGTTGCCAGACCAGCCGGTCGTCCTGGTGGCTGGTGGCCAGCGCCGCGAGGCGCAGCTCGGCCGACATCGTCTCGGCGAGCAGCTCGAGCATGGCCACCTCGTGCTGCTGCCACTCGCGCGGTGAGGTGTCGAGGACGCAGAGCGCCCCGACGGTGTGGCCGTCGGCGACCAGCGGGACGCCCAGGTAGGCGCCCACGTCGCCCGCGACCACCGGGGGCAGGTCGTTGACCCGGTCGTCGTGCGCGGCGTCGGAGACGACCAGGGGACCGTCCGTGCGCAGGGTGACCGCGCAGAGGGCGTCCTCGGAGGGCCGCTTCATCAGCTGGCGGTGCGGGCTGCGGCCGAGACCGGCCATCACCGTGGTGAGGTCGGGCAGCAGCGTGACCTGCGCACGGGTGGCGCGGAGCATGGCAGCAGACAGCTCGACGAGGCGCTCGACCCGGTCGGTCCCGCTGTCCCCGGCCGGGGCCGAGACGAGATCGACGAAGGTCGAGGACTGCGCAGGCGTCGTCTCAGGCATCAGGGCTTCCTCCGGGGCTCGGCACAGTCTCACACGCCGGAGCCGAGAATCCGCCCTGACTGCGCAACCAGCTCCGAGCCGGTCGGCAGGCTCACCAGCGGCGGCGACCCCGGCGGCCTCGGACGCGCCGGACCAGGAGCCAGCCGAGCGCCAGCACCAGGACCCCGAGCAGCACCCGGGAGGCCCCGCCGACGTAGCCCTCCACCAGGTGCCACTGCTCACCGAGCTCGTACCCGGCGCCGATGAGCAGCGCGTTCCAGGCCAGCGACCCGAGGGCGGTGAGGGCCACGAACGCGGGCAGGGGCATCCGGTCGACGCCCGCCGGCACCGAGACCAGGCTCCGCACCCCCGGCACCAGGCGGCCCAGGAGCACCGCGGCCCGGCCGTGCCGGGCGAACCAGTCGATGGCCCGCTCGACCTCGTGCCGACCGACCAGCGGGAGCCTGTCGGCCAGCTCGAGCACCCGCTGGACCCCCCAGGCCGCACCGGCCCAGTAGAGGAGGAGGGCGCCGAGCACCGAGCCGGCGGTGGCCCAGAGCACCGCGGCGACCAGCCCGTAGTGGCCCAGGCTCGCGGTGTAGCCGGCCAGCGGGAGCACCACCTCCGAGGGCACCGGCGGGAAGACGGTCTCCAGCGCGGTGGCCAGGCCGACGCCGGGAGCTCCGACGGCTCGCATGATCGCCACCAACCAGTCGAGTACGCCGTCCATCGGCGCGGTCGTACCCCGCGTCGGGACCCGCGACTCCCGCCCGGAGTGCGACGGGGCTCACGTCTGTGTGCGAACCGCCACGCGGAGGGCGTCCTGCTCGGTACCCTTCGGCCGTGCCGCCACCCCCTCATCGCGCCGGCGAGACGGTGCGTGCCGTCGCCGGGCGACAGCACCTGCTGCTGGTGGCCGGCTCACGCGCCGAGTCCTACGCCCTCGACGACGTGCCCGGCCCGCGCTGTGACGATGACGACGTGGAGCGGGCGCTGGCCGAGCACCCGGACGTCGACCTCGTGGTCGTCGGGTCAGCGGTGGCCCGGCCGGCGGCGCTGGTCCGGCTGGTGGGGCGGCTGGCCCCCCGCGTGCCGGTGGTGCTGATCGTCTCCCCGAGCCGCGAGATCGCGGTGCGCTACGAGCTCTCAGCCCTGGACTCGCCGCCGCGCGAGACGACGGTGGTGACCGGGATCGACGGGCTCCGGCAGGCGGTCACCACCGGGCTGGCCCGGGTGCGGACGCGGCGTGCCCCCGGCCCCCTGGTGGCGACCCTCGGCCCCGCGACCGCCGCGCCCGCGGCGCCCGCCGTCGACCTCGGGTCCCTGCTCGACCAGGCGCCGGTGGGCGTCGTGCTCTGCGAGCCCGACGGCCGGCTTCGCGGCTGGAACCGCCGCGCGGCGGTGCTGCTGGAGCTGCCCGGGCACGGTGCCGGACCCGGCCTCGACGTGGTGCTGGCCGACGCGCTGCCGCTGCTGCGGGCGGTCACCGAGCCCGACGGCGGGGAGGACCCGGTCGAGCTCGGGCTGGTGGCCGTCACCCCCGGCGGACGCCACCTGGAGGTGACCGCGGTGGCGACCGAGGCGGTGGCCGGCCGGTACGCGGTGCTGCTGCTGCTGGTCGACGTCACCGACCAGCGGCGTGCCGAGCGCGAGCGGCGGCGGCTCAGCGCCCAGGTCGACCTGCTGGGCCGCACCTCCGAGGCGCTGGTGAGCAGCCTGGACATCGACGAGGGGCTGGAGCAGCTGGCCGCCGTCCTGGTGCCGGAGTTCGCCGACTGGGTGAGCATCCAGCTCGCCGACGAGCTCGGGGACCTCAGCCTGGTCACCGTCCGGCACCGCGACCCCGCCCTGGAGGCCACGGTCGCGGAGGTCGAGCGGCTCCAGGCCGACCGTGCCTCCGACGAGGCCCCGAGCCGGCGCGTGGTCCGTGGCGCCGGCCCGCTGCTGCTCACCCAGATCGACGAGGAGGAGCTGACCCGGTCGGTGGACGACGAGACGCTGCGCGCCCACTTCCGCACCCTCGGCGTCTCCAGCCTGATCGCGGTGCCGCTGCCCGGCCGCGACGGCATCCTCGGCTCGCTGGTGCTGGTGCGCGACGAGTCGCGCGGGGCGTTCCGCCGCTCCCACCTCTCGGTCGCGGTGGAGGCGGGACGCCGGGCCGGCATCGCCTTGGACAACGCCCGGCTCTACGCCCGCCAGCACGAGCTCGCCGGCGAGCTGCAGCGCAGCCTGCTCACCGCGCCCCCGCAGGTCTCCCACGGCCGGATCGCGGTGCGCTACGTGGCGGCCGCGCACGAGGCCCAGGTCGGGGGCGACTGGTACGACGCCTTCGCCCAGCCCGACGGGGCCACGGTGCTGGTGGTCGGCGACGTCATCGGCCACGACCGGCGGGCCGCGGCCGGGATGAGCCAGATCCGCGGGCTGCTCCGGGGCATCGGCTACACCACCGGCGAGGGCCCGGCCGGCCTGCTCGCCCGCGCCGACCAGGCGATGGCGGGGCTGGCGATCGAGGCGATGGCCACCGCGCTGGTGGTCCGCCTGGAGCCGCTCCCGGCCGTCCGGCCCGCCGAGCTGGAGCTCTCCTGGTCCAGCGCCGGGCATCCGCCGCTGCTGGTGCTCACCCCCGACGGCGAGGTGCGGGTGCTGGTGGACGACGGTGGCGAGGACGACGTCGACCCGGGTCCGGACCTGCTCCTGGGGCTCGACCCGCAGACCCCGCGGAGTGCCTCCCGGGCCCGGGTGCCGGACGGCTCGATCCTGCTCCTGTACTCCGACGGGCTGGTGGAGCGCCGCGGCGAGGACCTCGACGAGGGCATCGCGCGGCTCGCCGACGCGCTCTCGCTGGGCCCGGACGAGGAGTCCCTGGAGGGCCTGTGCGACCGGGTCCTCGAGCAGCTGCTGCCGGTGGAGCCGGAGGACGACGTGGCGCTGGTGGCGATGCGCCTGGTCGCCGGGGAGAACGCCGTCGACGGGGTCGCCGGCGTGTGACGTGACCGTGGGTGTGTGGCCCCCGGACGGTGGGTACCACCCGGTTGGAACGTTCAACATGCATCACGTCACCGCCTCGGTCCTCGCGCTCGAGGCACCCCTCGACCCCAGGAGCGCGCACGTGCAGGTCTGGCCCGGATCCGCCTACCCCTTGGGGGCGACCTACGACGGGAGCGGCACCAACTTCGCGCTCTTCAGCGAGGTCGCCGAGCGCGTCGAGCTCTGTCTCTTCGACCTCGACGACGACGGCAACCGCGTCGAGACCCGGGTGGAGGTCACCGAGGTCGACGCCCACGTCTGGCACTGCTACCTGCCGCTGGTCCAGCCCGGCCAGCGCTACGGCTACCGGGTGCACGGGCCCTACGACCCCGCCAACGGCCTGCGCTGCAACCCCAACAAGCTGCTGCTCGACCCCTACGCCAAGGCCACCGACGGGGAGATCGAGTGGGACCAGGCGCTCTTCGGCTACGACTTCGGCGACGAGGACAGCCGCAACGACGACGACTCCGCGCCCTTCATGACCCTGGGCGTGGTGATCAACCCGTTCTTCGACTGGGAGGGCGACCGGCAGCTGCGGGTGCCCTACAACGAGTCGGTGATCTACGAGGCCCACGTCAAGGGGCTCACCCAGCTCCATCCCGACGTGCCGGAGGAGCAGCGCGGCAGCTACGCCGGGCTGGCGCACCCCGCGGTCACCGACCACCTGACCAAGCTCGGGGTGACCGCGATCGAGCTGATGCCGGTCCACCAGTTCGTCCAGGACTCCACCCTCCTGGAGAAGGGCCTGCGCAACTACTGGGGCTACAACACCCTCGGCTTCTTCGCCCCGCACGCCGAGTACGCCGCCAACCGCGACGCCGGCCACCAGGTGCAGGAGTTCAAGGCGATGGTCAAGGCGATGCACTCCGCGGGCATCGAGGTCATCCTCGACGTGGTCTACAACCACACCGCGGAGGGCAACCACCTCGGCCCGACGCTGAGCATGAAGGGCATCGACAACCCGGCCTACTACCGCACCGTCGACGACGACAAGCGCTACTACATGGACTACACCGGCACCGGGAACTCCCTCAACGCCGGCAACCCCCACTCGCTCCAGCTGATCATGGACTCGCTGCGCTACTGGGTCACCGAGATGCACGTCGACGGCTTCCGCTTCGACCTCGCCTCGGCGCTGGCCCGGGAGTTCTACGACGTGGACCGGCTGGCCACCTTCTTCGAGCTCGTCCAGCAGGACCCGGTGGTCAGCCAGGTCAAGCTGATCGCCGAGCCGTGGGACGTCGGCCCCGGCGGCTACCAGGTCGGCAACTTCCCGCCGCAGTGGACCGAGTGGAACGGCAAGTACCGCGACACCGTGCGCGACTTCTGGCGCGGCGAGCCGGCCCTGGGCGAGTTCGCCTCCCGGCTGGCCGGTTCCTCCGACCTCTACGAGCACTCCGGCCGCCGGCCCTTCGCCAGCATCAACTTCGTCACCGCCCACGACGGGTTCACCCTGCGCGACCTGGTCTCCTACAACGAGAAGCACAACGAGGCCAACGGCGAGGACAACAACGACGGCGAGAGCCACAACCGGTCGCAGAACTTCGGCGTCGAGGGCCCCACCGACGACATCGAGGTGCTGGCGATGCGCGCCCGCGCGCAGCGCAACTTCCTCGCCACCCTGCTGCTGAGCCAGGGCGTGCCGATGATCGCGCACGGCGACGAGATCGGCCGCACCCAGGAGGGCAACAACAACACCTACGCCCAGGACTCCGAGATCTCCTGGGTCAACTGGGAGCGCGCCGACTGGCCGCTCGCCGAGTTCACCGCCGCGGTGGCCCGGCTGCGCCGCGAGCACCCGACCTTCCGCCGCCGGCGCTTCTTCACCGGAGACACCGTCCGCACCGGCGACGGCGAGCGGCTCAACGACATCGTGTGGCTGCACCCCGACGGGGAGCCGATGCAGGACGGTCAGTGGACCGAGGAGGGCGCCCAGGTGATCGGCATGTACCTCAACGGCCACGGGATCCCCGGGCTGGACACCACCGGCACCCCGTTCGTCGACGACCACTTCCTCCTCTACTTCAACGCCGGGGAGGCGCCGGTCGACCTGGTGCTGCCCGCCGAGGAGTACGCCGCCTCGTGGGAGGCGGTCGTCGACACCGCCGCGGCCGAGATCTCCCGGACCCCGCTCAAGCCCGGCGAGGGGCTGACCCTGGAGGGCCGCAGCGTGCTGGTGCTGCGCCAGTACGACACCCCGGAGGCGGAGCCGGAGACCTCGGTCGCCGCCTCCCTGATGGCGATGGCCGAGCAGTGAGCGCCCCGGACCCGGGACGCCGCGTCCCGCGCAGCACCTACCGTCTCCAGGTCACCGAGGAGTTCGACCTCCTCGAGGCGGCCCGTGCCCTGGCCTACCTGCACGAGCTCGGCGTCGACTGGGTCTACCTCTCCCCGCTGCTGGCCTCGGAGTCGGGCAGCAGCCACGGCTACGACGTGGCCGACCACCGCGCGATCGACCCCTCGCGGGGGCGCGCCTCGGGGCTGGCCGCCCTGGCGGCGGAGGCACAGCGTCTGGGGATGGGGGTGCTGGTCGACATCGTGCCCAACCACGTCGGCATCGCCAGCCCCTGGCAGAACGAGTGGTGGTGGCACGTGCTCACCCACGGGGCGGAGTCGCCGTACGCCGGCGCCTTTGACATCGACTGGGACGCCGGCGGCGGCCGGCTGCTGATCCCGGTGGTCGGCGACGACGACCTTGTCGAGGTCGACGGGGTGACCCGGATCAAGAACCTGAGCGTGCTGGCCGGCGAGCTGCACTACCACGGCCACCGCTTCCCGCTGGCTCCCGAGAGCGTGCAGGCGCTGGGCCCGCACGAGGCCGACGCCGACGAGGTGCACGCCCGGCAGCACTACGAGCTGGTCAGCTGGCGCCGCGCCGACACCGACCTCAACTACCGCCGCTTCTTCGCGGTCAACACCCTCGCCGCGCTGCGGGTCGAGGAGCCGGAGTGGTTCGAGCGCTCGCACGCCGAGATCCGGCGCTGGTTCGACGAGGGGCTGGTGCAGGGGCTGCGCGTCGACCACCCCGACGGCCTGCGGGAGCCGGCCGGCTACCTCGAGGACCTCGCCGAGCTGACCGGCGACGGCTACGTGCTGGTCGAGAAGATCCTGCACCCCGGCGAGGAGCTGCCCGCCTCCTGGCGCACCGACGGCACCACCGGCTACGACGTGCTGGCGCTGGTCGACCGGGTCTTCGTCGACCCGGCCGGCGAGGAGCCGCTGGACGCCCTGGAGGCCCGGCTGCGCGGGGCCCGGGTCGACTGGCGCGCGATGGTGCACGACTCCAAGCGGGCGATCGCCGACGGGATCCTCCAGGCCGAGGTGCGCCGGATCTCCCGGGAGGTCGCCCACGTGCTCGCCGCGCAGGAGCAGCGCGTCCCCGAGCCCGCCGAGCTGGCCGACGCGGTCGCCGAGCTCCTGGCCTGCTTCCCGGTCTACCGGTCCTACCTGCCGGAGGGGCACGCCCACCTCGAGCGGGCGCTCGCCGAGGCCCGCCGGCACCGCCCCGACCTGATCGCGGTGCTCGACGTGGTCGGCCCGGTGCTGGCCGACGGCGCCGCCGACCCGGCGCTGCGGTTCCAGCAGACCAGCGGCATGGTGATGGCCAAGGGCGTCGAGGACACCGCGTTCTACCGCTGGGCCCGGCTGACCTCCCTCAACGAGGTCGGCGCCGACCCCGCGATCTTCGCCGTCGCCCCGGGCGACCTGCACGAGGCGATGACCCGGCGGCAGGCCGACTGGCCGCACGCGATGACCGCGGCCTCCACCCACGACACCAAGCGCGGTGAGGACACCCGCGCCCGGATCACCGTGCTCGCCGAGATCCCCGAGCAGTGGGCGGCCGCCCTGGACCGCCTCCTCGAGCTGGTGCCGGTGCCCGACGCGGGGTTCGCCAACCTGCTCTGGCAGGCGATCGTCGGCGCCTGGCCCTCCGCGCTGGAGGAGCCGGTGCAGCCCTACCGGGAGCGGCTCCACGGCTACGCGGAGAAGGCGATGCGCGAGGCCGCCCAGGGGACCACCTGGACCGCGCCCGACGAGGAGTTCGAGGCGGCGATCCACCGGTGCGTCGACGCCGTCTTCGACCGCCCGGAGGTCTACGCGGTGGTCGCCGAGCTGGTGGAGGCGCTGTCGGCTCCCGGATGGGTCAACTCGCTGGGCGCCAAGCTGGTCGGGCTCACCGTGCCCGGCGTCCCCGACGTCTACCAGGGCAGCGAGCTGTGGGAGCAGAGCCTGGTCGACCCCGACAACAGGCGTCCCGTCGACTTCTCGCGCCGGATCGGGCTGCTGGAGAAGCTCCGGCTGGGCGAGCGCCCCCACGTGCACGCCCACGCCGACGACGACGGCGCCGCCAAGCTGCTGGTGACCCACGTGGCCCTGACCGCCCGCCGCGACCACCCCGAGTGGTTCGAGGGCTACCGGCCGCTCACCGCGCACGGGCCGGCGGCCGACCACGTGCTGGCGTTCTCCCGGGGTGCCGACGGGCCCGGCGCGATCACCGTGGCGACCCGGCTGCCCGTCGGCCTGGTGCGCGCCGGCGGCTGGGGCGAGACGGCGTTGGAGCTCCCGCCCGGCCAGTACGTCGACCTCCTCACCGACCGCCGGGTCCGTCCGGACAGCGACGGCTTGGTCGAGGTGGCCCACCTGCTCGCCGACTACCCGGTGGCCCTGCTGGTCCCCGACACCTCACGCGGCCGCGGTCGCTTCGACGTCTGGGCCCCGCACGCGGAGTCGCTCGAGCTCGTCGTCGGCCCCGAGGGGTCGCGCCGCACGGTGGAGATGGAGCGGTCCACCGGTGGCGAGCACGACGGCTGGTGGCACCCGGTGGGGCCCGAGCCCCTCGGCGAGGTCGACTACGGCTACCGGATCGACGGCGGCGACCACCTGGTCTTCGACCCCCGGGCCCGGCGGCTGCCCCACGGGGTGCACGGCCCGGCACGCACCGACGACCCCGCGGCGTACGCCTGGCAGGACGACGGCTGGACCGGCCGGCAGCTCGCCGGCTCGGTGATCTACGAGCTCCACGTCGGCACCTTCACCCCCGAGGGCACCCTGGACGCCGCGATCGGCCGGCTCGACCACCTCAAGGAGATCGGGGTCGACCTGGTCGAGCTGCTCCCGGTCAACGGCTTCAACGGCACCCACAACTGGGGCTACGACGGCGTGGCCTGGTTCACCGTGCACGAGGCCTACGGCGGCCCCGCGGCCTACCGCCGCTTCGTCGACGCCTGCCACGCCGCGGGCCTGGGTGTGATCCAGGACGTCGTCTACAACCACCTCGGCCCGTCGGGCAACTACCTGCCCCTCTTCGGCCCCTACCTGTCCAGCGAGGGGCGCAGCACCTGGGGCGAGCACCTCAACCTCGACGGCGAGGGCAGCGGCGAGGTCCGGGCGCTGATCCTGGACAACGTGCGGATGTGGCTGGAGGACTTCCACGTCGACGGCCTGCGGCTCGACGCCGTGCACGCGCTGCCCGACTCCTCCGACACCCACCTGCTGGAGGAGATGGCGGTGCTGACCGCGCGGCTCTCGGCCCGGCAGCGGCGTCCGCTCACGCTGATCGCCGAGTCGGACCTCAACGACCCGCGGCTGATCACGCCGCGCGAGGGGGGCGGCTACGGCCTGGACGCGCAGTGGAGCGACGACTTCCACCACGCCGTCCACGTGGCGCTGACGGGGGAGACGACCGGCTACTACGCCGACTTCGCCCCGCTCTCGGCGCTGGCCAAGGTCTGCGAGCGCGGGTTCTTCCACGACGGCACCTGGTCGTCGTTCCGGGGCCGCGAGCACGGCCGCCCGGTCGACGTCGAGCACATGCCCGGCTGGCGGCTGGTGGTCTGCAACCAGAACCACGACCAGGTGGGCAACCGGGCGGCCGGAGACCGGCTCACCGCCCACCTGGACGACGACCAGCTCGCCGTCGCCGCCCTGCTCACGCTCGCCGGTCCGTTCACCCCGATGCTGTTCCAGGGGGAGGAGTGGGCGGCCTCCACGCCGTTCGCCTTCTTCACCTCCCACCCCGAGCCGGAGCTGGGGCGGGCCGTCTCGGAGGGCCGGGTCAAGGAGTTCGAGCGGATGGACTGGGACGTCTCGACCGTCCCGGACCCTCAGGACCCGCAGACCTTCCTGGCCTCCAAGCTGGACTGGTCGCAGGCCGAGGCGGGACGGCACGCCGTGCTGCTGGAGGTCTACCGGTCGCTGGCGGCGCTGCGCCGCGAGCTGCCCGACCTGACCGACCCCGACCTGCGCCGCACCTCGTGCGAGTACGACGAGGACGCGCGGTGGTTCGTGATGTCGCGGGGCGAGGTGGCGGTGGCGGTCAACTTCTCCGACGAGCCCGTCACCGTCGACCTCGGGGGCGACCACGTGGTCCGCTGGGCGACCCCCGCGGGAGCGAGCGCCGTCCCCGGCGGGGTGGAGCTCCCGGCCCACGCCGGCGCGGTGCTGCTGCCCCTGGACTGAGCCTCGCCGGTCACCGGGCGGAGTGCTGGGACTCGGGCAGGAACGGAGGCTCCTGCTCCTCGCCCATCACCTGCCCGGTGACGCGCTCCAGCGCCCCGTCGCGGGAGAACCGGACCAGCTGCCAGCCCCCGACCTGGAAGACCGGGGCGAGCAGGTGCTCCTCGTCCTCCCACTCGGCGTGGGGGAGCAGGCCCATCCGGTCGGTGGTCGCGCTCCGCTCCCACAGCAGCGTCCGGGTGGGCAGGTCGTAGAGGGCCATCGTGTGGTGGCCCGCGCCGTCACCCTCGGACTCCCAGGCGAGCAGGGTGCGGCCGTCGGCGGAGAAGGAGTCGAAGGTGTGCTCGCAGGTGGTCAGCTGCGAGCGGCTGAGCGACTCGTCGGGGCCGTCGCCGCGGACCTCTGAGCAGAGCCGCCCGTCCTCGCCGGGGCCCACGGTGCCGGCGGCGTAGTCGAGGCTGCCGGGGTCCTCGCGGTCCCCGACGGTGATCGAGTCGGCGTGCCGCTGGAAGTCGGCGGTGGTGCCCTCCACCGGGGCCGCCTCGTCCATGCTCATGGTGAAGGCCCCGGCGAAGCCGCCGGCTGCGTCGGTGGCCTCGACCCAGGCGACGCAGCCGAAGTCCATCGACCCGGCCGCGAAGCAGTCGGTGCCGTTGAGGTCGGTCACGGTGAGGACGGCGGCGAACGGCAGCTCGCCGAGCACCCGCGGCTCCTCGACCCCGGCCGCGATCACCTGCACCTCCCCCTCGGCGTTGCCCCAGGCGACCTGGGAGTGCGCCTCGTCGACGGCGAAGCCGCCGGTGTTCCGGTGCACCTGCCGGGTGGTGCCGGCCGAGTCGGTGATCTCGACGTACCGCTCGCCCTCGTCGTCGCGGGTCAGGACGACGTAGCGCCCGTCCTCGAGGTCGGTGTAGCGCACCGGGGTGTGCTCCAGCTCGAGCACGGTCTCGTTGCCGCCCGGCTCCACCACGACCGGGGCCCGGTCGCTGAGGTCGAGGTAGCCGATCGCCGGGTCCGGCCCCAGGGGCAGGTCGCGGAAGTCCAGGGAGCCGTCGCCGGGCAGGGCGTGCTCCGGCGTCGGCGCGGGGGACCAGGTGGCCGGCGAGCCCGTCGGCGCCTCGGAGGTGCGGTCGAGGGCCGGGCCCAGCGCGACCGCCCCCGGGATGGCGACCGCGGCCACCGCGGCGGCCGCCGCCGCGCCGACCCCGCGCCGGCGCCGCTCGATCCGGCGGGCCCGGAGCCTGACGCCCGCGAGGTCGAGGGAGGAGCCGGCGACCCCGCCCTCGGCCCGGCGGCTCAGGGCGGCCCGGAGCTCCTGCTCGAAGTCCCTCATCGTCCCTCCTCCTGCTCTCCGAGGGTCGTCGGATGCTCCGCGGCCCGTTCTCGCAGGGTGGCCAGCGCCCGACTCGCCTGGGACTTCACGGTCCCGGCACTGATCCCGAGCGTGGCGGCGATCTCCGCCTCCGAGAGGTCCTCGTAGTAGCGCAGCACGATCACCGCGCGCTGCCTCGGCGGCAGCGACTCCACGAAGTGCCACAGGGCGGTGCCCCGCTGGTCGTCGTACTCGTCGAGCACCGCCGTCTCCGGCACCACGTCGGAGCTGCGCTCGAGCCGCTTCCACGCCCGGCGCCACAGGGAGTTGTGCTCGTTGACCACGATCCGCCGCACGTAGCCGTCCAGGGACTCCCGGTCGCGCACCTTGTCCCAGAAGAGGTAGAGCTTGGCGAAGGCGCTCTGCACCAGGTCCTCGGCGCTGGCCAGGTCGCTGGTCAGGAGGTAGGCGGTGCGCAGCAGGGAGGGCTGACGTGCCCGCATGTAGGCCGAGAAGTCGACGTCCCGCGTCGACCCCCGCTCATCTGTGCTCAGGCCCACCGAGCCCCCCGATGCCGTCATGGTGCCGTCCACGCTCCCCTCCTCATTCTTGCGTAGAGGACGCAGAAAGGCCCTGCGCGGTTGCAGGGCTCTTCTGACGCGCGGGTCAGAAGGCGAGGAACCACCAGCCGGCGAGCACGAAGACGAGGAATCCGACCGTGACCATGGTGGTCTCGTCGAGGCCCAGGCCGGCCAGCGCCACGGCGAGGCCGGCCGCCCCGACCACCCCCATGGTCCGGTCCGCGGACCACCGGCGGCGGGGGTCGGCCGGGTCCGGCAGCTCGGGTGTCACACGCGTCAGCGTAGGGGTGTTCCGGGTACACAGGGTCCATGCCGCAACACATGGACCTCCGCCACTACATCGACAGCCTCCGCGAGGGCGGCTACACCGTCCGCGACGACCAGGGCGAGGACCCGATGCTGATCGGGCCCGACGGGGAGGCGGTCGACACCTGGCGGGAGAACTACCCCTACGACGAGCTGATGACCCGGGAGGACTACGAGGTCGAGAAGTACCTGCTCCAGATCGAGCTGCTCAAGCTCCAGTACTGGGTGCAGGACACCGGGCGCCGGCTCGTGGTCGTCTTCGAGGGCCGCGACGCGGCGGGCAAGGGCGGCACCATCAAGCGGTTCACCGAGCACCTCAACCCCCGCGCCGCCCGGGTGGTCGCGCTCAACCGGCCGACCACCACCGAGCAGGGCCAGTGGTACTTCCAGCGCTACGTCACCCACCTGCCGACCGCCGGCGAGATCGTGCTCTTCGACCGCTCCTGGTACAACCGCGCCGGGGTCGAGCGGGTGATGGGGTTCTGCACCGACGACGAGTACGACGTCTTCATGCGGCAGGCGCCCCTCTTCGAGCGGATGCTCAACGAGTCCGGCGTGCAGGTCACCAAGCTCTGGTTCTCCGTGACCCAGCAGGAGCAGCGGACCAGGTTCGCGATCCGCCAGCTCGACCCGGTGCGGCGCTGGAAGCTCTCACCGATGGACCTGGAGAGCCTGGACCGGTGGAAGGCCTACACCGAGGCGAAGGAGCAGATGTTCCTGCGCACCGACGTCGACGAGGCCCCCTGGCACTCCATCAAGAGCAACGACAAGAAGCGAGGGCGGATCGCCGCGATGCGGCTCTTCCTGAGCCTCTTCGACTACGAGGGCAAGGACGAGCAGATCGTCCTGGCTCCCGACCCCGAGCTGGTCAGGCGCGGCCGGGACGCGGTGGGCGACTGACCTGCGACCGGCCTGCCGGGGGTGGGTCAGGAGAGGCCCCGGCGGGTGGGCGCCATCA
The DNA here is from genome assembly GCF_058215755.1 of Nocardioides sp. Z50_6. NCBI lineage: Bacteria > Bacillati > Actinomycetota > Actinomycetes > Propionibacteriales > Nocardioidaceae > Nocardioides > Nocardioides sp. Z50_6. Next base: position 143,659 of record NZ_JBZAJB010000002.1, on the reverse strand, counting down.
GCCAGCCGACGCCCAGGACCGCCCACACCAGGAGCATCCCGGCGACCGCCCCGGGGGTGGTCTCGCCGGTCTCGGCCCACAGTCCCAGCACGAAGGCGGTGAAGCCGGCCGCCACCACGCAGGCCAGGTTGAGGGCGAGGGTCTCGAGTCGTTCGTCGCTCACCCCTCCAGGGTGCAGGACGAACCGTCACCTCGTGGTGGGTTCGGTCGAAGACGTCGACACAAGCCGTGTCCAGGACCTCCCGGCCCGTGGCCCCGCCGCGTAATGTGCGCTCATGAGATCGCGCACGACTCCGGCCCGGGCGGTGGCCGGGCTGGTCGCCGTCGTCGTCCTGTGCGCCACGGCGTCCGCCTCCGCGGTGCCCGTCGCGGACGGGCCCGCCCCCCACAGCCCCGCCGGCCCCGCCGGCGGCGCGGAAGGTGCCGGCGGCGCGGGGCGCACGCTCGTCGCGGAGGCCCGGGCGGCGGGCTCGCACTGCGTCACCGTGGTGCGCCGCGGCCGCACGGTCCTCTCCCGCGACCTCGCGCCCGAGGAGGCCACCACGCCGGCCTGGTCGATCACCAAGTCGGTGACCGCGCTCCTGGTCGGCATCGCCCAGGACCGGGGGATGCTGCGGCTCGACGACCGGGTCTCGAAGTACGTCCCGCAGTGGCGGCGTACGCCGTCGCGGACGATCACCGTCCGTCACCTGCTGTCCAACACCTCGGGCCGCGAGTGGGCCTTCGAGACCGACTACCAGAAGATGATCGCCGCGCGGAACAAGACGCGCTTCTCGATCCGGCTCTCCCAGCAGCACCCGCCGGGGACGACCTGGTTCTACAACAACTCCGCGATCCAGGTGCTCGAGGAGGTGCTGCGCAAGGCCACCGGGCGACCCGTGGACCGGTTCGCCCACCAGACGCTGCTGGGGCCGCTGAAGATGCGCGACAGCACGCTGCTGCGCGACCCCTCGGGGAACATGATGGTCTTCGCCGGGCTGCTCACCACCTGCTCCGACCTGGCGCGGCTCGGGGTGATGCTGGCCGACGGCGGAAAGTACCGCGGGTGCCGGATCGTCTCCAGGAGCTTCCTGCGCGAGGCCACCCAGCGGCCCAGCTCCGAGCTCAACGCCGGCTACGGGCTGCTCTTCTGGATCAACGAGCCCGGGCCGCTGCTGCCGCCGCTGCCGGCCGACACCGCCGAGGTGCCGCAGGGCCCGATGGCGCCCGCCGCCGACGACGACGCCTACTGGGCGATCGGACTGGGCCAGCAGATCCTGCACGTCTCGCCCTCCCGCAAGGTGGTGGCCGTCCGGCTCGGCACGGAGCCGCCGCCCGAGGCGCCGCTGACCGTCGCGCGCTTCACCGAGCTGGCCCTCGCCGCGGCCGGGGGCAGCCGTGGCTGACCAGGACGACTTCTCCGCGATCGTGTCGTCGCTCGACACCCCGCTCATCGTGGTGACCACCGGCTACGAGACCGACGGGGTGCCCGAGCGGGGCGGCTGCCTGGTCGGCTTCCACACCCAGTCCAGCATCGGGCCCGAGCGCTACTGCGTGTGGCTCTCCAAGGCCAACCACACCGCCCGGGTCGCCCAGCGCTCCAGCCACCTGGCGCTGCACTTCCTCACCGACGCCGACCTGGCGCTGGCCGAGCTCTTCGGGACGCGCACCGGCGACCGGGAGGACAAGTTCGCGGGCCTGCGCACCGAGCCGGGCCCCGGCTCGGTGCCGGTGCTGCTCGACTGCCCGCACCGCCTGGTGGTCCGGCGCACGAGCCTGCTCGACGAGGGCGGCGACCACCTGTGCCTGGTCACCGAGCCGGTCTCGGTCAGCAGCGGCGGGGCGTTCACCCCGCTGCGGCTCTCCGACGTCTCCCACCTGACGCCGGGCCACGAGGCCCAGGAGCGGCACGTACCGCCCTCGGAGCGCGCGGCCGACTGAGCGGTGCCTCGCCTTCCGCGCGTCTGTGGCGGGGTGCCAGGGCCGGCGGCGCTGCTACCGTCGTGAGGTGGTGCAGGTGCTCATCATCGAGGACGACGACCGGATCCGCCCGCAGCTGGTGCGTTCGCTCGGAGAGCTCGGCCACGCCGTCTCCTCGACCACCTCGGGCATGGCCGGCCTGGGTCTGGCCGTGGCGCACCCCCCCGACGTGGTCGTCCTCGAGCTCGACCTGGCCGAGGTCGACGGCCACCAGGTGCTGACGATGCTGCGGGCCGTCAGCGACGTCCCGGTGATCGTCGCCTCCGACCGCGACGACGAGGCCTCGGTGGTGGCCTGCCTCGACGCCGGCGCCGACGACTACGTGGTCCGGCCCTGCTCCGTCGGCGAGCTCGGCGCCAGGATCCGGGCGGTGCTGCGCCGGGCCCGCGACAGCGCGCCGGACCCGGTCCGGCTGCTGCACGTGGGCGGGCTGGACATCGACGTCCCCGGGCGCCGGGCCAGCCTCGACGGGCAGGTCGTCGACCTCACGCCGCGCGAGTTCGACCTGCTCAAGCACCTGGCCGAGCACGCGGGCGAGGTGGTGAGCAAGGTGAGCCTCCTGCACGACGTGTGGCACCAGGCGTGGGGCGGCTCGGAGAAGACCGTCGACGTCCACATCTCCTGGCTCCGGCGCAAGCTCGGGGAGAGCGCGGACCACCCGCGCTACCTGCACACGGTGCGCGGGGTCGGCGTCCGGCTCGACGCGCCGCAGGCCTGAGCCCACCCGGCGACACCGCTGTGCGCGGTCGGTCAGTTCCGCAGCGCCACGGCACCGCCGCCGAGCACGGCCATCATGGCCAGGGCGAGCCCGAGGCTCAGGGGTGTGCCGTCCTCCTGCGGCTCGCGCGGTCCCGCGGCCGGGGTCGGGCGCTCGCCGGGGGTCGCCTCCGGGGGCGCCGGCGACGGGGTGGGGCCAGGGGCGGCCTGCTCCCGGGGGCCGAGGTCGGGGACGGCGACCCGCAGCACGGTCCGGGACTCCACCCGCGACCCGTCCGGCGCCCGGGCCACGACCCGGGCCCGGACCTCGACGTGGCCGCGCGCCCGGTCCGCGGGGGTGGGGGTGAGCAGCGCGGAGGCGCCGACCCGCCGGCCGGCCCCCAGGACCCCGGGGTGCCGGCGCCAGCCCCCGTCCAGCGAGGGGTGGCGCTGCCCGGCGCGGACCCGCACCGAGGAGAGCGGGACGTCGCCGGTGTTGCGCACCACCCAGGAGAGGCGGACCCGCTCCCCTCGGCGCTTCGCGTTCAGCCGTACGCCGATCTCGGGGTCGTCCGTCGCCTCCGGGGTGGCCCCGGGGACCTCGCCGGGCGTGGACTCCGGTGTGGGCTCAGGTGTGGGCCCAAGCGTGGGCTCAGGGGTGGGTTCCGTGGTCGGAGCCGGCGTGGGCAGCGGCCCGGTCGTGACCGTGTCGGTCACGGTCACCGACGAGCCGGCCGCCGCGACCACCACGCTCCGCGGCGCGTCGGTGGAGACCTGCACGGCGCCCGTGCCGGTCTCGCCGGCGGTGGAGGTGACCACGCAGGTCGCGCCGACGCGGGCCGCGGGACGGGTGAAGGTCTGGGTGGTGGTCGCGCCCGCCGGGACGTCGAACGTCGTGGTCGGGTCGTCGCCGCAGTCGACGGCGAGCCGGCTCTCGGGCTGGGTCCCGACGGCGTCGCCCGCGAAGGCCTGGTGCACGGTCAGGTCCGCGACCGGGTGGAAGCCGGCGGTCGCGGCCGCGGTGGCGTCGAGGTCGGCCGCCTGCGCGAGGACCAGCGGGGCGGCCGCGCCGGCCTGCCCGTCGTGAGTCCCCGCGACGGGCAGGTAGACCGCGCCGGCCTCGACGCTCACCTGGGTGCGTGCGCCGAGCACCGCCTCGCCCGGGCCACCGGCGTCCCGGGCCAGCCAGACGGGTGTGCCGGGCTCGGCGGTGTGCGGGCTGGCCAGGGCCAGCGTCGCGGCCTCGTCGGCGTAGAGCGTGTGGCCGGGCGGCGCGGTCAGGGTCACCGCGGGGCTGCCCGACTCCGCGGTGAAGGGACCCGCCGGGCTCCCGGGGGCGACCAGGTCGTGGGTGGGGTCGAGCGTCAGGTCGGGCGCACCCGGCTCGGGTGCCGGGCCGCCTGAGGTGTCCTCGCTCGGGTCGGGGGTCTGGGCGGCTTCGACGATCGAGGCGGTCGCCGCCCGCAGGGGCGCCATCTCGGGGGTGCGGTCGAGGACGAAGCCGTCGGTGAACCACCAGATGGCCGCCTGGACCGCCGCGGCCCGCTCGTCGTCGTCGCCCAGCCCGGCCGGCTCGCCCGGGAGCTGGGGGTGGTGACCGTCCAGGACCCGGGAGACCTGGGCGAGGTTGGCCACGCCCGAGGCGTCCCGGTCAGCGGCCCGGTAGCCGGTCGCGGGGGTGAGGTGGCCACCGACGGCGAGGGAGTAGGTCTGGGCCGTCAGCGCGGGGTCGGAGACCGACGCGGCCTGCACCAGGCCGGCGGGGGCGGTCAGCGGGGAGTGGCCGGCCGGGTCGGAGACGGGGTACGGCGCTGCCGCGTCGGGGGGCGTGGGCACCGACGGCACCGAGCCGCTCAGGGTGACGGCGCCCGGCGTGCCGGTGAGCTCGAGGTCGGTGAGGGCCCGCGGGTCGGCGGGGGTCGTGGCGCCGCCGGCCGGGAGCGCGGCGCAGAGCAGTGCGGCCAGGGTCGCCACCGAGGCGAGCGCACCGGTGCGGCGCAGCCGGGCGCCCGGCCGCCGGCGGACGCTGCGAGCGGGGGGACCCGCGGGTCCGGGGTGCATGACGTGGACGGGTCGTTGTCGTCTCGGGTCCACCGCACGAGGATGCCGCAGCCGGCGGCGCCCCCGAGCCCGAACACGGGAATTGACTACCGGTGCCGGTGCACCGGCTCGGTGCGGGTGCCGTCCGGGGTCAGGGCGTGCGCACCCGGGCCCGGCACGACTGGGAGCCGTCGGCCCGCTTGGCGGTGAACCTGAACGTGTCCTGGCCGCGGCGGCCGCGCAGGTAGCGCTCCAGGTCGATCTCGCCCTCCCGGTCCGCGACGAGGCTGACCTGGGTCACCCGCCTGCCGTTGTGCCGCAGCGCCACCCGCCACCGGGTGCCCGCACCGACCCGGTCGAGCTCGACGGTGACGTCGTAGCCGCGGCCCTCCCAGTCGACGGAGAAGTCGTAGCTGCCGTCTCCGCAGGCACCCCGGCGCTCGACGTCGGCCTGGGCGGGTGCCACGGCTCCGAGGACCGCGGTGAGCGGCAGGGCCAGCAGGGCGGTGGCCGCGAAGGGGGCGAGGCGTCGGGTGAGGATCATCGTCGGTGCTCCTGGTCATCCGTTGATCGAGGCGACGCAGGGCTCGCCTTCCGAGGGGGTGGCCGTGACGACGAAGTCCTTGGGCTGGTCGTCGCGGGCGAGCGCGTCGATCTCGAGCTCCGCGCCGCCGTCGGTGGCACGCTCCCCCTCGAGCAGGGGCTGCCCGTCCTGCTCGATGACGACGTCCCAGGTCTCGTTGGGGGAGTCGGTCTGGAGCTCGAAGGTGATCTCGAGCCCCTGGTCCTCCTCCTCGAGGGTGAGCTCGTAGGCGTGCCCGTCGCACTCGCCGGTGGTCGTCGAGCTGTCGTCGCCCCCCCAGATCAGCCAGGCGCCGAGGGCGACGGCGGCGATCAGCACGATGACTGCGACCGCCAGCACTGCATTCCTCATGTCAGCTCCCGAGTCCGTGCGAGGTCGTCTGGCCGCCAGCCTCGCCCGCCGCTCGCTAAGCGCGAAGTAGTGCCCCGCTAAGGGGAGGCAAAGGGGGCTTCAAGGGCGACCGAGCCCGTGGCTCGCCAGCCAGCGGTCCACCACGTCGTAGGCCCGCTGCCGCGGCTCGGCGAGGGAGAGGAAGACGTCGTGGCGGGCGTCGGGGATGGGCACGATCGTCGTCTCGTTGCCCAGGCAGCCCGCCCACTTGGCGATCTGCTGCACGTCGAGCACCAGGTCGGCCCGGTCGCACTCGGGGCTCCACCGGCGGGCGAACTTCGACTTGTCCGAGCGGAGCACCAGGGCCGGGACGCCGACGTCGAGACCGCGGTGCAGCCGGGCGTGACCGCGGCGCACCGCCGCCACCCAGCCGAGGGTCACCGCGTCGCCGAGGATGGGCTTGAGCGCCACGTCGTAGTCCCACTCGCCCTGGCCGCCCCCGGAGACGTGCAGCGAGGCGCCGTAGGCCGAGGTGACCCCCAGCTTGAGCTCGCGCATCGGCTGCGCCCTGGCGAGCCCCCGCAGCGCCATGGTCACCGGGCCGCGCAGCACCGCGTTGGCCTGCGGCGTGGCCCCGCCCTGCAGGTCGAACCAGGGGCTGTTGAGCACCAGGCCGGCGACCGGGTGGACCCGACCCGCGCGGCGGCGGCGGTCCAGCCACAGCGGCGTGATCAGCCCTCCGGTGGAGTGGGCCACCACCACCACCGGCGCCGACCCGGTCTCGGCCCGGATCCGCTCGAGGGCGAGCTCGAGCTCGCGGTCGTAGAGGGCGAGGTCGCTGACGAAGTGCGGGGTCTGGTCCGGCTTGCGGGCCCGGCCGGACTTGCGCAGGTCCAGCCCGTAGAAGGCCAGACCGCGGGCGGCGGCGAAGTCGGCCAGCTCGGTCTGGAAGAAGTAGTCGGAGAAGCCGTGCACGTAGAGGACGGCGCCGCCGACCCGCTCGTCCTCGCGGACGGTGCGGCGCACCAGCACCGCCTCGATCGGCCCTTGGCCGTCCGGGTCGTCGCCGAGGTCGAACCTGAGCTGCTGGTAGCCCGGGCCCAGCAGGTCGGGCTGCCAGTCCGTGCTCCGCGTCGTGCCCTGCGTCATCGCGCACCTTTCGTGCCTCACGCTCCTCGCCCGCCGACGGCGTCGCGGGGCGTCCGTGACATGCTAGGCGCGCCGCAGGGGGCGGCGGGCGGGGGAGACGCGCAGTGACGACCTTCTTGGTGATCGGAGTCGTGGGCCTGGCCCTCCTCGCGGTCTCGCTGGTCGTGGGCGACCTCTTCGACGGCGCCCTCGACGCACTCGCCGGCGACGCCTTCTCCAGCGCGGTGATCGGCGCCTTCGTCTCGGCCTTCGGGTTCGGCGCCGCCGCCGTCCAGCCCGCGCTCGGCACCGTGCTGGCGCTGCCCGTCGGCGTGGTCACCGGGGTCGCGTTCGGCTGGTTCGCCTGGTGGCTCACCCGGCTGCTGGGCGAGGGCAGCAGCGACGCCACCCCCTCGATCGACGACACGATCGGCCGGGACGGGCGGGTCGTCACGTCGGTGCCGGGCGACGGCTTCGGTGTCGTCGACATCCTGGTCGGCGGCCACGTGCTCCGTCTCAACGCCCGCGCCGAGCAGCCGATCGAGCCCGGCACCCCGGTCCACGTCACCGGCGTCCTGTCGCCCACCGCGGTCACCGTCGCGCCGGTGTGGCCCGAGCTTCCCTGACCGCACTCCACCCGCACGCCACCCGCACTCCCGAGGAGAACACCATGGAACCGTCCACCCCCGTCGTCGCCATCGCGGGGCTCGTCCTCCTGGTGGTACTCCTGGTGCTGCTGGTCACCAGCCGCTACAAGGTGGCCGGGCCCAACCAGGCGTTCATCGTCACCGGCCGCAAGGGCAAGGCGGTGCTCAACCCGGAGACGGGCGCGCTCAGCACCGACCTGTCGGGCCAGAAGGTGATCCTGGGCGGCGGCGTCTTCGTCATCCCCTTCGTCCAGCGGCTCGGCACCCTCGACCTCTCCTCGCGGCGCATCTCGGTGCAGATCCGCGGCGCGGTCTCCGGCCAGGGCATCAAGCTCAACGTCGAGGGCGTGGCGATCGTCAAGGTGGGCGGCAACGCCGACCAGATCCGGCTCGCGGCGCAGCGGTTCCTCAGCCAGCAGCAGGAGGTGGAGGCGTTCACCCAGGAGGTGCTGGCGGGTGCGCTCCGCTCCATCGTCGGCGGTCTCACCGTCGAGCAGATCATCCGCGACCGGGCCGCCTTCGCCCAGCGGGTGGCCGACGAGTCGGAGAACTCGCTCACCGGCCAGGGGCTGATCCTCGACACCTTCCAGATCCAGGACGTCACCGACGACGGCACCTACCTCGCCGACCTCGGGCGTCCCGAGGCGGCGAGGATCCAGCAGGCGGCCTCGATCGCGGAGGCCAACGCCCGTCAGGCGGCCGAGCAGGCGCGGATCGCCGCCGAGCAGGAGATCGCGGTCTCCACCCGGACCCTGGCCCTCAAGCAGGCCGAGATCAAGGCCGAGACCGACGCCGCCGCGGCCACCGCGGCCGCCTCCGGCCCGCTGGCCCAGGCCGACCGCGACCAGGCCATCCTGCTCGAGCAGGAGAAGGTCGCCGTCCGGCAGGCGGCGCTGACCGAGCGCAACCTGGAGACCGAGGTGCGCAAGCCCGCCGACGCCGCCCGCTACAAGGTGGAGCAGGAGGCCGAGGCGCAGCGCAACGCCGAGATCGCCGCGGCCGAGGCGCGCAAGGCCGCCACCATCGCCGCCGCCCAGGCCGAGGCCGAGAAGGCCCGGCTCAACGGCGAGGCCGAGAAGTCCCGTCGTACGGCGCTGGCCGAGGCCGAGGCGATCGAGGGCGCCCGGCGCGGTGAGGCCGAGAAGGCCCGCCGCGTCGCCGAGGCCGACGCCACCCGCGCCGAGGGCGAGGCCACCGCGGCCGCCACCCTGGCCGTCGGGCAGGCCGAGGCCGAGGCGATGGACAAGCGGGCCGAGGCGTTCGCGCACTACAACGACGCGGCGGTGCTGCAGATGCTGATCGAGGTGCTCCCGGCGATCGCCCGCGAGGTCGCCGCCCCGATGTCCAACATCGACCAGCTGACCGTGATCTCCACCGACGGTGCCGGTGCCCTGCCCCGTCAGGTCAACGACAACGTGGTGCAGACCCTCAACATGCTCAAGACCTCCACCGGACTCGACCTGGAGTCGCTGATCAAGAGCTCGATCGGCAAGGCGGCGCAGGGCTCCGGCCTCGACGTGGAGCCGGTCGACGGCCGCGGCTGACCCCGCCGGCCCCGTCGCCCCTCACCGGGTGACGGGGTCGAACTCGAGGAGCAGCTCGGGGATGCCGCGGGAGTAGAGGCCCACCTCCCGCGGCTCGAACCCCTCGGCGAACCGCAGGTTCTCCATGTGGTCGAGCACCAGCTCGAGCGCGATGCGCATCTCGGTCTGGGCGAGCAGCGAGCCCACGCAGAAGTGACGGCCGAGGATGAACTGCACGTGGTTGGCCGCCCCGCTGAACGCCTTGGCCACGTCCAGGTCCTCGCGGAAGATGTCGAACCGGTCGGGGTCGGCGAACTGCCGGTCGTCCCGGTTGGCCGAGGCGAGCATCATGATGCAGGTCGAGCCCGCCGGGATGGTCGTGCCGTGCAGCTCCACGTCCTCCTCGGTCTGGCGCATGATCATGTGCACCGGACCCGAGTGACGCAGGGTCTCGGCGATCGCGTTGTCGACCAGGGAGCGGTCCCGGCGCACCGCCTCGAGCTGGTCGGGGTTCTGGATCAGGTTGCGGACCATGCTGGCCACCGCCTTGTCGGTGGTCTCGCCGCCGGCCACCAGGAGCAGGCTGACGAACGCCTTGATCTCCTCGTCCGACATCTGCTGGCCCTCGACCTCGGCCCGGCAGAGGCGGGAGAGCAGGTCCTCGCCGTCGCCGGTGCGCCGCTCCTGGATGATCGGCAGCATGTAGTCGCGCAGCTCGTGGCGGGTCGCCTCCGCCGCGGCCGCGATCTCCGGGTCGCCCGCGAGGTTGTTGAGGCTGGCCATGATCGACTCGTACCAGCGGTGGAAGCGGGCGTGGTCGCTCTTGGGCAGGCCGAGCATGTCGACCATCACGTTGATCGGGAACCAGGTGGAGAAGTCGGCGACGAAGTCCGTCCGGCCGCTGCCCGCGACGCTGTCCATCAGCTCGCTGCCGGCGCGCTGCACCACCTCCTCCATCAGTCCCATCGCGTTCTCGGTGATCACCGGCATGAACCTCTCCAGGCCCTTGCCCCGGAAGAACGGGTTGAGCAGGGCCCGGTGCCGGGAGTGCTCGGTGCCCTCCATCTGCAAGATGGTGCGGCCGTGCAGCGGCTCGAGCTGCCACTCGTAGTTGCGGCTGGAGAACGACGGGCTCCGGAAGGCGCCGGCCACGTCCTCGAACCGGCTCAGCAGCCAGCTCTGGGTGGCTTCGTGGTGGAGCACCGGGTACTGGTCGCGGAGCACCCGCTGGAAGGGGTAGGGGTCGGCCAGGTACTCCGGCGACAAGATGTCGGGCGCGTCGGCGGTCGCGCCGCTCGCCTCGGTCGTGGACGTCATGGTGGCCTCCGAGAGTGGTGCAAGTAGTCAACTCTGCGAACCATACGCATCTATGACCTGCGTCACAATGCCCTCACGGCTCAGCGTCCGCACTCCGACCTTGACGGGGACTGTTGTGGCGTGGATCATATTAATCCCAATCATGCGCATAGAATGGAGTCTCCTCATGGCAGGACGCCTGGCAGGCAAGGTCGCATTCATCACGGGTGCCGCACGTGGTCAGGGCCGCAATCACGCGATCCGGATGGCCGAGCAGGGGGCCGACATCATCGCGGTCGACATCTGCGAGCAGATCGACACGGTGACTCCCTTCTACCCGCTCGCCACCGAGGACGAGCTGCAGGAGACGGTGAAGGCCGTCGAGGCCACGGGTCAGCGCATCGTGGCGCGCAAGGCCGACGTCCGCGACCTCGACGGTCTCCAGAAGGCGTTCGACGAGGGCGTGGACGAGCTCGGCCGCATCGACATCGTGCTGGCCAACGCCGGGATCGCGACCTACGGCAAGTCGTGGGAGCTGACCTCGGAGATGTGGCGCGACATGATCGACGTCAACCTCACCGGTGTCTTCCACACCGCGAAGGTCGCGGTGCCCCGCCTCATCGAGCAGGGCGAGGGCGGCTCCATGGTCTTCACCAGCTCGATCGGCGGACTCAAGGGGATCCAGCACGTGGCGCACTACGTGAGCGCCAAGCACGGCATCGTCGGCCTGATGCGCACGATGTCCAACGAGCTCGCGCCCTACAACATCCGGGTCAACACGGTGCACCCGACCAACGTCGCCACCATCATGATCCAGAACCCCGGGACCTACTCGATGTTCGTGCCCGACGACCCCGAGCCCACCGAGGAGAAGGCCATCCCCGGCATGGTGGGTCTCAACTCGCTGGACGTGCCCTGGATCGAGTCCGACGACGTCAGCAACGCCCTCATCTACCTCACCAGCGACGAGGGCCGCTACGTCACCGGCGTCACCCTGCCCGTCGACGCGGGCGCCTTCACCAAGTAGGACGCGGCCTCCCCGGCGCAGCGGGTCGACGACCGGTCAACGACTGTCAACCACCCGTCAACGAGTCGCTCCGGCATCGGTGCAGTCACAAGTCGATAACACCCTCTCGTCCTTTCGGCGGATCGGTGACATGGTGACCGCGCGGGACGAAATCGTCCTGACCGTGCGCCGGGGACGGCGTTCTAGATGGAGGACTTTTATGCGAAGGACAGCAAGGGTGAGGCTCGCGGCGACCGTCGCGGCACTCGGCATGCTCACCGCCGCCTGCGGCGGATCGGACTCCGACGACAGCTCGGACAGCAGCTCGGACGCCGGCTCGGCCGGCGGCGACCTGCGGATCTACAGCTCCGAGCCCGCGTTCCTGGTGCCCAGCGCCGCGGACGACGAGCCCTCGATCCTCGTGGTGCGCCAGATGTACCGCGGCCTGGTCAAGTACGACCAGGAGGGTGCTCCCCAGCTGGACGTCGCGGAGTCCATCGAGAGCGACGACAACAAGACCTGGACGGTCACGCTGAAGGACGGCTACACCTTCACCAACGGTGAGCCCGTCGACGCCGACTCGTTCCTGCGCTCGTGGAACTACGCCGCGAACATCAACAACACGCAGAACAACTCCTACTTCATGAGCCGCATCGCCGGCTTCGACGAGCTGCAGAAGAAGAACGCTCCCAAGGACGCGACCTTCTCCGGCCTCAAGAAGGTCGACGACCTCACCTTCACCATCGAGCTGACCGAGCCCTTCTCGGGCTTCGAGTCGGTCCTGGGCTACTCCGGGTTCTTCCCGATGGCCCAGGAGTGCGTCGACGACTGGGACGCCTGCAACAAGCAGCCCATCGGCAACGGTCCCTACAAGATCGACGGCGAGTGGGAGAACAACGTCCAGATCAAGCTGACCCGCAACGAGGACTACGCGGGTGAGGACAAGGGCAAGCCCGACACCCTCACCTACCGCATCTTCGACTCGGTCGACGCCGCCTACGCCGCCTTCGAGGGTGGCGAGCTCGACGTGATGTACACCGTGCCGCCGAACAAGATCGCCGAGCTCGAGCAGAACCTCGGCGACCGGCTGCTCAAGGAGCCCAGCTCCAGCTTCACCTACCTCGGCCTGCCGAACTACGACAAGCGGTTCCAGGACCCGAAGGTGCGCCAGGCGCTCTCCATGGCGATCGACCGCCAGGCGATCATCGACGCCATCTTCGACGGCTCGCTCTCCCCGGCGACCGGCTTCGTGGCTCCGAACTTCGACGGCGCCCGCGAGGGCATCTGCGAGTACTGCGAGTACGACGTGGACGCCGCCAAGGCGCTCTACGAGGAGTCCGAGGGCATCGACGGCCCGGTGGAGCTGTGGGCCAACGGTGGCGCGGGTCACGAGGAGTGGCTGCAGGCCATCGGTGACGGCTGGAAGAGCGCGTTCGGCATCGACTACAAGCTCAAGGTCGACGTGACCGACTTCGGTCAGTACCTCGCCATCGCCGACAACCAGGAGTTCACCGGCCCGTACCGCCTCGGCTGGGGCCCGGACTACCCGGTGATGGAGACCTACCTGGCTCCGCTCTACACGACCGGTGCTCCGAGCAACAACTCCGGCTACGCCAACGAGGAGTTCGACCAGCTCATCGCCGACGGTGACAGCGCCGACTCGCTGGAGGACGCCATCCCGTTCTACCAGCAGGCCGAGGACCTCCTCGTCGAGGACATGCCCGTCATCCCGATGTGGTGGGGCTTGACGACGGTCGTCTGGAGCGAGAACGTGGCTGAGATGGTTCACAACCCGATCACGGACGTGGACTACGGCCAGATCTCGATGAACTAGCAAGTCCGTACCATCACGCCGGCCCCGATGGCGGCGGCGGCTTCCCTCACGGGAGGTCGCCGCCGTCTCGTGGTCGGCCTCCTCAGGAGGACCCCCGCGTGGGACGCTACGTCGTACGGCGCCTGCTCCAGTTCATCCCTACTGTCCTGGGCGCCATCTTTCTTCTGCACTACCTGACCTCGCTGGGCATCCAGCTCACCGGCAACCCGGCCCGCGCCATCTTCGGCGACCGACGGCCGAGTGAGGCCCAGCTCGAGGCGATGTCGGAGTCCCTCGGACTCGGCGACGAGTGCCTGACCCGGGTCGGCGACCCGTGCTTCGGGCTCTACCTCGACCGCCTCAGCGGCATCTTCCTCCACTTCGACCTGGGCATGAACTTCACCCGGCGCCCGGTCACCGACATCATCGCCGACGGTCTCTCCTACACCGTGAAGATCGTGATCATCGCGATCCTCTTCCAGATCGTCGTCGGCATCACCGCCGGTGTGCTGGCCGGTCTGCGCTCCGGGAACTTCATCGACTACCTGGTGAAGATCAGCACCGTGCTGGTCATCTCCGTGCCGGTCTTCGTCCTGGGCTTCCTGGTCCGCGACGTGTTCCTGGTCAACGTCGGCAACTGGTTCCGCGAGAGCGGCGACTGGCCGGACTGGTTCGCCTACGGCGTGATGAGTCCGGTCTTCAAACCGGACTACCCGTGGGCCAGCCTGATCATCCCGGGCCTCGTGCTCGGCTCGATCTCGCTCGCCACCACGGCCCGCCTGACCCGGACCAGCATCCTGGAGAACGTCCGCGCCGACTACGTGCGCACCGCCCGGGCCAAGGGTCTGTCGGAGAGCCGCGTCATCGGCGTCCACACCCTGCGCAACTCCCTGATCCCGGTGATCACCTACATCGGCATCGACTTCGGCGGCCTGATGGGCGGCGCGGTGGTGACCGAGGGCATCTTCGGGGTGCCCGGGATCGGGCGCGAGATCTTCCGCGCCATCCAGCAGCAGCAGCCGTCGGTCGTCGTGGGCATCGTGACCGCGCTGGTGCTCGTCTTCCTGGTGGTCAACCTCCTGGTGGACATCCTGTACGCCGTTCTCGATCCGAGGATCCGTTATGACTGACCCGTCGTCCATGGCCACCGGTGCCACCGGCACCACGTCCCCCACCGCCGGCGACGGCGCCGAGGGAGTGGTCGAGGCCGCCAGCACCGGCAAGCCCACCAGCTTGTGGGGCGACGCCCGCAAGCGCCTGGTCCGAAGCCCGATCTTCATGCTCTCGGTGGTCTACCTGCTCGTGGTGACCTCGATGGCGGTCTTCCCCAAGCTCTGGACCAGCCAGGACCCGTTCAACTGCTCGATCAGCCTCTCCCGGCAGCCTCCGACCTCGGGCCACCCGTTCGGCTACAACCTGCTGGGCTGCGACTACTACGCCCACGCGATCTACGGGGCGCGTCCGTCGCTGGCCATCGCGGTGCTCGCGACCGCGGCGGTGGTCCTGCTCGGCGGCGTGATCGGCCTGCTCTCGGGCTTCTTCGGCGGATGGCTGGACGCGATCATGTCGCGGGTCACCGACATCTTCTTGTCGCTGCCGTTCCTGCTCGGGGCCCTGGTGATCCTGGCCATGGTGAGCTCGCGCAACATCTGGACCGTGGCGCTGGCCCTCATCGTGCTGGGGTGGACCACGATCGCCCGGATCATGCGGGGCAGCGTGATCGAGGCGAGGAACCTCGACTACGTGCAGGCGGCGCGGGCCCTGGGGGCGACGAACTCCCGGATCATGTTCCGGCACATCCTGCCCAACACCATCGCCCCGGTGCTGGTCTACGCCACGATCATGCTCGGCAGCTTCGTCGCCGCCGAGGCCACGCTCACCTTCCTCGGCGTGGGGCTCCAGCCTCCCGCCGCCTCGTGGGGAGTGATGATCAACATGCACCAGGTCTACTTCGACACCGACCCCTGGCTCCTGCTCTTCCCGGTGGGTCTCCTGGTGGGCACCGTCCTTTCGTTCATCCTCGCGGGCGACGCTCTGCGCGACGCCCTCGACCCGAAGCTCCAGTGAGGGCCGATGTCTGAACCCACAACCGAGGTGCTGAGCCAGGAAGGCTCGGTGGCTCCCACCCCGAGGTCCGGCCGCGAGGCCCCTCCGCTCGAGGTCAAGGACCTGCACGTCGAGTTCCGCACCCGGATGGGCGTCGCGCACGTGGTCAACGGCGTCAGCTTCCGGGTGGACGCCGGGGAGACCCTGGCCATCCTGGGCGAGTCCGGCTCCGGCAAGAGCGTCACCGCCCAGGCGGTGATGGGGATCCTCGAGACCCCGCCGGCCGCGATCACCGGCGGGCAGGTGCTCTACCGGGGCACCGACCTGCTCACCCTGCCGGAGTCGGAGCGCCGCGAGTACCGGGCCCAGAAGATCTCGATGATCTTCCAGGACGCCCTCTCCGCGCTCAACCCGGTCTTCACCGTCGGCTACCAGCTCGCCGAGCTCTTCCGCAAGCACCGGGGCATGTCCCGCAAGGACGCCAAGGCCCGGGCCGTGGAGATGCTCGACCTGGTCAGGATCCCGGCGGCCAAGCAGCGCGTCTCGGACTTCCCCCACCAGTTCTCCGGCGGCATGCGGCAGCGCGTGATGATCGCGATGGCGCTGGCGCTCGACCCGGAGGTGCTGATCGCCGACGAGCCGACCACCGCGCTCGACGTCACCGTCCAGGCACAGATCATGAAGCTGCTCGCGGAGATCCGCGAGGAGCGCAACATGGCGCTGGTCCTGATCACCCACGACATGGGCGTGGTGGCCGACGTGGCCGACCAGATCGCGGTCATGTACGCCGGCCGGATCATCGAGCACGCGCCCGTCTACGACATCTACGCGCGTCCCTCGCACCCGTACACCAAGGGGCTGCTGGAGTCGATCCCCCGACTGGACCGCAAGGGACAGGACCTCGCGGTGATCGGCGGGCTCCCGCCCGTGCTCACCGACATCCCGCCGGGCTGCCCGTTCAACCCCCGCTGCCGCTACGCCCGGGACGTGTGCCGTCAGGACCCGCCGCCGCCGGACTACGTCGTCGCGGCCCAGCACACCAGCGCCTGCCACTTCTGGAAGGAGGTCCGTGAAGGTGAGTGAGATCGTCCTCGAGACCCACGACCTCGTCAAGCACTTCCCGCTGACCCAGGGGATCGTCCTGCGCCGCCAGGTCGGCGCCGTCAAGGCCGTCGACGGCGTCAACATCGAGCTGCGCCGCGGCGAGACCCTCGGCATCGTCGGCGAGTCCGGCTGCGGCAAGTCGACCCTGGCCAAGCTGCTGACCGGCCTGGAGACCCCGACGTCGGGCTCGATCTCCGTGCACGGCACCGACCTGTCCACGCTCTCGCCACATCAGGTCCGCAAGGCCCGGCGTGACATCCAGCTGGTGATGCAGGACCCCTACACCTCGCTGAACCCGCGGATGACGGTCGGCGACATCATCGGCGAGCCCTTCGACATCCACTCCGACGTGGTGCCCAAGGGGAGCCGGCGCGGCAAGGTCCAGGAGCTGATCGACCTGGTCGGGCTCAACCCCGACCACATCAACCGCTACCCGCACCAGTTCTCCGGCGGCCAGCGGCAGCGCATCGGGATCGCCCGCGCGCTGGCGCTGCGCCCCTCGATCATCGTCTGCGACGAGCCGGTGAGCGCGCTCGACGTCTCCGTCCAGGCCCAGGTGATGAACCTGCTGGAGCGGCTCCAGGGCGAGCTGGACCTCTCCTACATCTTCATCGCCCACGACCTCTCGGTGGTGCGCCACATCGCCGACCGGGTCGGGGTGATGTACCTGGGCCAGGTGATGGAGATCGGCAGCGACACCGACATCTACGAGCACCCGACGCACCCCTACACCCAGGCGCTGCTCTCCGCGGTGCCGGTGCCGGACCCGACGCTGCGCGGGCTCCGCGACGAGATCGTGCTGGAGGGCGACGTGCCCTCGCCGGCCGACCCGCCGTCGGGCTGCCCGTTCCGCACCCGGTGCTGGAAGGCGCAGGACATCTGCGCCGAGGAGCGTCCGCCCCTGATCGACCGCCCGGCGCACCCGCACCCGAGCGCCTGTCACTTCGCCGAGCAGCGCGACGTGGTCAACGCGACCGCGGACGACTGACCCGCACGCCCGGCGGCCTCACTCAGAGGTCTGCCGGGCGGCGAACGCGCCGGGGGTCATGCCGGTGACGTCCGCGAAGTCCCGGATGAAGTGCGACTGGTCGGCGTAGCCGAGGGTCGCGGCCACCTCAGCCTGCCCGGCGTCGCCGCGGCGCAGCAGCTCGGAGGCCTCCTGGAGCCGGCGACGCTGGATCAGCCACTTGGGCGAGAGGCCGACCCGGCGCCGCACCAGCCGCTGCAGCGTCCGCTCGGTGAGGCCGAACGCCTCGCACACCTGGGCCACCCGGAGCACGTCGCGGTGCTCCTCGACGAAGGCGACCACCCGGTTGACCAGCTCGCCCTCGGCGTCGATCGGCTGCAGCGGCTCCAGCAGGTCGGCGTACGCCGCGACCGCAGCGGCGTGCGCGTCCGGATCGTGCGGGGCGGCCTGCATCGCCGCCCGAACCCGGGAGACGGTCGCGGCCGCGCCCGGGACCGCCTCGGCGAGCTCGGTGTGGCGGTCGGCGTGCTCGGTGGCGGGTGCTCCGGTGAGCAGCAGCCCGGCCGCGGGCGTGAGCATCACGCCGGCCGCCCACCCGTCGCCGCGCAGCGTGGTGCGGCTCAGGCCGGGGGTCACGCCGTAGAACCGGGCGTACTCGGCGGTGACCACCATCAGGCTGACCGGGTACTGCAGCACCCGCTGCTCCGCCTCCTCGCCCGGGGGCACCGACCAGACCGGGAACCAGAAGCGCCGCACCAGCCCCTCGAGACCGGTGGGCGGTCCGAGTTGGTGGATGGCGTGCGAGGAGTCCGCGGGGTCACGGAGGTGGGCCCGCTCGATCTCGTCGAGCCTGTCGGGTTTCATCAAGCGCCATCCTGCCGTGCCTGGCTAGCGTGGCTGCCATGAACGAGACCTCGACGAGCACCGCCGCCGCCTACCAGTCCGCCCTCGCCCCGCTCACCGCGGTGGTCCGCGGCATCGCCCCCGACGCCTGGGAGGCGCCCTCCCCCTGCGAGGGGTGGACGGCCCGCGACGTGCTGACCCACGTCATCGGCACCCAGCGCGACTTCTTCGACCGGCTCGGGCTCGGCCTCGGGCCCGTCCCCGACCCGGCGGACCCGGCCGCCGCCTGGCAGGCGCACGTCGACCAGGTGGCGCCCCTGGTCGCCGACGACGCGGCGATGGCCGGCGAGTTCGCCGGGCACGACGGGCCCAGCACCGTCGGTGCCACCTTCGCCCGGTTCTACGTCTTCGACATGCTGGTCCACCGCTGGGACCTCGCGGTCGCCACCGGCGCGGAGGGCTGGCTCACCGACGACGAGCTGGACCGGATCGAGGCGTCGGCGGACAGCTTCGGGGAGGCGCTGCACAGCGAGGGGGTCTGCGCCCCGGCCGTGGCGGCGCCGGAGGGGGCGGACCGGCAGACCCGGGTGCTGGCGCGGCTCGGCCGCGTCGCCGTCTGAAGGCGGGCGCGGTCCGGCAGGATTCGGACCATGCCCCGCACGCGCCTCGTCGTCCTGTCCCTCCTCTGCTGCCTGCTGGCCTCGGGGTGCGGTCTCTTCGGCGGTGACGAGGAGGAGACCGGCCCCCGGGCGGCCGCGGAGCAGCTCGCGGCGGCGGCGGGGGAGCTCACCCTCGACGGGCTGGCACTGACCGAGGAGCTCGAGGGCGATCCGTTGGCCGACCTGGCCGAGCCGTTGGCCGAGCACCCGGTGAGCGTCGAGCTCCTCGAGGTGGAGGAGACGGCCGTCCCCGAGGACGGCTCCGACGACGACTCCGCCCCGGCGAGGGCCGTCGTCCGCCTGGGCTGGTCGTGGGAGGTGGACGGCGACTTCTGGGACTACGAGTCCAGCGCCGAGCTGGTCAGGACCGGCGAGGAGTGGCAGGTGGAGTGGGCGCCCACCCTGCTCCACCCCGAGCTCGCCGAGGGGTACCAGCTGGTGCTGAGCGAGCCGGCCCCACCGCGCGGCCGGGTGCTCGGCGCCGGCGGTCAGCCCCTCGTCGTCGACCGCCCGGTGCTGCGCTACGGGATCAACAAGGCGAAGGTCTCGCCCCGCGGGGCGCGGGAAGGCGCCCGCCGGTTGGCCGAGCTCTTCGACCTCGACGTCGCCGCCTACCTGAAGAAGGTGAAGGCCTACGGTCCGGAGGCGTTCGTCGAGGCGATCGTGCTGCGCGCCGAGGACGCCGTCGACCAGGTCCCGCCCGGCTACGTCGAGATCCCGGGGGTCGGCGTCCTCCAGGGCGAGCTGCCGCTGGCGCCCACCCGTGACTTCGCCGCCGAGCTGCTGGGGCGGGTCGGCCCCGCCACCGCGGAGATCATCGAGGGGTCCGACGGCAGGGTCCGCGAGGGCGACGACGTCGGTCTCTCCGGGCTCCAGCTGCGGTACGACGCGCAGCTCTTCGGCTCGCGCGGCCTCACCGTCGCTGCGGTGCCGGTCGACGGCGGCGGAGGGGAGGCGGTGACGCTGCACCAGCGCGAGCCGCAGCCCGGCGCCGACCTGGAGACCACGCTGGACCCCGTGCTCCAGGAGCGCGCCGAGGCCCTCCTCGAGCCGATCGTGGGGCACGCCTCGGCCGCCGTGGCGATCCAGCCCTCCACCGGTCATGTGCTGGCCGCCGCCACCGGGCCCGGCAGCGACCTCAACGCCGCGACCTACGGGCAGTACGCACCCGGTTCCACCTTCAAGGTGGTCACCGCCCTGGCCCTGCTGCGGGCCGGCACGGCGACCGACGACGTGCTCGCCTGTCCGGCGACCACGGTGGTGGACGGGCGGAGGTTCAAGAACTACGACGACTACCCGGCCGACCGCCTGGGGCGCACGACGCTGCGCACCGCCTTCGCCCACAGCTGCAACACCGCGATGATCGACGCCCGCGCCCGGCTGGCTCCCGGCGGGCTCGCCGCCGCGGCCGCCTCGCTGGGCCTCGGGGTCGACCACGACCTGGGCTTCCCCGCCTACTTCGGCCAGGTGCCGGAGCCCGAGGGGGAGACCGAGCGGGCGGCCGCCATGATCGGCCAGGGCAGGGTGCTGGCCAGCCCGATGACGATGGCCGCGGTCGCCGCCTCCGTGTCGGCCGGCCGCACGGTGCTGCCGGTGCTCCTGCCGGGTCAGCCGGCGGCCGAGCCGACGGGGGAGCCGCTGACCGAGAGCGAGGCCCAGCAGCTCCGCGGGCTGATGCGCGCGGTGGTCACCGAGGGCTCGGGACGCGGCCTGGCCGACCTGCCGGGCGCCGTCGGCGCCAAGACCGGCACGGCGGAGTTCGGCTCGCCCGGTGCGGACGGGGAGCTCGCCACCCACGCCTGGATGATCGGCTACCGCGACGACCTCGCCGTCGCCGTCTTCGTGGAGCGCGGCGAGTCGGGCTCCGGCACCGCGGGCCCCGTCCTCGAGGCGATGCTGAGGCGGTAGACGTCACACCGGACGAGGCGCCACCGGCTGTGGTCCCCGCCACCGCGGCCCCTAGTGTGGAAGCGTGAGCAGAGCACTGGAGACCGTGGCCTGGGACGACTACGACGCCGTCCTGTTCGACCTCGACGGGGTGGTCACCCCGACCGCCGAGGTCCACATGAGGGCGTGGGCCGAGATGTTCAACGACTTCCTCGCCGCGCCGGGAGCACCCGGCGGCGGTGACCGCGCGCCCTACACCGACGCCGACTACTTCGCCCACGTGGACGGCAAGCCCCGCTACGACGGGGTGCGCGACTTCCTGGCCTCCCGCGGCATCGAGCTGCCCGAGGGCACCGACGAGGACCCCGCCGACGCGGCCACCGTCCGCGGTCTGGGGAACCGCAAGAACGAGGCGTTCAACGACGTCCTGGAGCGCGACGGGGTGGTGGCCTACCCGGGGTCGGTCGACCTCCTCGACCACCTGCGCGACCTCGGCGTCCCGCTGGCGGTGGTCTCGTCCTCCCGCAACGCCCCCGCGGTGGTCGCCGCAGCCGGCCTGACCGACCGCTTCCGCACCGTGGTCTCGGGCGCGGTCGCCACCGAGCGCGGGCTGCCGGGCAAGCCGGCACCTGACACCTTCCTCTACGCCGCCGAGCTGCTCGACGCCGCCCCGGAGCGTGCCGTGGTGCTCGAGGATGCCGTCTCGGGCGTGCGGGCCGGGGCCGCCGGAGGCTTCGGCCTGGTGATCGGGGTCGACCGGGGAGCCGGCCACGACGCCCTGGCCGAGGCCGGCGCCGACCTGGTCGTCGGCGACCTCGACGAGCTGGTCCCCGCGACGGAGGGCGCGCGATGAGCCGCAGCCGTCGCGCCCGCGCGCTGCGCCCCCTGGACCGCCACCGCTTCCCCGCCGATCCGTGGCGGCTGGTCGAGACCGACTTCACCGGCGAGCACCTGGGCACCACCGAGACCCTCTTCGCCGTCGCCAACGGCTACCTCGGCATGCGGGGCAACCCGGAGGAGGGGCGTGAGGCCGGCGAGCACGGCACCTACCTCAACGGCTTCCACGAGACGTGGCCGATCCGCCACGCCGAGGCCGCCTTCGGCTTCGCCCGCACCGGCCAGACCATCGTCAACGTCCCGGACGCCAAGCTGGTCAAGCTCTACGTCGACGACGAGCCGCTGATGCTTGGCACCTCCGAGCTGGAGAGCTACGAGCGCGAGCTCGACTTCGCGGCCGGGCTGCTGCGCCGTTCGCTGGTCTGGCGCACCCCGTCGGGCAAGCGGGTCAAGGTCGACTCGACCCGGATGGTCTCGATGACCGAGCGACACCTGGCGATCATCACCTTCGAGGTCACCATGCTGACCGGTGACGCGGCCCTGGTGATCTCCTCCCAGCTGCTCAACCGGCAGGACGGCCGGGACGAGTACTACCAGGTCCGGTCGACCGACGAGTCGATGGACCCCCGCAAGGCCGGGGCCTTCGAGGGGCGCGTGCTCCAGCCCTGCCACCACTCCGCCCGGGACGGCCGGCTGACCCTGGGCTACCGGTGCACCCACTCGGGAATGACCATGGCGGTCTCCGCCGAGCACCGCTTCACCTCCACCGACCACTGCGAGCTGCGCAGCCGCAGCGAGGACGACCTCGCCAAGCAGGTCTACCGGATCGAGGCGACCGAGGGCACCACCACCCGGCTGGAGAAGATCGTCACCTACCACTCTTCGCGGGGAGTGCCGGTCCGTGAGCTCCTGGACCGGTGCGAGCGGACCCTGGACCGTGCCGCGCGGCACGACGTCGCCCACTACCAGGCGCTGCAGCGCGAGTGGTACGACGACTTCTGGGCCGCCTCCGACGTGCAGGTCGGAGCCACCCCGGAGATCCAGCAGGCCATCCGCTTCAACCTCTTCATGCTCGCCCAGGCCAGCGGCCGTGCCGACGGCCAGGGGATCGCCGCCAAGGGGGTGACCGGGTCGGGCTACGAGGGGCACTACTTCTGGGACACCGAGATCTACGTGCTCCCGTTCCTCGTCTACACCCAGCCCCGGCTGGCCCGCAACGCGCTGCACTTCCGTCGCCGGATGCTGCCCGCCGCCCGGGCCCGGGCCGCGGAGATGGCCCAGAGCGGGGCGCTCTTCCCGTGGCGCACCATCAACGGTGAGGAGGCCTCGGCCTACTACGCCGCGGGCAGCGCGCAGATGCACATCAACGGCGACGTCGTGCACGCGGTGATGAAGTACGTCGCGGCCACCAACGACATCGACTTCCTGCGCCAGGACGGCGTCGACCTGCTGGTGGAGACCGCCCGGATGTGGCGAGACCTGGGGTTCTGGCGCGGCAACGGCGGCGAGCCGACGTTCCACATCCACGGGGTGACCGGGCCGGACGAGTACACCACCGTGGTCAACAACAACCTCTTCACCAACGTGATGGCGCGGGCCAACCTCGAGGCCGCCGTCCGGGTGCTGGAGCGGCTCCGCGAGGTCGACCCCCGCACCTACGCCCGGGTGGCCGCCCGGCTCGGGCTCACCCCCGACGAGCCGGCCGAGTGGGCCCGGTGCGCGGAGCGGATGACGGTGCCGTTCGACGCGGGCCTGGGCATCCACCCCCAGGACGACTACTTCCTGGACCGCGAGGTGTGGGACCTCTCCCGGACGCCGGAGGAGCTTCGCCCGCTGATGCTCCACTACCACCCCCTGGTGATCTACCGCTTCCAGGTGCTCAAGCAGGCCGACGTGGTGCTGGCCCTCTTCCTCCAGGGCGACCGCTTCACCCCCGAGGAGAAGAAGGCCGACTTCGAGTACTACGACCCGATCACCACGGGCGACTCCACCCTCTCGGCCGTGGTCCAGTCGATCATCGCGGCGGAGGTCGGCTACCACGAGGCCGCCATGGACTACTTCCTCCAGGCCCTGCACACCGACCTCGGCGACCTGCACGCCAACACCGTGGACGGCATGCACATCGCCTCGGCGGGCGGCGTCTGGTCGACGCTCGTCCAGGGCTTCGGCGGGATGCGCGACTACCAGCGCCGGCTCACCTTCGACCCGCGGCTGCCCGCCAGCTGGAGCCGGCTGCTCTTCCACCTGACCTGGATGGGGAACCGGCTGCGGGTGGAGCTGACCCAGCACCGGATCTGCTTCGAGCTGGTCGAGGGCGACGGCCCGGTCGAGCTCGAGGTGCGCGGGGAGAAGCACACGGTGGCGGCGGGACCGCCGGTGGAGGTCGCCCTGGACCACCAGGGTCCGCGGATCGACGGCCTGCTGGGCGACAAGCCGCAGACGGGCGGCGTCCGGGCCGACGGCACCAAGATCACCGCCGGGGTGCCGGACCCGAGCGTGTACGACCTGTCCGACACCTCCGCCACCACGGTGGCCGGCAGCGACCCGGACGCCGACCAGCCCTAGCGCGGCCGGCGGCGCCGTTCACCGGGTGCCGGTCACCGGGTGACCGCGCGGCGTCAGCGGCTCGGTGAGGGACTGGATCCGGCGGGTCGCCAGCTCGATCATCAGCCGGGTCGCGGGCGAGAGCGTCGCCCCCTTGCGGTGCGCGATCGCCAGGGTGTCCCACTGCCGGGGGCGCAGCGAGACCCACCCCGCGTCCGGGGCGAGCCGAGGCACTAGGGCCTCGGCGACCCCGCGCTGGACGACGGTGTCCACGTGTCCCATGCCGACCAGCTCGACGGCGGTCTCCACGTCCTCGACCTCGATCCGGGTCCGGGGGTTGGCCCCCACCTCGTGGAGCATCTGACGCAGCAGGGTGCGGGCGGAGTCGACCCCTCGCCAGGTGGTCTCGGCCAGCACCAGCGAGGCCTGGGAGAGGCGCAGCGCGGTCACCGGCGCCTCCAGCCGGCCCGGGTCGGCACTGACGTAGACCAGCTCGTCGCGCGCCACCGGCGTCACCTCCAGACCTTCGCTGCTCACCGCGGGGACCGCGATCATCGCCGCCTCCAGCCGCCCTCGGCGCAGCTCGTCCTGGACGTCGCTGGAGTTCTGGCCGATGAGCTCGACCCGGACCCCGGGGTGGCGGGAGACGAAGTCGGCGACCAGGTCGGCGCCGCCGTAGAGGCGGGCGGTGCCGAACATGCCGAACCGGATGGTGCCTGTCTCCAGGGAGACCGAGCTCTCCACCGCCCGCCTGGCGTCGTCCGCGGCGGCCAGCACCCGCTCGGCGTGCGGGCGCAGCTCCTCGCCGGCGTCGGTGGGCAGCACCCCGCGGCCGACGCGGTGGAAGAGCGGGGCGCCGAGGGTGCGCTCCAGGGCCCGCAGCTGCTCGGAGACCGAGGGTTGGGCGTAGCCGAGCTCCTCGGCCGCGGCGGTGATCGAGCCCTGCTCGTAGACGGCCAGGAAGCAGGTGAGCTGGTGCATCGAGAGCATAGGGAAGTCCTTTGGATGCCAGAGACAGCACAGGCTACCCCTATGAGACCCGGCGACGGAGAATAGCGGTGAACCCGTCTGCCGACCGCCTCGAGGAGGTACCCATGCTGTTCACCCACCACTGCTCCGCGTGCGACAAGGTGCAGCTGATCTTCCCGAGCCTCGGTCACGCCGTCCGGGAGACCCCCGCCGGGCCCGAGCTGGCCTTCACCTGCTGGTGCGGCGCCGAGCAGCGCCACGTCCTGAGCGACGACCTGGACGGCCTGGCCGCGCGCGGCGAGGTCGAGCTCATCGCCTGACGTGCCACAGGCCGTCGCTCCCCGAGGGGGTCGACCTGGCCAGGTGGGCGCGCACGCCCTGGTGCGGCACCCACGGCTGTGACCGGGTGGGTGGGTAGACCTCCACCCGCTCGAGCACCGTGCTCCAGTCCGGGTCCGTGGCGACCCGGGCCGCGACCAGTGCCCCGGCCATCGACTCCTCGAGCACCCACAGGTGGTCGAACTCGCGGCGGGTGTCGGACCACAGGGAGTCCCAGCTGCGCCGCTGGGCGTAGGCCGCGCCGTGCAGCTTGGCCTTCACCTGGTTGAGGGCCAGCTCGAAGCGACGGCTCTGCTGGACGAACCCCCGGGAGATCCCGTCGCCGTCCTCCAGCTGGTGGCGCACCGGCGGCACCAGGACCGCGAGGACGGCGGCGTTGTGCCGGGAGGTGGCGGTCAGGAACCGGTCGATGACGGGGTAGCCGTCACGGGGCTCCTTCGCCGTGTGGGCGACCTCCGCCCGGGCCAGCCGGTCCTCGAGGACGCGGTGGCTCTCACGTAGGTGGGGGAGGAGGGTGTCCATGTGAGGTCTTTTCTGTGACGCCGGCCACAGGGGTTTCCTCAAGTGTGCGCTCGCCCTGGGTGGAGGACAAGACGGTCCCTTCTCCCCGGGCCACAGGTCCCGGAGCCTGTCCGCGGCCGGCCCGCCACCCGGCCACGGCGGCCACCAGCGCCGCCAGCGCCAGCAGGGAGAGGCTCCCCGGCACCACCGCCACCCCGAGGGTCGCCGCGAGCTCGCCGCGGCCGCGCTCGCCCCAGACCTGACCCTGCGCGCTGCCCGAGCCGGAGACCCGGGTGGCCAGCCCCAGGAGGGGCACCGCCACCGCGAGCAGGCCCAGCCAGCGCAGCAGGTCGCCGGGGACCGCGCCCGGGTGGGCGGAGGTGCGCACCACTCGCCGCGCCGAGAGCCACAGCACGACGACGGTGAGCGGGACGGCGGCCCACAGCCCCGGCTCCAGCTGCGTCCAGTGGCCGAGGCGCTCGTGGAAGCTGCCGATGGCCACGTCGAGGTCGCCCGAGGCGGTGCCGTCGACCGTGCGGCCGGCGGGGCCGAGCGCGCCGAGCGCCAGCACGGCCCAGCCCCAGTTGGCCACCAGGGCCAGCAGCAGCCCGATCCCGCTGGCCGTCTCCAGGTCGCCGGTGAGGTCGCCGGCGGCGTTCTGCTCACCGCCCGCCAGCATCAGCAGCCCGGCGAGCCCGGCCGCCGGGAGGAGCAGGACCAGCGTCACCAGGCCGCGCAGCGGAGCCCGCAGCCGGTCGCCCCAGCCGGCCACCCGGGGAGACCAGCCGTCGCGGCGCAGCAGCGCGACCGCGGCGAGCACCGCGAAGGTGACCGCGAAGGTGCCCAGCGGGGCCTGCCAGGCCACCACCCGCGCCTGCCCGTCGACCTGGTCGGCGTCGCCCTCGGCGATCCAGCCCAGCGCCACCAGGATGCCGCCGGAGCCGCTGCGCGAGGCGAGGCCCACGGCCAGCACCACGGCCGCCAGCAGGCATGCGGCCCGGGCCGCGTCGACCAGCGCCGGGAGGCCCCCGGCGGCGTCGCGCGTCGTACGCCGGAAGGAGAGGGCCGCGGTGGCGGTCGCGAGCAGCGTCAGGGTGGCCGGCACCACCCGGGCGCTGCCCTCGGCGGTGCCGGAGACGACCACGAAGCTGCCGCTCATCCACCCCTCGACGCCCGCGCCGAAGGCTCCGGTGACCAGGGCCCCCGCGGTGGTGAGCAGCTGGCCGGTCGACATCGACTCGGTGGCGATCAGCCAGGCCAGCAGCAGCGCCGCCGCCAGCGTCACCACCGAGGTGACCGCGGCCACCCGCGCGGCGCGGCGCCACGAGGCGAGCTGGCCGGCGGAGCGGGCGTCAGACATGCCTGACAGGGTGCCCCACCCTCCGCCGTGCCGTCCGGAGAAACCCACACCCTGAGACCCTGACCCACCGACCGACCACGGACGCCCCCTAGATTGGGGATGGTGCAGACACCCGCCTCGACCGCCGCCGCCGTCTCCCCCGACTCCGGGGAGCACTGGACCGCAGAAGGGGCCTGGCCGGTGGCCCCCGGCGTCTTCCGCATCCCCCTGCCCCTGCCGAACGACGGGCTCCGCGCGATCAACGTCTATGCGATCGAGACGCCCGACGGCCTGACCCTGGTCGACGGCGGCTGGGCGCTCGAGGCGTCCCGGGAGGTCCTGGACCGCTCGCTGAAGGCGATCGACCGCACGGTCGCCGACATCGGCTCCTTCCTGGTCACCCACGTGCACCGCGACCACTACACCCAGGCGGTCGCGCTGCGCGCCGAGACAGGTGCTCGGATCAGCCTCGGGCTCGCCGAGCGGCCGTCGCTGGAGGCCATCCGGGTCGGGTGGCGCGAGGACCCGCACGTGGCGCTGCTGGCCCGGGCCGGCGCCCCGGACCTCGCCCGCCGGTGGGACGAGCTGAACACCGGCCCGACCGAGAACCTCGGGGTGTGGGCCGATCCCGACACCTGGCTGGACCGCGACCTGACCCTGAGCGTGGGGGAGCGGACCCTGGACGCGGTGCACACCCCCGGTCACACCCAGGGCCACTACGTCTTCGCCGAGCGGGACGCCGGGCTGCTGTTCGCCGGCGACCACGTGCTCCCGACGATCACCCCCTCCATCGGCTTCGAGGGCGTCCCGCCGGAGCAGCCGTTGGGCGACTTCCTCGCCTCGCTGGCCAAGGTGCGGGGGCTGCCCGACCTGCGGCTGCTGCCCGCCCACGGCCCCGTCGCCGGCTCCACCCACGCCCGCGTCGACGAGCTGCTCGCCCACCACGAGGAGCGGCTGGCGCTGTGCCGGGCCGCCTTCGGCGCCGCGGCGGAGCTCACCGCCCACGACGTCGCCGGCCGGCTGCCGTGGACCCGCCACGCGCACGCCTTCGCGACGCTGGACGTCTTCAACTCCGCGCTGGCCACGATGGAGACCAAGGCCCACCTCGAGCTGCTGGTGGTCCGCGGCGAGCTCTCCCGGCACGAGGTGGACGGCACCGAGGTCTACCGGGTCCTGCCCCCGCGGGTCTGAGCGGTCCGGTCAGGCGCCGGTCAGGCGCCGGTCAGGAAGGACCCCACCTGGGCGGTCGCCCGCCGGGCCTCCGGGACCAGCGGCAGCAGCGGGTAGACGTGGAGCAGCCCCGGCTCCTCCACGGTGGTCAGCTCCCAGCCGGCCTGCGCGCCGCGCCGGGCCAGCAGCCGGCAGCCGGGCGCCAGGGTGTCGCGGGTGCCGTAGAGCAGCAGGGCCGGCGGCAGGCCGGCCAGGGAGCCGAGCGCGGGCGAGACCTCGGGCCGGGTCAGGTCCTCCTCGCCGCCCGCCCACCACCGGGCGTAGGCGCGGGTCTTGCCCACGAAGAGCCACGGGTCGTCCCGGCTGGCCAGCGCGGTCTCCTCCGGCGTGGTGTCGGCCAGGTCGACCCAGGGGGAGACGAGGACCAGCCGGGCGGCCACGGGCCCTCCGGCGTCGCGCATCGCCTGCGCCACCGCCAGCGCGTAGCCGCCGCCCGCGGAGTCGCCGCCCAGCACCAGCTCGCCCCCGGTCGCGGCGGCCTCCCGCGCCCAGCGGGTCGCCAGGGCGGTGGTCGCCGCGAACGAGTCGCGCCAGGTGTGCCGGGGCGCCAGCGGGTAGTCGGGCAGCACCAGCCGGGCCCCGGTGGTCGCGGCGAGCCGGCACAGCCACCGCAGGTGGAAGGGGTCCAGCGGGTGGGCGTAGCCGCCGCCGTGCAGGTGGAGCAGCGTCGGCCGGCCGGCCGCGTGGTCGGGCCGGCGCGGCGTCACCACCCAGGTCGGGTAGCCGGCCGAGTCGTCGCGGGCCACAC
This sequence comes from Nocardioides sp. Z50_6, assembly GCF_058215755.1. Classification (NCBI taxonomy): domain Bacteria; kingdom Bacillati; phylum Actinomycetota; class Actinomycetes; order Propionibacteriales; family Nocardioidaceae; genus Nocardioides; species Nocardioides sp. Z50_6. The sequence goes on along the minus strand of NZ_JBZAJB010000002.1, from coordinate 114,625 downwards.
GGAAGCGCCGGTCGAAGCGCGGCACCAGCATGGTCGGCAGCGCCGGGCTGCGGTCCCGGTGGCGGCGCTCGACGGAGGCCCGCTCCTGCTCGGCGTCGACGAGCTCGCCGGTACGCCGCACCCGGGGCAGCGCCCAGGCCAGCAGCCGGTGCCGGCGGCTGGGGCCGGGGCCTGGACGGAAGAGCTCGGAGTGCGGGACGCGGGTCACGGTCGCACCCTAGGCTCAGGCCACCATGACCGAGCCGTCCAGCACGCCGTCCGAGGGTCCCGCGGCAGCCGTGCCGGACCCGCTGGTGCTCTACCTCGCCGGCTGGGGCCGCAGCGGCTCGACGCTGCTGGAGCGGCTGCTGGGAGAGCTCGACGGGGTGACCCTGCTCGGTGAGGTGGTCCACCTCTGGGAGCGCGGTGTGCGCCGCGACGAGCTGTGCGCCTGCGGCGCGGCGTTCTCGGCCTGCCCGTTCTGGACCGCGGTCGGGGAGCGGGCCTTCGGCGGCTGGGGGCGGGTCGACGTCGACCGGGTGGCCCACCTCAAGGAGCAGGTCGACCGGCAGCGCCGGCTGCCGAGCACGCTGCGCCGCCACCCGTCGCCGGCCACCCGCCGCGCGGTGCTCGACTACGCCGGGCACTACCGCGCCGTCTACGCTGCCGCGCGCGAGGTGGCGGGGGGCGCCCGGGTCCTGGTGGACTCCAGCAAGGAGATCCCCACCGCCGTGACCCTCAGCCACCTGCCCGACCTGGACCTGCGGGTGCTGCACGTGCTCCGCGACCCGCGCGGGGTGGCGTACTCCTGGGCCAAGACCGTGGCCCGCCCGGAGGCGGGCGGCGAGCCGATGCCCCGCTTCTCCCCGGCCCGGAGCACCGCCTTGTGGGTCTCGGGCAACCTGACCGTGCAGGCCCTCCCCTGGCGGGGCGCCCCGCTGGCCCGGCTGCGCTACGAGGACCTGGTCGCCGACCCGGCCGGGGCGGTGGCCGCGAGCTGGCAGGCCCTCGGGCTGCCGGGCAGCCCCGCCCTCCCGCTGCTCGGGCCGCACGAGGTCGAGCTGGGGCCCTGCCACTCGGTGGCGGGAAACCCGATGCGCTTCCGGACCGGCCGCACCGAGCTGCGGGCCGACGAGGAGTGGCGCAGCGAGATGACGGCGCGCGACAGGCGCCTGGTGACCGCCCTGTCCTGGCCGGTGCTGCGCCGCTTCGGCTACCGGTAGTATCGCCGGACCAGACAGGGGAGCACCCGGTGTCGCGACGCGTCGACGACATCCATGTGCTGAGAGTGCGGAGAGAGCCGCAGACCCTCCGAACCTGCACCGGTTAGCACCGGCGAAGGGAGTCAGAGAAGTGAAGACCCATGCCCTCCTCGCGTCCGTGGCGGTGCTGAGCGCGGTCACGGCCGGCTGCAGCGCCCTCGGCGACGACAACGACGACACCGCCGGCGCGGACGAGCGTGACCGGGTCATCCTGGTCACCCACGAGTCCTTCCAGCTGCCCGAGGAGCTGATCGAGGAGTTCAGCGAGCGGCACGACCTCGACCTGATCGTCCGGGCCTCCGGCGACGCCGGCTCCCTGAGCGCCAAGCTCGGGCTGACCAAGGAGAACCCGCTCGGGGACGCCGCCTTCGGCATCGACAACACCTTCGCCTCCCGCGTGCTCGCCGAGGGTGTCTTCGCCCCCTTCGAGGCCCCGCTGCCGGCCGGCGCCGAGGAGTTCGCGCTGCCCGAGGGGGCCGACCGGCTCACCCCGGTCGACGTGGGCCACGTCTGTGTCAACGTCGACGACACCTGGTTCGCCGAGCGGGACGTGAAGCCGCCGCGGACGCTGGCGGACCTCGCCGAGCCGGCGTACCAGGACCTGATGGTGGTGCCGGCCGCCTCGACCTCCTCGGTCGGGATGTCCTTCCTGCTCGCCACCGTGGCGGCCTACGGCGACGAGTGGCCCGTCTACTGGCAGTCGCTGGTCGACAACGGCGTCAAGATCGTCGACGGCTGGAGCGACGCCTACTACACCGACTTCACCCAGGGCGGCGAGGACGGCACCCGCCCGATCGTGCTCTCCTACGACTCCTCCCCGGCGTTCACCGTCCCCGAGGGGAAGAACCGCTCCACCACCAGCGCGCTGCTCGACACCTGTTTCCGCCAGGTCGAGTACGCCGGGGTGCTGGCGGGCGCGTCCAACCCCGAGGGGGCCGAGGTGCTGGTGGAGTTCCTGGTCGGCCGGTCGGTGCAGGAGGCGCTGCCGGAGTCGATGTACGTCTTCCCGGTCGACGCCTCCGTGGAGCTGCCCGAGGCCTGGGCCGCCCACGCCGTCCAGCCCGACGAGCCGTTCACCGTGGCGCCCGAGGAGATCGCGGCCAACCGCGAGCGGTGGCTCCAGGAGTGGACCGAGCTCACCACCCGGTGACCGGGTCGTGACCCGTCGGCTGCTGGCGCTGGCCGCCCTCTCCGCCGGACCGCTGCTGGTGCTCGGCGTCTTCTTCGTGCTGCCGGTGACCGGAATGGTGGCCCGCGGGTTCTGGGTCGACGGCGCCTTCGACCCCGGCGGGGTGCTCGAGGTGCTCCGCCGGCCCCGGGTGCTGCGGGTGCTCTCCTTCACCGTGGGCTCGGCACTGGCCGGGACGCTGCTCTCGCTGGTGCTCGGGCTGCCGGCCGCCTACGCGCTGAGCCGGCTCGCCCTGCCGGGGCGCCGGGTGGTCCGCGCCGCGCTGCTGGTGCCGTTCGTGCTCCCCACCGTGGTGGTCGGCGTCGCCTTCCGGGAGCTGCTCGGGGAGTCCGGCCCGCTCGGCTTCCTCGGGCTCGACGGCACGCCGGTGGCGATCGTGCTGGGCCTGGCCTTCTTCAACTCCGCCGTCGTGGTGCGCGGGGTGGGGGCGGCGTGGGAGTCCCTCGACCCGCGCCCGGCCGAGGCCGCTGCGGCCCTCGGTGCCCCCCCGTGGCAGGTGCTGCGCACGGTCACCCTGCCCGCCCTGCGGCCGGCCATCGTCTCCTCGGCGTCGGTGGTCTTCCTCTTCTGCGCGACCGCGTTCGGCATCGTGCTCACCCTCGGCGGGGTCCGCTACGCCACCGTGGAGACCGAGATCTACCTCCTGACCACCACCCTCTTCGACCTGCGGGCGGCGGCCGCCCTCTCGCTCGTCCAGCTGGCGGTGGTGGCCGGGTTGCTCCTGGTGACCGGCCGGCTCCGCGCGACCACGGCCGCGGTCGCCCGGCGTACCGCCCGCGCCCGGCGCCCGGGTCGCCACGACGTCTGGGCGCTGGCGATGACCGGTCTGCTGCTGGCCTTCGTCGCCGCCCCGCTGGTCACCCTGGTGCTGGGCTCGCTGCGGGTCGGCGGCGCCTGGAGCCTGGGCAACTACCGCGCCCTGGGTGGGCGTGGCGACGACGGGGCGCTGCTGGTCCCGGTGACCGAGGCGCTGGTCAACTCGCTGCGGATCGCGGTGGACGCCACCTGGATGGCGCTGCTCCTCGGGCTGCTGCTGGCGGTGCTGGTCACCCGGCGCTCCCAGACCCGCACCGAGCGCCGGCTGAGGTCGGGGATGGACGCCCTCTTCATGCTGCCGTTGGGGGTCTCCGCGGTCACCCTGGGCTTCGGCTTCCTCATCACCCTCGACCGGCCGCCGGTCGACCTGCGCGACTCGGCGCTGCTGGTGCCGATCGCCCAGGCGCTGGTGGCCCTGCCCCTGGTGCTGCGCACGCTGGTCCCGGTGCTCGCCGGTGTCGACGACCGGCTGCGGCAGGCGGCCGCCTCGATGGGTGCCGGACCGGTGCGCACCTGGGTCACCGTCGACCTTCCGGTGGTGTGGAAGCCGCTGCTGGCGGCCACCGGGTTCGCCTTCGCGGCGTCGCTGGGCGAGTTCGGGGCTACCTCGTTCCTGGCCCGCGACGACCGCCCGACGGTGCCGGTGGTGATCTTCCGGCTGATCGGCCACCCCGGGCAGATGAACTACGGGATGGCCCTGGCCGCCTCCGTGGTGCTGGCGGCCACCACCGCGCTGGTGATGCTGGCCGTGGAGCGGCTGCGGGTGCCGAGCGTGGGAGCCTTCTGACATGGCCGGCGACCAGCAGGGGCTGCAGCTCGAGGGCGTCGAGGTGCGCTACGACGGCGTGCCCGCCGTGGTCGACGTCGACCTGGAGCTCCCACCGGGCGAGGTGCTCGCCGTGCTCGGCCCCTCGGGCTGCGGCAAGTCGACGCTGCTGCGCGCGGTCGCCGGCCTGGAGCCGGTCACCGCCGGCACGGTCCGCTTCGGCGGCGAGGACCTGGGCGGGCGCCCCACCCACCGGCGCGGCTTCGCGCTGATGTTCCAGGACGGCCAGCTCTTCGCCCACCTCGACGTGGCGCGCAACGTCGGCTACGCGCTGCGCCTGGCGCGGCGTCCCCGGGCCGAGGTCGCCCGCCGGGTGGCTGAGCTCCTGGCGCTGGTGGGGCTGGAGGGCTACGGCGCGCGGATGCCGGCGACGCTCTCGGGTGGCGAGCGGCAGCGGGTGGCGCTGGCCCGGGCCCTGGCCGTGCGGCCGCGGCTGCTGCTCCTCGACGAGCCGCTCTCCGCCCTGGACGCCGCGCTGCGCGAGTCGCTGGCCCAGGACCTCCGCGCGATCCTCACGGCTGCGCGGACCACGGCGGTGATGGTCACCCACGACCACGAGGAGGCGTTCACGGTCGCCGACCGCTTGGCGGTGATGTTCCGCGGCCGGGTCGTGCAGGAGGGGCCCATCGGCGCGGTGTGGTCGGCACCCGCCACCCCCGAGACCGCGGTCTTCCTGGGCTACGCCACGGTGCTCACCGGCGCCGCGGCGCACCGGCTGGCCGACGCGGCCGGCCTGCCCCGCGGCGGGGGGCTCGCACTGCGCCGCTCGGCGCTGCGGGTGGCGGCCGACGGCCGGCTGGAGGGGACCGTGACGCTGGCCGCGGCGACCCCGGAGCTGCTCCGGCTCCAGGTCGAGGTGCCGGGCCTGGGGGCGCTGCACGCGGTGGCCCCCCGCGACCTGGGCGTCGCGGTCGGGGACCGGGTGCGCCTCGGTGTCGACGCGAGCCGGCTCGCGCCGGTGCCCGTCCGGGCGCAGCTGCCCGGAACTCTCTAGGATGCGGGGGTGTACCGCCGCGCCCACGTCCTCCTCATCGGAGTCGCGGCCACCATGGGGCTCCTGGCCCTGGTGGCCTCGATCTCCTTGGACCGACCGCTCGTGGACCCCGAGGGGTTCCTGGGCCCGGCCGCCGTCCGCCTGCCGCTGCTGGTCGGGGCGGCGCTGCTGGTCGACATGCTTCCCCGCTACTTCTGGGAGGGCATGGGACACCCTCGCGCCGGCTGGGAGGCGATGAAGAAGCGGTGGCACACCCACTGGAACCGGGAGCGCCTCACCCTCGTGGTGCTCGGCATCGTCTGCTTCTACCTCACCTACGTCAGCTACCGGAACCTCAAGTCGTTCCTGCCGTTCATCATGGGCGACACGAAGTACGACCGCGAGCTCCACGTGCTCGACCGGGCGATGTTCGGCGGCACCGAGCCGGCCGAGGTGCTGCACACGGTCTTCGGCACCAGCTTCAGTGCGTTCTTCCTCTCCACCATCTACCTCTGGTTCCTGCCGCTGGTGCCGATCGGCGTCGCGGTCTTCCTGGTCTGGTCGCGCAACATCACCTTCGGCTACTGGTTCGCCAACTCCCAGGTGCTGATCTGGACGCTGGGGACGGCCTCCTACTACGCGCTGCCCACCCTCGGCCCCGGCTTCCGCTACCCCTGGCTCTACGCCGACCTCCCCGACACCGGCACCAGTGCGTTGATGGAGTCGCTCTTCTACGTGCGCAAGGGGGTGATCCACGACGGGATCGAGGGTGCGGTGCAGTCGGTGGCTGGGTTCGCCAGCCTGCACACCGGCGTCACCCTGCTGGTCGCGCTGATGATCCAGTACACGATGCGCAGCCGCACCCTCAAGATCGTCTTCTGGGTCAACTTCGCGGTGACCGTCGTGGCCACCCTCTACTTCGGCTGGCACTACGTGGCCGACGACATCGCCGGGGTCGCGATCGCGCTGGTCTCCTTCTACGCCGGGGGCCTGGCCGCGGGGCAGAAGTTCACCAAGAGGGGCCTGCTCCTCAACTCGTCCTCGACGTCGTCGCGGGAGACGGTGGACCTGCCGGACGAGGTCGCGGAGCGAATTACACCAGTGTAGTTCGTCAAGGCGACACGCCGGTGTGGCGAAGAAAACTTGAGATTTGTGTTTCCAATGTGACGAAAGCGCACTACCGTGCCTGATGTGTCTCGGGCGGTGGGGAAGCCGCCCGAGGCGCAGCCGACTCGGTGACCCGCCGAGCGGCTGAGCTCCAGGCAGGTCCGGGCGGGCCCACGCAGGCCCCGCCGACCTAGGCGAGGGGAACACCGTGCGCAGGCGACGGCACCACCGCACCCGTGCGCGGCGACAGGTGCCCCTGACCGGTGCCCTGCTGGTGCTGCTCCTGGCGGCGACTCCCGCCGGGGCGACCGACGAGCCCGTGCCGTCCGCCGACGAGGTGGCGGCCGCCGAGCGGGCCACCGACACGGCCGCCCGCGGCGTCGCCGCGGTCCGGGCCGAGCTGGCGCTGGCCGGCCACGCGCTCGACGAGTCGGCGATCCGGGCGGCCCAGGCCGCGGAGACCGCCAACCGCACCGCCTGGGAGCTGACCCAGGCCGAGGCCGCTGCCGAAGCCGCCCGGGTCGCCGCCGCCGCCGCGACCGACGACCTGGCCCGGCAGCAGGAGGCGTACGGCGCGACCCTGGTCCGCTCCTACGAGACGGTCCCGCAGGTGGCGGGGCTGGCCGCCATGGTGGAGGCCGACGGGATCACCGACTACGTGGAGCGCTCGGTCACCACCGCCAACGCCGTCGAGGCGATGGAGGGCTCCTACGACCGCTTCCGGGCGTCCGCGACCTTGGCCGAGGTCGCGGTCACGGGCGCCGAGGACGCCGAGCGGCGCGCCGCCGAGCTCGCCGAGGAGGCGCGGCTGAGCCGGGAGTCGGCGGAGTCCGCCGCCGCCGTGGCCGCCGCCGAGGCGCAGCAGATCGCGGCGCGCAAGGCCGAGCTGGTGGCCGAGCTCGCCACCCTCCAGGGCATCAGCGTGCGGCTCGCCGAGCGGCGTCAGACCCGGCTGGAGCAGCGCGCGGCCGAGGCCGCCGCCCGGGCCGAGGAGCAGCGACGCCGCGAGGAGGCGGCGCAGGCGCGCCGCGCCGAGCGGGAGGCGGAGAAGCAGCGCGCCACCCCGACGCCGGCGCCCACCCCGACGTCCGCGCCGACGCCCACCCCGACCCGCACGCCCACGCCGGCGCCCACCCCGACCCGCAGGCCCGCGCCCACCCCGGCGTCCACGCCGGAGCCCACCCGGACCGCCACACCGACTCCGACAGCCACCCCGACCCCGACCCCGACGCCGACCCCGACGCCGACGCCGACCCCGACGCCGCCCCCGACGCCCGCTGCGCCGCCCACCCCGGCCCCCGCCTCGGGCGCCCCGGCCGCGATCGCCTTCGCCACCGCCCAGCTCGGCGACCCCTACCGCTGGGGTGCTGCCGGCCCCGACGCCTGGGACTGCTCCGGCCTGACCGCGATGGCCTGGGCGGCCGGGGGAGTGGCGCTGCCCCACTACTCCGCGGGTCAGTACGCCGCGTCCACGCCGGTCCGGCCCGCCCAGCTGGCGCCGGGCGACCTGGTCTTCTGGGGCTCGTCGTCGAGCCCGTCCTCGATCTACCACGTGGCGCTCTACGTCGGCGACGGGATGATCGTGCACGCGCCGCGCACCGGCCGGCCCGTGGTCAGGGAGTCGATGTACTACTGGCGCACGCCCAACTTCTACGCGCGCCCCTAGCGTCGCGGGTGCCTAGGGCCGAGCGCCCCTAGCGCGGTGCGGCCCCGGGCGGGCGGTCAGGCCGGGGCGACGCGGGTGGCGAAGCGCGCCGCCAGCTCGCCGGGGTCGAGATCGCCGGCCAGGATCCGCGCCGTGGGCCAGTGCGAGGTGTCGATCCCGGTGAGCCGGGCGAAGAGCGCGAGGTCGTCGGCATAGAGCCGGGCCAGGCCGTCGAGGTCCTCGGCGGTCGGCGCCGTCCCGGGCACCAGCTCGGCCCCGGCGTACCGGTTGCGCAGCGGCGGCCGCTGCTCGAAGCGGGGCAGTCCCAGGTGGTCGGTGACCCGGTCGAGGACCGTGTCGTAGTCGGCCAGCATCTGCCGGAACTCCAGCAGCAGCCACTGGTCCCGGTCGAAGACCTCGAAGCCGTGGGCGAGCTGGGCGCCGTAGAAGCCGCGGGCGATCCCCGAGAGGTGCTTGTAGCGCATCGGCCGCACCCCCTCGGGCAGGCTGGTGGGGAAGGTGGTGGGCCGGAACTCGGTGAGGAAGCCCGGCCAGTCGGGCCAGTCGGGGTGCCGGGTGCGCAGCATCGTCCAGTGCGAGAAGAGCCGCTCCAGCGGGTCGCGGAAGATCGCGATCAGCGGCATGTCCGGCTTGTAGGCCGCCATCCGCTCCAGCGCCTGGGGCCACATCAGGTAGACGGGGGTCGAGTCGCCCACCATCCGGTGGATCCGGGCCCGCTTCGGCGCGGTGTAGTCACGCTCGTAGTCGGGGTGCGCCCAGTCGTACTCCTCGTCGTTGAAGAAGTGCGCCTCCTTGCGCGGGGGGCGGCAGACCAGGGGGTGCTGGCTGATCGTGCCCGACAGGGTGGAGGTGCCGGACTTCTGGGCCCCGACGATCGAGAAGTTGTAGCCCAGCCGACCGAACGGGGTCTCCTCGGGCTCGGGACGGGGGGGAGTCACGGGGCTGAGGCTACCGACCGTCTCCGGTGCGGGCGCAGTGCGCCACCCGGTGCCGTGGCGGTACAGACCACTCCCGCCCCACGAATCCCTCTGCCTACTCGCGGGTACCGTCGGGGACATGACAGCCCAGAGCCTCTCCCCCGCCCAGGCCGCTGCCGCCGAGGAATCCGTCCAGGACAAGGGATACCGCCAGCCGGTCGTCGACGTCGAGGCGCTGACCCGCCTGCTGGACGGTAGGTACGGCGAGGTGCGCCAGCTCGTCCGCGACAACCTGGTCGACCACGCCGGCCTGCTCGCCGAGGCCGAGGAGCTGGACAGCGAAGCGTTCCGCGAGCGGGTCAAGGACGTCGTCCTCGAGCTCGCGGCCACGGGGCAGACCGGGATGGGACTGCCGCAGGAGTACGGCGGAGGCGGCGACGTCGGGGCCTCCATCGCCGCCTTCGAGACCCTCGCGCTCGGCGACCTCTCGGTGCTGGTCAAGGTCGGCGTGCAGTTCGGCCTCTTCGGCGGGGCGATCCTCCAGCTCGGCACGCAGGAGCACCACGAGCGCTGGATGGCCGACATCATCAGCGGGCGGCTGATGGGCTCCTTCGCGATGACCGAGACCGGGCACGGCTCCAACGTGCAGGCGCTGGGCACCGTCGCGGTCTACGACCCCGAGACGGCCGAGTTCGTGATCACCACCCCCGACGAGGCCTCCCGCAAGGACTACATCGGCAACGCCGCCCGGCACGCCGAGCTGGCCGTGGTCTTCGCCCAGCTCGAGGTGGCCGGCGAGCGGCACGGCGTGCACGCCTTCGTCGTCCCCGTCCGGGTCGACGGCGAGCCCGCTCCCGGCGTCCGGATCGAGGACTGCGGCGCCAAGATGGGGCTCAACGGCGTCGACAACGGACGCTTCTGGTTCGACGGCGTCCGGGTACCCCGCGCCAACCTGCTCAACAAGTTCGCCGAGGTCAGCGAGGACGGCGTCTACAGCAGCCCGATCGAGAGCCCCGGCCGGCGCTTCTTCACCATGCTGGGCACCCTCGTGCAGGGTCGCGTCTCGGTCGGCGGTGCGGCGATCAACGCGGCCAAGGTGGCGCTGGCCATCGCCGTGAAGTACGCCGACAAGCGGCGCCAGTTCGAGGCCGCCGACCCCGACAGCGAGCAGCTCCTCCTCGACTACGGCATGCACCAGCGCCGGCTGCTGCCGCTGCTCGCGGAGAACTACGCCATGCACTTCGCCCAGGAGGTGGTCGCCGGCCAGCTCCACGACGTCTTCTCCGGCATCACCGACGACCCGGAGACCCGGCGGCTGCTGGAGTCGCGGGCCGCGGGCACCAAGGCCTACGGCACCTGGCACGCCACCCGCACCATCCAGGAGTGCCGCGAGGCCTGCGGCGGTGCGGGCTACCTGTCGACCAACCGGTTCCACGCCCTCAAGGCCGACACCGACGTCTTCACCACCTTCGAGGGCGACAACCACGTCCTGCTCCAGCTGGTCGCCAAGGGCCTGCTCACCGACTACGCCGGCGAGTTCGAGGAGATGGACCAGTTCGGGATGGTCCGCTTCGTCACCGGCCTCGCCGTCGAGACGGTGCTGGAGAAGAGCGCGGTCCACAAGCTGCTCGAGCGGATCAAGGACGTGCTGCCCGGCGGTGACGAGTGGGACCAGGAGGCCGGCCTGCTCGACCCCAACTACCAGCTGGCGATGCTCCGCTTCCGCGAGGAGCACATGCTCGGCGGGGTGGCCCGGCGCCTCAAGGCGGGGGTCGACGGGGGCGGCAACCCCGGCGAGGTCTTCTCCCGCGTCCAGGACCACGTGATCGCCACCGCCCGCGCCCACGTGGAGCGGCTGGTCCTCGAGGCGTTCGTGACCAAGGCCGCCGAGCTGCCCGAGGGTGACAACAAGGTCGCGCTCAACCTGCTCTGCGACCTCTACGCCCTCTCCCGCATCGAGGCCGACCGGGCCTGGTTCATGGAGCACGGCCGGCTCTCCATCGCCCGGAGCAAGGCGATCACCCGCGAGGTCACCAGCCTGTGCCGCAAGATCCGTCCGATCGCGGTCGACCTGGTCGACGCCTTCGGCATCCCGCGCGTCCTGCTGCGCTCCGAGGAGCTGCTGGCCGACGAGGCCGTGGGGGTCGACCGATGACCTTCGGCGGGCTGCCCGTCCGGTGGGAGCCGGAGGGCCCGAGCCGGGGGCTGGCGCTGGTCCTGCCGGGGCGCGCCTACGCCCCCAGCGCGCCGCTGCTGGAGTTCGCCCGCCGTGCGCTGCTGCAGCACGGCTTCACCGTGCGGCAGGTCTGGTGGGACACCACGGCGATGACCCCGGCCGACAACGACGCGCCCGAGGCCTGGGTGCGGCGGCACGTCGAGGAGGCGCTGGTCGAGGAAGGGCTGGCCGAGGAAGGAGTGGCCGGAGCGGGGGACGGCCGGGTGCTCGTGGTCGGCAAGTCGCTCGGCACCTTCGCCGCGTCGTACGCCGCGGAGCGCGGCCTCGACGCCCTCTGGCTCACCCCGCTGCTGACGCGGCCGGAGGTGGCGGAGGCGATCGCCTCCAACACCGGGCGACAGCTGCTGGTCGGAGGGCTGGCCGACGAGGCCTGGGACGCCGACGTGGCGGCCGAGCTGGTGCGCAGCGGTCACGACGTCCTGGAGATCCCGGGGGCGGACCACTCGATGAGCACCCGGGACGCGGTGCGGTCGGCGGAGATCCAGTACGCCGTGGCCGAGGCGACGGAGCTCTTCCTGCGCCGACTGGACTGACCGCCCCTGCCATCCGCCATCATTTCGCAGATCCGGGTGAGGGACACACCCAGGGTGGACTCAAGGGGTTGTTGCAACTCCTATCGATCCAGTAGCGGTTGCGGTCCATGCCAGGAGCACGGTTGACGGTCGAGCAGCGACGGACGATCGAGAGGTCGTATCGGATCGGGTTGTCGCAGGGGCAGATCGCCTCGATCGTGGGGGTGCACAAGTCGACGATCTGCCGTGAGCTGGCCAGGAGCTTCTCAGCGCCGGGGGCCCGGTCCCCCAGGCGCGCTACGCAGGCACACTCCAGGACAGGCACTCAACAAGACGCTCGTTGCATCAGCCCATGAGTCCACCACCCCAGTAAGCCGGGAAAGTGGCCGGCTAGTTATCGCACATGCTATCGAATACAGTCCAGAACTGTCGGTGGTCTTCCGTAGGTTGTGGGTATGAGCCGGCCGGTGACCCCCGAGGAGACGCACCCCGTCCTGGGCTGCGCGGCGGTGATCGAGGCGGCGCTCAGCGAGGTGGCCGTCCTGGATCCGGTCTTCATGAGCGTCGCCGCGAAGCGCGAGGCGCTGGTGGTCCTGGACCGGTTGGTGTCCAGGGTGACCGCACTCCAGACCCGGGTCGTCGCGGCCTCCGAGGACGTCGCGGCCGCTGAAGGTCACCGCGACGTCGCGTCCTGGCTCCTTCACCGGACCCGCCGCGACCGGCACCACCACCGTCGGCTCCTACGCCTCGCCCGGGCCTGCGACGAGCGGTGGCACGACCTCGGCGCCGCCCTGGAGACGGGTGCGGTCAACACCGACCAGGGACAGGTGATCGCCCGGGCGCTGGACGACCTCGACCGCGTGCTCGGCGACCTCGCCGCCGACCCCCGGATCAGTCCGGCCCTCACGCCCGATCGTCGGGCCGAGGTGCTGTCCCTGGCCCAGGAGCACCTGCTACGGGAGGCCGCGACCTTCGGGCCGCGTGACCTGGCCCGGATCGGCGCGAAGATCCTCCACGTCATCGCCCCGCACCTCGACGAGGATGCTGAGGGCAAGAAACTGGCCGACGAGGATCGCCACGCCCGACGCGTCACGACCCTGTCCACCCAGAGCCTCGGCGACGGGACCACGCTGGTCAAGGCCCGCGTCCCGGACCACGTCGCGGCCCGGCTGGTCACCACCTTGGAGGCGTTCACCAACCCGCGTGGAGGAGCGAGCGACGGCACCGGGGAGCGGCTGCCCTACGACCTGCGGCTCGGCCAGGCCTTCTGCTCCCTGCTCGAGGGGCTCGACCCCGGCCGGCTGCCGATCCACGGCGGGAACGCCACCCAGCTCGTCATCACGATGCAGCTCCCGGACCTTCTCGAGGGCCTGGGTGCGGGCACCCTGGCCGACGGGCAGGCGATCAGTGCCGGTCAGGTGCGCCGGCTCGCCTGCACCGCCGACCTGGTCCCCGCCGTCCTCGGCACCCGGTCCGAGCCCCTCGACCTCGCCCGCACCGCCCGACTCTTCTCCCCGGGCCAACGCAAGGCCCTCGCCCTGCGCGACCGGCACTGCCGAGCCGAGGGGTGCACCATCCCCGCCACCTGGTGCGAGGCCCACCACCTCACTCCCTGGATCCGGTGGGGCCCCACGGACCTCGACAACGGACTCCTGCTCTGTTCGCACCACCATCACCGCATCCACGACGACCGCTACCTGACCAAGCGCCTCCCCAACGGCGATATCCGCTATGCCCGACGCAGATAGCCGTCGACCTGTCACAGATCGACCGTGGGCGGTGTCTCCATGTCGACAGCCCGGCACCGGCAGGGTGCTCAGCAGATGGAGGAGAGATGTCCAGCAGCTTCCGGATCCCGCAGGCCCGACCCGACGGCGCCTACGGCGCGGTGATGACCCGTATCGCTCGGCGGATGTGGGGCAAGGTGCCCGACAGCGCCTACGTGCTCTGGCACAACCGGGCGGTGACGAGGACGATCTTCGGTTTCGAGCGCAAGGTCGCGTCGTGGTCGGCGCTCGACGCCCACCTCAAGACCTATGCGGTGATGGCCTCCGCGGGCAGCATCGGCTGCTCCTGGTGCCTCGACTTCGGCTACTTCATGGCCCGCGAGGACGGTCTCGACCTGGCGAAGGTCCGCGAGGTGCCGCGCTGGCGGGAGTCCGAGGTCTTCTCCTCGCTCGAGCGCGACGTGATGGCCTACGCCGAGGCGATGACGGTCACCCCGCCGACCGTGACCGACGAGATGGTCGCCGGTCTGGGCCGGGCGCTGGGGCACGCGGCGGTCGTGGAGCTGACGATGATGGTCGCGGTGGAGAACCAGCGCTCCCGGTTCAACTCCGCGATGGGACTGGCGAGCCAGGGCTATTCCGACGTCTGCGAGCTGCCGCTCGCCGTACCCTCGACCGCGTGAGCGACACCGGACGGGGGAGCGCAGGGCAGGGGAGCGTGGCAGGCGCCACCGACGACTTCGTCCGGCACCGCAGCCTGCTCTTCACCGTGGCCTACGAGATGCTGGGCTCCGCCGTCGACGCCGAGGACGTGCTGCAGGAGACGTGGCTGCGCTGGGCCGAGGTCGACCACGAGCAGGTCCGCGACCCGCGGGCCTACCTGGTGCGCACCACCGCCCGGCAGGCGCTCAACCGGCTGCGCGCGGTGTCACGGCGTCGCGAGGAGTACGTCGGACCCTGGCTGCCGGAGCCGCTGCTCACCGCCCCCGACGTAGCCGACGACGTGGTGCTGGCCGAGGGCGTCTCGACCGCGATGCTGCTGGTGCTGGAGACCCTGCCCCCGGCCGAGCGGGCGGTCTTCGTGCTGCGCGAGGTCTTCGACCTGCCGCACGACGAGATCGCCCGGGCTCTGGGGCGCAGCTCCGCGGCCGTGCGCCAGCTCGCCCACCGGGCGCGCGAGCACGTGGCCGCGCGCCGGCCGCGGGCCCGGGTCGACCCCGAGGAGGCGCGGGAGGTGATCGAGCGGTTCCGGGTCGCCACCGAGACCGGTGACCTCCAGCAGCTGCTCGACGTCCTCTCCCCGGACGTGGTGCTCACCACCGACGGCGGCGGGCAGGTGCACGCCGCGCTGCGCCCGATCGTGGGGGTGGAGAAGGTGCTGCGCTTCCTCACCGGCGTCCGGCCGGAGTCGGCGGTGCTGGAGCCGATCTGGCTCAACGGCGCGCCGGCGATGCGGTTCGTCCTCGACGGGGTGCCCGACGGGATCGCCACCATGCTGGTCGAGGGCGGGCGGGTGACCGCGCTCTACCTGGTGCGCAACCCGGAGAAGCTGCGGGCGCTCGAGGTCGAGGCGGCGCTCTCCCGGAGATGACAGAACCGGGTGCGCCGCGCGGGAGATCCCGTGCTGCGCACCCGGCTCAGGGCCCGGAGGGGGCCGGTGTCAGGAGTTCTTCTCGCCCAGGCTGTCGTCGGCGAGGTTGGCCACGTCGTCGCCGTGGCCCTCGGTCTTGAAGCGCTCGAAGGAGGCGTGCACCTCGGCGATCGCCTCGTCCTTGCCGACCCACTCGGCGCCCTCGACCGACTTGCCGGGCTCCAGGTCCTTGTAGACCTCGAAGAAGTGCTGGATCTCGAGCCGGTCGAACTTCGACACGTCGCCGATGTCCTGCAGGTGCTCCATGCGCGGGTCGTGCGTGGGCACGCACAGCACCTTGTCGTCGCCGCCGGCCTCGTCGGTCATCCGGAACATGCCGATCGCCCGGCAGGCGATCAGGCAGCCCGGGAAGGTCGGGGCGCCGAGGATCACGAGCGCGTCCAGCGGGTCGCCGTCCTGGCCCAGGGTGTTCTCGATGTAGCCGTAGTCGGCCGGGTAGGCGGTCGAGGTGAAGAGCATCCGGTCCAGACGGAGCCGCCCGGAGTGGTGGTCGACCTCGTACTTGTTGCGCTCGCCCTTGGGGATCTCGACCAGCACGTCGAACTCCAGCACGGATTTCACCTCGTCATCTCTACGTCAGCGGTTGTGGGCCACGGCGACCAGCTTCACCTGCCGGCGGTGACAACCGCCAGGGGAGTCCCCGGGACGTGACGGGGGTGATTGTCGCGCACAATGGGCGCGCACACACACTCGGGAGGAGGTAGCCGTGACGCGACGTGACGCAGGCCACACGTCGCCGACGCGTCCGCGAGGCCCCGGCAAGGTCGCCCACTGGCTGCCGACCCTGCTGGTCCTGGTCCTCCTGGGCGGCGCCGCCGCGGCCTGGCAGCAGGGCTGGGGAGCGACCCACCTGGGCTGGGGGAGTGAGCCGGAGCGGGGTCCGGAGGCCCGGACGGCGCTGGCCCTGCCCGCCCCGGCGGACCCGCTGCCGGTGGCCGAGCCGGCGACGCCGGCGCCGCTCGACCCGGCCGCGGTGCGCGCGGCGATCGGCGACGGGCTGCGCGACGACGCCCTGGGCGACCACGTGGTGGCCGCGGTCGCCGACCTGGCGGGGGGTGAGCCGGTGCTGACCCGGGGGCGAGGTCGGGTGCTGCCGGCCTCGACGACCAAGCTGCTCACCGGCGTGGCCGCGCTCGAGGTGATGCCTCCCGAGACCCGCTTCCGGACCCGGGTCGTCGAGGGCGCCAAGGACGGCCAGGTGGTGCTCGTCGGGGGTGGCGACCCGCTGCTCGCCGCGGAACCGGACCCGGCCGCCGCGTCCGAGGGGTCGGCCGGACCCGCACGGGCCGACGTCGTCACCCTCGCCGGGCTGGTCGCCGAGGAGCTCGTGGCCGGCCGGCAGGCCAGGGCCGAGCCGGACGCGGGTGCGGGTGCGCCCAAGGTGCGGGTCCGCTACGACACCAGCCTCTTCACCGGAGGGCAGGAGAGTGCCCACTGGCGCCCCGACTACGTCCGCGACGGCATCGTCTCGCCGATCGTCCCCCTGTGGGTCGACTCCGGCCGTGACGACTCGGGGTGGGGCCGGGTGGCCGACCCGGCCCGGGTGGCCGCCGAGAGGTTCGCCGACGCGCTGCGCGCCGCCGGGGTGCGGGTGGTCGGCGAGCCCCGGCCCGCCGTCGCCCCGCCGGGAGCCGCCGAGCTGGCCGCGGTCGAGTCGGCCCCGCTGGACCAGCTGGTGGCCCGGATGATCGAGGTCAGCGACAACGAGACCGCGGAGGTGCTCGCCCACCACGTCGGGCTGGTCACCTCGGGGGTCGGCAGCTTCGAGGCCGGTGCCGCCGGGACGACGCAGGCCCTGGCCGACCTGGGCCTCGACGTCTCCGGTGACCGGATCCACGACGGCTCCGGCCTCTCCCGGGCCAACCGGATCTCGGCGCGCACCCTGCTGGAGGTGGTGCGGCTGGCCGCCTCGCCCCAGCACCCCCGGCTGCGTGCCGTGGTCGAGGGGCTCCCGGTGGCCGGCTTCAGCGGGTCGCTGGCGCTCCGCTTCGGCGAGGGCGCGCCGCAGGGGCCCGGCCGGGTCCGCGCCAAGACCGGCACCCTCACCGGGGTGCACTCGCTGGCCGGCCTGGTGGTCGACCTGCAGGGCAACGCCATGGCCTTCGTGCTGGCCGCCGACCGGGTGCCGGCCGACCGGAGCCTGGACGCCCGCGAGGCGCTGGACGCCGTGGCCGCCTCGCTGGCCGCCTGCTCCTGCGGGCCTCCCGAGGCCCCTGCCCCGTCGGGGGGCGGCGGCTAGGGTCGGCCCATGACGTCACAGGGCATGGTCGACTGGGAGCTCGCGGCACGCATCGGCGCACGTGCCGCCGGCGCCGGCCCGGAGGTGAGCGCGGCCGAGGCGGCCGACGCCGTCGCCGAGCTGCGTGCCGGGGCCGAGCGCTCCACCGGCCTGGTCTCGGAGTTCACCGGGCTGGAGGCCGCCTGGGGTGAGGCCCCGGTGCTCGTCGTCGACCGGGCCGGCTGGGTGCAGGCCAACGCCGACAGCTTCGCCCGGATCATCGACCCCCTCGCCGACCGTCTCGCCGCCCGCAAGGGCGCTCCGCGGGGGATCGCCCAGGCCGTCGGCTCCCGGGTGACCGCGGCCGAGGTCGGGGGGCTGCTCGGCTTCCTCGGCGGCAAGGTGCTCGGCCAGTTCGACCCGTTCCACGAGCCCGCCGGCCGGTTGCTGCTGGTGGCCCCCAACGTCGTCCACGTGGAGCGCGAGATCGAGGCCGACCCCCACGACTTCCGCCTGTGGGTCTGCCTGCACGAGGAGACCCACCGGGTGCAGTTCACCGCGGTCCCGTGGATGCGCGAGCACCTCTTCTCCCTGATGGACCAGCTCGTGGGCTCCGTGCGGCCCGACGAGATGGCCGACGACCTCCTGGCCCGGGTCTCCGAGGTGGTCCGCGGCGCCAAGGAGGGCAGGAGCCTGCTGGAGCTGGTCGGCTCCCCCGAGCAGCGCCGGCTGATCGACCAGGTGACCGGGGTGATGTCCCTGCTCGAGGGGCACGCCGACGTGGTGATGGACGGCGTCGGCCCCGAGGTCATCGCGTCGGTCGCCGCGATCCGCCGCCGCTTCGACCAGCGGCGCGGCGGCGTGGGCACCCTGGACCGGCTGCTGCGCCGGCTGATGGGGCTCGACGCCAAGATGGCGCAGTACCGCGACGGCGCCGTCTTCGTGCGCACGGTGGTGGACCTGGTCGGGATGGACGGCTTCAACGCGGTCTGGGACGAGCCGGGCAACCTGCCGTCCAAGGCGGAGATCCACGAACCCGGCGCCTGGGTGGCCCGGGTGCACGGCTGAGGCGGCCGGTCGTGGTGGGTCCCGACCCCGCGGTGGCGGCCACCCGGGTGGCGGTCCGGCGCACCCTCGCCGCGCTGCCGGACGACGCGCCCACCGTCCTCGTCGCCTGCAGCGGCGGTGCGGACTCGCTGGCCCTGCTCGCCGCCTGTGTCTTCGAGGCCCGCGAGCGACCGGGCAGCCGCCCGGTGCGGGTGGTGGGGGTGACCGTCGACCACGGCCTGCAGCCGGGGTCGGAGGAGCAGGCGGCCCGGGTGGTGGCCCAGATGGAGGCCCTCGGTGTCGCCGAGACCTTCAGCGCCCGGGTCCGGGTGAGCGCGCTCGGCCGGGGCCCGGAGGCGGCGGCCCGGGAGGCGCGCTACGCGGTGCTCGGCGAGGTGGCCTCGCGCACCGGTGCCGCAGTCGTGCTCCTGGGCCACACCCTGGACGACCAGGCCGAGACCGTGCTGCTGGGCCTGACCCGGGGGAGCGGGGGCCGGTCGATCGCCGGCATGCGGGGCGTCCTGGAGCGGGACGGGACGACCTACGCCCGGCCGCTGCTCGACCTGAGGCGGGCGCAGACCGAGCGGGCCTGCGTGGCCCAGGGCCTCGACTTCTGGACCGACCCCCACAACGCCGACCCGCGGTTCCTGCGCTCCCGGGTCCGCCACGACGTGCTCCCGGTGCTGGAGCGCGAGCTGGGCCCGGGGGTCGCGGAGACGCTGGCCCGGACCGCCGAGTCGCTGCGCGTCGACCTGGAGGGCCTCGACGACCTGGCCGAGGCCGCCCTCGCCGAGGCGTCGCCCCCTGGGGGGGGCGCTGCGGGTGGCCTCTCGGTCCGGGCGCTCGCGTCGCAGCCCTCCGCCGTGCGCCGCCGGGTGCTGCGGCTGGCCGCCCTGGGTGCGGGCGCCCTCGGCGGCGAGCTCGCGCACGCCCACGTGCTCGCCCTGGAGGAGCTGGTGACGCGCTGGCGCGGGCAGCGCGGGGTCGAGCTGCCCGGCCACGTGCGCGCCGTGCGCCGCCGCGACCCGTCGCAGGGCGACCGGGTGTACTTCGAGCGGACCCGCGGCACCGGGGACGGCGCGGGTTAGGGTTCTCGGCATGGAGACCACCGATGTGGAGAACGACCTGGTCAACGTGCTCTTCACCGAGGAGGCGATCCAGGCCCGGCTCGCCGAGATGGCGGAGCAGATCGCGGCCGACTACGAGGGCCGCGAGATCCTGATGGTCGGCGTGCTGCGCGGCGCGGTGATGGTGATGGCCGACCTGGCCCGCGCCCTCCCGGTGCACGTGGAGATGGACTGGATGGCCATCAGCTCCTACGGCGCCGGCACCAAGTCGAGCGGGGTCGTGCGGATCCTCAAGGACCTCGACACCGACATCAGCGGCCGCGACGTGCTGATCGTCGACGAGATCATCGACACCGGCCTCACCCTGAGCTGGCTGGTCAACAGCCTGAGCACCCGCAACCCCGCCTCGATCGAGATCGCGACGCTGCTCCGCAAGCCGGAGGCGATGTCGATGCCGGTGGAGCCGAAGTACGTCGGGTGGGACATCCCCAACGAGTTCGTCGTGGGCTACGGCCTCGACTACCGCGAGCGGTATCGCAACCTGCGCGACATCGGCACCCTCGCCCCGCACGTCTACTCCTGAGCCGTCCCTGGGGGCGGCTGGGGCTCGGCGGGTAACGTCTTCCTTCGAACCCGTCCGTCGTCCTGATCGCGAAAGAAGCCTGTGAAGCGCATTTTCAAGGGTCCCTGGCTGTGGATGGTCATCGCCGCCCTCGGTGTCCTGCTGGCCATCCAGCTCTTCGCGCCCAACGACGGGTACGACGAGATCACCACGTCGGAGATGAACGCCTACATCGCCGACGGCAAGGTCGACGAGATGACCTTCGTCGACGGCGACCAGGAGATGCGCGCCACCCTCGACAAGGGTGCCCGCGAGGGCTCGGACAAGGTCGTGGCCTTCTGGCTCAACGGCACCCAGGCCGAGATCGAGAAGGCGGTGGCCAAGGGCGTCGACGACGGCACCATCTCCGAGTACACCACCGAGGTGCCCAAGCCCAGCGTCTTCGGCTCGATCCTGCTGACGCTGCTGCCCTTCGTGCTGATCGTCCTCCTCTTCGTCTTCCTGATGAACCAGGCCCAGGGCGGCGGCGGCCGCGGGGTCATGCAGTTCGCCAAGTCCAAGGCCAAGCTGATCACCAAGGACATGCCGAAGACGACGTTCACCGACGTCGCCGGCTGCGAGGAGGCCATCGAGGAGCTCGGTGAGATCAAGGAGTTCCTCCAGGAGCCGGCGAAGTTCCAGGCGGTCGGCGCCAAGATCCCCAAGGGCGTGCTGCTCTACGGCCCGCCCGGCACCGGCAAGACCCTGCTGGCCCGCGCGGTGGCCGGCGAGGCGGGCGTCCCGTTCTACTCGATCTCGGGCTCCGACTTCGTCGAGATGTTCGTCGGCGTCGGCGCCTCCCGGGTCCGCGACCTGTTCGAGCAGGCCAAGGAGAACGCGCCGGCCATCGTCTTCATCGACGAGATCGACGCCGTCGGCCGCCACCGCGGCGCCGGCATGGGCGGCGGTCACGACGAGCGCGAGCAGACCCTCAACCAGCTGCTGGTCGAGATGGACGGCTTCGACGTCCGCGGCGGCGTCATCCTGATCGCCGCGACCAACCGCCCCGACGTGCTCGACCCGGCGCTGCTGCGCCCGGGCCGCTTCGACCGCCAGATCCAGGTCGACGCCCCGGACCTGCACGGCCGTCACCAGATCCTCAAGGTGCACTCGCGCGGCAAGCCGATGGCCGACGACATCGACCTGCTCAGCGTGGCCCGCCGTACCCCCGGCTTCACCGGTGCCGACCTGGCCAACGTGCTCAACGAGGCCGCGCTGCTGACCGCCCGCTCCAACCAGAAGCTGATCACCGACGAGAACCTCGACGAGGCCATCGACCGGGTGATCGCGGGCCCGCAGCGCCGGACCCGCCTGATGAGCGAGAAGGAGAAGCTCATCACCGCCTACCACGAGGGCGGTCACGCCCTGGTGGCCGCGGCGCTGCCCGGCACCGACCCGGTGCACAAGGTGACGATCCTGCCGCGCGGCCGCGCCCTGGGCTACACGATGGTGCTGCCCGACGAGGACAAGTACTCCACCACCCGCAGCGAGATGCTCGACAAGCTGGCCTACATGCTCGGCGGGCGCGCGGCCGAGGAGATGGTCTTCCACGACCCGACCACCGGCGCCGGCAACGACATCGAGAAGGCCACCAACCTGGCCCGCGCGATGGTCACCCAGTACGGCATGACCGAGCGGCTCGGCGCGATCAAGCTCGGCGAGACCCAGGGCGAGCCGTTCCTGGGCCGCGACATGGGCCACCAGCGCAACTACTCCGAGGAGGTCGCCGCGGCGGTCGACGAGGAGACCAAGAACCTGCTGGCCACCGCCCACCAGGAGGCCTTCGACATCCTCGTGGAGAACCGCGACGTCCTCGACGCGCTGGTCCTGGAGCTGATGGACAAGGAGACCCTGGACAAGGCCCAGATCGCCCGGATCTTCGAGGCGCTGCGGCTGCGGCCCCGCCGTCCCGCGTGGACCGGCAGCCCCGACCGCACGCCGTCGGACATCCCGCCGGTCGAGATCCCGCAGGCGATCCGCGACCGCGCCAAGGCCAACGGCACCGTCGCCGAGGAGGAGTCGGAGGCCAACGTCATCCTCACCCCGCCCGGCAGCGGCGGCGACGTGCACGGCGCGATGCCGCCCACCGGCCAGACCCCCACCCCGCCGAGCCCCGGGACGGGCGCGTGACCGACCCGATCGGTCTGGCGGCGCGCGACCCGCGCTCCGTGCCCGAGTTCGACCACGCCCGCGCGGAGGCGGCGGTGCGCGAGCTGCTCGCCGCGATGGGCGAGGACGTCGACCGCGAGGGCCTGCGCGAGACGCCGGCCCGCGTCGCCCGCGCCTACGCCGAGCTCACCTGCGGCCTGCGCCAGCAGCCCAGCGACGTCCTGACCACCACCTTCGACCTGGGCCACGACGAGATGGTGCTGGTCCGCGACATCGAGCTGTGGTCGATGTGCGAGCACCACCTGGTGCCCTTCACCGGGGTGGCCCACGTGGGCTACATCCCGGCCGAGACCGGGAAGATCACCGGCCTGTCCAAGCTGGCCCGGCTGGTCGACGTCTACGCCAAGCGCCCGCAGGTCCAGGAGCGCCTCACCACCCAGATCGCCGACGCGATGACCGAGATCCTCGAGGCGCGGGGGGTGATCGTGGTGATCGAGGCCGAGCACCTGTGCATGACCATGCGCGGGGTGCGCAAGGCCGGCGCCCGCACCATCACCTCCGCGGTCCGCGGCATCATGCACAACGCGGCCACCCGCAGTGAGGCGATGGCCCTGATCCGCTCCGGCACCCGGTGACCCGCCCGGAGCCCGACGGCCGCCCGCTGGTGATGGGCATCGTCAACGTCACCCCGGACTCCTTCTCCGACGGCGGCCGCTGGGCCGACCGGGACTCAGCGGTCGCCCGCGGCCGCGAGCTGCGCGCCCAGGGGGCGGACCTGCTCGACATCGGGGGGGAGTCGACCCGGCCCGGGGCCACCCGGCCGCTGGTCGCCGAGGAGCTGGACCGGGTGGTCCCGGTGATCGCCGACCTCGCCGCGGACGGCGCGGTGGTCTCGGTCGACACCATGCGCGCCGAGGTCGCCGCCGCCGCGATCGCGGCGGGCGCCCGGATCGTCAACGACGTCAGCGGCGGGCTGGCCGACCCGCGGATGCTCGCGGTGGTCGCCGACTCCGAGGCCACCTACGTGGCGATGCACTGGCGCGCCCACGCCACCCACATGGACTCCTTCGCCCGCTACCAGGACGGCGTGGTGGCCGGCGTGCGCGACGAGCTCGCCGCCCGGCTCGAGGCCACCCGGGCCGCCGGCCTGCCCGACGAGCGGCTCGTCCTCGACCCGGGGCTCGGCTTCGCCAAGACCTCCGAGCAGAACTGGGAGCTGCTGCGCGGCCTCGACGAGATCGCCGGGCTCGGGCTGCCGCTGCTGGTCGGCGCCTCCCGCAAGCGCTTCCTGGGCACCCTGCTGGCCGACGCCGAGGGCATCCCGCGGCCCGTCGCGGAGCGCGAGCACGCCGGGGCGGCCCTGTCGCTGCTCCTGGCCCAGCGGGGGGTCTGGGGTCTGCGCGTCCACGAGGTCCGTGCGACCCTCGACGCCTTGGCGGTCTGGCAGCGACTGGGAGGGGGAGCCTGATGAGCGACGAGCTGACCATCTCGGGCCTGGAGTGCTGGGGGCACCACGGCGTCTTCGACTTCGAGCGCCGTGAGGGGCAGAGGTTCGTGGTCGACCTGACGCTGGGCCTGGACACCTCGACCGCGGCGCGGACCGACGACTTGCAGGACACCGTCGACTACGGGAGCCTCGTGGCGCGCGTCAAGCACGCGGTGGAGAACGACCCCGTGGACCTGATCGAGCGCCTCGCACAGCGCCTCGCTGACGTGGCCCTGGAGCAGGACCGTGTTGAATGGGCGCGGGTGCGGTTGCACAAGCCCGACGCCCCCATCGACGCCACGTTTCGGGACGTGACGCTGACCATCACCAGAAGCAAGGGGAACCACCAGTGACCGAGACGCCCAACCCGCACATCGTCGACACGGACGCGTTGACCGGCGAGATGCACCCCATCCGCCGGGTGGTGGTGGCCCTCGGATCCAACCTGGGCGAGCGGATGGCGGCGTTGCAGGGTGCGGTGGACGCGCTGGCCGACACCCCGGACGTCTGGCTCACCAGTGTCTCCGGCGTCTACGAGACCGACCCGGTCGACGCCCCCGAGGGCTCCAAGCCCTACCTCAACGCCGTGGTGCTGCTCGACACCACGCTCCCGGCCCACCGGCTGATGGAGCGGGCCCTGGCCATCGAGATCGCCTTCGACCGCGAGCGCAGCGACATCCGCAACGCGCCGCGCACCCTCGACGTCGACCTGATCCAGGTCGGCGACCGGCGGGCCGACGACGAGCTGCTCCGGCTGCCGCACCCCCGGGCCCACGAGCGCGGCTTCGTGCTCAAGCCGTGGCACGACCTCGAGCCCGACGCGGTGCTGCTCGACAGCGGTCCCATCGCCGACCTGCTGGAGAAGGTCGACCTCTCCGGCGTCCGGCGGCGCGACGACCTGACCCTCGAGATGAGCTGACGGCACCGGCCCGCCGGTCGCCCGTCGACACCTCCCGGTGAGATGACCTCCCTGCCCCCGGACAGCCCCGACCCCGACTCCCCGGAGTCCGGGGAGGAGCCGCCGGGCGGGGTGTCGCCGGCGCACCTGCGGCCGCTCGGCCCCGGACCGATCGCCGGTGCCACGGTGCTGGGCCTCTTCGGGGGGTGGCTGTGGCACCCGGTGGCCGAGCGGGTCTCCGGGACCGCGCCCGTCCTGTCCTGGACCCAGGGCCTGCTGCTCTTCTTCGTCGCCGCCATCCTGGTGGCGGTGGCGCTGGTGACCTGGCGCGCGGTCCACGTGCGGCGGGAGCGGCTCGTGGCCCGCCAGATGGTCAACCGGCTGGTGCTGGCCCGCGCGTGCATCCTGGTGGGTGCCCTGGTGGGCGGGATCTACACCGGCTACCTGATCTCCTGGCTGGGCTCCCCGGCCGAGCTGGCCGACGAGCGGATCCGGCACGCGGCGGTCGCCGCGGTGGGTGGCGCGGCGGTCGTCGTGACGGGCAAGTTGCTCGAACGCGCGTGTCGCGTCCCCAAAGACAACCCTCACCTCTAGCCTGAGGGTCATGACTTCCCCGTCTGCTCGTTCCAGCGCCCGCCGACGTCAGCGCAGCACGCGCCTGACCGTCGCCTCCGGCCTGCTGTTGCTCGCGACCGCCCTCGTCCTCGGGTCGATCGCCACTGGCCAGTTCGTGCTGGTCCTCTGCGGAGCCCTCTCCGCCCTCGTCCTCGGTGCCGCCGCCACCCGGATCACCTACTCCGAGCTGGTGCAGGCCCGCCGCGACGCCGCCATGGACAGGGCGCAGCAGGCCCAGGCCTACCGCGACATCACCGCCCGGCGTACGGCGGAGAGCGCCGCCTTCGCCGCGGACATGTCCACCCGCATCGCGCAGCGCGAGGAGACCATCGGTCAGCTCGAGAGCGAGCTCGGCAAGGCGCTGGAGCGCGCGGCCACCGCGACGCTGAAGATGAACACCGAGGCCCGCCGGGCCGACGTGGCCGAGCTGGAGGGCCTCAAGCTGAGCGAGGTGCTCGAGCAGTCCGAGGCCCGCGCGGCCGAGGCGATCGTCCGGGTCGCCGAGCTGGAGGCCGAGCTCGACGCGCTCCGCGCCGAGCTGGAGGCCTGGCAGGCCGCGGCCAACCAGGCCGCCTACAAGCGCGCCTGAGACCCGCGCCACCCGGTCCCCCGCGGCCGGTGACCTCCCCGCGGGAGGCCGCCGGACGCGGGGGACTGTCACGTCACGGTCATGGAGTGAGGAAGAATCACACGCGTGATCCCCGACGACAACAGGTTCGAGAGCGATCCAGACGCGGCCCTCCCCGACGACCCCGGGCTACCCGAGGGGTGGACCGCCGAGCCTCCTGACGGCACCTCCGCCGCCGACGTGGGCCGGCTGACCTGGCTGCTGCGCGAGCACGAGCGCGCCGGCCGCGGCTGGGCCGGCGCCACCGAGCAGGACGTGCTGGTGGAGGTCTCCCCGCCCGCCCTGGCGATGCGGGAGAACCTGGTGGTCCGGGACGCCGCTGGCCTGATCCGCGCCTGGGCGAGCGTCCACGACCGCTCCCTGGGGCGGATGCTCCTGGTGCACGTGGTGGACCGGACGCTCCCGGAGGTGGAGGCGCGGCGCAGCGCGCGGGTCCTCTTCGAGTGGGCCGAGAGCCAGGCCCGGGCGGTGGGGGCCGCACGCGGCCTCGAGGTGCAGCAGATCGACACCGGCACCTTCGCCGACGACGAGCGCCAGCACGCGATGCTGAGCGACCGCGGGTTCGAGCGGGTGCGCACCTGGTGGCAGATGACCCGCCCGGTGACCTCCGAGGAGGCCGAGCTGGTCGACGACCCGGAGCTGTGGGAGGACGGCGGGGTCCGCTTCCGCTCCGTCGGTCGCCAGGGTGACGGGATGCCCGACGAGGCCGACCTGCGCGCCGTGCACGACGTCCTCGAGGGCGCCTTCACCGACCACTTCAACTCCTCCGAGGAGACCTTCGAGGAGTTCGTGCACCGGCTGCGCGAGGACCCCGGCCACCGCTGGGACCACTGGTGGCTGGCCGAGCTGCTCGACGGCGAGACCCCCCAGCCCTGCGGCGCGCTGGTCGGCACCGTCTCGGAGTCGCTCCGGGGACCCGACGGCTCCTACGTCTCCTACCTCGGGGTGCTGGAGTCGGCCCGCGGCCGCGGGGTGGCCAAGGGGCTGCTGCGCACGGTGATCGCCGACGCGGCCTCGCGCGGCCGGGACCGGGTCGGGCTCGAGGTCGACGCCGACTCCTCGACCGGGGCCGACGGGCTCTACGTCTCCATGGGGTGGGGCACCACCTACGTCACCGAGTCATGGCACAAGGACGTGCCGGTCAGCGACTGAGCGAGGCCCGCAGCTGGGCGTGCACGCCCGCCGGGGTCAGCACGCCCAGGAAGCGCGGGCCGCGGCGCACGCCGATCATCGACTTGTCCTCGCGCAGCATCAGGGCCAGCGCCTCCTCCAGGGTGGAGTCGATGTCGATCGCCGAGCCCAGCTGACCGGCGGTGACGCCCTCGAGGGGCTCGAGACGGGACTCGTCGATCCGGGTGACCGCGAGGCGGCGCAGACCGCTGGTGGCGCCGACGAAGTCGGCCACGAAGTCGTCGGCGGGGTGGGCCAGCAGCTCCTGCGGGGTGCCGTACTGGGCCAGCCGACCGCCGTCGGCGAAGATCGCGACCCGGTCGCCCATCCGCACCGCCTCGTCGATGTCGTGGGTGACCATGACGACCGTCTTGCCCAGGTCGCGCTGGAGGCGGAGGAACTCGTCCTGGAGCCGGGTCCGCACCACCGGGTCGACCGCGCCGAAGGGCTCGTCCATCAGCAGCACCGGGGGGTCGGCGGCCAGGGCCCGCGCCACCCCGACGCGCTGGCGCTGCCCGCCGGAGAGCTGGTGGGGGTAGCGCTGGCCGTAGAGGTCGGGGTCGAGGCCGACCGTCACCAGCAGCTCGCGGGCCCGCTCCCGGGCGCTGGCCCTGGACTCGCCGTGGAGCAGCGGCACGGTCATCACGTTGGCCTCGACCCGCTGGTGGGGGAAGAGCCCCACCTGCTGGATGACGTAGCCGATGTTGCGCCGCAGGGCGTGCGGGTCGATCCCGGTGACGTCCTGGCCGTCGAGCAGGATCCGGCCGGTGGTCGGCTCGATCAGCCGGTTGATCATCTTCAGCGTCGTGGACTTGCCGCAGCCCGAGGGGCCGACCAGGCAGACCAGCTCGCCGCGGGCCACCTGCAGGTCGAGCTCGCGCACGGCGACGGAGCCGTCGTCGTACGTCTTGCCGAGACCGACCAGCTCCAGCATCGGCAGCTCGCCCGTGGTCTCCCCGGCCCTCGACCCGGTAGCGTCCATGCCCGTGACCATGCCCGTGACCCTACTGGTGTCAGCGGGGGCCGCGCCTCAGGCGGCCGTCGAGCCGAGCTGCTACAGCCGGCTCCGCAACGAGTGGCTCTGCGCCGACTACCTGGTCGACCGGCGCGAGGAGATCCTCTCCGCCCTCGGCTCCCACGTCGCGCTGACGCTCTCGGCGGTCCTGCTCGGCCTGCTGCTCGCGTTCCCGCTGGCCCTGCTGGCCCGCCGGGTGCCGCGGCTGGAGGGGGCGGTCACCGGGCTCTCCACCGGTCTCTACACCGTCCCGTCGCTGGCGCTCTTCCCGCTGCTGGTGCCCTTCACCGGCCTGACCGCGACCACCGTGGTGATCGGCCTGGCGCTCTACGCGCTCACCATCCTGGTCCGGGCCCTCATCGACGGCCTCGCCGCGGTGCCCGAGGAGGTCCGGGAGGCCGCCCGGGGGCTGGGCTACAGCCCCACCCGCCAGCTGCTGCGGGTGGAGCTGCCGCTGGCCCTGCCGGTGCTGATGGCGGGCATCCGGGTCGCCTCGGTCTCCACCGTCGCCCTGACCACGGTGGGGGCGCTGGTCTCCCACGGCGGGCTGGGCAACCTGCTGCTCACCGGGGTGGCGGAGTCGTTCCGCGCCCAGGTGCTGACCGCGGCGGTGCTCTGCGTGGCGCTGGCGGTGCTCCTCGACGGCCTGCTGGTGCTGCTCCAGCGCGCGCTGACCCCGTGGGCCCGAGCATGAGGGGGCGGCGGTGAGCGTCTTCGCCGACATGTGGCACTACCTGACCGACCCCGACAGCTGGCGGGGGCCGGGCGCGATGCTCGAGCTGCTCTGGCAGCAGCTGCTGCTGACCGGTACGGCGCTGGCGGCGGCGATGCTCCTCGGCCTCCCGCTGGCGCTGTGGCTCGGGCACCTGGGCCGGGGCGGCTTCGTGGCGATCAACCTCTCCGCGGTCGGCCGGGCGGTCCCGACCTTCGCCCTGCTGGCGATCCTGGTCGCGGCGCAGTGGCCGGGCAGCGCCTCGCTGGGGCCCTACGGCCGCGCCGGGGCGGCCACCCTGATCGCCCTGACCCTCTTCGCGCTGCCGCCGCTGATCACCGGCGCCTACGTCGCCCTCACCCAGGTGCCGCCGGAGGTGAAGGAGGCGGCCCGCGGGATGGGCATGACCGGCCGGCAGCAGTTCTGGCGGGTCGAGCTGCCCCTGGCCCTGCCGCTGGTGGTGGCCGGGATCCGGCTCGCGCTGGTCCAGGTGTGGGCGACCGCCACCATCGCCGCCCTGGTCGCCGGGCCCGGCCTGGGCCGCGTCATCACCGACGGGTTCTACCGCAACGACTACGGCCAGGGCCTGGCCGGAGCGGTGGTGGTCGCGCTGGTGGCCCTGGCGTTGGAGATCGCCGCCGGACGGGTACAGCGAAGTGCGGCCCGGCGGGCCCAGCTCGCGCCGGCCGGCCGATGACCGCCCCACCACCCCCGGAGACGACCATGGACCGACACCCCTTCCCGACCACCAGGCGACGGGTCGCGGCCGCGACGGCGCTCGCCGGTCTCCTCCTGCTGGGCGGCTGCGCCGGCGACGACCTCGCCGCCGACGGCGACGGCGAGGCCGAGCGGGAGGGCGGCGGCACCGTCACCCTGGCCAGCCAGAACTTCCCCGAGGCCGCCCTGGTCACCGCGATGTACGAGAAGGTCCTCGACGACGCCGGCTACGACGTCACCACCCGGCTGGTCGGCACCCGCTCGGTCTACATGGCGGAGTTCCCCGGCGACGTCGACGTCGTCCCGGAGTACGTCGCCGGCATCTCCGACTACCTCAACACCGCCGCCTCCGGTGCCGACGCCAAGCCGATCACCACCAACGACCCCACCGAGTCGATCGAGGCGGCGGGCCAGTTGCTGGACGAGGCCGGGATCACCCTCCTCGCCCCGTCGGAGGCCACCTCCCAGAACGCCTACTTCATCACCGCCGAGCGGGCCGAGGCCGACGGCATCACCGCCCTCTCCGACCTCGAGGGCGAGCAGACCGTGCTGGCCGCGGCCCCCGACTGCGAGGGCCGCGACGACTGCGAGAAGGGCCTCCGGGAGGTCTACGGCATCAAGATCGCCGAGCTCCTGCCGCTGGGCTACGGCAGCCCCGAGACCTACAAGGCCGTCGCCGACGGCGAGGCCGACCTCGGCCAGACCGGCACCCTGGACGGCACCCTGGAGGAGCAGGGCCTGGTCCTGCTGGAGGACGACCTGGGCATCCAGCCGGCGCAGAACCTGGTCCCCGCCGTCTCGGCCGACTTCCTGGCCGCCAACCCCGAGGTCGCCGGGATGCTCGAGGACCTGATGGCCGCTCTCGACAACGAGACGCTGGCCGGCCTGATCCAGCAGGTCTCGGTCGACCGGGCCAAGCCCGCCGACGTGGCCGAGCAGTTCCTCCAGGAGGAGGGCCTGCTCAGCTGAGAGCCGGTGCCTGGTCGGGTGACTCGCGGTGCGCCCGCCGGCGCTCCCAGACCGAGCAGCCCCACAGCACCAGCACCGCCGCGAGCCAGCCGGCGAGCACGTCGACCACGTAGTGCTCGGCGTAGTAGACCAGCGCGAACGCCATCACCAGCGGGTAGGCGACCAGCAGCAGCCGGACCGCGGCGTTGCTGCGGGAGAAGGCGTACAGGGCGACGAAGGCCGCGACGCCCGCGTGCAGCGAGGGCATCGCGGCCACCGGGTTGCCGGCCGCGGAGAAGGTGTCGTGGAAGTTGCCGGGGCCCAGGTCGTACCAGCCGCGCCCGGTGATCCGGGCGATGTCGTCGCTCAGGTAGCCGTGGTGCGAGGCCAACCACGGCGGGGACATCGGGTAGGCGATGTAGATCACCAGGGCCAGGATGTTGAGCGAGAGGTAGCGGCGCATGAACCGCACCCACGCGCGCCGGCGGCTCGCCCACAGGATCGCGGCGGTGATGGGCGCGACGAAGAAGTGGGAGTAGTAGACGGTCGTCAGCACCACGTCGTACCAGGCGCGAGGCGCCGTCCGCTCGCACGGGACGCCGCACAGCTGGGCCTGCAGCCACTCGGTGGGCAGCACGCCGCCGAAGAGCGCCCGGTCGGCCGCGATGGGCTCGGTCACGTGCACCGTGACGAGGCCGAGGTCGTCGGCCAGGCCGCGGCTGAAGAGGTAGAAGGTGAGCACCGCCAGGGGCAGCGACCAGTCGCGCAGGAAGGCCAGGTGGGAGCGCCACGGCGCCTGGATGTTCCAGGCGATGAGGGCGAGCCAGATCCAGGTGAAGGCCTGGTAGACAGACTTGGGCAGCTCCACCAGCTCGATCCACGCCGCCAGTGCGACGGTGTAGGCCGCGAGGGCGAGCACCCGCGCCCGGTGCGAGGTCACCGGGGTGGGGCCACCGCCGGGCTCGTCGGCCTCCGCCGCGGGCTCACGCGAGGCCGTGTCGGTCACCGGGTGCCCCGGGAGGCGCGGTCGTGCACAGACCTACGGTAGGTCCCCCTCACCGTTCGTGCGACCTGATCTCCAGGGCGACGTCGGGGACGCTGGCCGGCCGGATCACCTCGGCCGGGATCGCCAGCCGCTCGCCGCTGGCGGTGGTGGGGGCCGGGCCCACGAGCGAGGCGGACCAGGTCATCAGGGCCTCGGCGTCCTCGCGGCGGCCCCGCTCGACCAGGAAGCCGCACACCCGGTGCACCGGCGGCAGGCCCGAGTGGGCCAGGGAGCGCTCGCCCCACAGCTCGCGGACCCCGTCGCGCAGCAGCTGCCACCAGGCGTCGGAGCAGCCCGGGATCAGCTGGAAGTAGCGCCACATGTCGCCCGGCATCACCCGGTCGACGAAGACCTGCGTCACGCGGGGGTCGCCGTGCTCGCGCACCGACGCCAGGGCCATCCGCTTGGTTGCCCACCGGTCGACGAGGTCCGCCACCGAGCTGCGCTGCTGGGTGATGGAGGTGCCGTCGGTGCGCACCCGCCACTGGTAGACCGGCTCGGAGAGGATGTCGAAGGACCCGGCGAGGTAGGCGCGCGTCGTCGTCGGCTGGTCCTCGTAGTGGATCCGCTCGGGCCAGGCCAGCCCGGCCGACTCCCAGAAGGAGCGACGGTAGAGCTTGTTCCAGGCGAAGACGTCGCCCAGGATCTCGGGGTGGTCCGCGATCCGCGCACCCGAGCGCGGCGGATGGTGCAGACGCCGCATCCACGGCGGCTCGTGCAGGCCGGCCCCCTCGGGCGGCGGTGCCTCCCAGCGCAGCACCGAGCCCACCGCGAAGTCGGATCCGCTGGCCTCCAGCGAGGCGACCAGCCGGCGCAGCGCGTCGGGGGGCAGCAGGTCGTCGGAGTCGAGGAAGGCCAGGTGCTCGACAGGGGTCCCGGTGTCGGCGAGCAGCGCGGCCACCCCGGCGTTGCGGGCCGCGCCCAGGCCGCCGTTGGGCGTGTGCAGCACCCGGATGCGGGAGTCGCGGGCGGCGTACTGCTCGGCGACCTCGCCGCTGCGGTCGGGAGAGCCGTCGTCGACGACCACGGCGCGCCACGCGGTGTGCTCCTGGGCCAGCAGGCTCTCCAGCGACTCCGGCAGCCACTGCTCGACGCAGTAGGCCGGGACCACCACGCCCACCACGGGTCCCTGTCGGCGCAGACGAAGTGACCACCTCATGGGGCGAGAGTATCCAGCGTCCCCCTCGGATAGGCTCACCGACCGTGACTGGAGCAGAGACCGGCAGCGCGAACGGCACACCCGCGCAGCGCCGCGCGCGTGCCATCGACGAGCTCAACCCCGAGGGCGTTCCGCGCAAGGTCCTCTTCGTCGCCGGCGCGGGGCGCAGCGGCACCAGCACGCTGGCGGGGATCCTCAGCCTGCTGGGCATGCACGTGCCCAAGCCCGAGGTGGAGGCCGACGCGTCCAACCCCAAGGGCTTCGGCGAGCCCAAGTGGGCGGTGGAGACCCACGACGCCTGGCTGCGCGAGGTCGACGTCCAGGTCAGCGACTCCCGCCCCAGCGCCTGGTTCGAGACCGGGCGGATCTCCAGCCGGGAGCCTGCCCGCATCCGCGTCTCGGACTGGCTCGAGACCCACTTCGCCGAGCACCCCGAGCTGGTGGTCAAGGACCCGCGGCTCAGCTGGTTCCTCGGCCTGTGGCGGGTCGCGGCGATCCGCACCGGGGCGACCCCGGTCTTCGCGACCATGCTCCGCCCGCCCGCCGAGGTGGTGGGGAGCAAGCAGAAGTACTACGCCAACAAGCTCGGCTCGGCCCACCTGGCCGCGAGCTGGCTCAACATGCTGCTGCACACCGAGAAGGCGACCCGCGAGTCGCTCAGCGGCTCCCACGTGGGCGGCGGGCGCGTCTTCGTGCGCTACGAGGACCTGCTCAGCGACTGGGTGCGGACCACGATGGCGCTGGGCCGGCGGCTCGACGTGCAGTCGGTGATCCACACCCGCAGCGACCAGATCCGCGAGGTGCACCGCTTCATCGACCCCAGCCTGCGCCGGGTCACCACCTCCCTCGACGACCTCGGCCTGCCGCCGCGCCTGCACGAGCTGGTCGCCGAGACCTGGTCGGAGCTCAACAAGCTGGCCGACGAGGGCGGAGACACGCCCGCGGCCCACGCCACCCTCGACCAGCTCCGGGCCGCCTACACCGCCCTCTACGAGGAGTCCGAGGCGATCTCCCGGTCCTCGGTGGTGGCCGCCCGTCTCGCGCAGGCCCGACAGGACGCCCAGGCGCACGACCTCGTCGTCCCGCGGGCCGGGCTCGCCGACCTGGTGCCGCACGAGGTCCGGGCCAAGATCCCGCCGTCGGTGCGCCGCGGCGTGCGCAAGGCGCTGGGTCGCGAGCGCGACGGGCATCCCGAGGCGCAGGGATGATCCCCATCGGCCAGGGCGACGGCATCGCCAACCTCGAGGGTCACACCGACTTCGACATCACCTGGCCCTGGCGGCGGCCCGGCGGGCTGCGCCGCGGCGCCACCGCGGTGCTGCGGGTCAAGGACGAGGCGCCCGGCCTGCGGTTCGTGCTGCCCCCGCTGCTGCGCGCGGTCGACCACGTGCTGCTGGTCGACAACAACTCCACCGACGGCACCCCGCAGGAGGCGCTGCGGGTGGTGGAGGAGACCGGCCACACCGACCGGTTCACCCTGGCCCACTACCCCTTCGACGTGGCCCGGGCGGGGGCCGAGCACCTCGCGGTGCCCGAGCGCTCGGTGCACTCGCTGGCCTACTTCTACAACTGGTGCTTCTCCCACGTGCGGACCAGCTACAGCTGGAAGTGGGACGGCGACATGGTGCTCACCACCGAGGGGGAGGTCTCGATGGGCGACCTGTCCTGGCAGGTCGGCGCCACCGACGCGGTGATCCGCTTCCCCCGCCACGGCCTCTACGTCGAGTCCGAGCGGCGCGCCTTCCTCGACCTCGGGCTGCGCAACATCGAGGAGTGGGGCTTCCCGATGGGCCCCGACTACGTCTACACCAAGGCGCCGGAGTGGGAGATCCGCACCACTCCCGACCACTTCGAGATGTTCGCCCTCCCGCAGGGGCTGTGCGTGGAGCTGAAGTGGCTCGACGGCGACGAGTTCGCGCACTGGACCGACCCGCAGTCGTTCGCCACCAGCCTGCGCAACCGGCGCAAGCGCCGCGAGTGGACCGTCTGGAACGCCCTCCAGGAGGGGACGGTGCCCGAGGGCGTGGTCGAGATCGTCGCCCCCGACGGGGTCCACGTGGTCGACCACGTCACCCACGACTGGCTGCCGCGCGCCCCTCGGCCCTTCGTCGTCGACGACCCCGCCCACGCCGTCGGCTGACCGCCCGCGCGCCGCGGACCGCCCGGAGCTGGGCCCGGAGGTGGGCCCGGAGGTGGGCTGCGGGTGGGCCAGGTCACACGCCGACCTGTTCACACGCGTGTAACAGCGACGTAGTCTCGTGTTCGCACGATCCACAGAGCCACATCGTCTGGTACCCGTACCGGCTCCCCCGCCCCGGCGGAGGAGTGGTCGGCGGGACTGAAGCGAGAGGTCCCTCATGACTGCCGCACCCCTCCGGGTGGGCGTGGTCGGCGCTGGCCGCGTCGGCGCCGTCCTCTCTGCCGCGCTGCGCTCCGCCGGCCACCGCGTGGTCGCCGCCGCCGCAGAGTCCGACGCCTCGCGGCACCGCCTCGAGACGCTGCTGCCGGGCGTCCCGGCCCGCAAGCCGAGTGCCGTCGCGCGCTCCTGCGACCTGCTGCTCCTCACCGTGCCCGACGACATGCTCGGCAACGTCGTCTCGATGCTCGCCGCCAGCGGATCCCTGCGGAAGGGCCAGTACGTCGTGCACACCTCGGGCCGTCACGGCCTCGCGGTGCTCGCCGACGCGGCCGCGGTGGGTGCCCGTCCGGTGGCGCTGCACCCCGCGATGACCTTCACCGGGACCGAGGTCGACCTGCCCCGGCTGGCCGGCTGCGTCTTCGGTGTCACCGCCGGTCCGCAGGAGCGCGGCCTGGTCGAGAGCCTGGTCGCCGACCTGGGCGCCCGGCGGGTCTGGGTCCCGGAGGAGAAGCGCACGCTCTACCACGCCGGCCTCGCCCACGGCTCCAACCACCTGGTCACCCTGGTGACCGAGGCGATGGAGATGCTGGCCGCCTCGGGGGCCGACGACCCGGCGGCGATCCTGCGCCCGCTGCTCTCCGCGGCCCTGGACAACTCCCTGGCCCACGGCGACGCGGCCCTGACCGGCCCCATCGTGCGCGGCGACGTGCAGACGGTGGCCGCGCACCTGGTCGACCTGCAGGCCAACGCCCCGCAGACCGTGCCGTCCTACGTCGCGCTGGGCCGCGCCACGCTCGGCCGGGTGGTGACCGACGGCCGGGTGCTGCCGATCCGCGCCGCCCGCATCCTCGAGCTGCTGGACGCGGCCGCCCGGGGCGTCGCGGTGACCGGCCTGCTGCGCACCGACGAGGGTCGCCCGGCCCGATGAACGACATCCGTCTCGCGCACAGTCGCGAGGAGCTCGGCGGGGCGCTCGACCGGCCCGCCTCGACGCGCCGCGTCGCCCTGGTGCCGACGATGGGCGCCCTCCACGAGGGGCACGCCAGCCTGATCCGCGAGGCGCGGCTTCGGGCGGGCGAGCAGGGCCGGGTGGTGGTGAGCATCTTCGTCAACCCGCTCCAGTTCGCCCCCGGCGAGGATCTCGACCGCTACCCGCGCACCCTCGAGGCCGACCTGGCGCTGTGCGCCGCCGAGGGTGCCGACGTGGTCTTCGCCCCGAGCGCCGAGGAGGTCTACCCCGGCGGGGTGCGCCCCGGCCACACCGACGAGCTGATCACCGTCGACCCGGGGCCGCTGGCCCTGGAGCTGGAGGGGGTCAGCCGGCCCACCCACTTCCGCGGGGTGCTCACCGTGGTCGCCAAGCTCTTCGGCCTGGTCCGCCCCGACGTCGCGGTCTTCGGCGAGAAGGACTACCAGCAGCTGGTGCTGGTGCGCCAGATGGCCGCCAACCTCTGCATGGGCGTGGAGGTGGTCGGTGCGCCCACCGTGCGCGAGCCCGACGGGCTCGCGCTGAGCAGCCGCAACCGCTACCTCGACCCCGAGCAGCGCTTCCGCGCCGCCGCGCTGCACCGGGTGCTGGTGGCGGCCGAGGAGGGTGCCCCGTGGGGGCCGGACGTCGCCCTGGAGGCCGCCCGCGCCGAGCTGCGGGAGTCCCACGGGGTCGACCTGGACTACCTCGAGCTGCGTACCCCCGAGCTCGCCCCCCTGACCGCCGTGCTGCCCGAGAGCACCCCGGCCCGGATCCTGATCGCCGCGCGGGTGGGCACCACGCGGCTGATCGACAACCTGCCCCTGACCCTCGGTCCCCGCCGAGAGCCGCGCGCCACCGAAGGAGAACGCTGATGCTGCGCACCATGATGAAGAGCAAGATCCACCGGGCCACCGTGACCCAGGCCGACCTGCACTACGTGGGCTCGGTCACCGTCGACGAGGACCTGCTCGACGCGGCCGACCTGCTGGCCGGCGAGCTCGTCCACATCGTCGACGTGACCAACGGCGCCCGCCTGGAGACCTACACGATCGCCGGTGAGCGGGGCTCGGGCGTGATCGGCATCAACGGCGCCGCCGCCCGGCTCGTCCACCCCGGCGACATCGTCATCCTGATCGGCTACGGCCAGATGGAGACCGCGGAGGCCAAGGAGTACCAGCCGGCGGTCGTCTTCGTCGACGCCGAGAACAAGATCCTCGCCACCGGCTTCGACCCGGCCGAGACCTTCGGCGACCCCTCGCTGAAGCGCGGCGACCTGATCGGCCGCTGAGGTAGGTGGCCCCGCACCTGCAGGCTCCCCGGATCCCGGCGCGGCTGGTCGCTCCCGCGCCGGGATGGACCACGCGCGCCGACGTGGTGGTCGTGGGCTCGGGGATCGCCGGCCTGACCGCGGCGCTGCGCATCGACGCGGCCGCCCCCGGGCTCAAGGTCCTGGTGGTCACCAAGGACGTCCTGCACGCCGGGTCGACCCAGTGGGCCCAGGGTGGGATCGCCGCGGCCCTCGGCCCCGGCGACACCCCCGACCAGCACGAGCGCGACACCCTGGTCGCGGGCGCGGGCGCCTGCGACGTGGAGGCGGTCAGGGCGCTGGTCACCGAGGGGCCGGCCGCGGTGCACGAGCTCATCGCGCTGGGCACCGAGTTCGACCACCACCCCGACGGCGAGCTGAGCCTGACCCGCGAGGGGGGACACCTGCGCGACCGGATCGCCCACGCCGGGGGTGACGCCACCGGCGCGGAGATCCAGCGCGCGCTGATCGCCGCCGTCGAGCGGGCCCCGCAGATCGAGGTGGTGCAGCACGCGCTCGCCGTCGACCTGCTCCGCGCCGCGGACGGCGGCGTCGCCGGGCTGACCCTGCACGTGCTCGGTGAGGGTCAGCGCGACGGGGTCGGCGCGGTCCACGCCCGCGCGGTGGTGCTGGCCAGCGGCGGCCTCGGCCAGGTCTTCTCCCAGTCCACCAACCCGGCGGTGGCGACCGGCGACGGCATGGCGCTGGCGATTCGGGCCGGTGCGGCGGTGCGCGACCTGGAGTTCGTGCAGTTCCACCCGACCGTGATGTACCTCGGCCCCGACTCCCAGGGCCAGCAGCCGCTGATCTCCGAGGCCGTCCGCGGCGAGGGCGCCGTCCTGGTCGACTGGGAGGGCCGGCGGGTGATGGAGGGCGTCCACGAGCTCGGCGACCTGGCGCCCCGCGACGTGGTGGCCAAGGCCCTCACCCGCCGGATGCTGGAGACCGGGCGGCCGCACATGTGGCTGGACGCCCGCCACCTGGGCGCGGAGTTCTGGGGGCGCCGCTTCCCGACCATCCTCAGCGTCTGCCGCGCCCACGGGGTGGACCCGGTGACCGCGCTGGTCCCGGTCTCGCCCGCCCAGCACTACGCCTCCGGCGGCGTGGCCACCGACCTGGACGGCCGCACCAGCGTCCCCGGGCTCTACGCGACCGGTGAGGTCGCCTGCTCCGGGGTGCACGGGGCCAACCGCCTGGCCTCCAACTCGCTGCTCGAGGGCCTGGTCTTCTCCCGGCGGATCGCCGAGGTCCTGCCCGGTGAGCTGCGGCCCTGGGCGGAGCCGGCCGTCGGTCCCGACGACCCGCGGGCCGAGGACACCTGGCTGGTGCCGGGGGCGGCCCGGCGCCGGCTCCAGGAGCTGATGACCCGCCACGTCGGGGTGCTGCGCCACGACACCGGCCTGCGCGAGGCGCTCGCCGCGCTGGCCACCCTGGGGCAGGCCGGCGCCCGGGAGCCCGCCGAGCCGGGCGTCGCCGCGTGGGAGACGACCAACCTGCTCACGGTGAGCGCCGCGCTGTGCGCCGCCGCGCTGCTGCGCACCGAGACCCGCGGCTCGCACTGGCGCGAGGACTTCCCCGAGCGCGACCCGCGGGTCGCCGGCCACGTCGACGCCTGGCTGGCGGACGGTGCGGTCGAGGCCCGCTGGACCCCGTCGCCGTCGACCGACCCCACCGACGCCAACACCAGTACCGGCCCGTCCACCGTCGCGTCAGGGAGCCCCGCATGAGTCCGTCGTACGCCGCACTTCCCGACGACCTCGCCGGCGAGCTCTGGGTCGCCGGGCTCGACCCCGAGGCGGTGCGCCGGCTGATCCTGGCCGGCCTCGAGGAGGACCTGCCCGACGGCGGGGTCGACACCACCAGCTTCGCCACCATCGGGGCCACCCAGCAGGGCGCCGCCGGCTTCCACGCCCGCGAGCCCGGCGTGGTCGCCGGCCTGGCGGTGGCGGCGGCGGTCTTCGCGGTGGTGATGGGCGAGGAGGTGCAGGTCACCGACCGGCTGCCGGACGGCGCCCGGGTTGCCCCCGGGGACAGGGTGATGACCGTCAGCGGGCCCACCCGCGGGCTGCTCACCGCGGAGCGGACGGCGCTCAACTTCGCCAGCCACCTCTCCGGGGTGGCGACCGGCACCGCGCGCTGGGTGGAGGCGCTCCAGGGCACCCGCGCCCGGGTGCTCGACACCCGCAAGACGCTGCCGGGCTGGCGGGCGCTGCAGAAGTACGCCGTGCGCTGCGGGGGCGGGGTCAACCACCGGTTCAGCCTCACCGACATGGCGATGGTCAAGGACAACCACGTGGTGGCCGCGGGCGGGGTGGTCAAGGCCCTGGAGGCGGTCCGGGAGGCCTTCCCGGGACTGCCGGTGGAGGTGGAGGTCACCGACCTCGACCAGCTCGCCCAGCTGCTGGACGCCGGCTGCGACCGGGTGCTGCTCGACAACATGGACACCGCGACGATGGCCGAGGCGGTACGGCTGCGCGACCAGCACCCCGGCGGTGCCGCGGTCGAGCTGGAGGCCTCCGGCGGGCTCACCCTGGGGCGCGCCCGGGAGGTCGCCGAGACCGGGGTGGACTACATCTCGGTGGGGGCGCTGACCCACTCGGTGACGGTCTTCGACCTCGGGATGGACCTGGCATGAACGTGCTGCTGGCGGCCGACATCGGCAACAGCAGCACGGTGCTCGGCCTGCTGGTGGGCGAGGAGGTGGTGGCCCACTGGCGGGTGGCCACCGACGAGCGGCGCACCAGCGACGAGTGGGCGGTGCTGGTGCGCGAGCTGCTGGCCGGCAGCGAGCACGGCGCGCGCCTGTCGGGAATCGCGGTCTGCGCGACCGTTCCGGCGGTGCTGGCCGAATGGCGGGAAATGCTCGCGACCTATTTCTCCGGGCTTTCCTCGGTCATCGTCGAGCCCGGCGTCCGCACCGGAATCCCGGTGCTGATGGACAATCCGCGCGAGGTGGGCGCCGACCGCGTCGTCAATGCACTGGCCGCCGCCCGTATCCACGGCGGCCCGGCCATCGTCGTCGACTTCGGTACCGCCACCACCTTCGACGTGGTCAACGACCAGGGCGCCTACGTGGGCGGCGCCATCTCGCCCGGTATCGAGATCTCCCTGGAGGCGCTCGGCCGCCGCGGCGCCCAGCTGCGCAAGGTCGAGCTCAAGCGGCCCCGCCAGGTGATCGCCAAGAACACGGTGGAGGCGCTCCAGTCGGGCATGCTCTTCGGCGTGGCGGCGCAGGTCGAGGGGATGGTCGCCCGGATGGTGGCCGAGCTCGGCGCCGATCCGGCGCAGGTGCAGGTGGTGGCCACCGGGCACCTGGCGCCCCTGGTGGTGGAGGAGTGCGACTGCTTCACCGCGCACGAGCCGTGGCTCACGATCCAGGGCCTGCGGATGGTCCACGAACGCAATTGCCAGTAACTGCGGCGACGAGGGTTAATTCACACCGCGGACGTCCAGCGCAATCCCCAAAAAGGCACGTCGCTCCTCTTTTCTCGGGGGAATTGTCGCGGCGATATTGCGTGTGGCAAGGTGGAGGGGTTGCTCCGACCAGTAGAAGGAATTAATCCCATGGCTCAAAAGGTGAACATCGTGCTGGTCGACGACCTCGACGGCAGCGAGGCGACCGAGACGGTCAGCTTCGCCCTGGACGGCACCTCCTACGAGATCGACCTCAACGACGAGAACGCCGCGGCGCTGCGCGAGGCGCTGAGCGGCTACGTCGGGCACGCCCGCAAGGCGTCCGGTGGTCGCCGCGGCGGCGCCCGTCGCTCCTCCGGCTCGGCCGGCGGGTCCGCCGGCGGCCCGAGCGCGGCCGACGTCCGGGCCTGGGCCCGCGACAACGGCTTCGAGCTCTCCGAGCGGGGCCGGGTGCCCGCCGAGGTGCGCCGGGCCTACGACGCCGCGCACTGAGCGCCCCAGGTTGACCGGCCCGGCGCCTGTTCGCTCTGAGCGGACCGCGTGGGGTCGGTCACCGGGAACACGTAGGCTGTCGGAAGAGTTGGAACTCGTGTCCGCTGCCCCGCTGCTCCGACCCCGGTCGGCCCGCCGCGAGGCGGACCCACGACGTACCACCTGTGCACACTGCTGAGAATCGAGGCGCACATGTTCGAGCGGTTCACCGACCGAGCCCGACGAGTTGTCGTGCTGGCCCAGGAAGAGGCCCGCATGCTCTCCCACAACTACATCGGCACCGAGCACATCCTGCTCGGGCTGATCCACGAGGGCGAGGGTGTCGCGGCCAAGGCGCTCGAGTCCCTCGACATCTCGCTGGAGGCCGTGCGCGCCCAGGTCGAGGAGATCATCGGCCAGGGCCAGCAGGCCCCGTCCGGTCACATTCCCTTCACCCCGCGTGCCAAGAAGGTGCTCGAGCTCTCGCTGCGCGAGGCGCTGCAGCTCGGCCACTCCTACATCGGCACCGAGCACATCCTGCTCGGCCTGATCCGGGAGGGTGAGGGCGTCGCCGCCCAGGTGCTGCAGAAGCTGGGCGCCGACCTCAACCGGGTCCGCCAGCAGGTCATCCAGCTGCTCTCCGGCTTCCAGGGCAAGGAGGCCGCCGGCGCGGCCGCCGGCCCGGGTGCCAGCGGCAGCGAGGCTCCGTCCTCCTCGCTGGTCCTCGACCAGTTCGGCCGCAACCTGACCCAGGCGGCCCGCGAGGGCAAGCTCGACCCGGTGATCGGGCGCGAGCAGGAGATCGAGCGGGTCATGCAGATCCTCTCCCGCCGCACGAAGAACAACCCG
Organism: Nocardioides sp. Z50_6; assembly: GCF_058215755.1. Taxonomy (NCBI): domain Bacteria; kingdom Bacillati; phylum Actinomycetota; class Actinomycetes; order Propionibacteriales; family Nocardioidaceae; genus Nocardioides; species Nocardioides sp. Z50_6. The sequence continues at coordinate 72,960 of NZ_JBZAJB010000002.1, read as the reverse complement.
GTGCTGATCGGCGAGCCCGGCGTCGGCAAGACGACGATCGTCGAGGGCCTGGCCCAGGACATCGTCAAGGGCAACGTCCCGGAGACGCTCAAGGACAAGCAGATCTACACCCTCGACCTCGGTGCGCTGGTGGCGGGCAGCCGCTACCGCGGCGACTTCGAGGAGCGCCTCAAGAAGGTGCTCAAGGAGATCCGCACCCGCGGCGACATCGTGCTCTTCATCGACGAGATCCACACCCTGGTGGGTGCGGGTGCCGCCGAGGGCGCGATCGACGCCGCCAGCATCCTCAAGCCGATGCTGGCGCGCGGCGAGCTGCAGACCATCGGGGCCACCACCCTCGACGAGTACCGCAAGTACCTCGAGAAGGACGCCGCGCTCGAGCGCCGCTTCCAGCCGATCCAGGTCGCCGAGCCGTCGATCGCGCACACCATCGAGATGCTCAAGGGGCTGCGCGACCGCTACGAGGCGCACCACCGGGTCACCATCACCGACGAGGCCCTGGTCTCCGCCGCGACGCTGGCCGACCGCTACATCTCCGACCGCTTCCTCCCGGACAAGGCGATCGACCTGATCGACGAGGCGGGCTCCCGCCTGCGGATCCGCCGGATGACGGCGCCGCCGGACCTGCGCGCCTACGACGAGCAGATCGGCGAGGTCCGCCAGCGCAAGGAGGCGGCCATCGACGGGCAGGACTTCGAGGCCGCGGCCCGCCTGCGCGACGAGGAGAAGCAGCTCATCGCCAAGAAGACCGAGCGCGAGAAGCAGTGGCGCGCGGGCGACATGGACGAGATCGCCGAGGTCGACGAGGAGCTGATCGCCGAGGTGCTGGCGGTCGCGACCGGCATCCCGATCGTCAAGCTCTCCGAGGCCGAGTCGACGCGCCTGCTCAACATGGAGGAGGAGCTCCACAAGCGGGTCATCGGGCAGGAGGAGGCCGTCAAGGCGCTCTCCCGCGCCATCCGGCGTACCCGTGCCGGCCTGAAGGACCCGAAGCGTCCCGGTGGGTCGTTCATCTTCGCCGGGCCCTCGGGCGTCGGCAAGACGTGGCTCTCCAAGACGCTGGCCGACTTCCTCTTCGGTGACGAGGACTCGCTGATCCAGCTCGACATGAGCGAGTTCTCCGAGAAGCACACCGTCTCGCGGCTCTTCGGCTCGCCTCCCGGCTACGTCGGCTACGAGGAGGGTGGCCAGCTGACCGAGAAGGTGCGGCGCAAGCCGTTCTCGGTCGTCCTCTTCGACGAGGTCGAGAAGGCGCACCCCGACATCTTCAACTCGCTGCTCCAGATCCTGGAGGAGGGTCGCCTGACCGACTCCCAGGGCCGGGTGGTCGACTTCAAGAACACCGTCATCATCATGACGACCAACCTCGGCACCCGGGACATCGCCAAGTCGGTCAACCTGGGCTTCGCCCAGGTCGGCGACGCGGCCGGCTCCTACGACCGGATGAAGAGCAAGGTCGCCGACGAGCTCAAGCAGCACTTCCGGCCCGAGTTCCTCAACCGCGTCGACGAGATCATCGTCTTCCCGCCGCTCTCGCAGCAGCAGATCGTGTCGATGGTCGACAACATGATCGCCGCCGTCGAGCTGCGTCTGCGCGACCGGGACATGCAGCTGGAGCTCACCCCGGCCGCCAAGCAGCTGCTCGCAGTCCGGGGCTTCGACCCGGTGCTCGGCGCCCGGCCGCTGCGCCGCACGGTGCAGCGCGAGATCGAGGACACGCTCGCCGAGAAGATGCTCTTCGGCGAGGTCGGCCCCGGCCAGATCATCCTGGTCGACGTCGAGGGGGAGGGTCCGTCCGCGACCTTCACCTTCCAGGGCCAGAAGGTCGACAAGCTGCCCGACATGCCGCCGCTGGAGACCGTCGACACCGGGGTCGCCCCGGTCGAGGGTCCGGACGACTCCGCCGGCCCGGTGGACGTCCCCCGCGCGGAGGACTGAGACAGCTGCACCCCGACGCCCCGGTCACCTCTGGTGACCGGGGCGTCGTGCGTCTGACCGGGGGTGTCCCCGAGCTGTCTGGCCGAGCCTCCAGCGTGTGGCTCGGTGATGGACCCGTCGGGCGTTGGTGGCCTGGTGCTCTGGACGTCGAGGGCTTCGCCTTGGACGCGGTTCGTCGCGCACGCGACGCGGTCGCCGACCTCTGTTCGCACCGTGGGTCCTCCCGCGAGGTCTCGACGACGCCCGAGCTCGTGGCGGCGTCGTTCGCTGCGATCGAGCACCTGCGCGTCGGCGGGCGCGCGCCGGAGGGCTGGGTGCCGGCTCAAGTGGGCGGCGAAGCAGTCGCCCGCCCCGTGAGCATGGACCCGGGTGATCGACCCCTGCCATGCTGGTGACTCGTTCATCGTCCGGGGCGGGCGCACTGGGCAGGCAGAGGAGAGAGCATGCTCGGGACCATCCTCGTCGCCCTGGCGATCCCGGTGGCGATGGTCGGCACGACGCTGCTCTGGGGTCAGGACCCCTCGCTCGTGCGGGTGGTGGTCGCCACCTTCCTCGGTATCGTCGTCGCGGCCGTGCTGTGGATGCTGGTCTCCGGCGTCGCGGCGCTGCCCGACAGCACCTCGGTGCTGACCGCCTTGGCCCTCGAGCTGATCGTCCTCAGCGCGGCGGTGGCGGCGCGCGGCAAGCGCCGAGCCGGCTCCTGAGTCGCGCGGGGCGTCACCGCGCGGTCCCGCTCACGGCAGGGAGAACGACCGGTCCTCGTAGGAGACCAGGAGCCCGTCGGCCGCCAGGCCGGCCAGGCACCGCTCGCGCTGGACCGCGTCGGGCCAGACGGCGTCGATGCGGTGCCGGTGCACCGGGCCGTCGGCCTCGCGCAGCACCGCCATGATCCGGCCCCGGCACTGCCGGTCGGTGCCGTCCCAGGCCTGGCCGCGCCGCGGCGGCCCGTCGTACGCCGGGTAGCCGGCCGCGCGCCAGGCGCACAGGTCCGCCACCGGGCAGTCGCCGCAGCGGGGGGCGCGAGCGGTGCAGACCAGGGCGCCCAGCTCCATCACGGCCACCGACCAGGTGGCGGCGGTGGGCGGGTCCGCAGGGAGCAGCTCGGCGGCGTCGCGCCGCTCGTGGGCGCGGACCGCGTCGGGCGGGAGCTCCACGGCCCGCAGCACCCGGTGGTGGACCCGCCGCACGTTGGTGTCGAGCACCGCGACCCGGCGGCCGAACGCGAAGGCGGCGACCGCCGCCGCGGTGTAGTCGCCGACCCCCGGCAGGGCCCGCAGCGCCTCGGGGGAGGAGGGCACCTGGCCGTCGTGGTCGGCGAGGATCGCGGTGGCGGCGGCGTGCAGGCGCAGGGCGCGGCGCGGGTAGCCCAGTCGGCCCCACGCCCGCAGAGCCTCCCCGACGGGCTCCGCGGCCAGCGCCGCGGGCGTGGGCCAGCGCGCCAGCCAGGCGTCGTGGACCGGCAGCACCCGGGCCACCGGCGTCTGCTGCAGCATGAACTCCGAGACCATCACCGACCATGCCGACGCCTCGGGCCGCCGCCAGGGCAGGTCCCGGGCGTTCTCGTCGTACCACTCCAGCAGCGGCTCGGTCAGCGACCCCGGAACCGCCCCGCCCCCGGCGCCCGCCGCAGCCGGCTCAGCCCTTGAGGACGTCACCGAAGAACCCGCCCGTGCTCGTGTCGCAGGAGCCGTCGTCGGGCTGCTGCGTCGGGCCCGCGGCCGGTTGGACCACGACGAAGCCGGGCCCGTGGAAGGCGTACTGCGCGGACTCGCCATCGCCGCGGCGCGTCGGGCGGGAGGGGGTGGCGCCCTGCAGCACCGGCTGCAGCCCGGCCGACCAGCAGACGGCGGCATGGACGTCGACCTGGGTCGGCTCCCGGCTGCAGTCGAGGACCACTGGCGTGCCGTGGCAGGTCACGGCCACCCGGCCCTGACCCCGCAGCAGGGCGGTGAAGGCACCGGCGGCCGGCAGCCCCAGGCCTCTGGCGGGGTGGACGTCGTAGTCGAGGGCGGACTCGAAGGCCAGGAGGCTGGTGCCGGAGACGGTGAGGGCGTCCTCCGGGCCCTCCAGGTCGACGAGGAAGACGTGGCGGCCGGAGTGGGCGAAGAAGGCCTGCCCGCTCCCGGAGACGGTCATCAGCGGGGTGTCGTCGCTGGTGACGATCCGCCGCAGCAGCCTGCTCACGGACCCGATGGACCGGTGCTCGCACGTCACCTGCCCCTGGGAGGCGACCATCGAGCCCTTCGCCGCGACGACCGGGGCGCCCAGGGTCGCCCGCAGGAGGGAGCCGTTCTGCAGCGCCAGCGCCTCCGGTGAGGGGACCTCCTCGTGGACGCGGGAGAAGAGATCACCACGCATGCGCGGAAGCCTAGACGCAGGCCGTCGCCCGGGGCACGGTGTGGCACCCACCACTCGGCGCCTCGGCTCGATAGCGTGCTGGCCATGTCTGCGCTGACCGCACCCAAGGGGCCGCTGCCCGCCCGGGTGTACTGGTTCCGTCGGATCCTGGTGCTCTCGACCGTCCTGGTGCTGCTGCTCGGTGCGGTGCGGCTCTTCGGCGGCGGCGGCGAGGAGCCGCCCGAGGCCGACCAGCAGGCCGCGCCCGCCGCGGCCGAGGTGGTGCCCGAGGCCGAGGAGACGCCGCAAGCGCCCGCCGAGGAGACGACGGGGAAGAAGAAGGGTCGTGGCCAGCAGGCGCCCGCGCCGGAGGCGAGCGCCGAGCCGGCGCCGGAGCCCACCCCCGAGCCGCCGCCGCTGCCCGCGCCGACCGGTCCGTGCGTCAACAGTGACGTGACGGTCACGCCCGTGGTCGGCGCGCCGCGCGCCGACGGCAAGGTCGACATGGTGCTGCTGCTGCGCACCCTGACCACCCCGGCGTGCACCTGGCAGGTCTCGGCCGAGACGGTGACGGTCAAGATCAGCTCGGGCAGCGACGACTACTGGTTCAGCAGCCACTGCCCCCAGGCGCTCCCGGCGCAGGACGTCGTGCTCTACCAGGGCACCGACACCACGGTCCCCTTCCTGTGGAGCGGTCGCCGCTCGGACCCGGAGTGCTCGCGGGCCACCGACTGGGCCCAGCCCGGCTTCTACCACGTCAAGGCCGCCGCCTTCGAGGGCGAGCCCACCGAGGTGCAGTTCGAGCGCACCCGAGCCTCGATCACCGCGACCCGGGCACCCGAGCCGGAGCCCGCTCCCGCGAAGAAGAAGAAGAAGAACAAGCCCGCCGGTCAGGCGACGCCGCCGGCCCCGAAGCCCTCGGGCGCGGTGGAGCCCACGCCGGCCGGCTGACGACCGGGGCCCCTCGGGCGCGGGACGTCAGACGTAGCGTTCGAGGATGCTCGACTCGGCGAGCCGGGAGAGCCCCTCGCGCACGCTGCGCGCCCGCAGGTCGCCGACGCCGTCGACGACCTGGAGGTCGTCGATGCCCGCCGAGAGGAGCTGCTGGAGCCCGCCGAAGTGCTCGACCAGGCGGTCGACGACCGGGCTGGGCAGCCGGGGCACCTTGGCCAGCAGACGGTAGCCCCGGGGCGCCACGGCGCCGTCGAGGTGGTCGCCGGTGGTGAGGCTGAGGGCCTTGGCCACGGCGGCGGGGTCGACCAGCTCGGTGGGGGAGAGCAGGCCGAGGTTGTCCAGCAGGGCCTCGGGAGAGGCGGTCGTCCCGCTCGGCAGGTAGTCGCGGATGACCAGCTCGCGGTCGGCGTCGACCCCGGTGATCAGCTCCTCGAGCTGGAGCGAGAGCAGCCGGCCGTCGGTGCCGAGCTCGAGCACGTAGTCCTCGATCTCGCGGGCGATGCGGGTGACCATCTCGAGCCGCTGGGCCACCACGGCGACGTCGCGCACGGTGACGAGGTCCTCGATCTCCAGCGCGGAGAGGGTCGAGGAGACCTCGTCGAGCCGGAGCTTGTAGCGCTCCAAGGTCGCCAGGGCCTGGTTGGCCCGGGAGAGGATCTGTCCGGAGTCCTCCAGGACGTAGCGGGTCTCGCCGACGTAGACGGCGATGATCTGCATCGACTGGGAGACCGAGATGACCGGGAACCCGGTCTGCCGGGCGACGCGGTCGGCGGTGCGGTGCCGGGTGCCGGTCTCCTCGGAGAAGATGGTGTGGTCGGGCATCAGGTGGACGGCGGCGCGGTGGATCCGCGTGACGTCCTTGTCGACGATGATGGCGCCGTCCATCTTGGCCAGCTCGCGCAGGCCGGTGGCGGTGAACGGGACGTCGAGGGTGAAGCCGCCGCTGGCGATCGAGTCGACCAGCTTGTCGTGGCCCAGCACGATCAGAGCCCCGGTGCGGCCGCGCAGGATCCGCTCGAGCCCGTCGCGCAGGTGGGTGCCAGGAGCGATCGTGGCCAGGGTCGCCCGCAGGCGCAGGCTCTCGTCACTGCGCTCGATGCCGACCAAGGCGCCCTCCATCACGGACCACACGACGAAACGCCGAGTGGCTGCAGCGCTCCGCGCGTCAGTCTATGGGACGAAGCGCAGTGGCGCGGGTCCTGGTGAGCCTCAGCAGCCCCAGAGCGGTGGCGACGTCTCCCACGTCGAGCACCTGCATGCCGTCGATCGTCCACGACTCGGGAGACCGAGGCCCCGGCGGCGCGTTGCGCTCGCTGGGCACCACGGCGACCTTGAACCCCAGCCGGGCGGCCTCCGAGAGCCGCTGGGGGAGGTCGCGCACCCGGCGCAGCTCGCCGGCCAGGCCGATCTCGCCCATCGCCACCACCCCGGTGGGGGCCGGGATGCCGAAGGTGGCGCCGGCCAGGGCGACGGCGATGGCCAGGTCGCTGGCGGGCTCGTGGATCCGCGCGCCGCCGACGGTGGAGACGAAGACGTCCATGTTGTGCAGCCGGATCTGGCAGTGCTGCTGGAGCACCGCCAGCACCATCGAGACCCGCGAGGAGTCGACGCCGGAGGTGGTGCGGCGTGGGCGCTCCGCGGGCGTGGGCGCGACCAGCGCCTGCACCTCGGCCAGCAGCGGACGGCGTCCTTCCATGGTGACCGCCACGCAGGTCCCCGGGACCTGCTTGGAGTGGTGCTCCACGAAGAGGCCGGTGGGGTCGGTGACCGCCCGGATGCCCTGGGCGGAGAGGTCGAAGCAGCCCACCTCGTCGACCGGGCCGAACCGGTTCTTCATGGCACGGACCATCCGGAACCGCGAGTTGCGGTCGCCCTCGAAGTGGAGCACGACGTCGACGAGGTGCTCCAGCACCCGCGGCCCGGCGATGGAGCCGTCCTTGGTGACGTGGCCGACGATCACCGTGGTGATGTTGCGGGTCTTGGCGACACGGATCAGGGCGGCGGCGACCTCCTTGACCTGGGTGACGCCACCGGGGACCCCCTCGATCCCCGAGGCGCCGATGGTCTGGATCGAGTCGACCACCAGCAGCGTGGGCTTGACCTGCTCGATGTGGCTGAGCACGGCGCCGAGGTCGGTCTCGGCGGCGAGGTAGAGCTCGTCGTGGACCGCGTCGGTCCGGTCGGCGCGCAGCCGCACCTGGGAGGCGGACTCCTCACCGGTGATGTAGAGGGTGCGGTGCCGGTGGCGCGCGGTCTGGGCGGCCACCTCGAGGAGCAGGGTGGACTTGCCGACCCCCGGCTCGCCGGCGAGCAGGATGGCCGCCCCCGGCACCAGCCCGCCGCCGAGCACCCGGTCGAGCTCGGCCACCCCGCTGGAGCGGAACGCGGACTCCTCCACCGAGACCTGGCCGATCGGCACCGCGGCGGTGGTGACGGCGCTGGCCTGGGTGCGCCCCACCGGGGCGGCGGCCGCCTCCGCGACCGACCCCCAGGCCTGGCACTCGCCGCAGCGCCCCACCCACTTGCCTGTCTCCCACCCGCACTCGGAGCAGCGGTAGGCGGGGCGGGTCCGGGCCTGTTTGCTCATGGCGCAGACGGTAGGCCACAGCGCCGACAGGCCCGAAAGTGCGGACAGCGCAGCAGGGACGCCGGGGCGGCGCATGCGCCTATGCTCTCGTTGGAACGATCAAGGGCCGGCCCGAGCCGGTCCGCGGCGGTCGGAGGGGAGGCACGGTGGCGGTCAACCCACCCACGCTGGCCGACGTGGCGGAGCGCGCCGGGGTCTCGCGGCAGACGGTCTCCAACGCGGTCAACAGCCCGCACCTGCTGCGTCCCGACACCCTGCTCCGGGTCCAGGCGGCGATCGCCGAGCTCGGCTACTCGCCCAACCGCGCCGCACGCAGCCTGCGCACCCGCGCCTCGCACCTCGTCGGCCTGCGGTTCACCCCCGCCCAGGAGGGCACCGCCAACGCGCTGATGGACCGCTTCGTGCACAAGCTGGTCGCCACCTCCGCGCTCGCGGGCTACCACGTGCTCCTCTTCTCCGACGACGACACCGAGCCGCTCTCGGCCTACGACCACCTGCTGCGCTCCACCGCGGTGGACGCCTTCATCGTCACCGACACCTATCTCGGCGCCCCGCAGGCCGCCTACCTGACGCAGCAGCGCGCGCCGTTCGTGGCCTTCGGCCGGCCGTGGCAGGACCCGCACGCCGCCCACTCCTGGGTCGACGTCGACGGGGCCGCCGGGGCGCAGCTGGCCACCGACCACCTGCTGGAGCGCGGCCACACCCGGATCGGCTGGATCGGCTGGCGCAAGGACTCCTTCATCGGCGAGGACCGCCGCGCGGGCTGGGTGCGGGCGATGCGCCGCCGGGGCCTGGCCACCACCGGGCTCGCCTCCCGGGTCGATGACACGGTGGCCAGCGGACGCGAGGCCGCCGCCGTGCTCCTCGACGACGCCGGGCCCACCGCGTTCGTCTGCGCCTCCGACACCCTGGCGGTGGGGGTGCTCCAGCTGCTCTTCGACCGGGGGATGGTCGCGGGCCGCGACCTCGCCGTGGTCGGCTTCGACGACTCCCAGGTCGCCCAGGTGGTGCCGCGGGGCCTCACCTCGGTGCGCCAGCCGCTGGAGGAGGTGGCGGTCGAGGTGGTCAAGGCGCTGCAGCGGCTGATGACCTCGCCCCTGCTCGAGCCGACCGGGGTGCTGCTCCTGCCCACCCTGGCGGTCCGGGGCTCCAGCTGAGGGGCGCGGCCTCTCGGGCCCGGTGGGAGCGCCCTAGTAGGAGCGCCAGAACAGGTTGACCGCGTAGTCGACCTCGAGACCCTCGCCGGAGGCCCGGTCGTGTGCCGCCCAGTGCTCGGCCAGCGCCGCCTCGGCGGCGGCGGGCGGCAGCTCGATGCGCACCACCGCGTCGAGGTCGTCGGCGGAGCCGAACCGGAGCGAGGTGAGCACCGGCTCGCGGTTCCAGCCGTGCCGCGACCAGAAACGCTCCACCTCGTCGGGGTCGATCCCGGGGTAGCCGCGCCGGAACCAGCCGCCGAAGGTCGACCGGGTGCCGTCGTTGTCGAGCACGAACGCCGTGCCGCCGCGGCGTACCACCCGGTCGAGCTCGGCGAGGCCCGGCTCGCAGCCGGGCCCGAAGAAGTAGGCCCACCGCGCCTGCACCACGTCGACCGAGGCGTCGGGCAGCGGCAGCTCCTGCGCGCTGCCGGCGAGCACGCTCACGTGGGGGACCCGCCGGGCGCGCCGCCGGGCGAGCGAGACCAGGGGAGGGTGCGGCTCCACGCCGATCACCGAGGCGGCCTCCTCGGCCCACCGGCCCAGGTGGAAGCCGGAGCCGCACCCGACGTCGAGGAAGGTGCGGCCGCGCCAGCCCGCGACCCGGGCCATCGCCGCCTCGACCAGCCGGTCGGGGTCGAAGGCGTGGTTCTCCACCTCGTAGGTGGAGGTGTGGTGCCAGATGTTGGGGCTCGGCGTGGCGCCGTACCGCCGGAGGGGTCGGGTGATGACCGCCTCCGTCAGATGCGGACCAGGCCGGTGGGGGTCAGGACGTTGACCGCCATCAGGCCGGGGGTGCCGTTGGGCGCGACCCAGTCGACCTTGACGTCCTCGAGCGGCGCCTCGACCGACTCCCCGAGCCACTCGCTGACCCGCTGCGGGTCACCGGCGATCTCCAGGCAGGCCAGCGAGCACGAGCCGTCGGCGCCCGAGCTCGGGTGCAGGTCGGGGGTGAGCCACTTGATGAAGAACGGCAGCTGCGGGTCCGCGATGAGTCCGTTGATCCCGATCTGGAGCCAGCGCAGCTCGGTGCCGTCGGGGCGGTGCCGGTTGCCCGGCGCGGCCTCGCGGCCCAGGCGCTCCTCGACGGACTCGAGGTCGTCGGTGGCCACCACCCAGCCGAGCCAGCCGCCGCCGTTGGCGGAGCGGGCCTTGACCGCCTGGCCGAAGGGGGCCTTGTCGGAGGCGGGGTGGTCCAGGGCCTCGACGATCTCGAGGTAGGTCCCGCCGGCGAGCGGCAGGATCATGTTGCGGGTGCCGAAACGTGGATGCACGCCGCCATCGAGGAACTCACGACCCAGTAGCCCCCCGATGCGCGCAGCCGTCGCGGCCAGACCATCGGGTCCGGCGGCGTACGAGATGTGGTCCAGGCGCATGTCAAGCATTGTGGCGCGTCCGCCACCGGCGTGTTCACCGGGGTGCTGGTCTCTTGACATCGAGGGTTCCGCTGGGCGGCGGCGGCGGACGGACCCGCGGGTGACGCCGGTCTCAGTGCGGGTCGGCGGGGTGCAGTGCCAGGGCCGAGCGGGAGCGCAGGTGGGCCTCGCAGTGTCGTGCCAGCTCGTCGTAGGCCTCGCGGCCCATCAGCTCCACCAGCTCGGCCGCGCTGGTCAGGTAGAGCGGCTCCGGCGCCACGTGGGCCTCGGTGTTGCCCGAGCAGTACCAGTCGAGGTCGTGCCCGCCCGGGCCCCACCCGCGCCGGTCGTACTCACTGATCGAGACCTCGGTGTAGGAGGTGCCGTCGGGGCGCTCCACGGTGCGGTAGGTACGCCGGATCGGCAGCTGCCAGCACACGTCGGGCTTGGTCTCCAGCGGGTTGCGCCCCTGGGCCAGCGCGAGCCCGTGCAGCGCGCAGCCCGCGCCCCCCGCGCCGGTGTGCGGCGCGAAGTCGCTGCGGTTGTGGAAGACGCAGGCCTGCTGGCCGTCGACGGTCAGCGTCGCGGTCTTTCGCCCGCCCTCCTCGTCGGTCTCGCGCCAGTCGCTCCTGCGCACCTTGCGGCCGGGGTGGAACTGCCACAGCTCGGGGGTCAGCTGGTCGACGAAGGCCGCCACCCTGCGCTCGTCGTCGGCGTCGCTGAAGTGCGCTCCCAGCGTGCAGCAGCCGGTGTCGGGGGCGTCGGCGTAGATGCCCTGGCAGCCCTGGCCGAAGATGCAGGTGTAGGCGGAGGTGAGCCAGGTCAGGTCGCAGCGGAAGACCTGGTCGGGGTCGGCGGGGTCCGCGAACTCGACGTACGCGCGGGGGAAGACGAGGTCGACTTCTGGCACAGGAGGAACCCTACGTCGCTTCGCCGGGTACGTTGGAGGCATGCGGCTCGGCGTCCTCGACATCGGCTCCAACACCGGCCATCTGCTGGTGGTGGACGCGCACGGCGGCGCCGCCCCGCTCGCGGCCTTCAGCCACAAGGAGCCGCTCCGCCTCGCCGAGCACCTCGACGCCGACGACGCGATCAGCCCGGCGGGCATCGCGGCGCTGACCGAGTTCACCCGGCACGCGATCGACTTCGCCGAGGAGAAGGGCTGCGAGGAGATCCTGGCCTTCGCCACCTCGGCGGTCCGCGAGGCGGTCAACACCGACGCGGTGCTCGGCGCCGTCGAGGAGGCCACCGGCACCCGGATCGGCGTCCTCTCCGGAGAGGAGGAGGCCCGGCTGACCTTCCTGGCCGTGCGCCGCTGGTTCGGCTGGTCGGCCGGCCGACTGGCGGTCTTCGACATCGGCGGCGGCTCGCTGGAGATCGCCGGCGGCCCCGACGAGGCACCGGACGTCGCCTGGTCGCTGCCGCTGGGTGCGGCCCGGCTCGCCCGGGACCACTTCGCCCACGGCGTGGAGGAGGTGGGCGTGCGCGAGCTGCGCCGCTGGATCCGCACCGAGATCGCCCGCGACGCCGGCGGGCTGCTGCGCGGCGGCGCCCCGCACCGCGCGGCGGCCACCTCCAAGACCTTCCGCTCCCTGGCGCGCATCTGCGGCGCCGCCCCCTCCGCCCAGGGTCACCTGGTGCCCCGGGTGCTGCGCCGCGACGACCTGGCCCAGTGGCTGCCCAAGCTGATCTCGGCCCCGCCCCCCGAGGTGGCGCAGCTGCCCGGCGTCTCGGTGGGCCGCGCCCACCAGATCCTCCCCGGGGCGCTGGTCGCCGAGGCCGTGATGGACATCTTCGACCTGGCCGAGCTGGAGATCTGTCCGTGGGCGCTGCGCGAGGGCATGATCCTGGAGCGCCTCGACCGCCTCTCGGTGCTGGACTGAGGGCCGCCACGTGACCGTGTCGATCGGGCTCTCCTCCGCGTCGGTCTTCCCCGAGTCGACCGCCCACGCGTTCTCCTACGCGGCGGCGCTGGGCTACGACGCGGTCGAGGTGATGGTCGGGATGGACGCGATCTCCCAGCAGACGGCCGCGGTGCGCCAGCTCTCCGAGCACCACGGCATCGGGGTCTGCGCCGTGCATGCGCCCTGCCTGCTCTGGACCCAGCGGGTCTGGGGGCTGGAGCCGTGGGGCAAGCTCGAGCGCTCCGCCCGGATGGCCCAGGCGCTGGGCGCCCCGGTGGTCGTCGTCCACCCGCCCTTCCGCTGGCAGAAGGAGTACGCGACCGGGTTCGAGGACGGGATCGCGGCCCTGGAGGCCTCGACCGGGATCGACTTCGCGGTGGAGAACATGTATCCCTGGCGCACCGGCGCCCGCCGGCGGGCCCGCCGCCCCCGGGCCGTGGAGATGTACATGCCGCACTGGGACGTCTCCCTGGGCGACTACGCGCACACCACCTTGGACCTCTCCCACGCGGCGACCTCCCACTCCGACGTCGTCGACATGGCGATGCGGATGGGGGAGCGGTTGCGGCACGTCCACCTCACCGACGGAGGGGGGAGCGCCAAGGACGAGCACCTGGTGCCGGGGCGCGGGACGACCCGGGCCGACGAGCTGCTCCGGCTGCTCGCCGAGCGGGAGTTCGACGGCTCCGTGGTGCTGGAGATCAACACCCGGCGCTGCAGCTCGGTCGAGGAGCGGGTCGCCGACCTGACCGAGTCGCTCGCCTTCGCCCGCCAGCACCTGGCGGTCCCGACCCGCTGAGTCCGCCCCGCCCTTGACACCCCCGCTGGTGTCCGCGAGCGTCGGATGGGAGAGGGGCTGCGGTGATGGAGCACGTGGTGGAGGTGCGCGACCTGACCGTGGTGCGCGGCGGCCGGCAGGTCTTCGACGCCCTCTCCCTCGACGTGGGGCGCGGCGTCACCGGTCTGCTGGGGCCCAGCGGCTGCGGCAAGACCACGCTGATGCGCTGCCTGGTCGGCGCCCAGCAGGTCCGCTCCGGCACGGTCGAGGTGCTGGGCCTGCCCGCCGGCAGCCCGGCGCTGCGGGACCGGGTCGGCTACGTCACCCAGTCCGCCAGCGTCTACGACGACCTGACGGTCGCCGAGAACCTCCGCTTCTTCGCCCGGGTGCTGGGCGTCGGCCGGTCGGAGGCCGACGAGGTGCTGGCCGCCGTCGACCTCGCCGACCTGCGGGGCCGGGTCGTGGGCCGGCTCTCCGGTGGCCAGCGCAGCCGGGTCAGCCTGGCCGTGGCACTGCTGGGCAGCCCCGACCTGCTGGTCCTCGACGAGCCCACCGTGGGGCTCGACCCGGTGCTGCGGCGCGACCTGTGGGCGCTCTTCCACCGGCTGGCCGAGGGTGGTGCGGCGGTGCTGGTCTCCAGCCACGTGATGGACGAGGCCGAGCGCTGCGACCGGCTGCTGCTGATGCGCGAGGGCCGGGTGATCGCCGAGGGCAGCCCGGAGCAGGTGCGCTCGCGCACCGGTGCCGCCGACGTGGAGCAGGCGTTCCTGGCGATCGTCGAGGGCCGGGCATGAGGCCGCGGACGACGCTGGCGGTGGCCGGCCGGGTGCTCACCCAGGTCCGCCGCGACCGCCGGACGCTGGCCATGCTGCTGGTCCTGCCCTGCGCCCTGGTGACGCTGCTGTGGTGGATCTACGACGACGTGCCGGGCCAGGTCTTCGAGCGGATCGGTCCCGCGCTGCTGGCGATCTTCCCGTTCTTCGTGATGTTCCTGGTGACCAGCGTGACCACGCTGCGCGAACGCACCAGCGGCACCCTGGAGCGGCTGCTCACGATGCCGATGGGGCGGCTGGACTTCCTGCTGGGCTACGCGCTGGCCTTCGGCCTGCTCGCGGCCGTGCAGTCGGTGCTGACCGTGGCGGTCAGCGTGTGGGGCCTGGACCTGTCGGTGCGCGGGCCGCTGTGGCTCTTCGCCGTGGTCGCGGTCTGCGACGCCGTGCTGGGCACCGCGATGGGGCTGTGCGTGAGCGCCTTCGCGCGCACCGAGTTCCAGGCCGTGCAGTTCATGCCCGCGGTGGTGATCCCGCAGATCCTGCTGTGCGGGCTGCTGGTGCCCCGGGACCGGCTGCCGCGGGTGCTGGAGGCGGTCGGCGACGTGCTCCCGCTCTCCTTCGCGGTGGACGCGATCGACCAGCTCAGCCGCAGCGAGGCCACCGCGGAGGTCTGGCAGGAGCTGGCGGTGATCGCGGTCTACGCCCTGGTCTTCCTCTCCCTCGGGGCGCTCACCCTGTCTCGGCGCACCCCGTAGCCTGGGCGGCATGTCCCTGCTCCGCCAGCCCATCCTGATGCTCTCCCGCTCCGGGCGGGTCAAGGAGATGATCAGCACCCTGCCCGTCTCCTCCCGGGTGGTCGCCACCTACGTGCCGGGTGAGACGACCGAGTCCGCGGTCGGTGCGACCGCCGAGCTGGTGGGGTCCGGTCTCGCCGTCAGCCTGGACTACCTCGGCGAGGACACCACCGACCGCCGGCAGGCCGAGCTCACCGTCGCGGCCTACGTCGAGCTGCTCGAGCAGCTCTCCGCCCGGGCCCTGGGGCGCCGCGCGGAGGTCAGCGTCAAGCTCAGCGCGATCGGCCAGGCGCTGCCCGAGGAGGACGGCGTCTCCGGGCAGGCGGTCGCCCTGGCGGGCGCGCGGACCATCTGCCTGGCCGCCCGCAACGCCGGCACCACGGTGACCTTGGACATGGAGGACCACACCACCACCGACGCGACCCTGAAGATCCTCCGCGAGCTGCGCAAGGACTTCCCCGAGACCGGGGCGGTGCTGCAGTCGGCCCTGCGGCGCACCGAGGACGACTGCCGGGCGCTGGCCCACGAGGGGTCGCGGGTGCGGCTGTGCAAGGGCGCCTACCTCGAGCCCGACGACGTGGCCCACCAGGAGCGCGCCGAGATCGACAAGGCCTACGTGCGCTGCCTCAACATCCTGCTGGCCGGCTACGGCTACCCGATGATCGCCACCCACGACCCGCGGATGATCCAGATCGCGGCGTCGCTGGCCAGCCGCCACGGCCGCGCCCAGGGCACCTACGAGTTCCAGATGCTCTACGGCATCCGCCCCGAGGAGCAGCGGCGGCTCGCGGCGGCGGGCGAGACGGTGCGGGTCTACGTGCCCTACGGCCAGGAGTGGTACGGCTACCTGATGCGCCGCCTCGCCGAGAAGCCCGGCAACGTGTCGCTGTTCCTCAAGTCGCTGGTCCGCAAGGACTAGCGGCACAATGGGCGCCATGGCGACCACGAAGCAGACCGCGATCCTCGGCGCCGGCGTGATGGGCGAGACGCTCCTGTCCGGACTCGTCCGGGCCGGTCGTCGCGTGGACACCCTCCTGGTGGGGGAGAAGCGGGCCGAGCGCGCCACCGAGCTCGAGGAGCGGTACGGCGTGACCGTGCTCGGCAACCGTGAGGCGGCGGCCGAGGCCGACACCGTCGCCCTGGTCGTCAAGCCGCAGGACATGGCCGACCTGCTCGCCGAGATCACTCCCGTGCTGCGCCCGGGGCAGCTGCTGGTCTCGCTGGCCGCCGGGATCACCACCGCCTGGATCGAGGCGCGGGTGCCGGCCGAGGTCGCGGTGGTCCGGGTGATGCCCAACACCCCTGCGCTGGTCGACGAGGGGATGGCCGCCATCTCGCCCGGCTCGCACTGCGACGAGCAGCACCTGGCCGAGGCGGAGGCGCTGATGGACTCCTGCGGCAAGGTGATGCGGGTGCCGGAGAAGCAGATGGACGCGGTGACCGCGATCTCCGGGTCCGGTCCCGCCTACGTCTTCTTCGTCATCGAGTCGATGATCGAGGCGGGCGTCCACCTCGGGCTCCCGCGGGCCACCGCGACCGAGCTCGCGGTGCAGACCCTGGTGGGGTCGGCCATCATGCTGCGCGAGACGGGCACCCATCCGACGGTGCTGCGCGAGCAGGTCACCTCCCCGGCCGGCACCACCGCGGCGGCGCTGCGCGAGCTGGAGATCCACAGGGTGCGCGCGGCGTTCCTCGCCGCCATGGAGGCGGCGCGCGACCGCTCCCGCGAGCTGGCCGCGGGCGCCTGAGCCGCTCCGGCGGGCGGCCGTCTCAGGCGAACGGGTCGGGCAGCAGCCCGGGCGTGGCGGCCAGGATCTCGCGGGCCCGCTCGCGGTGCTTGTGCTCGACCAGCACCTCGTAGCGGGTGGCGACCACCGCCTGGACCGAGGAGAAGTCGCGTCGCCCCCGGGTGGCCGCGTAGCCGGCCAGGCCCCAGATCAGGCCGAAGACCGCGCCGAAGAACGCGGCCGCGACCAGCATCGCCAACCAGCCGCCGCCCTCGACGAAGAGCCCGAGCAGCAGGCCGAGGAAGAGGCCCAGCCACAGGCCCGAGAGCAGCCCGGCCACGGCCACCCGGCCCCAGGTCAGGCGCCCGGTGATCCGCTCGACCTGCTTGAGGTCGGTCCCGACGATCATGCAGTTCTCCACCGGGAACTCCTGGTCGGAGAGGTGGTCGACCGCCTTCTGGGCCTGGGCGTAGGTGTCGTAGACCGCCAGGGACTGGGGGAACTCGAGCGCCAGCACCCGGGCGCTCGCGGGGTTCATCGAGGTTCCGGACATCTTCTCAGTCTGCCCCCAGCGCGGTGACCTGCACAGAGGTGTGTTCTTCATTCCTTCACTTGCGCAAGTTTTCATGTTCAGAAGTCGCCGAACGGATCTGGCCGGGCGACGGGACGCGACCGTCTCCCGCCCGAGGAGAGGGGAGGCCGATGGCGCCCACCACGAGCACGACGACAGCACGACGACAGCACGACGACCTGGTCACCTGGAGCTCGGAGGGGCCTGACGAGGTCTCGCGCACCGGGTCGGTGACCCGCGGCTCGACCCGGCGACCTCGACGCGCGCGAACGCGGCGCAGCGGAACTTGGGTGGAGGGCGCGCCGCGGGAGTAGCGTGCCGTCCATGAGGGAGTGTCACGGGCCGGCCAGTGTCGTGTTCGACAAGACGCTGGCCGAGTACGACTTCGGCCAGCAGCACCCGATGTCGCCGCTGCGCGTCGAGCTGACGATGCGTCTGGCCGAGGAGCTCGGGGTGATGGAGCGGGGTCTGCAGGTGGTGCCGGCGCCGATGGCCGACCTCGACCTCATCGCCTCGGTCCACTCCGAGTCACTGATCGAGGCGGTCCAGCGGGTCGGCTCGACGCCGGGCCTGGTGGACGAGAAGCACGGCCTCGGCACCGAGGACAACCCGGTGTTCCGGGACATGCACCACGCGTCGGCCCACGTGGTCGGGGCCAGCGTCGAGGCGTTCCGCCAGGTCTGGAGCGGCGAGTCGCTGCACAGTGCCAGCGTGGTCGGAGGCCTCCACCACGCGATGCCCGACCGGGCCAGCGGCTTCTGCATCTACAACGACGTGGCGGTGGGCATCCGCTGGCTGCTCGACCAGGGGGCGGAGCGGGTCGCCTACGTCGACGTCGACGCCCATCACGGCGACGGCGTGGAGAAGGTCTTCTGGGACGACCCGCGGGTGCTCACCATCTCCCTGCACGAGACGGGGCAGATGCTCTTCCCCGGGACGGGCTTCCCGGCCGACCTGGGTGGGCCCGAGGCGGCCGGCACCGCGGTCAACGTCGCCCTGCCGCCCGGCACCGCGGACGCCGGCTGGCTGCGCGCCTTCCATGCCGTGGTCCCCGAGCTGTTGCGCGAGTTCGACCCGCAGGTCCTGGTCACCCAGCACGGGTGCGACTCCCACATGGAGGACCCCCTCACCCACCTGATGCTGAGCGTCGACGGCCAGCGGGCGACCTACCTGGCGCTGCACGACCTGGCCCACGACGTGGCCGACGGCCGATGGGTGGTCACCGGCGGTGGCGGCTACGCGATCTCGTCGGTGGTGCCGCGGGCCTGGAGCCACCTGCTCGCCATCGTCGGCGGCCAGCCGCTGGACCCCGCCCTGGAGACCCCGGAGGCGTGGCGCGACCACGTCTCCACGGTGCTCGGCACGGGCGCCCCGCACCGGATGACGGACGGCCGCACCCCGGCCTACCGGGACTGGCGCGACGGCTACGACCCGGAGACGTGGCTGGACCGGGCGATCCACGCCACCCGGATGGAGGCCTTTCCCCTGCACGGCCTGGACCCGTACGCCTGAATCACCTCGTCAAGAAGGGCAATCGGGCGGAAATCAACGCGACACGCCGCCAAAGGAAAGTTTCACTAGTCATTCCCTTCCCCACGGGTCACAGGAAGCCCTATTCTCACGGAAACGCCACACGTCTGTGACGCCGGTGGGGAAGCCGGCGCCGTGGGGCAGAAGGATCAGGTGCACAGATGGCCAACCCCTCGGACAGGTCCGACGTCAAGTTCCTCACGATCGCCGAGGTGGCCGCCATGATGCGGGTCTCCAAGATGACCGTGTACCGGCTGGTTCACAACGGGGATCTCCCCGCGGTGCGGGTCGGGCGCTCCTTCCGGGTGACCGAGGACGACGTCGACGAATACCTGCGCAAGAGCTTCTTCAACGCCGGTTGAGCACGGCACCGCCGGCCCGCGTCGCGGGTCGGCGGCCCGGGTACTGCCCAACGGGTGGCACCCGATTCTGCCCGGCTGGTGCGGGCAAGTAGGCTGACACACCGGTCCGGCGAATCGCCGAGGACGTGAAGACGTTGAAAGGTTTCCTGTGGGTTCTGTCATCAAGAAGCGGCGCAAGCGTATGGCCAAGAAGAAGCACCGCAAGCTCCTGAAGAAGACGCGCGTGCAGCGTCGCAAGCTCGGCAAGTAAGCACACACCGCGGTCATGGGGAGGGTCGCGCTGGTCACCGGGGTCTCCCGGGATGTGGGCCGCCGCTTCGCGCGCGCAGCCGCTGCCGACCCCTCCATCGATCGTGTGATCGGCGTCGACGTCGTCCCCCCGCGGGGCGACATCGGTGAGGTCTCCTTCATCCGGGCCGACATCCGCAACCCGGTCATCGCCAAGGTGATCGCTCGCGAGAACGTCGACACGGTGGTGCACATGAGCGTCATCGCGACGCCGGCCGGCAACGGCGGGCGGACGGCGATGAAGGAGATCAACGTCATCGGCTCGATGCAGCTGCTGGCGGCCTGCCAGCGCGCTCCGGGCGTCAGGAACCTGATCGTCAAGTCGAGCACCGCCGTCTACGGGGCCAGCAACCGCGACCCCGCGATGTTCACCGAGGACATGGCGGCGAAGCGGATGCCGCGGGCCGGCTACGCCCAGGACGTCTCCGAGGTGGAGGGCTACGTCCGCGGGTTCGCCCGCCGCCGTCCCGACGTCCGGGTCACCATGCTGCGCTGCGCCAACGTGATCGGCGCCAACGTGGTCAGCCCGATGACCTCGTTCTTCCGGATGCCGGTGGTCCCGATGGTCCTCGGGTTCGACCCGCGCCTGCAGTTCCTGCACGAGGACGACCTCTACGACGTGCTGCTGCACGCGACGACCGGTGACCAGGTCCACGGCACCTTCAACGTCGCCGGTGACGGCGTCGTCATGCTCTCCCAGGCGATCCGCCGCCTCGGCAAGCTGCCGCTCCCGCTGCCGGCCATGTCGCTGGGGCGGGTCGAGGCGCTGCTCCGCTCGGCCCGGCTCGCCGACCCGTCCGCCGAGCACCGGACGCTGCTCACCTACGGGCGCGGGGTCGACACCACCCGGATGCGGGAGGAGCTGGGCTTCTCACCCCGCTTCACGACCCCCGAGGCGTTCGACGACTTCTGTCGCAGCCTCGACCACGACGTCGTGCTCGACCCCGCACCCGCAGGAGGTCCCCGTGCCTGAGGCAGAGATCATCCCGCTGGGCACCGGCGGGCGTCCCGGGCGCGGAAGCGGGCGGAGCAAGCCGTCCGCGGCCGCGCGCGACCTCGCCGGCGGAACCCGCAGCCAGGCGGCGCCGAAGCCGCGCAAGGCGCGCAAGGCCCCGGCCTCGCCGGCCGACGCGAGCCCCCGGGAGACCGAGGCAGCTGCCGCGGCGCCGCAGGCGCGCAGCCCCTTCACCACCGCGGAGCGCGAGCCCACCGGCGGGATCCCGGTCGGCGACTGGCTGGCGGCGCTCGAGACGGGCGCGCGCGAGGTCTTCGGCGAGGACTGGGAGCGGCGGCTGGCGGAGCTGCTCGCCTTCCTGCGTCGCCGGCTGGAGGGCCACTACCTCGTGGACGACTTCGGCTTCGACCCCGAGCTGACCGAGCGCCTGCTGCTGGCCGTGCTCCGGCCGATCGCGGAGAAGTGGTTCCGCATCGAGGTGCGCGGGGTGGAGAACATCCCCGCCGAGGGCGGCGCCCTGGTGGTCTCCAACCACTCCGGCACCATCCCGGTGGACGGCCTGATGACGATGGTCTCGGTCCACGACCACACCGGCCGGTTCCTGCGTCCTCTCGGCGCGGACCTGGTCTTCCGTCTCCCGGTGGTCGCCGCCCTGGCCCGCCGCTCGGGCGCGACCCTGGCGTGCCAGGCCGACGCCGAGCGGATGCTCACCCAGGGCGAGCTGGTGGCGGTCTGGCCCGAGGGCTTCAAGGGCATCGGGAAGCCGTTCTCGGAGCGGTACAAGCTGCAGCGTTTCGGTCGGGGCGGCTTCGTCTCGGCGGCCCTGCGCACCGGCGTCCCGATCGTGCCCCTGTCGGTGGTGGGCGCGGAGGAGATCTACCCGATCGTCGGCAACCTCTCCACGCTGGCGCGACTCCTCAACCTGCCCTACCTGCCGGTCACCCCGTTCTTCCCGCTGCTCGGGCCGCTGGGCCTGGTGCCCCTGCCCTCCAAGTGGCTGCTGGAGTTCGGGGAGCCGATCCGCACCGACGCCTACGACGAGGCGGAGGCCGAGGACCCGATGCTGGTCTTCAACCTCACCGACCAGGTCCGCGAGACGATCCAGCAGACCCTCTTCGCGCTGCTGAAGGAGCGGAGCTCGGTCTTCTTCTGACCCCTTCAGGGGGTCGGGCGCGGCGGGCGCGTGGGGCCGTTGAGGACCCCCGAGAGCAGCCGCCGGACGCCGTCGGTGGTCTCCTCGACCGCCTCGCCGACGGGGGTGCCGAGCAGGTTCCCGGTGACCTCGCCGAGGACCTCGCCCAGGCCCCCGACCACGCCGGTGGACGGCGTCCCTCCCGGGGCCGGGGTGCCTCCTCCCACGAGCGTCTCGGTCAGTCCTTCCAGCACGGTCGTGCTGGTGGGCTGGGGCGGGGACGGGGCGGTGTCCTGGGGCGGTCCGGGCGCGGTCGAGGGCTGCGGCTTCGGGGTGGCGGTCGGGGTGGGTGCCGGCGTGGGCGGAGCCGTGGCCCGGGGGCCGGCGGGGTCGGGCGGCGACTCGCCCGGAGGCGTCCGCTCCGCGGGCGTCGTGGGGGTGGGGGTCGGCGTGCCCAGGGGTGTGCCCGGCGCCGGGAGCGGGGCACCGCGCTCGACCCCGCTGCCGGGCCCGGGACCCAGGGCGCGGGGCGCCGGGTCGGTCGCCGGCCCGTCGTCACCCGGGGTGCCGGGAGTCCCCGGCGCCGGGCCGTCGGCGAGGAACCGGGGGACGCTGATGCTGCCGGCGTCGCCGCAGTCGGGGCAGAGCGCCACGGCCCGGTCGTCGAGGGTGAGGAGAGCGGCGGCGGCCGCCTCCAGCTCGTCGAGCGCGTCGGTGGGCACCACCGGCGCGAGGGCCTCGAGCCGGGGCATCGCCGCGGCGGCGAAGTCGCGCAGCGCGAGCACCGAGGCGCGCCGGCCGGAGGACTCGAAGTCGGCCAGGAGCAGGTCGCCGGCCTCCTCGGCCTGGTCGGTGAAGGACTCCAGGGTGGGGCCGACCTCGCGGCGGCTGCCGGCGTCGTCGCGGGTGGCGAGCTCCTGGAGCTCGTCGAGGCGGGAGCCGGCGCGGGAGAGGAGCAGCATGCCCTTGTCGTGGTCGCCGGTGGCGATCTCCTCGCGGGCCGACTCCAGGGCCGACTTCACCGGGTAGAGGAGGTCGCCGGGGAGAGCGGCCTGGGAGGCGACGCCCACCGACCCGCTGGCCACCAGGAAGGCGGCGGTGCCCAGCGTGGCCGCCACCCGGCGGTCGCGCCGGACGCGGCGCGGGTCGCGCGCGTGCTCCGGACCGGCCGGGGCACCTCCGGGGGTCGTGGCGGGTGCGTGCTGCGGCGCGAGCACGGTCGCCGCCTCGGCCATCAGCCGCTCCCGCAGGTCCACGACGAACGCGGGTCGCGGTGCCGTCTCGGGCGCCGCCGTGAGCTGGGCCGCGACCGCCAGCACCCGGGCGTGGCGCTGCCTCGCGCGGGCGCCCACGCCCGCGGCGCCCTGCAGCAGGGCGTCGAGCTCGTCGGCGCGACGGCGCGAGGCGGACGGCGGGATCATGGGAGGCTTCCTGGGTGCTGGCCGCCGGCCGCCGACGGCAGCCGGTCCACCCGGAGCAACGAGCCGGGGCGGGCGGAGGTTACGGCGAGGCACCCGGCGGGCGACAGGGCCGCCGAGGGGGCCGATGACAGGGCGCTCACGGTTCCGTCACCCCCTCGGGCAGCCGGGCGGCGAGGTTGCGCAGGCCGCGGAGCTGGAGCTGCTTGACCGCGCCGGTGGAGCGCCCCAGGGCCTCGGCGGTCTCGGCGAGGCTCATCCCCTGCAGGAAGCGCAGCGCCAGGCAGTCGCGCTGGTCGTCGGCGAGCGTGCGCAGCGTCTCGAGCAGCACCTCGTGGGTCAGCCGCGAGACCACCAGGTCCTCCGGGCTGCCGGGGGCGGTACCGCCGGCCACCCCCGGCCGGTCCTCGTGGCTGCCGAGGTCGTCGGTGCTGGTCTCGAGCCGGGTGCGTCCGGCCTTGAAGTGGTCGGTGGCCAGGTTGCGGGCGATGGTCGTCAGCCAGGCGCCGAAGTCCTTGCCCTGCCAGCGGAAGTCGCGCATCGCCCGGAGTGCCCGGAAGAAGGTCTCCGAGGTCAGGTCCTCGGCCACCGTCACCGACCCGGTGCGGTGGAGCAGGAAGCGGTGGACGGCCCGGTGGTAGTGGTCGAAGAGGAGCCCGAACGCCTCGGCGTCGCCGGTGCGGGCCAGCTCGACCAGCGCGATCAGCCGGTCGCGGTCGGCCGCGGAGGACTCGCTCGACGTGGCGAGGTCGCCGTCGTCGGGCCCGCCGGCGGGGCGGGGGACCGGCACCGGGGCGCCGTGGAACCGGGCCGACCCGGCCCCGGCGGGGGCCACGGACTCGGCGAGCAGGAGGCCGGCGCCCGGGTGGAGCACCTCCAGCACGGCGCGGCGCAGGGCGTCGAGACCCCGCGCGGCGTCGTCGCTCCCGAGCATGCCCAACCTCCCCGTCAGACGTGGTCCACGAGGCTACGGAGCGCGACGGCCTTTGGGCAAGGGGGAGGACCCGTCCCTGGACTCGGATCAGTCGCGGTGGCGGCCGCGGACGGCCAGCCCGGCGGCGACGCCACCGGCGGAGGCGCCCAGGGCGGCGCCGGTGAGCAGGCCGATCCGGGCGGCCTTGCGTCCGGTGCGGTAGTCGCGGACCCGCCAGCCGTGGGCCCGGGCGTGCGAGCGCAGCGCGGGGTCCGGGTTGATCGCCACCGGGTCGCCGACCAGCGAGAGCATCGGCAGGTCGTTGATGGAGTCGGAGTAGGCGGAGCAGCGGGACAGGTCGAGGTCCTCGCGCTCCGCGATGGCCCGGATCGCCTCGGCCTTGGCGGGGCCGTGCAGGAGGTCGCCCACCAGGCGGCCGGTGTAGACCCCGTCCTGGTGCTCCGCGACGGTGCCCAGGGCGCCGGTGAGCCCGAGCCGCCGGGCGATGATCGAGGCGATCTCGATCGGGGCCGCGGTGACCAGCCAGACCCGCTGGCCCTGGTCGAGGTGCATCTGGGCCAGGGCGCGGGTGCCGGGCCAGATGCGGTGGGCCATCACCTCGTCGAAGATCTCCTCGCCCAGCTCCTCGAGCTCGGCGACGGTGTGCCCGGCGATGAACCCGAGCGCGGAGTTGCGGGCGTCCTCGATGTGCTCGGGGTCCTCCTTGCCCACGACCCGGAACCAGGCCTGCTTGTACATCGCCCCGGCGATGTCGCGGGTGGTGAAGAACTTGCGCTTGTAGAGGCCCTTGGCCAGGTGGAAGATGCTGGCGCCCTGCATGACGGTGTTGTCCACGTCGAAGAAGGCGGCGCTGCCCGGGTCGGCCGGGGTGGCGAGAGCGACCTCGACCTCCGCGGTGGCCGCGGCGGCCTCCCCGGCGAGCGTCGAGCGACGTCGCAGGTCCGACGGGGTTCGGTGCTGTCCGGGGTGGGTCACCCGATCAGCGTAGTAGGACACGGAGGGGGCAGGTTGTGGAAAGATCTTCGACATGCCGCGCTCCCCGCACGTAGCCGACCTGGTGGTGTCCGCCGCCGCCGAGTGTCCAGACCGGCTGGCACTGGTCGAGGTGGGTGGGCGGAGCCTCACCTGGGCCCAGCTGGACGACGAGGTGCAGCGCGTGGCCGCCGGTCTCGGCCGCCTGGGGCTGGTCGCCGGCATGCGCGTGATGATCGTGCTGGGCAACCGGCTGGAGTTCGTCACCTGCTATCTCGGCTCGCTCGCGGCGCAGGTCGTCGCGGTGCCGGTCAACCCCGGCTCCACCCCCTACGAGCTCGTCCGGTTGCTGGCCGACTCCGGCTCCCGCCTGGTGGTCGCCGACGGCGACACCGCCCCCGCGGTCCGGGAGGCGTTCGAGATGCTGCGTGCCGCCCAGGACGGGCGCCCCGTCCCCGACGCCGAGCTCGAGGACGACCTGCTGGAGCGCGCCCGCGACCCCCGCCTGGTGGTGATCGGCGACGTCGACGGGGCGGACGGGGGCAGCTATGCCCAGCTCGTCGCCGAGCCCGGGGAGGCCCCGCCGCCCCTGCAGGACCCCGAGAAGCTCGCCGTGCTGCTCTACACCAGCGGCGCCTCGGGCCGTCCGCGCGGCGCCATGCTCACCCACCGGGCGCTGATGGCCAACATCGAGCAGGTGGCGGCGGTGCGGCCGGAGATGATGC
Source organism: Nocardioides sp. Z50_6 (assembly GCF_058215755.1). Lineage (NCBI taxonomy): Bacteria > Bacillati > Actinomycetota > Actinomycetes > Propionibacteriales > Nocardioidaceae > Nocardioides > Nocardioides sp. Z50_6. The sequence continues at coordinate 47,733 of NZ_JBZAJB010000002.1, read as the reverse complement.
ACGGCGACGACGTGGTGCTCGGGGTGCTCCCGCTCTTCCACGTCTACGGCCTCAACGCCGTGCTGGGCAGCGTGCTGCGGCACCGCGCCAAGCTGATCCTGGTCGACCGGTTCGAGCCCGAGTCGACCCTCGACGTGATCGACGACGAGGCCGTCTCGGTGGTCCCGGTCGCCCCGCCGGTCTTCGCCCACTGGCTGCCCGTCGAGGGGCTGCGCGACCGCCTGGGGCCGGTGCGGCTGATGCTGTCCGGCTCCGCGCCCCTGGCCGCCGAGGTGATGGACAGGTTCGCGGAGGCCGCGGGCGTCGAGGTGCACCAGGGCTACGGGCTGACCGAGGCGGCCCCGGTGGTCACCTCGACCCTGTGCAGCAGGAGCCGGGCCACCCCGGGCCGGGCCGGCGGGTCCAGGCACACCGGGTCGGTCGGCGCGGCGCTGCCCGGCATCGGGCTGCGCCTGGTCGACGAGCACACCGGACACCTCGAGGGCGACGACCCGGGCGAGATCCAGATCCGGGGCGACAACCTCTTCTCCGGCTACTGGCCCGACGGCTCGGGCGGGCCGGACGCCGAGGGCTGGTTCGACACCGGCGACGTGGGCTACCTCGACGGCGACGGCGACCTCTACCTGGTCGACCGGGTCCGCGAGCTGGTGATCGTCTCGGGCTTCAACGTCTACCCCTCCGAGGTCGAGGACGTCATCCGCGACGTCGAGGGCGTCGCGGAGGTCGCGGTGATCGGCGCCGACGACGAGTCGACGGGCGAGGCCGTGGTCGCCTACGTGGTCGCCCGCGACGGCGCCGACCCGCAGCAGGTCGAGGACGCCGTCCGGGCCCGGACCGGCAGCCACCTGGCCCGCTTCAAGCAGCCCGCCCGGATCGAGGTCGTCGCGGAGCTGCCGCGGACCGCCACCGGCAAGATCCAGAAGGGGCGGCTGCGCGGCATCGAGCGCCGCCGTCGCCTCGGTCTGCTGGAGTGACGCCGGTGGGCGGGCTCGAGGAGACCCGGGACCTGGCCCGGGTGGTCGTCTACAGCCGGGAGGGGTGCCACCTCTGCGAGGAGGCGGTGGCCGTGGTGCGCCGCGTCTGCGCGGAGACCGGCGACACCTGGACCGAGGTCGACATCGACGAGGACGACGAGCTGCTGGACCGCTTCACCGAGGAGGTGCCGGTCACCTTCGTCGACGGTCGCCAGCACGACTTCTGGCGGGTCGAGGAGTCCAGGCTCCGCGCGGCCCTGACCCGCGGCTGATCGCGGGGGGGTGGGACTCCTCACTCCACGCCGTCGCGGCCGGAGGGGATTTTGTTCTCGCGTTCACAAACTCCTACAGTGAGGAGCGCCGAGCGATGCCGGACCCGGACCCGACCGGGCCGTCGTTCTGGCTGGAAAGAAGAAGCCAGTGACTGCACGGACTTCGGCCGAGGCGGCCAGGGAGATCCCTGAGGCGACGGTGGCTCGGCTCCCGGTCTACCTGCGCGCCCTGACCAGCCTCTCCGAGGCCGGTACCCTGACCTGCTCGAGCGAGGAGCTGGCCGCGGCGGCCGGCGTCAACAGCGCCAAGCTGCGCAAGGACCTCTCCTACCTGGGCAGCTACGGCACCCGCGGGGTGGGCTACGACGTGGAGTACCTGCGCTACCAGATCGCCCGCGAGATCGGGGTGACCCAGGACTGGCCGGTCGTCATCGTCGGCATCGGCAACCTCGGCCACGCACTCGCCAACTACTCCGGCTTCCGCAGCCGCGGCTTCCGGGTGGTCGCCCTGCTCGACGCCGACCCGACACGGCACGGCGAGAAGGTCGCCGGCGTCCCGGTGCGCCCCTTCGACGACCTCGAGGCGATCGTGCGCGAGGACTCCGTGGCGATCGGCGTGGTCGCCACCCCGGCGCCCGCCGCCCAGGACGTCGCCGACCGGATGGTCGCGGCCGGGATCACCAGCATCCTCAACTTCGCGCCCGGGGTGCTGTCGGTGCCCGAGGGCGTCGACGTACGCAAGGTCGACCTCTCCATCGAGCTCCAGATCCTGGCCTACCACGAGCAGCGCAAGGCCCAGCACGGGCGCCCGGACGGTGCGGCCCCCGCCGGCCTGCCCGCGGTCGAGGGGAGTGCGTCATGAGCGTGCTGGTGGTGGGCATCTCCCACAAGTCCGCCCCGATGGCCGTCCTGGAGCGGCTGGCCCTGGACGGCGACGGCGTCGTCAAGCTGATCACCGACGTCTCCGGCTGCGAGCACGTCGCGGAGGCCACGGCCATCTCCACCTGCAACCGCCTCGAGGTCTACGCCGACGTCGACCGCTTCCACGGCAGCGTCGAGGAGCTCTCCCGGCTCCTGGTCGACCGGGCCGGCAGCAGCACCGAATCGCTGCTGCCCCACCTCTACGTGCACTACGACGACGGCGCGGTCTCCCACCTCTTCCACGTGGCGGCCGGACTCGACTCGATGGTGCTCGGCGAGGGCCAGATCCTGGGTCAGACGCGGGAGGCCCTGCGGGTCGGCCAGGAGCTCGGCACCGTCGGCTCCTCCCTCAACCTGCTCTTCCAGCAGGCGCTGCGGGTCGGCAAGCGCTCCCACGCCGAGACCGGGATCGACTCCGCCGCGCCGTCGCTGGTGACCGCCGCGCTGGAGCACACCACCGAGCCGCACGGCGGCCTGCGCGGCCGCAAGGTCGTCGTCCTCGGAGCCGGTTCGATGGCCGCCCTGGCCACCGCCACCGTCACCCGGATGGGGGCCGGCGAGGTCGTGGTGGCCAACCGCTCCCTGGAGAACGCCGAGCGTCTGGCCGAGGAGTACGCCGCCACCGCGCTGCCGCTGGCCCGCCTCGACTCGGCCCTGGCCGACGCCGACGTGCTGATCACCTGCACCGGGGCCACCGGGATCCTGGTCAGCGCCACCATGCTGGCCGCGGCCCGCGGCGCGCGCACCGAGCGCCTCGACATCATCGACCTGGCGCTGCCCCACGACGTCGACCCGGACGTCTCCGAGCTGCCCGGGGTGGCCCTGACCGGCCTGGCCGAGCTCGCGGCCGTGCTCGACGACAGCGACGCCGCCCGCGACGTCGCCGGGGTGCGCAAGATCGTGGCCGAGGAGGTCTCGGCGTTCCTCAGCGCCCGCCGCCAGGCCAGCGTGACGCCGACCGTGGTGGCCCTGCGGACCATGGCGACCGGCGTGGTGGAGAGCGAGATGGACCGCCTCGCGGCCCGGCTGCCCGACCTCGACGACGAGGTCCGGGCCGAGGTGCGGCGCACCGTGCACCGGGTCGCCGAGAAGCTGCTGCACCAGCCCACCACCCGGGTCAAGGAGCTGACCGGCGAGGCCGAGCCGGTCTCCTACGCCGAGGCGCTCGCCGAGCTCTTCGCCCTCGACCCCAAGGCGGTCACCGCGGTCACCCGCGGCATCGTGCCCGACGAGGGGGAGACGCGATGAGCCCCCGACCCCTGAGGCTCGGCACCCGGGCCTCCGCCCTGGCCACGACCCAGTCGGGCCACGTCGCGGAGATGGTGCGCCGGCTCGGTCGCGAGGTCGAGCTGGTCGAGGTGACCACCCACGGCGACGTGAGCCGCGCCCCGCTCGCCTCGATGGGCGGCACCGGCGTCTTCGTCAGCGCCCTGCGTGACGCCCTGCTGGCCGACCAGGTGGACCTCGCCGTCCACTCCCTCAAGGACCTGCCGACCTATCCGCACCCCGGCATCACGCTGGCGGCCGTGCCCGGGCGGGAGGACCCGCGCGACGTCGTCGTCGCCCGTGACGGCCTGACCCTGGGCGAGCTGCCGGTGGGCAGCCGCGTCGGCACCGGGTCGCCCCGGCGAGCCGCCCAGCTGGCCGCGCTCGGGCTGGGACTGGAGATCGTGGACATCCGGGGCAACGTCGGCACCCGGATCGCCAAGGTCACCGGCGGCGAGCTCGACGCGATCCTGCTGGCCCGCGCCGGGCTGGCCCGGCTGGGGCGCCTCGACGAGGTGACCGAGGTGCTCGACCCGATCCAGATGCTCCCGGCCCCCGGGCAGGGTGCGCTGGCCATCGAGTGCCGGACCGACGACCAGGAGCTGACCGCCGTCCTGGGCGAGCTCGACGACCCGCGCGCCCGCGCGGCCGTCGAGGCGGAGCGGGCCGTGCTGGCCACGCTCGAGGCCGGGTGCAGTGCGCCGCTGGGCGCGCTGGCCGAGGTGGTCGAGGGAGACACGGGGGAGGAGCTGTGGCTCAGGGCGGTGGCCCTGTCCATGGATGGGGGCCTGTCGGTGCGCATGAGCGCCACCGGCCGGCCGGAGGAGGCAGCGGGCGTCGGCGCCCGCCTGGCGAGCGAGATGCTCGCCGATGGCGCCAAGGACCTGATGGAAGCACCGCACGAAGCAGCAGTGAGGAAGCAGCACCCATGACCCGAGGCAACACCCCCGCCACCACGTCCACCCCCACCGGCTGGGTCTCCTTCGTCGGCAGTGGCCCCGGCGACCCTGGCCTGCTGACGGTCCGTGCCGTCGAGCTGATCAAGGAGGCGGAGGTGATCCTCACCGAGGCCCCCGAGCACGAGGACCTGGTCCGCACCGTCCTCGGCCTGCCGGCCCGCGTCCCGGGGGAGGAGGCGGAGCCCATCGAGGGCGCGCCCGTCCTGGTCGACGGCGGCTTCGGCGAGGACGGCCAGCCGCTGACCCACGCCAACCGGGCCCGGGTGGTGGTCAAGCACGGCAAGAAGCACCGCGTGGTGCGGCTGATGACCGGCGACCCCTTCCTCTACGCCTCCGGGCCCGAGGAGGCCCAGGCGTGCGTCAAGGCCGGGGTGGGCTTCGACATCGTGCCCGGCGTCTCCTCGGTGCAGGCGGTCCCGGCCTACGCCGGCATCCCGCTCACCGACAAGACCCACCGCGAGGTGGCCGTGGTCACCTGCGGCGGCAACATCGACTGGTCGCAGTACGCCGACGGCCGCACCCTGGTGCTGCTCTCGGGCGTCGGCACCCTCGCCGAGACCGCGGCGGCGCTCCAGGCCGCCGGTCGCTCGCCGCAGACCCCGGTCGCGGTGACCCGGGTCGGCACCACCACCGAGCAGGCGACGCTCATCTCCACCCTCGCCGACGTGGCCGCCGACGTGCGGGCCGCCCGGGTGGCCCCGCCGGCCATCATCGTGATCGGCGACGTGGTCAACCTGCGCGAGACCCTGTCGTGGTTCGAGACCAAGCCGCTCTTCGGCTGGCGGGTCCTGGTGCCGCGCACCAAGGAGCAGGCCGGCTCGCTCTCCCAGCGGATCCGCGCCTTCGGGGGCGTGCCCGAGGAGGTGCCGACCATCTCGGTGGAGCCGCCGCGCAACCCGCTCCAGATGGACAAGGCCGTCCGCGGCCTGGTGGAGGGCCGCTACGAGTGGATCGCCTTCACCTCGGTCAACGCCGTCAAGGCGGTCCGGGAGAAGTTCGAGGAGTACGGCCTCGACGCCCGGGCCTTCTCGGGGCTCAAGATCGCCGCGGTGGGCGACAAGACCGCCGAGGCCATCGCCGCCTGGGGCCTGCGGGCCGACCTGGTCCCGGTCGGGGAGCAGTCGGCGGCCGGCCTGCTGGCCGAGTGGCCGCCGTACGACGAGCTGCTGGACCCGATCAACCGGGTCTTCCTGCCGCGTGCCGACATCGCCACCGAGACCCTGGTCGCCGGGCTGGTCGAGCTGGGCTGGGAGTGCGACGACGTCACCGCCTACCGCACGGTGCGGGCCACGCCCCCGCCGGCGCCCACCCGCGACGCGATCAAGAGCGGCAAGTTCGACGCGGTCGTCTTCACCTCCTCCTCGACCGTGCGCAACCTGGTCGGGATCGCGGGCAAGCCGCACCCCTCGACGGTGATCGCGGTCATCGGGCCGGCCACCGCCAAGACGGCCGAGGAGCACGGGCTGCGGGTCGACGTGATGGCCCCCAGGCCCGACGTCGAGGTGCTGGTCGAGGCCCTCGCCGACTTCGGTGCCTCCCGCCGGCTGGCCCTGGTGGAGGCCGGGCAGCCGGTCACCAAGCCGTCGGACCGCAAGGCGTCCGGCCGGCGCAAGGTCGGGTCGAAGTAGGTGCCGGCCGCGGGTCCGGCCGACGAGGCCGCGGGGTCGTCCGGGGAGGTCGGCCCCGGGGCCGTCACCGGCCCGCTGGTGCGTCCCCGGCGGCTGCGGACCACCCCAGCGCTGCGCCGGATGGTCGCGGAGGTGGCCGTCCAGCCGCGCCAGCTGGTGCTGCCGCTCTTCGTCCGTGAGGGCATCGACGTGCCCCAGCCCATCTCCTCGATGCCCGGGGTCGTGCAGCACACCCGCGACTCGCTCCGGGCGGCGGCGGCCGAGGCGGCCGAGCTCGGCCTGGGCGGGGTGATGCTGTTCGGCGTCCCCGCGAGGAAGGACGCGCTGGGGTCGGGTGCCGTGGACCCCACCGGCATCCTCAACCTGGCCATCACCGACGTGGTCGCGGAGGTCGGCGACACGCTGACCGTGATGAGCGACCTGTGCCTGGATGAGTTCACCGACCACGGGCACTGCGGCCTGCTCACCTCCGACGGGCAGGTCGACAACGACCGGACCCTGGCGGCCTACGCGCAGATGGCGCTCGCCCAGGCCGACGCCGGCGTCGACATGGTGGGCCCCAGCGGGATGATGGACGGCCAGGTCGCCACGATCCGCACCGCGCTGGACGCCAGGGAGCACACCGACGTCTCGATCCTGGCCTACTCCGCGAAGTACGCCTCCGCCTTCTACGGGCCCTTCCGCGAGGCGGTCGACTCCACCCTCGAGGGTGACCGCCGGACCTACCAGCAGGATCCGGCCAACGCGGTCGAGGGCGTCCGCGAGGCGCTGCTCGACGTCGAGCAGGGGGCCGACCTGGTGATGGTGAAGCCCGCGCTGGCCTACCTCGACGTGGTCCGCCGGGTGCGCGACGCCGTCGACGTGCCGGTGGCGGCCTACAACATCTCCGGCGAGTACTCGATGGTCGAGGCGGCGGCCGCCCACGGGTGGATCGACCGCGAGGCGGCGATCATGGAGACGCTCACCTCGATCCGCCGGGCGGGCGCCGACGTCATCCTGACCTACTGGGCCGCCGAGGCCGCGCGGATCCTCTCCCGCTGACGGCTAGGGGGTAGGGGCCGGCGGTTCGGTGGGCGGCAGCAGCCACTGCGCCAGGCAGTCGCGGAGCGGCTCGGTGTCCTCCGCCGCCACCCCGGCCTCGAAGCAGAGCGCCGCGGCGGTCAGCAGCGCCGTGCTCCAGGCCACGTCGGCGGCGAGGTCGTCGGGCACCGGCAGGCCCTCGGGCACCGGGAGCGTCGCCGGGTCGAGGTCGGGCAGCGGCCCGACGGGCAGCGGCAGCACCGGGAGCTGGTAGGGGCCCGGTGGTGTCGGGGCCGGCGCCGGTGTCGGGGTGGGTGTCGGGGCGGGTGTCGGCGTCGGCTCGGCCGGCGGTGTCCCCGGGGGCTGGGCCTGGGGGGCCTGCGGGTCCTGGGGGGTCTGCGGGTCCTGGGGCGGCCACAGGCCCGGGTCCTCCGGGGGAGTGGGCGCCGGGGGACGGGGCTTGGGGGGAGCGGGAGTCGGCACCTCCGGCGGCCGTGCCGGGCGCTCGCCGGGCGGCGCAGAGACGGGGCCCAGCGCCTTCAGGGAGGCCTCCGGCCGCTCCCGCGGCTCGCCCGCGGGTGTCCCGGGCCCGCCGGCGGCGCGGTCGCCCGGCTGCGGTGCGGGGCCCTGAGCGCCGGGTCCGCCGGTCATCCGGCTGTCGGCCTGGAGGAGAGGGGTGTCGAGCGGGACCTGCCCGGCCCCCGCGCGGTAGGCGTCGGCCACCTCCATCACCAGGCGCACATAGCTGGCCGAGCGGTTGTAGCGCAGCAGGGCGGCCCGGAGCGTGCCGGGGTCCAGGAGCGACCCCGGCCCCGAGCAGAGGTGGACGGCGCTGGCCAGCGCGGCGTCGTCGAGGTCCTGGGGGTCGCGCACGCCGTCCGCGTCGCCGTCCACCGCCACCGCCGACCAGGTGGAGGGGATGAACTGCATGGGCCCGACGGCGCGGTCGAACCGGTCGTCGCCGTCCAGCCGGCCGCGGTCGGTGTCGGGGATCCGGGCGGTCCCCCGGCTCCCGTCGAGGGCGATGCCGACCACCCCGGGGGTGGAGCGGCCGTCCGCGTCCAGCAGGTTGCCGCCGTAGCGGCCGTGGTCGGACTCGACCCGGCCGATCGCGGCCAGCACCGGCCAGGTGAGGTCGCAGCCACCGTCCGCGCTCCGCATCACCGCCTCGGCGAGCTGGTAGGCCGCGAGCGCGGCCGCCGGGATCCCGCCGAGGCTCGACGCGGCCGCGGCGGCGTCGAGGCCGCCGTGCAGCGGCCGCGGGACAGGGTCGGTCTCCGTGCTGCGGATCACCTCCGGCACGACCACCGCGGGCGCCGCGGCCAGGGCGTCCGGTGCGGCGGACCGGCCCGCCCGTACGTCGGTGTCGTCGGCCCCCGAGAGCGGGTCCAGCCACGCCGTCCAGCCGAGCGTCAGGGCCGCCAGCGGCAGCGCCGCGAACGTCCTGTGCCAAGTGCGGAAGCGGGTCTCCGCCATGTCATGTCCCCTGCCCGAGCCGATTGCTCCTCGATCATGCCTCCGCTCCGTGGACCGGGGGAACCCCCGGGTGCCCGGGTTCTCCCCTGCATTTCGGCCCCCTTGGAGCGGTGCGCGACAATGAGGCCGTGACATCCCCCAACCCGGTCTCGGCCGCCCTCTTCGCGCGCGCCAACGCGGTGACGCCCGGTGGGGTGAACTCACCGGTCCGCGCCTTCAACGCCGTCGGCGGGACCCCCCGCTTCATGCGCTCCGCGACCGGGGCGTGGCTCACCGACGTCGACGGGCGCGACTACGTCGACCTGGTCTGCTCCTGGGGCCCGATGCTGCTCGGCCACGCCCACCCCGAGGTCGTCGAGGCGGTGCAGGCGGCCGTGGCTCGCGGCACCTCCTTCGGCACCCCGACCGAGCCCGAGGTGGAGCTGGTCGAGGAGATCGTGCGGCGCACGCCGGTCGACCGGGTGCGCCTGGTCTCCAGCGGCACCGAGGCGACCATGTCGGCGATCCGGCTGGCCCGCGGCTTCACCGGCCGCGACGTGGTCGTGAAGTTCGCCGGCTGCTACCACGGGCACGTCGACTCGCTGCTGGCCGAGGCCGGCTCGGGAGTCGCCACCTTCGCCCTGCCGGGCACCCCGGGCGTCCCCGTCTCGGCCACCGACCTCACCTTGGTGCTGCCCTACAACGATCGGGCCGCGGTCACCGCGGCCTTCGCCGAGCACGGCCCGCGTATCGCGGCGTTGATCACCGAGGCCACCCCCGGCAACATGGGCGTGGTGCCCCCCGAGCCCGGCTTCAACGCCTTCCTGGCGCAGACCTGCCGCGAGGCGGGGGCCCTGTTCATCTCCGACGAGGTGATGACCGGCTTCCGGGCCACCGCCAGGGGTGGGTGGGGCCTGGACGGCGCGCACGAGGGCTGGACGCCCGACCTGATGACCTTCGGCAAGGTGATGGGCGGCGGCTTCCCCGCCGCCGCGTTCGGCGGACGCGCCGACGTGATGGCCCACCTCGCGCCGCAGGGCCCCGTCTACCAGGCCGGGACCCTCTCGGGGAATCCGGTCGCGACCACCGCGGGGCTGGCCACGCTGCGGCTGGCCACCGACGAGGTGTACGCCGCCCTGGACGCCACCGCGACGACGATCCGCGAGGGCGCCGAGAAGGCGCTCGCCGAGGCCGGGGTCGCCCACGTGGTGCAGTCGGCCGGCACCATGTTCTCGGTCTTCTTCACCGACTCCCCGGTGCGTGACTTCGCCGGCGCCTCGCGCACCGACACGACCGCCTACGCCGCGTTCTTCCACGCCATGCTGGAGGCGGGTGTCTACCTGCCGCCCTCGGCCTACGAGTGCTGGTTCGTCTCCGCCGCCCACGACGACCGGGCCGTCCAGCACGTGCTCGACGCCCTGCCCGGCGCCGCCCGCGCCGCGGCCGCCGCCCAGGAGGACCCGCGATGACCGACAAGACCATGGTGCACCTGCTGCGACACGGCGAGGTGTACAACCCCGAGGGCATCCTCTACGGCCGCCGCGACGGCTTCCACCTCTCCGAGCTCGGCCAGCGGATGGCCGAGCGGGTGGCCTCCGTGGTCGGCGGGCGCGACATCGTGCACCTGCGCACCTCGCCGCTGGAGCGGGCCCGGGAGACGGCGGCGCCGTTGCTCGCCGCCCGCGGCCTCGAGCCGGTCGTCGACCCGCGGGTCATCGAGTCGACCAACCGCTTCGAGGGCGTCAGCTTCGGGCAGGGCGCCAAGACCCTGCTCAAGCGCCCCGACCTGTGGCGCTACCTCTACAACCCGTTCAAGCCCTCGTGGGGCGAGCCCTACGAGGACATGGTGGCCCGGATGATGGCGGCGGTCTACGACGCCCGCGACGACGCCCGGGGGCACGAGGCCGTGATCGTCTCCCACCAGCTGCCGATCTGGACGACCCGCCTGGCCGCCGAGGGCCGCTCCTTCGTCCACGACCCGCGCAGCCGCGAGTGCACGCTGTGCTCGCTGACCACCCTGCACTTCGAGGACGACCGGCTGGTCCGGCTCTCCTACTCCGAGCCGGCCGGCGACCTGATCCCCACCAAGGACAAGAAGGCCCCCTTCTCGGCAGGTGGCGCGCCCGCGGAGAAGCGACCCTGACCGTGCTCCCCCCCGCTTCCGTCCGGCCCGCTCGGGGCCGGGCCGCCCTGCTGGCCGCCGTGGCGGCCCTCTGCCTGCTGCTGGCCGGCTGCTCCAGCCTCTCCGGGACCGGCGACAAGGGCTACGTCGCCGGCGACGGCCGGATCCGCACCGTCGACCCGGAGCAGCGCCAGGAGCCGGTCGAGCTCGCCGGGGAGGACCTGCACGGCGAGGCCCTTGACCTCGCCGACCTGCGCGGCCGGGTGGTGGTGGTCAACGTCTGGTGGTCGGGCTGCCCGCCGTGCCGCAAGGAGATGCCGATGCTGGTGGAGGCGGCCGAGGAGACGGCCGAGCACGCCAGCTTCGTGGGGATCAACATCCGCGACAGCGACACCGCGCAGGCCCAGGGCTTCGCCCGCAACTTCGGGGTGGAGTACCCCTCCTTCTTCTCCCCCGACGGCAAGGCGCTGCTGCCCTTCAGCGGCACCATCCCGCCCAGCGCGATCCCCTCGACGGTGGTGCTGGACGCCGAGGGGCGGGTGGCCGCGGCCATCATCGGGGAGGTCCCCTCGACCCTGACCCTGGTCGGACTCGTCGAGGACGTCGCGCAGGAGAGCGGCACCGATGGCTGAGTGGTTCGAGCAGCAGGCGGCGGCCGGGTCCCTGGCCCTGGCCATCCCGGTGGCGCTGGTGGCCGGGCTGGTCTCCTTCTTCTCCCCGTGCGTGATCCCGCTGCTGCCGGGCTACCTCTCCTACGCCACCGGCCTCTCCGGGGCCGACCTGGCCACCGGGGAGGCGGAGCGCCGGCGGGGCCGGATGCTGCTGGGCTCGCTGCTCTTCGTGCTGGGCTTCACCGCCGTCTTCGTCGCCCTCGGCGCGCTGTCGGGCGCGCTGGGGGAGTGGCTGGTCGACTGGGAGCGGCAGATCACCGTGGTGCTGGGGCTGCTGACCATCGTGCTCGGCCTCGCCTTCGCCGGTCTGCTGCCCTGGTTCCAGCGGGACTGGCGCATCCACAAGGTGCCGGCCGTCGGCCTGGCGGCGGCGCCCTTCCTCGGCGTCCTGTTCGGTCTCGGCTGGACCCCGTGCATCGGCCCGACCCTCGGGGTGATCCTCAACCTCTCCTACCAGGAGGGCAGCGCCGGTCGCGGCGCCCTGCTCTCCGCGGTCTACTCGCTCGGTCTCGGGGTGCCCTTCGTCCTGGCCGGGCTCGCCTACGGCCGCGCGATGCGCGCCTTCTCCTTCTTCCGGCGTCACCAGGTCTGGGTGATGCGGGCCGGCGGCCTGATGCTGGTCGCCGTCGGCGTGGCGCTGGTGACCGGCTGGTGGGCGGAGATGGTGACCTGGGTCCAGGTCAACCTGGTGAGCGGCTACGAGGTGAGCGTGTGAGCGAGAGGCAGGAGCGCAGGCCCGGCGAGCTCGGGGCCCGAGAGCTGGGGCGCTGGACGTGGCGGCAGCTGACCTCGATGCGCACCGCGCTGGTCCTGCTGCTGCTGCTCGCCCTGGCCGCGGTGCCGGGGTCGGTGGTGCCGCAGGAGGACATCGACGCCCTCAAGGCCTCGCAGTGGAAGGAGTCCCACGAGACCCTGACGCCGATCTACGAGAAGCTCGGGCTCTTCAACGTCTACGAGACGCCGTGGTTCGCCGCCATCTACCTGCTGCTGATGGTCTCGCTGGTCGGCTGCATCATCCCCCGCACGGTGGTCTACGCGAAGGCCCTGCGGGCCCGGCCGCCGCGGGCGCCGCGCAACCTGACCAGACTGCCGGACCACACGACCTACGAGACCGACCAGACGCCCGCGCAGGTGCACGCCCGCGCCCGCGAGGTGCTCAAGCGCCGCCGCTACCGGGTCGAGGTCGCGCCGGAGGCCGCCGAGGACCAGTGGGTCGCGGCCGAGCGGGGCTACCTGCGCGAGGCCGGCAACCTGGTCTTCCACCTCTCGATCCTGGTGGTGCTCGTCGGCTTCGCGATGGGCAGCCTGCTGGGCTACAAGGGCGGCGCCATCGTGGTGGTCGGCAACGGCTTCAGCAACAACATCACCCAGTACGACGACTTCGTGCCGGGCAGCCTCTTCCAGCAGGAGTGGATGGAGCCCTTCGCCTTCGACGTCACCGACTTCGACGTCGAGTGGCTCACCGAGGGCCCGGCGGCCGGGCAGGCGCGCAAGTTCGTCTCCCACCTGACCTACACCGAGGAGCCGGGCGGCGCCGAGCACGAGTACGACCTGCGGGTCAACCACCCGCTCACCATCGGCGGCACCGACATCTTCCTGATCGGCCACGGCTACGCCCCCGTGATCACCGTCCGCGACGGCAACGGCGACGTCGCCTACTCCGGGCCCACCATCTTCCTGCCCACCGACGCCTCCTTCCGCTCCTTCGGCGTGGTCAAGGCCGCCGACGCCCGGCCGGAGTCGCTCGGGCTCCAGGGCGAGCTCTACCCGACGTTCGGGTTCCAGGGCGGCGAGGACGGCGTCGGCCCCTACTCGGCCTTCGGCGACGCGGTCGACCCGCTGGTCTCGCTGACCGTGTGGAAGGGCGACCTCGGCCTCGACGACGGCGGCTCCCAGTCGGTCTACGTGCTCGACACCAGCCAGGCCGAGGAGGTCACCAAGAAGGACGGCTCGATGTTCCGCCTCGACCTGCGGCCGGGCGAGAGCGCCGAGCTGCCCGACGGGCTCGGCACCGTCAGCTTCGACGGCATCGAGCGGTGGAACCGGATCCAGATCAGCCGGACGCCGGGCAAGCTGGTCGCGCTGACCGGGGTCAGCCTGGCCCTGCTCGGCCTGATCGGCTCCCTCTACATCAGGCCCCGACGGGTCTGGGTGCGGGCCCGGCGCACCGGCAGCGGGCCCGACGCGGTCACCCTGGTGGAGATCGCCGGGCTCGACCGTGCGGGCGGCGGCGACGTGGCCGCGGAGCTCGCCGAGGTGAGGACAGGCATCATGGACCAAGCAGCATCGACCAAGGAGCAGCAGGCGTGAGCGACGCACAGTGGGAGACCCTCAGCAACCAGGCGATCGCCGCGGCCGGGGTGGTCTACTTCCTCGCCCTGCTCAGCCACCTGGTGGAGTGGACGGCCCTGCGCAAGATCCCGGCCACCGTGGTGCCGGAGACGGGCCGCACCGCGCTCTTCGGCCGCCTCGGCTTGCTGCTGACCGTGATCGCCACCGGGGCGCACTTCGTGGCCCTCGTGGGCCGCGGGATGGCCGCGGACCCCAACCGGGTGCCCTGGGGCAACATGTACGAGTTCACCCTCTCGGGCGCCTTCTTCGTCTCGCTCCTCTACCTGGTGCTCTACCGCCGGTTCTCGCTCTCCTGGATGGCGCCGATCGTGGTCGCCTTCGTGCTGGCCACCTCGATGACCGCCGTGGTCTGGCTCTACGACCCGGTGGCCCCCCTCAGCGAGGCGCTCTACTCGCCCTGGCTGGTCATCCACGTGGTCTCCGCCGTGATCGCCACCGGCGCCTTCACCCTGGGCGGCATCACCTCGGTCCTCTTCCTGCTCAAGGCCCGTCAGGAGCGGCGTACGGCGGAGCGCACGCCCGTCGCGGTGGGAGCGGGCGTCGGCGCGGGGTCCGTCGACGGGCCCGAGACCGGCGGCGAGCAGGCCACGGTGCGCGGCACCGGCTACCTGTCGCGGGTCCCCGACACCGCCACGCTGGACCGCATCTCCTACCGGATGCACGCCTTCGGCTTCCCGGTGTGGACGTTCGCGGTGCTGATCACCGGCCCCATCTGGGCGCACGAGGCCTGGAGCTCCTACTGGAGCTGGGACCCCAAGGAGGTGTGGGCCTTCATCACCTGGGTGGTCTACGCCGCCTACCTGCACGCCCGGACCACGGCCGGCTGGAAGGGGCGCAACGCCGCCATCCTGGCCCTGGTCGGCCTGGCCACCCTGTGGTTCAACTTCATCGGGATCAACTTCTTCTCCACCACCTCCCAGCACTCCTACGCGGAGGGTGCGCCGGCGATCGTGCAGGCGTGGGAGCAGCCGGCTCAGCCGGCTTCCGGCTCGTCCTTCTGACGGCGGCGCCGCTCCCGCTCGAGGTTGCGCAGGAAGTCGGGATCGTCGTCGGGACCCACCACCCGCGGCGGCTCCCGGCGCGGCCTCGGCCCGGGGCGGGCGGCGCGGCCTCGCCTCTCCAGCACCCGGGTCACCGCATAGATCGCGAGTGCGACGAGGAGCACGATGAGCAGGATCTTCAGCACGTCACCAAATGTAGGCGGTGGGTGGGCAGCGACCTACAGTTGAGGTGTGAAGCCGTTCCTCGTCTACAACGCACTCCGTCTTGCCCTCCTCCTCGGCTCGCTGGTGGTCGTCGTGGGGGTCTGGTCCCTCTTCGCCGACCAGGTGCCGCTCCTGTGGGCGGCGGTCGTGGCCCTGGTGATCTCCGGCATCTCCTCGTGGTTCCTGCTGGCCAAGCCGCGGGAGGCCGCGGCCCTGTGGATCGAGCAGCGGGCGTCGCGGGCCAGCGCCGCCTTCGAGGCTCGCCGCGCCAGCGATGACGTCGACTGACCCGGCGTAGCCTGCCGTCCATGGACCTCGACTTCGCAACCCTTGACCCGCACGACGAGACGCCCGCGAACGTCGCCCGGCTCAAGGGCTGGTCCAACGCGGTCGCCCGGGGCTTCCACAAGTCGCGGCTGGGGGACCAGCCGTACGGCGTCTGGCTCGACGCCACCCGCGACCTGGCCCCCCGGATGCGTGGGGCCTGGGTGCCCGAGGGCGAGTTCGGCGCCGGGCCGATGCCGGTGGCCACCTTCGTCTCCTTCGCCGGCGAGCTCAGCACCGGCTGCACGCAGCTGCCGCTGCACATGATCACCGACGTCACGGTCAGCCCGGCCCACCGTCGCCAGGGACTGCTGCGCCTGCTGATCACCGAGGACCTGCGCCACGCGGTCGAGCAGGGCCGGCCGGTTGCCGCCCTCACCGTGTCGGAGGGGTCGATCTACGGCCGGTTCGGCTTCGGGCCCGCCACCTGGCGGGCCGAGGTGGAGGTCGACACCTCCCGCTTCGCGATGCACGGACCGGTGCCCGCCGGGCGCTGCGAGATGGTGGAGCCGGCCGAGATGTGGCCGCTCCAGCAGGAGCTCTTCGGGGCCTGGCACCGGACGGTGCGCGGCTCGATCTCGCGCCCCGCCTTCTACGGACCGATGAACCGGGGCGAGTGGGACTGGGAGAAGCAGGCGCCGGACCTGACCCTGCGCGGCGCGGTGCACCTCGACGCGGACGGGCGCCCTGACGGCTTCCTGCTCTACCGGCACCTCGGGTGGGACCGGCCCTTCACCGCCCAGGTCCAGGACCTGGTGGGCACGACCCCGGCTGCCGAGCTCGCGCTGTGGCAGTTCCTCGCCGACCTCGACCTGACCCAGCGGGTCAAGGCGCGCGCCCCGGTCGTGGACCCGTTGACCTGGGCGCTGACGGACCCGCAGTGCCGTCGGGTCACCGAGGTCGGCGACCACATCTGGGTGCGGGTGCTGGACGTCCCGGCCGCCCTGGAGGGACGCCCGTGGTTCGGTGACGGCGACGTGGTGCTGGGGATCGAGGACGCCCTCGACCACGCCGCGGGCAGCTGGCGGGTCGAGGTCCGCGACGGGCAGGCCTCGGTCACCCGCACCGAGGAGCCACCGGCGGTGAGGATGGACGTCAGCACCCTCTCGGGGATGTACCTGGGCGGTGTGGGGGTGCCCACCCTGGCGGCGGCGGGCCGGATCCTCGGGGAGGACGAGCCGGTCGCGCGCTGGGCCGCGATGGCCGACGGCGGTCCGGCGCCCTACTCGCGCACCTCGTTCTGACCCCTCAGCGGACCAGCAGCAGGACCACCACGAGCCCGGCCCACCAGAGCTGGGCGGTGCCGGTCTGTGCCAGCACCGGGATCAGGGCCGGTCCGCGTGCCCCACCGAGCACGGTGCGCACCGCCGGGAACAGCTGCACCACGAAGGCCAGCGCGCCGACGACCAGCCAGTGGGTCGAGGCAGCGACGGCCACCACCGCGACGGCCGCGGCGGCGACCAGCAGCACGTAGAGGTAGCGGGTCCGCTCCTCGCCCAGCCGGACGGCCAACGTCAGCTTGCCGGCCTCGCGGTCGGTGGGGATGTCGCGCAGGTTGTTGGTGACCAGGATGGCGCAGGCCAGCGAGCCGATGCCGATACCGGCGTAGAGCGCCGGCCACTCCCAGCTCCGCGTCTGCACGAACGTCGTGCCGATCACCGCGACCAGGCCGAAGAAGACGAAGACCATCACCTCGCCCAGGCCCAGGTAGCCGTAGGGCTTCTTGCCGCCGGTGTAGAACCAGGCGGCCACCAGGCAGACCACCCCGACCGCGACCAGCCACCAGGCGGTGGTGGCGGCCAGCACCAGGCCGGCCGCGGCAGCGACGCCGAAGGCCGCGAACGCCGCCCGCTTCACCGCGCCGGGGGACGCGGTGCCCGAGCCGACCAGGCGCATCGGCCCGACCCGGTCCTCGTCGGTGCCGCGGATCCCGTCGGAGTAGTCGTTGGCGTAGTTGACCCCGACCTGGAGCGCCAGGCTGACCACCAGGGCGAGCAGCGCCTTCCACCAGACCAGCCCGTCGGCGTACGCCGCCACCCCGGTGCCCGCCAGCACCGGTGCGACCGCGGCGGGCAGGGTGCGGGGCCGGGCCCCGGCGACCCAGTCGGCGGCGCTCACCGGCGCGGACCCCGCTGGTAGGACATGCCGTCGGAGAGGTCGACGGTGCGCCGGCTGTTGGCCAGCGCGGTGACGGTGGCGACGCCGAACGGGCCCTGCCGGTCGTAGACGGTGGCCGAGCCGACGGCGATCCCGTCGCTGGCGTGGTGGTCGGTGGCCAGCAGGCCGATCTGCACCCCGGCGGGCGGCCGCGCGATCGAGAGCGTGATGTCGGTGTTGATGTACTGCACGCCCTCGGTGCCCCAGTTGGTGACCAGGCTGGTGGCGTCGGCGATGCTCGCCGCGGAGACGAACGGGGAGGGCCGCTCACCGAGCACCACCGGCAGGCCGGTCTGCCAGGTCTGCTTGCGCGAGGCGTTCTGGTGCTGGCCGAAGTCCTGGGACCAGCCGGCCTCGCTGTGGAAGAAGGGGATGTGCGGGGTGTCGTCGTCCGGGGCGATCTCCAGCGGTGGCGGCGACGGGACGTCGTCGGGGGACCAGACCTCGCCGCTCGGCACCTCGGTGCGGCGCAGCAGCACCGCGCTGGCCCGGGCCACCGCCTCGCCGTCCTGGCGCATCACCGCGTCCACCAGCAGCAGTCGCGGCCCCTCGCGGACCACCTGCGTCTCCAGCTCGCAGGGCTCCATGCTCGCGGCCTTGAAGAGGTCGACGGTGTAGCGCGCCGGCACCAGCTCGGGACGCCCGGCGGTCAGGCCGCGCGCCTCGATCGCACGCCCCAGGGCCCCGCTGACCGCCAGCCCGTGCATCTGGTCGTCGCGCCACATGCTGCGCGCGAGGTCGAGGGGGACGAGTCGGTCGCCGTCGAGGCGGAAGAAGGCCAGATCCACCAGAGGATTGAAGCAGGCGCCCCTAGGGAGTCATCGACGGGCCGGGCGGCACCACGGCCGCCGGCTGCTCGGCGACGGGATCGTGGAGCTCCGGGGTCGACGACGGCGGGGGACCGTGCTTGACCAGCCACCGCTCCGCCATCCGGACCGCGGGGTGGGTCCCGACCCCCGCCGCGGCGACGATCGCCGCGATCACCAGCCAGCCGCCGGCCCCCCAGCTCATCACCAGGAACGTGTAGAGCGCCGGCGCCCAGACCCTGCCCAGGGTGCCGGTCAGCTCGGCGGCGCCCTGGTACTCGCCGCGCCGGCGCGGGTCCATCAGGTCTGCCTCGAAGGCCCAGCTGGCGGCCGAGAGGTAGAGCTCGGCCCCGGTGACCGTGACGTGACCGAGCCAGATCAGGGCGATGGTCACCCACCCGACGGTCTCGTGCGTGGCGAGGGTGATCAGGCAGCAGAGGAGGAAGAAGGTGGTGGAGATGCGCACCGCCCGCAGGCCGGTGGTGACGTCCCTGACCCCCCGCGAGGCCGCCATCGGCAAGAAGATGCACATCACGGTGTTGGTGCCGAAGAGGAGGGCGAGCAGCACCCGGGGTGCGTCGGTCTCCTCGATCACCCACAGCGGGATCACGATGTTGAGGAGGACCTGGTTGGTCCACATCACCCCGCCGAAGAAGGTCACCGCCAGCCAGCCGGGGTTGCGCAGGGGGCCGGGCCCGGGGAGCCTCACCCGGCGCTCCTCGGGGGTCCGGTCGTCGTGCGAGGCGTTGGGGAGACGCAGGATGAAGACGGTGTTGACGGCGAAGGCCAGCGTGGTGAGCCACGGCAGCAGCAGGAGCAGGTCGTTGGAGTCGAAGGCGAGCGCGACGGCCGCGACCAGCGCGCCGAGGGTGAAGCCGAGGTTGAGGGCGGAGTACATGTAGGCACGCGAGGTCACCCGCTCCGCGGGCGGGAGCACGTCGATCGTGTATGCGCCGTGCGCCGCACCGCCCAGCGCCCCGAGCACCTCCACCGCCACGGCCATCACGAGGTAGCCGGCGAAGCTGTCGATGAAGGGCCAGGCGGTGAAGACCGCGGCCTGGCCGGCGGCGCTCAGCGCCCACATCCGCTTCGGCCCGAAGCGGTCGACGAGCTTGCCCATCGGCAGGGCCACGACGAACCCGGCCATCCCCGCCAGGGTGAGGCCCAGGCCGACCTGGGCCGCGCTGAGACCGACCAGCTGGGTGAAGAAGACCATCGAGCCGGTCATGAAGGTGCCCTCGCCGAGGGCGAAGAGGAGGTTCTGGACGGCGAGGCGGCCGGCGAGGGGCGACGGCGGTCGCAGGGACCGGAAGGGCCGCAGGAACGTGGTGGGCATCGGCGCCAAGTGTGGACCGTGGTGCCACCGGTGTCGCCTGCTTTTTCTCCGCGCCGTGCCGTGGCTCTTGACACACGGCCGCGCCGACGCTCAGATATCGCTCACGCGGCGGCCAACCTGCTGCGACCTCTCGGGAAAGGTTGACCCTATGAACGACCCCTCGCGGCTGCGCCCCTCCTGGCGCCGCCAGGCCGGGCTGGCCACCGCCGCCCTGGTCACCGCTGCTCTGGCCGGCACCGCCCTCACCGCGCCGGCGACCGCCGGACCGGAGCGCGACGCCGGCAAGCAGCAGTCCAAGCCCAAGGACAAGCCCCAGCCCCAGGACAAGGGCCAGGGGCACGGGAAGGGGCACGGGAAGGGACACGGGAAGCACAAGCACCCCGGCAAGGACAAGGGCAAGGGTCACGACAAGACCTCGAAGGCGCTGCAGAAGGCGGTCACCCTGGCGGGGGTCCGCGACCACCTGGAGGCCTTCCAGGAGATCGCCGACGCCAACGGCGGCAACCGCGCCTCCGGCACCCCGGGCTACGCCGCCTCCCGCGACTACGTCGTGCGCACGCTGCGCCAGGCCGGCTACCGGCCGCAGGTGCAGAAGTTCGACTTCGCGTTCTTCCGCGAGACCGCGCCGAGCAGCTTCGCCCAGGTCACGCCCACGGCGACGACCTACGAGGACGGCGTGGACTACGCGTTGATGGACTACTCCGGCTCCGGCGACGTCACCGCGCCGGTGCAGGCGGTCGACCTCAACCTGGGCGGCACCTCCACCAGCGGCTGTGAGGACACCGACTTCGCCGGGTTCACCGCCGGCAACATCGCGCTCGTCCGGCGCGGCACCTGCGCGTTCGGCGAGAAGGTGGTCAACGCCCAGGAGGCCGGCGCGGCCGGCGTCGTCCTGATGAACACCGGCACCCCCGGGGCGACCGACGCGTTCGCCGGCACCCTCGGCGGTCCGGTCGGCACCGTCCCGTCCGTCGGCGCCAGCTACGCCGTCGGCCTGTCGCTGGCCGAGGGGGCGACCGTCACCCTGTCGGCGAGCACCGAGTCGGAGATCCGGCCCACCTGGAACGTCGTCGCCGAGACCCGCGAGGGCCGCAGCGACAACGTGGTGATGGCCGGGGCCCACCTCGACTCCGTGGTGGAGGGCCCGGGCATCAACGACAACGGCAGCGGCAGCGCCGGCCTGCTCGAGGTCGCCGTCCAGCTCGCCAAGCAGAAGACGAAGCCGAACAACCAGGTGCGCTTCGCCTGGTGGGGCGCGGAGGAGAAGGGCCTGCTCGGCGCGGAGCACTACGTGGCCGACCTGGTCGAGAACGACCCGGACACCCTCGAGGAGATCGCGCTCTACCTCAACTTCGACATGATCGGCTCTCCCAACTACGCGCTGTTCGTCTATGACGGCGACAACTCCGCGGCCTTCCCCGACGGCGCGGTCGGCCCCGAGGGCTCGGACTCGATCGAGGCGCTCTTCCACGAGCACTTCGAGGACGCCGGGCTGGAGTCGGCGGAGACCGCCTTCTCCGGGCGCAGCGACTACGGGCCGTTCATCGCGGAGGGCATCGCCTCCGGCGGCCTCTTCACCGGCGCCGAAGGGGTCAAGACCCCCGAGCTCGCGGCCGCCTTCGGCGGCACCGCGGGGGTGGCCTTCGACGAGTGCTACCACCAGGAGTGCGACGACCTGGACAACGTGAGCGACGAGGCCCTGGACGCCAACTCCGACGCGATCGCGCACGCGGTGCACACCTACGCGCAGTCCACCTGGACGGTCAACGGCGTGGGACCGCGGCCCCGCGGCTCGGTGGGCGGCGCAACGGCGAGCCCGCGCTCGGGTCTCACCGCCCCGCACGACGGCGGCCACGACCACGCGCACGACCTGCCCGTGCACTGAGGGGCCGCTCTGCTCGACCCTGACGGGGAGGGGGATAGCGTGCGGGGGTGACCCGCACGTCCCCCTCCCCGTTGGTGCCTTCGGCCGATCCGGCGCTGGCCGTCGACCAGCTGGCCCGGTGGCTGGCCGACCCGGCGCCACCGCAGCTGGAGCTGGCGACCTCGGGCTCCAGCGGACAGCCGAAGCGGGTGCTGCTCTCCCGCGACGCGGTGCTCGCCTCCGCCCGGGCCAGCGCCCGGCGCCTGGGCGGCGAGGGCCGGTGGGCGCTGGTGCTGCCGTCGGGCTACGTGGCCGGGGTGCAGGTGATCGTCCGCTCGCTGCTGGCCGGCCACCCGCCCGTGCTGGGCGCGTGGGCCGACGAGGCCGGGCCGGCGGCGTACACCTCCGTGGTGCCGACCCAGCTGCACCGGATGGTCCGCAGCCCCGAGGACGCCGAGGCGCTGGCCGCGATGCGGGCGGTGCTGGTCGGGGGTGCCGGCCTGGACCCGCGGCTGCGCGAGGAGGCCGACCGGGCGGGCATCGGGGTGGTGACCACCTACGGCGCCTCGGAGACCGCCGGCGGCTGCGTCTACGACGGCCTCCCGCTCGACGGGGTGGCGCTCTCCCTGGGGACCGACGGCCGGATCCGGCTCGGCGGTCCCACGCTCTTCGACGGCTACGCCGACGACCCCGTGCTCACCGCCGAGACCCTGGTCGACGGCTGGTACCGCACCGCCGACGCCGGGAGGCTCGACCACGACGGGCGGCTGCAGGTCCTCGGCCGGCTCGATGACGTGGTGGTCTCCGGCGGGGTCAACGTGCCGCTGCCCGCAGTCGCGGCCCGGCTGCGGGAGCACCCGGCGGTGGAGCAGGCCGAGGTGCTCGGCGTGCCCGACCCGGAGTGGGGTCAGCGGGTGGTGGCCTGGGTGCGGACGGCCCCGGGTGCCGAGGTGACGCTGGCCGGGCTGCGCGACTGGGTGGGTGCCCGCCACCCCCGCTCCTGGGCCCCGCGCCAGCTGGTGCCGGTGACCTCGTGGCCCCTGCTCGACAACGGCAAGGTGGACCGGCAGCGGCTCCGCGCCGCGGTGACCGGTGAGGAGGAGCGGGCATGAGGCTGCACGTCTACTCGGTCCCGTTGCGCACCCGGTTCCGCGGCATCACGGTGCGCGAGGGCGTCCTGCTGGAGGGTGAGGCGGGGTGGGGGGAGTGGAGCCCGTTCCTGGAGTACCCGCCCGCGGTGGCCGAACCCTGGCTGCGCTGCGCCCGCGAGGCCGCCGCCGGCGACTGGCCGGAGCCGGTCCGCGCCGGCGTCCCGGTCAACGTGACGGTCCCCGCGGTGGGACCGGAGCCGGCCCACCGGATCGTGCTGGCCGGCGGGTGCACCACCGCCAAGGTCAAGGTCGCCGAGCCGGGACAGTCGCTGGCCGACGACCAGGCGCGCGTCGAGGCGGTCCGCGACGCGCTCGGCCCCGGCGGCCGGATCCGGATCGACGTCAACGGGCTGTGGAGCGTGGAGGAGGCGGTGGCCCGGATCCCGCTGCTGGACCGGGCCGCGGGCGGGCTGGAGTACGTCGAGCAGCCGTGCGCCGAGGTCGAGGAGCTGGCCGCCGTGCGCCGCCGGGTCTGCGTGCCGATCGCCGCGGACGAGTCGATCCGCCGCGCCGAGGACCCCTACCGGGTGCGCGACCTGGAGGCCGCCGACGTCGCGGTCCTCAAGGTGCAGCCGCTGGGCGGGGTCAGGGCCTGCCTGCGGATCGCCGAGGAGATCGGGCTGCCGGTGGTCGTCTCCTCGGCGCTGGAGAGCAGTGTGGGCATCGCGGCCGGGGTCGCCCTGGCGGCGGCGCTGCCCACCCTGGAGCACGCCTGCGGGCTGGCCACCGTCCAGCTGCTCACCGACGACGTGGTCACCGAGCCGCTGCTGCCGCGCGACGGGATGCTCCCGGTGGGGCCGGTGCGGATCGACGAGGCGGCGCTGACCCGGCTGGCCGCGCCGCCGGACCGGGTGGCCGCCTGGCGGGAGCGTCTCGCCGCGGTCGAGGCGCTCCAGGAGGAGGCACCGTGAACAGCTCCACCGCCCTGGCCCGGGCCGTGGTCGCGACGCTGGTCGAGGCGGGCATGGTCGAGGCCGTGCTCAGCCCGGGCAGCCGCAACGCCCCGCTCGCCTTCGCCCTGCACGACGCCGGGGCGGCCGGCCTGCTCCGGCTGCACACCCGGATCGACGAGCGCAGCGCCGCGTTCACCGCCCTCGGCCTGGCCAAGTCCTCGGGCCGCCCGGTCGCGGTGGTG
Source organism: Nocardioides sp. Z50_6 (assembly GCF_058215755.1). Lineage (NCBI taxonomy): Bacteria > Bacillati > Actinomycetota > Actinomycetes > Propionibacteriales > Nocardioidaceae > Nocardioides > Nocardioides sp. Z50_6. The sequence goes on along the minus strand of NZ_JBZAJB010000002.1, from coordinate 24,115 downwards.
TGCACGTCGGGGACCGCCGTGGCCAACCTCGCCCCCGCCGTCCTGGAGGCCCGGCACGCCGGTGTCCGGCTGGTCGCGGTCACCGCCGACCGGCCGCTGCGCCTGCGCGGCACCAGCGCCAACCAGACCACCGACCAGGTGGGGCTGCTGCCCGGAGCCCCGGTGCTGGACCTCGCCGACGGCGCGCTGCTGCCGACCGTCCGGGACCTGCTCGGCACGCAGCTCGCCCGGGAGCGCCCCGGGCCGGTCCACCTCAACGTGCAGCTCGACGAGCCGCTGCTCCCCGAGGACCGGTGGGCGCCCGACCTGGCCGCCGGGCAGCCGCCGGCCGAGCACGCCTGGCGGGCGCTGGCGGAGGTGGCCGAGCCGATCCCGCTGGGTCCGCGGACCGTGGTGGTGGCAGGGGACGACGCCGGGCCGCCCGCCCGGGTGCTGGCCGAGCAGGCCGGCTGGCCGCTGCTCGCCGAGCCCAGCTCGGGCTCGCGGACCGGCACCCACGCCCTGCGCACCTACCGGCTCCTGCTCGACTCGCCCCTGGGCGCCGAGATCGAGCGGGTGGTGGTCTTCGGGCACCCGACGCTGTCGCGCCCGGTCACCCGCCTGCTGGCCCGCGACGACGTCGAGGTCTGGGACGTCGACCCGGACGCGCGGTGGCAGCGGCGGCCCTTCGCGGTCGCCCGGTCCGCGCCGGCCCTGCGGGTCGAGGGGCCGGACGAGGCGCACGCGTCGTGGCTGGCGCGGTGGTGGACCGCCGACGCCGAGACCGGGCGCCGCCTCGACGCGCTGCTGGCCGCGGAGCCCGACCTCACGCCCTACGAGGTGGCCGGCGCCGTCGCCCGCGCCGTCGCGCCCGGGGGGCTGCTGTGGGTGGGGGCCTCCAGCCCGATCCGCGACCTGGACCTGATGGTGCCCCGCTGGCAGGTGGGTGCCCGCCGCAAGGTGCTGGCCAACCGCGGCCTCGCCGGCATCGACGGGGTGGTGAGCAGCGCCGTCGGGGCCGCGCTGACGCGGCGGCCGGGCTCGCGCAACCTCGCCCTGCTGGGCGACGTGACGTTCCTGCACGACGCCGGGGGACTGGTGCTGGGCCCGCGCGAGGAGCGCCCGGACCTGACGCTGGTGGTGGTCAACGACGACGGCGGCTCGATCTTCACCATGCTCGAGCAGGGCGCCGAGACCTACGCCGACCGCTTCGAGCAGCTCTTCGGCACCCCGCACGGCGTCGACCTCGCCGCCTGGTGCGCCGCGACCCGCACCCCGCACTGGCGGGTGGAGTCGGCGGCCGAGCTCGACCACGCCCTGGCCCAGCCCGCCGGGGGGATCGAGGTGGTCGAGGCGCGGGTGCGCCGCGACAACCGTCGCGCGCTCGACGCCTCGATCCGCGCCCTCGGACCCGGCTGAGACGGCCGACGCGCCGCACCCCCGAGGGGATGCGGCGCGCCGGACGGTGCTGGTCGACCCGGGTGGCCCGGGTCAGCCCTGGATCAGCTGGTCTCCCAGATCCGGATCCAGTCGACGTACATGTGCTGGGGCAGCTTCTTCTCGTTGCCCAGCTGGTTGAGCTCGTAGTCGGAGCTCAGCAGCGACAGGATCGGGTACTGCGGCTGCCCGGAGACGCCGCGGTTGCTGCGCCAGGTCTCCTGGCCGTCGATCCGGAAGATGTAGTGCTCCGGGGTCCACTCGACGGAGAAGACGTGGTAGGCCTTGAACCAGTCGTCGTTCTTCTTGGCGGTGTACTGCTTGACGTTCTTGAGCCAGTTGCCGGTCTTGACCCGCTGGCCACCCTTGCCCCAGTGGTAGGTGAAGCTGGTCAGGCCCATCGAGTCCTTGGGGCCGGAGCCCTTGCCGAAGTGCTCGATGATGTCGATCTCGGCACCCGAGAGCTTCGGGTCGGTGGAGCCCACGACGTGCTCGGCGGGCTGCATCCAGAAGGAGCTGTGCTGGCCGCGCGCCTTGGGGAACTTCATCCGGGCGGCGGCGACGCCGTACTTGAAGCTGTAGCTGTTCTCGGTGGAGATGTGGCCGTTGAGGCGGTAGTCGAACTTGCCGACGACCTTGCCGCCGCGCTTGGCGGCGCACTTGTCGCTGCGCGCGGGGTCCTTGATCACGCTGAGCCGGACGGTGCCCTTGCCCACGCTCACGGCCTCCGGGCCGCCGCGGGAGCAGAGGCGGTTGCCCTCGGGGTTGTAGTCGGGGATCCGGTGGGTCCAGGCCTCGCTGAGGCTGCTGCCGTCGAACCCGTCGGTGAAGTTGGGGTTGAGCCACGGCGCGGTGCTGTCCGAGTTGGAGGTCGCCTTGCCCAGCTTGACGCGGTACTCCAGCGGCTGGCCGCCGCGGCTCGCGGCCGCGAGGATCTGGGTCTTGCCGCTCTTGTCGGTCTTGCCCTTGCCGGCCTTCTTCCAGGACGAGCCGCTCTTGACCTGGAGGACGACCTTCTTGTTCCGAGCGGCCTTGCCCGGCTTGGCGCTGACCTCGACGACCGCCTTGGCGGAGTCGGGGCTCGAGGGCCGCTTGCCGTACTGCGCGATCTGGGGCAGCACGTTGATGCTCACCTTGGCCTTGCGCTGCTTCTTGCGCGCCAGCAGGTCGACGGTGGCGGTGCTGCTCAGGTCGGTGGCGGCGGGCTTGTCAGCCGCGCTCGCCTGGGTGGAGACGAGGGCCGCGGCGGGCAGCAGCAGGGCTGCGGCACCGGCGGCGATGAGACGACGTCCAGACATGTAGATCCTGTTCGGGCGAGTTGAGTGTGGTCGAGTGCCGCCCCCTTCGGCGACGACGGGGGCCACGGTAACGGGTGGGACTCGGAATCCTGTTCTCCGCACCGCCTCTGGTGCCGCCCCGGGCACCTTCCTAGGCTGCGGGGTGTGCGGATCACGAAGTACGGCCATGCCTGTGTCCGGGTGGAGCACCGCTCCACCGTCCTGGTGCTCGACCCCGGGGCATTCACCGGCGTCGAGGCGGTCGCCGGCGCCGACGTGGTGCTGGTGACCCACGAGCATCCCGACCACCTCCACCTCGACCACCTGCGCGCCTGCACGGCCGAGCTGGTCACGATCGAGGCGGTCGCCGCCCGGATCCGGGAGGAGGCGCCCGACCTCGTCGACCGGCTCCGGGTGGTCGCCCCGGGCGACGTGGCGGACCTGGGGGTCCCGGTCCGGGTGGTGGGGGAGAAGCACGCCGTGATCCACGCCGAGCTGCCGCACGTGGACAACTCCGGCTTCCTGCTCGACCTCGACGGCACCCGGGTCTACCACCCCGGCGACGCGCTCACCGCGCCCGGCGAGCAGGTCGACCTGCTGCTCGCCCCGGCCAGCGCGCCGTGGCTCAAGGTGGGGGAGGCGATCGACTTCGTGCGCGCGGTGGGCGCGCCCCGCAACCTGGCCATCCACGACGCGATCTACTCCGAGGCCGGGCTGGGCGTCGTCGACGCTCACATGGCGCGCCTCAACGGGCCGCGCGGCCTGGCCTGGACCCGGCTGGCCGTCGGGGAGGACCTCGACCTCTGAGCCGCTCGGGCGGGTCAGCCCAGCGAGTCGCGGACCGGCACGAACTTGGCCTGCGCCTCGGCGAGCTCCGCCTCTGGGTCGGAGTCGGCCACGATCCCGCAGCCCGCGAAGAGCCGCACCACGTCGCCCTCCACGCTGGCCGAGCGGAGCCCGATGCCCCACTCCCCGTCCCCGGAGGAGTCGATCCAGCCGACGGGACCGGCGTACCTGCCACGGTCCATCTGCTCGATCTCGGAGATCAGCGCGGTGGCCACCGGGGTCGGCGTCCCGCCGACGGCCGCGGAGGGGTGGAGCGACTCGGCGAGCTGGAGGGAGGAGACGGTCTCGGCGTCGTGGACCACGCCGTTCACGTCGCTGGCCAGGTGCATCACGTTGGGCAGGTGGAGGACGAAGGGCGCCTCGGGCACGTTCATCGACGAGCAGTGCGGCTCGAGGGCGTCGGCGACCGACCGCACGGCGTACTCGTGCTCCTCGAGGTCCTTGGAGCTGCGGGCCAGGGTTGCGGCCAGGGCGAGGTCCCGGTCGTCGTCACCGGTACGGCGGATGGTGCCGGCCAGCACCCGGGAGGTGACCAGGCCGCGCTCGCGGCGCACCAGCATCTCGGGGGTGGCGCCGAAGAAGCCGTCCACGTGGAAGGTCCAGCACATCGGGTACTGCTCGGCCAGCCGGGCCAGCGGCCAGCGCACGTCGACCGGCTCGGCCGAGGTGGCGAGCAGGTCGCGGGCCAGCACCACCTTCTCCAGGTCGCCGCGCTGGATGCGGGCCACCGCGTCGGCGACCACCGTCATCCACTGGTCGCCGTTGAGCGCGCCGTCGGCGAACTGCACGGTGCTCGGGGCCCGCGGGGGCGGTGCCGGGGCGGCGAGCAGGTCGTGCGGGTCGGGGGCGCAGGCGGCGTCGCCGGCGGTGACCGTGGTGCACCAGGTGGTGGCGCCGCGCCGTCCGACGATGACCGAGGGCACCACCAGGACCGAGTCGCCGGGCTCGTCGGCGAAGGCGAAGGAGCCGAACGCGACCAGGCCGCTGCCGGGCTCCTGCACGGCGTCGTGCACCCGGGCGCGGGCGACCTGCTCGGACCACCACTTGTCGGCGTCGTGGAAGCGGGTGGCCCCGCGGGTGCGGACCAGGGCGGCCACGCCCCAGCCCACGAGACCCTCGTCCTTGCGCAGCCAGGTGACGGGCCGGTGGTCGGGGAGCACGGCCAGCAGGTCGTCCACCTCGGAGGGGTCGATCGCCGTGGTCCTGACGACCAGTGGCTCACCGGTGGCAGGTCCTGACGCAGGTGTGGCCGCGCGGTTGTTCACCCCGCGAGACTACCGCCGGGCCGGGTGGCGGCCCCCGGCGACCGGGGTGGCAACCGCTGCGTAGGCTCCACCTGTGGCCCGTGCAGAACTCGACAAGCAGCCCTCGGACGTCCAGCGCATGTTCGACGCCGTCGCGCGTCGCTACGACGTGACCAACGACGTCCTCTCCCTCGGCCAGGACAGGCGGTGGCGCCGCGACGTGCTGGCCGCGGTGGGGCCCCGGCCCGGTGAGCGGGTCCTCGACCTGGCGGCCGGCACCGGGACCTCCAGCGTGCCCTTCGCCGAGGCCGGCGCCAGGGTGGTGCCGTGCGACTTCTCCCTCGGCATGCTCCGCGTCGGCAAGCAGGCCAGGCCGCACCTGCCGTTCACCGCCGGGGACGGCACCCGACTGCCCTTCGCCGACGCCTCCTTCGACGCGGTCACGATCTCCTTCGGCCTGCGCAACATCGTCGACCCCCTCGCCGGCCTGCGCGAGATGCGCCGGGTGACCAGGCCCGGCGGCCGGCTGGTGGTCTGCGAGTTCAGCCACCCCACGTGGGCCCCGCTGCGCACCGTCTACCTGGAGTACCTGATGAAGGCGCTGCCCACGATCGCGCGCGGCGTCTCCTCCAGCCCGGACGCCTACGTCTACCTGGCCGAATCGATCCGCGCCTGGCCCGACCAGGCGGGGCTGGCGGAGCTGATCGGACGGGCCGGCTGGCTCAGCCCCCAGTGGCGCAACCTCAGCGGCGGCATCGTCGCCCTGCACCGCGCCACGGCCTGAGCCGAGCCCGCCGACCCGCGGGGGCATTTATGCAAGGCTCCGCGGTGGAAAATGCCCAGGTCAGTGCGGGAGTCGCCGGGCGGACCCCCGGCGTGACGTAGCGCGCAGGGCGACCTAGACTGGCCCGCGCGGCCATTCGTGAAGACTTTCACAATCGCACGACGGTGACTCGGGTCTCCCTCAGGTGGTCGTTCCAAGGAAGGAGTGCGCAGGGGTAATGGAGCTCTACACGCCGGTTCTGTTCCTGGCCGCCATCGCGGCCGGCTTCGCCGTCCTGTCGATCGGGCTGAGCTCGGTCCTCGGGCCCAAGCGCTACAACCGGGTCAAGGTCGACTCCTACGAGTGCGGCATCGAGCCGACGCCCCAGCCCGTGGGCGGGGGCCGCTTCCCGGTGAAGTACTACACGATCGCGATGACCTTCATCGTCTTCGACGTCGAGATCATGTTCCTCGTGCCGTGGGCGGTCTACTTCGACCAGCTGAGCTGGTTCGGCCTGGCGGCCGTCGCGCTCTTCCTGCTCAACGTGACCATCGTCTACGCCTACGAGTGGCGTCGCGGCGGACTGGACTGGGACTGAGGACCAACTGACATGAGTATCGAGGACAAGCTCCCGAGCGGAGTCATGCTCACCACGGTCGAGGGACTCGCCGGGTGGATGCGCAAGTCGTCGTTCTGGCCGGCCACCTTCGGCCTGGCCTGCTGCGCCATCGAGATGATGACCAGCGGCGGCCCGAAGTACGACCTGGGCCGGTTCGGCATGGAGGTCTTCCGGGCCAGCCCCCGCCAGGCCGACCTGATGATCGTCGCGGGCCGGGTGAGCCAGAAGATGGCCCCGGTGCTGCGCCAGATCTACGACCAGATGCCCGAGCCCAAGTGGGTGCTGGCGATGGGCGTGTGTGCCAGCTCCGGCGGCATGTTCAACAACTACGCGATCGTCCAGGGCGTCGACCACGTGGTGCCGGTCGACATGTACCTGCCCGGCTGCCCGCCCCGTCCCGAGATGCTGATCGACGCGATCCTCAAGCTCCAGGACAAGGTGCAGCACACCAAGATGGGCAAGCACCGCCTCGCCGAGATCGAGGAGCAGGAGAACGCCGCGCTGCGCGCGCTTCCCACCTCCCAGATGCGGGGGCTGCTGCGGTGAGCGGCGACAAGAAGGAGTTCGGCTCCGACGACAACGTGCGGGTCACCCGGGACACCCCGGACACCCGGGCCCGCGAGGACGAGGTCAACGCCCCGGGCGAGGGCGGCGAGCTGCTGCCGTCGGGCGCCACCGAGGAGCGTGCGGTCGGCGTGCGCCACGGCATGTTCGGCACCGCCGGCACCGGCGACACCAGCGGCTTCGGCGGACTGGTCGCCCCGACGGTCTTCCCGGGCGCCACCCAGCGGCCCTTCGGCGGCTGGTTCGACGAGGTGGCCGACGTGCTCGACCAGCGCCTGCGCGAGGGCGGCCTGGAGCACGCGACCGAGCGGGTCGTCGTCCACCGCGGCGAGATCACCTTCCACGTCCGCCGCGAGGACCTCCTCGCGGTGGTGCAGCTGATGCGCGACGAGGAGCGGCTCCGGTTCGAGCTGCTCGCCTCGGTCTCCGGCGTGAACTACCCGGGGGACGCCGGCCGCGAGCTGCACGTCGTCTACCACCTGCTCTCGATGACCCACAACCGCCGGGTGCGGCTGGAGGTCTCGGTGCCCGATGCCGACCCGCACCTGCCCTCGGTCGTCGGGGTCTACCCGACCGCCGACTGGCAGGAGCGCGAGGCCTGGGACATGTTCGGGATCGTCTTCGACGGCCACCCGGCGCTGACCCGCATCCTCATGCCCGACGACTGGCCGGGCCACCCCCAGCGCAAGGACTACCCCCTGGGGGGCATCCCGGTGGAATACAAGGGCGGGTCCGTCCCGCCGCCGGACCAGCGGAGGTCCTACAACTGATGGCAACCACAGACCAGAACGACCTCTACGCGCAGGGCGCGGAGACCAGCCAGGGACGCGTCTTCACCGTCACCGGCCAGGACTGGGACACGATCGCGGAGGGCCTCGGCGACGGGGTCGAGGAGCGGATCGTCGTCAACATGGGGCCGCAGCACCCGTCCACCCACGGCGTGCTCCGGCTGATCCTCGAGCTCGAGGGCGAGACGGTGACCGAGGCCCGCTGCGGCGTCGGCTACCTGCACACCGGCATCGAGAAGAACATGGAGTACCGCTCCTGGGTGCAGGGCGTGACCTTCTGCACCCGGATGGACTACCTCTCCCCGTTCTACAACGAGGCGACCTACTGCTTCGGGGTCGAGCGGCTGCTGGGCATCGAGGACGACATCCCCGAGAAGGCCCAGGTCATGCGGGTCCTGCTGATGGAGCTCAACCGCATCTCCTCGCACCTGGTCGCGGTCGCCACTGGCGGCATGGAGATCGGCGCACTGACGGTGATGACCATCGGCTTCCGCGAGCGCGAGCTCGTGCTCGACCTCTTCGAGACGATCACCGGCCTGCGGATGAACCACGCGTTCATCCGGCCCGGCGGCGTCGCCCAGGACCTCCCCGCGGGTGCGCTGGACGACATCCGGGCGTTCATCGCCCTGATGAAGAAGCGCCTGCCCGAGTACGCCGACTTCTGCAACGCCAACCCCATCTTCCGGGGGCGGCTCGAGGGCGTCGGCGAGCTGGACCTGGCCGGCTGCCTCGCGCTCGGCATCACCGGGCCGCCGCTGCGCGCCACCGGCTACGCCTGGGACCTGCGCAAGACCCAGCCGTACTCCGGCTACGAGGACTACGACTTCGACGTCCAGACCTGGGACACCGCCGACTCCTACGGCCGCTTCCGGGTCCGGCTCAACGAGATGTGGGAGTCCCTGCGGATCGTCGAGCAGTGCGCCGACCGGCTGGCCAAGCTCGACGGCGCCCCGGTGATGGTCGGCGACCGCAAGATCGCCTGGCCCAGCCAGCTGGCGATCGGCAGCGACGGCATGGGCAACAGCCTCGACCACATCCGGCACATCATGGGTGAGTCGATGGAGGCCCTGATCCACCACTTCAAGCTGGTCACCGAGGGCTTCCGGGTCCCGCCGGGCCAGGCCTACGTGCCGGTGGAGAGCCCCCGCGGCGAGCTCGGGGCCCACGTGGTCTCCGACGGCGGCACCCGCCCCTTCCGGGCGCACTTCCGGGACCCGTCGTTCGTCAACCTGCAAGGCACCAGCGTGATGTCCGAGGGCGGCATGGTCTCGGACGTGATCGTGGCGATCGCCTCGATCGACCCCGTGATGGGAGGAGTGGACCGATGACCGAGCCGATCGACGCCAAGACGATCGCCGAGCTGCGCGAGATCGCGGCCCGCTACCCCCAGCCCCGCTCGGGGCTGCTCCCGATGCTCCACCTGGTCCAGTCGGCCCAGGGCCGGATCACCCCCGAGGGCATCGAGGCGTGCGCGGAGGTGCTGGGCATCACCGCCGCCGAGGTCAGCGGCGTGGCGACCTTCTACACGATGTACAAGCGCCGTCCGGTCGGCGACTACCACGTCGGCGTCTGCACCAACACGCTGTGCGCGGTGATGGGCGGCGACCAGATCTTCGAGCGGCTCAAGGACCACCTCGACGTCGGCAACGACGAGACCGCCGAGCGCCGCGAGGGCGACACCGCGACGGTCTCGCTGGAGCACATCGAGTGCAACGCGGCCTGCGACTTCGCACCGGTGATGACGGTCAACTGGGAGTTCATGGACAACCAGACCCCGGAGTCGGCCGTCGACCTGGTCGACGACCTGCGGGCCGGCCGCGAGGTGCACTCCACCCGGGGCCCGAAGATCTGCACCTGGCGCGAGGCAGAGCGCGTGCTGGCCGGCTTCAACGACGGTCTGGCCGACGAGGGCCCGTCGGCCGGGCCGGCGTCCCTGGCGGGCCGCGAGCTCGCCCGGGAGAACGGCTGGACCGCTCCCGAAGTGAAGGCGGACGAGAAGTGAGCGACCCCATCGACACCCTGACCCCGGTCCTGACCTCCAACTGGGGCGACGAGCGCTCCTGGACCCTGGAGGCCTACGAGGGCCAGGGCGGCTACCGCGCGCTCGCCAAGGCGCTGACGATGACCCCCGACGAGATCATCGGCGCGGTCAAGGACTCCGGCCTGCGCGGTCGCGGCGGCGCCGGCTTCCCGACCGGCATGAAGTGGGGCTTCATCCCCCAGGACAACCCGAAGCCGAAGTACCTCGTGGTCAACGCCGACGAGTCGGAGCCGGGCACCTGCAAGGACATCCCGCTGATGATGGCGAGTCCGCACACGCTGATCGAGGGCGTGATCATCAGCGCCTACGCGATCCGGGCCAACCACGCCTTCATCTACGTGCGTGGCGAGGTGCTCCACGTGATCCGCCGCCTCCAGCGCGCCGTGCAGGAGGCCTACCTGGCCGGACACCTCGGCAAGGACGTCCACGGCTCGGGCTACGACCTCGAGCTGGTGGTGCACGCGGGCGCCGGCGCCTACATCTGCGGCGAGGAGACCGCCCTCCTCGACTCGCTGGAGGGCCGCCGCGGCCAGCCCCGGCTGCGGCCGCCGTTCCCGGCGGTGGCCGGGCTCTACGCCAGCCCCACGGTGATCAACAACGTGGAGTCGATCGCCTCGGTGCCCAGCATCGTGGCCAACGGCCCCGAGTGGTTCTCCGCGATGGGCACCGAGCGCTCCAAGGGCTTCGGCATCTTCAGCCTCTCGGGCCACGTGACCCGCCCGGGGCAGTACGAGGCCCCGCTGGGCATCACCCTGCGCCGGCTGATCGAGATGGCCGGCGGCATGCGCCACGGCCACGCGCTGAAGTTCTGGACCCCCGGCGGCTCCTCCACGCCGCTGCTGACCGACGAGCACCTCGACGTCCCGCTCGACTTCGAGGGGGTCGGCGGCGCCGGCTCCATGCTCGGCACCCGCGCACTGCAGATCTTCGACGAGACCGTCTGCGTGGTCCGGGCCACCCTGCGGTGGCTGGAGTTCTACAAGCACGAGTCGTGCGGCAAGTGCACGCCGTGCCGCGAGGGCACCTGGTGGCTGGTGCAGGTCCTGGCCCGCCTCGAGAAGGGGCAGGGCACCGAGGCCGACCTCGACCAGCTCCTGGACCAGTGCGACAACATCCTGGGCCGCTCGTTCTGCGCGCTGGCCGACGGTGCCGTCAGCCCGGTCCAGTCCTCGATCCAGTACTTCCGGGACGAGTACGTCGCCCACCTCACCCACGGCGGCTGCCCGTTCGACCCCCATGCCTCCACCGTCTTCGCACCCGCAGGAGCGCACGCATGACCCAGGTCTCCACCGAGCTGGTCAACCTCACCATCGACGGCGTCGCCGTCAGCGTCCCGCCCGGCACCCTGGTGATCCGCGCCGCGGAGCAGATCGGCGTGCAGATCCCGAGGTTCTGCGACCACCCGCTGCTCGCCCCGGCCGGCGCCTGCCGCCAGTGCCTGGTCGAGGTGGCGATGCCCGGGCCCGACGGCTCGATGCGCCAGATGCAGGGCCCTCCCGGCCGGATGAAGCCGCAGGCCTCCTGCACGCTGCCCGTCGCCGAGGGCATGGAGGTGCGCACCCAGCTCACCTCGCCCGAGATCGACAAGGCGCAGCAGGGCGTGATGGAGCAGCTGCTCATCAACCACCCGCTGGACTGCCCCGTCTGCGACAAGGGCGGCGAGTGCCCCCTGCAGAACCAGGCGATGTCCAACGGTCGCGGCGAGTCGCGCTTCTCCGCCCAGGGCGGCGTCAAGCGGACCTTCCCCAAGCCGATCAACATCTCCGCGCAGGTGCTGCTCGACCGTGAGCGCTGCATCCTCTGTGCCCGGTGCACCCGCTTCTCCGCGGAGATCGCCGGCGACCCGTTCATCGCGCTGATCGAGCGCGGGGCCCTCCAGCAGGTGGGCATCTACGAGCGGGAGCCCTTCGAGAGCTACTTCTCCGGCAACACCATCCAGATCTGCCCGGTGGGCGCGCTCACCAGCGCCGACTACCGCTTCCGCTCCCGCCCCTTCGACCTCGTCTCCGCCCCCGGCGTGGCCGAGCACGACGCCTGCGGCGCGGCCATCCGGATCGACCACCGTCGCGGCAAGGTGATGCGCCGCCTCGCCGGCAACGACCCGGAGGTCAACGAGGAGTGGATCACCGACAAGGACCGCTTCGCGTTCCACTACGCCCGCCAGGACGACCGGCTCACCTACCCGCAGGTGCGTGACCGGGTCGAGGACGGCGGCACCGGCGAGCTGCGCCCCGCCTCGTGGCCGGAGGCCTTCGCGGTCGCCGCCCGCGGCCTCGCGGCGGCCGGCGGCTCCGCCGTGCTGACCGGTGGTCGCGTCACCGCCGAGGACGCCTACGCCTACGCCAAGTTCGCGCGGGTGGCGCTCGGCACCCACGACATCGACTTCCGCGCCCGGCCGCACAGCGCCGAGGAGGCCTCCTTCCTGGCCTCCGAGGTGGTGCTGAGCAGCCACGAGGCCCAGGGAGTGACCTACTCCGACCTGGAGAGCGCCTCGGTCGTCGTGCTCGCGGGCCTCGAGCCCGAGGACGAGGCCGGCACCCTCTTCCTCCGCCTCCGCAAGGCGGTCAAGCGGCACGGCACCCGGGTGGTCTCCCTGGCGCCGTACACCTCCCGCGGGCTGGCCAAGCTGGACGGGCGCCTGGTGCGCACCGTCCCGGGCACCGAGCCCGAGGCCCTGCGCGAGCTGGCCTCCGACGGCGAGGTCGCCCTCGACGGCGGCGGCATCATCCTGGTGGGCGAGCGGCTCGCCGCCACCCACGGGGCCCTCACCGCGGCGGTCGAGCTGGCCCGCACCACCGGTGCGCGGCTGGCCTGGGTCCCGCGGCGCGCGGGTGACCGCGGCGCGCTCGAGGCGGGCTGCCTGCCCACCCTGCTCCCGGGCGGTCGCCCGGTGGGTGACGCGGGTGCCCGGGTCGACGTGGCCACCGCCTGGGGCGTGGAGTCCCTCCCGACGGCGCCCGGCCGCGACGGCGACGCCATCGTGGCGGCGCTGCTCTCCGGCGAGCTCGGCGGCCTGGTCGTCGGCGGCGTGGACCCCGACGACACCTCCGACCCGGCGGCCTTCCGCCGGGCGCTGGAGCAGGCTCGCTTCGTGGTGCAGCTGGAGCTGCGCGCCACCGACGTGAGCCGGCACGCCGACGTGGTCTTCCCGGTGGCCCCGGTCACCGACAAGGCCGGCACCTTCGTCACCTGGGACGGCCGGACCCGCTCCTTCGACGCGGTCTTCGCCAACCCCGGCTCGCTGCCCGACCTGAGGGTGCTGTCCGGGATCGCCGAGGAGCTCGGCGCCCCGCTCGGCTTCCGCACGGTCCAGGAGGTGCGCCGCGAGATGGCCGCACTCGGGCCCTGGGACGGCCCGCGCCCGGCGCTCGAGGCCGGCAAGGCGCCCAAGCAGCCCCGGCCCAAGGCCGGCTCCATGGTGCTGGCCAGCTGGAAGCAGATGGTCGACCTCGGCTCGATGCAGGACGGCGAGGGGCACTACCGCGCCACCGGCCGCCGCGCCGTGGCCCGCATCTCGGCGGCCGACCACGACCGGATCTTCGGGATGATCGAGAACCCCGACGCCCGGGTGGAGGTCACCGGTGACCGGGGCAGCCTCACGCTGCCCGTCGAGGTGGCCGACCTGCCCGAGGGCGTCGTCTGGCTGCCCGCCCGCTCGTGCGGGCGCGGGGTGCTGGCGGACGTCGCCTCGCCCGGGAGCCAGGTCACCGTGAAGGGAGCAGCCGAATGAGTGCCCACCTGAGTGCGCTGAGCATGCTGGCGGACGCCTCGACCCAGGTCGAGGGATCCGGCGGCCTCGACGCCTTCGGCCAGGACCCCTGGTGGCTGGTCCTGGTCAAGGCCGTGCTGATCTTCCTGGTCCTGGTGCTGCTGACCCTGTTCAACATCTGGTTCGAGCGCCGCGTCGTCGGCCGGATGCAGCACCGGATCGGCCCCAACGTCAACGGACCCTTCGGCCTGCTGCAGTCGCTGGCCGACGGCACCAAGCTGATGTTCAAGGAAGACATCTTCCCCAAGGCGGCCGACAAGGTCGTCTACTTCGCCGCGCCCTTCATCGCGGTGATCCCGGCCTTCGTGACGTGGTCGGTGATCCCGTTCGGGCCGGAGGTGAAGGTCCCCTTCAGCGACATCACCACCCCGCTGCAGCTCACCGACATGCCGGTCGCCGTCCTCTTCCTGCTCGGCATCGCCTCGATCGGCATCTACGGCATCGTGCTGGCCGGCTGGTCCTCGGGGTCGACCTACTCGCTGCTCGGCGGCCTGCGCTCGAGCGCGCAGATGATCTCCTACGAGATCGCGATGGGTCTGGCCCTGGTGGCGGTCTTCATCTACGCCGGCACCATGTCGACCTCGGAGATCGTGGCCGCGCAGGCCGGCGGTCACGTGGAGCTCTTCGGCGCCGAGGTCCCGGTGCCCGGATGGTTCGGGCTGATCCTGCTGCCCTCGTTCGTGGTCTATGTGATCGCGATGGTCGGTGAGACCAACCGCGCCCCCTTCGACCTCCCCGAGGCCGAGGGCGAGCTGGTGGGTGGCTTCCACACCGAGTACTCCGCGATGAAGTTCGCGATGTTCTTCCTCGCCGAGTACATCAACATGGCGACCGTCTCGGCGATCGCGACCACCCTCTTCCTGGGCGGCTGGCGCGCGCCGTTCCCGTTCTCGATGTGGGACGGCGCCAACGAGGGCTACTGGCCGGTGCTGTGGTTCTTCGGCAAGATGTTCATCTTCATCTTCATGTTCATCTGGCTGCGCGGCTCGCTGCCCCGCCTGCGCTACGACCAGTTCATGGCGTTCGGCTGGAAGGTGCTCATCCCGATCTCGCTGGCCTGGATCATCGCGGTCGCCGCGATCCGGCTGGCGGCCGGGCCCGACGGCATCGACCGCAACTACCTGCTGATCGGCTTCGCCGTGGCGGTGGTGCTGCTCTCGGCGGCGCTGCTGATCCCCGGTGGCGGCGACGACGCCGAGGAGGCGCCGGAGACCGACGAGCAGGACGCCTTCGCCGGCGGCTTCCCCGTCCCGCCGATGCCCGCGGGGGGTGCCGTGCGTGGCGCCGCCGCCCCGCTGACCTTCCCGACCCGCACGACCGACCACGCTGGTGAGGAGAGCTGATGACCACCCCGAAGCCCCGTGCTGAGAGGGCAGAGTCCGAGAAGGGGTCCAAGACCCTCAAGGAGCAGCTCTGGGACCCCGTCGCGGGATTCGGCGTCACCTTCCGGACGATGTTCCGCAAGGTGGTCACCGAGCAGTACCCGTTCGACAAGCAGCCGACCGCGCCGCGCTTCCACGGCCGGCACCAGCTCAACCGCTGGCCCGACGGCCTGGAGAAGTGCATCGGCTGCGAGCTGTGCGCCTGGGCCTGCCCGGCCGACGCGATCTACGTCGAGGGCGCGTCCAACTCCGACGCCGAGGGCGGGGAGCGCTTCAGCCCCGGTGAGCGCTACGGCCGGGTCTACCAGATCAACTACCTGCGCTGCATCCTCTGCGGCCTGTGCATCGAGGCCTGCCCCACCCGGGCGCTCACGATGACCAACGAGTACGAGCTGGCCGACACCACCCGCGAGTCGCTGATCTACGAGAAGAGCGACCTGCTGGCCCCGCTGCTGCCCGGCATGGAGCAGCCACCGCACCCGATGCTCCTCGGCGACGACGAGGGCGACTACTACCGCGGCAGCTTCAAGAAGGAGGGAGACCAGTGACCGCCTTCTGGATCCTCGCCCCGGTGATGGTGCTGGCCGCGCTGGGTGTGCTCTTCGTGCGCAAGGCCGTGCACGCGGCCCTGCTGCTCGCCGTGGTGATGATGAGCCTCTCGGTGCTCTACCTGGTGCTCGAGGCGCCCTTCCTGTTCGCCGTGCAGATCATCGTCTACACCGGCGCGATCCTGATGCTCTTCCTCTTCGTGGTGATGCTGGTCGGCGTCGACGCGAGCGACTCGGTGGTGGAGACCATCCGCGGGCAGCGGCTGGCCGCCACCCTGTTCGGCCTGGTGCTGGGCGCCGTCATGGTGCTCGCCGTGGCCCAGCTCTCGCTCGGTGCCGCCACCGGGATGGGCGCGGCGAACGCCGACGGCAACGTCGAGGGGATCGCCTCGCTCCTGTTCAGCCGCTACGTGTTCGCCTTCGAGGCGATCGCGGCGCTGCTGATCACCGCCGCGCTGGGCGCCATGGTGCTGGCCCACCGCGAGCGGCTGACCCCCAAGCAGGGGCAGGCCGACATGGCCGCGCAGCGGATGCGCGACTACGCCGAGTCCGGCAAGCACCCGGGCCCGCTGCCGGCCCCGGGCGTCTACGCCCGCCACAACGCGGTGGACACCCCCGCCCTGCTGCCCGACGGCTCGATCTCGGAGATCTCCGTCTCCCGGGTGATGCAGGCCCGGGGCGTGGTCCGCTCCGGTCCGGCGCTGGCCGAAGACATCGATCCCATCGCGCGCCAGCTCGGCGTCCCTGACAAGGCGCCGGAGACCGGCGGCAAGGACTCGGGCGTCGCGAACACCGAGGAGGACCAGGCATGAGCCTCACCCCCTTCATCGTCCTCTCGGCGATCCTCTTCACCATCGGTGCGGTGGGCGTGCTGGTCCGGCGCAACGCGCTGGTCGTCTTCATGTGCGTCGAGCTGATGCTCAACGCCTGCAACCTGGCACTGGTGACCTTCGCCAAGCAGCACGGCAACCTCGACGGCCAGATCGCCGCCTTCTTCGTGATGGTGGTGGCCGCGGCCGAGGTCGTGGTCGGGCTCGCCATCATCATGACCATCTTCCGGACTCGTCGCTCGGCCTCGGTCGACGACGCGAGCCTGCTGAAGTACTGACGAGGTCGCTGACATGTCAATCTCCCTTGCTGACGCACACATCCCGGTCGTCGACCCCGGCCCCGCCGATGGTGTGCTGTCCCTCCTCTGGCTGATCATCGCCCTGCCGCTGGCCGGCGCGGTGGTGCTGCTCCTCGGCGGTGCCCTGGCGCGCGGCGCCATGGACCGCTGGGGCCACTGGCTCGGCACCGCCACCGTGGGCGGCTCCTTCGTGCTGAGCCTGCTGGCGTTCCTCGCCCTGCTCGGCCGCGACGAGGCCGACCGCCAGGTCGGCCAGGAGCTCTACACCTGGTTCGAGTCCGGTGGGCTCAAGGTCGGGCTGGACCTCCTCTACGACCCGCTGACCGCGCTCTTCCTGCTGCTGATCACCGGTGTGGGCACCCTGATCCACGTCTACTCCATCGGCTACATGGAGCACGACCCGCGCCGTCGCCGGTTCTTCGGCTACCTCAACCTCTTCGTCGCGGCGATGCTGGTGCTGGTCATGTCGGCCAACTTCCTCGGCATCTTCCTGGGCTGGGAGGGCGTCGGCCTGGCGTCCTACCTGCTGATCGGCTTCTGGCAGCACAAGCCGTCGGCGGCCGCCGCGGCCAAGAAGGCCTTCGTCATCAACCGCGTCGGTGACATCGGGCTCTCGCTCGCCATCGCGCTGATGTTCGCCACCTTCGGGTCCACCGACTTCTCGGTGATCAGCGCGGTCAGCTCCGAGGCGAGCCAGGGCACGCTCAACGCGATCGGCCTCCTGCTGCTGCTCGGGGCCTGCGGCAAGTCCGCCCAGGTGCCGCTGCAGGCGTGGCTGCTCGACGCGATGGAGGGCCCGACCCCGGTCTCGGCCCTCATCCACGCCGCGACCATGGTCACCGCCGGCGTCTACCTGGTGGTCCGCTCCAACTTCATCTTCGAGCTGGCCCCGGCCGCCCAGACCGTCACCGTCATCGTCGCCACCGTCACCATCTTGTGGGGTGCGGTCCTCGGCTGCGCCAAGGACGACATCAAGAAGGCGCTCGCCGGCTCCACGATGAGCCAGATCGGCTACATGATGCTGGCCGCCGGGCTCGGCGTGGTGGGCTACGCCTTCGCGATCTTCCACCTGCTCACCCACGGCTTCTTCAAGGCCAACATGTTCCTCGGGGCCGGCTCGGTGATGCACGGGATGAACGACGACGTCGACATGCGTCACTACGGCGGCCTGCGCTCGTACATGCCGGTCACCTTCCTGACCTTCGCGATGGGCTACCTGGCGATCATCGGCTTCCCGCTCTTCTCCGGCTTCTGGTCCAAGGACAAGATCATCGAGACCGCCATCGCCGAGAACTGGGTGGTCGGCCTCTGCGCCCTGCTGGGCGCCGGCATCACCGGCTTCTACATGACCCGCCTGATGCTGATGACCTTCTTCGGCGAGAAGCGCTGGGAGGACGACGTCCACCCCCACGAGTCGCCCAAGCTGATGACCGTGCCGCTGATCGTGCTCGCGGCGCTCTCGGTCCTGGGCGGCGTGATGCTGCTCGGCGACTGGATCGTCGACTTCCTGGCCCCCGTCACCGGGGTCGCCGCACACCACGAGCCCCCGGTGCCGCCGCTGGTGATCACCCTGATCATCGTCGCCGTGGTCGCCCTCGGGGTGGCCGCCGCCTGGTTCCTGGTCGGCAAGCAGGCGATCCCGCGGGTGGCGCCCACCGACGTCTCCCCGCTCACCCGGGCCGCCCGTGCGGACCTCTACGGCGACCAGATCAACGACGTCGCGGTGGTGGGGCCGGGCGCGGCCCTGGTCCGCGGCCTGACGACGGTCGACCGGGTCGGCGTCGACGGCGCCGTCGAGGGCGGCGCCGCCACGCTCGGCGGGTTGTCCGCGGTCGGTCGCCGCCTCCAGAACGGCTTCGTCCGCTCCTACGCCCTTTCCGTTGTCGGCGGCGTGCTGCTCGTCGTCCTGGCCCTGATGGCGGTGAACCTCGCATGAGCGAACTTCCCTGGTTGACCCTGCTGATCCTCGTCCCGCTCGTCGGGGCGCTGGTGACTGCCTTCCTGCCGAGCCGGCCCGGACAGCCGCTGGCCAAGCAGGTGGGCCTCGGCTTCGCCGCCGCCACGGCGGTCCCCGCGCTCGTGGTCGCCTCCGGGTTCGACCTCGACGGCGGCTTCCAGTTCACCGAGCAGCACGAGTGGATCGGCCTGCTGGGCGCCCACTACGCCCTCGGTGTCGACGGGCTGGGGCTGCTGATGGTGCTGCTCACCGTGGTGCTGGTGCCGCTGGTGATGCTCGCCTCCTGGCGCGACAGCGACGAGGGCTCCACCCGCGCCTTCTTCGCCTGGGTGCTGGCCCTGGAGGGCCTCTCGCTGGCGGTCTTCTCCGCCACCGACGTCTTCCTCTTCTACGTCGTCTTCGAGGCCACCCTGATCCCGGCCTACTTCCTGATCGCCGGCTACGGCCGGGCGGGACGCAGCCGGGCGGCCACCAAGTTCCTCATCTACCAGCTCGCCGGCGGACTGGTGATGCTCGCCTCGGTGATCGGCCTCTACGTCGTCTCCGCCGACGCCGGTGAGCCGTCCTACCTGCTCGGTGACCTCGCCGCGCTCGAGATCGACGAGACCACCCAGCGCTGGCTCTTCGCCGGCTTCTTCATCGCCTTCGCGATCAAGGCGCCGCTGTTCCCGGTGCACACCTGGCTGGCCGACACCACCGAGAAGGCGACCACCGGCACCTCGGTGCTCCTGGTCTGCGTGCTCGACAAGATCGGCACCTTCGGGATGCTCCGGTTCTGCCTCGGGCTGCTGCCGGACGCCTCCCAGTGGGCCACCCCGTTCGTGGTGGTGCTGGCGCTCATCTCGATCGTCTACGGCGCCCTGGTCGCGATCGGCCAGGACGACATCCTGCGCCTGATCGGTCTGACCTCGCTGTCGCACTTCGGCCTCATCGTCCTGGGCATCTTCGTCTTCTCCACCCAGGGCGCCGCGGGCGCGATCCTCTACATGGTCAACCACGGCCTGGCCACCGCCGCGCTCTTCCTGGTGGCCGGCTTCATCATCCGGCGCAGTGGCACCCCGCTGATCAGCCAGATGGGTGGCCTGGAGAAGGTTGCGCCGGTGATGGCCGGTGCGTTCCTGATCGCCGGGCTGGCCGCGCTGGGCCTGCCGGGCCTCTCGCCCTTCGTCTCGGAGATGATGGTGCTCATCGCCGCCTTCGGCTACGCCTGGTGGGCCGGGGCGGTGGCAGTCACCGCGATCGTGCTGGCCGCGATCTACATCCTGTGGACCTACCAGCGCACCATGACCGGGCCGACCCGGCCCGAGCACTCCGGCGTCACCGACCTCGACACCCGAGAGGTCGGCACCCTCGCCCCGCTGCTGCTGGCGCTGGTCCTCCTCGGATTCGTGCCGATGCCGCTGCTCGACGTGATCAACCCCAACGTCGAGGACACCCTGACCCACGTCGGGGTGACCGACGACCCGCCCACAGTGGGAGCCACAAGTGACTGACTTCGTCAAGCCGTCCCTCGACTACCTCCAGCTGACGCCCCTGCTGGTCGTCTTCGGCCTGGCCTGCGTGGGGGTCGTCGCGGAGGCGTTCGTGCCCCGGACCTACCGCTACGTCACCCAGACCTCCCTGGCCCTGGTCGGGCTGGTGGGCGCCCTGGCGTGCGTGGTGCTGATCGCCGTCGACTACTCCGGCGACCAGGCCTTCACCCACGCCGACGGTGCCGCCTACGGCCTGATCGCGGCGATGGGCACGGTGGCCGTCGACGGGCCGACGCTCTTCATCTGGGGCCTGATCCTGGTCCTGGCCATCCTCGGCACCATGCTCTTCGCCGAGCGTCGCCTCGACGGCGGCGTCTCCGCCTTCGCCGGCCAGGCCGCGGCCCTGCCCGGCACCGAGGGCGAGCGCGAGGCCTCCACCCGGGGCCTGGAGCACACCGAGATCTACCCGCTCCTCCTCTTCGCGGTCTCCGGCATGCTGCTCTTCCCGGCCGCCAACGACCTGCTCACGATGTTCGTGGCCCTGGAGATCCTCTCGCTGCCGCTCTACCTGCTCTGCGGGCTGGCGCGCCGTCGCCGGCTGCTGAGCCAGGAGGCGGCGATGAAGTACTTCCTCCTCGGTGCCTTCTCCTCGGCGTTCTTCCTCTACGGCGCGGCCCTGCTCTACGGCTTCGCCGGCTCCATGGAGCTCGCCGCGATCGGCGAGGCCGTCGCCGGGTCGACCGACAACCAGGCGGTGCTGCTGCTCGGCATCGGGCTGCTCGCGGTGGGCCTGCTCTTCAAGGTCGGCGCCGCGCCCTTCCAGGCCTGGACGCCCGACGTCTACCAGGGCGCCCCGACCCCGCTGACCGCCTTCATGGCGGCTGCCACCAAGGTCGCGGCCTTCGGCGCGCTGCTGCGCCTGCTCTACGTCGGCCTCGGCGCCGACCGCTGGTCCTGGGCTCCGATGCTCTGGGTGGTGGCGATCCTGTCGATGGTCGTCGGCACCGTCCTGGCGCTGACCCAGAACGACGTGAAGCGCCTCCTGGCCTACTCCTCGGTCGCCCACACCGGGTTCATCCTCACCGGCGTGCTCGGCCTGCAGGCGTCCACCGACCTGTCGCCGGGGGAGATCACCTCTCTCCAGGCGGTGCTCTTCTACCTCACCACCTACGGGCTGATGACCCTCGGCGCCTTCGCCGTGGTGAGCCTGGTCCGCGACTCCGGTGGCGAGACCACGCACCTGAGCCGGTGGACCGGGCTGGGCAAGGAGGCTCCCTTCGTGGCGGCCGTCTTCGCCTTCTTCCTGCTGGCGATGGCGGGCATCCCGCTGACCTCGGGCTTCATCGGCAAGTGGGCGGTCTTCTCCGTCGCCCTGGCTGCCGGTGCCTGGCCGGTGGTGATCGCCGCGGTGCTGACCAGCGCGGTCGCGGTCTACATCTACGTGCGCGTGATCGTGCTGATGTACTTCCGTGAGCCGGTGGGCGACGGTCCGTCGGTCGTCACCCCGTCGGTGCTGACCGCCTCCGCCATCGCGGTGGGTGCCGCGGCGACCCTCGTGCTGGGCGTCGTGCCGGGCCCCCTGCTCGACCTGGTGGCCAGTGCGGGAGAATTCATCAGGTGACCACTGAAGCCACCCCCGCACTCGCCCTGCCCGTCGTCGACGACGAGCTGGCGGCACGGCTGAGGGAGCGGCTCGCCGAGGTCGAGGTCGCGCTCGCCGGGCACGTGCGCGGCAGCGCCGACTTCGTGACCCAGGCCGCCGGCCACCTGCTCTCCGCGGGGGGCAAGAGGTTCCGGCCGCTCCTGGTCCTGCTGGCGGCCGAGACCGGTCCCCGGCCGTGGGCGCCCGAGGTGCTCACCGCGGCCTGCGTCGTCGAGCTGACCCACCTCGCCTCGCTCTACCACGACGACGTGATGGACGAGGCCGACCTGCGGCGCGGGGCCGACTCGGCCAACGCCCGCTGGGACAACCACGTGGCGATCCTGATCGGCGACTTCCTGTTCTCCCGGTCCTCGGAGCTGACCGCCGACCTGGGCGCGGACGCCGTGCGCATCCAGGCGCAGACCTTCTCCCGGCTGGTCCAGGGGCAGGTGCTGGAGACGGTCAGCGCCGCGCCGGGCGCCGACCCGCTCGACCACTACCTCGAGGTGGTGGCCGGCAAGACCGGCTCGCTGATCGCCACCTCCGCCCGCTACGGCGCGATGTTCGGTGGCGCCTCCGACGAGGTGGTCGCCGCGCTGACGTCCTACGGCGAGCTGGTGGGCTCGGCCTTCCAGCTCTCCGACGACATCCTCGACATCGCCTCGGAGTCCTACGAGTCGGGCAAGACCCCGGGCACCGACCTGCGCGAGGGGGTGCTCACCCTGCCCGTCCTCCTGGCCCTGCGCTCGGAGGACCCCGCCGACGCGCGGCTGCGCGAGCTGCTCGGCCAGGACCTCAGCGACGACGCGCTGCACGCCGAGACCCTCGACCTGCTGCGCCGCAACCCCGCGATGGCCCAGGCCCGTGCCTACGTCGAGAAGCAGGCCGGCGAGGCCAAGGCGCTGCTCTCCGTGCTGCCCGAGGGGCCGGCGCGACAGGCGCTCGAGGCCTTCGCCGACGTGGTCGCCGTCCGCTCGGCCTGAACGGCCGTAGGCGACCTCCCCACGCGCGGGGAGGGTCAGTGGGCCGGTCCCGCGGCGACGGTCCGGGCGAGCTGGCGGCGGTGCGAGATCATCTCCGCGCTCAGCAGCACCAGGGCGAGCCAGACCAGGCCGAAGCCGACCCAGCGGCCGGCCGGCATCTCCTCGCCGAACCACAGCACCCCGAGGGCGAACTGCAGGATCGGCGTGAGGTACTGCAGCAGGCCCAGGCCGACGAGGCTGACCCGGGTCGCGGCGGCCCCGAAGAGCACCAGCGGGACGGCGGTCACGATCCCGCTGGTGACGAAGAGGAGCGCCTGGCCGGCGCCGTGGGACCCGAACTGGGCCGAGCCGCTCAGGGTCAGCCAGCCGACGTACGCCCCGGCGATCGGGGCCAGCAGCACGGTCTCGACGGTGAGCGACTCGATCGCCCCGGCGTCGGCCTTCTTCTTGGCCAGGCCGTAGGTGCCGAAGCTGAAGGCCAGCAGCAGCGCGAGCCACGGGGGCCGCCCGTAGTCGACGGTGAGGACCACGACGGCGAGCGCGGCGACGCCCAGGGCGAGCCACTGCCGGCCCCGTAGCCGCTCGCCGAGGAGGAGGACCCCCAGCAGCACCGTGACCAGCGGGTTGATGAAGTAGCCCAGCGAGGCCTCCACCACGCGCCCGTGGTTGACGCCCCAGATGTAGCCGCCCCAGTTGACGCTGATCACCGCGGCCGCGAAGCCGAGCAGCGCGACGGTACGCCGGTCGGCGACCAGCGCGCGCAGCTGGCGGCCGCGGCCGAGCAGCAGCACCACCAGGACCATGCACACCGCGGACCACAGGACCCGGTGGGCCAGGATCTCCAGCGCCCCCGCCGGCTCGAGGAGCGGCCAGTAGAGGGGGAAGGCGCCCCAGATCACGTAGGCCGCCAGGCCGAACCCCAGACCAGCCCCCGTCCTGCTCACCGGCCCAGCCTAGGCGCCGGGTCCTCGCCGGGTATCGACACCCCCATGAGGGTCCCCGTCCTAGGATGAGCGGACCAACACTCCGTCCACACGCCACACCGGGGGTACACACACATGCGGATCTTCCGCGCACTCATCGCCACCCTGACCGCCACGCTGCTGGGGGCCACTCTGCTCGGCACCGTCCCGGCCCACGCCGACGACCGTCCGGTCCGGACGATCGAGTGGCAGACGACGCAGAAGAACTGGCGGTCCTTCCAGCTCACGGCCACCGTGCAGGACCTGATCGGTGGCAAGGCGGTCATCCAGCGCAAGACCTGCGGCAAGTGCCGGTGGAAGAAGGTCAAGAAGGTCAAGACCAACGATCTCGGCGTCCTGAAGACGCGGATCTACGCCCCGCGGACGAAGGGCAAGTGGCTCTACCGCATCCAGATCAACGCCCAGGACGGCTACGCCCGCTCGCGGAGCACCCGCATCGGCGTCATCCTGAAGAACCGCTGACGCGCCTGCCCTGAACAGCCCGAGAGCCCCACGCCATCGGCGTGGGGCTCTCGTGCTGTTGACGTGCGGAGTCTGCTCAGACCACGGTCCAGGTGTCGCCGCCGCCGATCAGCGAGGCGAGCCGGGCCTTCGGGTCCTCCTGGGCCGAGGAGCCGCCGGCGAGGGTGAGCTGTTCGCGGGCCTGGTCGTCGTAGGTGGGGCGTTCGACGGCGCGGAAGATGCCGATGGGG